>CANQYY010000007.1 GCA_947628225.1 uncultured Lachnospiraceae bacterium
GTACCGGCTAATACGACCCAGAAAAAGCTGAAGTTTGCTTCCAGCGATGAAAAGATCGCAAAGGTAGGGGAAGAAACTGGTATCGTAACCGGAGTTTCCGCCGGTAAAGTGACCATTACGGCAACCAGCGTAGAGAAGCCGTCCGTAAAGAAAGCCATAGAGATTGAGATCTATGAGTCCGGCACGGCAAAAGAAGATAAAAAGATCGATCTGAGCAAGATAACCGAAACGGATGACAAGAAGAATCCGAAGACCTTTACGAATACGGAAACCTCCTACAATGCAGAAACCGGCGAGCTGAAAATCGGCTATACGAAGACGAACAGCGAGCAGGTGGTTATCGATTTGGGAGAAGATGTTGACTTTACCCAGTATAAATCGCTGGAAATTGTTGGAGCCACATCCGGACAGCTCAGTCTGGAGCTGTATGATTCCGGTCTGGATATGACGGATGAGAAATGGTATGAGAAGTACGAAGGCGCCACCTATCCGTTCTTTAACGGAAGCTGCTCTACCCGTCTGGAGGACGGCGCTTATAATGACAATGCGCTAGACAAGACGACAGAAACTCTGTGGTATTCCTGGGATGATCTGACGGATGACGGTACCAGCGACAAGGCGGGATGCGACTTCCGGGCTATCCGCTATATCGTTCTGAAAGCAAACCAGGCTCCGGCACATCCGATTGGCGGATATGGTTTTGAGAACTTTGTAATTAAGGGAATAACACTGTCCACAAAAGAAGCGCCGGAGGATTATCTGCCGGTAACGCTGACTGCTGAAAATGAGGCGGAAGCTACCAGCCAGACAAAGAATCCGGACAATAAGACATATACTTCCGCAGCCTTTGACAAGGATGAGAAGGGAAATCCGTTTGTTGGCTTTGTATCTAACTCAGTCCGGAGTTCCGGTATCGCATTCTATCTGAATGCCGAGAAACAGTCCGCGACGGATATCTCCCGGTACCGTTATGTAAAGGTAAAGGTAGTTTCTGATTTGGCGGAGAAACTTTCCCTTGTAGGATTAAAAGATGGCAATGTCTGGTCCGGCGCGGAAAGTTATGGAAAGGAAAGTACAGTACCGACAGCAGAAAGGACAATATACTTCTCCATTAAGGGGCAGACGGCGGAAGAACTTTCCGGCTTGTGTGCTATCGGTATAAAATCCAGCAAAAACGGTTCCAATGTAACCATTAAATCCATGGAACTGGTAAAGGGCGAACCGTTGATTTCCGATGAAGATGCCGCTAGCACAACGGTAGTAAAATAACAGCGCAGAACTGCTAAAAACAATCCATGTAATAATTGCCGGGCTGCTTTCAGCAGGGGGCAGTCCGGTGTTATTAAATAAAATATACTAAATAGGAGGTAAGAGTTTTGAAAAAGAATCTCAAGAAAACGCTTGCAAAAGCTACCGCCCTTGCCATGGCATTAGCCATGACGGTATCGGTAGTGCCGGCAGGCAGCGCAGATGCGGCAAAGAAAAAGCCGAAACTGAGCAAGAAAGTATCAGTTACGGTAAAAAAGAAAAAAAAGTTAAAGATCAAAAACACCAAAGGCATCAAGAAGACGAAATGGTCGGTAAAAAGCAAAAAAATTGTTAAGCTGTCCAAGAAGAAAAAGACCAGCGTTACCGTAAAGGGACTGAAGGCAGGAAAAAGCACAAAGGTAACGGCAAAGGTAACCGTTAAGGGAAAGAAGAAAGCTTACAAGCTGACCTGTAAAGTAACAGTAAAGAAGGCAAAGCCGTCGAAGACAACACCGGCTCCGGGAACGAAGACAACCGCTCCGGGAACGGGAACGAAGACAGCAGCTCCGGGAGGAATAACTACGACAACAAAACCGGGAACCAGTGCAGGTCCGGGAACGAGTGCAGGTCCGGGAACGAGCGCAGGTCCGGGAACGAGCGCAGGTCCGGGAACGAGCGCAGGTCCGGGAACCAGTGCAGATCCGGGAACCAGTGCAGATCCGGGCACATCTCAGGAGCCGGCAAGCGATAAAGTTGTACCGGAAGGACCGAGATATGAGGTAAAAGCTCTGGCATCCAATCAGTGGGACGCTATTGGAGATACGTATTACTCTGATTTGGAGTTTAATGAAGAAGAAGGCTCAGCATTTTATGTGAATCCGGACTCTTCCGATAAAGACAATCATGGAGTGGTAGGATTCCTTCTTGACCCGCAGGGCCGCACAGTAGATGTTTCTGATTTTGACTATCTGGAAGTGAAAATGGAATGTGCTTCCGGTCCTACTGCTGAGGCAACAGAAGCCTGTGTCAAAGTTTATCCTACAAGTGCAACAAACTTCTGGGCTAAAACAGGCGATACTTATGAAGGCAGCAATTTTTCCAGTAAGGAAAGAACGTGGAAGATTCCGTTATCCAGCTTAGTAAGCCATGGAGCTCCCCTTGATGATTTAAAAGCCATTTCTGTTCAGGTAAATGCAGCGGCAATGGGAATCAAGGTATATAGCTTTACTTTTGTAAAAAATGAAGGCGACGAATATGTATCAAAAGATGTGCCTAAAAATATTGCCATTAAGCAGGAATCCAATCAGACAGATGTATTGGAAAACGACACTCTTCAGCTGGTTGCTGAAGTAACAAACAAAAATGGCCAGAAGGTAGAGGCAGAAGTAGAGTGGAGCACCGACAGCGAAGCAACAGCAAAGGTCGATGCAAACGGTCTTGTTACTGCTGTAAAAGCCGGTGACGCAACGATTACGGCAACGGTAAAAGATACCGATGTCAAGGCAGCCTATAAAGTTAAAGTATATAACAATAATCCGGTTAAACTTGGTCTGGAAATGGATCCGAACTATGAAGTTTATACCGTAGAAGAATTGTCTTCTTCGGATGGTGTATTAGTATCCGGAGTTACTTTGAATTCAAACGGAGATAAGGTTGCCGAATGTAAAAATCCGACGATTACAGTTGAAACGGCAGGAAATACGGCTAATGCTTCGATTACGGATGGGTCGGACGGTAAGATTTTAAAAGCAGCCAAAGAAGGCGAATTTACTTTAAAATTATCTTCGGAGGATGGCCTTTCTGCAATCACAAAGAAAATCTCAGTAGTAAAGGGTGCCCGTGTGGACATGACTGCTGCAAATATTTTGGATAGTTCTCAGGGAGCCTTTGGCGGAGCCAGCCATAGCACAACCTTTGAAATTGCAAATAATATTCTGACAATGTCTGGCAGTGGTTGGAATATGGGCTTTGAAGTAAACTTTACCCTTCCGAAAGGAAAGACGGCAGCGGATTATCAAGGGGTAAGATTTAATTATACTGGAGATGAAACAGCAACCGGTAAGAATTTCGGTCAGACATTTGTGCTTAAGGCAAATCCTGATTGGTCGGCATCTTCTTCCGAAGGAAATGGCCTTGCATGTGGCTGGGGTAATGAAAAAAACCTTGCAACAGCGACGTTGAGCGGCGGTGTTGCCAGCTTTGAGTTTGATTACGATACAGACTCCTTTGATACAACGGCTACGGCGATTCGTTTCGGCGTTAACATGGGACAATGGTCAGGGGAAGGAAAAGCGAAATTCTCTGATGTGATCCTGTTGGAAAAAGGCGCAGTAGCGCCATCAGACGGATCGGTTATTCTTTCAAGCAGCAAGCACCTTGAAAAACACGGTTATATAAACTTTACAGATCTGGACGGATGCCCGGAAGACTTTGATATTACCAATTATAAATCAGTAGCGATTACGTTATTGCAGTATACCAAGGCAGGTGAGCTCATCAAATCCAAACCTCAGGAATCAAAATTTACCGTGAACTATACAGGAGCAGGAAGCCTGTTTAATGGTGGTTATGGAAATGGATATGATTACAAGTTCGTGCACAATGTAACTCCAGACCCAGATACAGGCGAGATATCCTTTACTCTTACTAAGTTCACTTCAGGTGAAAATAAGGCAGATTGTTTTTCTTATCAGTTTTTGAGTGAAGGCACAAAGGACAAAGGCGATGGATATATAATACTTAAAGAAGCTAAGTTCACACCGAAAAACTGATCTTACTTGAGATGACAAAACAAAAGAAGGGTGCATGCGCGCGTGTGCACCCTTTTTTAAACCCAGGGAAATAAGGAGGTATAGCATGAAACTTCGTAAGGCGATGGCGGGCATACTGGCGCTGGCCTTTGTAGTATCCGGGCTTGGGATAACGGCTCCGGACAGCGCCGCCGCCTCAAAACCGAAATTAAAGAAAAAGAAGATAACCGTAACAAAGGGAAAGACCAAAAAGATCACGATTAAAGGAAAGAAGATCAAGAAGACAAAATGGTCGGTAAAAAGCAAAAAAGTAGCGAAGCTGACAAAGAAGAAAAAGACCAGCGTTACCGTAAAGGGCCTGAAGGCAGGAAAGAGTACGAAGGTAACGGCAAAGGTAACCGTTAAGGGAAAGAAAAAAGCATACAAGCTGACCTGTAAAGTAACGGTAAAGAAGGCAAAGCCGTCGAAGACGCCGGCTCCGGCAACAAAGAAACCGGGGACAACTGCGAAACCGGGAACGACGGCAACGACAAAGCCGTTAGTAGACGCTGACGTCAAGCTGGACCGCACGACTCTGACCGTGCCTTACAATGCTTCGATTCAATTAAATGCCACCGTAACACCGGCATCCGAGGCGTCCCGGGTAGTATGGAGCTCGAGCAACACGGCGGTAGCAACGGTCAAGGGCGGAATGGTAAGGGGAGTAGAAAAAGGAACCGCTGTCATTACCGCGGCCATCGGCAGTAAAAAGGCTACCTGCGACGTAACGGTGACAAAGGAAGATTTTGGCACTGTCGTAATGAATTGCGACTTTAATGACGGGGAGATAAAGCCATGGGGTCCCCGCGCGGCAAGCACCGCTCCGACGGCTGTCATTGATGAGAACGGATATGACGGGAAATGCCTGAAGATTACCGACCGCGTAAGCCCTGCCCAGGGAGCGCTCTTAGATTTATCGGAAATGGTAGAGCCGAGCGCCACCTATGAGTTTTCCACCTATGTAAAATTAGGGGATACCGCTTCCGATAACGCTGCGATTATTCTTTCTACGGAAACAAAAGCAGTGGCAGGCGGAGAAGAAGTATATGCCAATGTAAAATGTATTACTACGAAAAGTGGTAACTGGGCCTGCGCAGCCGATTATATACTGAAGGATCCAAGACAGTGGAATCAGGTTACCTATCAGGTGACGACCCCGGATGATGTATCCCACTTTGGCTTGTATTTTGAAGGGGGAAATTCAGCCGTCGACGACCTGTATGTGGATTCCACCTCTTTGAAGCTGATTTCCCGGAATGTACCGGACTATACGATTCCGTCCCTATATGATACCTACAAGGATATCTTTAAATATATGGGCGTAGCGGTGGACTACAACCAGTTGATGGGCGAAAATACCATGCGTTTTATCAAGGCGCAGTATAACAGCGTGACAATGGGAAATGCGATGAAACCGGAGGCAATTTTACCGTCAGATAATAATGACAGAAATTTTGTTACGGTAGAAGAGGCGAAAAATCTGGGTTATTATGTAACGGATGAGTATCAGAAGCAGGAGGATAATATTAAAACAGGTGGAAAAGTATATTATCCGAAACTGAATTTTTCACAAACAGACGCTCTTTTAAAAAGAGCCCATGACCAGGGACTCAAGATGCGTTTCCACGTTCTGGTATGGCACCAGCAGACGCCGGTATTCTTCTTTAAATATGGTTATAAAGCTTCTTCCGGATGGACAAATGCATCGAAAGAAGCCATGAACTCCCGTCTGGAATGGTATATAAGGACGGTATTAGACCATATCTTAAAGAGCCCGTATGCCGATGCGGTTTATGCGGTCGATGTGGTAAATGAGTACTTCCACAGCCATAATGCTTCTGATCCCAAAGTGAATACGAATGGGGTTACCTTCTGGGAGGATATTTATGAAACCGAAGATCCGTCTGCTTCCGGTAAGATGGTTACGAATCCATCCTATGTGAAGTTAGCGTTTAAGACTGCCTATGATGCGCTGGCAGCCAATAAGAGGACGGATATTTCCCTGATCTATAATGATTACAATACTTATGGCGAGGATACGGCAGACCGTATGATAAAGATGTATAACTGGATCAATACACAGGATGACGTAAATACTGCGGGAGATAAAATCTGCAGCGGCGTTGGCATGCAGTCCCATTTAAGTGTTACCGGGTCCTATCATTCGGTAGATAAGTTTACGGCAGCCCTGAATAAATTCTGCAACACGGAGGGTATGGAAGTCCAGATCACTGAGCTGGACGCTACCAGAGATGGAGCTACAGAGGAGCAGGAAGCAGCCTATTGGAAAAACATCATGAAAGCCCTGATCGCTGCCAAGAAAGCCGGAGGAAACATAACCAGCGTTACAATCTGGGGTATTTATGACGCTACCTCCTGGAGAGCAGAAGGAAAACCGCTTCCGTTTACCGGACTCTTTAATATTAAAGATAACTTTACTGCTCTGATCGAAGCGGCGAAGGAGAATTAATATAAAATATTCCGTGAATGGATGAGAATAGGAAAATAAAAAGATGTCCCGACAGTCCGCATAGGACGGCCGGGACGTCTTTTTGTAAATATGTGCGCGGATAAAAAATATCCGTATCTTATTTTTCCTTCGCCACAATGGCTTCAATTTCAATTAAGACGTCCTTTGGCAGCCTGGCGACTTCTACGCAGGAGCGCGCGGGGCAGTCGCTCTTAAAATACCGGGAGTAAATTTCATTTACAGTGGCAAAATCCTCCATATTTTTAATAAAAACCATGGTTTTAATGGTATTTTCAATCTTGGCGCCGGATGCCTCGATCAGGGCGGCAAGATTTGAAATCGCCTGTTCCGCCTGTTTTTCAATACCTCCCTGCGCCAGCTCGCCCGTGGAGGGGATAATGGGGATGACGCCCGAGGTAAAGACAAGTCCGTTCACTTCAACAGCCTGTGAATAAGGGCCGATAGCTGCCGGCGCTTTATCCGTCGAGATGATTTTTTTCATATCTATCACACCTTTCTGCTTTATTTTCTTAAAGTATACCGCAAAATTTCTTAGAATTCACTAGTTTTTTTAGGAAATCAATAGTATACTGATAATTACCAGATAAAAAACAGATACGGAGCATTTCGTAGAAAAGAGGTAATATGTATAGTTATAATGACCGTGTTTCTTATAGCAGGATTGATAAAGACGGATTGTTAGGCGTTTCCAACGTCGTAGATGCCATGCAGGATTGCTGCCTGTTTCACAGTGAGGATGTCGGGCGTTCGGTTATCGCCCTGAGAGAAAAAAGCCGGGCATGGCTGGTAAGTTCATGGCATATTGTGTTGAAACGCCGTCCGAAAATGGGAGAAAAATTTGTTGTGCATACATGGCCGTACCGCTTTAAAGGAATTTTTGGATGCCGGAATTTTTTGATGGAAACACCGGATAAGGAAGTGCTTGCCTTTGCAGACTCCCAGTGGTTTTATTTTGACTCTTCGACCGGCAGGCCGGCAAAAATAGATAAAGAGGAGATAGAGGCATATCCGGTTTCTCCCGCCTATCATATGGAGTATTCCCCGCGAAAAGTACAATTTCCCGAAGATCTTGTGCTGCGGGAAAAGATAGCGGTATGCCAGAATTATCTGGATACGAACCACCATGTCAATAATGGACAGTATATCCGTCTTGCCGTCAATGTTCTTCCCGTAGACTATGAAGTCAGCGAGCTTCGCGCGGAGTTCCGCCTTGCGGCAAAGATGGGGGACACGCTGTATATTTATTCCGGCGAAGAAAACGGATTTTATTATGTGGTATTTACCGATCAGGAGAAAACTCCCTATTTTGCCTGCGAATTTACCGGAAGAAATGGGGGAGCATCATGAATATCGAAAAAGAGCTATTGGGGAAGAAAGTAAAATTGCATATGGTAAAGGAGAGTGAATTCGGGGTATATTTAAGCCACGGCGATTATCCGGAGTTAGAGGTTTTACTGCCCAATAACCAGGTGCCGGAGGGGATCAGAAAGGGCGATATGCTGGAAGTTTTTCTGTACAAGGATTCGGAGGACAGGCTGATAGCGACCAGGGAAACCCCCTATATAACGCTGCATGGGACGGCGCCTCTGAGGGTAGTTGAAGTGACGAACATCGGCGCATTTCTGGATTGGGGGCTGGCAAAGGACTTGCTGCTGCCCTTTAAGGAGCAGATAGGGAGGGTGAAAGCCGGGGATACGGTGCTGGCAGCCCTTTATATCGATAAGAGCGGCCGCCTGTGCGCTACGATGCACGTTTACGATTATCTTTCCTGCGAAAGCCCCTACCGTAAAAATGACCATGTGAGGGGAAGGGTATACGAAATTACCGATTCCTTTGGGGCGTTTGTAGCGGTGGATGATAAATATTCTGCCCTGTTGCCTCACAATGAGCTCTCTATGGAATTTAAGACGGGACAGGAGATAACAGCCCGGGTAAAGGAAGTGACCGGGGATGGGAAATTAACGCTAAGTTTACAGGAAAAGGTAAAATTCCAGATGGGGCTGGATGCGCAGATGCTCCTGAAACGTCTGGAGGATGCCGGCGGTTTTTTGCCCTTCCATGACAAAACCTCCCCTGAGATTATTAAGAGAGAATTTAAAATAAGCAAGAATGCTTTTAAACGCGCAGTGGGAAGATTGTTAAAAGAGAAAAAAATTGAGCTTGCAGAAAACGGAATAAAATTAAAAATGCCGGGACATTAACCCCGGCATTCTTTTCCTTCTAAATACGTATATCCACATTTCCGCCAACGGCAGGATTAACAGACTGCTCCATCAGCCGCGTCAGCTCGGCGCCCTGCATTTTTTGTACATCCATGGCATTTTTTAATACTTCAATGCCCACGCCGCTCATTACCTCGTTTTGAGATTGCATAATGGAATAAGCAGCAATATCCATTCCCATACTAAGATCCATTGGCACACCTCCCATATTATTGCAGATATTATAACATAATGCGAGGGAAATGGAAAGAAGAAATTGCTAAATAGTCAATCCTTGTAGAATATTTTGAAATTGGAAGGCGATACGGTAGTAAAAGGAAGAAATATGTAATAAATAAGGTGTTTCACGGGTTGACAGATGGAAATATAGTTGTTATACTTGATTATATAGTTAATAATTTCGTAATATTTACATTGGATATGAGTGAATAATCGGAGGGAAAAGATATGCGATATAAAAAACTGGTCAAAACCATATGCGGTGCGGGACTTGTTTTATCTTTTGGCATATTTGGTCAATATATGGTTTCCACTTCTACTACCATGGGAACCGAAACGGAACTGGCAGGGATGTCCTATGTGCTGGATCAATATTGTACGTTGCAGACAGGAGCCAGCCAGACAGACCCGGAAGCTATCGTGGCGTTTAGTGATACGCCGGCGAATTCCAACGGAGGGATGACTACGACCGTAAGCGGCACAGCCGTAACGGGAGATGCTCCGCAGGTGACGGCGCTGCCTACGGCGACGGCAACTCCGAAGCCGAAGTCGGAATATGCTAATGTGGGTATTTCCATTGCCGCAGACTATGTAAATATAAGAAAGAAACCCAGTACCGATGCGGAAATTATCGGAAAGCTGTATCGGGGAAGCGCAGCTACCATTATAAAAAATGCGGGAGATTGGGTATATATTAAATCCGGCTCCGTCAGCGGTTACATAATGAAGGATTATCTGGCTATCGGATATAGCGCGGAAAAGCTGATTGATGATTTTGGCACGAAATGGGCTACGGTCACGACAGAAACTCTGAAAGTCCGCGAGGAGAAAAATACAAATTGTACCGTATTGACATTAATACCGGAGGACGAAAGCTATGAGGTTGTCCGGGAGGAAAGCGAGTGGGTAAAAATCCGTGTGGATGGCGATACCACGGGTTATGTATCAAAGGATTATGTAAAAATTTCCGTTCAGTTTAAAAAGGCAGTTTCCATTGAACAGGAGCGGGAAGAGGCGAGGAGAAAGGCAGCAGCCGCGGCAGCGGCGGAGCAGGCGGCAAGGGAAGAACAGCAGAGAAAGGCTGCCCAGAGCAATTCCCAGAGTAATTCCCAGAGTAATTCCTCCGGACATAAGAGCAGTTCCAATCACCAGAATAGTTCCGGCGGACATAAGAGCAGTTCAAAGAAAGGGAACTCGGATAAGAGCAGCAACGGAGGCGGCGGAAAGAGCGGCAGCTCCGATAGCGGCTCCAGTAACGGTTCCGGCGGCAGCGCCGGAAGCTCCGGCGGAAGCAGTAATGGCGGCGGCGGAAGCACGCTGGGAAGCGGGGATGGTTCTTCGATTGCCTCCTATGGGTTAAAATTTGTCGGAAATCCATATGTATATGGCGGGACAAGCCTTACCCATGGTACAGACTGCTCCGGATTCACGCAGTCGGTATTTAGAAAATTCGGTATCAGCCTTCCGCGTACCTCGCGAGAGCAGTCGAGGGTTGGTAAAAAAATAAAAGTATCCAGTGCAAGAGCCGGCGACTTAATCTTTTACGCCAGCGGCGGCAGGGTAAATCATGTTGCCCTCTGTATTGGAGGGGGACGGGTTGTTCACGCAAGCAATCCGAGAACCGGTATTACTACCAGCAGTATGTATTATCGGACCCCGTACTGCGCAAGAAGAATATTAGGATAAAAAAATATCCCGCTGTTTTGAGAGAGAGCTTCCAAACAGCGGGATATTTTTTATTTGCATGACTTACGGCGGGGGGGCTGGAAAGTGTCATACAATTTAAAAACGAACGGTTGTACGCAGACAAATGTAGTCTTAGACAAGTTGTAGATTTATCCACATTTAAATAAACGGTTTTTCGATAGTTAGTAGTTATACACAAAGTTATCAACATTGTCAACAAAAATAGTAGACTTTTGTAGCATAATTTTTGCACTATGACAATTTTTGGAATTGTCATACAATTTAACAATTTTAACTTTTTATTGAATGAAAATAGGTTTTAGTGTATAATAAAGCTACGAGAAAATTTCGCTGGAATTTTCTTGAAACTTATGGGCAAAGGAGCTGAGCATTATGAATTTAGTAATTAGCGGAAAAAACATCGACATAACAGAAGGGTTACGTTCAGCAGTGGAAGAAAAGATAGGAAAATTGGAGAGATATTTCAATGATTCGACCGAAGTACGCGTTACTCTGAGTACGGAAAAAAACCGTCAGAAGATTGAAGTTACTGTCCCGATGAAAGGAAGCATTATTCGGGCAGAGGAAACCAGTACGGATATGTATGTATCCATTGATTTGGTAGAGGAGGTTATTGAAAGGCAGCTTCGCAAATATAAGAATAAACTTATTGATAAAGAGCAGAATGCAGCTCAGTTGAGCAAGGCTTTTATAGAAGAGGATGCCTATGAGGAAGAGGAGATTAACATTATCCGCTCTAAAAAATTTGCCATGAAGCCGATGGATCCGGAAGAGGCGTGTGTGCAGATGGAGCTTTTAGGACACAGCTTCTTCGTGTTCCGGAACGCCGAAACCGAGGAGGTAAATGTAGTCTACAAGAGAAAGGGAAATACATACGGTCTTATTGAGCCGGAATTTTAATGAGGAGAAAAAGAGGACAGGCATTCTGAAACAGGAAAACCTACAATAAAATACAGAAGGGGCATTTCTCTATCAGGGGAAAGTGTCCCTTTTTTACCATATAGGAAAGTTTGTCGTGAAATATTAGTTGAAACCCATGGAAACTAGTGTTAAAATAATTTGGGGTAATACTTCCCCTTCTGATAAAATGTAAGAAACTGTAAAATAATTGGAGTGTGACGAAATGGGATTATTGAGTAAAGTAATAGGAACTCACAGTGAGCGTGAGGTAAAAAGAGTGATTCCGATTGTAGATAAAATAGAGGCATTAGAGCCTGAGATGGAGAAGCTTTCGGATGAAGAGCTAAAGGCAAAAACGCCGGAGTTTAAAAAAAGACTGGCAGAGGGAGAAACGCTGGATGATATTTTGCCGGAGGCATACGCTGTGGTAAGGGAAGCGTCAAAGAGGACGATTGGACTGCGCCATTTTCGCGTCCAGCTTATCGGCGGCGTGATTTTGCATCAGGGGCGCATTACCGAAATGCGTACCGGTGAAGGAAAAACACTGGTGGCGACCCTGCCGGCGTATCTGAATGCGCTGGAGGGAAAAGGCGTCCACATTGTGACAGTGAACGACTATCTGGCAAAGCGTGATGCGGAATGGATGGGACAGATTCACGAATTTCTCGGCGTGAGCGTAGGCGTCATACTAAACAGCATGGGGAATGACGAGAGAAGGGAAGCCTATAATTGCGATATTACCTATGCTACCAATAATGAGCTTGGTTTTGATTATCTTCGGGATAATATGGTTATATATAAGGAACAATTAGTGCAGCGGGATCTGCATTATGCGATTGTGGATGAGGTGGATTCCGTTCTGATCGATGAGGCGAGGACGCCTCTTATCATTTCCGGCTCCAGCGGGAAATCCACTAAGATCTATGAGGCATGTGACAATCTGGTGCGCCAGTTAAAAAAGGGAACGGAAAAAGAGTTATCCAAAATGGATATCCTGATGAAAGAGGATAACAAAGAAACCGGGGACTATGTTGCCAATGAAAAGGAAAAAACGGTAAACCTGACGGCACAGGGAATTAAGAAGGTAGAGCGGTTTTTCCATTTGGAAAATCTGGCGGATCCGGAAAATCTGGAGATTCAGCATTGCGTCAATCTGTCCCTGCGCGCCCATGCCTTAATGCATCTGGATAAGGATTATGTTGTAAAGGATGATCAGGTGCTGATCGTAGATGAATTTACCGGACGTATCATGCCGGGACGCCGTTATTCCGACGGGTTACATCAGGCGATTGAGGCAAAGGAACATGTCAGGGTAAAGCGGGAGAGCAAGACGCTGGCTACTATCACATTTCAGAACTTCTTTAATAAATATAAGAAAAAATGCGGTATGACCGGTACTGCCCTCACAGAGGAAAAAGAATTCCGTGAGATTTACGGAATGGATGTAGTAGAAGTTCCGACCAATCTTCCGGTACAGCGTATCGACCATAACGATGCCGTTTACAAGACGAAAAGAGAAAAACTGAATGCGATCGTAGAAGATATTGAGGCAAGCCATGAGAAAGGGCAGCCGGTGTTAGTCGGCACCATTACCATTGACGCCTCGGAGGAGTTATCCCATATGTTGAAGAAACGGGGGATCGCCCACAAGGTATTAAATGCGAAATTCCATGAAATGGAAGCGGAAATAATAGCAGATGCCGGACTGAAAGGCGCCGTGACCATTGCCACCAACATGGCGGGGCGTGGTACGGATATTAAGCTGGGCGAGGGAGTGACGGAGCTTGGCGGTCTGAAAATCATTGGTACGGAGCGGCATGAATCCAGACGAATCGATAATCAGCTGCGCGGGCGTTCCGGACGTCAGGGCGACCCGGGCGAGTCCAAATTTTATATTTCACTGGAAGATGACCTGATGCGTCTGTTTGGCTCCCAGAACCTGATGCAGATGTTTAATTCCCTTGGCATGCCGGAGGGAGAACAGATTCAGCATAAGATGTTAAATAAGGCCATTGAGCGCGCCCAGAAAAAAATCGAGAGCAACAACTATGGCATCCGTAAAAATCTTTTGGAATATGATGAGGTTAATAATGAGCAGCGGGAGGTTATCTACGCAGAGCGCAGGAAGGTGCTGGACGGAGATAATATGCGCGATACCATAATCGGCATGATAGAAGATTTAGTTGATAAATATGTCAATGCAGTGATCGGGGACGAGCAGCCGGCGTCAGACTGGAATATAGAAGAATTAAACGAGATTCTGATCCCGATGATCCCGATAGAACCGGTGAGCCCTGCTGTGAAAGAGGACGGCAATATTTCTAAGAGCAGCCTGATTCAGGATTTAAAAGAAGAGGCGCTGCGGCTGTATGAGAGCAAGGAGGCGGAATTTCCGGATCCGGAGCAGATTCGTGAGATTGAGCGTGTGATCATACTAAAAGTTACCGACAGCCGCTGGATGGATCACATTGACGATATGGATCAGCTCCGCGAGGGAATTGGACTGCAGGCATACGGACAGCGTGAGCCGGTGGTTGAATACCGCAGACAGGGGTATGATATGTTCAGTGAAATGACCGAATCGATCCGGGAAGAAACGGTTAAGATGCTCATGCACGTCCGCATAGAGCAGAAGGTAGAGCGCGAGCAGGTGGCAGAGGTTACCGGCACGAATAAAGACGATTCTGCCAATGCCCCGATTCAGAGGAAATCGGAGAAAATCAGCAGGAATGCGCCGTGTCCGTGCGGAAGCGGCAAGAAGTATAAATACTGCTGCGGAAGATAACGAATGCCAAAGGGAACGCGCCCTTAAAAACAGCGGGTTTTTACTCCGCAGGGAGTGATAATAAAATAAACAGGTGGTGATTTTGTGGTAGAACTGGATAATATCCGAATCGAGCTAAGCAGTTTTGAAAAACCACTTTTGGAAGTAAGGGATTCACTTTAACTTAGCTGATAAGAAACTAAGGCTGGAAGAACTGGAAAAAAACATGGAGGCACCGGATTTCTGGGATGATGCGGAAAAGGCCAGCGCTTCCATGAAGGAAGTGAAAGATTTAAAGAGTGTCGTAGAGCGGGCGGATAGGCTCAGCGCTTCCTATGAGGATATTATGACCCTGATAGAAATGGGGAACGAGGAAGGGGATGCGAGTCTGGTTCCGGAGGTAGAGCAGGAATTCCGGGAATTTCAACAGGAATTTGACAGCCTTCGCATTACCACTCTGCTAACCGGCGAACATGACGGGGAAAATGCTATTTTGACCCTGCATGCCGGAGCCGGCGGCACGGAAAGCTGCGACTGGGCAAGCATGCTCTGCCGTATGTATGAGAAATGGGCGGATAAGAGGGGATTTTCCGTCAAGGTACTGGATTCTTTAGACGGCGAGGAGGCAGGACTGAAATCGGTCACGCTGGAAATAAGCGGAGAAAATGTATACGGCTATTTGAAAAGCGAGCACGGGGTACACCGTCTGGTACGTATTTCTCCTTTTAACGCAGCGGGAAAACGGCAGACCTCCTTTGTATCCTGTGACGTTATGCCGGATATTGAGCAGGATATTGATATTGAAATTGCGGAGGAGGATATCCGCATAGACACATACCGCTCCAGCGGCGCGGGAGGCCAGCATATCAATAAGACGTCATCGGCAATACGGATTACGCATTTTCCCACCGGGATTGTTGTCCAGTGCCAGAATGAGCGTTCGCAGCATATGAATAAAGATAAGGCGATGCAGATGCTGAAGGCGAGGCTTCTGATTTTACGGGAGCAGGAAAATCTGGAAAAGGAATCCGACATCCGCGGAGAGGTAAAAGAAATTGGCTGGGGCAGTCAGATCCGCTCCTATGTCATGCAGCCCTATACGATGGTAAAGGATCATCGGACAAACGCAGAAACGGGAAATGTTTCCGCCGTATTAGATGGGGATATTGATATGTTTATGAATGCTTACCTGAAGTGGATCAACAGTTAAGAAAATGGGAGAGGATACTATGAAGGAAATTGTTACATTTTTCCTGAGCGGGAAAGAATATGGGGTTGAAGTAAGTGGAATGCAGGGGATAGAAAATTATGTGCCCCTTGAATCGGTAGAGAATGCGCCGGCATGTCTGAAAGGGATTGTGACAATCCGGGATGAGATAATTCCGGTTATTGATATCAAACAGTATTTGATACTCCCGCCGGCAGAGGTGACGGAGAATACCAAATATCTTGTCCTCGGCACAAAAAATGGAAAAGTAGCATGCCTGGCAGATGGAATATCGAAGATTTTTCAGGCATCGGGAGAAGATATACAGAATTTCCCGATCTTACTGGAATCACAACTGACGGAATATGTGGATTATATAGCAAGAAACGGAAATAATCTGGTTATTGTGATAAATCCGGCGAAGCTCCTTTCAGAGGAGGAGTGGAGCGCTATTCATGAAATGATAGAAAAAGTGGAGGAAGAAAAAGAAAATGATTAAAATAGCAGTCTTAGGTTATGGAACAGTAGGCTCCGGCGTAGTTAAGGTATTAAACACCAATGCAAAGTTAATTGCCAAACGCGCCGGACAGGAAGTGGAAGTAAAATATATACTGGATTTGAGGGATTTTCCGGGCGACCCGGCTCAAAGCAAGGTAGTGCATGATTATAATATTATTGCAGAGGATCCGGAGATTTCTATCGTAGTGGAAACTATGGGAGGGACAAAACCGGCTTATGAGTTTGTAAAAAAGGCGCTGCAATCGGGAAAAAGCGTCTGCACTTCCAATAAAGAACTGGTGGCAGCTTACGGCGCGGAACTGGTACATATTGCCAAAAGCAAGAATGCAAACTTTCTGTTTGAAGCCAGTGTCGGCGGCGGGATTCCCATTATCCGTCCGCTGAACCAGAGCCTGACGGCGGACCGGATTGAACAGATTAACGGTATTTTAAACGGAACAACAAATTATATCCTGACTAAAATGGAAAAGGACGGCTCGGATTTTGCCGGGGTGCTGAAGGAAGCCCAGCAGCTGGGTTATGCGGAGAAGGATCCCACGGCGGACGTAGAGGGCTATGACGCCTGCCGGAAAATCGCGATTTTAACCTCCCTTGCCTATGGACAGCAGGTAGATTATGAGGACATTTACACCGAGGGGATTACGAAGATCACGGCAGAGGATTTCCAATATGCGAAGGCGCTTCATGCGTCAATTAAAATCTTAGGTTCCAGTAAGAGGATAGGGGGAAAACTGTATGCGATGGTAGCCCCGCAGATGATAAGGGAGGATAATCCGTTATATAGCGTGAAGGGCGTCTTTAATGCTATCTGCGTCACCGGCAATATGTTGGGAGATGTCATGTTTTATGGCAGGGGAGCGGGAAAAGAGGCTACGGCGAGCGCAGTAGTTTCCGATGTCGTAGATGCCGTAAAGCATATGAATGTAAATGTAATGACAATATGGGAGGATGAAAAATTAGAAGTGGCTCCGATGGATGAAATGAAAAACCGCTTTTTTGTCCGTATCGGCATCGGAGAGAAAGCAAAGGCAAAAGAGGTATTTACGGAAGGGGAAGAAGTAGACGGCGGCGTAGAGGGAGAGTTTGGTTTCCTCACCGGCGAGATGACAGAGAAAGCGTTCCGGGAAGCCATTGCCGGTTTTGACAGTTTTATTACAAGAATCCGCGTTGGATTCTGACAGAATGGAGGCAGACATGAAATATATTTTAGTTCTGGGTGATGGAATGGCGGACGAGCCAATCGAAGAATTGGGGAACCGGACGCCATTGGAATATGCGAAAACGCCGGTTATGGATAAATTGGCGGAAAAATCTGTTATTGGCATGGCAAAGACAATCCCGGATGGGATGAAGCCGGGGAGCGATACGGCAAATCTTGCCGTATTGGGATATGATCCGGAGAAGTATTATACCGGGCGTTCTCCCTTGGAAGCCCTGAGTATCGGCGTGCCGATGGAGGATACGGATATTGCGATCCGCTGTAATATCGTGACGCTGACGCAGGACGAGGCGCCCTATGAGGAGCAGACGATAATAGACCACAGCAGCAGTGAAATTTCCACAGAGGATGCCGCTGTCCTTTTAGAAGCAGTTAAGAAGGAATTGGAAGACCGGCAATATCAGTTCTGGCTGGGGACCAGCTACCGCCACTGTACTATCTGGAAAAAAGGGCGGGTGGTAGAGCTGACGCCGCCCCATGACATACTTGGGAAACGCATAGGCAAATACCTGCCGCAGGAGAAGCGGCTCCGCGAGATGATGGAAAAAAGCTACGATATTTTAAATCATCATCCCCTGAATGAGGAACGGGCAAAAAAAGGACTGAATAAGGCGAATTCCCTGTGGTTCTGGGGCGCCGGGACAAAGCCGGTGCTGGATTCCTTTGAGGGAAAATTCGGGAAAAAGGGAGCCATGATCTCGGCGGTAGATTTATTGAAGGGAATTGCCGTAGGCGCCGGGATGACGAATATTGAAGTAGAGGGCGCCGACGGGACGCTGGAAACCAATTATGAAGGAAAAGCAGACGCCGCCGTAAAGGCAGTTACGGAGGACGGGTTTGATTTTGTATATATTCATATTGAGGCCCCGGATGAGATGGGACATCAGGGAAGTGTCGAGAGAAAGATAAAAGCGATAGAAAATATTGACGCCCGGATTTTATCCCGTGTGACGGAAAAAATGGATGCTTCCGGTGAAGATTACCGGTTGTTAGTACTTCCCGATCATCCAACTCCGATTTCCACCAGAACCCATTCGTCCAGTCCGGTTCCTTATATGCTGTACGACAGCACAAAGGAAATAAAGAAAAATTGGCATTATAACGAAAAGGAAGCAAAAAAGAGTGGAAATTATTTGGATACAGGGTATCAATTAATCAATTCCTTATTGGAGGAATAAAGAAAGGAAAATAAAATGGTTTCAACAGGACAAATAACAGGTATGGCGCTGACCATACTTCTTCCTCTTTTGGCAGCAGTGATTCCCTATATACTGATCTGCCGCCGCTCCAGCAAAATAGAAACGGGGATGGTAGGAGCGGTATGCTATGGCTTTTTAGGCTTTTTTTGGCAGCAGTTAATTTATATGATGCTCATTGTCTTTTTGTCAAATATCGGAGCGGTATACCGTCTTTTGAATGATAATTTTATAATATCCGCTGTGGTCTACGCTGCGCTCTGCAGTATTTTTGTAGCGCTGGGGATGTACTGGGGAATCTATTTGACGAATCAAAAGCAGCATTCTCTTTTCCGCTCGGCGGTGATAGGAATCGGTTTCGGATTGGGCAGCGTGGGCTGGAATATATGGGTTTTCTATGGCATGAGCCTGTATGAGTCGATCCGCATAAATATGGGCGTCTTTTCCGGCGAGGAAAAGCTGCGGGCTTCTATTCTTGCTACTTCGACAGGCTCCATGCTTTTGGACGCTTATAAATTTATACTGCTCCTGCTTATTTATCTGGGAGTTGCCCTGCTGATGGGAAAACATTATTTAGGAGGAATGAAAAAAATCGCATGGGCGGTGCCCATTTTTGTCCAGCTTTTTATCAGCCTGACCAATGCCATATTGCGGCAGTATGTGCCGGATCCGGCGCAGAAGATAGTATTTTATCTGATTCTGACGATTTTAGCCGCCGCCTCAGTATGTCTTGTGTACCGCTGGCTGAAAACCGGCGAGGTTACAACAGAAATAAAAAAGCAACAGTAATCAGTTTTGATACTTTGTCTGAAAAAGAAAAACCCCGGCGGAAACCGGGGTTTTTTAGCGGATAGGGAGTTCGCCGCTTTTTTAGAGCACGTTTTGTATTACGCTTAATATTTGTTCAGGCTCAAATGGTTTCTGGATAAATTCAGTTGCTCCGTGCTTGATTGCCTCTACCATTTTTTCTTTTTGTCCTGCCGCTGTTACCATAATCACATTGGCTTCCTCATTCAGCGTCATTATTTTTTCAAGAGCGCCCAGTCCGTCCAATACCGGCATGGTAATGTCCAATGTGACAATATCCGGCTCCAGCTCAATAAATTTTTCATACCCAATCTGACCGTTCTCTGCTTCTCCGATGACCTCATGGCCGTTTTCCGTAAGAATGTTTCTCAACATGCGGCGGGAGGTGCGGGAGTCGTCTACAATCAATATTTTTGCCATAGCTTAGCCCTCCTTTGAGTCAATATATATAATTAAATTTGATTTTTTCCCCTCAATATAGACAGGGAGAACATAAAAATCGCTGTCGCTGCTGATTGTAGCGTCAAAAAGAAGTTCCGGCGGCTGCATGTCGATGCTGATTTCCTGATAACTTAATTCTGCCGCATACAGGCCGTTGACGCAATTTGTAAATTCTCCTATGGCATCCAGCGCATCTTCGTCTACGGCAGTAAAATTTTCTTTGGCATAGCCGCTGGCGAGCGCCAATATATCATCATCGTCACTGCAAAAGCCGAGGAAACCATCGTAGTCGCCGTTGGTGCGCTGACAGGCAGCGTAACGGGGGGTCAGGGAAGGGACAAACCGTCCTTTATCAATGCGGAGATAGGAACTGATAAAACGAACGATATTACGCAAGGTCAGTCCGATCAAATCCCGGTAACGGGTATCCTCAATATCGACAAAGGCAGGAAGCAGCTGCTCAATATTGCCATCCTGAATCGCCTCCATAACGGTATCGGAGTATTCATTATCCTTCTGATAGGAAGCCAGGCAGGCGTCAATCTCCTCCCGGCTAAGGCACTGATTTTCTTCCAGAGCCTGTACAAAAATCAAATAGGGATTTCCCTGACGGCTCAACAGGTAGTCAACATCCGATTCTGTTAAATATCCTTTCTCCACTGCTAAATCTCCAAAACGTTTATCTGACTGCATTTGTAACAGATTCAGCTCGTTGGCCTGCTGGCGGGAGAGGAGTCCTTCATTCTCTGCGATTAAACCCAGTTTTACACGGTTCTTTTTAATATATTCCATGCAGGAAGAGAATTGCTCGGTGGAAATTTTCTGGTTTTCTAATAAATAATTTCCAAAAAACTGACTAAACATAAAAATCTCCTTTCAATTATACTAAATTTATTATACAATAGAACGCAGAAAATGCAAAGTAATTTTAAAAGTTTGAAAGGAAGTGTGAAAATGGCTGGTTCGGTATTGGGTGAACGATTTAAAATCTCCACATGGGGAGAATCCCATGGAGCCGGAGTGGGAGTTGTTGTCGACGGCTGCCCGGCAGGATTGCCGTTGAAGGAAGAGGATATACAGTTTTTTTTGGACAAACGTAAGCCCGGGGAAACAAAATATGCCACGCCACGCAGGGAAGAGGATAAAGTAACGATTTTGTCCGGCGTATTTGAGGGGAAAACCACGGGGACGCCGATTTCCATGCTGGTAGAAAATACTTCCCAGAAATCAAAGGACTATTCGGAAATTGCCGGTTACTATCGTCCCGGACATGCAGACTATACCTTTGATGCCAAATACGGGTTCCGGGATTACCGGGGAGGCGGACGTTCCTCGGGACGGGAAACCATTGGGCGTGTGGCAGCCGGGGCAGTTGCCATGAAAATACTGGAGCAGTTGGGAATCCGCATAACGGCTTATACAAAGCAAATCGGAAACCTTGTCTGCCGCGAGGAAAAGATGCAGCCGGGGAATATTGAGAAGAGCCCGTTGAGAATGCCGGATTTGGAGCGTTCGGCGGAGGCAGAGGAATATCTGTCAAATAAAATGAAGGAACATGACTCGGCGGGGGGAGTCATTGAATGTATTATCACGGGGATGCCTGCGGGAATAGGAGAGCCGGTTTTTGGCAAGCTGGACGCTTTGCTGGCAGGGAATATGGTTTCCATCGGAGCCGTCAAGGGAGTGGAAATAGGCTCCGGCTTTGCCGCGGCGGAAAAAAGCGGTTCGGAAAATAATGATGAGTTTTATATGACTCCTGCCGGGGAAATCCATAAACGGACAAATTCTGCCGGAGGCATTCTCGGAGGCATCAGCGATGGGGATGATATTGTGATCCGCGCCGCCTTTAAACCGACGCCGTCTATTTTCCGGCCCCAAAAGACAGTCAATAAAAAAGGAGAGGAAATCGAAGTCAGCATTAAGGGAAGGCATGACCCGGTCATTATGCCGAGAGCCGTCGTGGTAGTGGAGGCAATGGCGGCGGTGACCGTAGTGGATCTTTTGTTTGTGGGAATGAGTTCCCGGATTGATAGGATAAAGGAATTTTATATGGATTAGCGCTTCTTTCGATTTTTGTCATATAATGTAGAAAGGAAAAAAGAGAGGCATGAGTGACAAATGGAAGAAAAAGAACCACGGGATTTTTCTGCCGGGCTGGTAGTGGATGAAACAACAATATATGAGATCGATATGGATTGTTACCGGTGCCTGCCGGAAAGAGAGCGCGAGAAATATTTTGGAAACCGGAGCGGCTCTTACCCATATAAATGGCAGGAATCTCCCTTTTGGAAATAAAATTCCCTCCTGCACTGTTTCGTGCAGGAGGGAATTTTTGTGAGGATATTACTCAGGTGAATTAGCAGCCAAATCCGCCGTTTCCGCCACCGAAGCCATTATTGCCGCAGCAGCAGAGAATTAACAGGATCAGGATGATGCAGCTGCAATCTCCCCCGAAGCCGTTTCCGCCGCCACAGCCATTGTTGCCGCCGCAGCAGAGCAGAAGGAGGATAATAATCCAACAGGAGGAAAGTCCTCCCTCGTTACCGGAGCATCCTCCGCCACACTGTGTTGCACTTAAATCACTCATTGTTGAGCCTCCTAATATTCATTTACAATGTTATCCTATGCAGGGCAGCTTGGGCGGTTTACACAAAAACACGAAAAAAATATGAAATATTTTATTTGTATGTATGGAAAGAATATAGTATAATATATTTTGCGCAAGATGGCGTAAAAATCGTATTACAAAGAAAAAGGAGATACCGGAAGGGGTAAGAAGAACTTATGAGGCGTGGTATGCGGATTGCCCTTGTGATATTGTCCGGAGTATTATTTTGTGCCTGCGGGAGGACAGCGGACAAGCAGGAGCCGGAGAAGACGACAGTTCCCGCCACATTGACGCCGGATAGTGTTTCCGACGGTGTGATTCAGGCGACGGAACGGCCGCTGCCTTCGGAAGAAGAAGCATTTTCCGCAGCAGAGAATCTGGTTCGGGAAATGACTTTGGAGGAAAAAGCGGGGCAGATGTTTCTGGTGGATATGCTGCAGCTGGACGATACCAGAACCCGGGATGGAAATGTATACCGGGCAACAAAAAAAGGGAAACAGTCATTAAAAAAATATCATATTGGCGGAGTGTATCTTTCAGCGAATAATATAAAAAACATAAAACAGGCAAAAAACCTTGTGGCGGATCTAAAGGAGAGTGTATCCGGCGGCGCCCTCTATGTTGCTGTGGAGGAGGAAGGCGGAGGGGAGCATTCTCTTTCGGCAAAAGTGCCGGAGCTAAAAGACACCGGATATATTACCCAGAGCGAGATGGGGAAAAATATGACCGAACAGCAGGCGTACCAGACAGGGAAAACGATTGCCGGGGAATTGGCCGGCATCGGCATCAATCTGAACCTGGCGCCCGTGTCGGATCTGGCATCAGAAATAAATCCGGAGTATGCCCTCCGCTGTTTTGGCAAAGAAACAGACAAGGTGTCTGAAATGCTGAGGGGCATTGTTCCCGGCATGAGGGAAAACGGCATTGCCGTAACCCTGAAATATTTTCCGGGCATCGGGAATGTTCCGGGAGAAACGACAGAGGAAATTTTAGAAAACAGCGATAGCCTTATGGCGCTCCGGAAAAATAATTTTTCTGTTTATTCCGAGGGGATAAAGGCGGGAGCGGACTGTGTAATGGTCAGCAATGTATCAGTCAATAAGGTCACGATGAAAAAAATCCCGGCATTTATGTCCGGCGACATCGTCACAAGCCTGTTGAGGGAAGAGATGGATTTTGACGGCATTATTATGACTCCGCCCCTGAATGATAATGTCATAAGGAATAAATACACTGCCGGTTTTGCCGTGACAGAGGCGATAAAGGCGGGATGCGATATGCTGGTGCTGCCGGGCAATCTGCCGGAGAGCTATCAGGCGGTTATCGAGGCAGTGAGGACGGGGCAGATTGATGAAAAGGTAATTAACACAGCAGTGCGCCGGATTTTACAGAATAAGATCCTGCGGGGCATTCTTGTGTTAGAACAATAAAAGAAAAGGATTCATTTCGCAGCAGCGAGGCAAGGAGGATAACAAAGTGGAAAAGAAAGAAATGCTCTATGAGGGAAAGGCAAAAAAGGTATACGCAACAGATGTGAAGGATGTGTATATTGTCGACTACAAAGACGATGCAACGGCGTTTAACGGCGAGAAAAAGGGAACGATCGTGGGAAAGGGCGTAATTAATAACCGAATGACTAATTTCCTGTTCCAAAAACTTGAAAAAGCAGGAGTCCCTACCCATTATATAGAGGAACTGAGCGACCGTGAAACGGCGGTGAAAAAGGTTACTATCCTACCGTTGGAAGTGATCATCCGCAATACGGCTGCCGGAAGTTTTTCAAAGCGGCTGGGCATTGAAGAGGGAAGAAAACTTTTGTGTCCTACCCTGGAATTCAGCTACAAAGACGATGATTTGGGCGATCCGCTGATCAATGATTATTTTGCCAAAGCAATCGGTATTGCTACGCAGGAGGATATTGATACCATAACAAAATATGCTTTTATGGTAAATGATTTTCTCAAGGGATTTTTTGAGGAATGCGGGATTGAGCTGATTGATTTTAAAATTGAATTTGGAAAGACCGATGACGGCACTATTATCCTTGCCGATGAAATTTCGCCGGATACCTGCCGTTTCTGGGATATAAAAACAAGAGAGAAACTGGACAAAGACCGCTTCCGCCGCGACCTTGGCGGCGTAGAAGACGCTTACAATGAAGTAGCAAAAAGAATCGGACTTACCCGCTAGGAGAGAAAGGAATAAGAATGGATTCAAACATAAGCGAATTTTGTTCTGACGGCCTGCATGAGGAGTGCGGCGTATTTGGAATATATGATTTAGACGGCGGCGATGTGGCATCCACAATATATTACGGCTTGTTTGCCCTGCAGCACAGAGGACAGGAGAGCTGCGGCATTGCCGTCAGTGACACAGAAGGGCCAAGAAAGGTGCTTGCCTCTAAGGGGATGGGGCTGGTAAATGAGGTTTTTGATGCCGAGAAACTCGAAAAATTAAAGGGAAATATCGGCGTGGGGCATGTCCGCTATTCTACGGCGGGAGCCAGTAATACGGAGAATATTCAGCCGCTGGTACTGAATTACGTCAAGGGAACGTTGATGTTAGCCCATAACGGGAATCTGGTAAACGCCCCGGAGCTTCGGAAAGAACTGGAACATACGGGCGCTATTTTCCAGACGACCATCGACACAGAGGTTATCGCTTACCATATTGCCAGGGAAAGGCTGCAGGCAAAAACCGTGGAGCAGGCGGTTAAAAATGCCATGAAAAAGCTGAAGGGAGCTTATTCCCTTGTGATTTCCAGCCCGCGAAAGCTTATTGGCGCCAGAGATCCGTTTGGTTTCCGGCCTTTAGTGATTGGGAAAAGAGATAACTGCTATCTGCTTGCCAGTGAAACCTGCGCGCTGGACGCCGTAGGAGCAGAATTTATCCGGGATGTAAAACCGGGAGAGATCGTCATGCTGGATAAAAACGGTATTGTTTCCGATGAAAGCCTTTGCACGGTAAAGCCGGCAAGGTGCATCTTTGAATATATTTATTTTGCCAGACCGGATAGCTATGTAGACGGCGTCAGCGTCTACAACTCCCGCATTATGGCGGGGAAAATTCTGGCGCAGATGCATCCCGCCAGCGCGGATATTGTAGTGGGGGTGCCGGATTCCGGTAATGCTGCCGCCATGGGCTTTGCCTTACAGGCGGGGATTCCCTACGGAACCGCCTTTGTGAAAAACAGCTATGTGGGGCGAACTTTTATTAAGCCCAAGCAATCGGCAAGGGAATCCAGTGTACAGATCAAATTAAATGTACTTCGGGAAGTTGTCAAAGGAAAGCGCGTCGTCATGGTGGACGACTCAATTGTCCGGGGGACAACCAGCGGGCGGATTGTAAAAATGCTGAAGGATGCCGGCGCCAGTGAGGTACATGTGAGGATCAGTTCCCCGCCCTTTTTATATCCCTGTTATTTCGGGACGGATGTGCCGAGCTGTGATCAGTTGATTGCCCACAACAATACCGTGGAGCAGATTTGTAAATTGATTGGGGCGGATTCCCTGGGGTATCTGGATGGCGAACGCCTGCCGGAGCTGATAGAGGGGGACGACGGTTACTGCGATGCCTGTTTTTCCGGAAATTATCCGGTAAAGCCGCCGAAAGAGGACATCCGGGGAGAATACGAAAAGTAACGGCAAAGAAAAACTCGTTTGCCATGGCTATTTGCGCCGGAGCGCCGCAAATAGTCTGGACGGCAGATGAGAAATTGCGCTGGCAGATTTCTCATTATCCCGTCGCATAGACGCTCCGGAATGGAGAGGAATATGAATACAGATAATTATATAAGTCCGTTATCGGAGAGATATGCAAGTAAGGAGATGCAGTTTCTTTTTTCACCGGATATGAAATTCCGGACATGGAGAAAATTATGGATTGCGCTGGCAGAAACCGAGCAGGAGCTGGGCTTAAAGGATGCGGACGGCAATCCCCGCATAACGGAGGAACAGATTGCGGAGTTAAAAGCCCATGCGGAGGATATTAATTATGATGTGGCAAAGGCGAGGGAAAAAGAGGTGCGCCATGATGTAATGAGCCATGTATATGCGTACGGGCAGCAGTGCCCAAAGGCCGCCGGCATTATTCATCTCGGGGCTACCTCGTGCTATGTAGGCGATAATACCGATATTATAATTATGACGGAGGCATTAAAGCTGGTTAAGAGCAAGGTAGTTAATATTTTAAATACATTGGCGGAGTTTGCGATGAAATATAAGGATCTGCCTACGCTTGCTTTTACTCATTTTCAGCCTGCGCAGCCTACCACAGTGGGGAAGCGCGCTACGCTCTGGATGCAGGAACTGGTTATGGATTTAGAGGATCTGGATCATATCCTTTCCCATATGAAGCTGCTTGGCTCCAAGGGAACCACAGGAACCCAGGCAAGTTTTCTGGAATTATTTGACGGAGATGAATCAAAGTGTAAAGAGGCGGATAGGCGGATTGCCGAAAAAATGGGATTTGAAGCCTGTTTCCCGGTATCGGGCCAGACGTATTCCCGAAAGATGGATACCCGGGTATGCAATGTGCTTGCGGGCATTGCCGCCACTGCCCACAAATTTTCCAATGACATCCGTCTGCTCCAGCATTTAAAAGAAGTGGAGGAACCTTTTGAAAAGAGCCAGATAGGTTCTTCTGCCATGGCATACAAGAGAAATCCGATGCGGAGCGAGCGGATTGCCTCGCTCTCCCGCTATGTGATAGCGGACGCATTAAATCCGGCGATTACTTCTGCGACGCAGTGGTTTGAGAGAACGCTGGATGATTCCGCCAACAAACGTCTGAGTGTAGCGGGAGCTTTCCTTGCGACGGACGGCATTTTGGATTTATTCCTGAATGTGGCAGACGGACTGGTGGTATACGACAAGGTAATAAATAAACGGCTGATGTCAGAACTTCCCTTTATGGCAACGGAAAATATTATGATGGATGCGGTAAAAGCCGGAGGCGACCGCCAACAGCTGCATGAAAAGATCCGCGAACTGTCCATGGAAGCGGGAAGGAATGTTAAGGAGAAAGGGCTGGATAATAATTTACTGGAATTGATCGCCAATGACGAGGCGTTCCCGATGACGCTGGAGGAATTGAAAAAGGCAATGGATCCGAAACGGTATGTGGGACGCGCGCCAAGCCAGGTAAAAGAGTTTATAGACGAAGTAATTCAGCCGATTCTCGTGGAAAACAAAGAAATGCTTGGCATGAAGGCAGAAATCAACTGTTAAGGATCCGTCGCAGACGACGGAATAAAAAAGATAAGTCAGGAGGTTTTCAAATGTCATTATTAAATAAGGATAAGCTGATGAACGGCTTTGGAAAGGCAGTGGACGCAGTAAACAACGCGGCGGATAAAGCCGGACGTTATGCAAAGGAAAAGGAATTGGACAAGAAGATAGACAATATGGCACATTCTCTGGAAGAAGGGGTAAAGGATATTGGAAAAAGCTTTCAGGATACATTTTGCGGTAAGTAAGGCGCCGTCTGCATGGGCGAATGGAAAAGACCGTATGTGAAGGGAGAAGAAAATGGCTGTTTTTGTCTGCGGCGACGGTAAATATTTTCAGATCAGTACAAAAAATTCTACTTATCTTATTGGTGTTGCCCCGGGAGGCTTCCTGGGGCATATGTATTATGGGGAAAAACTCCGGCTGGACGGAGGCGTCCGCTATGACGACCTCTCTTACCTGCTGGGAGAACCGATGACCGACCGCCATAAAATCAACTTTGAGGATTCTTTTCCCTGGGAATACGGGATGCCCGGATACGGCGACTTCCGCAAACACTGTTTGGAGATAGAAGCCGGAGAGGGAAAGGAGGCTCTGGAGTTTTGCTATGCGGGATATGAACTTCTTCAAAAAAAGCCGGACTTACAGGGACTTCCGGGCCTGTTTGGCGAGGACGGCGAAACGCTGCTAATCCGGCTGCGGGAGCGGAAACTGCCCGTTACGGTGGAATTAGTCTATTCCGCTTTCGAGGAGGAGGACGCTATTGTCAAATCTGTCCGGATAAGAAACGAGGGAGCCGGCGCCTGTTATCTCACCAGGGCGCTGACGAGCCAGGTGGAGTTTCCGCCGGGAGATTATGATCTGATAACGCTGCACGGGGCATGGGGGAGAGAGAGGGAGCCCTACCGCCGCGGCATCGGCTGGGGAGAGCAGGAGATCTCTTCCATCCGGGGCGTCAGTTCGCATCAGGCGAACCTCTTTATGGCAGTAGCATGCAGGGACGCCGACGAGGAAAAGGGAAACGTATATGGGATGAATTTTGTCTATTCGGGCAATTTTCTTGCCGGCACCCAGATGAGCCAGTCCGGGTATGTCCGGGCGGTAATGGGAATCCATCCGTACCAGTTTCGCTGGAAGCTGGCAGCCGGGGAGCTCTTTGTGGCGCCGGAGGTGGTACATGTCTTTTCAAACGAGGGAATCGGCGGCATGTCCAGACGGTTTCATGCCTTATACAGAGAACATTTAATCCGGAGTCCGTACCGGGATAAGGAGCGCCCGGTGCTGATTAACAACTGGGAGGCCACTTACTTTGACTTTAACACGGAGAAACTCTGGGATATAGCGGAGAAGGCGGGAGAGTGCGGAATCGAGATGCTGGTCATGGACGATGGATGGTTCGGGCACAGGGAAGACGATACGAGTTCTCTCGGCGACTGGGAGGCAAATGAGGAAAAACTGCCGGGAGGGTTAAAACGGCTGGTAGACGGAGTAAAAGAACGCGGTCTTTCTTTCGGGCTCTGGATGGAGCCGGAAATGGTTTCGCCGGATTCGGATCTGTACCGGGAACATCCGGACTGGATCATCGGGCAGGCAGGACGCGACACGAGTAAAGGCCGTGGGCAGTATGTGTTGGATTTCTCCCGGCCGGAAGTCCGGGACGAAATATACCGCCGGATTTGCCGGGTGCTAAAGAGCGCGGATATTTCCTATGTAAAGTGGGACATGAACCGGTGCCTGACTAACGTGCCGGAGGGCGGGGTATATCACAGCTATGTGCTGGGGGTATATGATCTGCAGAACCGTTTGACGACGGATTTTCCGGATTTGCTTCTGGAGAACTGCTCATCCGGAGGCGGGCGTTATGACCCGGGCATGTTGTATTACAGCCCTCAGATATGGTGCAGCGACGATACGGACGCTATCGAGCGGCTGCGGATTCAGCGGGGGACGGCTATGGTATATCCCCTTTCGACCATGGGCGCTCATGTGAGCGATTGCCCGAACCATGCCACGGGGCGCACCGTACCCTTTGCCAGCCGGGGAGATGTGGCATTAGCCGGAACCTTCGGTTACGAACTGGATGTCACGGCCATTGCGGCGAAGGAGCGTCAGGCAATCCGCGGTCAGATAGAGAATTACCGGAAGTATCACAGGCTGATCAGCCGGGGGGATTATTACCGCCTTCCCTCTCAGGCTGAGGGGCGGGATTACGATTGTTATATGGTCGTATCGCAGGATAAGTCGGAGGCTTTGGTTTCCTTTGTACGCACGGGCGTCCGCCTCAGCAGTCCGGGCGAGCGGATTTATCTGAGGGGGCTTGGCGAGGAAAAATCCTATCGGATTTCCGACCGTGACGCCGTATTGCCGGGCAGCGTGCTGATGAGGGCCGGGCTGGAAGTGGAAGGGGCGGAGTGTGAATATCAGAGCAAACTTATATATTTGAGAGAGCAGCCGGATTCGTGAGCGGGTGCCGGGATATGTCCGGCGTGACGATCCGGAACGGAGGACGGGATTATGTGGATAGCAGACAGATGGAAGGACTATGAGGTACTGGATACTTCAGCCGGTGAAAAGCTGGAGCGCTGGGGCAGTTATATCCTGGTAAGGCCGGATCCCCAGGTTATCTGGGACACGCCTCGCAAGGCGCCGGAGTGGAAAAAGAAAAATGCGCATTACCACCGCAGCAGCAAAGGCGGCGGGCAGTGGGAGTTTTTTGATCTGCCGCAGCAATGGGAAATTTCTTATGGCAGCTTGCGCTTTTACCTGAAGCCCTTCCACTTTAAGCACACGGGGCTTTTCCCGGAGCAGGCGGTGAACTGGGACTGGGCGCGGGAACAGATCTCACAGGCGGGGCGGCGGATAAAAGTGCTGAACCTTTTTGCCTATACTGGAGGGGCTACTCTTGCCTGCGCCGGCGCGGGCGCTTCGGTGGCGCATGTGGACGCTTCAAAAGGAATGGTCACATGGGCGAAGGAAAATGCAGCTGCTTCCGGCCTTGCGGATGCGCCCATCCGTTATCTTGTAGACGACTGCGTGAAATTCGTGGAGAGGGAGATACGCCGGGGCAACTGTTACGACGCTGTCATTATGGATCCTCCCTCTTACGGCAGAGGCCCGAAAGGGGAAGTGTGGAAAATAGAAGAGAAAATTTTTCCCCTGATCCGGCTCTGCGTGAAACTGCTGTCGGAGAACCCTCTGTTTTTCCTGATCAATTCCTATACGACAGGATTGCAGCCGGCTGTCCTTTCCTATATGATGAACTGGGAACTTACCCGGCGGTTTGGCGGACATGTTGAGGCGGACGAGATCGGGCTTCCCGTCCGGAACGGTCTGGTACTGCCCTGCGGCGCCAGCGGAAGATGGCAGCCGGAAGAGAGGTAAGGGAAGAGAAGAAACAGCAGCTTAAAAAATTTTGTAAAAAAACTCTTGCATTGTGGGAAATTATGGTGTATACTAGTCGTTGCTGTGACATGATAGCGAGGAAGCGAGAGGTTGCCGCTATTCATTTAGCGGGTTTTTCCGTGGAGCGAATGTCAAGAGGTCGAAGGATCAGCAATTTTTCGGCCGGTAAACCTGACGGCAAGTCACTGTACCGTAACATACCTTCTGCCAGGAGCAGATAAACGTGCGTGTCAGTATCCTCCCTTTCGGGAGGTATATATAATGAACCGATAGGACACACACGGATGAGTGTACAGTCACCACTTGTCGTACTGCGAATAAAAGAGTACGAAAAGGAGGCGGCTATTTTTATGGCAAGTCAAAAAATGAGAATCACATTGAAGGCATATGATCATCAGTTGATTGATTTTGCAGCAGCAAAATTAGTGGAAACGGTAAAGAAAACGGGAGCGAAGGTGAGTGGGCCTGTGCCACTGCCTACCAAAAAAGAAGTGGTTACCATCCTGCGGGCGGTACACAAATATAAGGACTCCCGCGAGCAGTTTGAGCAGAGAACCCATAAGAGATTGATTGATGTTCTGACACCTTCACAGAAAACGGTAGACGCTCTTTCCAGACTGGAAATGCCTGCCGGAGTTGCGATTGACATTAAAATGAAAAATGCGTAAGAAGTAAGAAATAAGTTTCCTGTTTATTTATAGATAGGAAGCAAGGGGGTAAAATAAGTACCCCCGTCCTATGGTTATGATGCGGCCTACGGTTCAGGGCGGGACAGTAACCATCTAGGATGATTGTTTTTCCGCTTTTCTTAATGATTATGAAAGACAATCCGCTGTAGAATTAATAGGAGGAAAAGAATATGAACAAAGCTATTGTAGCTACTAAAGTTGGAATGACACAGATTTTCAGCGAAGACGGTGTTTTAACACCGGTTACCGTACTTCAGGCCGGTCCGGTTTATGTTACTCAGGTAAAAACAGTTGAGAACGACGGATATGAGGCAGTACAGGTAGGATTTGGCGATATTCGTGAGAAGTTAGTGAACAAACCAATCAAAGGACACCTGGCAAAGGCAGGAGTAGAAAACAAGAGATTCCTCACGGAATTCAAGTTTGATAATGCAGCCGGGTATGAATTGGGACAGGAGATCAAAGCAGATATTTTTGAGGCCGGTGATAAAATTGATGTTACCGCAAAGACAAAGGGTAAAGGATTCCAGGGCGCCATCAAACGCCATGGACAGTCGCGCGGGCCAATGGGTCACGGCTCTAAATTCCATAGACATGCCGGGTCAAACGGCGCAGCTTCCGACCCGAGCAAAGTATTTAAGGGTAAGAAGATGCCCGGTCAGATGGGTGCAGTTCAGGTAACCATCCAGAACCTTGAAGTTGTACGCGTTGATGCAGAAAACAATCTGCTGTTAGTGAAGGGCGCCGTACCGGGACCGAAAAAATCAACAGTAATTATTAAAGAATCCGTTAAGGCATAACTTTTCGGAAAGGAGGAAGACACAGATGGCAAGCGTATCTGTTTATAATATGGAAGGCAAAGAAGTAGAAAAAATGGAAATTAATGATTCTGTCTTTGCCGCTCCGGTAAACGAGCATTTAGTTCATATGGCAGTTGTTCTGCAGCTGGCTAATAAACGTCAGGGAACACAGAAAGCGAAGACGCGTTCTGAAGTTCGCGGCGGCGGAAGAAAACCATGGAGGCAGAAAGGAACAGGTCATGCAAGACAGGGTTCCATCCGCGCTCCTCAGTGGACCGGCGGCGGTGTTGTATTTGCGCCGGTTCCGAGAGATTATTCATTTAAAATGAATAAGAAAGAAAAAGCAGCGGCAATGAAATCCGTATTATCCGCAAAGGTGAATGAGAAAAAGTTCATTGTTATGGATTCTCTGGATTTTGAAGCGCCAAAGACAAAGAAGATGAAAGAGGTTTTAGACAACCTGAAAGTAAATAAAGCATTGGTAGTTGTGGATGGCGATGCCGCAAATACAATCCTTTCTGTTCGGAATCTTCCGACGGCAAGAGGAGTATATGCCAATTCCATCAGCGTATATGACATTTTAAAATATGATACCGTAGTAATTACGAAGAATGCTGTAAAAGCAATCGAGGAGGTGTACGCATAATGGCAGATTTAAAATATTATGACATTATTTCAAAACCGGTTATAACAGAAAAATCAATGGCTGGCATGGAATACAAAAAATATACCTTTTATGTACACCCGGATGCTACCAAAACCCAGATTAAGGAAGCCGTGGAAAAGATGTTCCCCGGAACCAGGGTATCTAAGGTAAATACTATGAATCTGGCCGGTAAGAAGCGCAGACGCGGCATGGTAGTGGGAAAAACGGCGAAAAAGAAAAAAGCCATCGTCCAGCTTACCGGAGATAGCGCAGATATCGAAATTTTTGAAGGATTATAAAATGTCCGCAATCGGACACTAACCAAACACATGGAAAGGAGTGTAACTCATGGGAATTAAAACCTATAACCCATATACACCTTCTAGAAGAAATATGACCGGTTATGATTTTACAGAGATTACCGCATCAAAACCGGAGAAATCCCTGACTGTTTCTTTAAAAAAGCACTCAGGACGCAACGCCCAGGGAAAAATCACAGTTAGGCATCGCGGCGGCGGTTCTAGGAGAAAATACAGAATCATTGATTTCAAAAGAAATAAAGACGGTATTCCGGCTGTTGTAAAAACAATCGAATACGACCCGAACAGAACGGCAAACATTGCTCTGGTATGCTATGCGGACGGAGAAAAGAGATATATCCTTGCCCCGGTAGGACTTGAAGTGGGACAGGAAATTATGAATGGCTCCGGCGCAGAAGTAAAAGTTGGCAACTGCATGGAGCTGAAGGATATGCCGGTAGGTACACAGATCCATAACATCGAGATGTATCCGGGACATGGCGGCCAGTTAGTACGCGCTGCCGGCGTTAGCGCCCAGCTTATGGCAAAGGAAGGAAAATATGCGATTATCCGTATGCCGTCCGGAGAAATGAGAATGGTGCCGATTATCTGCCGCGCTTCCATCGGACAGGTAGGAAACACCGAGCACAATCTTGTTAATATCGGTAAAGCAGGCCGGAAACGCCACATGGGCATTCGCCCGACTGTCCGCGGTTCGGTTATGAACCCGAACGACCATCCGCACGGCGGTGGTGAAGGAAGGGCGCCGGTAGGACGTCCGGGACCATGTACACCTTGGGGCAAACCGGCTCTCGGCTATAAGACGAGAAAGAAAAATAAACAATCGAACAAGATGATTATTAGAAGACGCGACGGAAAAGCCCTGACAAAGTAAGGGTTTGGCGTTAGTAAATAAAGGAGGCAGTGAATCATGTCACGTTCATTAAAAAAAGGACCATTCGCAGATGCGCATTTATTAAAAAAAGTAGACGCCATGAATGAGTCCGGAGATAAATCCGTAATTAAAACCTGGTCACGTCGTTCTACTATTTTCCCAAGTTTCGTAGGTCATACTATTGCGGTTCATGACGGAAGAAAACATGTGCCGGTATATATCACTGAGGACATGGTTGGTCATAAACTGGGAGAATTTGTAGCAACCAGAACTTATCGGGGACATGGCAAGGACGAAAAGAAAGGCTGATGACTCCGTGCAGATACAGGAAACCAGGATATTTTTAAATGTAGGAATGTAGGAAAGGAGGTTTCTGAAAAGTGGCTAAGGGACATAGAACACAAATAAAGAAAGAAAGAAACCAGAACAAAGATACAAGACCATATGCAAAACTGTCATATGCCAGGCTCTCTGCCCAGAAGGCGGGATTTGTATTGGATGCTATCCGTGGAAAAGATGTGCAGACAGCACTTGGTATTTTGGAATATAATCCAAGGTATGCGTCTTCGGTAATTAAGAAATTACTGAACTCCGCCATTGCGAATGCTGAAAATAACAATGGCATGAACCCGGACAATCTTTATATTGATGAGTGCTTTGCTAATAAGGCGACAACAATGAAAAGAATCAGACCAAGAGCGCGTGGTATGGCTTACCGTATCGAGAAAAGAATGTGCCATATTACAATAATCTTGAATGAAAGATAGTGAAAGGAGATTAAGATGGGACAAAAAGTTAATCCACATGGTTTACGAGTTGGCGTAATTAAAGACTGGGAATCCAGATGGTACGCTGATGATAAAAGCTTTTCCGATAACTTAGCGGAAGACTATAGAATTCGTGAATTTTTAAAGAAAAAATTATATCACGCAGGAATTTCCAATATTGAGATCGAAAGAACGGCAGACCGCGTGAAAGTCTTAGTTTATACGGCTAAACCGGGCGTAGTGATCGGTAAGGGCGGAGCCGAGATTGAAAAATTAAAAGGCGAGCTTGCCAAATATTCGACAAAAAAAGTTCTTGTAGATATTAAAGAAGTGAAAAAACCGGATAGTGACGCTCAGTTAGTAGCAGAAAATATTGCACAGCAGTTAGAGAACCGTATTTCTTTCCGCCGCGCCATGAAATCCTGCATGGGCAGGGCAATGAAAGCCGGCGTCAAAGGAATTAAGACGTCCTGTTCAGGAAGACTGGGCGGCGCGGATATGGCTCGTACGGAGTTTTACAGCGAGGGAAATATCCCCCTGCAGACATTTCGCGCGGATATCGACTATGGTTTTGCTGAAGCAAATACAACGTATGGTAAAATTGGTGTAAAGACATGGATTTACCATGGAGAGGTACTTCCAACCAAAGCCGGAAAAAAGGAAGGGAGCGATAAATAATGTTAATGCCGAAGAGAGTAAAACGTCGCAAACAGTTTCGCGGCTCCATGAAAGGAAAAGCGTTGCGTGGAAATAAAATTACCTATGGCGAGTATGGACTGGTGGCTACCGAGCCGCATTGGATCCGCTCCAATCAGATCGAGGCAGCCCGTATTGCCATGACGCGTTACACCAAACGAGGCGGTCAGGTATGGATCAAGATTTTCCCTGACAAGCCGGTTACCAAGACGCCTGCCGAAACTCGAATGGGTAAAGGTAAAGGTGCTCTGGAGTACTGGGTAGCCGTGGTAAAACCGGGCAGAGTAATGTTTGAGATTGCCGGTGTACCGGAAGAAACAGCAAGAGAAGCGCTCCGGCTTGCCATGCATAAGCTGCCGGTTAAGTGCAAGATTGTTTCTCGCGCAGATTTAGAAGGAGGTGCGGGCAGTGAAAACTAAGGAATTTATGAACGGATTAGCAGAGATGTCACTTGCTGAATTAAATGACGAATTAGTAGCTGCTAAAAAGGAACTTTTTAATTTGAGATTCCAAAACGCAACAAACCAACTGGATAATACAAGCAGAATCAAAGAAGTCAGAAGAAACATTGCTCGTATTCAGACAGCAATGACTCAGGAAAAGAAAGCAGCCAATTAGGCTGAAGAAAGGAGGATTTTGTTGTGGAGAGAAATCTTAGGAAAACCCGTACAGGTAAAGTGGTAAGCAATAAAATGGATAAGACAATCGTTGTAGCAGTAGTGGACAACGTAAAACATCCATTATATGGTAAAATCGTAAAAAGAACCTATAAATTGAAGGCTCACGATGAGAAAAATGAATGCAATATTGGCGACAGAGTTAAGGTTATGGAAACAAGGCCATTATCAAAAGATAAGAGATGGAGACTTGTAGAAATCATTGAAAAGGCAAAATAAGAATTGCCTTATAATCGAAACTCAAAGAAAGGAGTATTGTTATGGTACAGCAGGAAACCAGACTGAAAGTTGCCGATAACACCGGAGCGAAAGAATTGTTATGTATCCGTGTTCTTGGCGGTTCTGTTAGAAGATATGCAGCGGTTGGCGACATTATTGTTGCTACGGTGAAAGATGCAACACCAGGCGGAGTTGTAAAAAAAGGTGATGTTGTAAGGGCAGTTGTTGTCCGAACCGTGAAAGAAATTCGTCGTCCCGACGGTTCTTATATTCGTTTTGACGAAAATGCAGCCGTTATCATCAAGGATGATAAGACTCCAAGAGGAACTCGTATTTTCGGACCGGTAGCTAGAGAGTTAAGGGATAAACAATTTATGAAAATTGTTTCCTTAGCGCCAGAAGTATTATAAGGAGGTGTCCCTAAGTGGCAACATCAAAAATAAAAAAAGGTGATACCGTTCGCGTTATTGCCGGTGTAGATAAAGGTAAAGAAGGAAAAGTCCTGGATGTAAAGAAGGGCAAGGTTAAGGTGGAAGGCGTCAATAAGGTAAAAATGCATATAAAACCAAACCAGTCCAATCCGAAGGGCGGTATTGTAGAAGAGGAAGCATTCTTTGATGTTTCCAATGTTATGTATGTTGTTGACGGCAAAGTAACAAGAATCGGCTTCAAAAAAGAAGACGGAAAAGATAAAGTGCGTTATGCCAAAAAAACAGGCGCTGTTATTGATTAATTGAGAGAGGAGGTACTGTGAAATGGCTAGATTAAAAGAAACATATTTGAACGAGATCGTTGATGCAATGATGAAAAAGTTTGAGTATAAAAATGTGATGCAGGTACCAAAGCTCGAAAAGATCGTGATCAATATGGGCGTTGGCGAAGCAAAAGACAATTCAAAGGTATTAGATACAGCAATTAGCGATTTGGAAACTATTTCCGGACAGAAAGCTGTTGTTACAAGAGCGAAGAAATCCGTGGCGAATTTCAAACTTCGTGAAGGTCAGCCAATCGGATGCAAGGTTACTCTTCGAGGCAATAAAATGTATGAATTTGCAGACCGTCTGATTAATCTTGCATTACCGCGGGTGCGTGACTTCCGCGGCGTCAACCCGAATGCTTTTGACGGAAGAGGAAACTACGCCCTTGGTATTAAGGAACAGTTGATTTTCCCTGAGATTGAGTATGATAAGGTTGACAAGATCAGAGGAATGGACATTATCTTTGTTACAACTGCTCAGACAGATGAAGAAGCACGTGAACTCTTGGCACAGTTTGGTATGCCGTTTAAGAAATAGTTAGGAGGTAATTTCATGGCTAAGAAGTCTATGAAGGTTAAACAGCAGCGCAAAGCAAAATTCTCTACAAGAGAATACAGCCGTTGCAAAATTTGTGGTCGCCCACATGGATATCTGAGAAAATACGGAATCTGCAGAATCTGTTTCCGTGAGCTGGCATATAAAGGACAGATTCCCGGCGTGCGCAAAGCGAGCTGGTAAAAACAGTTTTGGAATGCCGGCAATATGACCCGGCAAAGCCAGATGTAATTAAGTGTAGAAGATCACAAATTATTGAGTAAGGAGGAAACTTAGATGACGATGAGCGATCCTATTGCAGATATGCTTACAAGAATCCGTAATGCAAATACTGCAAAACATGATACAGTTGATGTTCCTGCTTCCAAAATGAAGATTTCCATTGCTGAGATTCTTTTAAAGGAAGGATATATCAAAAATTTTGAAGTGGTAGAAGTGGACGGTTTCAAATCCATTCATATCACAATGAAGTATGGCAAAGACAAGAATGAAAAAATCATTTCCGGACTGAAGAGAATTTCCAAACCGGGTCTTCGCGTGTATGCAAACAAAGAGGAACTGCCAAAAGTTCTCGGCGGACTTGGTATTGCCATTATTTCTACAAATAAAGGCGTGCTGACAGATAAAGAGGCGCGCAAACAGAATGTTGGCGGCGAAGTGCTGGCTTTTATCTGGTAAAAAACAACACATTTCGGAAACCATTCCATCGGCAGGGTCTTATTGCCGCATGGAATATAGAAACAAATAAACTCTATTAAAAACAGGAGGTACCGGCATGTCACGAATTGGAAGAATGCCTATCGCGATACCTGCAGGCGTAACTGTAGATATTGCAGAAAATAATCAGGTGACGGTAAAAGGTCCGAAGGGTACGCTCAACAGAGCATTACCTGTAGAGATGACCATTACAAAAGAGGGGGAAGAGGTAAAGGTTTCCCGCCCGAATGATTTAAAGAAAATGAAGTCCCTTCACGGTTTGACGCGTACACTGATTTACAATATGATTATCGGTGTTACAGAAGGGTATGAAAAGAAACTGGAAGTAAACGGTGTTGGTTACCGTGCTGTCAAGCAGGGGAAAAAACTAGTTCTTTCTCTCGGCTACTCCCATCCGGTTGAGATGGAGGACCCGGAAGGCATTGAGGTTACAGTAGACGGACAGAACCTTATTATCGTAAAGGGAATCGATAAAGAAAAGGTTGGCCAATATGCTGCTGAAATCCGCGAGAAGAGAGCACCGGAGCCATATAAGGGTAAAGGGATCAAATATGTGGATGAAGTTATCCGGCGTAAAGTCGGTAAGACCGGTAAAAAGTAAGAAAGGAGTAAATAGCAATGGTTAGTAAGAAAAATAGAAGCGAAGTTCGCAGAAACAAACACAGAAGAATACGCAGCCGTTTGTCCGGTACTCCTGAGAAACCGCGTTTGACCGTGTTCCGCAGTAACAATCATATCTATGCTCAGATTATTGACGATGTAGCTGGTAATACAATCGTTTCTGCCTCCACACTCCAGGGCGATGTGAAAGAGGGCTTGGATAAGACGAATAACGTAGAAGCTGCCGCAAAGCTTGGCGAGGTGATTGCCAAAAAGGCATTGGACAACGGAATTAAGACTGTTGTATTTGACCGCAGCGGTTATATTTATCAGGGAAAAGTAAAAGCATTAGCAGACGCAGCCAGAGAAGCTGGTCTGGAATTCTAAGCAAGGAGGAAAACTCATGAAACGTGAAATCATTGATGCTGATCAGTTGGAATTAGAAGATAAAGTAGTGTCAATTAAACGTGTTACCAAGGTTGTAAAAGGCGGCCGTAATTTCAGATTTACCGCTTTAGTCGTTGTTGGTGACGGAAACGGCCATGTTGGCGCAGGTTTAGGGAAGGCGATGGAAATTCCGGAAGCAATCCGCAAGGGAAAAGAAGATGCTATGAAAAAGCTTATTGAAGTACCTTTGGATGAAAATAAAAGTATTCCGCATGATTTCATCGGTAAATTCGGAAGCGCTTCTGTATTGATGAAGAGATCTCCGGAAGGTACCGGTATCATCGCAGGCGGACCTGCCCGCGCGGTGTTAGAGTTAGCCGGATTTAAGAATATCCGTACGAAATCATTAGGCTCCCGTAATAAGCAGAATGTTGTGCTGGCAACGATGGAAGGCTTGAAGGAGCTGAAAACTCCGGAAGAAGTAGCAAAACTTCGTGGTATTTCCGTAGAAGAAGTATTAGGCTAGGAGGTGCAGGGAAATGGCAGATAAGTTAAAAATTACATTGGTAAAATCTACGATAGGAGCAATTCCAAAGCATAGAAAAACAGTAGAAGCTCTTGGCCTTAGAAAGTTAAACAAAACAGTAGAAATGCCGGATAATGCTTCGGTAAGAGGAATGGTTCAGCAGGTACGACATTTAGTTAAGGTTGAGGAAATCTAAGCAAGGAGGTGCAGAGAATGAATTTATCAGAATTGAAACCGGCAGACGGCTCCAAGCACAGCAATGCGTTCCGGAGAGGCCGTGGTCACGGTTCAGGAAATGGTAAAACTGCCGGCAAAGGCCATAAGGGGCAGAAAGCTCGTTCCGGAGCTCCAAGACCCGGTTTTGAAGGCGGTCAGTTGCCATTGTATAGAAGATTACCAAAGAGAGGATTTACAAACATTAACAGCAAAAACATTGTGGGGATTGCAGTGGAGCGCCTGAATGTTTTTGAGGACGGCGCAGAAGTTACAGTAGCCGCCCTGATGGAAAAAGGAATTGTCCGCAATCCTAAAGATGGTGTAAAGATTCTCGGAAATGGAGAATTGAGTAAAAAACTTGTAGTTAAGGTGAATGCTTACAGTGCAAGTGCTGCAGAAAAGATTGAGGCTGCAGGTGGAAAAGCAGAGGTGATTTAATGTTAACAACCCTTCAAAATGCGTTTAAAACAAAAGAAATCCGAATGAAACTTCTATTTGTATTAGTGGGAGTGATCATTGTCCGGATTGGCTGCAATATTCCGATTCCCGGTGTAAACAGCGGGGTAATACAAGAGTTATTTAACCAGAACCAGTCTTTGGGGTTCTTGGATGTTATGACGGGTGGTTCGTTCTCCAGAATGTCCATCTTTGCCCTGAATATCACACCATATATTACAGCCTCCATTATTTTACAGCTTTTGACGATTGCGATTCCCCGTCTGGAAGAAATGCAGAAGGACGGCGAGGACGGACGTAAAAAGATCAATGAATATACCAGATATCTTTCCATTGTCCTGGCAATTATTGAAGGTGTAGCGATGATTATCGGTTTCCGGAATCAAAATCTTTTTGAGAACGGTTACACTTCCATGATTGTTGCCGTAGCAGCGTTGACAGCCGGCGCAGCATTTATGATGTGGCTGGGCGAGCAGATAACGGAAAAGGGTGTGGGAAATGGTATCTCCATTATCCTGTTGGTTAACATTGTAGCCCGCATACCGAGCGATTTGGCTAGTCTGTATAATACTTATATTAAAGGCGCCGGCAATATTACGAACGCCATTGTGGCCGGTGTTATCATTGTCGGTATTATTGTAGCCATGTTTGTTTTCATTGTATTTTTACAGGATGGCGAGCGGAAGATTCCGGTACAGTATGCAAAGAAAATTCAGGGAAGGAAAGTGGCTGGCGGACAGTCCACCCATATCCCGCTGAAAGTGAATACTGCGGGAGTTATTCCGGTAATTTTCGCCAGTTCCATGATGTCGCTGCCGGTCGTAATTGCCAGCTTTGCCGGTATTACACCGCGGTCGGGAGCAGATGCCAGCCTTTTAGAGAAGCTGTTAAAGGTCTGCAACCAGAGCGACTGGTGTGACATCAGCAGTTGGGGCGAGTTTAAGTATACGCTGGGTCTGGTGGTATATATTGCATTAGTGATTTTCTTTGCTTATTTTTATACCTCCGTTACCTTTAACCCCCTTGAAATTTCAAATAATATGAAGAAGCAGGGTGGTTTTGTGCCGGGCATCCGTCCGGGCAAGCCGACGACCGATTATCTCACGACGGTGCTTAACAGCATTATTTTCATCGGAGCGATTGGGATGGTTATTGTATGCGTATTCCCGATTTTCTTCTCCGGCGCATTTGGCGCTAATGTTTCCTTTAGCGGAACATCCCTGATCATCGTGGTAGGTGTTATAATCGAAACGTTGAAACAAATTGAATCCTTAGTTTTAGTCCGTCATTACAAGGGCTTTTTAGGAAACTAATTCAAAAAAATGATGACCCCCTGCCTTGAGAATACTCTTTTGGCGGGAGGTCTGTTACTGTTTTTATATCTGTTTATGGCGGTAGATAAGAAAGCAATGGAGGTTAGTGAATATGAAAATTGTCATGTTAGGGGCGCCGGGAGCCGGAAAAGGAACACAGGCAAAAATGATTTCTGAGAAATATGGTATTCCCCATATTTCTACCGGAGATATTTTCCGCGCCAACATTAAAGAGAATACGGAGCTGGGGAAAAAGGCAAAGGAGTACATGGATAAGGGCCTGTTGGTTCCGGATGAACTGGTAGTAGATTTGGTAGTAGACCGGCTGGCGCAGGATGACGCCAAAAAAGGATATGTTCTGGATGGCTTTCCGAGAACGATTCCCCAGGCAGAGGCTTTGACAGAAGCGTTAAGTAAAATTGGCGAGAAATTAGATTATGCGATTGATGTAGATGTTCCGGATGAGAATATTATAAGCAGAATGTCGGGCAGACGCGCCTGTGTTGCCTGTGGCGGAACCTACCATATCAAATACAATCCGACAAAGGTGGAAGGGGTTTGTGATGCCTGCGGCGGCGAATTGATTTTAAGAGAGGATGATAAGCCGGAAACCGTAAAGCAGCGTTTGAATGTTTACCACGAGCAGACGCAGCCGCTAATTGATTATTATACCAGGGAAGGCATTTTAAAGGAAGTAGATGGCACCTTGGATCTCGATGTCGTCTTTGAAAAGATTGTGGAGATTCTGGAAAAATAAAATTTATCAGACCGGTATAATGGAGGCATAAAAATGGCAGTAACTATAAAGTCTGAGCGGGAAATTGAATTGATGCGCGAGGCGGGGAAAATTCTGGCGGAGGTGCACAATCAGTTAGAGGAGATTATCGCGCCGGGGATTACCACGCTGGAAATTGACAGAAAAGGCGAGGAGTTAATCAGGAAAGCCGGCTGTATTCCCTCTTTTAAGGGGTATGACGGATATCCGGCATCCATTTGTGTTTCCGTCAATGACGAAGTAGTCCACGGCATACCCAATAAGAAGCATCGTCTTTTTGAAGGCGATATTGTGAGTTTGGACGCCGGCGTAATATATAAGGATTACCAATCGGATGCAGCCAGAACCTACGGTGTAGGGAAAATTTCACCGGAATCACAGAAGCTGATAGAGGTGACAAAGGAAAGTTTTTTCCGCGGCATCGAATTTGCCAGAGCGGGAAATCATCTTCATGATATTTCTGCTGCGATTCAAAAATATGTGGAATCAAACGGCTTTTCTGTTGTCAGGGATCTGGTCGGACACGGAATCGGAAAAGAGATGCATGAGGAGCCGCAGATTCCGAATTATAAACCGGTGGGACGCGGTATCCGGCTTTGCGCCGGCATGACCCTTGCTATTGAACCGATGGTAAATGCCGGAGGTTACGAAGTCTGGATTTTGGAGGACGACTGGACGGTAGTTACCAGGGATGGCTCCAATTCGGCGCATTATGAAAATACAATTTTGGTCACGGAGGGTGACCCTGAGATTTTATCATGGATATAGTTTGGAGGTAAATATGTCGAAAGCAGATGTTATTGAAATCGAGGGAACAGTTGTTGAGAAGTTACCGAATGCAATGTTTCAGGTAGAGTTAGAAAACGGGCACAAGGTATTGGCGCACATCAGCGGTAAGCTCCGCATGAATTTTATCCGTATTCTGCCGGGAGATAAAGTGACACTGGAATTATCCCCCTACGATTTGACCAAGGGAAGAATCGTTTGGAGAGATAAATAAAATGCTTGCAATTTGCAAGCGGATATGATATACTTGTAAGCAGACTTTTTTGAAAGGAGGGCATTACTGTGAAAGTAAGGTCATCAGTAAAACCGATTTGCGAGAAATGCAAAATCATTAAAAGAAAGGGAAGAGTCAGAGTAATCTGCGAAAATCCGAAACACAAACAAAGACAAGGCTAATGAATATATCGATAAACCTAAAGAGCGGCTCTTTAGGTTGTTTTCGTGTTTATAAATTCAAGTTCTTGCTTTCTGTGTTACAACACCGTCAACCGTCATACTATTGCCGGAAGCCGGCAATCTCAAGGTGTTGTGATATCGCAACGGTAAGCTGTGCGGGATTCTCCTGTGAAGTTTCTACTATATTAAACAGGTTTTCCTTATTATAATAGGAAGTGGAAAATCTTCAGGTTCTTGTTTCGCAGAGTTGTTGTGATTTAAAGCGGCTGCAAAGTGTTGATCAAACGCTTTGAAATGAAAAAAACAAACTAAAAAATGGAGGTGTAAAGCACACATGGCTCGTATTAGCGGTGTAGATTTACCAAGAGAAAAACGTGTTGAAATAGGTCTTACCTATATTTACGGAATTGGTGTTTCCAGCTCAAGAAGAATTTTGGCAGAGGCAAACATCAGTCCGGATGTCCGTTGTAAAGACTTAACAGATGAAGATGTTTCAAAACTTCGCGACATTATTGACCGTACACAGATTGTTGAAGGTGATTTAAGAAGAGAGGTTGCCTTAAACATCAAAAGATTACAGGAAATTGGATGCTACAGAGGGATTCGCCATAGAAAGGGACTTCCGGTCCGTGGACAGAAAACAAAGACGAATGCCAGAACAAGAAAAGGTCCGAAACGTACTGTGGCAAACAAGAAAAAATAATATAGGAGGGTAAGACAGTGGCTAAACAAGTGGCAAAAAAAGTGACAAAAAAGCGCGTCAGAAAGAATGTTGACCGCGGACAGGCACACATTCAGTCATCTTTTAATAATACAATCGTAACGCTGACCGATTTAGAGGGTAATGCGATTTCCTGGGCAAGCGCCGGCGGACTTGGATTCAGAGGTTCTAAAAAATCCACTCCTTACGCAGCTCAGATGGCAGCCGAAACGGCAGCAAAAGCGGCATTGCCTCATGGGTTGAAATCTGTTGAAGTAATGGTAAAGGGACCGGGTTCCGGAAGAGAAGCCGCCATCCGTGCGATTCAGGCATGCGGCATTGAAGTAACGAGTATTCAGGATGTTACGCCGGTTCCGCATAATGGCTGCAGACCGCCGAAGCGTAGAAGAGTATAACGATGTTCGGGTAAGGAATTGTTCTTTACCGTTTGAGATTAATATTGATAGGAGGAAATTAAGAATGGCTAGAGATATGACGCCTGTTTTGAAAAGATGCAGATCTCTGGATTTAGACCCGGTATATCTGGGGATTGATAAAAAATCCAAGAGAAATGCGAGAACCGGAAAGAAATTAAGCGAATATGGAAGTCAGTTGAGAGAAAAACAGAAGGCAAAATTTATTTATGGAGTTCTTGAAAAACCGTTCCGTAACTATTTTGCCAAAGCACAGAAATTAAAATATGGCACCACAGGTGACAACCTGATGATTCTTCTTGAACTGAGATTGGACAACGTAATGTTCCGTCTTGGTTTTGCCAGAACGAGAAAGGAAGCAAGACAGATTGTAGACCACAAGCATGTGCTGGTAAATGGCAAGTGTGTGAATATCCCATCCTACCAGTTAAAAGCAGGCGATGTGATTGAAATCAAAGAGAAATTCAAAGGAGCGCAGAGATATAAAGATATCTTGGAAGTAACGGGCGCAAGGCTGGTTCCTGCATGGCTGGAGGCCGATCAGGAAACCCTGTCCGGAACTGTAAAAGAGATTCCGACCAGAGCCGAAATCGATGTACCGGTAAATGATGTGCTTATTGTCGAGTTGTACTCTAAGTAATTAAGTAAACCCAAAAGGAGGGTCCAGTAGTGTTTGAATTTGAAAAGCCTAGAATTGAAATTGCTGAAATTTCCGAAGATAAAAAATATGGACGTTTTATAGTAGAACCACTTGAAAGAGGATACGGAACTACTTTGGGTAATTCTTTGAGAAGAATCATGCTTTCATCTTTACCGGGTACGGCAGTAAGCCAGATTAAAATTGATGGTGTCGTACATGAATTCAGCTCGATTCCGGGAGTAAAGGAAGATGTTACGGAAATCGTGATGAATATCAAGAATCTGGCGATTAAAAATCATAGCGATGATTTGAACACACCGAAGATAATGTACATCGATGCACATGGTGAGGGCGTAGTTACGGCAGCGGATATTAAATGCGATGCGGATTTGGAGATTATTAACTCTGAACAGGTTATTGCTACGTTAAACGGCGGCGCTGACTGCAAACTTTATATTGAAATGACGGTGACAAACAGCCGTGGGTATGTAAGTTCTGATAAGAATAAAAAAGATGACATGGCGATTGACATGATTCCGATTGATTCGATTTATACGCCAATCGAAAGAGTGAATATTAAGATCGAAAATACCCGCGTGGGTCAGATTACCGATTTTGACAAATTGACTCTGGATGTGTATACCAATGGCACATTGGAACCGGATGAGGCAGTTAGTCTTGCTGCCAAGGTGCTGAGCGAGCATCTGAATTCTTTCATTGACCTGTCTGAAAAAGCAAAAATGGCAGAGGTTATTGTTGAGAAAGAAGAGGATGAGTCCCAGAAGGTTATGGATATGAACATTGATGAGCTGGAGCTTTCTGTTCGTTCCTATAACTGTCTGAAGAGAGCGGGAATCAATACCGTGGAAGAGCTGACGAATAAAACGGCAGAAGATATGATGAAGGTTCGGAACTTAGGACGCAAATCCCTTGAGGAAGTGTTGTCTAAGCTGAAGGAACTTGGTTTATCTCTCAGTACAGGAGAGACGGAATAATAGTGTTGACAAGGAGGAAATACAATGGCAGGCTATAGAAAACTTGGAAGAACTTCCAGCCAGAGAAAAGCTTTGCTTAGAAATCAGGTAACAAATTTACTGTATCATGGTAAGATTGTTACAACAGAGGCTAAGGCGAAGGAAATTCGCAAAATAGCGGAAAAACTGATTGCACTCGCAGTTCGGGAAAGAGATAATTATGAAACCGTAACGGTACAGGCAAAGGTACCTCAGAAGGATAAGGACGGCAAGAGAGTAAAAGAAGTAGTGGACGGAAAGAAAGTAACGGTTTACGATACCGTAGATAAAGAAATTAAGAAGGACAGTCCATCCAGACTTCATGCCAGACGTCAAATGAAAAAAGTGCTTTATCCGATCAAGGAAGTGCCGGTAGAAACAGCCGGTAAGAAAAAAGCAACAAAAGAAATTGATGTGACGAATATTCTTTTTGATGAGATTGCACCGAAATATGCAGACCGAAACGGCGGTTACACAAGAATTATTAAAGTGGGGCCCCGTAAGGGAGATGCTGCTATGGAAGTTGTGATTGAATTAGTATAGGTTTTGTAGGGGGACTGTTTCCGACAGTCCCTTTCTTTGTCTTATAAGGGAAAGCGGGAAGGAGGCGTTGATGTGATACGGGCAGAGCATGTAACATTTGATTATATACGGCGGGATGATAAGGATAATGTCATAGCGGTGCAGACAGCGGTCAACGATGTTTCCTTTCGGGTGGAGAAAGGGGCTTTTTTTGCTATACTGGGACATAATGGTTCGGGGAAATCTACTTTGGCGAAGAACATGAATGCGCTGCTGCTTCCCGAAAAGGGAACCGTCTATGTAGATAAGATAGATACATCCGACGGGGAGATGCTGTGGGAGATCCGCCAGCGCGTGGGGATGGTGTTCCAGAATCCGGACAATCAGATTGTCTATAATGTAGTGGAGGAGGATGTGGGGTTCGGCCCCGAAAATCTGGGAGTGCCCACAAAAGAAATCTGGGAGAGGGTAGAGGACGCCCTGAATAAGGTGGGGATGCTTCACGCCAGAAAAGAATCTCCCAACAACCTTTCCGGGGGACAGAAACAGAGAGTGGCAATCGCCGGCATCCTTGCCATGAAGCCAAAATGTATTGTGCTGGATGAGGCGACAGCGATGTTAGACCCGGCGGGAAGAAAAGAAGTACTAAAAGCAGTGAAAGAATTAAATCAAAAAGAAAAGATTACCGTACTCTGGATTACGCACCATATGGAGGAAGTGATAGAGGCGGACAGAGTGCTGGTTATGAATAAAGGGAAAATCGCGCTGGCGGGTACTCCCCGGGAAATTTTTTCTCAGGTGGAGCTGCTGCGGGAGTATCATCTGGATGTCCCGCAGGTTACCCTGCTTGCCTATGAATTGCGAAAGAGGGGGCTTCCGATACCGGAGGGCATTCTTTCTGTGGAGGAACTGGTGGATGCGATAGCCTGTCATCTTGGACGATAGCGGGAAGAGGTTAAGGAGGAAAGCATGACGTTACTTATTAATAAGCTGGAGCACATATACAGTAAGGGGACTGCCTATGAAAAGCAGGCGTTACGGGATGTCAATATAAAAATAGAAGAGGGGGAGTTTGTAGGGCTGATCGGTCATACCGGTTCCGGCAAATCCACTCTGATACAACATCTGAACGGACTTTTAAAGCCTACCTCCGGCGGCGTCTATTATAATGGGGAGGACATCCATGATAAGGATTTTTCCCTGAAAAAATTGAGGGGAAAAGTGGGATTGGTATTTCAGTATCCGGAGCATCAGCTCTTTGAAAGCACGGTGTTAGAGGATGTGAAGTTCGGCCCGAAAAATATAGGGATGGATTCTCTGGAGATTGATCTGAATGCCTTTGAAGCATTGAAACAGGTGGGAATCGGGGAGGAGCTGTTTGATGTATCTCCCTTGGAGCTGTCCGGAGGGCAGAAAAGACGGGCAGCCATAGCGGGGGTATTGGCGATGAAGCCGGAGGTTTTGATTCTGGATGAGCCCACGGCGGGGTTAGACCCGGCGGGAAGAGATGAAATACTGGATTTGATCGCCGGGCTGCATCAGGAGAGAAAAATAACCGTTATTTTAGTTTCCCACAGCATGGAGGACGTGGCAAAATATGTCGGACGGCTTATTGTGATGAACCGGGGGACGGTCGCGTATGACGGCGCTCCGGAAGAAGTGTTTTCCCATTACAGGGAATTGGAGAAAATCGGATTGATGGCGCCTCAGGTAACCTATGTTATAGAGGGGCTGGCAGAGAGGGGGATTACTCTGCCGTACCATGCCATTACCGTAGAACAGGCGGCAGATAGTATAATGGAGATGATGTGATGTTACGGGATATAACAATTGGGCAATTTTATCCGGTCGATTCCCCAATCCACCGGCTGGACCCGCGGGTAAAAGTGGTGTCGGTATTTCTCTATTTGATTTCCCTTTTTATGTTTGGCAGCTTTGCCGGCTATGCTGTGGTAACGCTATTTTTAATTGTGGCAATCCGGCTTTCCAAAGTGCCTTTTTCGTATATTATAAAAGGGTTGAAGCCTATTTTATTTTTACTTATTTTTACCGCATTTTTCAATGTCTTTTGGAGCAGAGGGGATGTTTTGTTTCAGTGGGGATTTCTTACCGTGACCCGGCAGGGGCTGCGAAAGGGATTGTTTATGGCGATACGGTTGGTTTATCTCCTCATCGGCTCTTCGATGCTGACCTATACCACAACGCCAAATCAGTTGACGGATGCCATTGAAACGCTTTTGAAGCCATTAGAAAAGATTAAGGTGCCGGTGCATGATTTTGCGATGATCATGTCCCTTGCCCTGCGCTTTATTCCCATATTGTTAGATGAGGCAAACCGGATTATCAATGCCCAGAGCGCCAGGGGAGCGGATTTTGAAGAGGGAAAACTGTGGCAGCGCATGAAAACAATGGTATCCATTCTGGTGCCGCTTTTAGCCTCCGCCATCCGGCGCGCTTATGACCTTGCGATGGCGATGGAGTCCCGTTGTTATCATGGCGGCGGGAACCGGACCAAAATGAAACCGCTGCAATATGGAAAAAGGGATTATTTTGTTTATGCTCTGCTGTTTGTATATTTGGCGGCTGTAATCATAATAAGCCGCGTATTTGTTTTTTGACGGCAGGAAAGGGAGGACGTTGTGAAAAGAATTCGGCTGATAATTGCATATGACGGTACGGCATATCACGGCTGGCAGGCACAAAGGAATGCTCTTACTGTGGAGAAAGTACTTTCGGAAGCTCTTGCCGGGCTTTTGGGGGAGCCGGTGGAGCTGACAGGGGCAAGCCGGACGGATGCCGGGGTTCATGCGCTGGGCAATGTGGCAGTGTTTGATTCCGAAACAAAGATACCGCCGGAAAAGATTGCCTTTGCCGTCAACCGATATTTGCCGGAAGATATCCGGGTACTCAGATCGGAGGAGGTTCCAAAGGAATTTCATCCGAGATATTGCGACAGTGTGAAAACTTATGAATACACGATAATCAATACGCCGGTTTCCATTCCTACCCTGCAGCGATATTCCCATCATGTGTATGGAAAGCTGGATGCGGCCGCTATGCAGGAGGCGGCAGAATTTTTGGCGGGTACCCATGATTTTTCTGCTTTTTGCTCTGCCGGAAGCCAGGTAAAAAGCAAGGTGCGGACGGTTTATGATGTGAAAGTGGAGAGAACCCTGCTGCCGGGGAAAATCGAGGGAAGCCGGTTTCGGATTCGGATCAGCGGCGATGGATTTCTCTATAATATGGTGCGTATTATTGCCGGAACTCTTTTAGAGGTGGGACTTGGACAAAGATCGGCACTTTCGGTATCAGAGGCGTTACAGTCCGGAGATAGGAGCCAGGCGGGACCTACGGCGCCTGCCTGCGGCCTTTTGCTGGAAGGAATTGAATTTAAGGAAAATTCTGACTGAGCCATAATTTCAGTTGCCATTTTTTTATTTTCCTTTTATAATAGCAATAGAAGGGGGTGCACGAAATGAAATTCGTAAAAAAAATAGTAGCATATCTTGTTATTTTCAGCTTTTGCCTGACTGCCGCAGTACCGGGGACAGCTTTGGATGCAAAGGCAAAGAAACCGAAACTTTCCACGAAAAAAGTTACGGTCACGGTAGGAAGTACAAAAAAGATTAAGCTTTCCCGCGCAGGAAAGAAAGCGAAAGTAACATGGAAATTAGGTAAAAAATCCAAAAAGAAAAAGATTGTCAAACTATCGAAAAAGAAAAAGACCTATTGTAAGGTAAAAGGGTTAAAGAAGGGAACGGCTTCCTTAATCTGCAAGGTAAAGGTTCGCAAAAAAACCTATACTCTTAAATGTACGGTAAAGGTAGAGAAAAAGCGGCCGGTAACAAGTATTTACAACACCTATAAACAGATTGTTCCGTATATGGGCGCCGCTGTTTCCTATGGCCGGTATGCGCCGGGGGATTTAAGAACGGCAAAGACGCTGTCCTTTATCAAGAAGCATTATAACAGCTTTACTCTGGAAAATGAGATGAAGCCGGATAATGTCCTTGGCTCTTCCGCCAAAAAAATCACAGTGGCACAGGCTAAAAGCATGGGGTATTATATCCCGGCAAATTACAAAGAATCTACGGTACCGCAGTTAAACTTTAAGGAGATAGACGGAGCGCTGACGGTAGCGGCGAAAAACGGCTTAAAAATGAGGGCTCATACTTTGGTATGGCACAGCCAGACTCCGGGATGGTTTTTCACGGTAAATTATAATGGGGATTCTTTGGTTTCCAAAGAAGTCATGGACGCCCGCCTGGATTACTATGTACACAACGTGATGGGACACGTTATGAGCAAGGAAAAGGCGTTGAAAGGCTCTGCGGGCAGTATTGTTTATGCCTGGGATGTGGTAAATGAATATCTTCACCGCTTTTCCTTTGGCAAGATATGGGATAGTGTTTATGGCAATCAGGGCGATTCTCCCTCCTATGTGAAGAAGGCATTTGAGATAGCCTATCAAATGCTGCAAAGCTATGGAGTTCAGAATAAGGTAACGCTTTTTTATAATGATTACAACACATACTTTGGCGTACAGGACGTATTAAATCTGGTAAGTTTTATCAATAAGGGCGAGCCCGCTAAAATCTGCGGCGGCATCGGCATGCAAAGCCATGTGGATGTAAAGGTGCCTACCGTGAAGCAGTATGGAGATGCGTTAGAAAGATTTTTGGCTTCCGGTTATGAAGTCCAGATTACGGAGCTTGACTTTACCATTAACTTTGATACCGACGGCGCCTCGGCGACGTATTCTTATGATGATGAGAATGAAACGGCTGCCGACCAGAAAAAATTTGTAAAGAAATTAATGGAAACTATCATTACGAAGCAGAAAAACCGTAACAAAACAGTAAATCCAAAGGGAATAACCAGCATTACCCTGTGGGGGCTTTGCGATGCTGTTTCATGGCGTTCGGAATGCGAACCGTTATTATTCGGATCGTCAATTAAGAAACCAAAGTCATCCTTCTACGCTTTTATTGATGCGGCAAAAGTCTGGTAGGGATTATCGAAGAAAGACATAAAGAGAGGGACGTCGGAGAAACAAAGCAGAGAACGTCTTTGCTTTTCCGGCGTCCCTCTCTTATCGCATAAGAAAGTTTATCATTTGTGGAGTGAAAAATGCACAGCCGTAAATTCTCTTTCGTAAATTTTCTTTACATGCTTTCTGCTCTTTCGGCTTCTCTTTTCTGTTGTTCTTCCCGGGTATCCTCTTCCTTCCGCCGTTTTCCTCCCAGAATATAAATAAAGGGGAGTGTGACTAAGATGGGGAAGAAAAGGTTTATCCATACGATAATGGAGAGAGCCTCTTTTGACAGGAAGAAAAAACAGACGCCGGCTGCGATACAGGAAATACCGCCGGATATGGCGGCGATCCAATGTATTTTCGTCCAGATGTCAGGGTACTGTATGGTATCGTCTACCCGGTATCCAACGATTGAATTAGGATGATTCCGTACAGCAAAATTAAGAACAGAAACGACAATAGATAAAATAAAAATTATCATTGTAAGCATATTTTTCCCTCCTTTTTTGTTTTTGTTACTTGATTATAACGCAAAAGGAAAGGGATTTCAAGAAAAGTTAAGGAGCAAAAATTGTTGACATATTATACAAAATATTATATAATATGATACTGTGACTTGAAAAATATCGGATCCAATGCCCCGGAACGATATTTTGACAGAATGAAAATAGTAATAGTGTCAGCTTGCTGATTAATGGAAATAAGGAGGATTCCAAGGATGAAAAGTTTTATGGCAAATCCATCCAATGTGGAAAGGAAATGGTATGTTGTAGACGCAGAGGGAAAAACCTTAGGACGTCTGGCATCCGAAATTGCTAATGTATTAAGAGGAAAAAAGAAACCTATTTATACACCTCATATTGACACTGGCGATTATGTTATTGTTGTTAATGCAGAAAAAGTTAAGACCACCGGTAAAAAAACAGAGCAGAAGATTTACTATCATCACTCCGAATATGTCGGTGGAATGAAAGAAACGACGTTAAAGGAAATGATGAAAAAGAAACCGGAATTTGTTATTACTCACGCAGTAAAAGGGATGCTCCCGAAAGGGCCTTTGGGACGTCAGATGCTGAAGAAGCTGCATGTATATGCAGGACCGGAGCATAACCACGCTGCACAGAAGCCGGAAACATTAGAATTTTAAAAGGTTTTAGAAAGGAGAAATAACATTGGCTAGTTCAACATTTTATGGAACAGGTAGAAGAAAATCCAGTATTGCCCGTGTTTATCTTACCCCGGGCAGCGGTAAAGTTACCATTAATAAAAAAGACATGGATGAATACTTTGGTCTTGAAACATTAAAGATTATTGTTCGCCAGCCTTTAGAGGCTACTAACACGGCGGACAAATATGACGTTAAAGTAACGGTTCACGGCGGCGGTTTTACCGGACAGGCAGGAGCTATCCGCCACGGTATTGCCCGCGCGCTGAATAAGGCGGACGAGGACTTCAGACCGGTCTTGAAAAAGGCAGGATTCTTAACCCGTGATTCACGAATGAAAGAGAGAAAGAAGTATGGTTTGAAAAAGGCACGTCGCGCGCCTCAGTTCTCGAAGAGATAATTATTTGGAAAATTTTCGATTTGTAAAAATCAGGAAAAACCCGATATTACAAGGGTTACAGAGATTGCGGAATGTTGTTGGATGTGCTTCGTTTTAAACGGTATGCAACATACATGTAACACGAATATCAATGTATGTATAGGACATTTTTCAGTAAGGAATTACTGGAAAGTGTCCTTTTGTTTTAAATCTTGTTAATTGCATTTACAAGCCCCTTAACATCAAAGAGGATATATACTTTCCCGCTTAAAGTCATTGCACCGGAGTGTCCCACAATCTTCTTGATAATCGTCTGATCGACACCGGCTTCTGCTAACATGGAGATACATGTATGTCTGCAGCAATGTGGTGTGCGGTCAATCATAAATTGCTCCATTGGTGGATGGACATTTCTTTGGAATAGTCCTCAATATAAATTACTTAAGTTAGGGAAAATATCAATTAAAAAAGAACATATGTTCACAAAAAGTCCTTGCAATTGTTTAGATAAATGAATATAATAGAATATAAGAATAAGGAGGCTTAATATGAACTATGTAACAACGATAGAGATGTCTGAAATATAAGGAATATCATGTTGTAAAAAAGAGAAAAACTTGGTTAATTCCGAAAGATGCAGAGAAGCCTACAGATAAAAGAAAAAATGATGCAAGTGCATTGTAGGAGGAATACTGTGAGCAACACGAAGAAAAGACGAGATGTAGAAGTATATGAGAATTATTGGAAGTTTACTGCAGCTCATTTAGATATTACAGGAACCAAATTTAATAATTGCCTTAATATAATTGTGCATTTCATAGATAAAAATAAAGAGGCCTTGGATGAGAATGCACAAAATGGTAGTAATTTCTCTGATTCAGAGCTTTATAAGAAGCTTCAACAACAAATTGTGGATATATCTGGTTTCAAGGGTAGCGATGCTACATTATCAGCCAGAAAAGCGATTAATCAATTTGTTAAGATAGGTTTTGTTTATCCATTATTAGTGGGATACCACCCATTGGTAAAGTCGTTTATTCTTGAATCGAATAAAGAAAAGAAGGAGATTATCTTTTCCAAGATATTTTATGAATGTTCATCATTGGCCTCTGATGTCACATTAGACCATAGAGATTTAAAACATGTTAATTTCTTGTTGAAAACACTTGATAAAAACGGTTCTCTTAATAAAAATGATATTATAGCATTGATGGTTACTGATATATCAAATTATAGTGTTGGATACCTTACAAGAAACGAATTGGATATGCAGTATCAGTATGCTAAGATTTGCGGATTTGATGAAAGAAAATATAATCAGATAGCACATTTAATAGGATATTTGAGGCGTTTTGTCGACCTGAAATATGATAAGAATGAGGAAAGATTTTGGTTTGCAAATGATCCACTGATTGCAAATAAGGATTTTGATGAGTCTTTTGCTCGAGATGGTGTAAAGCATAGAATTTATAAAAAAGAATTGAAGGAAGAATCAAAGGTAATTTATGGAGAGGTTGTTTGTTATTTGGATAAGAAACCATATAAATCATTAATTGCCTCACATATTAAACCTTGCGTGGATTGCTTGAAAGAATATAGAGAAGACCAAGCGTATGATGTGAATAACGGGCTATTGTTGAGTCCAACAGCAGATTCCTATTTTGATAAGAAAGATATATCATTTGCGGATGATGGTACAGTATTAGTTGGAAAAAATGTTGCTGAGGTAGTACGTGCAGATTTTGAGAAAATGAGGCTTGATGAAAGTATTTTGAACGAACGAAGAAAAGGATATTTAGAATATCATAGACGATTGTTTGAACAGAAAAATGGAGGAAACAAGTAATGGCATATAAATACATAGATTTGTTTTGTGGTGCGGGAGGATTATCGTTAGGTTTTGATAATGCTTGTTTTGAAAATGTTTTTGCGGTAGAATTGAATCCAGATTTTGCCAAAACATATACACGAAATTTTCCGAAGCACAATTTGATTGTTGATGATATAAGGAATATTGATGATAACAAGATTGAGGAACTTGTAGGAGATAATAAAGTTGATGTAATTATAGGTGGCCCACCTTGTCAGGGTTTTTCAATAGCGGGAAATATCGGCAGAACATTTATTGATGATGAAAGAAATAGGCTGTTTAAGGAGTTTGTGCGTTTTGTGACATGTGTGCAACCGAAGATGTTTGTTATGGAGAATGTGGCTGCGATGGCAACGCATTTGAAGGGAAAAACTATAAAAACTATTGTAGAAGCTTTTGAAAATGCCGGATGTGGATATAAGGTAAAATATGAAGTTTTGAATAGTGTAAATTATGGAATCGCACAAGAAAGAAGAAGGATAGTGGTTGTCGGTATTAGAAGTGATATAGATTCAGAGTTTTCATATCCTGCAAAAACTGAAGAAATATTTACAATTAAAGATGTTATTGATGATTTACCAAAGCTGGAAAGTGGTCAAAAAAGCGAAATTCCAAATCATGCGGCTATGCAACACAGCGCACAGATGTTGGAAAAGATGAGCTATGTCAAAGATGGTGGGGATCGTATGGATATTCCGGAAGAATTAAGACCAAAGTCAGGTGATATTAGAAAATATATCAGATACGATAGCACCAAGCCATCAGTGTGCGTAACGGGCGATATGAGAAAGATTTTTCATTATGAACAGAATAGAGCGTTGACCGCGAGAGAACTTGCACGTATACAGTCATTTCCAGATGATTTCATTTTTGAAGGTGCATCTATTCAAGTTCAACAACAGATAGGCAATGCTGTGCCACCAAAGTTGGCATATCAGATTGCTTTGCAGGTAGAGGAGGCACTGGATAATGGCAAAGTATCCGAAGATAAACTATATAGGAAACAAAGAGAAGTTAGTTAATTGGATAATAGAAGAGATGCCGGTAAAAAGTGGTACTGTATTAGATATATTTGCTGGTGGATGCTCTGTATCCTATGCATTAAAGGATAGCGGATATTCGGTTATTGCAAATGACATATTGTATGCGGATTATGTCATAGCTAAAGCATTAATAGAGAATTCACACACGAAATTATCGGTAAGTGTATTTGATAAGAAGATAAGTGAAAAAAGGATAGAAGAATTAGCAGAGAAATTTGCATTTCTCGCAGATTGTTTGTACTATCCGGAAGAAGTGTTGGAATTAAGTAGATTAGTTGGGATTGCAGAAAAATTAAAAGGCTCAGAGAAGTATATGATGCTTGCGTTGATTCGTAGAGCGATGATAAGAAAACTTCCGTATTCTAGGATGAATGTGCCTTGGGAACAGATTCAGAAGCTACGCAATGAAGACTACAGCTATATGAAATATAAACGGAAAAGAGCATACCATAATCAAACATTTGAAAGTCATATGCGAGAGAATATTGATGCATACAATGAAGCTATTTTCGATAAAGAAGAATGTAAGGTATATAACTGTGATGCATTTGACATGGTTAAAAAAATAGATTTTGTAGATGTGGTCTATATGGATCCGCCATATCCATCAACAATGAATAATTATGATGCATTCTATGGCATGTTTGATGAAATGTTTGACAAGAAGAGAAAACATACTGATTATACACAGAAGACAAATTTTCTTGATAATATGGACAAGCTGATAAAGAAATTTGTAGGAAAGACACAGTACATAGTATTAAGTCAAAATACACGCAGTCAGCCTGGACCGGGCGAGATTGAAGAGATGCTTAAGAAGTATGGAAAAGTCACAATTAAGGAGAAAAAGCATAACTATCAGGTAACAGGTAAAGAAAATAAGAATACAAGCAAGGAATTATTATTTATCCTTGAGATGGAGATGTAAATGGGAGCAGATAATACAAAGAAAGCGAAAGAACAACAGTATGATTCTTATTGGAAACTTACTGTCGAATACTCAGATATTCATGGTACGCTGTTTAATAATGTATTGGATTTAATAGTAAAGTTTATTGATAAGCATAGATTGGCAAGTGTTGATTGTACAGCAGAGTTAAATAAAAAGTTACAGGGTATTATCAATAAAATAAACCCGAAAGCGGATATGGGTTCTGTAAGAAAATCTATCAATCAATTTATCAAGCTTGGCTTTGTTAATCCAGGATACAAGGGATATCATTTGTTAACTAAGAAGTATTTAGCATGTAAGGGCGAAAAGGAAAGAGAATTAATTTTCACACGGATTTTTTATGAATGTGGTAGCTTAAATTCCTCGTATACAAATGATTGTACCGATCATAAAGAGGTCAACTTTTTGTTGAAAACATTGGCATATAATGGGCAGTTGACAAAAAATGATTTGATGGGGCTGATGGTTACAGATGTTGCAAAATATAAAAGGGGGTATTTGCTGCCGGAAGAATTAGAGTCACAATATCAGTATGCGTTGTCAATAAACTTCGATGAGAATAAGTATAATCAGATTGAATATTTGATTGGTTTCCTGAAGTATATGCCAGAGCTCTCATATGAAAATAGTATATTGAAATTTGAAGATAATAAGTCTGTTGTGGCAGGAACAGATGTTGTAAGTGTAAAACGTGACCCTATTCTTATGCGTATATACAGGAAACTGTTATTTGAGGAATCGATGTCTGTTTATGACAGCCTCATTTGTTATGCGTGTCATTTGCCATGGAAAGGACTTGTTGCATCACATATAAAACCTCTGGCAACTTGTATTAAACAGCAAAAAATGCAAGAGGCATATGACAAGAATAATGGGTTGTTACTTAGTCCCAATATAGATGCATACTTTGATAAGTTTGATATTACCTTTGATGATGATGGAAGTATTATTCTTGGGAAGAACATTCCGCAGGAGATAAAAGATGTTATTAAAGGCTATAAGATAGACAAGGATGTTTTAAATGACGAGAGAAAGAAATATTTACAGTATCATAGGAGTTTTTTTGATGCTAAAAATGTGTAGTCTGGAAGATGTTATAAACAGACACTATATAGAGATGCGGATATTTTCATCGAGGCCGATCTCAACGCAGTCGGTTTCAGGGTTATACATTGTAAAGATTATTTTAGCCATAAGTAGTTCTTTTCGATTAACACTGCGACTATGACTATAGTAAAAGAGATAAAGAAGAATCGAGGTGTTTATATGAAGAAGTTGGAAGAATACATAAGGAGCATACCGGATTTTCCTGAGGAGGGAATCATTTTTCGCGATATTACTACGGTATTACAGGATGCGGAGGGATTAAAATTAGCGATTGATTCCATGATCGAATGTCTGAAGGACATAGACTTTGATGTGATAGTGGGAACAGAATCCAGAGGCTTCATCTTTGGCGTGCCGATTGCCTATGCCATGGGAAAGCCTTTTATTCCCTGCCGTAAAAAAGGAAAGCTTCCCTGTGAAACAGTGACCGAGGAATATGATTTGGAATATGGCAGCGCGGCGATAGAATTGCATCGTGATTCCATTCAAAAGGGACAAAAGGTAGTGATTGTAGACGATCTGATTGCCACCGGCGGTACGGTAAAGGCATGTGTAAAATTAGTAGAACGGCTGGGAGGCGAGGTCGTTAAGGTTCTGTTTTTGATGGAGCTGGCAGGGCTGAAGGGCAGGGAACAACTGTCAGGCTATGATATTTCTTCCCTGATTATTTATGAAGGCAAATAGGGTGTATTCCAATAAAAGAATATCTGTTTTTTTCAGGCAGATTTCTTAAAATATACAGGAAGGAGGAAAATCATGACGCCATTGCCACCTCGGCGGGCGCTGTGCCCCAGTTGGAAAGTCTTACCTGATTGCAGTAAAAAAAGAGCGCTATCCCCTTAAAGCAGATGGCTGGGGAGGGGCGCTCTTTTGTTGTCAGGCGCGGAGGTCAAAGTTATATCGTTTAATATCGCCTACAGGAGCCTCGGCAGTAATAAAGTCGTCTACAATATCTACTTCTTTTTCCTTTAACGCCAGTTCGGATTGAAAGGCATAACCCTGTTCATTTATGGCGTCTGATAATAACTCAATGTTTTTTTCCAGAAGTTTTTTTGTTTCCGGGGAGGAAACGAAAAATTTTGTAGAAACCGAATTATTTTCCTTTGCAATGTGTATATCCAGTGTTCCCAGATGTTCCATATCCAGATGAAGGAGTACTTTCAGATTGTTCGGATTCTTTTTTAGGGCCTCCTTCCTTGTCATAACATATAAATCCCCATGGACATTTTGGTTCTGCAGCTTTAACGGAAGCTGGATGTACTGAAAGGTCTGGTTCAGCGTCCTCATAAAATCCAGATTATCGCTCATATCGGAGGCAGTATGCGACATTTGAGGAAAGACGTCCTTCCCCAAAACCTGTTCGCTGAACTTCGACAGAGATTCAAATTGCCGGGACATTTTATCGTATACTTCATCCAGCGCATTTTCCTGTTTTAACCGTTCCGGGGAAAGCGTCCAGCCGGAAAGAAACTGTCCCTTCACTAAAGCATGGAAAGCTTTGTTGGCAAGGAGGGAACCCGCCTGTTCTTCGCCCATATCCGGAAATGCTTCCCGAACCGCAGTTAGAAAATCTCTTGCGGTCAAAGTACCGTCGGCAATCCCTTCCTTTACCGAGTCCGGCAAGGGGTATTCCGATAAAAACCGGGCAAATTCCTCGCGCTCGGCAGGAGAGAGGAGAAAGCCGCTCTGCTCCTGAATAAAGGGAGTGCGGAAATCGTTGCTCAATCCGGACTCTGTTATCGCCGTTTTGGCAACAGCGCTGCCGTCGGTGATATGGGATAAAAACTGCTTCATGCGGGAAAGGGGTCCCCCGGCGGCATCCGCAGAAACGGCTTCTTCCGGATTTTCAGCAGATTCCGGCAAAATGGGATTTCCGTTTTCGTCATGGGGCGCAGCATCCTCTTCCCATGCCGGATTGCCGGGAAGTTCCGCCTCTGCCTCCTGCAGAATTTTCAGCGCCGTTTCTTCCAGAGAGGGGTTCCCCTGTAAGGCAATCGAAAGAAGCTGGGAGCCTACCTCCTTTGCTAAACGCGGTACCTGCGTGCCGATGGAATTTAACATATCCCCAATGGAATCGGTCAGATTGTCCATTTTGTATAAAAGCTTGTGAGCCTGATTCTGGTAATTTTCAAACTGGCGCACCGATTCTGGCGTCATAGGCATACCCAGACGCTTCATTGTAATGACGGAATCTACTCCGGCATCCGGGAAGCGTGCGCAGAGGCGGATGGATGACAAAATGCTCTCCCGGCTGATCGACTGCTGATTTTTCAGCAGGCTGCGGACAACATCCAGATTTCTCTCCGTCTTAGGAAGATTTGCCTCCTCCAACGCCTGCTCGATCGTATCCTCCATATCAAGCAGATAAGCATTTGTCAGAGCTTTCATATAAATGGTATTGCTTTCCAGACCGGTTATTTGGAAGGCGGCTTTTTGGCCAATGGAATACTGGCTTGCCTCCGGCAGCTTGCCGGTAAAGGAGGAGCCGTCTTCCATGGACAGCGTAATTTCCATTCCGTGGATATCGCTGATAACTCCCTTTAGCGTCTGCCCCTCCTGAAGATGAAGCATGGAACCTCCGGAGCGGTAGGTATGGGAGCGGGGTGTGACCGAGGCAGAAGCGCCCCCGCCATTATTTTGTACCGTATTGCTAATAATTGGCATCGTAACACCTCTTTCAAACTTCATATCTTGTCTATGAAATAATTATATGATAAAATGGACAGTAAGGCAATATAGGAGGTTATTTTTTATTATGAAACCGTTTATGGATAAAGATTTTTTACTTCAAAATGAAACAGCAAAAACACTATATCATCAGTATGCGTCGCAGGTACCGGTGCTGGATTATCACTGCCATCTTATACCGCAGGAAATTGCGGAGGATATTCATTTTAAGAATATGACGGAGCTCTGGCTGGGGGCGGACCACTATAAATGGCGCGTGATGCGCTCGAATGGCGTCAGGGAAGAATACATAACCGGAGATGCGCCGGACGAGGAAAAATTTCATGCTTTTGCCAGAGCGCTTCCGAAATGTATCGGGAACCCCATGTATCATTGGTGCCATTTAGAGCTGCAGAGATATTTTGGCATATATGAAACCCTGAGCGAGAAAAACTGGAAAGAGATCTATGACAAATGTAATAAAATTTTAAAAAAGCCGGAAATGTCGGCAAAAAATCTGATACGGATGTCGAATGTGACACTGGTATGCACAACCGACGACCCCATCGACGACCTGCATTACCATGAGGAGATTGCCGCTGATGAAACGTTTGAAGTCCGGGTCTTACCGGCATGGCGTCCGGATCTTGTAATGTGCCCGGAAAAAGAAGGTTATGGAGAATACATAAAAAAACTATCTGAGGTAAGCGGCGTTTCCATTGTTGATTTCGACACCCTGAAAAGCGCGCTGTCAAACAGGCTGGATTATTTTTCAAAAAGGGGCTGCTGCATTTCCGACCATGGCTTGGATTATGCTGAGTTTTGTCCTGTTTCAGAGGATGAAATGGATCAATTGACAAAGAAAAGCATCAAGGGAGAACCGCTTTCCCAAAAAGAACTGCTCTCCTTTAAAACAATGATTTTGTTATTTTTAGGAGCCGAGTACAAAAAAAGGGACTGGGCGATGCAGCTGCATTACGGGGCAAAGAGAGAAAATAATGAGTTAGTATTCCGTGCCGCCGGCGCGAATGCCGGGATAGACTGCATCAATCCGAAGGGATTTGCGGCAGAGGTGGCGGATTTTATGAATGAATTGAATAAAAACGGCAATCTTCCCCGCACTATTATATATTCCCTGAATCCCACGGACAATGCCCTAATCGGCACGATGATCGGCTGTTTTCAGGGAGATGACATCCCGGGGAAAATCCAGCAGGGCGCGGCATGGTGGTTTAACGATCATAAATACGGCATGGAGGAGCATATGAATTCTCTTGCTTCTTTAGGCCTTTTGGGAAACTTTATCGGGATGCTGACAGATTCCCGGAGTTTCATTTCGTATCCGAGGCATGAATATTTTCGCCGTATTTTATGTAATTACATTGGTACTCTGGTGGAAAACGGAGAATATCCGGAGGATTATGAATTATTGGGAAAACTGGTACAGGATATATCGTACTATAACGCAGTAAATTATTTTGGATTTCAACTATAAAATGGTTCCCGGACAGGGCATTTTGGAATGGAGGTTATTATGTTTGAATTAGTGAGAGGCGGGAAAGCAGCCGGCATTTATGTGGATGAAAGGTCATCCGATTATGCGGGCCTGTCCCATGTGGCAGAAAAAATCCGGGACGATATTGAATTAGTAACAGGCGTGTGTCCGCCGATAGAAACGGAATGGAGCGGGGAGTATCAGATTGTAGCCGGCACGCTGGGCAGTTGTCCTGCCGTAGATGCCCTGGTATCGGAAGGGACGCTGGATGTATCCGCCATCCGGGGAAAGAGAGAAAGCTATGCGCTGCGGATTGTCGGAAAAAAACTGATCGTCACGGGTACGGAAACGGTAGCAACTCTTCACGGTCTGTATCATATATCCGAAAAAATCGGTGTTTCTCCCTGGGTATACTGGGCGGATGTCAGACCGGCGAAGCAGGAGGAAATTATTTTCGGGGAGGACATTAATTTCTCCTCCAGAGAACCGTCCGTGAAATTCCGTGGATTTTTTATGAACGATGAGTGGCCGTCCTTAGGAAGTTTCGTTATGAATACCTTTGGGGACTTCAATGCGAAATTTTATGATAAAGTATTTGACCTTTTACTCCGTTTGAAGGGAAATTATTTCTGGCCTGCGATGTGGTCCGCTTCTTTTTCGCTGGACGGTGGAGAGAAAGATTCCCTTGCCAATGTCAGGCTGGCGACTGAACTTGGCATTACGATTGGCTACTCCCACCATGAACCGCTGATGCGCTCCAGCGAGGAATGGGATAAAGTAAAAACAGACACGAATAATGAAGGGTATGGAAAAGATTGGAACTACTACACGAATGGCGAAGGTCTTTACCGTTACTGGGAGGACGGCGTAGAGAGAAATAAAGAATTTAAGCACATGATTACGATTGGCATGCGCGGCGAGCGCGATACTACAATGCTGCCGGAGGGTTCTACTATTCAGGAAAATGTAGAGCTGCTTCGTCAGATTATTACCGATCAGAATCGGATTATTGAGCAAAAGGGCTGTCAGGATATGCCGCAGATGCTTGCCCTGTATAAGGAAGTGGAGGCGTACTACTACGGAGGCAATGGCGTTACGGGGCTGAAGGAGTGGGATGGGCTTGACAATGCGACGCTGCTGCTATCGGATGATAACTTTGCTAACGTCCGCACGCTTCCGACCAGAGAAAACCGCGACAGAAAGGCGGGCTGGGGCCTGTATTACCATTTTGATTACCATGGGGCTCCTATTTCCTATGAATGGGTAAATTCCACCCCGCTGCCGAAGGTGTGGGAACAGTTGACCATGGCGTATGAATATGGTATCCGGGATTTATGGATTGTGAATGTGGGAGATATCCGGCCGGATGAGCTTCCTCTTTCCTATTATATGGCGCTTGCCTATGATTATGACGCCATGGGGATTGAACATCCGAATGAAACAGACCGGTTTCTTAATTTCTGGGTAGGGCAGCAGTTTGGCAGCTATATAGAAGATGAAGAGGTCAGGGAAGACATTGTGTCAATTTTAAAGGCGTATACAAGAATGCATGGAAACCGCCGTCCGGAGGCCACTCATCCTGACACCTACCATGTGAGCCATTATAGGGAAAATGACCGGATGATTGCTCTCTGTCAGAAAATCAAGAGAATGGCGGATGATGTAGACGGGAAAATACCGGAGGAGTGCAAGGATAGTTTTTACAGCTTAGTCTATTATCCTGCGGTAGCCGGCGCGAATGTCCAACTGATGAATCTCTATGCGGCAAAAAATCAGTTTTATGCGAAAAACGGAGTGGCGGAAGCGGCAGACTACGAGAAGCGGGTGAAAAAATGCATTGCCTACGATGAAAAGCTTACTGCCTATTACCATGAGGAAATGGCGGGTGGAAAATGGAAAGGCATGATGAGTTCTGCCCACATTTGCTTTGAAAAATGGAATGACGAGGGCTGGCATTATCCTGAAACCGTATCGGTGGAGCCTTCCGGAGAAACGAAAATGCTTGTTTTAGCAGAAAACGGGGATGCCTTTGTAAGCGGGGGGACGATTTTTCTTCCTGAATTTACGAATATAGGAAAGGAAACCCGGATAATACAGGTGGCGCAGGGAGGAAATGCCGCCTTTGACTGCGAGATCGCCAGTGACTGTGAGGCAGTGCAGATAGAAAGAGGAAACAGTCCGGTGGACTCAATCCGGACATATGAGATTTGGATCGACTGGGAAAAGCTGTCAGAGGATCGCGATTTTATATTGACGGTAAAGGGCGCCGGAAGCGAAGTAAAAGTACAGGGCAGGGCATCTGTAATTGATGAAAAAGCCCTCTCTCCGATGACCTTTGTGGAGAATGGGGGAGAAATTTCCATAGAGGCGGAGCATTTTGCAGCTGATTGGGAGAGAGATGGTTACCGCTGGTGTAAATTGGCAGAGTATGGGAAAACGCTTTCTTCCATGAAAATTTATCCGCTGGATAGGAATTTTGACGAGATTGGCATTGCTCCGGCATTGGAGTATCGGATATTGGTTCGTGAAGGCGGCGGGTACCGGCTTCGGGTTATCACATCCCCGTCCAATAACCTGGAGGACGGGAGAAATATGCGTTATGCGGTATCCATTGACGGCAGTGAACCGACAGCGGTAAAAACAATTCCGGACGAGGGTTACAATATCGGAGACGGACACTGGCATGACCGCGACTGGGCAGAGGGTGTGCTTAATAACTGCCATTACGGGGAAAACGAGGTAACTCTGCAGCCGGGAACCCATACGATTACGATTTATGGCGTGGAGGCGGGAGTCGTTCTCCAAAAGCTGGTGCTGTATAAGGGAGAGTGGAAGGAGTCCTACTTTGGCCCGACAGAGTCCGGCTATGTAAAATAAAAAGCAATCCTCCGGGCATAAAACGCCGCTTTTGAAAAATAAGAATACCGGGAGCGGATGTCCGGAGGATTTTTTTAGAAAAATCTTATATTTTCTATTGACAATACCACTTTAAGGTGGTATCTTTATTTTAGTCGATGATTAGCACTCTTTATTAATGAGTGCTAACAAAAGGAAGTGATGCTGTGGAATTAAGCGAAAGAAAACAGAAGATTTTGGAAGCGATCATCCACAATTATATGGAAACCGGAGAACCGGTTGGCTCCCGTACCGTTTCCAAGTATACGGATTTGAATTTAAGTTCTGCCACCATACGGAATGAAATGTCAGACCTTGAGGAAATGGGGTATATTTTACAGCCTCACACATCGGCAGGGCGGATTCCTTCCGACAAAGCGTACCGCCTGTATGTGGATACGATGTTGGAGAGAAAGGATGCGCAGGTAGAACAAATGCAGGGGCTTTTAGTGGAAAAGGCAGATAAGATCGACCTGCTTTTGCAGCAGGTGGCGAAGCTTTTAGCCCAGAATACAAATTATACCTCGATGGTAACAAAGCCGAAATATGAGCATAAAAAAATTAAATTTATCCAGTTAAATGAGATTGCGGAAAATCAGCTTTTAGTGTTAATTGTTTTGGACAATAACCATGTGAGCAACAAGTTTATTGATTTAGTGGATAATTTGGAAGAAAGTACTCTGGCGCAGTTGAATTTCATGCTGAACACGGCATTGAATGGACTGGACTTTACGGAAATCAACTTAGCGATCATGCAGAAGATAAAGGAACAGGCAGGGGAATATGGCGAACTTGCTTCCAGTATTTTAGATTGTATCGCCGAAGTAATGGCGGAAGAAGATAACGCCGAGATTTATACCTCAGGAGCAACCAATATATTAAAGTATCCGGAGTTATCGGATAAAGAGAAAATGACGCAGCTTTTATCCACCTTTGAGGAAAAGCAGATGTTGGCTGCCTGGGCGAACGATAAGTCGCCGGAGGAAAATCAGGAGCATGGTATCCAGGTTTATATCGGGGAGGAATCGCCGGTGGAATCCATGAAAGATTGCTCCGTTGTAACGGCGACATACCAGATAAAGGAGGGCGTCTATGGTAAAATCGGCATCGTAGGGCCCAAAAGAATGGATTATGAAAAGGTAGTCGGCACATTAGAAAACTGCATGCAGCAGCTGGATGATATATTTAAGAAAAAGACATAGGAATGGATAGTCCGGAAAGGTGGAATGAATCGTGGAAGAAGTGAAGAGTCAAAAAGAAGAAGCAGGAAAGGAAAAACAAGAGGATATGGCGGCGGCTCCGGAGGAAAAAGAAACGGCGGGGACGGAAGCAGAGGAGAGGGAAGAAGAAAAAGAAAAGCAGAAAAAAAACGAAGCGGACGGCGAGGCATCCCCGGAAGAGGAAAAGGAGAAAAAGAAGGGGACAAAAAAGAAGCCAAAGAAAGATAAAAAGGATGAAAAGATAGAAGAACTAAACGACCGTCTGATGCGGAATCTTGCCGAATTTGAGAATTTCCGCAACCGCTCGGAGAAGGAAAAGAGCGCTATGTTTGAAATCGGCGCCAAATCCGTAATAGAGAAAATCCTTCCGGTGGTAGACAATTTGGAGAGGGGCTTTGACGGACTCTCCGAGGAAGAAAAGCAGACTCCGTTTGCCAAAGGAATCGAGGCAGTCTATAAACAGATGACAACGGCGTTGGAAGAACTCGGCGTCACGCCGATAGAGGCGGTAGGGAAGGAATTTGACCCGAACCTCCACAATGCGGTAATGCACGATGAAGATGATTCCGGAGAAACGAACAAGGTAGTGGAAGAATTTCAAAAAGGTTATTTGTATAAAGAAAGTGTAGTCAGACATAGTATGGTTAAAGTATTAAATTAGTACCGGCTATGAGTAAATATTTTTAAAAATGGTACGCCGCAATAGCGGCAGAAAGAGAGGAAAACAATGAGTAAGATTATTGGTATTGACTTAGGTACAACAAACAGTTGTGTAGCAGTTATGGAAGGCGGCAAGCCGGTTGTTATCGCAAATGCCGAGGGAGCCAGAACGACGCCATCGGTTGTTGCCTTTACAAAAAACGGAGAAAGAATGGTAGGCGAGCCGGCAAAGCGTCAGGCGGTAACGAATGCGGATAAGACGATTTCTTCCATCAAAAGACATATGGGGACAGATTATCGCGCTACGATTGATGATAAAAAATATTCTCCGCAGGAGATCTCGGCTATGATCCTCCAAAAGCTGAAAGCAGATGCGGAGAATTATCTTGGCGGAGAAAAAGTAACAGAGGCAGTTATCACTGTCCCGGCATATTTTAATGATGCACAGCGTCAGGCGACAAAAGACGCCGGTAAGATTGCCGGTCTGGACGTAAAGCGTATTATCAATGAGCCGACAGCGGCAGCATTAGCTTACGGACTTGACAACGAAGGCGAGCAGAAAATCATGGTATATGATTTAGGAGGCGGTACCTTTGACGTTTCCATTATTGAAATCGGCGACGGCGTCATAGAAGTTCTTTCTACCTCCGGCGACAATAAGCTGGGCGGCGATGATTTTGATAATAAAATCTGCAACTATATGGTAGATGAATTTAAAAAGGCGGAGGGCGTTGATTTATCCAATGATAAGATGGCAATGCAGCGTCTGAAAGAAGCGGCGGAGAAAGCAAAGAAAGAGTTATCCTCTGCGACGACAACCAACATCAACCTGCCGTTTATCACTGCCACAGCCGAGGGACCGAAGCATTTTGATATGAACTTGACCCGCGCAAAATTTGATGAGCTGACAGCAGATCTGGTGGAAAGAACAGCAAAACCGGTACAGAATGCATTGCAGGATGCCGGAATTACTGCCTCCGAGCTTGGAAAAGTGCTTCTGGTTGGCGGTTCAACCCGTATTCCTGCGGTACAGGATAAGGTAAAACAGTTGACCGGACATGAACCGAATAAATCCTTAAACCCGGATGAGTGCGTAGCATTAGGCGCCTCTGTTCAGGGAGGTAAGCTGGCGGGAGATTCCGGCGCCGGCGATATCTTACTTCTGGATGTAACGCCGTTGTCGCTCGCCATTGAAACAATGGGAGGTGTAGCTACCAGACTGATTGAGAGAAACACAACTATCCCGACAAAGAAAAGCCAGATTTTCTCTACGGCAGCAGATAACCAGACGGCAGTAGATATTAACGTAGTACAGGGGGAAAGACAGTTTGCCAAGGATAATAAATCTCTCGGACAGTTCCGTCTGGACGGAATTCCTCCGGCTATGCGTGGAGTACCTCAGATTGAAGTTACCTTTGACATTGATGCCAACGGTATTGTAAATGTATCAGCCAAGGACTTGGGAACAGGAAAAGAACAGCATATTACCATTACTGCCGGTTCTAACATGAGCGATGATGAGATTGATAAGGCAGTGAAGGAAGCTGCGGAATTTGAAGCGCAGGATAAAAAACGTAAAGAGGGAATTGATGCCCGCAATGAAGCTGACAGCATGGTATTCCAGACCGAGAAAGCATTAAATGACGTGGGAGAAGGCGTGGATGCAGCAGAAAAAGAAAAGGTTCAGGCAGAGATTGATAAGGTAAAGGCAATTCTTGAGAGAACGACGCCGGAAAACATGTCGGATGCTGATGTTGATGAACTGAAGGCAGCAAAAGAAAACCTGATGACCAGTGCGCAGCAGGTATTTGCCAAAGTATATGAGCAGGCGCAGCAGGCGGCAGGAGCCCAGGGTGCAGGCCCTGATATGAGCGGAGCTGCCGGCGCAGACGCCAATACAACTGAGGATAACAGTGGCGACGACGTCGTCGACGGAGATTTCCGCGAACTCTAAGAGCCATGCGCCGATAACGCCATATCCGTCGTGAGCTTGCTCACGAACCGGTATGGCGCTTATCCGGCATACGGCGATAGCCGCGACCGAGAGCGAAGCGCGAGGTCGGCATGGCGGGAGCGAACCGGGAGAGAAGCGATAGCCGCGACCGAGAACGAAGCGCGAGGTCGGCATGGCGGGAGCGAATCGGGCGAGAAGCGATAGCCGCGACCGAGAGCGAAGCGCGAGGTCGGCATGGCGGGAGCGAACCGGAAGAGAAGCGATAGCCGCGACCGAGAGCGAAGCGCGAGGTCGGCATGGCGGGAGCGAACCGGGTGAGAAGCGATAGCCGCGACCGAGAGCGGAGCGCGAGGTCGCGAGGGCGCGGCACAGATAGGATTAAAAACAAGTTTGGGTGCAGGCCCAGACTTGTTTTGCGCAGGAAAATGTGCATAGATGGAGGAAAATATGGCTGACAAGAGAGATTATTATGAAGTATTAGGCGTAGACAGAAACGCAGATGACGCCGCATTAAAAAAAGCATATCGTGTTCTTGCCAAAAAATATCATCCCGACACCAATCCGGGAGATAAAGAAGCAGAGGCGAAATTTAAGGAAGCCTCCGAGGCATACGCGGTACTCAGTGACCCGGAAAAACGCCGGCAGTATGACCAGTTTGGTCATGCGGCATTTGAAGGGGGAGCCGGCGGCGCGGGTGGCTTTTCCGGCATGGATATGGATGATATCTTTGGCAGCTTTGGTGATATTTTTGGCGACTTATTTGGCGGCGGTTTTGGCAGCAGAAGAAGCGATCCCAATGCGCCGCAGAGAGGAGCTAACCTTCGCACACAGGTGAAGATTACCTTTGAAGAAGCTTGCTTTGGCACAGAAAAAGAGATTGAAATCCCATCTAAGGTGGAATGTAAGACCTGTGGTGGAAGCGGCGCAAAACCGGGAACCAGACCCGTTACCTGCGGACAATGTGGAGGTAAGGGACAGATAGTCCGTACCCAGCAATCCCTCTTCGGTATGGTTCAAAATGTTACGACCTGTCCGGCATGCGGAGGCAAGGGAACCATTATTAAGGAAAGATGTCCGGATTGCCGAGGAAACGGATATGTTACAAAGAAAGAAAAATTACAGGCAGCAATACCGGCAGGCATTGACCACGGACAGAGTGTACGTCTGAGGGGCAAGGGCGAGCCGGGGAAAAATGGCGGCTCCCGCGGCGATTTACTCGTCGAGGTATATGTGGAACGCCATCCGGAATTTCAAAGGCATGATTATGATATTTACTCCACGGTGCGCATCTCATATCCGAAAGCGGCGTTAGGCGGGGATGTTATCATCCATACCATAGATGGAGATGTGGCATACAACGTAAAAGCAGGAACCCAGACCGGCACAAGGGTAAGGCTGCGTGGAAAAGGTGTTCCTTCCCTGAGAAACAAAAAAATGAGAGGAAACCATTATGTAGATTTGGTAGTGGATGTGCCGACAAGCCTTTCCAGAGAACAAAAAAAGATGTTGGAGCAGTTTGAAGATACCCTGCAAAAAAAAGAAAAAAAGAAAAAACATACGGATAAATAAAAATTTTTTTAAAACCGCGCCATCAAAATAAAGAATAAAAAAAGCCTTTTGTTGCATACTAACATAAAAAACAGGAGGCTTTTTTCATGGAGCACAAATACCGAATAAATACGATACGGGGGAGAGAAATTTTAGATTCCAGAGGGAATCCTACGGTGGAAGTAGAAGTGTCTTTATGCGGCGGGGCAAAAGGACGCGCAGCGGTTCCTTCCGGCGCATCAACAGGAGCCTTTGAAGCAGTGGAATTACGGGATAGCGCCCTGATGCGTTACAGCGGGCAGGGAGTGAAAAAGGCGGTAGAAAATGTAAATGAAATCCTGTGCGGTATGCTGGAGGGGAAAAATGCGTTAAATCAAGTAGAAATAGATACGTTAATGATTCGTGAGGACGGAACAAAAAATAAAGCAAGGCTGGGAGCAAATGCAATACTGGGTACATCGATGGCAGTGGCAAAGGCGGCGGCAAAAGCAGTGGAGCTGCCGTTGTATCAGTATTTGGGAGGAGTGAACGGACGGACGCTTCCCATCCCCATGATGAACATTATAAATGGGGGAAAGCATGCGGATAGCAGCCTGACCATACAGGAATTTATGATTATGCCGATTGGAGCAAAGACGTTTCAATGCGCATTGGAGTGGAGCGCCAGTGTATTTCATACACTGAAAAAAATTCTCCATGAGGATGGATATACCACTGCGGTGGGGGATGAGGGAGGTTTCGCCCCACAGCTTTCCGGGGATGAGGATGCCCTTCGTTATATTGTGCAGGCGGTGGAGAAGGCGGGATACCGTCCGGGAGAGGATTTTGTCATTGCCATGGACGGCGCTGCCACGGAGATGTATGAGGAAGCTGTCAAGGCGGGAAAAACCGGGGAATATTTATTTTGGAAATCCGGGGAAAGCAGGACGGTGGATGAAATGATAGACTTCTGGGCGAAGCTTTGCGACACATATCCAATCTATTCGATTGAGGACGGTCTTGCGGAGGAAGACTGGGACGGCTGGAAAAAGCTGACGAAACGACTGGGGAAGAAAATCCAGTTAGTAGGAGATGATCTGTTTGTTACCAATACAGAACGGATTAAAAAGGGTATGGAGCTTGAGGTTTCCAATGCCGTACTTATTAAACCGAATCAGATTGGAACGGTTTCCGAAACGCTGGATGCCATCCGCCTGACCCAGAATAATCGGTGGCATGCGATTGTCAGTCACCGTTCCGGAGAAACCGAGGATACGACGATTGCGGATATTGCGGTAGGCTTAAATGGCGGGCAGATAAAGACCGGAGCGCCTTCCCGGACGGACCGCGTGTCAAAATATAACCAGTTATTGAGAATTGAAGAACAGTTAGGGAGCAGCGCTGAATATGGCAAAGTGATTTTTTCAAAATAAAAAAAGCGGCGGACTTTCCTATACGGTAAAAAAACAGCCGACATTTTGATAGGATATGCCGGCTGTTTTACAGTACAAAATTTATATCTTTTTTCTTTTTTTCTTTATTTTATCCCATAACACAAAATACAGCACAGATGCCGCAAGGGAAAAGAGGGCGATAAAAGCTCCGGTCGTAACTCCCGGCGATAAATAGGAAAAGCGGATCTTATGTTCTCCGGCGGGACAGGAAATTGCCAGGAAGGTATCGGCAAACTTTTCCGGGACAACCGGATTTCCGTCAATCGTAACGCTCCAGCCCTCATCATAAGGGATGGAAGTAAGAATCGTCTGTCCCTGTGCCAGAGTAATATGGCCGGACAGGCGCCCACCCTTATGATTTTCAATGCGCATGCCGTTTTTTTGCAAAGTATTCAATGTAGCCTGCAGCCGTTCCTCATGCAGCTCGGCAATGGCGGAAAAATACAGGGCCGCAGACTCCTCCGAAGAATGGACGGTTACTTTTACTTTCTGGCCGGCAGTGAAATTACCCAGAAACAACGCTCCGTTAGTTTCATTGGAAAAAGAATTGCCAACCCAGTTATCGTTTACATATACGTCCGCCCAGGAGGTATTATTTGCCTTCATGTACAAATATATCGGGTTGGAGGAAGCCGCTGTAAACTGATATTCCCAGTTTGCGGCAGTTGTCTGCTCCAACGAATAGGGGCAGTCCGTAAAATATTCGGTATCCGTACCGGCAATGGCATTTAAAAAGCGGTTTTGGTTGACAAAGGGACTCTGGTCAGATAGATCCGGCGTCAGAGTGGAAGGGGCCGTGGCGTAAGCAATCGATAATGCCATAGGATTTTCATAGGAGGCCGTTCCCCCGGCTGTATCTGAAATCTTTTTATAATTGGCGGGTACCGTCCGGTCCGCCAGTATATATTTTACGGAAAATAAGCTGTCCAACAGAGAATTTGAACCATAACCGGAGTTCCAGAAATATCCCTGGGCAATACCAAGTTTTGGCGTCAGGCTGTTAATGGCGGCATTAAAGGTAGACGAATAATGCGTCATGCCATGATAGCTCAGCAGCATAGCATCATTTTTGGAATATTCATAGCCCTGGTTAATGCGGTAAAAACCGGTATCCTTTTCTTTCAGCCCACTGACTAAGGGTTTTGTCTTTTCTATAAAGGTTTCGTATTCTTCTACCGTCCCATATTGAAATTCCTTGTCCAGTCCTTTCATAAGTGAAACTCCGTTCATTCCCATCTCAACAGAAACTCCGATTATGATTGCGAGGGAAAAAATGCCCCGGATGGCGTGAGATGCCATAAAATTTTTCCGGCGGGGTTTGTTTTCCCAGCTCTGTGATAAGCAGCACATGGACCGGATTGCCATATAGAGAAGGAAAAAGCTGAAGAGAAAGGCATAACGGTAAGGAAACCAGTTGGGATATTGAAAACCGTGCCATGCCATATCTAATTTTGTATAGGTAAAGCTAAGCGCCAGAATGCCTAATATCACAACGGCGCCGATTTTCTCCCGGATTTTTAGCGTCCGGAAAACAAAGAATAAAACAGCCAGAAAAAGGATGACGTAGCCGCAGTAAATAGCAGGCAGCCCTGCATTGGTTATGCTGTCATAATTTCCATTTGTATATTTTCCCAGTAAATCAAAAAAATGAAAGTTTGTTACCGTGTCCGGCTGATAATTGATGTTGCCGGAGGAGAGCTTTCCCTGCATTAAATCCTTTAGCACTCCCAGCAATAAAGGGGCGGAAAGCCCGGCCGCCAGAAGAGTTGTCAGCGCAATGCGAAAGATTTTCGGGATATACAGCTTCCAGTCTTTTTTTGTGACGCTGCTTGCGATACGATATAAAACGTAGAGCGCAGTAAAAATTCCAATCATATATCCCGTATAATAATTGCTGATAAAAAGAAATGTCAGCATAAGCATATAGTGAAGTCCCTTTTTCCCCTCCAGAATTTTTTCTGCGCCGAGCAGCACCGCCGGTAAAAGAATGACGCCATCCAACCACATAAGGCAGAGGGAGTATACCATATTATAAGACATAAACACATAGCACAGAGTGGGAATTAAAAGAAGCAGTCCCATATCCGCTCCCTGTTTTTTAGTGAGATGCCTGGCATAGACGGAAAAACTCAGTCCACAAAGACCGAATTTTAAAAGGGTCAGAAATTCAATAGCCAAAGGCATTTTTTCTATGGGAAAGAAAATGGTCAGAAAGGAAAGAGGGCTGGCAATATAATAGGCAAATACGCCAATGTAATTTCCCCCCATAGACCTTGCCCAGGAGAAAAAGAGAGAATTATCTCCCATCACGGCATCCCGCAGGGAGGCAAAAAATTCTACATATTGTCCCTTCATATCCATGATAAAAAGGGATTTTTCCCCGAAAGGATAAAAGCTGCCGGTGTAAAGAATACACAGCAGAATCAGAATGGGGAGAAAAAAGGAAGCAGCATATAGAACTATTGGCTGTTTTTTGGAAAAATCTAAAACTTTCTTTATCAATGTATCCTCCTCAATTCACTCTTGAAATCGTTTCAATATTGCTCTCTCCTACAATGTAATGGGGTCTTTTTTTCGTTTCCATATACGTCTTTGCTAAATACTGCCCCATGACCCCCATGCAAAAGAGTTGAATACCGCCTATCATCGTAATAATACAGACCAAAGAAGGCCAGCCGGTTACCGGGTCGCCAAAGATCAGCTTTCGTACAATGATAAAAAGGATAAATAAAAGGGAAATTCCTGTCATAAACATACCGAACCACGAAGCGATGCTAAGAGGAACCTGGGAAAAATTAATGATACCCTCGACGGCATATTTCATCAGTTTCCAAAAACTCCACTTCGTTTCTCCGGCAGCCCGTTCTTTATTTTCATACGGCAGCCAGTAGGTCTGAAAGCCAATCCATCCAAAAATCCCCTTGGAAAAGCGATTGTATTCCCCCATGCTGACGATAACCTCTACCATGCGGCGTTTCATCAGACGGAAATCTCTGGCTCCGTCCGCAATATCGGCGTCCGAGATCCGGTTAATAATCCGGTAAAACAGACGGGCAAAAAAACTTTTAATGACCGGCTCCCCCTGTCTTGATACCCGGCGTGTCGCCACACTGTCATATTCTCCCTGCTCCAGTATTTCCACCATCTTAGGCAGAAGGGAAGGCGGATCCTGCATATCGGCGTCCAGCACGGCAACATAATCGCCCTGCGCATTACAAAATCCGGCATACATAGCGGCCTCCTTGCCGAAATTCCGGGAGAAGGAAATATATTTGACATGCCCGTCGTCGGAGGCAAATTGCCGTATCAGCGAAAAGGTATCGTCAATAGAGCCGTCATTAATAAACAGCAATTCATAAGAACGTCCCATTTCTGACAGGACGCGGGTTGTTTCTTTATAAAAGATTGGAAGCGCCTCCTGCTCATTATAGCAGGGGACAATCAATGAAATATCGATTTTTCCATCAGGTAAAGACATAAGGCTCTCCATTCCGGAGCGTATACGCAGCAGGGGCGGCGCCGTCTGCCATTCTAACTACTTGTGAGCGCTCCATAAAACTGAAAGTTTTTCTCAAAAATAGCATTGTGGAATACATATTAATTTTACTGGTTTTCAAATTTATTGTCAAGAATAACAGAGAGGCGGCAAAAATCCCAAAAATAAAAAAGCGGCGCGATTCTCAGACGCCGCTTTTTATCTTATAGTCAAGTCCGTTGTTTGCGGAGCGAAAAACGCATAGCGTTTTTCAGAGCGGCGCGATTCTCAGACGCCGCTTTTTTATTCCGGATCAGTAAAAAGAATAACCGGTTTATCCATTTTGTATTGGTAGTATTTAATTATATTACCGCTGAACATCCGAAGCGGTTTCCAGTTACATAAATCATAATCCTTAATATAAGGCAGATTATTATAAAAGGAATCATTACAGCCATAGCTGGTATCGTACAGCATCAGCTCTTTTTTAAATAAATCCTCTGCTGTCATTTTCCCGCCTCCTTTGGAATTTTTACCGTGCTTGTATTCTTACCCTTATTATATTCCAAATCCGGCAGGGATGCAAATGAAAATTACGGCTTTTGAAAAAATACCAGCGCCATCAGACGCCGGCAGATTGTGGTTAGACAAGAATATCGCCGCCGCAGGCAGGTAACGTTACTTCAATCTGTCCGTCTTTAACAGAATACGTTTTTTTCGTCAGCGCCCCGGTAAAAGCGGATGGTTTCCCGGAATACGGGATATGCAGGGTAATCTCCTGTTCATCGTTGTTTACTACCGTAATGACGTCATCCCCGTTATAGCTGCGGGCAAAGGCGTATTGGCGGTTCGTCAGCAGAAGTTCCCTGTATTCACCGTAGGAGAGAACCGGGGAATCCTGACGGATGCGCCCCAATTTGGCAATGAGCGCAGTAGCTTCATTTTCCGTAATCGCCTGCTGATAATCGGAGAGCGCCAGGCAGGGACGTAACGAGGCGTCCGAGCCATGCTCTTTTTTCCCTTCAATCGCAAATTCCGAGCCGTAATAAATGGATGGCATGCCCGGAAGGGTGTACAGAAGAATATGTACAATGGCAAAATGGTTTTTGTTTATCAGCTTGCTGGCAATCCGTTCTACGTCATGGTTGTCGGCAAAATTGTACAGCTTTAAATTTTCATAATGCCCGCCGCCCATATCATACAGCCGTTTTACTGTGTGGGCAATCTCAAAGAAGTTGTGCTCGTTGCAGCCGGACCAGAGCGCTTTATTGAGATGATAATTAGTAACGGAATGGAGGGTGTCCGGATTGACCCAGCGGTTATATTCTCCGTGGATCACTTCCCCCATCAGCCAGAAATCCGGCTTTACTTCATCTGCCACCTGCCGCATTCCCTTCATAAAATCAAAATCAAGGACATCCGCCGCATCCAGACGGATTCCGTCTATATCAAATTCCGATACCCAGAACCGGATGATGTCATAAATATAATGTTTTACCTCCGGATTTTTCTGGTTCAGTTTTACCAGAAGATTATAGCCGCCCCAGTTATCATAGGAAAATCCATCATTGTATTCGTTATTCCCATAAAAATTGACGTTGCAGTACCAATCTTTGTAACGGGAATTTTCCCGGTGTTCCTTTAAATCGGTAAAAGCAAAGAAATCCCGCCCGGTGTGATTGAAAACGCCGTCAAAAATAACCCGGATATTATTTTCATGGCAGGCGGCGACAAAATGTTTTAAGTCGTCATTATCGCCTAACCTCCGATCCAATGTTTTGTAATCCGTGGTTTCATAACCGTGTCCCACAGATTCAAAAAGAGGTCCAATATAGAGGGCGTTGCAGCCGATAAGTTTCATATGGTCAATCCATTTTTCCAGTTTCCGTAACCGATGAACAATTTCCCCTTTCGTATTTTGAGCCGGCGCTCCGCTGAGTCCCAGCGGATATATGTGATAGAAAACTGCCTCATCATACCATGCCATTGTGTTGTTTCTCCTTTCGTATCAGGTTTTTTTTATTATACCACGAATGGAAAGGAAGGGAAAGAACTCTTGAGGAATTCTTTTTTTTTTGATAAACTAAACGGGAGAGGTAATATTTACGTTGCCGCTTAAACACTAAGGAATGGAGATTACTATGTTTTTAAAAAAATTTGATGTTTTTTCATCGATTTGTATTCAATGCCATGACAGCCCGGATGCCGATGCGATTGGAGCCGGATATGCTTTGTATTCCTACTTTGAGGGAAAAGGGAAAGAGGTGCATTTAGTTTATGGCGGCACAAACCGGATTACAAGGCCGGGGCTGCGGATTATGATGGAAAAGATGGGGATTCCGGTGAAGCATGTGGAAAAGTTACCGTCATGCGATGCCCTGATTACTGTGGATTGTCAGTATGAGGGGGGAAATATTACCCGATTTGACGCTCCGCTGGTAGCGATGATTGACCATCATCCTTCCTGTGTGCCGATAAACGACTGGTGCTGCATTAAAAGCGAATACGGAAGCTGCTGCACGGTAGTCTGGACGCTGTTGAATGAGGCGGGGTATGATGCGAATCAAAATACCAATGTGGCAACGGCATTATATTATGGCTTATACAGTGATACCGGGCAGTTGTCGGAAATTTATTCTGACGGCGACCGAAAGATGCGGGACAGCCTTCAGATTGACACGGAATTATTTATGATGATGATCAATTCCAATTTATCCCGGAAGGAACTTCAGATTGCCGGAGAGGCGCTGACCCAATATTACTATAATGAAAAACTTCATTTTGCCATTGTAAAAACAAAACCATGCGATCCGAACCTTCTTGGCGTCATCAGCGATATGGTGATACAGGCGGCGGGGATCGATCTGTGCGTGGTATACAGCGAAACCTCCATCGGCTACAAGCTGTCTGTCCGAACCTCCCAAAAAACGTTTGCCGCAAGTACGCTGGCAGAAAATATCTGCGCCAGCGTCGGTTCGGGCGGCGGGCATAGAAATAAAGCGGGGGGCTTTGTACATAGGGAACTATTGACGCAGCAGCATGTGGGACAAGCCTTTTCTGAATTTTTGAAAATGCGGATCCGGAATTATATTTTAACGATAAAGGAAGGATAAGAAAAGATATGGGAAAAAGGAGAGCATTCCTGTCAGCAATGTTGTTTGCCGGTATTATTTTACTGGGGACCGGCTGTGGGAATCCGGCGGGCCGGACGGGAAAATCCGGATCGGAAACAGCGGTTTCCGGTTCTTCTGCTTCCGGAGCTGCCGCCTCCGGGGGAAATTCTGCCCTCTCGGGCTCCTCGGTGGAGGGAGAAAGCGCGCTGGCAAAAAAAAGCAGGGATTTTGCGGAACAGATAGTAACCGGATTATATGCTCCCCTTATGGAACATTTGACCGCCGAACTGGCAAGCCGGACAGATGAGGAAAAGCTCCGGGAATCTTTTGAAAGCGTAGTGGGAAATGCAAGCGGATATGCGGGAATTGATTCGGTAGAGGAATCACAATACGGAGAGTACCGCATTGTGCTGGTTACTCTGCGCTATGCTTATAATCAGGGAAGGACAATCCGGTTTGTTTATGATAAGCAGGAGAAGATTGCCGGCTTATGGTTTAATGAGGCTGCCCTGAAAAACAAAGGACAGGGGGAAGAAGGGGAGGAAAAAGAGGTTACCATAGGACGCGACCCCTATGCCCTGAAGGGAAAACTTCTGCTTCCGGCGACTGAAAAACCGGCTCCGGCAGTCGTTTTGATACCGGGCAGGACGGATATGGATATGGACGGAAATATTGGCATCGGGGGAAATACCCCGATCAAGGATTTGGCAGAAGGGCTTGCCGCCCGCGGGATTGCCAGCCTCCGTTATCATAAGCGGGGATTTCAGTACAAAAATTCCCTGCCGGAAAATGCGGGAATTTACGATACCCTGGTAGAGGATGCGGGGTATGCGGTGGATTTTTTATATCATACAAAGGAAATCGATACCAGCCGGATCTATCTGGCGGCACAGGGAAAAGCAGCGGATTATCTGCCGGCGCTGGTACAGAGAAAGGAAAAGCGCCTGGCTGGGGTGGCAATGTTAGCCGGAAAGCCGATTCGGACGACAGAAACCATTTATGCAGAGGAGAAAAAGACGGTTCAATGCGATGCCTCCTACTGGGTGGAAAAAAATTCCACCCTGCCGCTTCTTGTGCTGCAGGGGGAATCGGATTTTGAAACTCCCATGACGCACTATAAAAAGTGGCAGGAGCTTTTGAAAGGACGTTCCCATGTAACCTACCGCTCCTACCGGGGGCTGAACCATTACTTTATGCCTTCTGCCGGAAAAACCGATGCCGCGGAGTATGACAAAACGGGAAGCGTCAGCGCATCGGTTATCCGTGATCTGGCGGACTGGTTAATGCTGTAACCGCTTTTCCAGTTCTACCAGAGGAATCGGAAGAAGCGATAAGACGATGACCATGCCCCACTGCATGGCGCTGAGAGTGGCGGTGTGAAAAATCTCCTGAAGGGCAGGCACGGTAATGACGCTGCACTGGAGGATAATGCAGAGCAGAACGCTGAAAAATAATTTTTTATTGCCGAAAAAGCCAATATCAGCGAGAGAGCGGCTGCTTCGCATATTAAAGGAATGGACAAGCTGCGAAAGCGACAACACGGCAAAGCACATGGTAGAATTACCCGCCACATAGGCAAACAGCGCTAATGAGCCGATAAACATTCCCTCTACCGCCATCCGGAAAACAGATTCAAAATGAAACAGACCGCTTCCGGCGCGAACCGGGGGACGCATCATAATATCAGGATCCGGCGGCTCCACCCCCAGACAGAGGGCGGGAAAGGAATCCGTTACCAAATTGATAAAGAGAAGCTGTACCGGCAGCAGCGGAACATCCAGCCCGAATAATATAGCGGTAAAAATAGTCATAATTTCCCCGATATTACAGGAAAGAAGGAAATGTATGGCTTTTTTTATATTATCAAAGATGCCCCGGCCTTCCCGTACCGCCGCTACGATAGTGGAAAAATTATCATCCATTAATATCATATCCGATGCGTTTTTTGCCACATCCGTGCCGGTAAGACCCATGGCGCAGCCAATATCGGCAGCCTTTAGCGCCGGCGCGTCATTTACGCCGTCGCCGGTCATGGCAACAACATTTTTCTGGCGCTGATATAATTTTACCAGACGGACTTTGTGAGAGGGGGATACCCTTGCAAATACACGATACCGTTTCAACTGCCGTTCCAGTTCATTGTCTGTCAGCATATCCAATTCTTTCCCGGTGAGAACTTCCCTCTCCTGGGAACAGATGCCCAGCTCTTTCGCGATGGCAGTGGCGGTAATTTGGTGATCTCCGGTGATCATGACCGGAAGGATGCCGGCAGCCTTGCACCTTCTTACAGCGTCAAATGCCTCCATGCGGGGCGGGTCGATAAAACCGGCAAATCCGACAAAGACCAATTCTTTTTCCAATGTGGCATTTTTATAGGCGGCGGGCAGCCGCCGAAAGCCTACGGCAAGAACCCGGAGCGCCTGGGAGGCAAACCATTCCGCCTGATTTTTGAACTCCTGACGGCGGTTGGCTGTCATCGGCTGAATCGAACCGTTTTCATAAAAAGAAACCGAGGTTTCAAGAAGAATTTCCGGCGCGCCCTTTGTAATAGAGAGGTATCCCCTCGGCGTGTTGTGCAGAGTGGTCATTCTTTTCCGCTCTGAGTCAAAGGGGAGTTCAAAAATACGGGGAGCGGCGCTGTTTTCCGATTCATAGGAAATACCATACTGCGAGGCAAAACGGATAAGGGCGTCTTCCATCGGACCCGCCTTGTCATTACACAGAACAAAAAGCCGCGCCAAAAAGGAAGGTTCGCATAAGCAGAAAAAATCACGGACGGTCATTTTATTTTCTGTCAGGGTGCCGGTTTTGTCCGAGCATATAACGGTAGCGCTGCCTAAGGTTTCTACTGCCGGAAGATGCCGGATAATGGCATTCTTTTTTGCCATGCGCTCCACCCCGAGGGAGAGCATAATCGTTACCAGCGCCGGAAGGCTTTCCGGGATAGCCGCTACCCCAAGGCTGACGGAAGTCATAAACATAGAAAAAATCGGCTGTTCTTTGCGGATACCGAGAAAGAAAACAAGGACGCATATTCCCAGCGCCAGCAAACCAAGGAGTTTTCCGGTTTTATTCAATTTTTGGGTCAGGGGGGTTTCCGGCGCTTCCTCCTCAGCCAGCAGACCGGCTATGCGCCCAATCTGGGTATCCATACCGGTGTCGGTCACACAAAAGATCCCTCTCCCCGTGGTAACGATAGTACCGGCAAATACCGAATTTTTCCGGTCGCCGAGGGAAAGGCGGGAGGAGTGGATCGCCTCCGTATTTTTTTCTACCGTGCCGGTTTCCCCCGTGAGTGCAGATTCCTCCGTTGAAAGGCTGTGGCAGGACAAAATACGCCCGTCTGCCGGAATAAGATTTCCCGTTTCCAGGCAGACGATGTCGCCGGGCACAAGTTCGCAGGAGGGAATTGTTTTTCGCTTGCCATCCCGGAGAACGGTTGCCTCCGGCGTTTGGAGAGAGCGCAGCGCTTCCAGGGAGTGTTCTGCTTTTCTCTCCTGAAAAACTCCGATAACAGCATTGAGAAAGACAATGGCTAAGATGATGCAGGGGTCGGTAAAATCCATTTCTCCCCGGCTGAAAGAGGCAAAAAAGGAAATCAGGGCTGCCACCAGAAGAGTAATAATCATAAAATCCTTAAATTGACTCAGAAAACGGGCGGCAAGACCGGGCCCCTTTTTTTGCTCCAGCTGGTTCATGCCGTATTGCTGACGCCGTTTTAGCACTTCCTTTTCCGATAAGCCCTGTTTCGGGAGGCATCCTGTTTTTTGAATGAATTGTGGGATACTCATTGTATACCATTCCATGGTAATTGCTCCTTTTTCAATATTTTGTCGAATTATCTTCCCATTTTATTTTCTTTACATAGAATAGAAATAAAAAACGGGAGAATCCTATGGGGTTGATTCTTTTGCTGGCTGTTTCGGTCAGTCTGGATACGTTGGGAATCGGAATGGCATATGCCGTATCAGGCATCCGAATACCCTGGAATACCAGGCTGCTCATTGCGTTGCTCAATGGCATTCTGACATTTTGTGCGGTGGCTGCCGGCGGGCGGTTGGAGGCATTTGTGCCGCAGCGGCTATTTCAGATAGGCGGCGCTGCTATTTTAATTTTCTTAGGCGGCAGAACTCTTTGGAATGCATTGGGTGAAAATAAAACCGCAGACTATGACCGGGACGCTTCCCATGTTCTGGAGCCCTGGGAGGGACTGACTCTGGGCTTTACTCTGGCGCTGGATTCGATAAGCGCCGGCTTCAGCATTACCGGTTACGGGGAAATAGCATATTTTTTCCCCTGCTTTACGGCTCTTGCCGGCGGCATTTTTTTGAGCTTAGGAACCAGGATATTCTGTAATCTGCGCCGGATAAACGGCATCGGCGGCGGTATTCTTATTGTTCTTGGGCTTTTTCGCCTTTTTTGCGGCGGGAGCTGATGTGCCGGAAAAGCAAAAACAATAAAATCAGGCTGCCGCAGACAAAGATCCATTTTTTATACCGGTTGAAATAGAAAAAGAAACTCTCCCGGTATTGATAAAAATAATAACCAAGGCTGGTAAGCAGGCTGTTCCATAAGAGGATGCCAAAGGCAGAGCAGAAAAAATAACTGATAAGCGGCTGTTTCATGGCGCCGGCGACAAAACCGATATAGGTTCGGCAGAGGGGAATAATGCGGCTGATAAATACGGCGCTTTTCCCGTGATTGCCAAAAGCGCGGTAGGAGGCGAGGATGGGTTTTTCAAAGGAAGGAAACCGCTTCATAGTCTTTTCCAACAGGGGGGAACCTCCCACCCGTCCAAAGAGATAAGTCATGCCGGTGCCTCCAAGCCCTGCTGCCGTACTTGCCAGTACGAGGGTAATAAAGGGCACATGAAAACGGGCTCCCGCCAGACCGGCTAAAGGGAGTATGATTTCACTGGACACAGGGAAACAGGCGTATTCCAAAAAAATAAGTATCAATATGGCGGACAGGCCATACTGATTGATTGCATTTTCAATAAATGACATAGAAATACCAGATTGCTTTGTTATCGTTACTATAATCTATGCCCGGCAAAAGGGAAGTATTCTTGACAAAGGGTAGGTAGATTGGTATTATTAAAACATATGCTTTTTTGAGTTATCAATGTCAAAAACAGTAGGCAGTCTGGAGGTTTTATATGAAGAAAAGTATAAAGATAATATTGCTTGCGCTGATTTTAGTTACCCTTGGCGCGCTGGGGAGCAAAAAAGAAATGCATGCGGCAAGTCCCTATATGATTAAAATCAACAAACAGCAAAATGTCGTAACTATTTATAAATACAAGGGGGGCAAATATAAGGCGTACAAAGCCTTTGTCTGCTCCGTAGGTTCGGCGACGCCGGTGGGCACATTCCATCTGCAGGAGAAGTTGCGCTGGCATGTATTGGACGGGCCCAGCTATGGACAGTATTGCACCCGGATTTACAAGGGCTTTCTGTTTCACTCGGTCTGGTATTACCAGCAGACGAAAAACAGCCAGTCCTACGTTCAGTATAACCGTCTGGGAACGACGGCGTCCCATGGCTGCGTGCGCCTGACTGTGGCAGATGCCAAATGGATTTACGATAACTGTCCTACCGGCACAAAGGTTGTGATATATTATTCAAAAAAACCGGGGCCTCTTGGTAAACCGCAGGCAATTAAGGTGTCGGGATATTCCGGATGGGATCCGACGGATCCGGATCCGGAAAATCCGTACCGGAAGAAGAAGCCTACGATTAAAGGGGCAAAAAGCAAGAGTATTGCCTATGGCTCTAAATTTAATATCACAAAAGGAATCAAGGTAAAAAATTCTACCGGCTTTAATGCCAAAAAACTTCTAAAGACAAAGATCCTATATAAGATGGATAAGAAAACCAAATATAAGAAAGTAAAGAAGGTAAACACAAAGAAGCCGGGAAAATATAAAGTAACTTACAGCATTAAAGATGAGATCAAGCACAAGGCAAAGGTAACGGTCGTCTATAAGGTTTTGACGAAAGTAGAAGTAAGCTCCATTACCCTGAGCCATAAAACGAAGACGCTTTATCTGGGAGGAAAATCTTCGGCAGCCAAGTTTACCCTGAAAGTGAAGAAGATCAAGCCGAAGAAGGCTACTTCAAAGAAAGTAAAATATCTCTCTTCCAACCCGGCTGTGGCAACCGTTTCCCAAAAGGGTGTTGTCAAGGCGAAAAAAGCCGGAACAGCGGTGATCACGGTAAAGGCAACGGATGGCTCAGGCACAGCGGCATCCTGTAAGGTTACGGTGCGTCAGTATGCTACCGGATTAAGGCTGTCGGCGGCAGGGAAGGTTCTTGCCGTAGGAAATGCAATGCAGCTTCATGCCACAGTGCTGCCTGCCACAGTATCCAACCGGAGCCTGACATGGCGTTCCGGCAATCCGGCTGTCGCATCTGTCAGCGCTTCCGGAAGCGTAAGGGCGCTCAAGAGCGGCACCGTAACAATAACGGCTACGACAAAGGATGGAAGTAATATCAGCGCCAGCTATACGATTACTGTTGTCTATCAGTACCAGAAGATAACCTCATCGGTAGAGAAGGTAAGCGTAGAGCTGCAGACATCATGGGATACGATAGCGGCAGAAAAATTACCGGCATCCGTTACCATATCCGATGCGAAGGGGAATACGGCGCAGGCGGCTGTCCGCTGGAGCTGTCCGGATTATGACGGCAGCAAAGCCGGCAGTTACGAAGCCACAGGAACCGTTACCCTGCCTGACGGCTGGACGGGAACGATTCCGGCGCTGAAGGTTACCGTTGAGGTAACCGGGGAAAAGCCCTGAAATAAAAAAGGAAAACAGTAGCGGCAAGGATCCGCAGAAATGAGGAAAAAGATGAGTCAGAGTTATAATCCAAAGGAAATTGAAAAAAAATGGCAGAAAATCTGGGAGGAAGAAAAAGCTTTCCGCGCCACGGATGATTATACAAAAAAGAAGTACTATGCTCTGGTAGAATTTCCCTATCCATCCGGACAGGGACTCCATGTGGGACATCCCAGACCATATACGGCGCTGGATATTGTATCCAGAAAACGGAGGATGCAGGGCTATAACGTTCTGTTTCCCATGGGCTGGGATGCATTCGGACTGCCAACGGAAAACTATGCGATTAAAAATAAAGTGCATCCAAAGGAAGTAACCCAAAAAAATGTCGGGCGCTTTAAAAAACAGCTGCAGGCTTTGGGATATTCCTTCGACTGGGAGAGGGAAGTCAACACCACAGACCCGGAATACTATAAATGGACTCAGTGGATTTTCCTCCGGCTATTTAAGGCGGGGCTTGCCTATAAGACAGAGATGCCGATTAACTGGTGTACTTCCTGTAAGTGCGGACTTGCGAATGAAGAGGTAGTAAACGGCGTCTGCGAGCGCTGCGGCAGCCCGGTTGTCCGTAAGGTAAAGAGCCAGTGGATGTTAAAAATCACGGAATATGCCGATAAGCTCATTGATGATTTGGACGGGCTGGATTATATTGAGCGCGTTAAGGTGTCCCAGAAAAACTGGATTGGACGTTCTTACGGCGCGGAGGTAGATTTTGCCCTGAAAGGGAAAGAAGAAAAATTAAGAATTTATACGACCAGGCCGGACACGTTATTTGGCGTTACCTATATGGTGGTTTCTCCGGAGCATCCGTATCTGGATAAATACAAGGAAGAGATTAATAACTGGGACGCTATTTTGGAATACCGGGAACAGGCGGCAAGAAAATCGGATTTTGAGCGCACGGAGCTTGCCAAGGATAAAACCGGCGTGGCGATTGACGGACTGAGCGCGGTGAACCCGGTAAACGGCGAGGAAATCCCAATCTGGGTTTCAGATTATGTCCTGATGAGCTACGGAACCGGCGCAATCATGGCGGTGCCGGCGCATGATACCCGCGACTGGGAATTTGCCAAAAAGTTTAATTTACCGATTATCGAAGTGATTGCAGGAGGAAATGTACAGGAGGAGGCATACACCGATGTGGAGGCAGGAACTCTTGTTAATTCCGGTTTTCTGAGTGGGAAATCGGTGGCAGAGGCGAAGAAAGCGATTATTGACTGGCTCGCCAAAGAGGGTGTGGGAACGGCTAAGAAAAACTTTAAACTCCGCGACTGGGTATTTTCCAGACAGCGTTACTGGGGAGAGCCGATTCCGATTGTAAAATGCGAAAAATGCGGATATGTTCCGGTGCCGGAGGAGGAGCTTCCTCTGGAGCTGCCGGAGGTTGATAATTATATGCCGACGGATAATGGAGAATCTCCTATCGCCAATATCCGTTCGTGGGTAGAAACGACCTGCCCCTGCTGCGGGGGGAAAGCGGAGAGGGAAACCGATACGATGCCTCAGTGGGCCGGATCATCCTGGTATTTTCTCCGCTATATCGATCCGAAAAATAAGGAGGCGCTGGCCGGCAAAGAGGCGCTGAAATACTGGCTTCCTGTCGACTGGTACAACGGAGGTATGGAGCATACCACCCTGCATTTGCTGTATTCCCGTTTCTGGCATAAGTTTTTATATGACGAGGGCATTGTGCCGACGAAAGAGCCCTATCAGAAAAGAACCTCCCACGGTATGATTCTGGGAGAAAATGGCGAAAAGATGAGTAAGTCCAGAGGGAATGTCATTAATCCGGATGATATTGTAAATCAATATGGCGCGGATACTCTTCGCACCTATGAAATGTTTATTGGAGCCTTTGATGCGGCGGCAGCATGGTCGGACGACGGGGTAAAGGGATGCCGCCGTTTTCTGGAACGTGTGTGGAAGCTGCAGGATATGGTAACGGAGGAAAACGGTTACCGTCCGTCTATGGAAACGAAAATACATCAGACGATCAAAAAGGTCAGCAATGATTTTGAATCCCTGAAATATAATACGGCAATCGCTGCAATGATGGCGTTAATCAATGATTTCTATAAGGAAGGGAAAGTGACCAGAGGGGAATTTAAAACATTATTGATTCTTTTAAATCCGGTGGCTCCGCATATTACGGAGGAGTTATGGGATCTTATGGATTACGGCGGAAGGCTGTATCAGTGCCAGTGGCCGTCCTATGACGAGGCAAAAACGGTCGAAAAGGTACAGGAAATCGGAGTGCAGGTTAATGGTAAGGTACGCGGGACAGTGGCTCTCGCTATCGACGCCTCCAGAGAAGACGCCTTGGCATCCGGAAAAGCTGCCGTAGCGGATAAACTGGAGGGTAAAACGATTGTAAAAGAGATTTATGTTCCGGGACGCATTATCAATATTGTAGTAAAATAAACCAGCAGGTTCGTGCGATTAGACAGAGATGGAGGGTAATCAGTGAAAGTTAGTGTCATAATTCCTTATCATAATGAAAAAAGTTATATTCAGGATTGTCTGGAGAGTCTTGCCGATCAGACATTTCAGGATTTTGAGGCAATCGTTGTGTGTGACCACTGCGAGGAAGAGGCGGTAGAATTTCTCCGGGGGATTTCTGTGCCATTCCCGATCCGGATATTGGATATGACGGATAAGACCGGGGTGGCGGCCGCCAGAAATATGGGAATCCGTGCCAGTCAGGGAGAATTCCTCCTGTTTCTGGACAGTGATGATTATCTGATAAAAGAGGCTTTGGAGGACATGGTTGAGCGCTGCCCGGGACAGGATGTTGTCTATGGAAGGCGCAGACGGACATGGTATGGCAGAAAGGTTTATTATGAGAACGGACAGAAATTGGACGAGCAGAATTCACAGCCCGAAACGGATGAGGGAGAGGAATACGAGGACAGAGGAATGCCGGAGGTGAGAGAGAGCGACTCAGAGTGGATTAAGGTATTCTGCCATATGGTGCGGAGCAATTTTACCTTTTCCGGTCTGACTGCTCTGGGTATTTTGATCCGCCGGGAATTTATTCTGGAGAAAGATTTCTTTTTCGATGAGGATTATAAATACTTTACCGACCTGCCCTATGTCGTACGGATCATGTGCGCTACGGAGAAAATGATAGAAATCCGCAAAGTGCTTTATTTAAAACGAAAACATAATGACCCGATTCATCTTCCGTCGCTGAGCCAGATTTCAGATGAAAAGACAAAACTTACGGAGGCCATGCGCGCCTATGTGAGCATTAAGGAAATTGTAAAAGGACAGGAAGAACTGGCAGAAATTGCCATTGACGGGAAATTTATTAAATACTATGTGAGAAAGATTGCGCCGTATTATCTGACGGCGGAAGAGCAGGATGCGCAGGAGGTATACCGGCAATCCCTTAAATGCCTGCCGCTGATTTCAAAGAACTCGGGAAAACGGGCGATGTTTTATTCCCGCCGTTTAATGAAATATTCCCAGAGCCATGGCCCGGAGAAGATTGCCAAAAAGGTAAGGCGCCACAGCGCAAGGCAGATGTTCTGCCGCCTGATTACCAGTAAGGCGGCATGTAAGAAGTATTTGTACCGGAAAGTATTTTCAAAAATGAAAATAGAAGAAAATCTGGTAATTTTTGAAAGCTTTTTTGGACGGAATTATTCCGACAGCCCCAAATATATTTTTGAATATCTGAATAAACACTATCCGGGTAAATATAAGTGTGTCTGGATTTTGAACAGGAAGGAAAAGCTGCCTTATTCGGCTACCCGTATCAAGCGGTTTACCCTGCGGTATTTTTATTATATGTCGAAGGCAAAATACTTTGTGTTTAACGGACGGCAGCCCAAATACTTTATCAAGAGAGAGGGAACGGTATTTTTGGAAACCTGGCACGGTACGCCGTTAAAGAAGCTGGTATTTGATATGGAGGATGTAACCTCTGCCTCCCCTCTTTATAAACGGGATGTTTATATCCAGACCCGTTCCTGGGATTATCTGGTTGCGCCGAACCAGTTTTGTTCGGATACCTTCCGCCGCTGCTTTATGTATGACGGCAATATGCTGGAAACGGGTTATCCCCGGAATGACATTCTTCATTTGGAGGAAAAGGAAAAGCAGGAGCTGACAGCGGAGATTAAGAAGGAGCTGGGGATTCCCTCCGGGAAGAAAGTGATTTTATATGCGCCGACCTGGCGGGATGATGAATTTTACGGCTCCGGGCAGTATAAATTTACATTAAAGCTGGATCTGGCAAAAATGCAGAAGGAGTTGGGAGAGGAATATGTCGTGCTTCTGCGTACGCATTATTTTATTGTGGACAGCCTGGATTTAACGGCATTCGAGGGATTTGCCTATAATGCCAGCAAGTATGATGACATTGCCAGATTGTATCTGGTTTCCGATATTTTGATTACCGACTACTCCTCCGTATTTTTTGATTATGCCAACCTAAAGCGCCCGATGCTGTTTTTTACTTATGATCTGGATAAATATCGGGGAGTGCTCCGCGGCTTTTATATTAACGTGGAGGAAGAGCTGCCGGGGCCTATGCTGTTTACAACGGAAGAAATTATTGACAATATCCGCAATCTTGATAAACTGGAAGCGGAATATAAAGAAAAATATGATGTATTTTATGAGAAATACTGCGGCTGGGAGGATGGCACCTCCAGTCAGAAGGTTGTAGAAACCGTATTTGAAAAATAGGAGATAATACAATGTGTAAGATAAGCATAGTGATTCCCTATTGGAAAGGGCCGGCCTATCTGGAGGATTGCGTGGCGAGCGTGGAAAGACAGAATTTGTCCGATTATGAGATTCTTCTTGTCTGTGACAGGGGAGGGGACGATATACCGGCGTCTGTCCGGACGAATAGCCGGGTTCGGATATGCCCGGCAGAGGAGGAAGAAAACGGAATAGCTCCTGCCGGGGACGGAAAGCCTTTTGGCGTCGCTTTTTGCCGAAACGCGGGACTGAAAAAAGCGAAGGGGAACTATGTTTATTTTATTGACTGTGATGATTATCTTCTGGAGGATGCGCTTCCCCGCCTGTTAAAACTGGCAGAGGAAAAAAAGGCGCTTTTAGTAACCGGAAATAAATATAGCAGCTGGTTTTGCCCCTGTAATTTCAAGATGGAATCGGCTGTGCGGGAAACGGCGCTCGCGGGAGTTGTTCCGTTGGAAGAAGCTGCGTTAAAAGAGCGCTTTCAGAAAAATTTCTCTGCTCAGCATCTGCTTTTGCGCCGGGATTTTTTGCAGGAGAAGCATATTACATTTGATGTGGGGACAAGGCATTACAGCGATATGAGTTTTGTTCTCCGCGTGCTGAAAGAAACCCGCGAAAGAAGGTGGGCGGACGCTGACAGCGGGTATGTGGCGCGATGCCGGAATGACCGGATTCACCTGCCGGCTTTGTCCCAGCAGGAGGATACAGAGAGCGGCAGGGAATTTATATCCTGCTATGAGAGTTCCCTTAGATTTCTGTCAGAAGAGGACGGCGAGCTGAAGGATTTGCTGTTTTGGCATTTGATCTGCTATGTGGCATCCCGTTATCCGAATATCCTTCCGGACAGTGAAACAGCGAAATATCGGGAGGCGCTCCGGAACAATCCCAAAAGAAGGAAGATGGCAAAGGAGTTTCCTTTCTTTCTGCGAAGGAAATTATCCTTTTTTACCTCGGGAAAACTCCGACTTACCCGCCTCTCTGGACGTATCCATACAGTGCTCGTTAAGAAAAACGGACTGTTTGGAAGTAAGATACAATGGTACCGGGTATTGGAACATCTGATTTTCAGACGCCTTCCCATAAAAAAGAACTGGATACTTTTTGAGAGTTTTTTTGGGAAAAGCTATTCCGACAGCCCGAAATATCTATATGAGTATTTACAGAGGACAAGAGGGAAAGACTATCGTTATATCTGGATTTTAAACAGGAAATCAGAGGCGCTGAAGCAGAGCGGGAAGCATACGGTATGCAGGCTGAACAGTCTGCGGTATGTTTATTACCTGACAAGATGCGGCTACCGTATTTTTAATGTAAGGCAGCCTTCCTGGAATAAAAAACGTGAGGGAGTTGTCTTTCTGGAAACCTGGCATGGGACGCCGTTAAAAAAACTTGCCTTTGATCTGGGGGATGTCTATACCTCCAATCAGAATTTAAAAGCGGTATTTTACGAGCAGGGGAAGGAATGGAATTACCTTGTATCGGCAAACGGTTTTTCCACCGAAGTATTTGAGCGCGCGTTCGGCTATGAGCGGAGCCGGATACTGGAGTATGGGTATCCGAGGAATGATATTTTATATGCAGATAATAAAGAGGAAATAGCGGCAGAAGTAAAAAGGGAGCTTGGGATTCCTCCGGACAAGCGGGTTATATTGTATGCGCCGACCTGGCGGGATAATCAGCCTGTCGGCGTAGGGCAATACCGGTTTACGCTGGCTCTGGATCTGCCCCGCCTGCGTGAGGAATTTGGCAGCGACAGCGTACTGCTTTTACGCACCCACTATTATATTGCGGATATGGTGGATTTATCCGGCATGGAAGGTTTTGTTTATAACGGGAGCCGCTACGAGGATGTTTCCCGGCTGTATCTGGCATCGGATATATGCATTACCGATTATTCCTCGGTATTTTTCGATTATGCCAACCTGAAGCGTCCCATTCTCTTTTTTGCCTATGATTATGAGGAATATGCGGATGAAATCCGGGGGCTTTATATTGATATGGAGAAGGAACTTCCGGGGCCGGTGCTGCGCACGAATGAAGAATTGCGGGAGGCGCTTCATTCTCTGGAAAAAATAAAGGAGCAATATCATCAGCGTTATGAGGAATTTTATGAACGCTTCTGCCATGTCGACGACGGAAAGGCTTCGGAGCGGATCATAGAAAAAGTATTGGGAGAGCGTGAAAGGGGAACGGGTTTAAATGAACGGGAAGAAAGGGGAAACCATAGTGACTAAGTGGCTCTATAAGGCAACCAAGGGACTGGTCGTCTTATTTTATCGTCTAATGTGCCGGATTTTGCCGGTCAAGAGAAACCGGATCGTCTTTGACAGCAGTCTGGGTAAAAGCTATGCCGGAAATCCGAAGCATATTTACGAATATCTTGTTGCGAATGGTTATGATACGAAATGGGATTGTATTTGGTTTTATGAAACGGAAAAATATAATATACCCGGCATGAGCCGTCAGGTGCAATATGGGCGCATGCGGTATTTATATTATATGGCGACGGCGAAAGTCTGGGTGTTTGACACCAGACAGCCGGAGTGGTTAGTCCGCCGCCGCGGAACCTATTATATCCAGACCTGGCATGGGACTCCGTTGAAAAAACTGGCTCTGGATATGGAAGATGTATTCATGGTAGGCGAGAGCGACATTGAAACCTATAAGGAGCATTTTGTAAAAAATGTAAAGACATGGGATTACCTGATTTCCCAGAATCATTTTTCCACGGAAACATTCCGCAGAGCTTTTGACTTCCAAAAAGAAATGCTGGAAATCGGATATCCGAGAAACGATATCCTATTCCGGGAAAATACGCCGGAGGATATTAGGCGGTATCGCAAAAAACTGGGACTTCCCTTAGATAAAAAAATTATTTTATACGCGCCGACCTGGCGCGATGATGAGTTTTCGGATGATAACAAATATGAATTTCGTCCTCAGATATCCTTTGAAAAGCTAAGGCAGGAACTGAGTGATGATTATATTATGGTTGTAAAATATCATTATCTGATCATGGATGCCGTGGACTGGTCGCCGTATCAGGGCTTTATTTATCACTTTGACCAAAGCCGCGATATTGCTGAATTATTTTTGGTATCCGATATTCTCATAACCGATTACTCTTCCGTTATGTTTGACTTTAGCATACTGCGGCGCCCGATTTTCTTTTTCGCTTACGATTTATATAAATACAAAAATGAACTGAGAGGGTTTTATTTCAGCTATAAACAGGAAATGCCGGGGCCGATATCCTCTACCACAGAGCAGTTAGTTGAGGATATCCGAAATTATGACGCCTCTCTGTATGAAGAGAAGTATAAAAAGTTTACTGAAAAATATAATTCCGTAGATGACGGAAACGCTTCCCGCCATGTGGGGAAACTTATTTATTCACTCATCCCGGAAAAACAGCCTAACGTATACTATGATATAGAATAAGGGGGAAATGCGATGAAAACGATAGCCAGTTTTACGGTAGACCATATGAGATTGCTGCCGGGGATATATGTCAGCCGGAAAGATTCTACCGGACAGGATATAGTGACAACCTTTGATATCCGAATGACAAGACCAAACTTTGAACCGGTGATGAATACGGCAGAAATCCATACGATCGAACATCTGGGAGCAACTTTTTTGCGGAATCATGCCGAAATGGGGGATAAGGTGGTTTATTTCGGCCCCATGGGCTGCAGAACCGGATTTTATCTGCTCTTAGCCGGTGATTACGAGTCGGATGATATAGTTCCTTTGATAAAGGAAATGTTTGAGTATATCCGCACCTATGAGGGCGAGGTTCCGGGAGCGGCGCCGGAGTGCTGTGGAAATTATCTGGACATGAATCTTCCCATGGCAAAGTATCTGGCGGAAAAATATATAGATGAGGTACTGGCGCGTCTTACGCCGGATCGCCTGAAATACTCGTGATATTCATAAAAAAAAGGATTCCCGCATAAATTTATGTAAAATAACAGCAATCGCTTGTTTTGAAGGCAGGGAAAAGGATGATAAAATGGGATGGCCGAATGCAGAACAATCAAAGTGTGCAATTATTAAAAGCGGCTATTCCATTTTTTGATGTGCCAATAGGGGAAACCATAGATTTTGAGGGGTTGTTTCGCGCCATACGCCCCTTTGTCGGCGGACGGGAGGGGAAGTTGATTGACCTATTGCTGCAATTCTTTGAAATGCAGCATATGATGTCCATGATGCAGTGGATGAAAGCGATGCAAAGCCAGACGGAAAACACCTCTGACATGATGGAAATGCTTCGCGCCTCCCTTACACCGGAACAACAGGATACGGTAGATATGGTAACCTCTATGATGTCCATGATGCAGGCGGCGGAAGAGGAACCTGCCGCGCCGGAAGAAGAAGCGGGAAAGGCAGAGAGAGATGAGTCAGTCGATCTTTGAGCAGTATGATATTTTCAAGACCATGCATCCGATAAAAATCCAGATAATGAAAGAGCTGGTACAAAATATGCAGGGGAAACAGATGAAGGAGGCAGCCCCTCTTTTGATGGCGGCAGCAAGCCGGTTAAAAAATCATAATCTATCATTTACTCCGGAGGAGAGTTCCCTTCTTATTGAGATATTGACAAAAGATATGAGCCCGCAGGAGAAAGAGAAAGTAGAGATGATGAAAAATATTATTGGAAAAAACGGTAGAACCTTTTAGCGTTTTGTGATAAGATAGGGGAGATTCGATATACTTGCATGGAAAAGAGTGATGATATATGCCGGATAAAGGGATAGAATTAAAAAATGTATCAAAATCCTTTGATGGGGAGCTTGTGTTGGATTGCTTAAATCTTACCATCCATGAAAATGAGTTTGTTACCCTTTTAGGGCCAAGCGGCTGTGGAAAGACGACGACACTGCGCATTATCGGCGGATTTGAAACGGCAGATGAGGGACAGGTATTGCTAAACGGGAAGGATATTTCCCATGTTCCGGCAAATAAAAGGCCGATCAATACTGTCTTCCAAAAATATGCTCTTTTTTCCCATATGAGCATTGCGGATAATATTGCCTTTGGATTGAAAATAAAGAAAAAATCCAAAGATTATATACGGGATAAAATCCGATATGCCTTAAAGTTAGTGAATCTCGAAGGATATGAAAGCCGTCGCCCGGATTCTCTGAGCGGCGGGCAGCAGCAGCGGATTGCCATTGCCAGAGCTATTGTGAATGAACCGAAGATTTTATTGCTGGATGAGCCGTTGGGGGCGCTGGATTTAAAACTCCGCCAGGAAATGCAGTATGAGCTGATACGGTTAAAAGAAGAGCTTGGCATTACCTTTGTGTACGTTACCCATGACCAGGAGGAGGCGCTGACGATGTCTGACCGCATTGTGGTAATGAATCAGGGCTATATCCAGCAGGTGGGAACGCCGGAAGATATTTACAATGAGCCCCAGAATGCCTTTGTGGCAGACTTTATCGGGGATAGTAATCTGCTTTCTGCTACCATGATACGGGATAAAAAGGTAAATATCCAGGGTCAGGAATTTGACTGCGTGGATGTGGGCTTCGGGGAAAACAATCCGGTGGATGTAGTAATCCGCCCGGAGGATTTAATCTTAGTGCCGCCGGAGCAGGGGACGTTTCGCGGAAAAGTGAGCTCCCTCATATTCAAGGGCGTCCACTATGAGATGGAGGTAGAAGCTCTTGGCTTTACCTGGCTTGTGCACAGCACCGCTCTTGCCGAGGTGGGAAGCGAGGTCGGGCTTTTTATCGATCCGTTTAATATACAGATTATGAAAAAGCCTGCCAATGAAGCGGAGGAGGTACTGCGGGATGAATAATAGAAAAAAACTGCGTATATTTTCCGCTCCCTATGCTGTCTGGATGATGATCTTTGTAATGGTACCCCTTTTGATCATGGCATATTACGGCTTTATGGATCGGGAGGGGAATTTTACTCTGGCGAACATACAGAGTATTGCGGAGCCGATACATCGGAAGGCGTTGTGGACTTCTATCCGCTTATCGGTAATCTGTACGATGCTCTGTTTTGTGCTGGCTCTGCCCTTAGCCCTCGTTATTCGGGGACTGCGGATCAAAAGTAACGGGTTTGTTATTTTTATTTTTGTTCTTCCCATGTGGATGAATTTTCTGCTGCGCACCATTGCCTGGCAGTCGTTACTGGAAAAGAGCGGTGTTATCAATAATATTCTCCGCTTTGCAGGTCTGCCGCCGCAGAATATGATTAATACGGAAGGCGCTATTGTACTCGGCATGGTATATAATTATCTGCCCTTTATGGTGCTGCCCATTTATAATGCGCTGGTAAAAATCAGCCAGGATACTTTTGATGCGGCGAAGGATTTGGGAGCCGGCTGGTGGCAGACCATGCGCCGGATTACGTTCCCGTTAATTCTGCCGGGAATTGTCAGCGGAAGCACGATGGTATTTGTCCCCGCTCTGACTACTTTTGTGCTGTCGGATTTGTTGGGCGGGGCGAAAATACAGCTGATCGGAAATGTGATTGAACAGTGCTTTACCACGGCGGATGATTGGAATCTGGGGGCGGGGCTTTCTCTGGTATTGATGGTTCTGGTAATTGCCAGTATGGCAGTCATGTCTAAATATGATAAAAACGGGGAGGGGGCGGGCATATGGTAATGAAAGGTAAGCTAAAGAAGTTCTTTGGCCGATTTTATCTGGCTGTCATTTTTCTATTTTTGTATGCCCCGATCGTTACCCTTATTGTGCTGTCCTTTAATGAATCCAAATACAGAGGGCGCTGGGGTGGCTTTAGCCTGAAATGGTATGTGGGACTGTTTGAGGATGAGGCGATTATGAATGCCCTTGCGACAACGCTGATTCTGGCGCTTTTATCCGCTTTGATCGCTACGGTGTTTGGCACGGCGGTTTCCTTTGCCGTGAACCGGATGAAAAGAATTTCCAAAACCGTATTTATGAGCATTACCAACATACCGGTGCTCAATGCAGATATTGTGACGGGGATCTCCCTGATGCTGTTATTTATTGCTGTCCGTTATTCCATGGGATTTTCCAGCGTATTATTGGCGCACATTACCTTTAATCTGCCCTATGTTATTTTAAGCGTGCTGCCAAGGCTCCGGCAGATAAACAGCAGCACTTATGAGGCGGCGCTGGATTTGGGCGCCTCCAGGGTATATGCGTTCTGGAAGGTAATTTTGCCGGATATTATGCCGGGGGTATTGACAGGATTTTTACTGTCCTTTACTATGTCATTAGATGATTTTGTAATTACCCATTTTACAAAGGGGGTCGGAGTGGACACGCTGTCTACCCTCATTTATGCCGAGGCGCGGAAGGGAATCCGTCCGGAAATGTATGCGTTGTCTACCCTGATGTTTATGACAGTTTTTATACTGCTCTTATTTTATAATAGAAAAAAGGAAGGCAAAAAATGAGAGGAAAAAAGTTTTTATGTTTGTGCATTGCCTGTACCTTGCTTGCAGGACTTCTAACGGGCTGTAAAGATTCTCAGGCGGGTAAGGATACGGCTGCCGGAAAGTTAAATATTTATAACTGGGGCGAATATTTTGATCCGGATGCCCTGAAGCAATTTGAAGAAGAAACCGGGATAGAAGTGACCTATGACGAATATGAAACGAACGAGGTTATGTACCCGATAATTTCAAAGGGGGCGGCGGATTATGATTTAGTATGCCCGTCCGATTATATGATTGAGCGGATGATACAGGAAAATCTGCTGGAGAAGGTCAACTGGGATAATGTTCCAAACCGGAAGTATATCGATAAGGAGTACTGGAATTTTGCAAGCGCCTTTGATAAGGGGAATCAATATGCCGTGCCGCATTTGTGGGGCACCGTCGGTATTTTATATAATAAAACCATGGTAGAGGGAAAGATTGACAGTTGGAATGTGCTCTGGGATAAGAAATATCAGGATAATATTTTAATGCAGAAAAGTGTGAGGGATGCTTTTGGCATTACGCTGAAGGCGCTGGGATATTCGTTGAATTCGACAAAGGAAGAGGAGATAGAGAAGGCAAAGCAAAAACTTTTGGAGCAGAAAAAATCCGGTGTTGTACAGGCTTATGTGGTAGACGAAGTCCGGGATAAAATGATTGCAGGAGAAGCGGCTATCGGCGTTATTTACTCCGGCGAGGCGCTGACCTGCCAGCAGAATAATCCGGATCTGGAGTATGTGATTCCCAAAGAGGGAACGAATCTTTGGATGGATTGCTGGGTTATTCCAAAGGGGGCAAAGAACAAAGAAAATGCAGAGAAATTTTTAAATTTTCTCTGCCAGCCCGAGATTATGAAAAAGAATTTTGACTATATTACCTACTCTATCCCAAGTTCGGCGGGGCGTGACCTGATTGAGGAAGAGGAGTACCGGACAAGTCCGATTGCCTTTCCGGACATGGATTCGCTGCCGAACTGTGAAGTGTTCCGCTATCTGGGAAGCGATGTGGATAAGATATACAACGATAAGTGGAAAGAACTGATGGCTCAGTAAATCCTTTTATTAAATCAATCCTCTTTATGCGCCAATATCCAGATTTTTTCCTGCGGACATTAAATAATCCAAATTCGCCTGATGTTTGGCGTAGGGGTTTTTATTTGCCTCTCCCCCTCGGAATGTGCGAATCTGTGTATGCGTTGTCCCGCCGGACACATATACTCTGCCGCATTCCGGACAGACTGCGGTATGAAGGGTAATGGAGGCGGAAACCAACTGTTTATTTTCTTTGCTTCCCTCGGCGATAGCATTCGCCATATGTTCCCGTTCATGTCCCATAACAGCCGCTGCGGCGTTCTGGGGGCTGATGTGGGTCGGCGTTTTGTACGAAACGTTTTCATTGGAGCCGTCCACATATTTTCGGTTTTTACAGGTCTGGCATTCTTCCGTTTTTACCCCGTTTAAGGAGGCGCTATCCTTTGCGCCGTCTATGGTTCCCTGAGCGGCGCCGTCGGTCCCTCTGGTAACCGCGCGGGCAGGGGAAACCCCTCTGACCGGGGAAGCATTATAAATTGGAAAAAAGGTCTGTATGCCGGACACACCGAATATACCCATAAGAACTCCTCCTTTCCGCACCAAATAAACCACAAGTTTTCTCTATCATTATTATACCGCCTTTTTCTAAAAAAGCAAGAAAAGTTTATCAGGATAAAACATAGTCCTGCAATAGATCAATACTGGTCCGGTACAGGATGTCGTTGGCGGAGGTGCCCAGATATAGCATATAGGTTCCGGATTTTGCGATAAAACATTTTTTCTCTGTCGAATATACGGCAAAATCCTTCTGGGTCAGAATCAGGGCAACCTCTTTTTTTTCTGTTGTGCTAAGAGAAACCTTTTCAAATGTCTTCAGAGCCATCTTTGGCTGTCCTTCTTCCAAAATTCCCACATAGAGCTGCAGAGTTTCCCTGCCGTCGTATTTTCCGGTGTTTTGTATCTCACAGGAAAGAGTAAGCTGAAATTCACCGATATGGCCCATGTTACGGACAACAACATGGTAGTTAGAGCAGGAAAAAGTGGTGTAGGAAAGCCCATATCCAAACGGAAAGAGAACCGGAACCTCCTTGCTTGTATAATAGCGGTAGCCCACCATTAATTTTTCAGAATAGGTAACATGGCGATGCCCATCCTTTCCCATTTCTCCCGGATAGGAATGGTAGACCGAGGTTGGGGTATCCTCCAGCCGGAGAGGATAGGTTTCCGGGAGCTTGCCGGAAGGATTGATTTCCCCAAATAATACTCTCGCTAACGCATAGCCGCCATTCATACCGCAATAGCTGGTTTGGATAAGGGAATGTACGCGGTCGATCCACGGCATCTCTACCGGACTGCCGTTTATCAGGACAACGGTAAGGCGGTCGGTGGCATCCGCTAACGCCGAGATCACATCATCCTGACCGTAAGGGAGCTTCATATCCGGACGGTCTGCGCCCTCGACATCCAGCGAGTGATTAAGACCGCCGATAAAAATCACTTCGTCATAATCGGGTACCGCCTCCAGTACCTCCTCCAAATATTGTTTCCTTTTTGGCAGGATTTCCTCCTCCCATTGCTTTTTATCCATTTTCCCCTTATCGCGGATTTCCAAGGTGCCCGCCAGATTTTCCCCTTTGATGTCGCCTTCATTGTCTACATAATAGCCGGGCATCCATTGGCATTCCGTATTTCCCCCTGTTACCATGCAGATACCTAAGAGTGGGGAAATTTCGTAAAGAGCCTTGATTTCAGCGCTGCCGCCTCCATTGGCGTGAGTGCGGGTGGCGTTATCGCCGACAACAAGAATCCTTTTTGGCGTTTTGGAATCTATTTCCGGATTTAACGGGAGATGCTGTTTTTCATTTTTCAGCAGGACAATGCCCTCCTCTGCAATCCGGTTAAGAATCCGGTGGTGCGAATGGGTATTAAAACTTCCCGGATTTCTTCCCGGGTTCCCGATGCGGATTTTTTCCATCAGATTTAAAATGCGGCTTACCTTTTCGTCGATAACCGATTCCGGGATCTCGCCGTTTTTTACTTTTTCATAAAGAGGGTCTGCCATTTTATAGTTATCAAAATCCGGAGTGACAGACATTTCCAGATCAATGCCGTGCAGAGCGGCTTCCTCTGTATCATGGACGGCGCCCCAGTCCGAGATAACGACGCCGTCATAATGCCATTGCTCTCTTAAAATATCCTGGAGCAGTTTTTTGCTCTCACAGCAATAGCTTCCGTCATAGCGGTTATAGGCGCCCATGATAGAAAGGCTTCTGCCCTCAGTAAGTGCAGCGTAAAAAGCGGAAAGATACAGTTCATGCAAGGTTTTCTCCTCTACTTCTACTTCTACTGTCGTGCGGTCAAATTCCTGATTGTTCAGGGCAAAGTGCTTGACGCAGGCGGCGACATCATTATCCTGTATTCCCTGAATAAGAGAAACGGCAAGGCGTCCGGTAAGTACCGGGTCTTCACTAAAATATTCAAAGTTTCTTCCGCACAGGGGCGTTCGCTTGATATTGATACCGGGCGCTAAAATAATATCCTTGCCCCTGCCTCTTGCCTCGTTGCCGAGAACCTGTCCAAAGTAATAGGCAAGCTCCGGATTCCAGGTAGAGGCAAGACAGGTATTGCCGGGCAGATAGGAAACAGAATCGCCGGCAAGGCCGGTGGGAATCCATTTGTCGTTTTCAAATTCCTGCCTGACGCCGTTTGGGCCATCCGACATGCGAAGGGCGGGAATCCCCAGCCGTTCGACTCCTCCATTGCAAAACAGGCCGGCGGCATGTATTATTTTTATTTTTTCTTCCAGTGTCATCTCATTAAGTTTTGAAGTGAAATTTTCCATAGTTTCCTCCATTCTGAAACATTCGCTAATTTTATCATATCACAAAATGAAGGAAACAGGAAGTTGGAATTTCTTGCACAGCCTTTTTATTTGCGGTATAATAATTTCCGGTAGCGTTCCGCAAAGGCGCAGGGGACGCAGGAGGAACAGAAGTAAGATCAGAAATGGAGATTTGTATGGACATCTGTAAAAAAATAGCGGAGGAATTAAAAATAAAAACGTGGCAGGTGGAGGCAGTTGTAAAGCTGATGGATGAGGGCTGTACGATTCCCTTTATTGCCCGTTACCGGAAAGAGCAGCATGGCACGTTAAACGATGAACAGTTGAGAAGCTTAGAAGAACGCCTGACATATCTGCGAAACCTTGAGGAGAGAAAGACGACGGTGCTTGCCGGGATTGAGGAGCAGGGAAAACTGACGGAGGAGTTAAAAGCGCAGATTCTGGCTGCTGAAACTCAGGTTATGGTCGAGGATTTATACCGTCCCTACCGGCAAAAGAGGCGTACCCGCGCCACAGTGGCAAAGGAGAAGGGCTTAGAGGGACTGGCCGATATTATGCTGCTCCAAATGACCCAAAAGCCGCTGGAGGAAGAGGCTGCCGCCTATCTGGATGAGGAAAAGGGAGTGGCGACAGTGGAGGAAGCCCTTCAGGGCGCCATGGATATTGCGGCGGAGGCGATTGCCGACGAGGCAGATTACCGCATGGCTATCCGAAAGACGACGATGGCGCAGGGGACCTTGGTTTCTGCGGCGAAGGATGAGAATGTAAAATCCGTGTATGAAAACTATTATAAGTTTGAGAGCGCATTGACTAAGATTTCCGGTTATCAGATGCTGGCAATTAACCGGGGGGAGAAAGAAAAAATATTAACAGTAAAAATAAATGCTCCGGAGGAGGATATTTTACGCTATCTGGAGAAAAAGGTTGTGATCCGGGAAAACGCCAATACGCAGGGGCGCCTTCTTGCCACGATCGAGGACAGCTACAGGCGGCTGATCGCCCCGGCGATAGAAAGAGAGATCCGAAACGAGCTGACGGAGCGGGCGGAAGAGGGAGCAATCCGCGTATTCGGCAAAAATCTGGAGCAGCTTTTGATGCAGCCGCCCATAGCGGGAAAGGTTGTTCTGGGATGGGATCCTGCCTTCCGCACCGGCTGTAAGCTGGCTGTTGTGGATGAAACCGGCAAGGTATTGGATACGGTTGTGGTTTATCCGACGGAGCCGCAGAAAAAGGTTGCCGAAACCAAGCGGATAGTAAAGGGGTTGATTGACAAATATCATGTCAGCCTTATTTCCGTGGGGAATGGGACGGCATCCCGGGAATCGGAGCTGGTTATCGTGGATATGCTAAAGGAAATGAACCGGCCGGTTCAATATATTATTGTAAACGAAGCGGGAGCTTCTGTTTATTCTGCCAGTAAGCTGGCGGCAGAGGAATTTCCTACCTTTGATGTGGGACAGAGAAGCGCGGTATCCATAGCCAGACGGCTTCAGGATCCTCTTGCAGAGTTGGTAAAAATTGAACCCAAAAGTATTGGGGTGGGACAGTATCAGCATGATATGAACCAGAAAAAATTGGGGGAAGCTCTGGGGAAAGTAGTAGAGGATTGCGTCAATAATGTCGGCGTAGATTTAAATACTGCTTCAGCGTCTTTACTGGAGTATGTGTCGGGGATTTCCAAAAGCACTGCCAAAAATATTGTCACATACCGGGAAGAAAACGGGCGCTTCACCAACCGCAGCCAACTGTTAAAGGTAGCAAAGCTCGGGCCAAAGGCATATGAGCAGTGTGCGGGATTTATGCGGATAAGCGAGGGGGAAAATCCTCTGGATGCTACCAGCGTGCACCCGGAATCCTATGAGGCGGCGGAAGGACTGCTTAAAAGCCTCGGGTGTAAAAAGGAGGATATCCGGGGCGGCCTGACCGGGCTCTCCCTGATGGTAAAGGATAAAGAGAGGCTGGCGCAAAAACTTGGGATCGGTGAAATTACGCTGGAGGATATTATAAAAGAACTGGAAAAACCGGGACGGGATCCCAGAGAGGAAATGCCGAAACCGATTCTCCGCACGGATGTTTTGGAAATGAAGGATTTAAAGGAAGGAATGATTTTAAAAGGAACCGTCCGGAATGTAATTGACTTTGGCGCTTTTGTAGATATCGGCGTCCATCAGGACGGACTGGTGCATATTTCAAAATTAACAGATAAAAAATTTGTCAAACATCCGCTGGATGTAGTCAGCGTAGGAGATATAGTAGAAGTAAAGGTCCTCAGTGTGGACCAGCAGAAAAAAAGGATTCAGTTGTCCATGATTCTTTAGTGAAAGGGATGATAGTGTGAAACAGAAAAAAATAGTAGCAATGTTTTTGGCAGTTACCCTTATTTTTAGCGGATGCGGGGAGCAAAAAACAGAGGAAAACAAGGCAACGCCCCTTCCGACAGGAGCGGCGAAGTACCGGGAGGTTGATTTTTACAGAATCACCGAGGAGGAGCTGGTGGAATACAACGGGGAGCCGAAGACCCGTTTTTTACAGCGCGATATGACCGGAAGGCCGGCTCTCTATGTGCTGGAAGCCGGGCGGGACGATACCGAAAAAAAATACGGGCAGATATTGGAATATGCGCTGACAGGCAAGGGCGAATGGGAGATGAAGGTAATCTGCTCCAAGTCGCTGACAAAGAGAATCAAAAACGAGGAAAATGCCGGTATCAGTATGAAATATATTGTCCGGGGAGATGACGGCAACCTGTATGGGCTGCTTCAGTTCAGGGAACAGACCGATAACGGCTCGGAGCGGTATCGGTTTTCCGTCTTTAAATTTAATGAGGAAAAGGACAGCCTGGAGGAAACGAGGCTGCAGTTTACCGGAGAGGACGGCAGAACCTCCGAATATACCACATCCAATACTATATCAAATTTCCGGGTATTGGAGGACGGGACGCCGGTGCTGATGATGGACAACTCCAGACAGCTGCATTTTGACGTAGAGAGCGGCACGATCCGGACGCAGAATAATGATGTCCCGATTGAGATGTTTGAAAAAAATATCGGTTTTGGCGAGAGTGAAATTATCTACTACTCTTCAGACAAAAAGATATTTGAGAAGCGGAATCTGGAAACGATGTCCGCCGAGGGAGATTTCGGCGAAGAGATTCCGGAGGAAAAACGGGGACGGGACTGGTATTACGACACCCACACGGAAGACTGGCAGATGTATGTCTTTAATACCTATGGGCTGTATCGTCTGGGAGAAGTAGGAAAAAAGACCGTGCTGACTCCCATAAGCGGAGAGGGTTCCTTTGAAAATATGGAAGGAACGGTAATTTACGATATGCTGGTCGATAGTAAAGAGGACGTATATCTGCTTGTAAGCAGGGACGCCGGGCAGGAGGAAGACTCCTATGAAACGCAGGGAAAATTTGGCGTTATCCGTTATAGCCCCCGCTAGTTTGTATTTTGGCCTTACCGTGGCGGCAGACTACACTGCCAGCACGATAAGGCCGTTATTTCTATATACAGGCTGATAGTTTTTCAGCATAGAGTCCAAATCGGGGATAGAATATGACATCAACTCGATATTTCCGATGACAATGTAGTCCACATTGTACTGCTCCAATAAATCTTCCCGCTGGGAAGGGTCTTCATACATAGCGCCCACATCCGTTTCATTTTGGGTGCAATCAATCCCATGAGAAAATAGAAAACTTCCGCTTCCACAGACAATATTGCGTCCGGTCAGGGCGGCCACCGCATTATTGTGGTTAGTCGCCGTAAGGAACGTGTCGGCAGGTTTTGTCTGTTCTTCTATCCATTGCGCCAGAGAAACGTAAGATTTGTCGAACAGCTCATAGTCCGAAACGCATTCCCGTCCCAGCGTAAGGACGGCGGCAAATACCGAAACAGCGGTAAAAAGGCAGAGGATAACGCCCCGCATCCATTTTACCCCGGCAAATAATTTTCCCGCCATTTCCCAGACAAAGTCGGCGATGGCAATGCAGAAGAAAAGATAAGAAACTAACAATAACTTATTATTGTCATAGGGGTTTGGCTGAAATACGATAAATTCTGAAATCAGCCAGAGAAGGGAAGCGGGAAGCACAAGCCGGATCTGACGTTTTTTGCCAAACAGGAAAAGGAGTATGGCAAGAGGGAACAGAAGACCCAGATTTTTAAAATAGAACAGCAGGTAGCTGTCAGCTGCTTCCCCGTTATTTACCCAGTTAAAGATGCCGCGGACAAAATTTTCGCCCTGCGCCTGCCGGAGGGTAAAGCCAAGGAGCTGAGGCAGGGCAAGAATCAGCACGATGCCGAGGAAAAGCCCCCAGGTTGAAAGGATTTCTTTGGAAAATCCCTTTAGGCAAAAATATAAAAACAGGACGCCAAAAGCTGCGATGATCATAAGGCCGATGTAGAGGAAAACAGAGTCCTCTAACGGATTATCCGAAAGCTGCTTTATGCTGAGGGCGCTCATGCTCCCAAGAAAGACAAGAACGGCAATCAGGCGTCCCGGCAAGGGGAAACGCGCCTCTTTTTCCTTCCGGTTAGAAAGGCAAAGGGTAAGAAAACCGGCGCATAAAACTCCGAGCGCCAGAAAGGAATGGGTATGAATCAGCACAAGACCGCCTGCCAGAACACCGCTGACGGCAAAGTACATTCTTTCCTTTTGCACCATGGCTTTTATTAAAAGAATAAGGAGCGGGAAAAGAATGGCCCAGCCAAAGAGGGTGGCGCGCTGGGGGATCAGCATATCGCAGAGTACATTGTGCCACTGGATGTTTTTCGCTGTATAATTCGTCGGCGTCTGATAAAAGGAAGTAAAAATCCGGGTAAAATTCTCACTGGAAAATCCTTTGTTGATAAAATAGTAAAAGCCGAGCCCGCCATTAAAAAAGAACAGGGTAAAAGCTAAAAAAGCCTTTCCGCGGAACCCCTCTCCCATTTTCTGCAATAGGTATTTGGCAAGGGTGTACACGCCAAAAAACACCTGTAACAAGGCAAAAAACATAGGGAGCAGATAGGCAATCCGCAGCGAGGTCCCCCATAGATAAAGACTGGAGGATATACTATCCGAAAGGAAAGGATAAGACAGCCTGGTTCCCGGCAGGATCGAATATTCCGGAGGGAATATTTTCTGTCTGGCAATGCTGGTAATAAATCCCAGGTGCATGCTCATATCCCCAAAGGTACTCTGCCCGCAGTGAAGCGCGCTGTCCTTATAAGAAATCGTATGGTGCAGCAGTATCGCGGCAATAAAAAGAAACAGCGGAAGTAAAAGAAACAGAGCCGGGTTTTCCCGAAATACGCCAATGATATCCGGTTTTATTTTTCTCCCATTGAGAAAACTTTTATTTTTTGAAAAATAATAAAAAACAAAGACCAGAAGGATCATGGTAAAAAAGGCAAAAATATGGGCGCGTACAGAAAACTTAAAGAAAAAAGCATATAGTACCGGAAGCCATTGCAGGGAAAAACTTCCGATCGTGCTGCCAAACAGCAGGGTAAGACATAATTTTTCTTTTTTAAAAAGCAACAGGGCAAGCAGTATGCCGAGAATCTGAAATGAAATAAAATATAAAATTCCGGCTAGATTTCCCAGTAATGAACCAAACATAGTAACCTCCCATATTTTCTGATTCTATTATTGTATAAAATATTGTTGGGGTTGTCAACAAAACCTGCTTTTGTTATACTAATATCGAAAAATCTGAGGGGAGGAAAGGTATGGTATGGTACTGGAACTGGATGTTATGTTAGATAAAAAATCACTGGGACGTTTTCTTTTATTTCATAATTATGCAAGGGTTTCGGGAATCCTTGGCGTCGTTATCAGCGCGGCGGCGGTTGTGGCTCTGGCGCTGAGATGGGGCGGCTGGAGCGGAACCCAAAAAGGGATATTAATAATACTGGCTTTGCTGTTTACTGTTTTACAGCCCATGATATTGTTGGCGAAGGGAAAAAGACAGTTGCAGCAGGAAGAATTTAAACTGCCCTTTCATTATGTTTTTGAGGACAAGGGGATAACCATCAGCCAGAAAGAAGAAAAACAGCAATTTCCGTGGGAGGGGATACGGAAAGTGGTGTATCACAGGGATGCCATATATGTCTATATGTCGGCGGTGAGCGCCTTTATCCTTCCCCGCTCGCAGTGTGACGGAAAATTCGGGCAGTTGACGGATTTTATGAAGGAGCATGTAAAAAAATGATGTGGGAGAGCTTTTGTGAGAAAGATACCGTTGCAATAGCAAAGGAACTTGGGGAGGCGGCAAAGCCCGGCGGGATCTTTCTTCTGGAGGGGGAACTGGGAGCGGGAAAAACAGCATTCGCCAAAGGGTTTGCTTTGGGGCTTGGCATAACAGAACCGATCACCAGCCCTACCTTTACGATTTTACAGGAATATCCGGAGGGGAAAATCCCCTTTTATCATTTTGACGTATACCGTATTTTGGAGCCGGAGGAAATGTATGAGATCGGATGGGAGAATTATTTGTTTGGAAACGGAGTATGCCTTATTGAATGGGCGTCCCGGGTTCGCGAAATTTTACCGGACGGGTGTAAGACAATCCGTCTGGAAAAGGATTTGGAAAAAGGGTTTGATTACCGGAAAATCACGATGGAATAAACAGGAGGCAGCAACATGAAGATATTAGCGATTGACAGTTCCGGCCTGGTGGCGACTGTTGCTCTGTTATGCGAAAATATATTAGTGGGGGAATATACCATCCACAATAAAAAGACTCACTCCCAGACGCTGCTTCCCATGATCCATGATATGCTGCAGATGGCGGGAACAGATGTAAAAGAGCTGGACGCGGTAGCGGTGGCGTCGGGCCCCGGTTCCTTTACCGGGCTTCGCATTGGCGCGTCCACGGCAAAAGGACTTGCGCAGGCTCTGGGGATTCCCATTATCCCGGTTCCGACGCTGGAGGGACTGGCTTATAATGCGGCGGGCGCGGACGCTCTCGCCTGTCCCCTCATGGACGCCAGACGAAATCAGGTTTATTATGGGATTTATAATGTAAAAGGAGAAAAACCGGAAGCGATTGTGGAGCCGGAGGCGGCTCCCATACAAAAAATGATTGATAAAATAAATGAGCTGGGACTGCCGGTTTTATTTATGGGAGATGGGACAGCCGTTTTTGGCGAAAAGCTGAAAGAGGAAATTACGGCGCCTTATGCCTTTGGAGCGGACAGCGTCCGGTACCAGCGGGCTTCCTCCGTGGCATCCCTGGGGCGCCGGTATCTGGAAGAAGGAAAGCAGATAGAGGCGGGGGCGTTCGCTCCGGTCTACTTCCGGCTTTCCCAGGCGGAACGGGAGCGGCTGGAGAAGGAGAGAAATCCGTCCCGCCCGGGCGAGTGAACGATGCCAGATATTACAAGTGGAAGACGGAGAATTTTTTTGTTATAATAAACGTATCTTTAAAAGAAGGGGGAATTGTGGTGGCAGAAACGGAATGCTATTGCAGCTCCTGCGGCAGAAAACTCAAAAGCGAAAACGGTATTTTGCAGGAGGACGCATTATTTGTCAAAAAAAATTGGGGATATTTTTCCCGAAAGGATCTGGAAACCCATGAATTTGTTCTCTGCGAGGATTGTTATGATGCGATGGTTGCCCGATTTGCGAAACCCGTTCGGACTATGCTCCAAAATGAAGTGCTGAATTAATTCAAGATAATAAGGATGACAGGAAAATAACTACCCGCTGTAGAAATAACCGGATTGTTTCTGCAGCGGATAGTTATTTTCTTTTTGCCGTATGCGGAAAAATAAGATTTGAAAAAGGATTTTATATATGATAGAATAAAACTGATTGGAATGAACGGAGGATTATATCATGTTGGATGTCTGCCTTTTGGGCACCAGCGGCATGATGCCGCTGCCAAGAAGAGCCTTGACGGCATTGATGACTCGCTTTAACGGAAGCAGCCTCCTGATTGATTGTGGGGAGGGGACGCAGGTAAGCATCCGTGAACAGGGCTGGAGCATACATTCGATCGATACGATTTGCATTACCCACGTTCATGGCGACCATATCAGTGGATTACCGGGGCTTTTGCTTTCCATGGGAAATGCGGAGCGCAAAGAGCCGTTGACGATCATCGGCCCAAGGGGGACCAGACGGGTAGTGGAGGCGTTACTGATTATTGCCCAGGGGTTGCCCTTTGAGCTTCATTTTATTGAATTGACAGAAAAAAAGGAACGGCTGGATTGTAATGGTTATTATTTAGAAGCTTTTCGTGTCAGCCATACCGTACCCTGTTACGGCTACAGCCAGATTGTACGCCGCGCCGGTAAATTTGACAGGGAAAAGGCAGAGGAAAACGAGGTGCCGATGAAGGTCTGGAGCCGTCTGCAAAAAGGCGGCGAGGTGCTGTGCGACGGCATCCTGTACACGCCGGATATGGTACTGGGACAGGAGAGAAAGGGATTAAAGGTTACCTATTGCACGGATACCCGCCCGATACCGGAAATTGCCGGGTACGCTGAAAAAGCAGACCTTTTTATCTGCGAGGGCATGTATGGCGGGGAAGAGATGTCCGCCAAAGCAAAAGAAAATAAGCATATGACCTTTCGGGAGGCGGCGATGCTGGCAAAGAAGGCAGAGGCCGCGGAGCTTTGGCTGACCCACTACAGTCCTTCCCTGATACGTCCGGAGGAATATATGGAAGAAACCAGAAAGATCTTTCCTTATGCAAAGCCGGGCAGGGACAGGAAAAGCATAGTATTAAATTTTGAAAAAGAAGACGAGGGGAAAAAGGAGGGGAATGCATGAAGATTCGTTTTGGAGAGCGGATGAAAAAAAACATTACCGTGTTTACTTTTATTATCTGCATGCTAGTGATAGGCTGTCTTGCTGTATATTATCAGTATATGAAGCGGGAGCAGATCCAGGCGGAAGTGCATACCCCGGCTACGGAAACGGAGAAGCTGATTGCCAAGGATCTGGAAATGGGTTATCCGGAAACCCCGACGGAACTGATGAAGCTGTGGGGGCGGCTGAACCAGTGTTTATATAATACTTCTTTGAGCGAGGAGGAAATTCATTCCTTATTAAAACAGCTCCGGGTTATGTACAGCAAAGAGCTGCTTCAGAACAATGAGGAAAAAAAGCATCTCAGTAATCTGGAAAAAGAAGTATCAAAGTTCAAAGAGGATAAGAATAAGATTGTGAGCTATTCTACGGAAACAGCCACATCCGTAAAATATAAAACAATTAAAAATCAGCAATATGCCGATATACGGATTTCTTATTTTGTAACGCATACCGGCAATTATTCAAAAATATTCCAGGATTTTCTCCTGATCAAAGAAAACGATAAATGGAAAATACTGGGATTTAAGTCAGCGCAGCAGGAACCGGTATTGGAAAAGGAAAAGTAATATGAGTGAAAAAGAGGTAATTGTTCTCGCCATAGAAAGCTCCTGCGATGAAACGGCGGCAGCGGTGGTGGTGAACGGAAGGGACGTCCGCTCCAATATTATTGCTTCCCAGATAGATACTCATAAATTATATGGCGGAGTGGTCCCTGAAATTGCATCTCGCAAGCATATTGAAAAAATTAATCAGGTTATTGAGGAAGCTCTTACCGAGGCGGGGAAAACATTAGCTGACATAGATGTCGTCTGTGTCACCTACGGACCCGGACTGGTCGGAGCTTTACTGGTTGGCGTAGGGGCGGCAAAGGCTATCAGCTATGCTATAGGAAAGCCTTTAGTGGGAGTGCATCATATCGAAGGGCATATTTCCGCTAATTATATTGCCAATCCTGATTTGGAACCGCCGTTTTTATGTCTGGTGGCATCCGGCGGACACAGCCATCTGGTTATTGTGCGGGATTACGGCGTATATGAAATACTGGGCAGAACAAGAGATGATGCTGCCGGGGAAGCCTTTGACAAGGTGGCAAGGGCTATCGGGTTAGGATATCCGGGAGGACCGGAAATCGACAAACTGTCAAAACTGGGAAATGAAAAAGCCATTATCTTTCCACGGGCATCCATCGAAGGCGCTCCCTATGATTTCAGTTTCAGCGGCTTAAAATCAGCGGTGCTGAATTATTTGAATGAATGCCGGATGAAGGGAATCGAATATGCAAAGGCGGATGTGGCTGCTTCCTTTCAGCGCGCGGTGATTGACGTTCTGGTCGGGCATACGATGCTGGCGGCAAAAGACCGGGGGATTTCCCGGGTCGCGATTGCCGGAGGCGTGGCGTGCAACACCGGTCTGCGTCAGGGCATGAAAGCTGCCTGTGAAGCAAACGGGTACCAATTTTATCTGCCGACTCCGGTTCTCTGTACGGATAATGCGGCGATGATTGGGGCGGCAGGCTATTATGATTACAAAAACGGGATACGTCATGGACTTGATTTAAATGCCGTGCCGGGATTGAAGCTGGGAGAAGGAAAATATTTGTAAAATTATCTTGACATGCGTATGGGCGGAATGATATACTGTTCAAGCAGTCTTGGAGAGGTGTCCGAGTGGTTTAAGGAGCCGGTCTTGAAAACCGGTGACTCCGAAAGGGGCCGTGGGTTCGAATCCCACCTTCTCCGTTCGGTTGAAAAACCGTATAAATCCATATTTATTTTTATTCAGCTGGAGAAGTACCCAAGTGGCTGAAGGGGCTCCCCTGGAAAGGGAGTAGGTCGTTAATAGCGGCGCGAGGGTTCAAATCCCTCCTTCTCCGTTTAGAAAGTGTAAAATACACTTAAAAGAATGGAAAGTACCGGAACAGGGTACTTTTTTTTTCTGAAAATCAGAAGGTGATACCGGAGGAAAAATTATCCTGTTCAGGAGGCGTCGTCATCCGACATATAACGGATAATATCTCCGGGCGTACATTCCAAAACATAACAGATGCGGGCGAGGATATCCGCGTCAATTTTTTCTACATGGCCGTGATACCATTTATCAATGACCTCAAACCGGGCATGAATAGCTCTGGCAAGGGCATTCCGCGTAATGTTTTTCTCATCCATCTTCTTTCGGATATTAATTCCTATCGAACCGTACTGATTAATTGTATATACTTCTCTATTCATTACTTCTCTATTCATGCTGTCACCTCAATTACCATACTAATTAATATGTTATAACTTGACCATACACATAAAGGATGTTACTATATAGATAGTAACTTTCTGCCAGACTATTTGGAGAGAAAACTATCTGTTTCGGCCGATTGTTTTCCCAAAAATCACTATGTCGGAAAGGAGGGAGATGACAAAAAGAATCAGCAGAAAAATGGGAACCGTCAAATCGGCAGACCCGCAATTTTCATCCGGGGTTTTGTCCGTTTGACAAATAAAAATAACAGGAGGTACATATATGAAAAGAAGTATGGCAGTACTTATGTGCTTGTCACTTGTACTCACGCTTACATCGCCGGGAGAAATTCAGGCAAAGAAAAAGAAACCGGCATTAAGCAAAAAGAAAGTGGAAATTACTGTAGGGAAAAAAGCCACGATAAAGGTAAAAAGAGGAAAAAAGAAAGCAAAGGTAACTTTTAAGACCAGCAAAAAATCCATAGTAAAGATTGTAAAGAAAACGAAACAGGGAAATAAAGCCCGCGTTACAATAAAAGGCGTGCGCAAAGGCAAAGCAAAGATAACCGCAGTCTACAAACTCGGGAAGAAGAAGACGAAGCTTACATGTAAAGTAACCGTAAAGGCAGGGAAGGACAATCAGAAGAAACCGGATCCGCAGAAAAAACCGTCCGGCAACTCCTCTGCCGCCCCATCGGCTGCGCCGTCTAAAGCGCCGACGCTAAAACCGAGCGAAGAGCCGTCAACCGCGCCGAGTGAAGAGCCGTCAACCGCGCCGAGTGAAGAGCCGTCGACCGCGCCGAGCGAAGAGCCGTCGACTGCGCCGTCACTGAAGCCGTCTGACAGTCCGACTGAAAAACCGACGACGGCTCCGACGGAAGTACCGGTGGCCGAAAATCATGAAAAAGTAACTATATCGGAGGCCAATGTGGCATTTGCAGATACGGAAAAAGCAGAGTACCACAATGGCATGGTAGATTTAAAACTTACTGCCAAAGATTCCGGCCATGGCATATGCTTCTACCTGAATGATGAGCATGCTTCCGTAGATATGGGAAAATATACGAGCCTGAAGATTAAATATGAAACAAAGAGCGGATGTGAGATGGCGGTAAACCTGAAAAATAATATACCGGCAAGCGCAGCCAGCGATTACTGGGCAGGCGCCGACTCGAGTAAATGCCCGCTGGTAGGCAAAGAGCAGTATCCCACGTTCGCACAGGGCGAAGGGGAATATAAAATGAGCCTGTCAGACGTAAAGTCCGAGAAGGCACAGGCGGTATTCATAAAATACAACAGCCATAACCTCGGGGATGACGCGCCATCGGCAGAACTAACGATAAAATCCATCCAACTTGAGAAGAATCTGAGTTATGTTCCTCCTACGCCGGAGCCGACGGCAACGCCAACGCCTGTTGTAACAGGGGATAAAGAGATTGCCCTCACGGCGGAGAGTCTTGCTTATAATAAAAGCACATCGGCGGGGGAAGTTACTTTTGAAGATGGAAAGATGAAGTATACTACGACCGGCGCTGGCAGAGATGTCGGCCTGGCTTATTTTGGCCTTTATATCAACAGCGACAAGTCGGCGGTTCCGTGGAGTGCATATAAAGCCATAAAGATTAACGCTTCCAGTGCGGACGGAAAACCGGTTAATTTGACTGTGGGCTTTCTCGCAGGCGAGATTACGAAGACCGAAGGTAGTACTTATGGTGGAGCCTCACAAATAACTTCTGGTAAAATAACAGGAAGCAGTGGTTCGGATATTATCGTGCGGACGGACTTATTGCAGATATCTAGCACTGCTGCAAAAAATATACAAAATTTATGGGATTCAAGCGTATTGTATATTAATAATGACAGCAGCTCAGTAGCTGTAGACTATACGATAAACTCCATTACGCTGCTGAAAGAATGTCCGAATGCAGAAGAGGATCTAAACATAGATATCACAGAAGAAAACCTTGCCTTTTCCACAGTGAAAGCAGGAGTGACTATCAAGGATGGGCATTTGGAGGCAGACATGAAAAGCGGCGAACAGATAGGATTCTATCTCAAAGATGATAAATCTTTAGTTGACCTGTCCGGCTATCATTCCCTTGACATCATGGGGACGACAAGCGCCACACTGATCAATTTTGCCAAAGCAGAAAATGTTGACCCTGCCAAAATTTGTGGCGGTGGAACAAAACTATTAACTGACTATCGAGGCAGTTCGGGTTCCTTGTATTATTTTGACACAAATTTGATAAAAGATGACCTCAAGATCACGGGTACAAAACAGGGCAACATAGTATATTTCCAATGCAATATGGTCGGCGGAAAGAAAATTGAGCTCAACGGAATCAGACTGAGAAAAAATGCGTATGCGAACATCGGATCGTAAGCATGAGCGATTTTAAGCAGTAAATCGTTTTGATTACCGGTAAAGCTGCAATGAGTAAACGGGGAGGCCCCGAAAAGCCTCCCCGTATTATTTTTCTCCCGCCCCTGCGCCGGAGCCGACGCTAGTGCCGGCTGAATATTCATGTAATCTCAGGCAGGAAAATTTTGTGTGTTCAAGTGGGGGCGACCGTGCTTTATGGAAGCGCCACGGAGCTCAGGGCAACGTTGGATTATGACTTTTCCGAGGAGAAAAAGTTTTCTTATAAAAATCTGTCCATGGAGGAGATCATCCATCATCTTGCAATATTCGTATCCAGATTGTGGCAGATCCATGTGTTCGGCGAGGGGAATACCAGAACGACGGCGGTATTCTTCATCAAGTATCTTCGCACATTGGGATTTGACGTGACGAACGATATTTTTGCCGGGAACGCATGGTATTTCAGAAATTCGCTGGTCAGGGCAAACTATAACGACCTGAAAAATGGTATTCATGAAACGACGGAATATCTTGAGATATTTCTGCGCAATCTGCTGCTGAATGAAACCCACCCGCTTCATAACCGGACGCTGCATATCAGCAGAACATTTAAGGAAGTGCAAAAAGTGAACATTGACACAGAAAAAGCGAACATTGACATAGAAAAAGTGAACATTGAAGATGTATTTACTTCCAAGACAGCCGCTCATGTCCGGGCGTTAAAAGAGGCTTTGGGCAGCCGGACTGTCTTTGGAAGATCAGACGTTCAGAAAGTGCTTGGATTAAAGCTGACAAGAAGTTCTGCCTTGTTGCGGGAGATGGCGGGGCATGGAATCATTGAGCCGGTGTCCGGATATGGGAAAGGAAAGTACCGGTTCCGTTAGCGACGGTTCAGCACAAGCAGCAGTTCCTCTTTGGTTTTGGTAATCTGATAGGAGCTTGTAATTCCGCTGGCAGTCTATTTGGCAATGGAAAAATCACAAAAAGTAGAAAAAAGTGTTGACAGGCAAAAAATTATCTGATAAGATAATATTTGCTGACGCGATAAG
>CANQYY010000008.1 GCA_947628225.1 uncultured Lachnospiraceae bacterium
GGTTATATGTATACGGCACCACAGACGTAGCGGAGTTTGACGGCAAGGGAAATGTCATTTCCAATGCGTACAACACCCACACCATGTCCTGTATTTCGACGTCCGACATGGTAAACTGGAAAGATGAGGGCGTCATTGACGTGACAAAACTGACAAATTACGCTAAAAAATCCTGGGCACCCTCCATTGTGAGCAAGGAAATCAACGGCAAGACAAAATTTTTCTTATACTATACACTGGGAGGAGACGGAATTGGCGTACTGGTGGCGGACTCGCCTACCGGCCCATGGAAGGATCCAATCGGAAAGAGGCTGATTTCCAGAAGTACTCCAACCTGTAGTGAGAAGGAGGTTCCGTGGCTCTTTGATCCAGGCGTGTTTGTGGACGATGATGGCCAGGCGTACATTTATTTTGGCGGAGGAGATGACTCCGGCGTCACCAATCCTACTTTTGGCCGCATTGCTAAGTTGGGTGACGATATGACAAGCTTGGCAGAAACGCCAAAGACGTTTGCGCCGTACTACTATTTCGAGGACAATGAAATAAATAAGTTTGGCGACACCTATTATTACTCCTACAGCACCAACTGGTCTTCCAATCTGGCCAATAATAAGGATGAATTTACGGGGCAGGCATGTATCGCCTATTACACGGCGGATAATCCTTATATGGAAAATGCCACCTATCACGGTACAGTATTTGAAAATCCGGGAAATCTGTATGGACATGTATACAACAACCACCATCATATGTTTACCTTTAAGGGAGAGAATTATATCGCTTACCATACTACCTACTTAGAGCGGGTGTTGTATAAGAGCCGGATGGGGTATCGGAATCTCCATATCGATAAACTGACTGTCAAAGGGGACGGAACAATATCTGCTACGCCCACCTATGCCGGAGTAGGAGGAAAGGGAAGTCTGACAGGTACTCAGAGAAATAGCGCCAATATTATGTCGGATAACGGCGGCCTCACGACGGAGTATTCGGAGAGCAAGAAAGATATGGTGCTAACTGAAATACAGACGGGAGATTGGAATAAAGTATCCGGCGTGGATTTTGGAACGGGCGCTTCCAACATCGACGTGGAAGTGTGCTCTGACACAGACAAGGGAAGTATTGAAGTGTACGTTGACGGTAAACCGGGAGAGAAGACGGCAAAGAAAATCGCCACGGTGAAACTGGAGAACACCTCCGGAAACGACACTTATAAGACAATCTCATCCTCACTGGAAGAAACGGTGTCCGGAGCCCATGATCTGTACTTTGTATACCGCGGAAGCGGTTATCAGGTAGCGGCTTGGACCTTGAAATAATTACGCAAATAATAGAAACGGTTGTGTTTTATCTCTGACACAGGCGGGGCTGTTGAAAAACAGCCCCGCTTTTTTGTCTTATTGGAAAGATAGTTTATAGTTAATATTGAATAAATAAGTTTAAGATACTTTTGATATGGTTATATATGTTACGTCCTTGTTTTTGTCCATATTTAGCAATTATAGCCCTGTAAATACTTTGTTTAGTATTATCTTCTTTTTAATGTTTGCTGAATTTTGCGATTGAGAGTGGCGGTGTCAGGCGCTTATGACGTTGTATAGGGCAGATATTTCTTTATGATTGGCTTGATGATTTGGTATATATCGCGGTAATCAGTATAAATTTTCCCTAAATCGTTATGTACATTAATTAAACAATGTTTTTCGCTATAATGCTTAGATACGATGGAGGCAACTTTGTTAATAACTGTTTTATCGTATCCAGATGCGCTGATATTGCGTTGAATTTCAGTATTTAACTGCGTTTTTTTAGAAGGGGATGTTTTACCAGAAGCTGTTTTAGTTGTGACAGCAGTTTTTTTGGACGTTGTAATAATTTTAGACCGACGTACTATTGTTGGTGTTGGATGAGTGTATTTTTTTAAAAATGAAATAACGTTATCGTAACCTTTATCTTTACTGATAATTATGTATTTACATTCTTGGGAACTGTTTTTTCCGATTAAGTAGCCTAAATATGCGCTGAGATGCATATCTAATGATTGGTTTCCGGGAGGAACCTCATGTTCGGATGTTTTATTCTTAAGGGGTTCCAGACTTTTAAAACTGATTTTTGAAGCATTTTTTGTATAAAAAATGTGAATATGATCATGACTTCCTAACTGATTATTTTGACAGTCTAGTCCACCCTCATGTACATTTTCAAAATCTACCAAATAATATGTTTCCATGCTTCATTTCCTCCTGTAGAAAGTGATTATTTACTGCTTTTTATGTTGTTTCATTTTGTATTGATACGTGTCCAGCTCCGGGTATCTGCAATGCCATTCGTTTTACCTCATGACAGGACAGATAAACAAATCTGTCTAAGGTAAGTATAACATAAACAGTGAGGGATATCTAGATAATTTGCGTTCTACGTTACCGCAGAAAAGAATTGGAGATTATATTGAGTTATCAGAAGATAAAAACGAGTCTGATAAATATAATTTGGACGATGTATGTGGGATATCTGTTGATAAACGGTTTATTGAAACAAAGGCTAATATGAGAGATGTAAATTTAAGACCATATTATATTGTGAGGCCAGAAGAATTTGCATACGTGGCAGATACATCAAGGCGCGGAGAAAAAATTGCAATAGCATTTAACGATACAGAGGAAACATATATATGTTCATTTTCTTACACTGTCTTCAGGTGTCAAGATAAGAATAAGCTTTTACCAAGATATTTACGACTTTATTTTGAACATTCTGAATTTAATCGGTATGCAAGATTTCATTCATGGGGAAGTGCAAGAGAAACTTTTGACTATCAGATTCAGAGGGACAAATGTTTTCCTTTGCCGACATATGATTTGGAAGATGTAAATCGTGTAAAAGTAACTTTGTATGGGAAAATCCTTGACAGAAATTATACTCAATTGCTTCATAGCAATGATGATTTAGATTTGCACACAGTATTTTTGTTAGATAAAGTACAGAAGAAAGAGATTATAGCTAGAGATGATTATTATTTTTTAAGAAAAGAAGGATTGGTGGAAGGCCGATATCCTAATATTTATGTATCGTATAAAGTCGCAAATATGGTAGGTACACCAGCGGAATATGTAAAAAATAAGGGCTTGGACAAAGATGTGTATGAGCAGCTGATTATTAATGCCCTTAGGACAATGAAAAGTGCCAGAGTATCGGATATTAAGGTTGTATTAGAGGGCGCATTGCCGGCGATTATGGACGAAAAGCAACAGACCAAAAAGGTTTCAAACATTCTCCAAGCCATGAAGAAAGAAGAAATGGTGCTTGTTGAAGGTACAGGCCACAAAGCAAGATGGAGTTTGGTTAATAAATAAAATTTTTGAGCTAATTTTGGACTAGGTTGGTCTTGAGTTGAGCTAAACTTGGACTAAACTTGAGCTAAGTTGGACTATATGCGTGCTAGAGTTAAACTAAAATGCACAGAAGAAAAAGGTGTTTGAATAAAACAGCTCTTAAACCATATAGTTGAGCGAAAAATTTATGACGAGGTTACTCGGTTTATTGCAATTTTCTTGCAAAAAGTCGGATAAATGATTATAATATCAATAACATTTGGGATTTCCATGCAAAATCGTGTGTATTATGATTGATTAGATACAAGATGTAGTTGCCAAAGCCGAGTTTGAGTGATTTACACTGTTGTAGCGACTTTAAATAGTTAAAAGGGGGGTTATGTAATGGACTTTTCAAAATATTCTGGCATTGAACTCATTCATATTTATGGGGAATTAATTTCTAGAATGCGTGAGGACAAATTAATTCGTTCTAAAAATGTTACTGGTGATTTGGGTGAATACATGGTTATTGATTACTACACTAAAACAAAGGGGTTGCCTAAATTGCAATTTGCGCCGCCATCAACCAAGAATATTGATGCTGTTAGTGTTAATGGTGAGAGGTACTCAATCAAGTGCATTACCACAAATACAACCGGGGCTTTTTATGGAATAGAGAAAGATGCAGATATTAATTCTTTTAAACCATTGTTTGAATATGTAGTAATAATTAAGCTTAATGAAAATTATCAGCCGGATTTCATATTAGAACTTGATTGGGAAGCATTTTTCAAACATAAACACTGGCATTCAAGAATTGGCGCATATAATTTGTTGGTAACCAACTCCTTAATCGAAGATGGGAAAATGATTTTCAAGAGGGATTGAAGTTTTTTTAATAAGGAAGGATAAAAGAAACCAAGATACTATTAATGCGTTGCGGAAAAATTTAATTGAAGATATATAAAAAAGACAAGGAGAGAATATGCATACAGACAGACATACACCAGTAGTTTTTCTTAGTTCTACTTGCTATGACCTAAAACAGGTTCGGGCAGATTTAAAGGATTTTTTTGAAGGTAATTATGGTTTTCAAACTATGCTGTCCGAATTTGACTCGTTTCCTATTGACCCCTGTATTGGTACTTTTGAAAATTCCTTGAGTAATCTTGATAAATCAGCAGATATTTTTATACTTATTGTTGGAACGGAATATGATCATGTGACAGAGCGTGGAAAATCTATTGCGAATTTAGAATATCGACAGGCAAAAGCCAAAGGAATTCCGGTATTTGTGTTTGTGGATAAACAGTTATATAGCCAATTAGAGAGATGGGAAGCAAATAAAGATGGAAATTTTCCGACTGTTGTTGACAATCCGCAGCTTCTTGAATTCGTTTCAGAAATTTATAGTGAATCAAAACAATGGATTTATACGTATGAATCTGTGGGGGACATAACTGCTACGATGAAACATCAATTAAGTTTGATATTTTCTGACGGATTGAGGTATAAAAAAATATCACATACTATGAAACCACATAATTTAGACAGTAATATTCCAGCAGAAGCACTGCGTGTTTTAATTGAAAAGCCGTATGCATGGGAGTATAAATTTCTTGCCTATGTGCTGAAAGACGAGTTTGAAAAATTACAGAAACATAGATGGGATTTTAAGTATGGTTTATTTACAACGCATATAATTGAAATGAGTCCTAACGAACTATTAGAGGCCGTTTCGGTAAAACTGAATGAATTGGCACAATTAAACGGAATTTTGGTTACACTTTTGAATTCTACAATTCAGGATGCAATTGGGGAGGCGGGGATACCGAGTGATTTGGAGCTGATAGTGTATGTTTCAAAGCAGCTTGCTTTACTTTATAAAAGGATAGTTGCATGGGCGTTATATTTTAAAACAATACATACGGACGAAGTGTTTAAACGACTGCTTAAATTGTTATATGAACTTCCAAAGTCGATACTTACCCAAATGGATAATTTTGTAAATAAACTATATAGTGAGATTACAAATTTGCCGGATATAGAAGATGGTGTTACACGTAAAATCGAACTGTCATGTGTCTTAGATGAAGCAAATACGGGGGCTATTAATAAAGAAATGGAAAGACTTTATAAGTTGTTAAGTTGATATAGACGTCTTTCTAATGCAAATAGTACAGTGAATGCCCCAGAGAGAGCATACATGTTGAAACCCTTTATGTGAGGAAACTAACGGAGGCAAATTATATATGAATTTAAAAATAGCATTGCTTCAGCTTCTTCCGGGAAACAGCTTAGAGAAGCAGTATCAAATAGGAAAGTCAGCTTGTGAAAGGGCAAAAGCTATGGATGCGGATATTGCCTTGTTTCCGGAAATGTGGAGTAATGGGTATTTCATACCGCAGGATGAAAAAGTTATAAAAGAACTCTCGATTACTGCTGACAGCGATTTTATACAGAACTTCAAAAGGCTGGCAGCAGAATTACAGATGGCAATCGGCATCACTTTTCTCGAAAGGCATGATCCGAAGCCGCTGAATTCCATGATGCTTTTTGACCGGAACGGGGAGGAGATTCTGCATTATTCTAAGGTACATACCTGTGCTTTCGATTTAGAAAAGATGCTGTCATCCGGCGAGGATTTTTTTGCCGCAGATTTGGATACCGGCAGAGGGATTGTAAAGATTGGTTCCATGATATGTTTTGACAGGGAATTTCCGGAAAGCGCAAGGATTTTAATGCTGAAAGGCGCAGAGGTAATTCTTGCTCCGAATGCCTGTCCGATGGAGATAAACCGTCTGTCAGCGCTTCGTACCAGATGCTATGAGAATATGCTTGCTATTGCCACTTGTAATTATCCGGATGGGCAGCCGGACTGCAATGGACATTCTACAGTTTTTGACGGCGTTGCGTGGCTGCGCACGGGGCCTGGCGTGAGGGATATGTGCATTTTGGAGGCGCCGGAGGAAAAGGGAATCTATGTAGCTGACATTGATCTTGATTTGCTGAGGGAATATCGTGCGAACGAAGTAATGGGGAGCAGGTACCGGCATCCGGAAAAGTATGAAATTTTAATTTCCGATTAGAAATAAGATAATCAAAACTCTGTAAGGATGGGTTGGTTTACGAAAAGATTTTCTGCATTGATAAAGACACGAAATAGGAAAAAATCTGCTTGACAAAACGGGTCTATAGTTATAAACTATATTACAAGAGGTTTATAACTATAGACCTTTTATATAGGAAAGCGCTGACAAAATGAAAATAGTGCAGCGGAAGGGAGAGAACAATGGAGTATTTGAAATTATGCGACAGCGATTACCGGTTTATGTCCGTGGTATGGGATTATGCCCCTATCAATTCCGGGGAGCTGGTGAAACTCTGCAATGATATTCTTGGCTGGAAAAAATCCACGACATACACGACGATTCGTAAGCTCTGTGAAAAGGGTTATATAAGCAATGAAAATGCGACGGTTTCGGTTCTGGTGGAGAGGGAGCAGGTGCAGGCAGATGAGTCGGAATATTTCGTGGAGCGAACCTTTGCCGGCTCCCTGCCCCAGTTTCTCACGGCGTTTCTCGGCGGAAAGAAAATATCGGAGAAAGAGGCGGAGGAGATTAAGAGATTAATTGACAATCACAGGGAGGGATAGAGATGATGGGATGGGAATTATGGAATCAGGTTTTGGACAGGGCTCTGGCGGCTACCTTTGTGATACTGGCTGTGCTGCTTGTGAGGGCGCTTATGAGAAGTTTTTCAAAGAAGTATGTCTATGCCCTGTGGCTGATTGTGGGCATACGGCTTTTATGTCCGGTTACGCTGTCTTCCCCTCTCAGTTTGTTTAATCTGAACTTTGGAACAGAAAGTTATTTGCCGGTTGAAAGCCATCAGGAGAAAAAGGATGCAGACATTCCGTCACAGCAGGAATCAGCCGGTGTTCCGGGAAATGAATTCAGCGAGAAGATCGCGGCAGACGAGGCGGCAGTGGATTTTATGCCGATTGAGGGTAAGTCTGGGGAAAGCCGTGAGGGGGATATTTCCATGAAAACAGATGGCTCCACGGAAAGCGATGCGTTCGCGGAAAGAAGCGGCTCTGCGGAAACCGGGAGCAGAAAGCAGAAAACCGGGATAGGCATGACGGATTGGCTGGCAGCCGTATGGCTGTCCGGTATGGGAATCCTCATTTTGTGGAACGCCCTTCTCACAGTACGCATGAGGAAGCGGCTGACCAGTGCAGTCTTGTATCGGGACAATATTTATGAGAGCGACGCCATTCCCTCGCCGCTTGTGATGGGAGTGCTGCACCCGCGCATCTATATTCCCTTTCGCCTGACCGAGAAAGAACGGGTGTATATTTTGAAGCATGAGCAGTACCATGCTCACAGAAAGGACCATGTGGTTAAACTGATTGCCTTTTTCATAACAGTAGTGTATTGGTTTCATCCCCTTGTGTGGGTTTCATGGTTTTGCATGGTCCGGGATATGGAGATGAGCTGCGACGAGCATGTCCTTCTGGAAATGGGAGCTGACATCCGTCAGGACTACAGCCGGTCGCTTCTGGCATTTGCCACAAACAGGAGGCAGTATACTGCAGGGACACTTGCGTTTGGAGAAACAAATGTGAAAAAAAGGGTAAGGCATATTATGAAATTTAGAAAAAAAGGAAAATGGATGAGTGTGTTAGCTGTCGTGCTATTTGCATTGTTGGGAACCGCTTGTCTGACAGACGGGACGGAAGAAAAAAAGGCTGACGGAAGTAAACAGGAGCCGACGCAGGCAGAAGGGACGGCGCAGGCAGAAAGAACGGCACAGCCGGAAGTGACGCCGGCCGGAGAGGTTTCCAGAGAGGAGTTTCTCCATCAGTCAATCCGCGACATGATGCCGCAGGAAGTGTCAGACGTGCTGGACAAGGTAAAGTGCCGAACGGTTAAAGACGGGAAAAAAGAGGTTACCTATCTTTTTGGCAACGGGGAAAAGGGAGAGGACGATACTCTCCGTCTGGATTTTACTTACAATGGTGACAAGCTGACCCAGTATGTATCAAAAGAATATGGTTATTTGATGCTGCTTTCAACAAACATTGGGGAGGTGTGGCGCAATCCGGACAGCACGAGAAAGGACTGGGAAAAGAGGGGCAGGGAGCTTGTGCGGCAATTTGACAAGGTTCTTTTAAACAGGACTGGGAGCAGGGATGATTTATATAAAATATGTAATAGGCCGGAGCGGTATGGCGATGATGAATCCTATATGCTATTAAAAAATACTTGGAACGGTGACACCTATGTTGTGTGTCTTGCCTATGATATGGTAGTCCAGTATGACGCAGCGACAAAGGATGCCGGGGGCAATGATCTGCAGATTGCCTACAAGGGCTTTGACGAAAACGGGAAAAGGATGGCAGAATGGAGTTATTACAAGCCGGATAAGAGTGAGCGGAAATTGCTGGAGTCACTGCTTGTTAATCCCATGAGCCAGAGGGATGAACCGGGATATGAGAACACGAAAAAACAGTGGAAGAAAGAGTGTAAGAAGCATAAGGATCGTGGATTTGCCCTGTATTATCAGGGAGAACACTGGGTTGCCTATGATGGCGGTTACCTTCGGGGGGAAAAGGGAGATATTCTGTACAGCCCCAAGTTGACGTCTTGGCTTGTGATAAATATGTTCAAGAAATATGTATTTTTTGAGCCGGATGTTGACGCTGTATCTGCGCATATGGAAGATGCTTCAGATGATATAAAAGAAGATGCAACACTTAATCAACAAAAGTCTAAATCCATAGACAAAATAGATTATTCATCGACAGATTTATATTCGGAAGATGAGGAGGTATTAACAGAATATGAGTAAGGAAAAATTGTAAAGCAGTATGCGGACAAATGCCTTTGAAATATAACCCATTGCGGACGGGCGGCATCGGATGGGATATTCTTTTTTGTTTGCCATGATAAAAGGTCTTCTATGATAAATAGATTTTATCATAGAAGACCTTATTTTTGTATGGTTATATGAATTTACAGAGATTTTCCAAACTCTGGCGGAGCTTATGATTAATAGAAACAGCAATCTAAGCAAATAAGAAAGAAAATTGTGTTTAGATTGCTGTCTGTTATTAAAAGATATTAAAATCCTTGCGAGGATGTTTTGTATTGAGGATGTCCCGCTGCTTGGAAACCGCAACATGAGTATAAATCTCTGTGATATTGATAGAGCTATGTCCGAGCATTTCCTGTATGTAGCGAATATCAACATCTGCTTCCAGAAGGCAAGTTGCAAAAGTGTGGCGAAACATATGGGGCGTAATGTGCAGCTTAATATCAGCAAGCCTTGTGTATTTGGTTATCATCCTTCGTACGCTTTGATCCGATAACGGTTTCCCGGACTGATTGGCAAAGAAATTATGGCAGTTTTTTATTTCATTGGAAAATTTTGTCTTATAATTTTCCAGCGCAGCAATGACGTCATTGCTGGCGATTTGAAGACGCCGTTCTTTAGAGCCCTTACCATATATAAGGATAGTGCCATCCTGAAGATTCACATCGCTTGAACTTAGCGAGCAAAGTTCAGAAATACGCATGCCGGTTGCAAATAATAGCTCGCAGACTGCGGCATCCCGGACAGCATTTTTTCGCTGATATACTGTTTTAGCATTTCTTTGCTGGTCGTATATTGCTTTAAAAAGGCATTCCATTGTCTGTAAGGGGATAATCTTGGGCAAAATAATGGGCTCCCTGAATTTTATATGAATCTTACCGAAAGGGTTTTGATTAATCAATTCTTTATATTCGTAGTAATGAAAAAGCGCTTTGAGGGATGCAATTTTGCGTTTAACGGTTTTTGGCTGGTAAGTCTGGTGAAGATGGCAGATATATGCCTCCAGTATATCCGGAGTGATTTCTGCTAATTGCGTTTCTGAAATGTAGTCTGCAAATTGATTTAAATCAATTCGATAAGCTTTTATGCTTTTCCTGTCTAAGCGTTTCTGTAAGGCGCAATAATCTAAATAGTTTTTCATTTGTAGTTTGATATTATTCATAACTGTTCTCCTTTGTTTTATAATAATCATATTATAGCTTTTTTTACAGGAAACGGGGGCGGTAAAGAGGATAAGTTGATTCCTAATGGTAAAAAAAAACTAAAAAATATGAAAAAAAAGGATGACTTTTCTAGAAAAATGTGGTAATATGATAGAAATGGTGGATAACTTTTTATTATCGGTTGGTTTAATATTACTACCGAATATTATCTTAGTAAAATTATGGGACATCAACTTAAGCTTCGGTTTGTCCAGCACTAGTTATTGGGTAGCAGAGTTGCAAGAAAATTAATTTTTTAAGAAAATGAATACTAGGAGAGATTATCATGGTAACAAGAGAGAATATTGCAATTATTATTCCATTTCATAAAAATATAGAAATGCTGAGATTAAGCCTCCACACTTTAGAAACCACATTGTGTGGAAATAAGCCACAAATTATTATAATAGCAAATAACTATAATAGTGATGAGTTAAAATTCTTTGAAGAAGATTTTTATGACTATGATATTTATAAAATAAGTGAAAACTTGTTTTGGCCAGGAGCTGTTAATTATGGAGCCAAATGCACAGACAAGAGATATTTGCTTTTTTGCGACCCAGATTTGTTTTATACAGATAGTTGGATGGATAACTTGATAAAATGCTTTAATCATCATGAAAATGCAGGTGTAATAAGTGCAAAAATTATTAATCCGCTTAATAACAGGATCATGGATTTTGGAATGGGTTATAACCATTTTAATACCATTCACATAGGTAAAAATCTTCCTTATAATCACCCGTCAACTCTGGCAGATAGGAGAGTACAAGCTGCCTGTGGAGCTGTTTTTCTCACTTCTCATGATTTATTTGACAGGGTAAATGGCATAGATACCATGATGCCTTATATATATTGTGATAATGATTATTCAGTGAAAATTGCAAACTTAGGCTATGAAACCTGGGTCGCTGGAAAATCCATAGTATATCACAAAGGTAATACAGATAAAAATAACTCTAAATATGAAAAATTTAAATATCTACGTGAAGATTCAAAGGCAGCTTTTTATGCAAAAAATCAAGCAAAAATCAAAATTGATATTTTTGATTGCTTTATGTATATATATAATTGGATTAAAAGTACTGGTTTTCATTTCCAATATGGATATTATTTATATAATTTTTGCACATTACTGGATTCCGAAGAATATATTCGGCTTTTTCCTTCGTTAGGAATGAATATTATTAATCAGGAAAATATTACACTTGCACAAAGAGACTTAGATCAAATTAACCTTTGTGATTATATTCCTACCAAAATGATATATTCTAATATGCCTTTTATTTATTTTGTAGATAATTTTACTTCATTACAAAATAATGACCTTTATTTTCGGTTACGTGATATTTCGAAAGATATTGCGGTTGACAGACAGTGCAATATCATTTTTGTTTCTGACATTAAAACAAAACTTATATAACTACTTAGCTATATACATGGTAAATTAAACAGTCCATCTATTGTATGGATTTGAGAATATAAATTAGTTTTTGGCTTTGTAGCAATAGAACAAATGGTAGTTTTGTTTTCCAGTAATTGACGTTTTAGAGAATTCTTTTTCATTTCATAATTACTGGCTTCTACCAGTTGTATTGCCTCATTGTTTAATATATTTGCTTCTTCTCTTTTTCCAGTATAAAACATATAAATAGCTCTTAATTGTAAATAATAAAACTTCTTATTTGACTCTAATAATTCTGAATAAAAATGAGCACGTTCCAACGCTTTCTCAATTTCAAGTGCGTTTTCATCTTTATAATCTAGCAAATATGTTTCTACCAAAGCGTAATAAAACCACCATTTGAAAAAAGTTTGTTGATAAGCATATGGACTAAAATTAATTTGTTCTAGTCCCATCTTTGCAGTTTGAACAGCTTTTTCAGTTTTTCCTTTTAACAAAGCAAGTTGGACTTTTTTCCTTAGATAATTTAATTCTTTGGGCTCTGCCCCTCCTTTTTCATATATTTTACAGGCTTTTTCCCAATAAAATACTGTATAGGTATGTCTTTTGTCAGACATAGGGAGGTCATAGTATAAATAGCCTCTGTCCGAATAATTAACATATTGCATTTCAATATATGGAATAGCATCTGCAATTTCATCGGATAAATCTAAATATTTCATGATTTTCTCATTTTCTAAAGGTAGTAATACCTGATGTCGGCAATAAACATGTAGCCTATTATAAATCTCTGAAAGAAGTTTTTTTTGTTCTAAAGTATACACATTTTTATCTTCATTTCCAAAAACTTTGTCTTTGTAATCTTTGATTAACTGTATGGCCTCTTGATAGTTTCCCATTGAATCATATGCTTCGCTAATATAGAGCAATAATTTCCCATATTCTATATAACGGCAAACTTCCTGAATATTTCGCAACTTAAACAGAAGAGTATCTACACATCTTTTCATAACAATATTTCCTAAAATATCATGAATGAAAATTATAATTTGATAAATATTATTTATCCAAGAAATTTTATCCTCATGATAATTATAGTTAAAACTAGCAACATACTTTTCAAAAACTAGCAAATAAAATTCGTAAGCAAGTTTACTATCAATATGAATCGCAAGAATCTCTGATAACTGTAAATTTGACAAGCAGAAATCCTGTTTTTTGGTATAAAGCATCCCCAAATAATACCGAATATCATTATTTCTCAAAACAAGATTATGCTGATTTTCATAATCAATAATTTTTTTCAAAAAAGGATGATGCATTTTTGAAAAAAATTTTTCTATTAAGTCATGACGAAATTTTATAGTTATTGTGTTGAAAGTGTCTTCAGATATAATAAATCCTATTCTTTCTAATTCTTTAACAATATCCCAAGATATGTTAAGAGCATCAATTTCTTTTTTTTCTAATTCTTTATACAAATGAATTGCCGAAAAAAGAATTGTTGCTTTTTCAAAGTCTGATTTACTGTGTCTTTTATAATATTCCCAACGAGCCTCCAATATATCATAAATAGTAGTTGGAATATTTCTGATTAGGCTTTTCAGCAGAAATACATTCTTAATTGTATAATGATTTTCTGATTGTTCTAATACCTGTTTATCTTGTAACCAATATATCATTTGCTCTAAATAAAAAGGATTTTTGTTTAAATTTTCCGCAATATTACTTATTTCTGCTTCTTGAAATATATCCCCAATTGAAAAAGCTTCCTGTAAAAATTCAAAGCATTCCTTAGAATTTTCAAAACCAGTAATATGTTTAGTAAAGGATACAGCATGGTTTGATGTATAGTTTCCTAAAAATACATCAGCGGTAGAATTTCGTGTTATGTAATCTAGATTAAAAACAAACAAAAATTTTGTTCTACATGGATTTATATTGATTAGCTGATTACATATAGCATCCATCAAGTCAAGGATGTTATCATTAAAAAACTGAACATTATCAATTGCAATTACAAATTTGTTTTTCGCAAGTTTCAGTACAATTAAATTTAGATATTGATCTAGCCAATTTCTCATATCGGCATCACTGTCTATGTTAAATATATCTGCTAACATATGATATTCAGGCTGTTCAAAAAAGGATGAATCATCATTTATGTTGAATGTTAGTGTTTTAAAAATTTGTTCTAACGTATCTAATGATATATCATATATGGCAATCAATAATTTTTGAATAAAGTCTTGTACAGAGATTGCTTTTTTTGCATTATTCATACTAAAAAAATTAATAATTTCATACCCACTAATTTTAGAAGCATTTAGACATTCTTCATATAATTTGGACTTACCTGTTCCACTATTGCCATAGAACACCCCTATCTTCAATCTATTGCTCTCAAATAATACTTTTTGCTTATAGCCCTTAAGGCATTGTTCGTAACTTTTACCAATCAAACGTCTGCAATTTTTATTCATTATTTCTAAGGCTTTAAATTCCACATTTTTAGGAAGACTTAACTGTTTACCATTGATATAAGGATGGGGAACTGTACAATTTTCTTTTATAGGTATAAGCCATAGACGAATGTTTTTCCCCTCATATGGGGCTAGAGTCATTGCCAACTTGGACTTAATAATATGTTCTGGATAAACTTCAAACTGAGCCTTAATTTGTTGTATTTGTTTGAATTCTAAAGAAATTGTATTCCGGTTGCTTTCTTTATTGATAATGCAAATATTCATTTCAAACATTTTAAAAAGAGTCAAATGTCTTAACTCATATCCGTCTAATGTGGAACTCACATCCAAAGGATTTCCAAATAACAGACACCTTGTTTCATAACTGCTATTTGATTGCGAAAGGCGTGTTTCTTTATAAGAAAATTTAGGGAAATAATGCTCTCCTATATAGTCCCAGTATTGAAATATCTTTCTTTCAAGTACAACATCATCATAGAAATATATTATCTTTCCTCTTTTTTCAGCATTAATAAGTAGTTTTGCCTTTGTATTTACATTGATTGGTGAATAACTATAAAAAAGTACCGTGTCGATTTCAGATAATTCAGCCATAATTAATGTAGAGGCCAAAACCTTTAAGCCTACATTGGAAGCATAGTTTTTACACTCAGCCCAAAAATTTTTCTGCTTGGAATAGCAAAAAAAATCTTTACTTCCATCCCATGACTGTTTTGTATTTTGAAATGCCGCTTTCCCGTATTCGGCAGTTAGTAAATCTTGGACAAGGTTTTCAAAACAGATTCCTTTGTTATCAATTCCGTTAGTATTAATTTTCCCCCAATATTCGGGTGTCAAATATTCCATCACAATTTCTCCTGACTTTAATTGGAAATTATAAGATTATTTAAAATTATCAAATACCATACAGTAATATTAAAAAACCAACCGATAATAAAAAGTTATCCACCATCTTTGTAAATTATATAGCAGTAAAGTGATACCTAAAAAATTAATCTTTTGAGCTGTATGAATTGTTCCAGTTAATTTTTTGCAATCTGGAAAGTAATATATAGAATTTTGAGAGTTAAAGAATAAAGTTTTATATGCAGCAAGTAAAATATATTGCAACTTGAAAAATGTGTCGGTGATTGGAAAATAGTTCAATAAACATAAAAGTATGTCCCTACAAACAAAATGGATAATAATTGCATATATAAGTTGTAGTATATTAGCATCCAATTTGCTGAACATATTTTCGAAAAAACTATTGAAAACACCTTATAATATGATATAATATTAAGAAAAGTGTCCAATTACTTGGGAGAAATGTTGCATAGAACGGAGATGTGGAGATGAATTATTCGGCAACGCAAATGGCGAAAAAATTAAACATTTCAAGATCGTACTTATATTATCTGAAGGATAATGGGGTTGTTGAGTTGGAAGTGGATGAAAACGGAAAAACTCTTTGGACGGATTCTGTTTACCGGCGGTTATGGGAATATATCAAGAAGAACCATAACAATAAAAAGGAAAACCCGAACCCGCCTTTATATAAGACGACAAAAATCAATAACAGAAGATATCTGGGGAATAAATATAAATTACTTCCTTTTATAACAGATGTTGTAGAAAAGAATTGTGAGAACATTAATACGGTTGCAGATATATTTGCAGGAACGGGAGCAGTGGCTTCCGCATTTATAGATAAAAAACTTATAACAAACGACATAATGTACAGCAATTATATTTGTCATGTGGCATGGTTTGGGGCAGAAAGTTATTCAGAAGAAAAAATTATCAATTTTATAGTGGAATACAATGCAGCAGAGGTCGCAGAAGATAATTATATGAGCGAAAATTTTGCCGATACCTATTTTTCTATTGAGGATTGCAGAAAAATTGGATTTATAAGGCAGGATATCGAGGATAAATTTATGGAGGGAGAAATCAACAAAAGAGAGCGGGCTTTGTTAATTACCTCACTACTTTATGCGATGGATAAGATTGCGAATACTTGTGGACATTACGATGCATACAGAAAGGGTGCAGCGTTTGACAAACATCTCGAACTATCGGTACCGCAGCCGAATTATCATACAAATGTAAATAATGTTTGCTACAATTTGGATACGAATGAATTGGTAAAGGATATTGAGGCTGATCTTGTATATATTGATCCTCCATATAATTCCAGGCAATATTGCGATGCTTACCATCTTTTAGAAAATGTAGCGAGATGGAATAAGCCTCAGGTGTATGGGGTTGCAAGAAAAATGGACCGATCCGCACTAAAAAGCGACTATTGCACACAAAAAGCGGCAGAGGCGTTTGAAAAGTTAATTAATTCTATTCATGCAAGATATATCCTCCTGTCTTATAATAATATGGCGGAAAAGGGGAATGAGCGTTCCAATGCTAAAATCAGTGATGAGGATATAATGCGGATTCTACAGAAAAAAGGAAAAGTAAAAGTGTTTTCGGAAGATTACAAAGTTTTTTCTACCGGAAAATCAGATATTAAAGAAAATCAGGAACGGTTGTTCTTATGTATTTGTAATAGTGAAGAAAAAACGATGATTCCTTCTCCATTAAATTATACAGGAGGGAAATATAAGTTATTGCCGCAGATGCTACCATATTTTCCTAAAGATGCCGATCAGGTAGTTGATTTGTTTTGCGGTGGCTGTAATGTCGGTATCAATTTGAATTGTAGTAAGGTGCAGTTTAATGATTCGAATGATTATTTAGTGGGATTGTTGAATTCTTTCCAGCGAATTCCGAAAGAGGAAATTTTTAAGCGCCTGTTTTTTATGATTGATAAATATCGGCTTTCCCTCGTATGCCAATATGGCTATGAACATTATGGCTGCGAAAGTTCGAAAGGGCTGGGGACATATAATAAAAATGGTTACAATAAGCTTAGGTCGGATTTTAATCAAAAGACAGAGAGGGATGATGAGTATTATTTGATGTTATATCTTTTAATAGTCTATTCCTTTAATAATCAGATTCGATTTAATAAAAAGGGCAAGTTTAATCTGCCGGTTGGGAAAAGGGATTTTAACCGTAAGATGCAGGGCAAATTAGAGAATTTCCTTGATCGGATAAAAAGCGGTGATTACAGTTTTACCAATACAGATTTTAGAAAAATTTCAATGGAGAAATATACTGATAAAAGCTTTTTTTATGTGGATCCGCCATATCTTATCACCTGTGCTTCTTACAATGAACAGGACGGATGGACAGATTCAGACGAAACGGATTTACTTTCTTATTTGGAGCAATTAGATAGACGGGGAATCCGATTTGCGTTGTCTAATGTTTTGGAAAGTAAAGGGAAGAAAAATACGATTTTATCTTCATGGATAGAGAAACATAATAATAAATTCAGGGTTATTCCCCTTAATTATGATTATTCTAATTCAAATTATCATACAAGGCGAGATGGTGTGACGAAAGAAGTTTTGGTGGTAAACTATTAGGAGGCTGCGAATGGCAAAAAATATTGGTTTTAAAAGTTATTGTTGGGCGGTTGGCACTACGAGTTACCGTACAGATGATTTCAATATGAATATTGAATGGCAATTGTCCTTGTTAAAAGAATTTTGGGGGATTTCTGAGAACAAGAATAAATCTTGGAGGGGAAATAACGCTCTTCAGGCGGATTACTATGCATTTTTAAAGGAAAAGGGGTTTGTGACCGGGGATGCAAACAGACCGGATAAAGATGCCAGAGAAAAAACATCCGGATTGCGAGATATTGGACTATTGGATGATGACAGAAACATAACAGAGGCGGGAGAGGCTTTGTTGAAAATTTCGCAGTCAAAAGACTTTTCCTCGGATAATTTGCTGGAGATTCCCAAAGACAGCTATTTATATTTTAAGCAATTATTGAAAACGACCAATGATGTGGATGGAAAAAGTGTCCGCCCATTTGTCGTGTTTTTATTTGTTATTGCTAAACTTGAATATTTGACGTATGAAGAATTCACTTACTTATTGCCATTATGTGTAGATTATGAAACGACAGAAAAGATTATTCAGTATATTATTATGTTACGAAATGGAGAATTGAATTATGAAGATATCATTTTATCTGTTTTGATGGAAATGGACAACTATAAATTGGCATTGCAGCGTTTTCAGGAGGAAATCGTAACGGAAGAATTGGTTTGCAGCGTGGGAATGAATCGAAAAAGCGCAAAATATGACAAGCCATATTATAAGTTATATTGTTTATTGAAAAAAATAGTAGATGATCAGGAAAATGTTGTAGTAGAATTTTATAATGCAACTAAGAAATTGACAAATAGTAAGGTGGGTGGGGCATGGCGCAAATATTTTTTTAGCAGTACAGCAAGAAATGTTATGAAAAGAGAAGGACTCTCCGTATTGAATGATGTGCCAATTTTGAAAGCAAAGGATGAAAATGAGTTCAAAAAAGAATTTTTTAAGATCATGCATTTGTTTAAGGCGAAAGCAACTCTTTCCGATTATTTTGATTTGAACAGGCGATATTTTAAAATAACAGATATTGTTATTTTTGAGGATAATAAAGTACGGTTAGACGTTTTGCCGAAGTCTTATGTTGAAATGGTAAGTGACAATTTCCTGTTGTTTGCGTTTATGCAAACTGACTTATTGCAAAAAAATGTTAGCTTGGGGGAAATTCATCCTGTCCTAGAAATCGATGCTAAGAAATTATATCAAAGATTGGGCGTTTCTCTTGGCAAAGAGATTGCAGATAAGGAATCTGCAAAGAAGGTTATTCGTGATGAGCGATATGTAAGATTTAATAAACTGATTGATGAACATTTTGATAGAAACACATTGATTACTTTATTAAAGCATTTTGAAGAAAGAAACGATGACGAAATTCGCTCAATTGTAACAGATAATGCCGATATACCTACGATTTTTGAATATATTTTAGGCATTATTTGGTACATAATCAGCGAGCGTAAAGGTAATGTGCTTGAGTTTATGAATTTATCTTTAGAAGCAGATTTGCTGCCCAAGACACATGCGGGTGGCGGTGAAGCGGATATTGTTTGGAAATATGAGAAAAGCAATAGTTATCCTGAGCATACGTTGCTTTTAGAAGCAACGCTCGCGGACGGCTCTAATCAAAGAAGGATGGAGATGGAACCGGTATCAAGACATTTGGGAGATTATTGTTTGAATCATCCGCTGGAAGAGGCCTATTGCGTGTTTATTACTACCTATCTCCACATAAATGTAATTTCTGATTTCAGAACCAGAAAGAGTGCGATATATTACGACAAAGCAGGCGAAGATTACATAACAGGGATGAAAATACTGCCCTTGCAGACATCTGAATTAAAAACCTTGCTCCGGTTTGATGTGAAATATCCGCAGATATATAAGATGTTGGATAAAGCATATTACAGCGATGAAGCACCAAAGGAATGGTATGAAAATAATATTGTGAGAGAAACGAGCACCAGAGAAAGCCCCCATAGTTTGCATGGTCATAGCACCCCTGAAGAAGCAGAATGAAATTTGCCCGGCGAACCTGATAAAACGACAAAATTTCTTTACAAATGACTAAAAGGAGTATTATAATGTATAACGCAATCAATTATGTATCCGACACGGATTTCCGGCAGGGAAAGCCGTGCCGCAAAGGAAGGAGATAAGAGGATGAGTCATAAACTCAGGAAAACTCTCTGCCTGGTTCTGGTGTTTGCACTGGCATTCATGCTTCCGGTAGCAGGTTCTGCCCAGGCGAAGAAAAAGACAAAGAAAAAAGGAGTGAAGCTCAGTGAGAGCAAGATTTCACTCACGGTTGGAAAGAAAAAGAAGATTAAGGTAAAGAATATCAAAGCGAAAAAAGTGACTTGGTCTGTGAATAAAAAGGCGAAAAAGATCGTGAAACTTTCAAAAAAAACAAAGAAAGGAGTTACGATAAAAGGCCTGAAAAAAGGTAAGGCAGTTGTTACAGCTAAGATAAAAAAGGGGAAAAAGACCTGGAAGAAAAAAGTGAAGGTAACGGTTAAATCTGCCAGGAAGAAAACTATCACGATATCTTCCATAGCCGTGTTGAACAGGCGCACAATCCAGGTAAGACTGAGCGGGGCGCAGGTACTATCGGCAGCAAAGGTTACTGTCAAAACAAAAAGCTACGCCAATGGAAATTATAACCGTACCCTGAAAATCGTATCGCTTACTTCTGCTGATAAGAAGACGTGGACGATTACGCTGGATTCTGAGAGCGAAATCTATGAAACAAATTATGTACAGGTTATTATCAGCGGATTAACGGGGAGCGGCACGGTATCCAAGCAGACGGTCTTCAGCCATGGCGTTTTCAACTACACGGACACTATAATCCTCGACTATAACGTAAATGACACCGTCAGCTACACGTTCGGGTCGGAAGGCTGGGGATATTCTACCTATTCTGCATCAGGGCTTCCGGCAGGAATCACGGCTAAGATGACGGAAGGCGGCACTAGCTTGAAATTTGGCGGTAAAGCGACAAAAGCAGGTATCTTCAGAACCAAGGTAGTGGCAAAAGATGAGTTGAAGAATACCTACACCTATGATGTGATTTGGGTAATTGGGAGCAATAATTCCATTGCCGCTGCTTATAGACCGTATTATGCGGTAGTGGATACAGACGGAACTTATTATATCTCAACAAGTATTTATGAAGCAGGCGGCAGCGGTTCGTATAATTATGCGATTCAGGGGAATAGCTATGGCCTGGAAGTAGATTCAGATGGCGATCTGCATGGGACTCTGCCGGCGGCTGGGACATATAATATCAGGGTACTGGTTACTGATCGTAACAATGCCTCCATTCGGACTACGGCTGTTCTGACTGTTTCTCTCCAGGCAGGACGGACGATTTCCGGTATTGTCAAAGACGCAAGGGGAAATCCAGTGCCAAATGCTCACATATATTTTGAAAATAAAAACAAAGCTAACCGCTATCAAGCCTATGGCTCTACTTATACAGACCCCAAAGGCGCATACTCTACACGTCTGATAGATGGTACGTATGAAGCCTATGCATACAAGTATGAAGCGGAGAGTTCAATCTCAACGTTACAAGTAAAGGCCAGCCGTTCCGGACTGGATTTTACGCTCCCGGTATATCCGATTACGGTTGTTGCTAACAGAGCCGGAGTGAATATGTCGAGTTTCGGTTCATGGACGGATGATTATGGCAATAGTTATGGGGAGGGAAATAAACTGTATCTGAAAGCAGGCACTTACAGTCTGCACAGTTCTTATAGCACGGCAATAGCAGATTACACGGGAAGAATCAATATAACAGTAAATGCTAAGACTACAAAAGCTACGGCAGCTATAACCATCGTAAACCATGTAATAGCAAATATCATAGAGGATGTCCCGCTGAATGTGACCTGGAATTCTAACAATTATAGTGATTGCCAATACTATAAATTTGTTCCTAAGACGACAGGAACATACTATTTTTCCTGGAACGGCGATGTGTATGAATATATAAGGATTTATTTGGATAACGGTGTTGAATGGACGGCATCCCATGTAGGAGAAGAAGGAAGTTTTTCCTATGAATGTACAGCGGGCAAAGCCTATTATCTTTGGGTAGATTCTGATTATGAGAAAGGCAGTTCGACGTTTACAGTGTCTAAGACATCTCCTGATTTAGAATAGGAAGGATAAAATATTACAAGAGATGAAGCGGCGGTCTTTTTGGGATCGCCGCTTTTTATTTTGAAAAATAAGTTGTATAATGGTATTTGCAGAAATAAATGACAAAGGAGAGATTTGTATGTGTACGGCTCTTGCCTATAAGACAAAAGATTTTTATTTTGGACGCAACATGGATTATGAATATTCCTATCAGGAGAGTATTACGGTAACGCCGCGGAATTACCCGTTTCACTTTAGCAGGACTGGTTTTATGCCAGAGCATTATGCCCTGATCGGCATGGCATATGTGGTGGGGGATTATCCTCTGTACTATGATGCCGTTAATGAAAAGGGACTGGGGATGGCAGGACTGAATTTTCCGGGCAATGCTTTTTATATGCCGGAGGAAGAGGGAAAGGATAATGTGGCTTCTTTTGAATTTATTCCCTGGGTCCTGGGACAGTGCAAAGATCTCGGCGAGGCGGAAAAACTGTTGGAGCGGGTTCATCTGGCAGACATCTCTTTCAGTCCGGAACTGCCTCCTTCGCCGCTCCACTGGATGATTGCGGACAAAGATGGTTCTATAGTTGTAGAACAAACAAAAGACGGACTGAAAATATACGAAAATCCGGTAGGGATACTGACAAATAATCCCGTCTTTGACCAGCAGATGTTTAACCTGAATAACTACATGGGTCTGTCAGCCGCATCCCCGGAGAATCATTTTTCTGACAATTTGGAACTTTCAGTCTACAGCCGTGGAATGGGAGCGTTAGGGCTGCCGGGGGATTTGTCTTCCGCCTCCCGGTTTGTGAAGGCGGCGTTTACAAAGATGAATTCCATCTCCGGAAGCTCGGAGTCGGAGAGTATCAGCCAGTTTTTCCACATCCTTGCCTCTGTCGCCCAGCAGAGAGGGTGCGTGCAGGTAGCCGATGAAAAGTATGAGATAACGATTTATAGCTGCTGTTGCAATGCGGACAAAGGCATTTACTATTATACTACTTATGAAAACAGTCAGATTACCGCCGTGGACATGCACCGTGAGAATCTGGAAGGAAGTCAGCTGATACTTTATCCGCTCATTGAGGGGCAGCAGATCCACTGGCAGAATTGAGGGTGCATCTGTCTGCAAAAACAGGGCTCCGGCGCCTTATTTGTTCCGAGGGAGGAGGCGTTTACTCCCTGCTTATATCAAACGCCGCCGGATAAATTACTTGCCATTCTCCCTTTTTACCGCTATAATAATAGAAGGTTCGGCACAGAAATAAAGTGCCGGAAAAGTATACCATTATAAGGAGGCAGGTATATATGAAAAAGTATATTGCAGAATTGATTGGTACGGCAGTACTGGTAACGCTTGGCTGCGGCACGGCTATGCTCGTAGGATGTGATGCGGCAGCAGGCGGCGGGTATATCCTGACAGCGCTGGCGTTCGGTCTGGTAATTGTAGCAATGGCTTACAGCATTGGCAATATTTCCGGCTGCCATATTAATCCGGCAGTATCTCTCGGCGTGCTGATAAGCGGCGGCATGAGCGTAAAAGATTTTGTGGGATATGTGGCGGCGCAGTGTCTGGGAGCTCTGGCGGGATCCGGCATCCTCGCGGCGATTTTTACGAGCGGCGGCGTGAAGGATATGACAGGCGGATTTGGCTCCAACGGACTGGCTGGAGTAAACGGCAGCGTAGTTTCCGGGCTTATTGTTGAACTCGTCCTGACCTTTATTTTTGTGATGGCCATTTTGGGCGTGACAGATAAGAAAGCAAATCACGGCTCTTTTGCCGGCATTGTAATAGGCCTTACTTTGACACTGGTACATATTTTGGGCATTGGACTGACCGGTACCAGCGTGAATCCGGCGAGAAGCTTTGGGCCTGCGGTTGCAGCGGCTATTGCGGGAAATACAGCGCCGATTGCTTGTCTGTGGGTATTTATCGTCGGACCGTTTGTGGGTGCGGCGTTGGCAGCAGTAGTATATAAGGCCTTGAGCGGCGAGAAATAGATATGGCTGATTCGGTGGATGTGCTTATACGATAATAAACAGAAATGCCGAAACCTTGTTGATAGGGGTTTCGGCATTTTGAGGTATTCTGTGCGCAGCAGAAACAGAATTAAAAAATATTAGATTGGTTGTAGAAGAAAATATATGAAAAAGAAAGTGAAAACCTTAGTAAAAATAATAGGTATTGTAATAGCGGTTATAGCATTGTTACTACTTGCATTCATTATTTACTCTATTATGACAAAGCCCAAAGCAGATATTAGTGATATTCCCCAAAGCTTCGGGACAACCCTGTTGGGAAACTTAAATAATACATCAGAGTCCAAAACGAAAGAGGATGTTGGAAACTTGCACTGGTATTCTTCCGTGGAAGAGGCGGCAAAGGATACAAGCCTTATTAAAGACAGTACATATTTTGCGGGATATGACACTGCTAAAAGGATTATGGATTTTGAAAATGAAGAACAATATATGGTGCTCAATGCATATGAAAACCCTAAAAATACGGAAAATGATTTTGTTTCATTTGTACTTTACCATAAGCAGGACGGGCAATATTCCCAGCCGTATTATATCTTCAGTACATGGATTGATTTAAATAATGATGATATGTACCGTTATGATTGTGATGATGCAGCCGCCAGCTTTGTGGCATTGGAAAATGTAATGGGGCTGACCATGGGGAAGGGGAAGAAAGGTACAATGTATTTTGGTTTTTGGAGCAATGAAGCTGAAACAAAATCATTGACCTTTGCCGGTCAGGGACCGGACGAGGTAAAAACAGTCAATTTATTTGATTCTCCATATTATTTTTGGCATATCACGCTGCCGGATACGGAGAAAAGGCTGAGGAGCATAGATTACAGCGACTACACCTGTCAGGATATGATAGATGCATTAGAAATTAAGTATGATAGATAATATTACAGAGAACTGCCGGAAAAGTATTTTGGAAGAAACGCAGACAAAACCGATACAACAAACGTGAAAATTGGAGGTAAAAGGAAATGAGCAAAAAAATATTTATCCGTTCAGGAATCAGCCCTGCTGATGATTTCAGCATAAGCTACTGCATTTCTGAGGATATATATGGGAGCAATACGGGGAATTTACTCTATGCGCACAGCATTTACCGCGCTCTTATGGTGGATGAGGGAGTTACTTTCTGGCCTAATTATTACAAAATAGATTTGGATCGCGCAGACGAAATCAATGAAACCTGCGCCTGTTTTGTAATCCCGCTCGCAGACGCATTCCGGGATGACTTTGTTTATGAGCTGCGCAATTTAACAGAAATGGTCAAAAGGCTGCAGATTCCCTGCATCGTGACCGGGGTAGGCCTGAAGGCGCCGTATGAACCTGATTTTTCAACCTCCTTTTCTTTTGATGATGATGTGCGTGATTTTGTGAATGCCGTATTGGACAAGTCCGCCATGCTGGGGCTGCGGGGCGAGCTGACGGCGCAGTATCTGAAGAATCTTGGCTACCGGGAGGAAAAAGATTTTACTGTTATTGGATGCCCTTCCATGTATCTGAGAGGCGGCAGCCTGACCGTAAAGGACGTAACGCTGACAGAACATTCCAGGGTATGTGTGAATTCCTCTATCCGCATACCGCATGAAGTGAATGATTTTATTATGAAAAATAAAGAACGTTTTTCAGAGGCTTATTTTATCCCGCAGCAGACTTCCGAACTCCGGCTGGCTTATACGGGAGCGCCATATGTCGGCGCGGTAAAGTATGGGAATTATCCTGCGCGGATAACAGATCCCCTGTTTGCCGGGGACAGATACAAAGCATTTTTAGATGTGAAATCGTGGCTGGCATTTTTACAAAAAATGGACTTTAGTTTTGGCGGCAGACTGCATGGCAATGTGGCGGCAGCTCTGGCGGGTATCCCCAATCTGATGATCGTCAGCGACGCCCGCATGCGGGAGCTTTCGGATTATCACGGACTGGCTCATGTTTCCATGGCGGATATGAAAGAGGAGGATACTATTTTTGATCTGGCAAAACGGGTGGATTTTAAACAGGTATTGAAAAAACAGAAACCGAATTTTGAACATTTTAAGAAGTTTTTGAAAATTAACGGGATTGACAATATTTATGAGAGAGGATTGGAAGAAGAGGCGCCCTTTGATAAGCTGCTAAAAAGCAGGCAGGAAAAAATCTTTAAAAATTTTGCCCTGTGCGATAACGAAGAAAAACTGGAACGGACGGATTCGTTTTATGAAGAATTCAATCGTGTTTATGATAGATGTTCTAACGGTTATAAGGCGATGACCGGCGTGCATGAAAACGATATGCGCAACATAGAAGCTTTAAAGATAGAAAAAGACGCCTTAACATTGTCTTTGAAAAATTATCAGCGGAAAAATGCTGTCAGCCATGTTGTCCTGGATACATCATACTTGCCGGACGAAATGGTGGAAAATTTTATGCTCGCAGTCGAAAATACATTTATGCCCGGAAGCCGCCGGGTCGTACATCTTCTGGTAAAAAGAAAACCGCAGTCTTTTTTGCGTCTGCTGAGATGCCGCAAAGCAGAATATCCGGATTTTATGATAGAAGAGAACAGCAATCCGGATGTTTTGCGGACGGTTTTATTCCCCTACTATTATTTTGAAGGCAATATGGATTTCTGGGAGAAGATGTTTGCCATGCCGGAGATGCCGGAAAGCGTATATTATGCCTGCTTATCCGATATGGTCTGGAAAATATGCAATAATGTCATGTGGCCGTTCCACTATAGCAAAGAACAGATGGATAAAGCGGAAAAACGCGTGGAAGATCTGTTAGACGCCATACCGGAAGAAGTGTTTTTCCAATATGAAGGAATGGACAACTTCCTGCGGCACTATTTACTTGGCATGAAAAAAAGCGTGCGCACGGAAGTGGCGGTAAAGCCGGAGGCTTTGCAGCTTTTGAGGGATGGCAAAGCGGTTTATGAGGCGAAGAAACTGGAGATTATCTTAACCAAATTCCGTCCTTCCAAAGGGAAACTCCAGTTTATAGCATTTATAAAATCGCCGGTGTTCCGCTTTTGTGAAAAACCCGTCCTGTATATGGAAACCGAAAAAAAAGGCGGCGTGGTGGAAAGGACAGAGATTCCGCTGAAAAAGTCTTCCTGGTGTTTTTATAAATGCAAGGAAGAAAACAATGCTTTTTACACGTTTGTATTAAATATTAACACAAAACAAATCAAAAAATTCCATTTTTATGTGGGGCTGAGGGGAGTAATCTTCGATACCTATTACTACTTTATGCCTGAAGTAGTATTTAATACGTCCTTAAACCGTTACCGGTTCTATCAGGGGACGATGGAATACCGGTTTGACCATAATACGTTTCTGATTGGGAAAGCGCGGCCGGAAAAAGCGGAGGCTTACTGCGAACGGCTGGAGCAGCAGTTTGCCCAAACAGAGCCGGAACTCATTTCTTTTCGGGCTCAGATCCGGGAAAAACGGAAGGAAGGGAGAAAAATCTGGCTGTATTATGACTGCCGGAATGTTTACAAGGACAATGGGTATCTGCAGTTTGTACATGATTTTGAAAAGAAAGACGGTATAGAGCGTTATTATATTCTCAATAATGATTTGGACAGCTGCCGGGAGCTATTTACAGAGGAGCATATTCCCTTTGTAGTCCCTTTTGGGAGCGAAACTCACAAACTGCTTTACTGCATGGCAGAGAAGGTTATCACTGCCTATATTGAAAAGAATAATTATCTGCCCTTTACGGATACGGAATATGCAAAGGTAATGGATGTCGTTTCCCTGCCGATGCTGGTTTATCTGCAGCATGGCGTGTATCATGCCTATATACCGTGGAAATATTCTCTGGACCGGCTGCAGCTGGACAAAAAAGTAATTTCTACTAAATTTGAAAGGGAGCAGGATTTAAAAAACCACTGCTTTACCAAAAAATATGAACTGCCCGTATGTATGCCGCGATACGACTTTTTAAATCCTGACATAAAACCGGAAAAGAAAATTTTGTATGCGCCGTCCTGGAGAAAATATCTGGTTGACATGGTGGATAAAGAGTGGGTGACGAGAGCGGATATTTTCATGGATTCAAAATTTTTCAGGGAAACGAGTGCTTTTTTGCGGGACGAAGCACTTATGGCGTTGCTGAAAAAGAATGGTTATACTTTGGAATTTAAACTGCATCCTATCCTGATGCGGTATGCGGATTGCTATCAGCTGGAGGGGACTTTTGTAAAAATGGCTTCCCCGGCAGTGAGGGAAGAAGACTATGCCGTTTTTATTACCGACTTTTCCAGTTATGTATTTGATTTCGCCTATCTGAACCGCGCCATTTTATATTTCTTCCCGGATTATGATGAGTTTCGTTCCGGCATGAGCGATTACCGGCAATGCGTGCTGCCGTTCCGGGGTGGCATGGGAGAATTTGCGGATAATGCGAAAGACGCCGTCCGCATGCTGAAAAAAATTATCCGACGGGGGGCAAAACCGGGACGGAGCCAGAAAAAACTTATGGAAGATATGTTCTATTACAAAGATAATGGCTCCAGAGAACGGATCTATGAAAGTTTAAAATCCGAATAAATATAACTTTTTGCTATCGATCCAAAATAATAGGTTGACACAGTAAACTTATTGCAGTACAATAGGTATATCACATAAATGAATGCCCTTGTTATAGGGAGGATAGGAGGTTATAACATATGAAAAAGGAAAAGCTCACAGCTGTAATCCTGACTCTGGCGCTGCTTTTTTCAGGGATCGGCAGTATGTCTGCGGACGCTGCCAAAAAGGTGGCAATCAGTAAAAAGAACCTGACATTGACGGTAGGGAAATCCGCCACGTTGAAGGTGAAGAACCTGTCAAAGAAAAAGAAGAAGAAGTTAAAATGGTCCAGCAGTAAAAAATCCGTGGCAAAGGTAAGTAAGAAGGGAAAAGTTACCGCTAAAAAGAAGGGAAAAGCAAAAATCACGGCAAAGGTTGGAAAGAAAAAGTATGTCTGCAAAGTAAAAGTAGTGGAAAAGAAAAATAAGGGACAGAAAGACTCGAAAAAAGTATCGCCGACAGCACCGCCGAAGACACCGGCGCAGTTAGCGGCAGAGGATCGCGCCAATCTAAAAAAACTGGCGGAAACTCTGCAGGCAGGCGGAGCGAACATCATTCTGACCAATTTAGATTCCAACGATTATGACTGGAATGCAGCAGGCAGGCTGACCCGGATAAATATAGGCGATGATGAAGGCTCTGATTTTGGGATTAAGGGCGTAATCAATACTTCCTGCTTTACCGAGCTGGAGGAATTGCATGTAGAAGGAAACAGAGGGATTACCGGTCTGAATATCAGCGGCAATACAAAGTTAAAGAAACTGGATTGCAGCGACACAGGAATTTCCAAGCTGGATGTATCAAAGAATCCGGCATTAGAAAGGCTTTATTGCGAACGGTCAAAGATTAAGACATTGGATGTGAGCGCATTAGGAAAAAGAGGCGAAGTGATTATATATGTTTCTCAGGGCGTACAGGTAACGGGAACAAACGCTAATACTAAGATTTCCTATATGAAAGGCTAAAAACGCAAGGAGAAACTTCAGAAGGGCATATCTTTTATCTGATCCGCGGGAGTTTGGATCCGAGCTAAATGAAAGCAGTTTTGCCGGGACGCCGGTAAAAAAACGAAATGAAAAATACGAATCGGCAGGAGCATTGCGGGAAATCCCGTGCCAGAGCCGGTTCGTATTTTTTTATTTTAGTAGGAAAGTCATTGTTGCGGAGCGAAAAACGCCACGGCGTTTTTCCGAGGGGCGCGATTCTCAGCCGCCCCTTACCCCATAATCACGATAACGGATACGATCTTTTCCGATTCTTCATAAGGAATCAGGGTAGTTTTTCCGAGGCTTTTTCCATTTACGATCAATTCCTTTACCCCTTTTTCCACACAATCCGGATTTTCCACCTCGATGTGGTATTCCACATTACGATACTTTCTGATAATATGGAAGCCGCCAAAGTCTTCCGGAATACAGGGGTTGATGCTAAGACCCTGTAAAGTCGGCTGAACCCCCAAGATATACTGGGAAACATTCATAAAAGTCCAGGCGGCGGTGCCGGTAAGCCAGCTGTTTTTTGCCTCGCCGAAAAATCGCGCATCCTTTCCGGCGATCATCTGGGAGTACACATAAGGCTCCGTACGGTGGATCTCACTGATGTCCTCCAGATAGGCAGGGCAGGTTTTACGGTAGACCTCAAAAGCTCTGGCGCCTCGTCCCAGCATGGTTTCCGCCGCAGAGATCCATGGATTGTTGTGGCAGAAAATACCGGCATTTTCTTTATATCCCGGCGGGTAGGAAGAAATCTCGCCAAGATTCAGATAATACTTTGAATAAGGCGGCTGAAGAAGAACGATGCCGTATTTGGTATCCAGACGCTCCTTTACAGAATTCAGCGCCTTTTCTGCCAGACCGTTGTCCAAGCCCACTCCGGCAAGGACGCAGAAGCCCTGCGGCTCAATATAAATCTGTCCCTCAGCGCATTCTTTGGAGCCTACCTTATTTCCCTCGGCGTCATAGGCGCGGATAAACCACTGACCGTCCCAGCCGTCCTTCTCAATGGCAGCGGTCATGTCAGCCACGGCTGCCCGGGCTCTTTCCGCCTCCTCTGTCCGACCGGTAGCCTCACAGAGGTCAGCGTATTCCCCGCCGTATTTTACAAACATACCGGCGATAAAGACGGATTCCGCCACCGGACCCTCGCTGGGGCCGAAAGTCTGGAAAGATTCTCCCGGTTCTTTGGAAAAGCAGTTTAGATTCAGGCAGTCATTCCAGTCGGCTCTGCCGATTAACGGCAGCTTATGAGGGCCCCGATGATTTATGATATAGTCAAACGAGCGGGTCAGATGCTCAAAAAGCGGGGTGGCGAGGCTTTGGTCGTTATCATAAGGAACCTGTTCCTCTAAAATTGAAAAATCCCCGGTTTCCCGTATATAGGCAGAGGTTCCGGCGATCAGCCAGAGCGGGTCGTCGTTAAATCCGCTGCCGATATCGCTGTTTCCTTTTTTGGTCAAAGGCTGATATTGGTGATAGGCGCTTCCGTCCGGGAACTGGGTAGAGGCAATATCAATAATCCTTTCTCTTGCCCGGTCGGGAATCAGGTGGACAAAGCCAAACAAATCCTGACAGGAATCCCGAAAGCCCATGCCGCGTCCGATTCCGGATTCATAATATGAGGCAGAACGGGACATATTAAAAGTAACCATACACTGATACTGATTCCAGATATTTACCATGCGGTTGAGCTTTTCATCCCCGGAGCGCACAGTGTATTTTGACAGCAGGTGCTCCCAGTGGGAATTCAGCTCTGCAAAGGCTTCTGCCACCTGTTCATCGGTCTGATAGCGGGATAGAAGCTCTTTTGCCGGTTTTTTGTTAATAACATCCGGAGCCTCAAACTTGTCCTCCGGGTTGTTCTCACAGTAGCCCAGTACAAAAATAAAGGAACGGCTTTCCCCCGGTTTTAACATGAGGTGGAAATAGTGGGAACCAATCGGATACCAGCCGCTGGCGACGGAGTTGGAAGATTTTCCGTTTTCTACCGCCTGTGGTTCTGTTACGCCCCGGTACGCCCCTAAGAATTCATCCCGGCTGGTGTCAAAGCCGTCGATGTCCTGATTTACGGAAAAGACAGCATAGTGATTCCGGCGTTCCCGGTATTCTGTTTTATGATAGATGGAGGAGCCGATTACCTCTACCTCTCCGGTATTTAAATTCCGTTGGAAATTTGTCATGTCGTCCATGGCATTCCACAGACAGAATTCGATGTAGGAAAACAGCTTTATTTCTTTTGCCTCATCGGAATCATTGGTAAGTGTCAGCTGGTTTACCTCGCAGCGGTCCCGGACCGGCACAAAAGAGAGAAGATTGGCGCTCAATCCGTTTTTTCTGGAGCGGAAGCGGGTGTAGCCCATGCCATGGCGGCATTCATAAGCATCCAGCTCCGTTTTTACCGGCATCCATCCGGGATTCCATACGGTGTCGCCGTCTTTTATATAGAAATAACGGCCTCCTTCATCGCCCGGTACATTATTATAGCGGTATCTGGTAAGGCGGAGTAATTTAGCATCTTTGTAAAAGCTGTAGCCCCCGCAGGTGTTAGAAATTAATGAAAAAAAATCGGTGCTGCCCAGATAATTGATCCAGGGCAGAGGAGTTTTGGGGGTGGTAATGACGTACTCCTTATTAGCGTCATCAAAATATCCAAATTTCATGTAGTCCTCCGTTCTCCGCAGCAGGCGGAAATGATTTAGAACGAAAACGATTTCGTAATAATTTCATTATATCGGAAGATAAAAAGAAAAGCAACCGGTTTTTTGTGCAATTTTGATAATTTTTTTTGAGAATAATATTGACGGATTGTGAATGTTGTGGTAAAGTATAGCTACGAAAACGTTTAAGGTAATAATTGGCAACGAAGAGTGAATGAGGGACAGACATGGTATCAATGAAAGATATAGCCCGGCAGTGTGAGGTTTCTGTGGCGACGGTCAGCAAGGCATTAAATAACCGGGGGGATATCAGCATAGAAACCAAAAATCGCATCTGTCAGATTGCAAAGGAAATGGGATATCTTCCGAACTCATCGGCAAGGGCGCTGAAGACAAACCGGACCTATAATCTTGGGGTGCTGTTTGTAGATGAGGCGAACAGTGGACTGACACATTCCTATTTCTCGCATATATTGGATAGTTTTCGTCTGGAAGCGGAAAAAAGAGGTTATGATATTACTTTTATCAGCAGACATGCCGGTAAGGAAGTCTTATCTTATTATGAGCATAGCAAGTACCGGGGTGTAGACGGCGTTGTAGCAGCCTGTGTGGATTTTGAAACAGATGAGGTCCGGGAGCTGATAAATGGAAATATACCGGTTGTCACTATTGATTATGTATTTGATAACCGCACCTGTATCCTGTCGGATAATGTATATGGCATGGCGGAGCTGGTTACCCATATCATCAGGCAGGGACACAAAAAAATTGCGTATATCCATGGAGCGGACTCTTCGGTAACCCGAAGCCGTCTGGAAAGTTTTTTCCGGACTATGAAAAAATACGGCATCGGGGTAAGGGAAGAGTATATCCGGGAAGGCGTTTACCATTCGCCGGATGTTTCAGCGCAGTTGACAAATGAATTATTAGCATTGCAGGACAGACCCACCTGTATCATCTACCCGGATGATTTTTCCTGTATTGGCGGTATCAATGTGATTGAGGGCTGCGGCTTGTCGATTCCGAACGATATATCGGTGGCAGGCTATGACGGACAGCGGATTGCCCGCGTGATTGAGCCCAAGATTACCACATACCGCCAAAATGCAGCGGAAGTCGGGAGAATGGCAGCAAGAAAGCTCGTTGAATTGATTGAACAGCCAAAATCGGCATTGATTGAACGGGTTGTTGTAAGGGGAGAACTGGTGCAGGGAAAGTCCGTGCTGGAATGTAAATAATTGAGAGAGTACTTTCCTGTACAGGACAGTGCGCTCTCAGGAACTATACATAGCGTGTCATTTACCGGCGCGCTCAAAAAAATAACAGGAGGATTATAGTTTATGAGGAAAAAAGTGTTAGCTTTGGCTTTATCTCTGACAATGGTAGTCGGAACAATGGTTGGCTGCGGCAGCGATGATGCGGGCACAACAAACACTACAACAGAGGAAAGCGGCGGAACTTCTCAGATTGAGAAAATTGCCGACGGCGGTGGAAAGGTTCTGAATATTTACGTTTGGAATACGGAGTTCAAAGAGAGATTTGAAAAATACTATCCAAAGTATGACAAGGAAAAGGGAACCATTGGCGATGTAAAGGTAAACTTCATTCAAAATACGAATGAGGGGGGGGTATACCAGCAGAAACTGGATGAGGCCCTGACAGCGCAGGAAAGCGCGGCAGCAGACGACAAGATTGATATCTTCCTCTGCGAGATGGACTATGTAAACAAATACACCAACACTACATTGGCAGCGCCGATTCTTGGACTTGACATTTCCGAGAGTGATTTGTCCCAGATGTATGACTACACGAAAGAGGCGGCAACTGACGGTTCAGGTGTTCTCCGCGCCGTATCCTGGCAGGGATGCCCGGGTGGATTTATCTACAGACGTTCCTATGCAAAAGACATTTTCGGAACCGACGATCCGGATAAGATTCAGGAACAGGTAAAAGACTGGGCAAGCTTTGATGCTGCTGCTGAGAAGGTTAAGACAGAGTCTGACGGAAAGATCACCATGCTTTCCGGTTATGATGACGCCCTTCGCGTATACTCCAACAATGTATCCCAGAAATGGGTAAGCGATGACGGCAAGCTTCAGATGGATCCGGCTATTGAATCCTGGATCGATATGACAAAGAAATACACAGACAGCGGTTATAACCAGAAGACTTCCCTTTGGAAGGACGACTGGACCGCAGGCATGCGCAAAGACGGCAACGTATTCGGTTATTTCATGCCGGCATGGGGCATCAACTTCAACATGGCTGACGGCTCCGGCTCCAAGAAAGATAAGGCCGGCCATTACCTCGGCGGCGGAAGCTACGGCGACTGGGCTATGTGTACCGGACCGCAGTCCTTTAACTGGGGCGGTTCCTTCATCTGTGCCGCAACCGGAACCGACAACTCTGCTCTGGTATCCGACATTATGAAGTCCCTCTGCTGTGACAAGGACATCATGTACAAGATCAGCGCAGATACTTCTGACTTTGTAAACAACAAAGAGGCAAACAAGAAATTGGAAGAAGACAATGTAACCAGCGAATTCCTGGGCGGTCAGTCCCTTGTAAAGGCGTTGGGCGCAGCAGCAGACAAGATTACCTGCAAGTATGTATCTCCTTATGACCAGATGTGCATAGAGAACCTGATGGCAGCTATGAAGGATTACTATGATGGCAAGGTAGATAAGGATACAGCGATTGCAAACTGGAAATCTGCTACCCTTAAATCCTATCCGGATTTGAAAGAGTAAGAGTATACGGGAAATACTAAGTATACGAAGTTGTATTTTAGTGGGGCAGGGGTGTCCTGTCCCACTTTTTTTAAAACAGACAATTTATGATTTGGAATTATTGAAAAGGTGTATGGATTGTAACTTGGAAAACAAAAAGAACTTTTACTATACAGGTAAGGGGGAATTTTATGGCTGGAAAAGCAAAAGCAGCAGAAGCGGGAAAAGTACGCTATCAGCGGCCGCATAAGTTGAAATATGGAAAATGGGGTCTTATCTTTATCCTGCCGTTTTTTGCTGCCTATGCGTTATTTCAACTGTATCCTCTGCTTAAAACGTTTTATACCAGCTTCTTTTCACAATATCGAAGCACGCAGACGTTGCAGATGGTTACGGAATTTGTAGGATTTGATAATTATATCTCCGCTTTTACCCAGGGGGATTTGTTAAAATATTTTGGCAATACGATTTTGCTCTGGCTTCTTGGATTTATTCCACAGATTCTGCTGTCCCTGCTATTTGCCTCCTGGTTTACGGACATTCGTCTGAAACTGAAGGGCACAGGGGCGGTAAAGGTTATTTTATATCTGCCGAATATGCTGATGGCATCCTCGATTGCCGTATTGTTTTGTAAATTGTTCGCAGTAAACGGACCGGTCAATAGCATACTGACAGGCCTGGGCGGGCAAGCCTATGACTTTTTAAGCAGTGAATGGGGCATCCGGTTATTAGTTGCCTTTATTCAGTTTCTGATGTGGACGGGAAATACTACCATTCTTTTGATGGCGGGTATTATGGGAATCGACCCGGCGCTGTATGAGGCTTCCTCGATTGACGGAGCCAGCGCAGGACAGCAGTTCCGGCAGATCACGATTCCGATGCTGAAGCCGATTCTTTTGTATGTGCTGGTTACTTCTATGATCGGCGGTCTGCAGCTGTTCGATATTCCAAGGCTGCTGACAAATAATCTGGGCGGCCCGAGCGGTGTGGCTAAGACCGTGGTAATGGATATTAGCTCCCGTATTACCGGTTCCGGAGATATAGGAGTAGCGGGTTCAGAATCTGTCATCCTGTTCTTAGTGGCAGGTTTGCTTGGAATCTTCCTGTTCCGTATTATGCAGAGCGACGATGCTAAAGAGGCAAAGGCGAATAAGAAGGCTAAGAAAAATGCCCTGAAAGCAGCAAAGGGGGTGCAGTAAATGGCTAAAACGAGTAATTTATCAGCAGCGGAGATCCGGGGACACCGGTTTTTGATCGTACGGCGTATTATTGCCTATCTGGTGCTGATTCTTATCTGTGTCATTGCCCTGTTCCCTTTCGTTACGCTGGTAATCAATATGACAAAGGATCATGCCACCCTGACCAGCAGTTTCAGCCTGATACCGGGAACAGATTTCGTAAATAACTGGCAGAAGGTTCTGGCGGATGCGAATACGCCGCTGTTTCGCTCAATGCTTAACAGCCTTATCGTGGCGGCGTCTTCCTGTATTCTCAGCGTGTATTTCTCTACCCTGACTGCGTATGGTCTGCACGCCTATGATTTCCGCCTGAAAAAGGCAGCCTTTGTTATCATTATGGTTATTTTGATGGTGCCGACCCAGGTATCGGCGCTGGGCTTTGTCGATATGATGAAATCCTGGGGCTTATATGAGTCTTATATTCCACTGATCTTCCCGACCATTGCTTCCCCGGCGGTGTTCTTCTTCATCAAGCAGTATATGGAGAGCTCCCTGCCGTTGGAAATTGTGGAAGCGGGCAGGATTGACGGCGGACATGAATTTTATATTTTTAACTTTGTTGTCCTGCCGATTTTGAAACCGGCGATGGCAGTGCAGTTGATCTTCCAGTTTGTTGCATCCTGGAATAACTACTTCCTGCCGCAGTTGTTGATGGCGACGAACAGTAAAAATGCCACCCTTCCGCTGGTTATTGCCGGACTTCAGGCAGAGGCTAACAAAAACTTCGATTTAGGTAAGATTTACATGATGCTGGGACTTGCGATCGTTCCGTTGATTATTGTGTATCTGTGCCTGTCGAAATTTATTATCCGAGGTATTGCTCTGGGTTCTGTGAAGGGCTAAACATAACAGGCAGCCAAAAATTTATGACAATGAAAAATCCACGAATTGCTTTACATCCAATGTCCGGCAGTTCGTGGATTTTTATAAATCAGGGATAAAAGGAAAGTTCCTACAAATATTTTCTCAGTTCCTTACATAATTCCTCTTCAATTCCAATCAGACGGTTACAGATGTCCTTTGCCGTCTGATTTGCTGTTTTATACTGGTTCAGGTACTTATTTAAGGATTTCACGCCCATGTTACAGCCGTCTGTGATCAAATCTGCGACAGTGGCATCGGAATTACTCATGCCGATTTTCATATTGGTTTTTAGCCAGGACATGCTCTTTGCCATGGCGCTGGGATCCTTTTCCTCGCTCTGGTACTGGATGAGGAGATTGTGAATCTCATTTCCCAGTTTTTCGTGATGATCCTTACTTTCCGACAGCAGTTGTTTTAGCTTGGAATCCTGAATCTTTTCTAATACCTCATCAATGCTGGTCACTGCCATCTTAGAGCCGGAATCGCATTCTTTAAGTAAACAAATGGTATCGTCTTTTTCCATATCAAACCTCCGATTTTTATTTTTAGTTTTCCCAATAAAAGCTATAATATTACAGGATCTTTTCACATATATAAAACAAAACGCTCATATTTTGTATTAAAGGGAAAAAAGACCGGATGAGATAGGACGGGCGGTTTTCAAGATGGAGGGAGCAGGATGTATAAAAAAAGAGTGTTGATTCAGTGTATTATTATTCCATTGGCAGTGGGGGTAGTGTCGGCATTACTCTCAAGAGGGGGGATGGAGGCGTTTGCCGTCTTAAATAAGCCCCCATTGTCCCCGCCGGGCTGGCTGTTCCCTGTCGTGTGGACAATTCTTTATATTCTCATGGGGATATCATCTTATATCATATTGACTTCAGGGGCGGCGCCTCAGGATATAAAAAGGGCGTTGACAACTTATGCCCTCCAGCTGGCGGTAAATTTCTTCTGGTCTATTTTTTTCTTCCGGCTGGAATGGTATCTGTTTTCCTTCTTTTGGCTTGTTTTCCTCTGGGCGCTGATTTTGCTTATGGAAATTCAATTTTACCGCATTGCTAAGGTGGCGGCATATCTGAACCTTTTATATCTTGTCTGGGTGGCATTTGCCGGGTATTTAAATCTGGGAATCTGGTGGCTGAATTAACAAAGAGCGCCTGATTTGACTTCTTTTGCCGGATATATTATCATAAGGGAAAATATACACCGGAGTGTACAGACTGCCGCAGTCCTTCTGCTTTGTCCGGATAACGCTCCGGGATGGAGGAAGCTATGGAAATCGCAACAAGACATTTTGTTCGTCCGGAACATATGAACCATCATCAGACCTTATATGCCGGTTACATTTCAGAGTGGGTTACGGAGGCAGCCATGATAGGAGTAACCGGCCTGTTGAAAAGTACGGAAAATGTTGTACTGGCTGCTGTGAAAGAAATTTCTGTCACAAAAGAAGTAGTCAGCGGCGTGATTCTTGAATTATGGCAGGAAACAAAAAGGATAGGTACTACAAGCGTAGAAATACAGATAACCGGACGAAACTTTCTGACGGGAGAGGTTCATCTTACCGGAAGCGCCGTCTTTGTCACAGTGGACGAGCAGGGCAGAAAAATCCCGCATGGATTGCGCTAAGGCGTTATTCGGCAGCCGGAGAAGACGCATTCAGATAATATAAATGTATTCTACTGCTGTCGTCTAAAAGGGAAATATACAAAGTATTATCTCTGGCAGCGGCAAAGAAACGGATCCGGTTTATGGCAGTAATGGGAAGCTCCGATATATCTGCTACTTTTTTTAATGCGGCGTCCTCCTGCGCGCCGCAAAAAAGACCGTCTTTTGAGAGGACATAAAGCCGTTCCCTGTAGTTTGCCATATAAAACGGTTCTGAGCTATCCGGGGAATTGCCGAGGGAAACCGTGCCGGAAACTTCCCCGGTGCGGATATCGTATCGGAGAATCCGGTTATTTTTCCGGTCCGGGGAGAGATATTCATAGCGATAAAAAGAATTGCACCCCGCCGTACCGGTAATATCGGATGCCCCCAGAGCCTGTCCCTCCGCGATATTGTAAAACTTTACAGCGCCGTTATGATAGGTCAGCGCCAGAGCAGTGCCGTTGAATTTAATATCCTGTACGCCGCAGGAAACGGTACGCTTTTTTGGGGAGAGGGCAATATCCGCGCCGACAGGGGGTACGGCGCTTATTTTCTGCAGGGGTATTTTTTTAATACGGTTTTTGTTTGTCAGAAAAACAAGACTTTGTTTTGTGTTCCCTTTGTCTGCGTCATATTTTCTGCAGGCGAAAAGCCTGCCTGTGGAATTGAAAACAAAATGCTCCAAAACATAATGGGAAGGGATTTTCCAGTGATTTTTCACGGAAGAAAAACGCTTATCCGGCTGCAGGGTGCGGATGGCATAGGTGTGCTTTTTTTTCTGTATCAGGTGCAGCGTATTGCCGGCAGGGTTATAGGCAAAAGCCTCCGCCTGCAAATGAGCCAGCGGAATTTCTTTTATCCGGGAAGTTTTTTCTGCCGCCTTTTTGTCCCGGTAAGGAGAAAGAAAAGTACCGGCAAGAGAGAAAAGAAAAAACGAAAAATAGGCAATATATTTTTTCATGGACAAGTACCTCGTTTCGGCAAAAAAATCATGGATATTATAACAATATGCCCGATCGCAAAAAAATATGCCAACAAAAAAAGCTGCCGCATGCAAATGGATTTTTACAGTCCTTCCATTTGTATGGGCAGCCTGCCGCCGGCTTATGCCATGCCGTTTGCCGTTTTGTATTTATAAATCATCTCGGCGTGATTTTGCTCTTCTGTCTGGATATGATTGAGCAGTTTCCGTATATTGGTAGCTGCAAATTGGAATAAATCCGTATTGTAAGTGGAGGATACCAGCTTCTCTGTCGCAATGGAATCCGTGCACAGAAACTGGTCGTGCTGTTTTTCCTCGGAATTATCCGTGGAAGAATAAGTGGTGCTGGGGGAGTAGCCCTCTGTGCCGGTAGTGGCGGCCTCCACCTGCGGGACGTCACCCTTTAATACCTGTCCGAGGGAGTCAAAATGCTCCTGCTCTTCATCCCCGATTTGATGGAACAGGTCTTTTAGCTGCCGGTCATGCGCAGATTCTTCATAAAAACGGTATTTTTCTATACATGTTTTTTCCTGCGTCTGTAAATCTTTAATTACGGTTGTTTCTTTTTCTGTTAATTGCATAATAACAATCTCCTTTTCTTTTTTTTCAGTATTTCCAAAAATGGAAAAAATATGCTAAAATAGTTTTCATTTTACCGGAAATATGTTAAAATAAATCATAATAGTGAGAAAGGGGCATATTATTATGAAATATTCAATCGAAGGCGCCCCGCTGCCGGTGGTGATCTGTGATTTGGAGGCAGGGGAAACCATGATCACGGAAAAGGGAGCGATGTCATGGATGACGCCGAATATGAAGATGCAGACTACCGGAGGTGGAGTTGGCAAAATGGTAGGGAGGATGTTTGGCGGCGAGGCAATGTTCCAGAACCGTTATACGGCAGAAGGAGGACCGGGGAAGATTTACCTGCAGTCTATGCCGGTAAATCAGGTGGCAGATGCGCTCCGTCCGTTCTTCCCGACTGGAAACTAATAAAAAAATAGGAGGACTTGTTATGAAAGAAAATCATACGTTATCATTTGCCGGGACGTCATGGAAGATGCCGCTTCGGGTGCTGTCGATTATTACTTTGTTTATCAGCGCCTATACGCTGGCGCAGGCAGTCCTGGTACTGGTTGAAGATTATCAGCGGCAGAATCTGTCCATGCTGGTAGTAGTGCTTTATCTTCTTGTGACGCCGCTGTCCTTTCTGGCTGCCCTGTTCTTTGCCTATACCATCCACCGCATGTCGGCAGACAGAGGGGCGGATAATCAGTTTATCATAGGCTATGCAATTTTAGTGCTGGCAGCAGTGGATAATCTGATCTATATCTCCATCCATTATTCCGGAGATGCCCTCAGTTTTTATCTGCTGGGAGGGATCTGGCTTATCTGTTATATCATCTGCTTTTTATATTATCAGGATTTGGGAAACCGGCCATTGGCGCTTTGCGCGGCAATTCTTCTCGTAGCCTGTGCTCTGCTGCAGTTAGAGGAGGCGGTGCGGTATTTTCTGGATCCGAATATTGCCTTTGATTTTACCGGCTATTATTTTTCCCAGACGGTATTGAATGCTTTGCTGGCAGTGGAAACCCTTCTGTTTGTTCTGGGGCTGCAAAAAGGCGTTGCAGTGAAAGATACCTGATTTTGCGCAAAGAATAATAACAGGATATTTGTTATAACCGGCGGTACGTTTCCTTTTGGGTATCGCCGGTTTATTTTCCTCTTATCGGGAAACGGCGCGCGGTACGGTTTCGCGCAGGAAATAAAAAGAAAACCGTTGACAATAAAAATCAGATTAGTATAATTAAAATTATAGGTTTTTTATTATAAAATCGTGTTTTGCATCAAAGGGCAGAAGACGATTTAAAAATAAAATTTGAAAAGGATTATACGCAGAAATCTGCGTACCGGAAAGGAAAACATATGAATGCAGTATTAGAACAGTTTGGAAAAATCGGTATTGTGCCGGTTGTGGTATTAGACGATGCGAAGGATGCGGAACCTCTCGCGGAGGCGCTGTGCAAAGGGGGACTTCCCTGCGCGGAGGTGACCTTTCGGACGGCAGCGGCAGAGGAGGCTATCCGCCTTATATCAAGAAAATATCCGGAGATGCTCGTGGGAGCAGGAACAGTCCTCACAACGGGGCAGGTAGAGCGCGCCGTGGCGGCGGGAGCCCGCTTTATTGTGAGCCCGGGGCTTAATCCTAAAGTGGTTCAGTACTGTATTGACAGAAAGATACCGGTCGTTCCGGGAACCCAGACGCCCAGTGAGATGGAGCAGGCGTTGGATATGGGACTGGATGTCGTTAAATTCTTCCCGGCGGAACCGGCGGGAGGGCTAAAGATGATTAAAGCGGTGGCAGCTCCTTATACGACGCTGAAGTTTATGCCTACCGGCGGGATCAATTTAAACAATGCAGAAGAGTACCTGCAGTACGACCGCATCCTTGCCTGCGGCGGAAGCTGGATGGTAAAGGGAGATCTCGTGGCAGCAGGCAAATTTGACGAGATTGAAAAGATGACAAAGGATGCCGCCGCCCTGGTTAAAAAGGTGCGGGGATAAAAAAGGAATAGAAGAAAAGGAGATAAGAAAATGGCAAAAAAAGTAGTTACATTCGGAGAACTGATGCTGCGGCTGGCGCCGGAGGGATATTATCGTTTTGTCCAGGCGGATACCTTTGGGGCGACCTATGGAGGCGGAGAGGCGAATGTCGCCGTATCTCTTGCCAATTATGGCATGGACGCAAAATTTGTTACGAAGCTGCCGGCGCATGAGATAGGACAGGCGGCAGTAAATTCCCTGAGAAAATACGGAGTAGATACGAGCGATATTGTGCGGGGCGGCGACCGCGTCGGAATTTATTTTCTGGAGAAGGGCGCTTCCCAAAGACCGTCCAAGGTTATTTATGACCGCGCCGGTTCTTCTATTGCCACTGCTTCTCAGGATGATTTTGACTGGAAAAAGATTTTTGACGGCGCAGACTGGTTTCATTTTACCGGTATTACCCCGGCGTTAAATGACGAGGTGGCGGCAATTTGTCTGGCAGCCTGTAAGGCGGCGAAGGAGGCGGGGATTACTGTTTCCTGCGACTTAAACTACCGAAATAAATTGTGGAGCAAGGAAAAGGCAGGAAAGGTTATGGGAGAGCTCTGTCAGTATGTAGATGTATGTATCGCCAATGAAGAGGATGCCGCGGATGTGTTTGGCATCCGCTCTGCCGGGACGGATGTTACTGCCGGGACAGTAAACCAGGAAGGCTACAAGGACGTGGCAAAGCAGCTGTCAGACCGCTTTGGCTTTAGCAAGGTGGCGATTACGTTGAGAGAATCTATTTCCGCTAATGATAACAACTGGTCTGCGATGCTTTACGACGGAAAAGATTTTTATTTTAGTAAGAAATATAAGATGCACATTGTAGACCGGGTAGGGGGCGGCGACAGCTTTGGCGGCGGTTTGATCTGCGCGTCCCTAAACGGTTATTCTTCTCAGGAAACCATAGAATTTGCTGTAGCGGCTTCCTGTCTGAAACATTCCATTGAAGGCGACTATAACATGGTATCCATGGATGAGGTATGGAAGCTTGCCGGCGGGGATGGCTCAGGGAGAGTGCAGCGGTAAGTAAAAAATTGCAGAAAGGATGGAAAACGAAGTGGTAACAAAAAGTTTTCAGGATTTGTCATTATCTGCTCTGGGCATGGGGACGATGCGTCTGCCGGTATTTGATAATGACGAGAGCAGGATTGATGAGGAAAAAACGGCAGAAATGGTAGCCTATGCCATGAAGCACGGAATTAACTACTATGATACAGCCTGGGGTTATCACGATGGAAATTCGGAACTGGTAATGGGAAGAGTTCTCGGGAAATATCCCCGTGACAGCTATTATCTTGCCACAAAATTTCCGGGGTATGACCTTGCCAACATGGATAAGGTAGAGGAAATTTTTGAAAAACAGTTAGAAAAATGCGGCGTAGAGTACTTTGATTTTTATCTGTTCCATAATGTATGTGAAATGAACATTGAGGATTACCTTGATGAGAGCCATGGTATTTTTGAATATCTGATGGCACAGAAAAAAAACGGACGCATCCGCCATTTGGGATTTTCTGTCCATGGAAGTTATGAGGTGCTAAAGCGTTTTCTGAAAGCCTATGGCAAGCATATGGAGTTTTGCCAGATCCAATTAAATTATATTGACTGGTCTTTCCAGGATGCAAAAAGCAAGGTGGAACTGCTGCAGGAATATCAAATCCCGATCTGGGTAATGGAGCCTGTACGGGGAGGAAAACTGGCGAAGCTGCCGGAGGCGGCAGAGAAACGGTTGAAAGAGCTGCGTCCCAAAGAAGATATACCGGCATGGGCATTTCGTTTTCTGCAGTCTATCCCCGGCGTGACCATGATACTTTCGGGCATGTCGAATTTTGAACAGATCAAAGATAATATACAGACGTTTGAAACAAATCAGCCTCTTTCTGAGAAGGAGATGGATACTCTGCTGGAGATTGCCGACGGGATATTAGACGGCACTCTTCCGTGTACCTCCTGCCGATATTGTGTCAGCCATTGCCCGCAAGGTCTGGACATTCCGACATTGCTTGATCTATACAACGAACATAATTTTACCGGCGGTGGTTTTCTTGCCCCGATGGCGTTGATGGCGATACCGAAGGAAAAACACCCGACGGCATGTATTGCCTGCCGCAGCTGCGAGGCGGTCTGTCCGCAGCAGATAAAAATATCAGAAGCAATGAGCGATTTTGCAAGTAAATTGTAAGAATAAACGGGAAGGTTTCCTTTTATCCGATGTCTTTTGGATAAAAGGAAACCTTCTTTTTGAAAAGGCACATTCCCCCTGAAAAAAACAGGAGGAAGAAGCCGCATAGAAATCATATAACAGGAGCCCGCCCCATGATTACAAGAATGTCAGATGAATGCCCCGAACAAATAACCGAAAGCACCTCCTATTATTGCCCGCTGCTACGCTCAAAACGAAAGGGAAAAGAAGAGGAGATCTGCTCTATCTGTCCGCTTTTAAATAAGCGGCTGGCCGGGAATAAAATCCTGCGGGAGGCGTTCTTTTTTGCCCAAAAAGCCCATGAAGGGCAGTTCCGGAAGGGAACGGATATTCCCTATCTTATCCATCTGGTTCGTACCTGGGGCTATGTCAGCAAGATGACGGAGGATAAAATAGTGCAGGCGGCGGCGCTCCTTCACGATGTGCTGGAAGATACCCCTGTGACTAAGGAAGAACTGGCAGGGCGCTTTGGCTCTGAACTGGCGGAGCTGGTGGCGGGCGAGAGTGAATGCAAGAGGGAGGGAAGCCCTGCGCAGGAAACATGGGAAATCCGGAAACGGGAAACGATAGAGAGGCTAAAAAAACGGGGGAAGGCAGAAGAGGAGCAGGCGGCAATGCGCGTTTCCTTTGGGGACAAGCTGGCGAATCTGTATTCTATGCTGTACGAATACCGTCAGGTGGGAGAGCGCCTGTGGAATAAATTCAACCAAAAAGAAAAGAGCAGACATGGCTGGTACTATGGCGAACTGGGGAAGATATTCCGGCGCTATTTTGCCGGGGAGGAGCCGGAATTGCTGGAAGAATACCGGGAATATTATAAGGAGGTATTTGGAGAAAATGAAGAGCTCCTATCTACTAAAATAGGTGTTGCAAATTGACGAATTTGTGACACCTTTCTTTCATTTTTCCGACAAAAATACTTGTTACAGTTAGGGAAACAAATGAATTTGACAAAAAAAGGGAGGAAAGAAACTATGCAAAAAAAAAGTTTAGCCAGTAAATTAGCAGTGTGCCTGGCATTGGCTTTGACATTAGGGAGCCTGTCCGGTATCGGAGAGGGGATGTCAGGACAATCCGTTAAAGCTGCGGAGCCGACAGTTTCCGGTGGGGAGAATGACGATAATTCGCAATCCCCGGCGCCGGATGTTACCTCGACGGAAGTTCCGTCAGAAGCTCCGACAGAATCTCCTGCCATTACTCCTTCAGCGGCGCCGACAGATTTGTCCCTGTACAAACTTGCTGCTCCTGCCGCCAGCGTGAGGGGAGGCTCCAAAAGAGTCCGCATCAACTGGAATAAGATAGACGGCGCGGATGGATATTATATCTACTACCGCGCGGCGGGAACGGCAGCTTATACCAAAACAGCGGATATTACGGATGGAAGCAAGGTGGAGTATGTAAAGAAATCATTAGTTCAGAAAACGACCTATTATTTTCGGGTAGCAGCGTATAAAAAGGTTGGCACTACAATAGTAGAAGGTGATTTATCTTCGGCTGTATCGGCAAAGACGGTTTCCGTATCCGCTACGTCAAAGGCAGCGAAAAAATATAAAACAAAAACTTCGTTCACGAAATCTCCTGCGTATAAAACATATAAGAAAATGAAAAGCGCAATGAATTACAGCAAAAGTTTTGCCATCCCCGGCTTGAAAACAACAAATGTAGCCGGATTTGCCTGCAGCAGCATGATACCTCAGGGAGTATGCTACGCCGGCAGCTATCTTCTGATTTCTGCCTATGATTCCAAGGGAGTAGATTATTCTGTTATTTATGTGGTCAGCAAGGCATCGAAGTCCTATGTTACCACGATTGTTCTACCCAACAAGGCAAAGGTAGGCGGTATGGCTTATGACGGAACGAATATCTGGGTTTGCAAAGGAAGTTCTGTTGCCTGCTTTCCCTATAGCTTTGTAACTGAGGCGGTCAACGGCGGTTCTGCTTATAAAAGTCTGGGCAGTTATAAAAGCGTCTGCCCGGTAATGACAACCGCATCTTATATGGGATATTACAACGGGACGCTCTGGGTAGGAGCCAATAATACAAGCAGCGCTTCTACGATGTATGGCTACAGCATAGCCAATAAAACCTCGGCGCCTTCCCTGAGCAAGACCTATCAGATGTCAGTGCCAAGCAAAACTCAGGGGATTACCTTTACGACAGATGGGGCTATGATTTTATCCCGGAGCTACCGGACCAAAAAATCAAAGAGCGGATATGTTTCCCAGATCCGTACCTATTCGCCATCCTATGGGAACGTGGGAGCCAATGGAAAAATCCTGAAAAACAGCGTATTAAAGAAAACTACCATGCCCCCGAAGGTAGAGGGAATGGCAGTATATGGCTCTTACACTTATACGGTATTTTCATCCGGATGCTATAGCAGCTGCAAATATCCGGTTGACAGGGTCATTGCCCTGAAAACAAGTAAACTTATTGGATAAAGAAAGAAACAGCAAAGGACAGGCAGCCCAGTATTGCGGCAAGAAACAGTATCGGTATAGCTTTGCGGGCGGTACTCAGGCGAACATTATTTTTTTTCAAAAACCGGTATCTGCTATAGGCAAAAGAAACACTGTGAATGAAAAAAACTACGGCAAACAGACACATGACCGATGGCAGGTTCCGGATGAAGAAAAAAGAGAGGAGAATCCATTCAAATGCTAATATGGTACCCTGGAATGGAATAGTCAGAGTATAGGGAATTCCGGCTATTTCACCAGAAACTTTCTCAGGTTCCTGAGTCTTGGCATAATGGAGGTCTTCCTGTAATGAGCCAATGCTGGCATACTGCCTGTCCGCGCTTTTCTCCATGCATCTGCGGATGACGGTTTCGTACCGTCCCCGATAGATGCATGTATTTTTTTGGGGCTCTTTTCCTGTCAGCATTTCATGGAATAAAGAGCCGAGAAAATGCATCATATGCGGAAAAGGAGTTTTTCTTTTTCGATAGGCAGGGATAAAATCCAGAAATTTTACCGCGCCGGTTTCTGTGATGAAAATGTTGCTGGGCTTCAGGTTGTGATGGATAATGGGCGGCTGGATTTTCATCAGAGATTCCAGACCGCTGCAGATCCGTTCCATAATGTCGTAAGCTTCCTCCTCTGTAAAGGTGGCGCCGCTTGCCCGTTTCTGGTTTAACAGCTCTGCCAGAGTGTGGCCTTCCAGATATTCCTCCACCACCAGAGTGCTTTCATCATAGTATTTGACACTGTATATATGGGGCCATTCCGTATAATCCAGATCGGCTAATCTGGTATACAGATTTTTAATATTCTTTTTCCGGTACATTTTCAAAATGCCATCGGGCGTCCCCTTTTGCGCCATACATTTTACTTTATAGATAATGGTGTGGTCATTTTCCACAATCGGTTTTCCTATCGGTACATATTGTTTTGTAATAAACAGTTCCTTTTCTGATGCCATAGGAAATCCCCCTTTCCGGCGCTTTTTTTTATTATACACCGAAGTGGGAATAAGCGCCAGACTTTTTGCGGAATATATGGATTTGTGATATACTGAAACGGAAGTAAAAAAATGTGGAAAGGCGGGGGAAAATGATATTACGCTATCCTTCCTATTATGATAAATTCCGGTGTATTGCCGGAGCGTGCCCAAACACCTGCTGCGCCGGCTGGGAAATTGATATTGATGATGAAAGTTATCGGTATTATATGAGCGTCCCCGGGGAATTTGGCAGGCGGCTGAGAGATAACATGAAGCAATATGCGCCGGAGGAAGACGGATATGAGAGCCATGGTTTCCTGTTGAAAAAAGACAAACGCTGCCCGTTTTTGAATGACGAAAATTTGTGTGATATTTATAGGGAGCTGGGAGAGAAGGCTCTTTGTGAGGTCTGCGCGAATACGCCAAGAAATATTTTGGAATACGGAGGGGAGAGAGAGCTCGCCATCAGCGCCAGCTGTCCGGAAGCTGCCCGTCTTATTTATGAGGATCCCAACAGTACTACTTTTGTAGAAAAGGAGATTGAAGGGAAAATAGATTGGGAGGAGAGCGAAGAGGAAGTCGCATTTGCCCGGCTGATTCAAAAAGCAAGAAACGGGGGAATCCGGATTTTACAGGATCGCCGGGTTTGCGTATATGAAAGGCTTACTGCTTTTTTACGATACTCCGAACAGGCGCAGCATTGTCTGAATCAAAATCTGCCGGAACAGATAGAAACCATCTGTCCGGAAGACTTTATTTCGGCAGAGGGAAAAAAGGCGGGGCGGCGCCGGGATCCTAAACGACGCTATCTGATGTTTTTAAGGCGGATGCGTTTCTTTACTTCCCTCGAGAGCATCAGCAGGGAATGGCAGGAAATACTGGAACGGCTGGAGAGGCAGTTTGTTTCGCCGGAGGACGGCGCTGCCCGGTATGAAAATGCCATTGCCCGCCTTCAGTCTTATCTTTCCGAAAATAACCGGGAATATGAGTATGAGCATCTGTTAGTGTATTATACGTTTCTCTGCGCAGCCCGGTGTGTGGATGATTATGATTTTCTGGGAAAAGCAAAACTGGCTGCGGTTAGTTTCCTCATGGTAAGGGATATGGACGCTGCGCTTTTTGTACAAAATGACGGAGCCTATTCAAAGGAAGACCGGATAAAGACAGCAGGGATTTATGCCAGGGAGTTAGAGCATTCAGAGGAGAATATGCAATGTCTGGCAGAAGAAATTTTATTTGGGGAGGGATACCGTACCGGGGAGCTGGCAGACAGCATCTGAGCAGACGGAGGCGTGGCAGGGATTAGGGGGAGAACTTCTTGACATTTGTGTCAAAAAAGTGTAAAATACTATATGTTGTACATATGTGCAACGAAAAGAATAAAGGAGGTGCTCCTGTTGCCAGGGTTGATGTTTACAATCGTGGCTGTTATAGTCGTAATTGTTTTATTGGCGATTACTGCTCTCGTTTCCTGGAAAAGTGCCATTTCCTATCATATCAAAGTCGGAGAGGCAAAAGTGGGAAGCGCAGAGGAAAAAGCGAGAGAAATTATTGACGATGCATTAAAAACAGCTGAAACGAAAAAACGTGAAGCTCTGCTTGAGGCGAAAGAGGAAAATCTGAAAGCAAAGAATGACCTCGACAAAGAAGTCAAAGAGCGTAGAGCGGAAGTCCAGCGCTATGAAAAACGCGTGCTGGGCAAAGAAGAAACTTTGGACAAAAAACTGGACGCACTCGAAAAACGGGAATCTAAGCTGAACGCAAGAGAAGTTAGTTTTGAAAAGGAAAAAGAGAGAGTAGAAGAAATCCGTCAAAGCCATCTCCGTGAACTTGAGAAGATTTCCGGTCTTACCACTGAACAAGCAAAAGAGTACTTATTAAAGACGGTAGAAGAAGATGTAAAACATGAAACGGCAGTTTTAGTAAAGGAATTGGAACGTCAGGCGAAGGATGATGCAGATAAAAAGGCAAAAGATTTTGTTGTAACTGCAATCCAGAAATGTGCGGCAGACCATGTGTCGGAAACGACGATTTCTGTTGTGCCATTGCCTAATGACGAGATGAAGGGAAGAATTATCGGACGAGAGGGGCGCAATATCCGTACTCTTGAGAATCTTACCGGGATTGATCTGATTATTGATGATACGCCGGAAGCCGTTATTTTATCCGGATTTGACCCAATTCGCAGGGAAGTTGCCCGTATTGCTTTGGAAAAACTGATTGTGGACGGCAGGATTCATCCCGCCAGAATCGAAGAAATGGTTGAAAAAGCAAAAAAAGAAGTGGAAACAATGATTCGTGAAGAAGGCGAAGCGGCGGCGCTGGAAGTAGGCGTGCACGGAATCCATCCGGAACTGATTCGTCTTTTGGGTAAAATGAGATTCCGAACCAGTTATGGTCAGAATGCGTTAAAACATTCCATAGAGGTAGCCCATTTATCCGGTCTTCTGGCCGGCGAGGTGGGTGTGGATGTCCGTATGGCGAAACGCGCCGGGCTTTTGCACGATATAGGTAAATCCGTCGACCATGATATGGAAGGTTCCCATATTCAACTGGGAGCGGATTTGTGTCGGAAATTTAAGGAATCCGCTCTGGTTATCAATGCAGTAGAGGCGCATCATGGCGATGTAGAGCCGGAAAGTTTGATTGCCTGTCTGGTACAGGCGGCTGATGCGATATCCGCAGCACGTCCGGGCGCCCGCAGGGAAACACTGGAAACCTACACGAACAGATTGAAACAACTGGAGGATATCTCCAACAGCTTTAAGGGAGTTGATAAGTCTTTTGCTATTCAGGCAGGTAGAGAGGTTCGAGTGATGGTAGTGCCGGATCAGATTAATGATGATGAAATGGTACTGCTTGCCCGTGATTTGTCGAAACAAATTGAGGCAGAATTACAATATCCGGGTCAGATCAAGGTAAATGTGATCCGGGAATCCAGAGTTGTTGATTACGCAAAATAATGAACGGGTTGAATAAAACCGTTTGGCGTAACATACATCATATTTGCCATAAGTGAATGTAACCCGCTGTATTGCAGATAACCTGTCTTTGGTTGCTTGCTGCAGCGGGTTTTTGTTTACCTTGAGAAACAATATATAGTTATGTTAAAATAACAGGTAGTGACTTAGAGCTACTTCCTGTTTGTTCTACACGGATAAGTTATTAGAAACAACTACGGAAGTACTCGAATGATAAGTGGAGGGGTATGACATGTTTAAAATTGCACTTTGTGATGATGACAACGTCTATATAAAAGAATTAGAAGAAATCATATTAGAATGTAATGATAAACAGTTTGAAATTGAGTTCTATGAATTTGATTCCGGAGAAAAGTTGTTACAAAGTAAAATTGATGATATGGATTTGATTTTTCTAGATATTCAGATGAAAGGGATGAATGGAAATGAAACGGCTGTCCAGTTAAATAAAAAAGGTTATCAGGGTGTGTTGGTACAATGTTCTGGTATTTTCATGCCGACACCGGAAACTATAAAAATTTCGCCATATCGCTATTTACTAAAGCAAGATGAAAGGGAAAAGACAGTATTGGAAGTGACAGAAATTATAACACAAATGGCAAAAAGTAAGCTTTGTTATGAAATTCAGGGTTCCTATCTGAGGGAAAAAAGGTATTTTCGGATAGCTGATATTGTCTATATTACTCATCATCCGAAAGGAAGTGTTTTACATCTTCAAAGAGAAAAGGCAAAGAAGTATCAAGATGGGAAAATTATTGTCCCCTATGATTTTGGACATTTGTCTGAATTGTTGAAAACAGCAGACTTTTCAATCCCTCATAATAGCTACATGGTAAATTTGCGATATGTTTCTGATTTTGAACCAAAAACAGAATTTTTTGTGGCTGATGGGAAGAGCCTTCCTATGTCACGCGGGAAAAAGGAAGCTTTTTTGAATGATTTAGCAAGGTATACGAGAAAGAAGTATAAGGAGAAGTTAAATGGTTTACGGAATAGTATATAATTTGTGCATAGTTGCCTCTACGATTGTGGAAATCTATCTTGCTTTTGATTTTTATAAAGCTTTCCATCCTACGAGAACTATTTTTAAGGAAACATCTAGGCAAATTTTACTTGGGACACTAATTGTTTTAATAAATGTTTTTATTAATCTACAGAATAGTAGTTTGTACAATTTTTTAGGAACAACTAGCTTGTATTTTTTAATTTGTATAATTTTAGTGGAAGGAAACATCTGGTTTCGGATTTTTCATTGGCTACTGTTGGTTGTAGTTACCATGAGTACTGAGTTGATTTTTTCGCTTTTATTGCAGATATCGGGAAAAGATGCAACAAATATGAGTTTTCATAATGAATTTATTATGATCAGCAGTATACTGGGTATGAAATTATTACAATTTATATTGCTTACGATTATTAAACAGGTGTCGAAGATAAGTGTAAAAAAAGTATCAGCTAAAGTGTTTGCCTCATTTATTCTGATACCAATAGCGACGTTTGGTATTATGTTTCTGATTCCCTACATTAGAGAAGTGAAGCCAATGATTTCAAAATGGGACATTATCTTGCTTTTGCTTTACTTATTGTTGTTATTGGGAAATATCTGTCTGTTTTATGTATTTACAAAATATAGTCATATGCTAGAAGAACAAATGCTACAACAATTAAGCTATGTACGATATAAGGAACGAAAACAGAGTTATAATAAGGCAGAAATATTAGATGAGCAATATAAGGAGCGTATTCATAATATTAAATATTATTTGAAGCAGATTTGTATTTATTTAGAGGAGAAACAATATACTAAGATTGCAGATGTTTTGTCTGAGCTGCAGATGGGGATTTATAAGGAAGAAGAAGATATAGTCTGCAGTAACCACTTTTTAAATGCACTTTTGCTTGATTACAGAGAGGCAGCAAAGAAAAATCATGTTCAGGCAGACATTTTTGTAGAAGCAGGGTTTAATATTGAATTTATGAGAGAAATGGACATTACCTCTGTTTTAGGAAATCTGCTTGACAATGCAATAGAAGCGTCGAAAAAGTGTGAGAAAGGCTTGGTTTCAGTTGCTTTATATAGGGAAAATGGAGGTAGGCTTGCCATATGTCGGATTGAGAACAATTATGTAGGGGAGTTAAGACACGAAGGGGCTAAATTACTTACTACAAAAGAAAATTCAGAATGGCATGGAATTGGATTGCAAAATGTAAAAAGAATTGTGGAGAAATACAGCGGATATATGCAGCAGGAGTATGAAAAGGGGGTTTATGTAACGACGGTTATTTTACCAGTGCAAGAATAGAGAATCTTAAATACAAAAAAAACTACTAAAAGAGCAAAAAATTGACCTTTAATTGAATCTTATTGACTTTTGTGGAATAATGGGAGCAATAAGTTTGATTAAGGGTTTTTGTTATAAAGGGGAAATTGGTAATATAAACAGTTTCGCCAGTCGATAGAGGTCGATATGATAGAATAATTTTTCTGTTTTATAAAATTTTGCGAAATTAAAGATTTGCCATTTCTAATGTAATGGGAAGTGAATTAAGGGAAATGAAAATTTTTAAAAGTTACGAATGTATGAATGCCTGTATTTTGAATCATATTAATCGTTTTGGCGCAAAAATAAGCGGCAGTGATATTTTCTTTTCTGGTAGAGGGTATCCTATTAGCTATCAAAAAGGGAAAGTGACTCGTATTTCATCTGAGGGATATGAAGCAAACTTTCGTTTTATGAATCAGTATGGTGTGGAGTACAAATTTGGAAGAGTACCGCCAGAAAAGGAATTACTTCTTTCATTGCTTGAAAGTTCAGATGCTATAACAATACGGACAGCTTCTGATTTTTTGACCTATGATCCAGTGTTTTCACAGACAAGTGGAGCATCACATTTTATAAATATTTTGGATTATAATGATAATAAGAAGGAATTTTATATCGTAGACGGTGATGTTCCATCTGCACAAACAGGAGTTTATGCTGGCTGGCTGAATGAAAGTGATGTGATGAATGGATGGGCGGCGAAACGGGGTGAGATTTTAACCTTAACATTGTCCGGAAATATTATAGAATCGAAAAGATTCTGTCAAAAAGTTCGAGAAGATGCGAATAATCAAGTAAAGCAATCAATTACGCAATATTTAAAAGGTAAAAATCATTTCTTTCGTGGCTGCTCAACGGGCGAGGAAGCAATTATTTGTATGATTCAGGTAATAGAGAAATATTTGTGTAAAAAGGACTTTAGGGAAATAACAATGGATGCCAATTTTCGTCTTCGAGTAGACGGATATATGGGAGCAAAAAAATTTTTATTAGAAAAACTTCGGGAACAAAAAAAAATTAGGATGGCAGAGGAATACAAGGAGCTCATTGACAGATGGTCAAGATGGTGCATGTTGCTGTTAAAAAGCGGTTTGTCTGCAACGGTAGAAAATTTTTCTATTGTAAAAAACAGAATGCAGGAGCTAATTCAACAGGAGCATCGTATTCTAGAGAGATATTGATAGGGAGCAGGACATGACAAGTGATATTCAAAAGAGGGCTGTTTGGCAATATGGTACCCCCTTGTATTTATATGATTTAGAACAATTCAGATTAAAAATAAATAAACTTAGAAAACATTTATTTCCGCAAAGTGGCTTGTTTTTTTCAATGAAAGCAAATCCATTACCTAAGTTTTGCGATATAGCTTATCGGGGAAGATGCGGTGTAGAAATTGCCTCTGCTGGTGAATTAAGTTTATCTCTTTCCGCAGGAGTAAAGCCGGAAGATATTATTTTTACCGGACCCGGAAAGACAGAGAGAGAATTAGAACAGGCAATAGAAGCTGGAATTTTTATCGTAAATGCAGAGTCAATTCAGGAGATTCGTAAGATCCAGAAAATCGCAAGGAAAAAGGAGAGAGTAGTGCCGATTGCTCTGCGGATAAATCCACATGAACGGAAAGGGTCTGGAAAGGTTCAGATGAGTGGCATCGCTTCACAGTTTGGAATTGAAGAGGAGGATTTAACGGAACCTTTGTTTGAAGAAATATTATCCATGCCTAATATTAGCTTATGCGGGATTCATGTATATATGGGTACTTCCATTCTAAAGGCAGAGGAGATATGTGAAAATACAGAGTATGTAATACAGCTTGGATTGCGGCTGGCAAATACATATTCTTTTGAACTTACCTATTTGAATGCCGGCGGCGGTTTTGGTATCCCCTATTTTCCAAAAGAGCGGGAACTGGATATGAAAGAACTTGACAGCGGCATGAAACAGCTAGGCAATACATATAAGAGCCAATTAACCGGAACAAGGGTATACTTTGAAAGCGGAAGATATTTGCTGGCAGAATGTGGAGTATTTCTCATTCGTGTGTTGTACCGTAAGAAGTCAAAAGGGAATTGTTATCTTGTATGTGACGGAGGGGCAAATTTTCATGCGGCATCTGCATTTTTGGGGCGCTTTGTAAGAGGTAATTTTCCTATGTACGTTCTTGGAAAGAGCGGTGAGGAGCAGGAATTTTATGTGACAGGACCATCCTGTACTCCGACTGATTTAATAGGCCAAAAAGTCAGACTCCCGAAAAATACAAAAGAAGGAGATATCATTGTAATCGAAAAATCCGGAGCGTACGGTCTGACATATAGTCCATATGGTTTTTTGAGCCATTCACTACCAATGGAAATTGGCTATCGGGGAGAAGAAGGATTTGAGATTCTCAGGTAGCCGGAGTTATGTTTATGTCGTGAAATGAATATACAAAAAGAAAACGGGGAGGATTGAATGCTCTCATTTATAAAAGAAATGCAGAATAGGAAGAGTACACAAATATTTTGCTGGCTGTTCAATATTGGTATTGAGAAAGAATGGTATGTTGACCGATTTCAGATAAAAAACCCGGAAGAGGATAGAGTCGTACAGCATATAGAGGAAATTCTTCTGTTATTAACGAGAAAACAGGATGTCCTTCTTTTGAGAAGAAGACCGGACGCCAAGTTTCTTAGTGAAATGGAAAAACTTGGATTTGAAACACCGGAAATTCTTTGCCCTGATAGAGAGGATAAAACAAAAACAATAACAGAGTTAGTTCTTGAAGATAAAAGGGTATTGACAAAGTTGAGGAGAATGACGCATGAGAAGAATATATGTTTGATTCCTTATGGTGTCACAGATAAAGAGGAAACATTGGCAGATATTTGTAACATGAAAATAATTGGATCTACTTCCGTAGTGACTCATTTGACAAACAGTAAATTATATGCAAAAGAACTGTTACAAAAAATTCAGTTGCCTTCACCGGAGGGAAAAGTGTGTGGGGATTTTGATGAAGTACAGGAGGAATGGGAGCGTCTAAGTAAGAGATTCCGTCGTGTTGTTATTAAAAGACCATATGGGGCATCCGGTCAGGGATTGTATTTGGTCGAGAATTTTTCTCAATTACAGAGAGTGCTGCATGTCCTAAAACGGTCAGGAAAAGAAAATAGAAAATGGATTGTGGAAGGCTGGTATGAGGACAAAAAGGATTTAAACACCCAATTATACATATGCGACGATGGGAGCATTGAGATACTTGCGGTAAAGGAACAGATACTTGAGAATACCGTCTACCGAGGGTCTGTTTTCCCTGCAGTATTGCCAATGGACAGAGAGAATGAGTATTTAAATTCTCTGCGAGATGTTGGAAATAAATTATATCAGGATGGGGTAAGGGGGATTGTTGGGATTGACTCTATTATGTTGGAAAAAGAGATTTTTCCGGTAATTGAGATAAATGTACGCTTTACCCTGTCGACGTATCTATCTATGTTGCCTATGCGATTTGGGGAAAGATACTTTTGTTCTATGTATTATCGAATTTCTTTGTCAAATTGCTGGAATTATATAGAGCTAACAAAGGCACTTAAGAGTGCGGGGCTAGCTTTTGATAGGAGGAAAGGAGAAGGGATTTTTTGCTATAATCATGCGTGTATTGATCAGAAGACTGTGGGAAAAATAGGAAGACTGTTTGTCGTATTTGTTGCTGCTAAAAAAGAACGGTTATGGGGACTTCGTACGGCTTTGGAGTTATTACTGGAGGAAAACAGATATGGTTTTGGAAGAGATAATACGAGAGAAACTAAGAGAGATTATGCAGATTGAGAATCCAGAGAAGTTATCTACGAAGGAAGATTTAAAAGAACGTGGAATGGATTCGTTAAATGCGATTGAATTGGTAGTTGCACTGGAAATGGAATTTGAAATTGAATTTTCAGAGGAAGATTTGTTGGTTGATAATCTTTGTACAATTCAGAAACTGGTAGATACGGTAGAAAAGTACCTGTAAATGGAAACAAAACGGAAGTGGGAAATGAAGATAAAAGGAGAAGATGTAATGCAAACTATACGCAAACAGATTGTGGATATCGTAGCAAGTTATGCTGGTAAAGAAATTATAGCGGATGGCGATATTAGTCTGATTGACGACTTGGAGTTTGACTCCCTTCAACTTGTTGGAGTCTTGACTGAGATTGAGGAAAGGTTTCATACTTCTTTTGAAGAGGGTGAAAAATTGCTGGATATGGTAGACAGTTTGAACAAAATAATAGAGTATGTGGAGGGGTTCGATGAAATATCTTAAGTGGGTTGCGCTATGCCTTAGTTGCATGCTTCTGGTTTCATGTGGGGAAGAAGCTGCCGGAAATCCGACAGGAAAGAATCCTGACTTTGACAAGGCACAGGTTCAAAGCTGCGAAACGATCGAAAAGCCGGAGTATGCGTTATCCCCAAATATGAAGCAAATGTTTATTGTCCGTGGGAAGGAGTCGCCATATTTTATTTTCAGAATGAATGTATCGGGTACGGAGCAGTATATTACCTGCAAACTGGATTCTGAAAACAAATGGAGTACAGAAAAGGCAGAATGGAGTGACTACATTGTAAAACGCCACAAGAATGATAACAGTTTGATTGTTTCTGATTCCAGAGAAACTTTTTACCTGCTGTGCAGTAATAAGCAAAAAACAAAGTATTGTTTATATCGGATCAGGAAGGGAAAGAAACCGCAGAAACTAAATATAGATGCTATTTATAGCAGACAGAAGGAAAAGAAGCTGTTGTCCTTTTGTCTAATCAATGAGAATCGGCTGATTTTCTTCTTTTCGCAGGACGAAACAGACATGCAGGGAAATACAATAGAATATGATACCACAAGAGAAGAATTCTTAGAAAAAGGCGGTTATGTAGATGATATTTCAGCTAGTTTTGATGAGAAGGGAAACTATTACTGTGTTTCTTCGGGGCAAAAATTGGTCATAAAAAAATCGCCGTATCGCAAGATTCCGGAAAAGGTTATAAAGTGTGATGCGATAACGGAAGAATGCCAGAATAGTCTTTTAATTATCCAGGATGATTTTGGATATATATTAACGGGAAAAGGAATATATGGTGGGAAAATAGATGATGAAAAATGGGAGGAAGTGATTCCGGCGGCGCAGTTACAATTTTGTAAGGATTTTCCTACTCCGGTATTAGGAATCGCCAATATGGTAAAGGCGGCCGGAGCAGACAGGGAGTTTTATCTTATGACGTGGAAGAACGCAGAATGTTCTGATTTTGAATGGATTCATTATAAGGCAGATTAGAAAAAGGTATAGGAGAAATTAAATATGAGAAAGAGAATGACAATTAGGAATAATGGATACACAGATAATTTGGATACTATGAGTTGGAGAATTTTCAAATCGAAACAGTTTCACATAGATTCTTTTGGAAACTCACACAATTGTAATCAAGAAGCGCATGGTAGTATCATGTATCAAAGCTTAAAATGACAATACCTGAAAGACGTTTATATTTTTAGAGGAGAATAGGATGGACTTATGGGATTTTGAAAAATACGCAGACCTACCCGCAGTTTTGACAGAGGACGGAAAAGAGTACTGTTATAAGGAAATTAACTTACTGAAGCAAGAACTTTCCCGGCAAATTCGTCCACATGCACTTGTACTAATTTCAGCGGATAATGATTTGGGAGGTCTGATTGGGTATCTGACCTGCATCACACATGATAGCGTGCCGATTTTGCTTCCGCCAGAAAAAGAGAATGCCAATTTTATTTGTATAATGCGTCACTATGAACCAGACTATTTATGGCTTTCGGAAAGTCGGTATAGTAAAATGAAGCAACAAATGGATATAGGCTTTGAAAATCGATTTTCTTTTCTGGGTTACATTCTGTTGCAAAAAAGGGAAAGAAAAGAAACTATTCTCTATTCAAAGTTAGCGTTGTTGCTACCGACATCAGGTTCTACTGGAAATCCCAAACTGGTACGGATAAGTGTCACAAATATAGTTGCTAATACAAAATCTATCTGTAAGTATTTGAGCCTGACAGAGAAGGACAGGGCGATTATGTTTCTGCCGATGAGTTATACTTATGGGCTTTCTGTTATAAATACGCACTTATTTGTAGGAGGAAGTATTGTCCTGACAAAAGCAAAGATAATACAAAGGCGTTTTTGGAAACTGGTAAAAAAATGCCATGTTACGTTTTTGGCAGGAGTACCCTATACGTTTGAATGTATGAAAAAGATACAGGCGGACCGTTTGGAGCTAAAGGACTTACACATATTGACTCAGGCAGGAGGCAGGCTTTCGGAAGAACAGCAACAATTTTGGGGAAGATATGCCAAAGAAGCAGGCAAGGAGTTTTATATTATGTACGGACAGACAGAGGCGACGGCGCGAATTAGTTATCTGCCATCAGAGAATTGTCTTAGGAAAATCGGAAGTGTAGGGATTCCCGTTCCGGGCAGTAGCATTTGGATAGAGGATGAGAACCATCAAAAGATTCATTTGCCGAAAAAGGAGGGAGAAATTGTCTGTATGGGAGAGCAGGTCAGCTTAGGATACGCAGAAAGTCAAGAGGATTTAGCGCTGGCAGACCAAAACAAAGGAATTCTTCTTACTGGAGATTTAGGATATTTGGATGAGGAGGGGTATCTCTATATTACTGGTAGAAAAAACAGGTTTGCCAAAATATTTGGGAAACGGATTGACTTAAATGCCTTAGAACAGCTTGCTAAGGAATGCTTTGATGGGGAGGTTACAGCATTGTCCGACGATAAAAAGATTTACTTATATACTAATACAGATGTAACGGACAATGAACTTGGGAAAATACGAAATTATCTGCCATTCAGTGTTGATGTATTTGAAATTCGAAGTATGGAAACAATACCGAGAAAAAGTTCGGGGAAAATTGATTACAGAGGTAAAAATAATGTTTACTGAGAAACAAACAAAGATGATACAGCATGCTTATCAGACAGTACCATTTTATATGGATTTATGCAGAAAAAGAAGTCTAGACTGCGAAACATTTAAAAATTGGGAGGATATTCCAATAATTTGTAAGGAAGACTTAGTTTTGCAAAATGATTCTTTTATTTCAGCAAGGCATATAGCGAAATATTTACAGGGCAAATTGATATATACCCATACTTCTGGTTCAACAGGGAAATGTGCCAATATTTTCTGGGATTTGGCAGATTGTAAGCGTTCTTTATTACCACTTTGGCTGAAACGGAAGCGATATTATAATATTCATCCTCATGATAGATACTGTTATTTTTTTACCGGGAGAAATGTGGGGGAATTTGATATTGAAGTAGAAAATCGAGGGTTTGCCTTTGGTTTTTGCAAAAGTAATCTTGATGATGAGAAATTAATTCAAATATGGGAAAAGATAAGGGATTTCGGTCCAATATGGATGAATCTTCAACCAAGTATGGCAATGCTCTTGAGCAAAGCTATTGAAAAGTATCAACTTGATAAAATACCGACATTGCGATATATGGAAACAACAGGAGAGCTACTATTTCCATATATGCGCAAATACATTGAAAAAACGATGCAGGTAGTTATTGCGGATCAATATGGATGTAATGAATTAAATTCACTTGCTTTTGAATGTCCCGAAGGACATCTGCACTGCATGGAAGAAAATGCACTAATTGAGATTTTGGATGAATCAGGGCAGTCTGTGCCGGACGGACAGGAGGGAGAAATTTACGTTACTACACTCACAAATTATGCTATGCCTCTTATTCGATATCAGCTTGGTGATAGGGGACGTTTTCTGAAAAAAATATGTAGTTGTGGGGATAGAGGTAAGATACTGGAACTGACAACCGGACGAAATAATGACTGGGTAGTGGATAGAAATGGAAATCTTTTAAATGCTTATATTTTTGCACGTTGTGTGGAAAATGTAAATAAACTGGAAGAGCATGCCATACTTCAATTTCAGGTAATCCAACATGATATTGATGATTTTACCATTAATTTAGTTTTGGATCAAGGGTGCAATTCAAATGAAATATGTAACTGTTTTATGGATAATTTGTGGCAGGAATCATTGTCGGATGCAAAGTTTCAAATTCAGTTGTATTCCCAATTACTTCCAGAGGAAAGGAGTGGAAAACTACGGTGGTTTATTAACGAAATAGATGTTAATGCATAAAATTTAACAAATGAATAACCAGGATTAATGTGAATTTTTGTTTTGAATTGTCAATTAGATATAACACAGAGTTCGATGAGTTTAGTATCTTTTTAACAAAAGATAATGCTAACAGATAATTATTATGAAAGGAGGACGATATGCGTAGTTGGATAAAGAAGCCAATAATATTATTTGTGGCATTAGCATTATGTTTTTATAATGTATGTGATGTTAAGGCTGGTATAAAGAACAAAAAGATTGAAACCACAATGCGCTTTTTAGAAGTAGCAGATTTTGGAGCACAGCTATATACAATTGTAAATGTTTATTCCACTGGACATGAAACATTTACACTGACATCCGGTAAGAAAATTAAATATACGGATCGATCGGTATATGCTTATTTTAAAGAAGTTACTTCTTTAACAAATTATGAATGTGGTGTTACTCCTATTGTTCATAAAAATAGTTCCGGTAATATAATTAAACAATTTTCATGGAAAAATGAGCCTGCAATTTTTCCGGCAGACTGCAGTTTAATTTATTCAAAGTGTAATAGCACAGATGTAGAATATAGTCGCTCAAATAAAAACACTGCTCAATGGGTTGTTGGGATTTATGCACAAAATTCATGGATACCTATGCAGGTTAAAACCGGAAATATCAGTCTGTATTATTCATCAAAGTAAAGGAGGGAATCAATGAAAATAATTACGAAAAAAAGAATAATAATATTTAGTATTTCGGTTTTAGGGATTTGTATATTAGGTACTGGAATCGTTGGAATTGCCAAAAATTATTATACTGGTTTTAATTCATCTCAAAAAGAAAAGGTTATTTATCAGGTATCTAAAAAGGAAAAAACTCGATTAAATAAAATGGGACAATATAATCCCAAGGATATTGATAAAGAACAGATTGAAGAAAAAGCAGAAAATATAGCAGAAGAATATAGTATTAGCGTGGAAGAGGCAAAAAAGATTATAACGAAAAATTCAATTGCTAAAAAAGCATTATATTTAGCTGCTGAAGATGCAGGCATAACAGTGGATGAAGCGGAACTGACAGAGGAAATTAATAAAATCAGAGCTACATTTGATGGTGATGAAGATGGGCAGAAAGAGTTAAAGGCAAGAATTGCAGGTATGGGTATGACAGAAAATGAATACTGGGATAGTTTACGTCCACAGTATAAATCTAATATTATGGCAAACAAATACTTGCAATTAATGTATGGTAAGAGATGCCAAAAAGAAAAAATAAGTATGGATTCACCTCAATATGCGGAAAAACAAACTCAGTGGAAAGATGAAATAACTGAGGAGGCAATTAAAAAGTACCATGTTACGGCAGATTAAATTGTATGAGATAAGATACTAAATTACTAAATAAGTATTTTTTACTTATTTTATTGTTGTTACCGAACTCTGTGTTATGTTTAATAGAAGTATTCAATAAAATTTAATGGCAGATGGCGATATATAATATATTTAGAATTAGTGCCGGCTTTTATTGTAGAGTATGCCTTATAAGGAGAATAAAATGAGTGAAGTTGTTAGAAGAGAAATTAAACCATTTAACGAGTTTTGGATAAATTGTGAGTCCACAATGCTTCATTCTCTCCTCATTACTTTGGATGAGAAGTATCGTGCTATGGCTTATGTAAATAATTATACATATGAGGTGCTTCATTTTCCTGCCCCAAGCAAAAAGTGGGTAAATGAGGTAAGAGTAAAACCAGAAATTATGGATATGTTTCAAGTAGTTTTAAAAAATAAAAGAGAGGTACGTTGGAAAAATTATGATAAGGCGGTAGAGGACATTAAAAATTTTCTTAGGCAGGAGAAAATTGTTATGGTTGGTGTGGATTTGTTTTACTGGATACCATTGAATATGTGCTATCATAAGCATCATGTAGACCATTATGCTATCATTAATGGTTTTGATGAAAATAATAATATTTTCTTTGTTATGGATACTGACAATGTGAAATACCGGGAGTTTAAATTACCAGTAGAGGATGTGATAGAGGCGATTGCACACTGTGATTTAGTGTATGATGCATTAATTTACGATTTATGCGAAAAAAAAGAAATAGAACCTTATATGTTTGATATGAAGGAATTAATTTGGCGGGCAAAGAGGATATATAAAAGCCTTCGGCCATTATGCAGGAAATATTTTTGGTTAATGGAGGAAAAAGATTATAAAGAGGGATTTTATAGAGATATATGCGTAATGTACATAGTACAGATAAACTGTAGAATGAAAGCAAATCGGCTATTATTAGAATATTTGATTGAAAAGGAGATGATAACAGATTTAATGACGTTGCAGGAGGATTGCTATCGACTGGAAATGAATTGGGTTACAATTAAAAATAAAGTTTCTAAGGCTTACTTTGTGGAAAACAGTGTAGAAGAGATGATGACTCTGGGGGAACAGATGATGGAACAGTTTGAGGGGGAACGAAAGATGTGGAAAAAGTTTGTGAGGTTGTGCAAGTAGTATGGGTAAACCCTGCAGGAATTAATCTCTCAGAATTTATTGACACTATAAAGGAACAACTGATATAATATAAGGAAGATGAAGTTTCTACAAAAGAATCAGTTGTAAAAATACGTTCCGATATTCAAAGGAGGGAGATTATGTCTACTGTATTTGCCACGGCCGCTACAGCGGTAATCTACGGAGTCATTATGCTTGGATGCATTGTGCCTGTCGTTCTGGTAGCAGGGACAAGACATTATATCAGAAATCTCGGGTATGCGAAATATATTCTTATCATTGCAGGATGGGAGGCTTTGATGCTTTTATTTCTGGCAGTTATGCTGTTTGCGCTTCCCTATTATTATACTCTCGTATGGAACCGGCAGGGAATGAGAGGCGTGGATGCCTTAATCGAGCTGGACTTTCTTATGATAAAATTTATCCTGCCGGCTTATTTGTTGATCATTGCGATAGCGATGGGATATGCAAAATGGAAAGAGAGCAGACATATAGCATAGTTAGGAAATAACCGGTTAGAAATCAGGAAGGAAAGGTGTTGGTTGTATTGGCGGTGAAAAACATAATGAAAAAAATACTATTTTTGTTTGTTATAGCTGTCTTGTCCGTGGGGTACGCAGCGCAGCCAATATATGCCGGAGAAGAGATATTTACGAAAGAGGAGAAAGAATGCATTAATTCTCTGGGAGTATTGAAGGTAGGATATGTTCAGGATCGCATACCGATTTCTTTTACGGATGAAAAAACCGGAGAACTGGGCGGGGTATCCCGGATGATTTTTGACCGGATTCAGGAAATCAGCGGCCTTAAATTTCAGTATCAGGCGCTGCCGCAGGGTTCTGTTACCTACGATTATTTATCGAAAGAGGCATATGATCTTGTTACAAGTGTAGAATACAATGAACAGAATCTGAAAGCGAACGGTATTCTGGTCAGCCAGCCCTATCTGTCCAGTAAGAAGGTTATCATCGGACATGAGGGAGTTACGCTGGAAAGTAACCAGAAATTAAAGATTGCGGTGGCTACCGGTTCCCAGACGCTGAAAAAAGTATTACACGAGCAATACCCGAATTTTGAAATTATTGACTATGATACGATTGAAGATTGTTTTGAGGCAGTTAATAATGAAGGAAATGCGGATTTTCTTATTCAGAATCAATATGTTGCCGAATATCGGATGTATAGGCCCCAATACGAGAATCTAAAAGTGCTGCCCGCTGTCGGTCTGGATGACCGGCTGTGTTTTTCGGCTGTCATCCCGGTAAAAAATGCGGAGAAATCCTTTCTGCAGGAAAGACAGGAACTGATTCGCATTTTGAACAAGTCGATCGCCCAAATATCGGAAGATGATATAGCGAATTATATTGTCAGGGCGGATATGGAAAACCAGTACCATGACAGTATACCGGATTTTCTTTATCGTTACCGTTATACGGTTATATTCCTGTTTTCGGTACTGGTCATTGTGTGCGTTTTGATTTTTATTTTAATCCGCCTGCGTATCCGCACATTGAAGGCGCGGGCAGACGCAGAAACGAAGGCGCAGTTTTTGTCCATGATGAGCCATGAGATCCGCACGCCCCTCAACGGTCTGCTGGGATTGAATCATCTGATTGCCTACCATATTGAAAATAAGGAAAAGGTAAGAGATTATTTGCAACAATCTTCAGAAGTGACAAAATACCTGCTCACTTTAGTAAACGATATCTTAAATACATCCAAACTTCAGAAAAAGCAGATAACATTGGAAAACCGGGAATTTTCCATAGAGGATATGCTGGCAATGGTAAATTCCGTGACGGAAAGCCGGATGAAGGAAAAGAAGATTACCTATTCTGTGCAAAAGGATATTCAATATTCCGGGCTGATCGGCGATGAAGTCCGTATTGAACAGGTTTTGTTAAGTATTCTGGATAACGCCTATAAGTTTACGCCGAAGGGCGGACGCGTGTCGGTGGAGGTTTTCCAAAGAAAGCATATTGACGGAAAAATCTGCACGCACATAACGGTTACGGATACCGGACAGGGAATGAGCGAGGAATTCCAGAAAAAAATCTTTGATTCCTTTACCCGGGAAAGCGATACGGTATCCAAGGGAAATCAGGGAACCGGGCTTGGCATGGCAATAAGCCATGAGCTGGCGCGGATGATGGGCGGCAATTTAACAGTAAAAAGCAAAGTGGGAAAAGGCAGCAGCTTTACCTTTACCTTTGTGACAGAGCATGCAAAAAAACAGGAGAAAACAGAAGCGGTTTTCGCGCAGCAGGCGGATGAGGATGCAAACCGGGAACGCCATATACTGGTAGCCGAGGACAATAATCTGAATGCAGAGATTCTGTTGGATCTGTTAAAAGAGGGCGGTTTTGCCGTTACCCTTGCCGTCAATGGCAAAGAGGCAGTGGACAAGTTCGCCGCCTCAAAAGAGGGAACCTACGATTATATTCTGATGGATATTCTGATGCCGGTCAAAAACGGATTGGAAGCGACAAGAGAAATCCGCAGGCTGCCGCGGGCAGATGCCGCCACGGTAAAGATTATCGCATGTACGGCGAATGCTTTCGAGGAGGATAAGCAGAAAGCGTTGGACAGCGGGATGGACGATTTTATCGCAAAGCCTATTGATATGGAAAATTTGATGAAAAAACTTCAGAAATAAGTGTTACAGACTTTCCTTGCTTTTATTACTACAAAAGAGAAAAAAATTCAGGTAATTATGAGTGGAGGAAGGAACATGAAAAAATCAGGAATCATAGCGGCGCTTGCGCTTACAACAGTAATGACGATGACGGTATTGCCGTATCAGGATGTCGATGCGGCTGCGGATACCGCTTCCGTTAAAACGCCGGAAAATATCCGCTCCATCCGAAAGTCGGATACGTCAATCCGGCTTTACTGGAAACCGGTGGAAAATGCAGACGGGTATATCATATATCGGTACAAAAAATCTTCTAAAAAATATGTAAAGATACATACGGTAAGCCGTCCAAAGTCTGCAGTATGGCTAAAGTGGACTGACAAAAATTTAAAGAAAAAGAAGATATATAAGTATAAAATAGCTTCTTATCAGAAGAAAAACGGGAAAAAGCAGGTGAGCCCCCGCTCAGACTGGGTCAGCGCCAAAACTTATCAGAGATACGATAAGAAAATCAATGCCAGAGCGCCAAAGCTAAACAAAAAGAAAGTGAAGCTGGGACTGTGCTCCACCGAAAAAATTACCTCGTATGTACCGGCGGCAAAATACGGGAAGAATAAAAAGAAAAAGGTTTTTTCTACAACTGTAAGATGGTATAGCAGCGATACTTCAGTTGCTACGGTGAATAAAAAAGGAGTGATTACCGCCGGTAAAAAGGCAGGAAGCTGCAGCGTCTATGCAAAATCTCATAATGGTACAAGAACGAAACTAGATGTTACCGTAAAAAATTATGCGAGGACAGGCAGTTATGCCGGTACTTATATGCGGGAGGATGATATTTATGCGCTGCTGACAGACTATAAAGCGCAGGCGCAAAATATTGCAGAATATTATTCCATCCATAGAATAAAAAAGGGCAATACGATTACGTTTGATTTAGATAAGGAAGCAAAGGTAGTCGTTACCCCTGAAAATGCGGATATCGGAGGGCTGCAAAAGGATATAACGGCGTTGTTGACGAATTTTCCTTATCACATCAGCATAAAGGTATTGTGTGACGGCGTACTGTTTTATATATGGAAACAGGACGGCAAAGATGAGCGGCGCGGCGAGGTGATTTTCTGGTTTGACAATGATTGCAGCAGCATGTGGATCAGGATAGCCTCCCACTGGACTGCCTGCCGGTCAAATTATCCGGCAAGAGGCGGAAATACATCCATACGTTATTGACGGATATTTTTTATCCGATCCATAGCGGGATTATCTGCTCCCCCGCCGTCACAGAAAAAACACAATTATATCATAGCTGCGATGTTGACACTGAATTCCGGCGGTGTTAAGATAAAAGGCAATGGGATAATTTTATTATCCCATTGCCTTTTTCCATTGTAGAATTAGGAAGAAAACAGTTTAATACATATAGAATAGAGAGAAGGAAAAGGAGGATATATCGTGTTATCGAAATTTAGCGTAAGACGTCCTTATACCGTATTTGTGGCAGTCGTCATTATCTTAGTTCTGGGGGTACTGTCTTTTCAAAATATGAGTATGGATTTTTTGCCGAACATGGAATTTCCCTATGCCATTGTAATGACCACCTATGCCGGAGCCAGTCCGGAGGAGGTAGAGCGGGCGGTTACCGACCCGGTAGAGCAGGCGATGGCAAGCATTAATAATGTAAAATCCATTCAATCCATGTCCATAAACAATATGTCGATGGTCATTATGGAATTCAATGACGGGACGGACATGGGTTCTACAACTGTAGATATGCGGGAAAGCCTGGATATGGTAACAGCCCAGTGGGAGGATGGCATCGGCAGTCCCACTATTATGAAGATAAATCCCGACATGATGCCGGTTATGGTAGCGGCGCTGGATTATGACAATCTGGAGAGTACCGAGGTTACGAATAAGGCAAAGCAGGATATTATTCCGGAGATTGAGAGCGTAGAGGGTGTGGCATCGGTAAACGAATCCGGTTCTGTGGAGAAAAAAATTGATGTTATTATTCAGCAGGACAAAATCGACAAAATGAATCAGAAGGTACAGGATGCCATTGACGGCAAACTCTCGGAGGCAGAAGATAAGATAGAGGAGAATAAAGAGAAATTAGATAAAGGGAAAAGTACCCTGTCCTCACAGGAAAAAAACGCTGCCAGCAAAATGGCGCAGGGCGAAACCAAGCTGAATAAGGCAAGTGAAGAAATAAAGAATGGTCTGGCTCAGATAGAGGAACAGATCGCGAAGGTAAAAGAACAGCAAAAAACGCTGGAGGATTCCGAGAAAAAGTTAAACGAGGCATCGGCAACTCTGGCAGCAAATAAAACCAAGCTGAATACAACGCTGAAAACGCTGCAGACGACGAAGAATCAACTGGCAGCCCTGAAAGATACTTTGGATAAACTGACGGCACAGGAAACAAGCCTGAAAAACCAGATTGCCGCGCTGGGAAGCAATGCGCCGTCGTCCATGACGACAACCTTGCTCTCTGTGCAGACACAGCTGCAGGTGCTCCGCGGGAAATTAAAGGAGCAGGGGTTGACCGAGGCGACTCTTGCGACGAAACTTGCGGAGGCAGAATCCGCAATTACTTCCACCCAATCGGGACTTACCCAGTTAAATACCCAGGAAACCAATCTGAAAAAAAATAAGAAGACGATAAATACAGCAAAAGGGAAAATTACCTCCGGACTGAAAAAACTGAAGGAAGCAAAGAAAAAACTGAAATCCGGGAAGGTATCGACCACCGAGGCGCTGGAAAAGCTGAATGAGCAAAAGATCCTTTCCGGCATCCAGCTCAGTGTGGCGGAAGTCCAGTTAAATAATGGCTCCGACAAATTAAAGGAAGCCAAAAGCCAGATGAAGGAAACGAAAAAAACGACAAAAGAAAATGCCAGTCTGAAAAAGCTCCTGACCAAAGAAATGGTAGAGAACATCTTAAAGGGACAGAATTTCGATATGCCTTCCGGTTACGTGACAGAAGAGGATGCTTCTTATCTGGTGCGCGTCGGCGATAAAATTGAATCGGTTGATAATATAAAGGATCTTGTTATTTGTGATTTGGACTTAGACGGATTGGAACCGATCACGCTGGGGGATGTTGCCGACGTTGCGGAAACGAACAATGCTGATGATGTATATACTGTCGTAAACGGAAATCCGGCAGTGGCGCTGACAATGCAAAAGCAGTCAGGCTATTCCACGGGAGATGTAACGAATGCTCTGTCAGACCGGTTTGAGGAGCTGGAGGCAAATAATAAAGGACTGCATATTTCCATTTTGATGAACCAGGGAGTTTACATTGATCTGGTCGTAGATGCCGTGTTGGAAAACCTGTTTCTCGGCGGCATACTGGCTATTTTAATTTTACTCTTCTTCCTGCGGGATCTGCGTCCGACCATTATTGTGGCATGCTCAATTCCGCTCAGTGTAGTGGCGGCGATAGTAGCGATGTATTTCAGCGGGGTAACGCTCAATATTATTTCCCTTTCCGGATTAGCGTTGGGAGTGGGAATGCTGGTGGATAACTCGGTAGTGGTAATCGAGAATATCTTCCGTTTAAAGAAGGAAGGATATTCTGCCGGAAAAGCGGCGGTGGAAGGAGCCAGACAGGTGGCGGGCGCCATTGTAGCCTCTACGCTGACGACGATTTGTGTATTTGCCCCGATTATCTTTACCGAAGGCATTACGAAGCAGCTATTTGTGGATTTAGCTTTGACGCTGGCTTATACGCTGGGCGCCAGCCTGTTAGTTGCTTTGACCTTAGTGCCTGCTATGTCGCGCGGCATGATGCGAAACTCTCATGGAAAAGAATCCCGCCTTATTAACAGGGTACAGCAGGGATATGGGAAAATTCTGGAGAAGGCGCTTCGCTATAAGGCGGTTGTTTTGGCGGCGTCCGTTGTATTCTTAGGGTTATTTGCCTTCCTTGCCATTCAAAATGGCATGTCCATGATGCCGGAGATGGAGAGCACCCAGATGACAGTGACTCTGACGACGGAAGAGGATAAGGATTTTAAAGAAACGAAGGAAATTGCCAACGAGGCGATGAAACGGATTCAGCAGGTGCCGGATGTAGATAAAGTGGGAGCTTATTCCGGAAGCGGTTCCTCCATGTCCATGCTGACCGGAGGAAAAGAGGAAAATTCGGTTACCATGTATGTGCTTTTAAATGAGGACAGGGAGATGAGCAATGAGGAGGTTACCAGTCAGATTACAGAAAAAACAAAGGATCTTGAATGCGAACTGGAGGTAAATGCTTCCGCCATGGATATGAGCGCGCTGATGGGCGAAGGCGTAAAAATCAATGTAAAAGGAAAGGACCTGGATAAACTCCAGAGCATATCCGGGGATATCATGGAGCGGTTAAAGGGAGTAGACGGGCTGGAAGAGATTACCAACGGTTTAGAGGATGCCGGCAAGGAATACCGGATCACGGTGGATAAAGCTAAGGCAATGAAATATTCCCTGACAGTGGCGCAGGTTTATCAGCAGATAAGAACAAAGGTGCAGGAGGCATCTTCCTCCTCTACGGTATCGACGGATACCGAGGATTTGGGCGTATATGTCAGCGATTCCTCCGATGAAGGGATGAGCCGTGAGGACCTGAAGAATATGAAGCTGGAATATACCGATGCCATGACCCAAAAGAGCAAAAAGGTAAAATTGAGCAAGATTGCTGATTTCCAGACGGCGGACTCGCCCAATACGATTATGAGGGAAGGGCAGATGCGCTATATGTCTGTGTCAGCCGGAATTAAGGAAGGCTATATTGTCAGCAATGTCAGCGCGGATGTAAAAAAAGCAATGGCAGATTATCAGCCGCCGTCCGGATATACCGTTGAATTTGACGGAGAGGATGAAGCTACTACAGAGGCAATGGGTCAGGTAATGCTGATGATGGTGCTTGGCATTGTATTAATGTATTTGATTATGGTGGCGCAGTTCCAGTCGCTGTTATCTCCCTTTATTATCCTGTTCACGATTCCTCTCGCCTTTACCGGAGGCTTTATGGGCCTGTGGGTAAGCCGGAGCGATGTCAGCGTCATTGCCATGATAGGCTTTGTCATGCTTGCCGGCATCATTGTAAACAACGGTATTGTATTAGTAGATTATACGAACCAGCTCCGCCGGGGCGGCAAAGAGAAAAGGGCGGCTCTTGTGGATGCAGGAAGAACCAGACTCCGTCCGATTTTAATGACGGCGTTGACTACCATACTGGGACTTATCCCTATGGCATTTGGAGGGGAAATGGGAGCCGATATGACAAGGCCCATGGCGATCGTAACGATTGGCGGATTAATTTATGGTACACTTTTAACTCTTTTTGTGGTACCATGTATATATGATTTATTAAATCGGAAAAAGGATATTACAGAAAAAGAGGATTAGGATGATTGATTGGGATCAGAAGAAAAATTTGCCGATTGGATTTATGGATTCCGGGCTTGGCGGTCTTAGTGTGCTCCGGGAGGCAGTGAGAATTATGCCGGCAGAGGATTTCATCTATTATGGCGACTCGCTCCATGCTCCTTACGGAACGAAGGAGGAGGAAGTCATTCGCGAGCTGACTTTTAACGTGGTAAAAATATTATTAAAACAGGGAATAAAAGGTCTGGCGGTTGCCTGCAATACTGCCACCAGCGCCGCAGTGCGCAGGCTCCGCATCGACTACCCCAATCTGCCGATTGTCGGCATTGAGCCCGCCATTAAACCGGCGGTGGTCAACCATAAAAACGGTCGTATTTTAGTAATGGCAACCCCAATGACTATCCGGCAGAAAAAATATCAGACCCTGTTAGAGCGCTACAGGGAACAGGCGGAGATTATATCGGTACCCTGCGGGGGATTGATGGAATTTGTGGAGCGGGGCAGGATTGAAGAAGACGAATTAAACGCCTACTTTGAAGAACATTTGCTGCCGTATCTGTCGGAAGATACGGAAACCATTGTCCTTGGCTGCACCCATTATCCGTTTTTAAAGCCGTATTTAAGAAAATTTCTGGAGCCCAGAGTAATTGATTTGATCGACGGGAGCCTCGGCACCTCGATGGAGCTGAAAAGGCGCCTTTCGGAAAAAAATCTTCTCCGGGAGGAAAACCGGAAAGGTTATGTCAAAATTCAAAATTCTACCGGAAGGCAGGACATGATTGATTTGAGCTACCGCTTATTGGAAATGCCGGTGGACTAATTTGTTTATGATTAATCCGCGGTGGGCAGCATATAATGTGACAAGATGCTTTCAACCGGAGTTAATTATGAAAATCAGTAAAAAATACAGGGTGGCAGTGTGTGCTGTTATCCTTTTATTTTTCAGTGTGGCAGTGATTTCCGGCTTTCTTTTGTCCGTTGTGAAAGCAAGGGAGGAACCCGTTTTTTCTGAAAATCTGGAGAAATTCAGGGCGTTTGACATCGCGCCGGAGCATTTTGCCGCGCCGGGGAAGTGGGAGGATGAGCAATATCGGAAAATAGCGGTCAGCTTTCTTTTCTATGACGGAAAAATTAAAAAAAAGGATAAGCTGTGCGGGCCGCTTTCGTGGTATTATATGTTTATGCCGGATCGCATTGCAGACGAGTATATACAGGCGCTGAAAACTGTGCTGGCAGACGTCAGGGTTTTTCCGGTGGGAGAGGATATTGACAGCGGGGGAACGATACATTTTGAGGATTCCTGGGGAGGCGTCCGGAGCTACGGCGGGGATAGAAGACATGAGGGAACAGACCTTATGCCGTCCCGAAAAGAGAGAGGATATTTTGCTATTGTCAGTGTCAGCGACGGGGTAGTGGAGAAAAAAGGATGGCTGAATCTGGGAGGCTATCGGCTGGGAATCCGTTCCCGTCACGGCGCATACTATTATTATGCCCATCTGGATCATTACGCTGACGGAATGGAAGAAGGAAAGGAAATCCGGGCAGGGGATCTCATTGGATATATGGGCGACTCCGGTTATGGAGAAGAGGGGACAGTAGGGAAATTTGCCGTTCATCTCCACTTTGGCATTTATATGGATTACCAAGGCAGGGAGCTGAGCATAAATCCCTATTCCATATTAAAATATCTGGAGGGTTATAAAGTAAGCTTCACACGGGGATAAACATATGTTACACTGAATAAGTACGGTGAAAGGAGAAACGGTCGGATGAAGATTAAAAAATGCGAGCCGGGCTATATAACATGGCAAAAAAAGTGGAACGGATTGTGGCTGGGTATCTTTATTCTGATAGGAGTCATAATTTTTCTCACGGGATATCTGCTGACCCATACGAGAGCCAATATTTTTACGGTATTAGCGGTATTGATGGTTCTGCCCGCAGCCAAAAGGGTCGTGGCGCTGGTGGTAATGCTTCCCCGGAAGGAAGTGGGAAAGGAGCGTTATCAGCGGGTAAAAGAGGCGGCAGGGGACGCGGTTCTTCTGACGGATTATGTATTTACCTCTACGGAGAAAATTATGAATCTGGATTTTGTGGTCGTGAAAAACGGAAATGTACTGGGAGTAACGGCGGCATCCAGACAGGATGTGCCCTATATGAAAAAATATCTGGCGGACAGCGTTCATAAAATAGCGCCCTCCTTTCATGTCAGGGTGTTTGATGAGGATGAGCAGCTAATAAAACAGTTGGACAGGCTGACGGAGGTGGAAACATCGCCGGATTGGGAGGAAAAAGTGGTTTCCTGCCTGCATTCCCTGGCAGTCTGATACGAGGAGAACATGAGAGAATTAGAAATTGGGCAAAAAGAAAGCGGACAGCGTCTGGACAAATATCTCCGGAAATATTTAAGGGAGGCAGCCGATGGTTTTATTTATAAGATGCTCCGCAAAAAAAATATTAAGCTGAACGGGAGAAAGGCTGAGGGCAGGGAGATACTTATGCCGGGAGATATTGTGTCCCTGTTTTTTTCCGAGGAAACTCTGGAAAAATTCAGGGGGAAAGGTACTAACCCTGTTTATCCTGTGGCGGAGCTGGATATTTTATATGAGGATGAGGATATCGCCCTGCTCAATAAGCCTGCGGGCATGCTCTCCCAGAAGGCGAAGCCGGGGGATGCCAGTCTGGTTGAATATTTTCTGGGGTATTTGCAGCTTCAGGGAAAATGGAAGCCGGGAGATGCCGTCACTCCTTCTGTCTGCAATCGTCTGGACCGGAATACGAGCGGTCTGGTCATTGCCGGAAAAAGCATCCGGGGATTGCAGAAAATGTCGGAGCTTTTACGGGGAAGGAGTCTGGAAAAATATTATTTGACGATCGTGGAGGGCGTGGTAAAAAAACCGGATACCATACGGGGTTTTTTAAAAAAAGATAAGGAGAAAAACAAAGTATCTCTCTATGAAACGGCTGCGCCGGGGCGTTCTTATATTGAAACCGGGTACGAGCCTCTTATGGATAACGGAAAGTATACTCTTTTGCGGGTTTTGCTTTTAACGGGAAAAACTCATCAAATCCGGAGCCATTTGGGAAGCATCGGACATCCGGTTATAGGGGATGTTAAATACGGAGGGCATCCGTATCCGGGACTGACCGGGTATCTTCTGCATTCAGAAATACTGGTTTTCCCGAAACTGGAAAGCCCCTTTGAAAATATAAGCGAAAAAAAATATGCGGCATTGCCGCCGCAATATTTTAGGGAAATAGAAAAAGAATTATTTAACGGACAGAGAATCCGGAAGGGAGGAAAAAGATGAAACGGGCTGTTATGTTATTTGCAGAAGGATTTGAAACAGTAGAGGCGCTTATGGCGGTGGATATTTTACGCCGGGGCGGTGTAGAAGTGACAATGGCTTCGATCACGGAAGAAGAGTTTGTGAGAAGCTCACACGGCGTACTGGTAGAAATGGACGGCGTGCTGGGGGAAGTGGACTGCCTTTCCTATGATGCGGTTATCCTGCCGGGCGGGATGCCGGGGACCATTCACTTGGGAGAAAGCGAGGCGGTAAAACAAGTACTGCTCTCCATGAATGCCGCGGGGAAAATTGTCAGCGCTATCTGCGCCGCGCCGGGCGTTCTGGGAAAGTACGGATTATTGCAGGGAAAGAACGCGTGCAGTTATCCCGAGCACGAATGTAATCTTACCGGGGCAAAGATTTCCCGAGAGCCAGTTGTGACAGACGGCAATATTGTAACCAGCCGGGGACTGGGAACCGCAATGGAATTTGCCTTTACGATTTTGGAAATACTGGAGAGTAAGGAAAAAGCTGAGGAAATCAAAAAAGCTATTGTTTATCAGGAGCTGGCATAATATGGCGACATGGAATTCCAGAGGGCTGCGGGGGTCTTTTCTGGAGGAATTGATTAATCTTACAAATGAAAAATACCGGGCACAAAAGCTGGCGTTGATCCAAAAGGTACCGACTCCGATCAAGCCCATTAACATTGATAAGAACACAAGGCATATTACGTTAGCTTATTTTGAGCAAAAAAGTACGGTGGACTATATTGGAGTGGTGCAGGGGATTCCTATATGTTTTGATGCCAAAGAATGCGCACAGGAGCAATTTCCCCTTGCTAATGTCCATGAGCATCAGATACGCTTTATGTCAGAATTTGAGGAGCAGGATGGGATAGCGTTTTTACTGATTTATTTTAAAAAGCGGGATTGCTTTATGTATCTGCCTTTCGCAGATCTAAAAAAATTTTGGGAGCGTATGGAAAACGGCGGGCCAAAGCATTTTAAATGGGATGAGTTAGATGCCTCATTTGAAATATCTACTTATTCCGGTACGTTTGTACATTATTTAGAGCAGCTCCAGATGGATATCGAGCGGCGGTAAAAATGTAAAAACTTTGATATGTGGAACAAATTACCAAAATAAAATTAACCTTTGTGGTTACAATAGTATCAAGATAAACGAATGAAAAAGGTAACGGCATTTCAAACGATAAAATTTGGTAAGAACCGAGTTCAAACTGAAAAATATCAATAAAGGAATGTGTGTTGCCTGCACATTCCTTTATCTTTCACTATAAATCAAAAAATCACGGAGGTGAAAAAAACTATGACAAGCAAAAGTGGTTCCAGAATGGAAGTTCCCCAGGCAAAGGAAGCCATGAACAGATTCAAGATGGAAGTTGCGAATGAAATTGGCGTAAACCTGAAGGATGGATACAATGGAGATTTGACATCTCGTGAGGCTGGTTCTATCGGCGGCGAGATGGTACGTCAGATGATTAAGAAACAGGAAGAGTCCATGAAATAATCGCATTTGAAATAAGCGGTAAAACCAAGCAAAAACCGCCCGGTTTGTTTATGAAACCGAGCGGTTTTTATTTGGTTTTTTTAATTTAAATTAAAAAAATTCGCAGATTATTTTCATCTGCGAAAAAATCAGCAAGATTTTCGTACATTCTCGATTATAGCAATAAATCGTTTCTTTGTCAAATTATATTTATGATTGGAGGAGAGCCTATGTCAGATAAAATGGAAGAAATTGCCACGCAGTGGTTATATGAAATTAAGAGAAGCAAAAAATATTCCACCTTTGTAAAATATGAAAGCATCTATCGATGCCATCTCATGTCCCATATGAAAAATCTGGATATAGGGGATATCAGCGAGGAAATCTGCCGGCAGATGCTGCGTGAGGAATACGCCGGGGAAAGCCATCCCGGTTCCGGCACGTTATCCAAAAGTGTTATGGACAGCATATGCAGCGTGCTTAATCAGATTTTATACTTTGGGGGAAGTCCCGTTACGATACACAGCAAAGATGTTTTAGCGGGACTCCCGCTGCAGACATTTCACCGGCTTCCTGTCTTTTCCGTCCATGAACAGGCGCGGTTAGTCCATTATCTCCGGCAAAATGTAGATTCCTATAAATTAGGAATCCTTACCTGTCTGCTTACCGGCATCCGTCTGGGGGAAATCTGCGCATTAGAAACCAGAGATATTCATTTACAGGATCGCTTTATCATTATACATCAGACGGTACAGCGGATTGCCGCCGATAAAGGGGAAAAGAAAACGGCGCTATTAGTAACCGCCCCTAAAACATTTCATTCGGAGAGAAGGATACCTATCTGCTCTACTCTGGAAATTATTTTAAAAAAAGATATGAAAGAGAGCGTATATCTGGTAAATGGCAATCGCCTTATGGAACCGAGGACCTATCAATATCTGTTTCACAAAATACTGCAGAAATTGTCCATTGAAAGAAAAGGATTTCATGCCCTGCGCCATACGTTTGCGACCAACTGTATTGCCAGCGGCATGGATCCGAAATGCCTGAGTGAGATTTTGGGACATTCTGATGTAAAGACAACACTAAACCGATATGTTCATCCGAGTATGGAAATGAAGCGGGAGCAAATGGATTCCTTCGCCTGTTACAACCGCCGGATTTGGGATCGGGGATTTCGCAGATGAAAATAATCTGCGAAACAAAAAAACAATCGGGAGGCGGAAAGGAGGTTATATACAAAGTAGCTTGTTTTTTTGGAAAAAGCAAGAAAAATCAGTATATTGACATAATAAATTTACAAAATGATAACAGGAGGTATTGAAATGGTTACAAAACCAATAAAAAAGGGGATTTCCATTTTACTGGCAATGGCACTGGCAGTAACGTCAGCCGCCGCCGGTGGAAAAACGGACGCAGATGCTAAGGCGAAAAAGGCAACTGCTATTCAACTGACAGCGCCGTATTCGACCCAGGACAAAACCGTATCTGCAACATTGACCCTAAAGAAGGGACAATCATTTAAGATTAAGACGAAGGTTTTCCCAAAAAAAGCGAGAAAATCTACTAAACTGACTTACAAAAGCAGTAAAAAAAAGGTGGCCTCTGTTTCAAAAAAAGGGCGCATTACTGCTAAGAAGCCGGGAAAGACAACAGTTACGGTCCGTGCAAAGAAAAATAAAAAAATTAAGGCGGTTATTAAAGTAACTGTAGTAAAATCATTAAAAAAAGTAAAAAAGATCCAATTAAATAAATCATCGCTTGTTCTTACTTTGGGGAGCAGTAAAGCCAAAGAGCAATTAAGGGCAACGATTCTCTCTCCCAAAAAGCCGACCGTTAAGAAGGTGAATTGGTATTCTACCAATAAAAAAGCAGCTTCTGTCGACAGCAAGGGAGTGGTAACAGCAAAAAAGGCAGGAACAGCAGAGATCATAGCAGTTGCCGCCGATGGAAGAGGGGCAAAAGCAGTCTGCAAGGTAACCGTGCAAAAGGCAGGAAGCATTGCCGGACCGTCCGGAATGCCTGTTGTGCCCGGAAAACCTGTTACGTCCGGAGCGCCTGTTACGTCCGGAGCGCCTGTTACATCCGGAGAACCTGTTACGTCTGGAGCGCCTGTTACGTCTGGAAATCCTGTTACGTCTGAGGATCCGTCTTCATCCGTAGCGCCTACTACGTCGGCAAGTCCTTCCCCCTCTGCTGCGGTAAGCGCTCTCTCGATTGTTTCAGGAGGACGCACCGGAATCAAGCAGGGAGAAACTCTGACCTTGAAGACGGAAGGAAGCTATACGGGAACAGTCAACTGGTCGGTAACGGATAAGACCGGCGTTTCCATCAGCCCGGCCGGAGTTCTTACAGTTGCTTCCAACGCTGCCGCCGGCGGAAAAATCACAGTTACGGCAACAGCGGCAGATAACTCAGCCAATGCCACTGCTTCCTTTACGATCGTGGAAAATGCAACTCCGGTTCTGAGCGAAAAGCAGGTACAGCTCAATCAGGATTCCGAAACAACGCCGGGCGGTCTTACCTACCGGAGCCCGGACGCTTATTCTACTGTTGTCGATCCGGAGCGCGGCGAAGTGATTCGTTTCGACGCCAGCCAGGGCTATACCAGCAGTTCCTATGACGTTCTGGCATGGATGGATGTAGACCAGAAATATGCCGGCAAGACCGTGACTATTTCCGCCTACCTCAAATATGAAAAAAATGAAAATATTAAGAAAAAAATGAATCTTGTTATTAACGAGCGCTGGGGTTACACTAACCCGGTAGTGAAGTGGAATGCCGAGCCGGATACTTGGTATCATATAACCGGAACCTATACTTTCCCGGCGTATTCCAGCAGCAAATATAACGGAAGCGTCAATCGGCTGTATATCTGCCGTGACACCGAGCTTGGAAAGAATAGTGATGGCGAGAACGTTAATGCCGTTTACTATATTGACGATTTGATGTTCTGTGTGGATAAGCCGGAGATATCCGGAGTAACCGTTAAGGCAAACAACGATGCCAAGACGGTTTACCAGAACCACAACCTTCAGTTTACTTCTACCGTCCAGGGAACCGGAAGCCCGTCGCAGGAGGTTACCTATTCCCTTGACCCCGCCGTACCGGGAGCTTCCATTGATGATACCGGATTGTTAAAAGTCGGTAATGTGGCGGCAGATACTAATATTACGGTAAAAGCGACTTCAAAAGAAGATTCGTCCGTATCCGGTACCGCCACCGTGAAGGTACTGGCGCAGACGATCGAGTCTGTGAAAGTTACCGCCGCAAATGGCGCTACAGAAATATATCAGGGCAATTCCCTTCAATTAAACGCCAGTGTGACCAGCACCGGCGAGCCGGATACCTCCGTGACGTGGAGCATTGATCCGACGGTGCAGGGAGTTTCCATCAGCAACAAGGGACTTCTTAGCGTAGAAAACTCCGTTAAGGATGGGACCGAAATCCATGTAAAGGCAACTTCGGTATTTGATGAAACAAAGTCAGATCAGTATACCGTTACGGTCCGCGCCAACAAGGTTACTTCTGTAAGCATAACGGCTGCCGGAGATAAAACAACGGTTTCCGCTGACCTGCCGCTGCGGCTGTCCGCCAAGGTGGAAGTTGCCGGAACCCCATCGGAAGAGCTGACCTGGTCGATACAGGAGCAGGTAAAGGGAGCATCTCTTGCTTCCACCACAGGAAGCAGCAATACCCTTTCCGTCACTTCTGATGTGGAAAAGGAAACGAAAATTACCGTGCGCGCCACCTCGGATTTTGATCCCGAAAAATATGGGGAAATTACCATTACGGTTCAAAAAGATGAGGCAGGAACTTTTGATATCAATAAATTAAATGTGGAATATTTCGAGAACTTTGATACGACCGGCACTACACTGGATACGCTACAAGCGGCTGACGTACTCTCCTGGAAATTTACCAAACCGACGGATGAGAATTTCTCCACCACATTTACCAATGACAGCTTTGTGAAGGTTTATAAAAATATGGGCCTCTTCAACCCGGATCCCAGCCTGACGACTACGGCAAAGCGCAGAACCGCTGCCTTCCAGGGCTTTTTCGGCGCCGAGGAGGACTATCTGCAGTTTAAGCTCCAGAACAAAGGCGAAACGGACAAGACCTATACCCTGTCCTTTATGTTCCGTTTTGCCAACATTGATGATGATTCAAGTGCTATAATGAGCGAGATGCTTACAAACCCCACCTATGTTTCCTATGAACTCCCGCTAAAACTTGTGGCAGTCGACGATTCGGAACAGACGACAACCGTAACCGATAACATCAAAATCCCGTTCCGTGATTACCGCTATAACACTAGCCACAAAGAATACTATGATATTTCAGGTTCTGTCAAGGTGCCGGCCGGTAAGACCGTCCGCCTGCGCCTGATGTTAGACGGCGACCTGCCGAAATGCCTCTCGTCGGAGCATGCAGCTAAAGGAGAGGGCTACAGCGACATGCCCCACCCCTGCTCATTTACAGTTGACAACGTGGCAATTTCCACCGGGGATATTCCCACTGTTACTATAAAATCCGGCGAAACGTATGAGTTGAATCTGGACGTTCTGGAAACCGATACCGTAAGATACATCACAAACTATTATCTGTCCCAGTTTACTTATACCGAAGCCAAGGAAGAGTACGAGGGGCTGAGATTTAAAAATCCGCCCGCCACAGTGGACGACACAGGTAAAATTACAGCGTCCGCGCCCGGCACTACAACGCTGATTGCTGAGATTACACATCAGGACGCAACTGTGGAGCGGAGGCAGTGTATTGTAAAGGTAACGGAATAATTTATAGTTGCTTATTTGATTGTTTTGTTAACATACCCTACAGAAGGGCGGATGAGATCTTGTATTTCATCCGCCTTTTCCATAGTTACAGGTATGAAACGGGGCAAAAAAGAGGCGCGGGCAGATAAAAAAATGCAAAATTACATTTTTATGCCACATTTTCCTGATATTATATACACAGTAGTTACTGAGTGACTACTACTCCCACCCTATTATACGATGAAAAACACTCCGGTTTCCGGGGTGTTTTTCATTATTGAAATATTTCCCGAAATGTAGTATGATAAAAGGGATTATGAACATAGATGGAGGAAGAAAATGAGTGATAAGTTAAAGGCAGGTATCCTTGGCGGTACCGGTATGGTAGGACAGAGATTTATCTCGTTATTGGAAGATCATCCGTGGTTTGAGGTGACAACGATTGCCGCCAGTCCGAGAAGCGCCGGAAAGACCTATGAGGAGGCAGTCGGCGGACGTTGGAAAATGCAGAGCGCTATGCCGGAAGCAGTAAAGAAGATTATCGTAAAGAATGTCAATGACATAGAGGCAGTGAGCCGTGAAGTTGATTTTGTATTCAGCGCAGTAGATATGACAAAAGAAGAGATTAAAAAAATCGAGGAGGATTATGCCAGGGCGGAGATCCCGGTTGTATCGAATAACAGCGCGCACAGATGGACCAAAGATGTGCCGATGATTGTGCCGGAGGTAAATCCGGAGCATCTGGAAGTAATTGAGAGCCAGAAGAAACGTCTGGGGACGGAAAGAGGATTTATTTGCGTAAAGCCAAATTGCTCCATACAAAGTTATGCCCCGGCATTGACGGCATGGAGAAAATTTGAGCCGACGGAGGTAGTGGCGGCTACCTATCAGGCGATTTCCGGCGCCGGAAAAACCTTTCAGGACTGGCCGGAGATGGAGCATAATATTATCCCGTTTATCGGAGGCGAGGAAGAAAAAAGCGAGCAGGAGCCGCTTCGTATTTGGGGAAAAGTAGTAAATGGCGAGATTGTAAAGGCGGAAAAGCCGTTAATAACCAGTCAGTGTATCCGCGTGCCGGTATTGGATGGGCATACGGCGGCTGTGTTTGTAAATTTTGCAAAGAAACCGACAAAGGAGGAACTGATCCGGGCTCTGGTAGAATTTAAAGGGGCTCCTCAGGAGCTGAAGCTGCCAAACGCGCCGAAGCAGTTTATTCAGTATTTAGAAGAGGATGACCGCCCGCAGGTGGCGCTGGACGTAAATTATGAAAATGGTTTCGGCGTCAGCATTGGACGTTTGAGGGAGGACGCATATTTTGACTGGAAGTTTGTAGGGCTTTCCCACAATACGATCCGGGGCGCTGCCGGAGGAGCAGTATTAATGGCTGAACTTTTGAAGGCAAAAGGATATCTTAAGAAGAAATAAAGAAAAACCGGAAGGGAAGCATTGAGAGAAAAGGAGGTAGCAGGGTGAAATTTCGTATTTTGGTAAAAGGAATCGTACAGTACAAGGATAACTTCCTTGCAGTAGAGCGCTGGTATGACGACCGTATTTTTGAGCCTTACCAGTGGGAATTTATTGATGGCGAAATGGAATTTGGCGAAACACCGGAAAAGGCGGTGGAGCGTATTGTGGAGGAAAAGACCGGCGTTCCGGTTCAGGTAGATAAACCCTTGTATACCTGGGGCTTTACCGCCGGGGAGATATGTACGACAGGCATTGCCTTTCTCTGCGATGCCCAGACGGACCATGTTATTCTCTCAGAGGAACTCCATGACAGTAAGTGGGTGGCGAAGGACGAGATCGGAAAAGTGATAACAAATCAGGCGGTAGTAAGGGACATTGAGAAGGCAGGACTGCTGAACAGTTTTGATTTAGACGACTTCGGAAAGGTGGATTTATTCATTGAACCTATGGATTAAAGGCGGACATCTTTTGGATCCGGCAAACAATCGGGATGAAATATGCGATATATTGGTAAAGGACGGAAAGGTTGCTGCAGCAGGCAGCCTTTTGTCAGATAATCCCGGGGATTTCTCCGGGGAAAACACCCGGATAATCGATGCGGCAGGGAAATATGTAATGCCCGGATTTTTGGATTTGCATGTTCATCTGCGTGAGCCGGGCTTTGAGTATAAGGAAACGATAAAGACTGGGACAGCGGCAGCCGCTAAGGGAGGATTTACGGCGGTGTGCCCGATGCCAAATACAAAACCGGCGACGGACTGTCCGGAGATGATCCGGAAGGTGCTCGATATTGCCGGACGGGACAGTAAAATACATGTCTATCCGGTGGGAGCTGTGACGAAGGAGCAGGAAGGAAAGGAAATGACCGACATAGCCGGCATGGTAAAGGCGGGGGCGAAGGCAATCAGCGAGGACGGAAAGTCCGTTATGGACGCGGAGCTTTACCGGAATGCGATGAAAGAGGCGAAAAAGGCGGGGATTCCGGTTATGGCACACTGCGAGGATAAAAATCTGGTGGGAGCGGGAGCCATGAACGCCGGAGCGAAAGCGGAAGAACTTGGCATACCGGGTATTACCAATGCCGTAGAGGATGTTATCGTGGCAAGGGATATATTACTTGCCAAAGAAACCGGCGTAAAACTTCATTTATGCCATTGCTCCACAAAAGACAGTGTCACGATGGTCGAATTGGCAAAAAAAGAGGGAGTAAACGTATCCGGGGAGGTTTGCCCGCATCATTTTTCCCTGACCGAGCAGGAGATTCCCGGAGATGACGCTAATTATAAAATGAATCCGCCGCTGCGTAGTTCTGCTGACGTAGAAGCGTTGCGCCGGGGCCTTTCCGAGGGGATAATGGAAGCAATTTCTACCGACCATGCTCCCCATGGCGAGGACGAGAAGAAAAAATCCATTGCCGAGGCTCCCTTTGGCATTGTCGGCTCGGAAACGGCTTATGCGCTGGCTGTTACCTATCTCGTAAAACCGGGCTATCTGACGCCGATGCAGCTGGCAGAGCGCATGAGTACAAACCCCTGCCGGATTTTGGGTGTGCCGGGGGGAAATCTGGCGGCAGGAATGCCGGCAGACATTACCATCGCCGATATGGATTCGGAATATGCGATTGATAAAAATAATCTGGTATCCAAGGGAAAAAACACGCCGTTTCATGGAGTAAAAGTGCAGGGAAGGGTATATTTTACTATCGTAGGCGGAGAGGTTGTTTATGAATATAAGGAATAAGGAGGAACTTCCATGATTAACCGTTTGATTGAAAAAATTGAGAAAACACAGGCGCCGATTGTGGTGGGGCTGGATCCGATGATTGGCTATGTGCCCGCTTTTATCCTGGATAAGGAGATAAAAGAGAAAGGGGAAACGCCGGAGGCGGCAGGAGAGGCTATCTGGAAATATAACAAGGGGATTATTGATGCCGTCTATGAATTGATTCCGGCAGTAAAACCACAGATTGCCATGTATGAGCAGTTTGGCATACCGGGATTGATTGCCTTTAAAAAGACGATAGATTACTGTAAGCAGAAAGGGCTGATCGTCATTGACGATGCGAAGCGCTCCGATATCGGCTCCAGTTCTGCGGCTTATGCCAACGGACATCTGGGGAGCGTGCAGATCGGCAATACAAAATGCTATGGTTTTGATGCCGATTTTCTGACGGTAAATCCATATCTTGGAACAGACGGAGTGCAACCTTTTATCGATACCTGTAAGGAAGAAAAAAAAGGAATTTTCGTTCTGGTAAAAACCTCAAATCCTTCCTCCGGCGAGTTTCAGGACCGGGAAATCGACGGCAGGCCGCTCTATGAGATTGTAGGCGAACATGTGGCAAAATGGGGCGGGGATTGTATGGGGGATTCTTATAGCTATGTCGGAGCTGTGGTAGGAGCCACCTATCCTGAAATGGGTAAAATCCTCCGAAAGATTATGCCGAAAACTTATTTTCTCGTACCCGGCTATGGCGCGCAGGGAGGAACCGCAAAGGATTTAAAACCGTATTTTAACGAGGACGGTCTGGGCGCTATCGTCAATTCCTCCCGGGGAATAATCTGTGCCTATAAGCAGGAGGCATATGCGCATTTTGGCGAGGAAGGCTATGCTGAGGCTTCCCGTCAGGCAGTGCTGGACATGAAACAGGATATTAACAGTATATTTTAATGAAAGGATAATCGGTTATGGCGAAATTGCAGTGTATGGCGAAGGTCACAGCGGTAACGGAAATAGCGGAGGGGATTTTTTCTATGTGGCTTCTGGCTCCGGAGATTGCCTGTCAGGCCGCGCCGGGGCAGTTTATCTCCCTGTACTGTAAAAATGAAGATACTCTCCTGCCAAGACCTATCAGTCTATGTGAAATAGATCCAACGGAGGGTACTCTGCGGATTGTATTCCGGGTAGTAGGCGCAGGGACTAAGGAATTTTCCAAAAGAAATCCCGGTGAAACGATAAAGATACTGGGTCCTCTGGGAAACGGGTTTCCGACGTCGCAATGCCCGCCCGGGAAAACGGCAATTTTAATTGGCGGAGGGATTGGGATTCCGCCGTTACTACAACTGTCGAAAGATATTTCGGGAGAGGCAACAGTGGTTGTGGGATACCGAAATGCCGATACCTTTTTGCGAAAAGAGTTGGAGTCGACGGCTCGCCGGGTAGTGGTGGCAACAGAGGATGGGAGCATTGGGATAAGGGGAAATGTGATAGACGCCATTCGTGAGGAAAAGCTGCGCGGAGATGTAATCTACTCCTGTGGTCCTATGCCGATGCTCCGGGGAGTAAAGGCATGGGGAGAGGAAGAAAAGATACCGGCGTGGCTTTCTCTGGAAGAAAAAATGGCATGCGGCATTGGCGCCTGTCTTGCCTGCGTATGTAATTCTACAGAAGTAGATCATCATTCTATGGTGCATAATAAACGAATCTGCAAAGACGGTCCGGTCTTTTTATCTACAGAGATTGAGTTATAGAAACCGGAAACAGAGTAAGGGAGGGCAGCATGAAATCTGCATTGGAAGTAAATTTTGCCGGGGTATCTTTTCCGAATCCCGTCACAACGGCATCCGGAACCTTTGGCTCCGGATTGGAATACAGTGAATTTGTAAATTTAGAAAAACTGGGCGCGGTAACGACAAAGGGAGTGGCGAATGTGCCATGGCCCGGAAATCCCACCCCGCGCATCGCAGAAACCCATGGCGGTATGTTGAATGCCATTGGGCTTCAGAATCCGGGCATTGATACTTTTATTGAAAGAGATCTGCCCTACCTTAAAGAAAAGGGAGCCCGCATTATCGTTAATGTGTGCGGCCGCTCGAAAAAAGATTATGTAGAGGTGGCAGAACGGCTTTCGGAAGAGGATGTGGACATGCTGGAAATTAATATTTCCTGTCCCAATGTGAAGGCAGGAGGCATTGCCTTTGGACAAAAGCCGGAGATGGCGGAGGATATTACGCGGGCGGTAAAGGCAGCGGCAAAGCAGCCGGTTATTATGAAGCTGAGTCCCAATGTAACGGATATTACAGAAATGGCAAAGGCGGTGGAGGCGGGAGGCGCTGACGGCGTGTCCCTGATTAATACGATTACCGGCATGAAAATCGATGTAAACCGGAAAACCTTTGCGATTGCCAACAAGACCGGCGGCATGTCCGGCCCCTGTCTGAAGCCAGTGGCTGTCCGCATGGTATATCAGGTGGCAAATGCCGTTAAAATCCCGGTTCTTGGCATGGGCGGGATTCAAAATACGGAAGATGCGCTGGAATTTCTTATGGCAGGGGCTACTATGGTGGCAGTGGGAACCGCCAATTTTTTTAATCCCTGCGTTACCTCAGAGATTATCGACGGGCTGGCTGCCTATGTCCGGAGAGAAAATCTCGACAGCATTATGGATATTGTGGGATGCGTAAAGTAGCCGGATAAAATCCTTATTACAGGAAACAACCTCATATACAATATTTCAGTAAAATTCCTCTAATAGTAGGATATACATAATACCACTATAAGGAGGAATTTTTTGATGAAAAAGACCATGAATGCGAGAGCCTTAGGGGCAAATATGAAACGCTGGCGGGAGGATATGGGACTGACCGTGGAAAAACTTGCCGAACAGACAGGGATTTCCGTTTCCCATATTCAAAATATTGAAAGCGCCTCCTCAAATCCAAGCGCGGAAACGCTGATCCGTATCGCGAATGCATTGGAAATACCGATTGACCTGTTACTTTGTGATTCCTTAAAAGGGGAAGCGAACAGAAAGGCAAGGATTATGGAATATTATACGCTTATCGACGATTGCACGGAAGAGGAGGCAAAGATAATAATGACGACATTATATACGCTGAAAAAGGAATTAAAAACGCTCCGGAAGGGGGCGGACGGAAATAAAAACCGGAAGGAGTGAAAAGGATGGAAACGCAATATTACAGTAAAGGCATCCCGCTTAGGAACATCCAGGTGACGGATCGTTTTTTCAAACGGTGCATGGATACGGTGAGGAAGGAAGTCATCCCATACCAGTGGTCGGCGTTGAATGATGAAGTGGAGGGCGCGCCGCCGAGTTTTTGCATGCGGAATTTTCGGATCGCAGCGGCGGCGGAGAAGCGGCGGAGGGAAGAAGGACGGGAAGCCGTCCCCGTTTTTCCGGCAGATGAGTTCCAGCCGCTGCCGGAAGAAGGCGGGCCGCTGGAAGACCGTTTTTATGGATTTGTATTTCAGGATACGGATTTTTCTAAATGGATCGAGGCGGTCGGATATTCGCTTGCCCAACATCCGGACAAAGAATTGGAGCAGTTGGCGGATCGGGCGATTGATGTTGTTTGCGCGGCGCAATGTGAGGACGGATATCTGGATACATATTATAGCATCAATGATTTATCCAAGCGTTTTACGAATCTGAAAGATTTCCATGAACTTTATTGTTTTGGGCATTTGACGGAGGGCGCGATCGCTTATTATGAGGGGACGGGGAAAGATAAACTGCTGAAAGCGGCGCGGCGTTTTGCCGATTATATTGCCTCGGTATTCGGTCCGGAAGAGGGGAAATGCAAAGGGTATCCCGGTCACGAGATTGCAGAAATGGCGCTGGGAAAGCTCTATGAGGTGACAGGAGAGGAGAAGTATCTGGATCTGGCGCGGTTTTTTATTGATGAGCGCGGGAAAAGGCCGTATTATTTTGATTGGGAGCATTTGATAAAGCGCGCGGAGGAAAAAGAAGATTACCACTATTATCAGGCGCACCGGCCCGTGCGGGAACAGACCGGGGCGGTGGGACATGCCGTGCGCGCGGTATATCTCTATACGGGAATGGCGCAGGTGGCAAAATATACCGGGGACGAGAGTTTAAAAAAGGCGTGTGAACGCCTGTGGGAAAGCATAGAGCGGGAAAAAATGTATATTACGGGGGGAATCGGGGCGACGCCGGAGGGCGAGGCGTTTTCCTATCCCTTTCATTTGCCGAATGATCGGATGTACAACGAAACGTGCGCATCGATCGGGCTTGTATTTTTTGCCAGAAGGATGCTGGAGATGAGTCCGGAGGCGCGTTATGCGGATGTAATGGAACGCGCGCTCTATAATGGGATTCCAAGCGGGATGTCGCTGGATGGAAAGAGTTTTTTCTATGTCAATCCTATGGAGGCGGAGCCGGAGGGCTGCCGGCTGGATCCGCAGCGCAGGCATGTGGCGCTGCCGCGCCAGAAGTGGTTCGGGTGTGCATGCTGCCCGCCCAATCTGAGCCGCATGATGAGCTCCGTGGCGCAGTATGCCTATAGCGAGAATGAGTCAACGCTTTTTATGCATCTTTATTGCGGAGGCATACTGAAGAAACAGTGTGGGGATGTGGAGGCGCAGCTCGAAGTGAAATCCGAATATCCCTGGAAAGATAAAGTAGAAGTCTGCGTAGAAGCGGAAAGCCCGGTGAGATTTACGTTTGCGATCCGGATTCCGGGTTGGTGCCGGGATTTTTCCGTCCGCATAAACGGCGAACAGTCAGAAGGGATAGAGAGGAAAGGATATTGGTATCTGGAGAGAGTTTGGCAGAAGGGCGACCGGGTAGAGATCAGTCTTCCCATGGAGCCGGTATTGTATCAGGCGGACGCCAGAGTGCGCGAAGATATCGGCAAAGCTGTTCTTATGCGCGGGCCGCTGGTATATTGCGTGGAAGAAGCGGACAACGGGGCAAATCTCGATTTGCTGGAAATAAATGCAAAAGGGACGTTCCGGCTCCGGGAGGAAAAAGGGGAGCTGGGCGATATTGTGACGATTAGCGGAGAGGGGCGCCGGATAAAACCCAGACCAATGGAAAAACTTTACGAGCCGTACCGGGAAGTTTCGTACGAGCCGGTTTTAATCCGCTATATCCCCTATTATACATGGTGCAACCGGGGAGTCGGGGAAATGAAAACGTATCTGCGCTGTTATGAGAGCTGATTTCATCTTGAAAAAAACAAACGGGAGTTGTATGATTAAGAAAACAAGTCTGGAGTTGTTTTCCCCGGGGACGGGCTGCAGACGAATAAAAGGGCAGAGATGCCTGTAAATGAAGGAGATTTTATTAAAATGGAAGCATACAAACAGGAATTTATTGAATTTATGGTAGAGGCAAATGTTTTAAAATTCGGTGAGTTTACGTTGAAAAGCGGGCGGAAATCCCCCTTTTTTATGAATGCGGGAGCGTATGTGACAGGCTCTCAGCTCAAGCGTCTGGGCGAATATTATGCCAAAGCTATCCACGACAATTATGGAGAGGATTTTGAGGTTTTATTTGGCCCGGCATATAAGGGAATTCCTCTGAGCGTAGCGACGACCATTGCGTTTTATGAATTGTATGGAAAGGAAATCCGCTACTGCTCAAACCGCAAAGAGATAAAAGACCACGGGGACACCGGAATCCTTTTGGGAAGTAAGATTAACGACAGGGAGAGAGTGGTTATCATCGAGGATGTGACGACCTCCGGAAAGTCAATCGAGGAAACCTTCCCGATTTTGAAAGCACAGGGGGAAGTGGAGATTGTCGGCCTGATGGTTTCCCTGAACCGTATGGAAAAGGGAAAGGGCGGAGATAAGAGCGCCTTAGATGAAATCCGTGAAACCTATCATTTTCCGACTGCCGCCATTGTGACGATGGAAGAAGTAGTGGAACGTCTTTATAATAAGGAATGTCAGGGAAAAATTGTGATCGATGATGCGATGAAGGATGCTATCGATAAATATTATGAAGAATATGGCGTAAAATAAAATGAGTGCGAAAAATTGAAATTTGATTATTGCCGCCTGACGCCCCCAAAAGCAGCTTACATGGCGAAAAACGCTGAAAAACCGTTGTTTTTTACAAAATTTATTCTTTCTTTTTGTGACTATTTGATAATTTACAAATAGAGAATGCGGTGTTATGATAGAGCCATTCCACCCAAAAAAAAGAAAGGAGGTTTTGGTTTGAAAGTTGCTTTTTGGAGCAATGTCAGGGGGAAATCATGTGTCACAAGCAATCTTGCTTGTATCAGTGTTTTATCTGCGCTTAGTTGTCCGAAGGAACGGACGATACTCTTTGAAAATCATCAAAATATCTTAAATCTGGGCAGTACATTTTTCAGCCCAAATTCCAAAAATGCAGTAAGGGAAGCAAAGGGGTATACCGTAGAAACAGGGATGGGAAAATTATTACAAATAGTGGGGAAGGGAACAATCTTATCGAGCGAAGGCTTTTACAGTCTGGTCAGTGATTATCTCGGGAAACGGTTATTTTACATTCCCTCGGAGGGAGCAAGGCACTCCGATTTTCCGGAATATCAGATGAATAAGGAATGTATCCGCACCATGCGATATTTGGAGCAATATGGAAATCTTGTGCTGGTGGATACCGCCGCCGCTCCTCTTATCAGTTCGCGGAAAATATTACAGCAGGCGGATATGGTGGTGGTAAATTTAAATCAAAACAGGCAGATGCTGGATCATTTTTTCCGGAATTATTCTTCTATTCGTAAAAAAGCTTTTTATCTGATAGGAAATTACGAGGGGGATTCGGAGCTGACAAAGGGAGCGATTATAAACGAGTACCGGATTCCGGGGAGCAGGATTGGCACGATTCCCCACAGTACCCGGTTTTCGGATGCTATATCACAGGGGATGATAATTCCTTTTCTGCTTAAAAATTATAAATGTAAGCGCGGGGAGGAAAATTATCTGTTTATGTCGGCGGCGAAGGAAGCGACAGAGCTGTTTCACAGGCAGTTGGCGCGTATGGAGGGAGGGAAAACAGCAGATGAGCGGGAGGCAGAAAGTATCTGTGACGCTCCTGTGGGTTCTTCTTATTAACCTGACGATAGGAGCAGGAAGCAGGACGGCATGCGCAGTCAGGGAAAATCCGGATTTTCAGATTCTAAAGCAGGCATTGGAAAAACCGGGAACGGGCGTTATCGTAATAAAACGGAATATCCGTATGAGTGGAGCGGTTTATGTAAGAGGGGAGAAGGTTCTTTTGGGAAACGGGCACCTTCTGGAGCGGGAATCCCGGAGCGGCGGGGTATACGGAGGAAATCTGTTCGTCATCCGAAATGCTTCTCTGACCATGCAGGATGTAGTAATATCCGGCGGCGGTGGGAAAAAAGCCCTGCGGGGAAATATATTCGGGCGTCTTGTCGATGTAGGACAGGGAAAGTTTATATTGGAGAAAAAAAGCGTATTAAAGGATAACCGGAATACTGACAGAACGACGGACGGAGGGGGAGCCGTACGAGTTCAAAAAAACGGCAGCTTTGAGATGCGGGGCGGCAGGATTTCCGGGAATAAAAATGTGACCGGCGGCGCCGGAATCTGTATTGAAAACGGAGGAAAGGCGGTAATCCGGGGCGGAGAAATATCACAGAATCAGGTACAGGGAATGGGGAGAGTAGAGGGTTTTGACGGGAGAGGCGGAGCTATCAGCAATCGTGGGAATTTAAGAATCGAAGGAGGCAGCTTCAGGAAAAACAGGGCGGTTTCTTATGCCGGGAAGCAGGCGGACTATGGCGGCGTCGGGGGCATGCTTTATAATGAGGGAATTTGCCGGATAGCGGGAGGAACAATATCCGGGAACAAAGCCTCGATGGTGGGGGACGGTATATATGCGGCAAAGGGAGCCGATACCGAAATTTCGGGTGGAACGATTAAAAACAAAGTCTATTTACAAAAAGGAGCGGTTTTAAAGGCGGCAAAAACATTATCATTAAAGCAGACAATCACACTGGAGCCGCAGTATTATCAGTGCGGGCAATATGTAGTAAGGAAGGGGAAAAAATCGTCCTTTTGCCTAGAAAAAAAAGAAGGTTTTCTGTTAAAGGAAGATCAAAAGGGATTATACATAGCAAAACGGAAGCCCAAAAAGAATGAAATGCCGCAAAAAAAGGAACAGAAAAAAAGAAAAATTATTTTTTCCGCTTCTCCCAAACGCCTGAAATTTTACGAGGGAGAATATGTGGGAAGAAAAACGCTTTGCTTCGGCATACAGGCAAAGGACAGAGAGGGGAATGTCCCGATGCAGATAAGGGTGGAACGGATTATTTATGAAAACCGGACAGAGCGGCGTCCCCGAAAACTAAATACCTCTTCTTCGCACAACGGAGTGATTGTGTATCAGGCTATTTTACAGGATGGCAGGAAGGTTCCGTTTCGACGCGCTTTTTGCGTTATCTCCAATCAGGCGCCTGAGATTAAGGCTGCCCCCCGATATTTGTTTGAATGGGAGGCGCAGCGCTATTCGGAAAAAAAGTGGCGGGAAGTTTTACTGTCTGCCATCCGGGTGGAGGATGATATGGATTCCGGCGAAGCGCTAAAGGAAAAAATGACCATCCGGTGGAATGGGCTGCTGGAAAACCGCGCCGGGAGCTATGAGGTCGAAGCAAAGGTAAGGGATCAAAGAGGGTACCGGTATTATATGGGAGCGGAAGAGAAAAGACGATATGGCAGGGGAAAGGAAAGTTATGTGTCCATACCTGTCACGCTGGTGGCGGGAAAAAGAACGGGAGAAAACCAAAAAGACGGATGTATTCGGTTTCTGCCAATCAGTGAAAAAGAAAAACCGGCATACGAAGAATGGCATTTTAGCAGAAAAGAAATTCAAGCTTCAAAGGTATTTATGGGGCAGTGGAAAAATCCGTTTTCAACCGAGGCGAACCGGAGCTTTTATCAAAGGTTTTCGCACTGTTTTATTGGGAAGGTGGTAGAGTAGGTGGAAGTAAGCGACTTTCAAAAGCAGTATTTACTAAAACGTCAGGATTATGGATTGTTATATCCTTATGTAGTTTCCGAGCAGGTGACAGATATAAACTGGAACGGACGGCAGCTATGGATAGATGATTTAAAAAAGGGACGGTATATGGCGCCGGAGGTGTTATCGCCCGATTTTGTGGAGAGGTTTATTTCTCTTATAGCAAATGTATCCGGCGTCACTTTGAATCGGATGCATCCGGTTTTGGAGGCGGAAACAGAAGAACTGCGCATCAGTATTGTACATAGCTGTGTGGCGCATTCGGGAGCCGCCATTTCTTTGAGGAAAATACCGGCGCTGCGGCGGCTGGATAAGAGGGAAATGGTGTGGAAGGGGTATTGCAGTGAAGAAATCTGCAATTTCCTGCTCCACTGTATTCAGGCGCATTGCTCCATGGCGATCTGCGGACTCCCGGGGGCGGGGAAGACAGAGCTTTTAAAGTATCTGACGAAATATATTCCGGCATCAGAACGGGTAATTACGATTGAAGATGTAATGGAAATACATTATCAGAAAATCAATCCCAATAAAGACTGTATCGAGATGAAGGTGGCTGAAAATTTTACCTATACGGATGCCATTAAGGCGAGCCTGCGGCAGCTCCCCCGGTGGATTATCTTATCCGAGGCGCGTTCCGTCGAGGTCAGATACCTTCTGGAATGTCTGAGTACGGGAACTTACGGACTGACAACCCTCCATACGGATGATGTGAGAAATATACCCGACCGCATAAAGAATATGGCGGGAGGCAATGTGGAATTACATCGAGTTGAAAATGATGTGTACCGATTTATCGATGTAGGGATATTGGTGCGAAATGATATAGACAGCGAGGGGAAGATACAGCGATGCGTGGAGCAGATAGCGGTATTTGACCGTTCCGGGAAGGAGTGGCAGAAAATGGAGAATCATATCACGATGTTAGTAGAGGATGGGAGAGTAGTCAGCCGAAAACCGGGCGGAAATATTCAAAGGAAGTTTGAAAAGGCAGGAATCAGGGATGTATTTGGAGGGTAACGGAATGAAAGGCAGAGTGTTATTGGAAATATCAGCGATTACGTTAATAACGGCCGGCGCCTATGGCATGCTCGGGTTATGCCTGCCGGGCTGCGCTATCGTGTGGGGAACCGGGATGCTTTTACTTCCCTGGCTGGAATGCTGCCTGCGGCGCAATAACCGGGCAGAAAGGGAATATTATGAAATTACCGCCTATATGGAGCAGATGCTTTGCTCCTACAAACGAGAGGGAAATATAAGACGGGCGGTAGAGGACTGCGCCAGCTTATTTTCGGAAAAAACTAAAATGGGGAAAATTCTCAGGGAAATGCTCCATATGCTGAAAACCGGAGAGGGAGTGCAGGGGGCGGAAATTGTAAGAGAGGCTCTCTGCCAAATGAACGGGGCATATAATAGCCGGCGACTGGTTTTATTGCATGATTTTTTATGCAGCGTAGATAAAATGGGGGGCGAAACAGCAGAAGCGCTGGACATTTTGCTGCAGGATTTACAAATGTGGAAGCGAAGGGTTCTGCTATACCAGAAGAAAAAGCATTTTATATGTGGAGAAAGCGTGCTGGCGGTCTTTCTGGCTCTCCTTATGTGTTTCGTATCCAGAATTTTCGTGCCCTTTGATATTCTTCCGGATTTAACCGATTCATATCTTTATCAGGGAACTACTGTTTTGATAATTGGCCTGTTGTTTTTGGCAGAAATCATTATCCTGCATAAGATGACCGGAAGCTGGCTGGATATAAAGCAGAAGCAGACGGGTAAGGAGAAACGGCGGTTGAAAAAAGAGTTTCTGCGGTTAAAAAAGACGGCCCATGCGAGTGGGAGGAAGGGACTTTTTATCCATTTTGCTAAAAAACTATGCCGGTCAGAGGTGGAGAGAGAATTCCCTTACTGGCTCTTATCCGTAACGCTCTACCTCCAGCAAAAAAGCGTGTATCATGCTGTGCATCAGTCCCTGCAGCAGGTAAGGGGCGTTTTCCGAGAGGAAGTAAAACAATTTCTCGCCCGGATGTATGAAGCTCCGTCTTCTCTATATCCTTACACCAATTTTTTCCGGGAGCTGGATCTGCCGGAGGTACAGACCGGCATGAAAATTTTGTATTCTGTTAATACCAATGGGTATCAGGAAACGAGAAGACAGATCCGGTTTCTGGTGGAGCAAAATAATCTGGTAATGGATAAATGCGAGAGAAGACGTTTGGAAAACCAGCTGGCAGGGATGGGAATGCTCAAGCAGATACCGTTGACGCTTGCCTGCGGGAAAGTGGCGGCAGATATGGTGGTGCTGCTTATGATGATACTGCGGGGATACCAGTCTATGCTATAGGGAAGGGGAGGTAAAAATGAGGGAACTTTTGGAGGAATACGGAGATATTTTCGGAGTGATTTTTTTCGGGTTATTTATTTTGCGCATATTCAGAGAACTTTTTATTTATGCGGGAGGTATCCATGATTTTTTTTAAAGTATATGGCAGGGACAGTATTATCCTATTGGTATTCTTATTCCTGTTTTCAGGAGCTTTTCTGTTCTTTTTCCGTCAGTGGAAATCCTTTGGCATTCCGGAGGGCGGAAAGGGGGTTAGCCTTTCCGGGGAAGTTCAGGAAAAACAAAAACCGGTGCTTGTAGCATTGAACCGGCGGTTTATTCAGGGAGAGAAAATAGCAGCCAAAAAGCTGGCGTCGGCATGGGAGGAGAGCGGACGGGATTTATCGGAATACATTCATATTTATGATAGTGCAGGGAAGGAAGTGACAGGGCTTTTTGATACCGGGACGCCGGGGAAGTATGAGCTGGAAATTGTCGTGGAGAGTCCGGCGTCCGGGTTGAAAAGCCGGAAGAAAATAACCGTGCTTGTGGATGGGAGAGTGAAGTCATCGTGAATTTGCGCGCAATACTAAGCCATTTCATTTTGCTTATGCTGCTTATGGTTTTAATGTGGACAGGCGTTACTTATGTGTCGCAGAATATTCAGTACAGCAGCGCCAGAACATTTTACCAGAGCGTAATAAAAAGACTGGAGGAGAGCTGTTTAGACGGGCGGACCGTGGAGGAATGCAAAGAAAAGGCAAAAGAAAACGGCTATCAATTATTGGTGGAGGATTTTTTGGATGGAGAAAATAAGGACGCCAAGGTAAGCCTGCTTTTTTCCTTTACTTTTCCCATTATACAGAAAACAAAGCAGTACCGCATTGAGGGGTATGCCAGATAAGAATAAGAAGGGAGGAAGATAAAATAAAGACCATTATTGTTTCTGTCATCGGACTCAGCTCCATTTTACTTGTTATTATGATACAAACAACAATAAATACCGCGACTGTCTGCCGGGAGGAAATCTCCGATTCCCTATCCACCGCCATGTACCAGACAATGTCGGAGGTAATAGAAAAAAACAGTTATGGAATCCATAATAGAAATGAAATGATTGCCGCATTTTTACAGGCAATGCTGCAAAAAATAAAGACAGATATTGATTTGACTGTACGAATCCATGAGGTAAATTACGAAACCGGGAGGATGGATATAGAGGCTATTGGGGAATACCGGCTGCCAAACCGGAGGACAAAGCGTGTTTCCGTACGGCGGCAGGTAGTGATCAGTGAAAATTAAAAGCCGCCGCGTGCGGAGCGAAAAACGCCATGGCGTTTTTCCGAGGGGCGCGATTCTCAGCCGCCCCATTTAGTTGCATGGTAAAGTCCGCCGCGTGCGGAGCGAAAAACGCCATGGCGTTTTTCTGAGGGGCGCGGTTCTCAGCCGCCCCTTTTTGGGTTTAATGGTAAAGTCCGCCGCGTGCGGAGCGAAAAACGCCATGGCGTTTTTCCGAGGGGCGCGATTCTCAGCCGCCCCTTTTTTGCCCGGCGGCGTCTTCCTGGGAGGGCAGTTTCAGGTTTATCTGCAGTTTATCAATACGATTTCCATCGACCTGCAAAACGGTATAAGTCGCGTATTCATCTTCTGCCGTTTCGTTTACTTCCGGAAAATGCTGTAATAAATTAATGACGTGTCCGGCAATGGAATCATAATCATCGGATTCCAGAGAAAGGCCCAAGGTGTCATCAATATCATCCAGAGAGGTAGAGCCGAGTATGATATATTTCGTATCTGAGATTTTCTGTATTTCGTCTTCTTCGTCATCATCATATTCATCACGAAGCTCCCCGACGATTTCCTCTATCAAATCCTCCATGGTAATAAGCCCTGCCAGAGCGCCATATTCATCCAAAACTATTGTCATAGAAATGGAATCCCTGCGCATGTCCATAAACAGCTCCGATATGTTTTTGTACTCGTAGGTCATATAGGCGTCCCGAATCAGGGATTTAATGTCCAACGAGTCTTTGTCCCCTTTGTAAAAGACAATATCTTTGAGGTTGATAATACCGATAATATTATCTATCGTATCTTCATAAACCGGCATTCTGGCATATTTGCTTTCCGTAAATGCCGCCATCAGCTCATTATAGGAAATATCAGAACGAACCATAGCAATATCCATGCGGGGAATCATAACGTCCTTTGCCAGAGAATCTCCAAAATCAACAATATTTGTTATCATCTGGCGCTCTTCACTCTCAATGATACCTTCCTCATGGCTGACGTCTACAAAAGTACGCAGTTCGTCTTCGGTAATGCTGTTTTCGTTTTTTGAGTCGTCAATACGGAGAAGAAAGAGAAAAAACCGGGCAAACTGATTTACAATAAAAATAACGGGGGTAAACAGTTTGGTCAGAAAAGAAATGAAACCGGCATAGTGCAGCGACATTTTTTCAGCGTTTCTTGTCGCCAGATTTTTCGGAGTGATCTCTCCAAATATTAAAATAAGAATAGTAATGATACCGGTGGCAATACCGGCAGCAAGACTTGTGCTGTCCTCAAATCCCAGCCGATGGCAGATGGAAAAAGCGTAAGTCGTCGTAAGAGAGGAAGCCGATAGATTTACAATATTGTTGCAAATCAAAATAGCGCTGAGCATCTTGGTAGGATTCTCAATCAATGAAAGTACCCGTCGGGCACGTTTATTCTCTTCCTCCGCCAGAGCCCGTATACGGAGTTTGTTTACCGTTGTCAGGGCCGTTTCCGCAGAGGAGAAAAAGGCGGATAAAAATAATAGTATAATAAGCGCTGTTATATTCACCGCGTCACTGGGTTCCAAAAATCATCATCTCCTATTCTTTGAACTTATCTTAAGGTTTTTATCCTGCTATAATTATTGTTATTCTATAATAAATGCTAAGAGGTTGTCAAGTTCGGCCCGCCCTTTACGGCGGTTAAAAGGGGAAACGCCGCTTTTTAGCTTAACGCCTGCCTCTTTCTTGCCATTTCATCGCTGTCCAGATACTCATCATAGGTAGTGACCTTATCAATCATGCCGTTTGGGGTAAATTCAATAATGCGGTTGGCGATAGTCTGTATAAACTGGTGGTCCTGAGAGGTAAACAGAACAACTCCCGGGAATTTTATGAGTCCATTATTGACAGAGGTAATCGACTCCATATCCAGATGGTTTGTCGGTTCATCCAGCATAAGGACATTGGAGCCCAGCATCATCATTTTGGAAAGCATGACGCGGACTTTTTCGCCGCCGGAGAGGACATTGACTTTCTTTAAGCCGTCCTCTCCCTTAAAGAGCATGCGCCCCAAAAAACCTCTCACATAGGTGGCGTCTTTTTCCGGGGAAAAAGGCATGAGCCAGTCTACAATGGTGTCGTTGCTGTCAAAATATTTTGTATTGTCTTTCGGGAAATAGGAATTTGAGGTGGTGATTCCCCATTTATAATCTCCCTCATCCGGCTCCATCTCTCCGGAAAGAATTTGGAAAAGCGTTGTGGCGGCAATTCCGTAGGAGCCGACAAAAGCAATTTTATCATCATGCCCCACGGTAAAGGAAACATGGTCCAAAACCTTTTCGCCGTCTATCGTTTTGGAAAGGTCGGTTACAGTCAGTACTTCGTTGCCAATCTCGCGATCCGGTTTAAAATCCACATAAGGATATTTCCGGCTGGAAGGACGGAGAGTATCAAGCTCGATTTTTTCTAACGCGCGTTTGCGGGAAGTAGCCTGTTTGGATTTGGAGGCGTTGGCGCTGAAGCGCTGGATAAATTCCTGCAGCTCTTTGATTTTTTCTTCCTTTTTTTTGTTAGCTTCTTTCATCTGCCGGATCATCAGCTGGCTGGACTCATACCAGAAGTCATAATTTCCGGCATAGATCTGCATTTTGCCATAATCCAGGTCTACCGTATGGGTGCAGACTTTATTGAGAAAATACCGGTCGTGGGATACGACGATAATCGTATTTTCAAAATCAATTAAAAATTCTTCCAGCCACCGGATAGAGTCCAAATCCAAATGGTTCGTAGGCTCATCTAATAAAAGAATATCCGGATTGCCAAACAGAGCCCGGGCAAGGAGAACCTTAACCTTATCGGTATCCGGTAGATCGCTCATTAATTTATTATGGAGTTCCGTATCAATCCCCAGCCCGTTGAGCAGGGTGGCGGCATCTGCCTCTGCCTCCCAGCCGTTCATCGTGGCAAATTCTGCTTCCAGTTCGCTGGCGCGCATGCCATCCTCTTCGGAAAAATCCTCTTTGGCATAGATGGCGTCTTTTTCCTTCATAATATCGTATAGGCGCTGGTTGCCGGCAATTACCGTATCCAGTACAACATCAGCGTCATATTTAAAGTGATCCTGTTCCAGAACGGACAGCCGCTGCCCGGCCCCTATGCTGACTTCTCCGCTGGTGGGCTCTAATTCGCCGGAAAGAATTTTCAGAAAAGTGGATTTTCCCGCGCCATTGGCGCCGATTATGCCATAGCAGTTCCCTTCCGTAAATTTTATATTGACCTCTTCAAAAAGCGCCTTTTTCCCAAATCTTAAAGAAACATTACTTGCCTGTATCATAGTGACATCCTTTCTAAATTTATAGATAAACCATATAAAATGCAGAACAACTACGTTTATTTTACTAAAAATTGGCAATATTGCAAGAGTTTTTAAAATAAATATTGTTACTTTTCTTAACTTTCGTTATAATAAAACATATGTGAAAGTATGATGGACAGGAAAACGGTATAGACAGAAGGGATGTAATAGATGGCATTATTGGAAAACATACAGATTGAGAAAGGAAGCGCATTCCCGCTCGGAGTAGCAAGGACGGGAAAAGATCAGATACAAATTACAGTCTGGAGTCCGAAAGCGGCGGATTGCCGGTTATGCATATACCGGCAGGGGAAACGGCTGGATAAAATAAAGATGTATTCCATGGAAAAAGAGGGACTGGAGGATATTTTTTCCATCCTGTTATCCGGCAAAAACATACAGAAAAAATTAGACGGGCTGGAGTATGATTTCCTTTCTGATGGGAAAAGGCTTCAGGATGTTTATGCCAGAGCTGTCAGCGGAAGGGAGAAATTTGGCAAAAAAAAGGGAAAGGTCCGGGCGCGTTTTGCTTTCCATGAATTTGACTGGAGCGGCGAAAACCGGAGAAGGCTGAAAAAAGATGAGATGGTACTGTACCAGTGCCATGTAAGAGGTTTTACAAAGCATGCCAGTTCCGGTGTAAAGGCTCCGGGGACATTTTCCGGTTTGAGGGAAAAGATTCCCTATTTAAAAGAACTGGGAGTTAATACCCTCTTTTTATTGCCCGTTTATGAATTTAATGAACACATGGAAGATGTGAATGAAAAGGGAGAAAAAAAGATAAATTACTGGGGATATACAAAAGATGCCTTTTATTTTGCCCCCAAGGCAGGTTATACTACGCCGGGGGAAAATGCCTGTAAGGAATTTCAACAGATGGTGTATGCCCTTCACCAAAACGGCATGAATCTGATATTGGATATGTATTTTTCAGGTCAGACGCCGGGGTTTATTTTGCAATGCCTGCGGTATTATGCCCTGTATTTTCATGTGGATGGATTCCGCATTAATCAGGATTGCATGGATATAAGCTGGTTTCACGCTGACCCGGTACTTTCCCATCTTATGCTGTTGGGGAACGGCTGGCAGGAATGCCCGGAGGAAGCCGGCGGCGGGAAGCTGTATGAGATGAATGATGGTTTTCTTGTCGATGCAAGGCGGTATCTGAAGAGTGATGAAGGACAGGTGGGAAACTTTTATTACCGCTTCCGGGAGCAGAAACAGGGAATTGGCGTAATACATTATATCACTCAGAATAACGGATTTACGCTGCGGGATCTGATTTCCTATGATGTAAAGCACAATGAGGCAAATGGGGAGAAAAATCAGGACGGAACGGAATATAATTACAGTTGGAATTGTGGCGTTGAGGGACCGACAAGACGAAAACCGGTACTCCGCATGAGGGAAAAGCAGGAAAAAAATGCGTTTGTCATGCTGCTGCTGGGTATGGCGGTTCCCATGCTGTTAGCCGGCGATGAATTTGGCAACTCCCAGAAGGGCAATAATAACGCCTATTGTCAGGATAACCGTACGACCTGGCTTGACTGGAATTTATTAGAAAAAAATAAAAATACTTTCGACTTTGTAAAAAAGCTGCTTTTGTTCCGAAAAACCAATCCTTTGTACCATACCGGGAAAAATCTGACGGGCATGGACAGCAGAGGGTTAGGCGCCCCGGATGTTTCCTGCCATGGAAGGGAGCCGTGGGAAACGGATTTCTCGTATTACAGCAGAGAATTGGGCATACTATATTACGGCAGCTATTTTGGGAAGGAAAGCCTGTATTTTGCTTTTAATTTCCACTGGGACAGCCATGAGTTTTATCTGCCTGCCGTGGATGCGGAGCAGAAGTGGAAGATTGTGCTGGATACTTCGGGAGAAAAACAAAAAGAGATCCACAATGGGAGATACCGGATGGCTCCTCGTTCTATTGCGGTATTCGAGAGTATATGTAGCCGGTCAGAAAAATCTGACCGGAAATAAATCAGAATTTGTGATTTTCTACGATAGGGTCAAATAAATCCAGAGCGCAGTGTTTGTCCGAAGTGAAGTGTTTGCAGGTTGTGCAGGAAACATCGGTATCGCCTGATTTATTTGTACTGCAGCAGCAGTCTTTCGCCGCATAGGCGCTGCAGTGTTTTGCAACATTTTTATAGGTTTGTTCGTCAGCTCGCATGGTAACCTCCGTTCTGCCGCATGAGCGGCAAAGCATATTGTAAAAGGGACGGTATTAGTATTTGCAGTCAGGAGGATTTTATACGGAATGATAGTGCTTAAAATAGAAAACATAAAAGAATTGATGGGCCGTTTATTTGCGGGCGATATGTTTGACCGTTTCCATGTGAGCGAGTGCGAAGTGACGACTTTTGTTACTTTTTATGCGGGAGGAAAACTTCATCCCGAATGGTTTGATACCGGGGAGAGTTACGGGCAGGACAGAGCGGGCAGGCCGGAAATTGTTACATGGCGGCAGTTAAAACCGTTCATTTTTTCTCTTATCAAAGGGAAAAAAACACCGTCAAAAATTTGCATAAACTTTTGCCATTATATGGAAAACGGAGATTGCGGTTCGCTCAGATTACAATATGAAAAGGAGGAGCTCCTTCTTTTTACCGGATTTATGCAGCGGAATTTTTCGTTAGATAAGGAAAAACAAATAGAATGGGATGAGAATTGCCTCCAATTTATAAAAAGAAACAATATTACTAGCACTCATGTTGAATGAGTGCTAATTTTTTCTTGACATTGTTGGACAGGGGTATTATGATACTGTTATGGAATAAAGAAATGGAATGGAGGTTATTGTAATGAAAAAGGAACAGGGTAATTTAGCAATTAATTCGGAAAATATATTCCCCATTATAAAAAAATGGTTGTATTCCGACCATGATATTTTTATTCGTGAGGTAGTCAGCAATGGATGTGATGCCATTACTAAGCTGAAGAAACTGGAGCTGATGAGCGAGGTTGAACTGCCGGAGGATTATAAGCCGAAGATTCAGGTTATGGTAAATTCTGAGAAAAAGACCATTACTTTTACCGATAATGGACTGGGAATGACTGCGGAGGAGGTAAAAGAATATATTAATCAGATTGCTTTTTCCGGCGCGGCAGATTTCCTGGAAAAATATAAGGATAAAGCTAATGAGGAGCAGATAATCGGGCATTTTGGACTGGGCTTTTATTCCGTATTCATGGTGGCGGATTCTGCAGAAATTAATACCTTATCGTATCAGAAGGGAGCGGAGGCAGTCCACTGGGAATCCGACGGGGGACTTACCTTTGAGATGGCGCCAAGCACCAGGGAAACGGTAGGCACGGAGATTATTTTGCATTTGAATGAGGACAGCTATGAATTTGCCAATGAGTACCGCGTCAGGGAGGTGCTGGATAAATATTGTTCTTTCATGCCGGTGGAGATTTTCCTTACCAAGGAGGATGCCGAGCCGGAATACGAAACGATCCCAAGCGAAGAGGTAACGGAAGAGGATACGGTTATTGAGGAAATCACCGAGGAGCCAAAGGAAGATGAGAATACTGAGGACGGAGAAAAAAAGGAACCGGTGAAAAAGACCAAAATCCTAAAACGCCCGGTATCGATCAGCGATACCACGCCGCTTTGGACAAAGCATCCCAACGAGTGCAGCGAGGAGGATTATAAGGAATTTTACCGTAAAGTATTCCATGATTATAAAGAGCCTTTGTTTTGGATTCATCTGAATATGGATTACCCGTTTAATCTGAAAGGTATTTTATATTTTCCCAAAGTAAATCTGGAGTATGAGCAGATAGAGGGAGTGATTAAGCTATATAACAACCAGGTATTTATTGCCGACAATATTAAAGAGGTAATTCCGGAATTCCTCCTTTTATTGAAGGGTGTCATCGACTGCCCGGATCTGCCGTTAAATGTAAGCCGGAGCGCATTGCAGAATGACGGCTTTGTGCAGAAAATTTCAGACTACATTACAAAGAAGGTAGCAGATAAATTGTCCGGCATGTGTAAAACAGACAGGGAAAATTATGAAAAATATTGGGATGATATCAGCCCATTTATTAAATTTGGCTGCCTGAAGGATGAAAAATTTAAGGAAAAGATGAAAGAATATGTGCTATTTAAGGATCTGGACGAGAAATACAGCACGCTTTCCGAATATCTGGATACTTTGCCGGAGCCGGAAGCCGAGGCGGAGGTAGTAGAGGAAGGCGAGGAAGAGAAGGATTCCGAGCCGACAGAGGCGCCGAAAAAAACGGTATATTATGTCACGGATTTACAGCAGCAGAGCCAGTATATAAAAATGTTCAGAGAGCAGAAGATGAATGCGGTAGTGCTGCTTCACAATATCGATCAGCCCTTTGTATCAGCATTAGAAACGGGAGATGATAATGTACAGTTCCAGCGGATTGATGCAGATTTGACAGAGGCATTCAAAGAAGAGGGAGATGAGGAAAAACTCAAATCGGATACGGAAGCCCTTACGGAAATCTTTAAGAAGGCATTAGGAAAAGAACAGTTAGAGGTCAAGGTAGAAAAGTTAAAAAATGAAAAAGTTTCCGCCATGATAACGCTATCCGAACAGGCAAGGAGGATGCAGGATATGATGAAGATGTATTCTGCCAATGGCATGGGAGATATGGAGATGTCCGATATGGGACAGACCCTCGTGCTAAATGCCAACAACGAGCTTGTCCGGTATGTGCTGGAGCATAAGGACGGCGACCGAACAGAGTTATTCTGTAAGCAGTTATATGATCTCGCCTTGATCAGCCACCAGCCGTTACAGGCAGATAAGATGACAGAGTTTATTGAAAGAAGTAATGAGATTATGATGCTGTTAGCAAAATAAACCGATAAACAGGCACTGCAGAAACATTTTTTGCAGCGCCTGTTTTTTTGTTATGCTTTTTTGTCTGAAAATCATTTGCTTTCTTTATCCGGATAGCCGTTTCCCTGTGCGTCAGTGGAAACGGAGGCGGGTGTTTTGTTTTTATCCTTTACGGTTCTGCTGCTTTCCCAAACACCCTCCGGAATAGTTTTGACAGGATTATTCTTTTCTGTTTTTCTCATAAAAATATACCTCCTAATGATATTAGTATTGGCAGAAAAAGTAAGAATATGAGAGGGGGAAGTTATTTATTTTGCCCTTGCCTTTCATAAGTTTACCGAAATAATTGGAATATAAGCATGAAAAGCCGCATATATATAGTATGGACAAGCCCGGGGCGAATAGAAACTCAAAGATATGGCATTCTGAAAATCCGTTACATTTAATCCTAAAATGTATAGGAATTGCTTAAAAGCAGCGGGGAATAACCTGTTATTTTCCCTGCGCCATATTAAATTAATCCTGTTCCTTCGGAAAGAACAGGAAGACAGCGAAAGGATGTGAATGAAGAAAAGAACAATCCTTCCATTATTTCTGGGGTGTAGTATTCTCCTTCTTTTTTTCTGTTTCCATGCCAATGTGCAGGCAAAATCCAAGTATATGTGGGTGAAAACGGCAGTAAATCTTAAAAAAAAGCCGGCGAAAAAAAGCAAAAACTTAGGTACCCTTCAAGCCTTGGCTAAGGTTTTTGTGCCAAAACAGGATAAAAAAAAGTGGCTGCAGGTCAAGTATAAGGGGAAAAAGGGCTATGTTATGGCAAAATACCTATCCGGCAAAAGGATCCAATACATAACAAAGGGCTGTCCGGCGGGGCGGATAAAGTCCTACATGGACTACCGCCGCATTACCAATAAGGGGTCAAAACAATATAAATTACAAAAAAGAGCTTATACAGACAAAAAAACGGGAATCCGAATGTTTGAGGGAAGATATTGCATTGCGGTGGGCTCGTACTATACAAGGGAAATTGGCAAAAAGATTGATTTGCTTATGCAAAATGGCAGCGTGGTGGAATGTGTCCTCGCAGATATGAAAGCCGATAAGGACACGATAAATCATCACAGGCAGCATGCCACAGACGGAAGTGTTGCCGAGTTTGTGGTGGATACAAGAAAACTGCCAAAAAAGGTAAAGAGGAGGGGAGATGTGTCATATGTCAGGCCACTCAAAGGAAAAATAAAGAAAATGCGTATTTATAAATAGTTTTGCTATATGGGGGAGGGGGTATTCTTTGATGCTTATTATAGCAGAACAAACAGATGCGGCATCAAAGGTCAAACCAAACAAAAGCAGAATTACTCTAATAAGGAGTGGCAATTGTAAAATTTGTAAACATAGCATAAAAGGATAAGATTAGAAAAAGCAAAAAAATATCAAGCATAACTGTTTTTATTGGAACTGTTTGCATTAGTTGCTCTGTTCCCTGTAAGGGAAGATGAAACATTTCTGTGATGCCTTGTGTAAAAACATGTTGAAAAAATTGCTTATTACCAATATAATATAGATAGGGATATTACAATTTTGTATGAGCCATACTTTAGAGGGAGGTGTTAGAAATGGCAACTTCAAGTATTACTAAAAATTTTATCGTTTCTGGTGAAAAGCAAGTGGAGATGTTTGCTGATGCCATTGAAGAATCTTATCAGGAGTCGCTTCATAGAACACCGACATCTGATATGCGGATAACACATTTACATGGCTTGGAAGAAGTAAAGAAATTTATGGAGAAAAGGAAAAAAGCAAATGCTTAACGATGTTACAGTTTTTAACATTCGTGAATACTTGTCAGCTAAAGACGATAAAGAACTCGAAGAGGAAACATTACAGGGGCTTCTCTCCGAGTTTTCATGTAACAGGAATATGGATGCAGAAAGATTTTTAAAAGAGCGATCAATAGAGTTTACTAAAAGGAATCAATCTGTAACTTATTTGGTATTTACAAATGACGATGCGGCTTTGGTAGGGTATTTTACAATTGCAATCAAGCCTATTAGTGTAAATATAGATAGTTTCAGTAACACCATGAACCGTAAGATTGCAAGAGTGAGCGAATTGGACGAAGCAAATGGAATATATACACTTTCGGCATATTTGATAGCACAACTGGGCAAAAATTTTTCTGCTAATTTGAGAGAAAGGGTTACCGGAGAACAGCTTTTACAGGCAGCAATGGACACCATTAAAGAATTACAGCGTATGGTGGGTGGCATGGTTGTTTTTTTAGAAGCCGAAAATAATGAAAAGTTGATTGAATTTTATGAAGGGAAAAATGGGTTTAAGCGTTTTGCAACCAAGGAAGTTAAGCCCGGAACTGAGGATGCACATACGTTGATTCAATTTTTGAAAGTACTGTGATAAAGGGAAGATTATTTGGATACCAATTATACTAACAATGGTTATAATATTTCAGAATAGAATTTATTCAAATAGAACAAATCAGTTGAAAAGACAAATTCATTTTATTTGGTGTATGGACTGTTGGTTCATGGCGGAATAGTTAAATCAGCAGTTTATATTGGAGAAAATATGACGGTTGAGTTTCCTTCCTTAGAACGTTTTTGTGGCGATATTCTATAGGGCTTAGCCGTTTTTGCACAGTGGAAAGTGTCACATCAATTGTAATTCTACAATTTATAGGTATTGATGGTAAAATGCTGGTCAGACATTTTTACTATATAATGCAAGAAATGTATGATGAAATTGAAACTTTTGTTGCAGAATTAAAAAATTGTATTGATTAGATTTAGATGTACAAAAGTAATAGAGAAAGTGGGTGAATCTTATGCCAGAACATCAAACAATAGAGTGGAAAGAATCATGGCATGACGAATATTTGGAATGGATTTGTGGCTATGCAAACGCATACGGCGGAACGCTTTATATCGGTAAAGATGATAACGGCGATGTTGTAGGCATAAGTAATAAGGACGGCAGAAAAATGTTGGAAGTCATTCCCAACAAGATTACAGATACAATGGGTATTGTGGCAGATGTTAACCTGCTATATGAGGGCGAAAGGCAGTATATTGAAATTATTGTGGAAAAGTATCCCTCGCTCATCAGCTATCATGGTAAGTATTTTTATCGCTCTGGCAGCACTATGAGAACAATTACTGGAAAAGAGCTGGATAAGGCACTCTTGAAATCCCAAGGCAGGACATGGGATGGTATGCCGATTCCGAGATTGAAAGTCGGGGATTTAAAACAGGAAGCGATAGAATTATTTAAGGAGAAGGCGGTAAGGCGTGGCAGACTGACACCTGAGGAAACGGGAGTCGAAGATTCTATTCTTCTGGATAATTTACACTTGTTTGATGAGGACGGGTACCTGATTCGGGCAGCTATGCTGGCATTTTATAAAGATCCAGAAAAGTGGGTAACCGGCGCTTATGTGAAGATAGGTTATTTTGATCAGTCGGATGCAGATTTGAGGTATCAGGATGAGGTGCATGGCTCTTTGATCGAGCAGGTGGACAAGACGATTGATCTGGTATATACGAAATACATGAAAGCGTTGATTACATATGAGGGAATCCAACGGGTGGAGCAGTTTATGTTTCATCAGGATGCTTTTCGGGAGATTTTATTGAATGCCATCGTTCATAAGGATTATAGTAGTTGTAATCCAATTCAGATCAGTGTGTATGAGGATAGGATTTATATCTGGAATGATGGGGAGATGCCGGAAGGTCTGGATTCAACGGACAAGCTGTTTATGAAACATTCTTCAAAACCTTATAATCCTAAACTGGCAAATGTTTTTTTCATGAGTGGAATGATCGAAGCGTGGGGACGCGGATTTGATAAAATCAAAGAAGCCTGTAACAGATATGACGGTCCTCTGCCGGAATATAATATTAGCAAATCAGGGGTTATGGTGCTTTGTAAGGCGTGTGATAGATATTTAAAGCTACTTTCGGGCGGGGAAAATAATTTGCTCATTTCAAATGAGCGAATTATGAGCGAATTGATGAGCGGAAAAATGAAGGAGCCTGTGCAGCAGATACTTGAGTATCTTAAATATAATGATACAATTACTACGATGATCGGAAAGGAAATTACAGGAAAATCGGAAGCGCAAGTTCGTAGATATTTGAAAGCACTGGCGGATTGCGGAGTTATTAGAAGTAAAAAAACAACAAAAGGAAATATGTATACAAGGAATTAAGGTAATTCGCTCATTTCAAATGAGCGAAAAATATTAATGAAGTTATGGGAGGTTAAAATGGATATATGGTATAAGGTTCTTAATATAATAGTTCTTTTGTTGGTACCAATAGTAGCGGTTATTGTGGGTCAGAAGCTGCAAGAAAGAGCAAAAAAGAGAGAAGATAAGATGCAAATATTTAAAGTTTTGATGACAAACAGGGGACTTGGTTGGAGTCAGGATATGGTATGGGCATTAAACACAATCGATGTTGTCTTTGCGGATGATGATGCAGTAATAAAACGGTGGAAAATATATTACGATAAATTATGTATAGAAAAGCCTTCTGAAACAGATTTGAAGAAGATTACAACAGAAAGAAATAAACTGATTGAGCAAATTGCAAATTCGTTAGGCTATAAAGATAAAATAACTTGGGAGACGATACAAAATCCATATATTCCACAAGGAATGGTTGAGGCAATGAATAAGACCCATGAATTTCAAGCATCTCAGCAAAACTTAATGAATGCTCTTCAACAAATGATGTCTCCAGCAAAAGAAGAAAATGGGGAAGAAGTACATAGTTAATTTAATTACAAGTTATGGTTTCGAGATAAGATTGTGTTGTATTCCAGGCTTACGTTAGAGCAGGTACTTGAATTGAAAAAGGAACTGCAATCGGTATGATCGTTGTTGCTTAACCCCATCGAATTTTCAGTGTTTCTATTTTGCTTCTAAAATTTTTAAAGGTCTTAGGATAATATAAATAATATGCGAAATAGATGGGTTAAAGAACATGAAATAAACGCAAAAGTATCTTAGAAGCGCATAGATGATACGAGTATGAATAGCGGATATTTGTGCCGGAAAGTGTGTGAAATAGGCATTTTCCAGTCTTTTCTTCAGTTGTGGATGGGCATGGCCCATTTTTTGCCGCCTTAAATGTTGCCAGGTACAGTGCCTTTAACAAAGGCCGTATCTCTGCTTTTTAAATATTCAGTTGTAACATATGTATTGTAATCCTACAATGAATGCAATTGATTTCTGTGGGAAAATATTGACATATTTTACTTTTGGCGTTATACTAATAATGCCTTACATAGTGGATGTAAGGGAGAGGAATTGTTGTCAATATCTGAAAGAGCTCTTTCAGATGTGAATGGTGTTCTAGTTGCAGACTTATGAATAAGTACATGAGGATGTTAATTAGAATCATCTCCTTCTTATCTATTATAACATAGATATGTATTGAACGAATATGGATAGCTGGAAATACAATCAAGCTGTCGAAAGACAAAATTGAATACCACGTTGAAAGAAGACCTGTCAGTTAGAGATGCTATCCCTCGTGCTGATGGGTCTTTCGCTAAATAGGTGAAGTTTATGGAATTAGAAGAATGGAAAGAAAAAAATGCAAAGGCTAGAAAATATGCACATTTTGACGATAAAGTTTCACTAGAAAAAGTGTGGAATTATATTAGTGTTCCGTCTAATGTAGAAAAACATGGATTTTATCCTTTTATTCATTATGAAAAGAAATTTAATAAGTTCAATAGAGAAAATGGGAAAGGGCATATCAAAGAAAAATCAAGGCACTTATGCTATTCTGCCCATATTGATAGGTACATATATTCTTATTATGGTTATCTTTTGAATCAAGAATATAATAAGTATTTGGAAAAACATGGTATGAATATGGTGGCTGTTGCGTATAGAGATAATTTGCATAAAAACAATATCCATTTTGCAAAAATAGCATTTGACTGTATCAAAGAGGTTGGAGAGTGTTTTGTAATAATAGGTGATTTTTCAAATTTTTTTGATTCATTAGACCACAAATATTTAAAAAAGCAAATGTGTAATGTATTAGATGTTAATATGTTGCCGCCTGATTATTATGCGGTATTTAAAAACATAACGAGATATTCGATTTGGGAACTGACTGAATTACTTAAAATAAACGATTTAGAAGATACGGAGGAAGATATACAAAAATTAAATTATAGGCGTAAAGTATTAGCGGGGGACGGATTCAAAAAATATAAGTCAAAGTACATTCATAAACATGAAAAAAATTATGGCATACCACAAGGGTCAGCTATCAGTGCAGTATTAGCAAATGTTTATATGATAAAAGCCGATGAACAAATGAAGCAATTGGTAAATCGATATAACGGTTTGTATATGCGTTATAGTGATGATTTCATTGTTGTTTTGCCTAAGATATCAGATGATATTTTTAAAAATATGTTAGATAGTATTGAAAATATAATTAAGTCTGTTCCTAATTTAGAATTGCAACCACAAAAGACACAGTTATATAAATTTAAAGACAAAAAACTGAATAGTTGTAATGCTAGCTTCTTAGAAGATGTTCCAAATGGGAAAAATGAGATTGACTATTTAGGATTTACATTTGACGGAAAAGAAATTACTATAAGAGACAAAACGATATCAAAATATTATTATAAGCTGTATCGAAAATTGAAAACTATAGTGAAAAATGATGGTTATACATCTTCTGGGAAAAAAATAAGTTGTAAGAATTTGTATGAAAAATATTCTGTAAAAGGAGCTCATTTGAAGGATGTGAATGGTCATATTAAAGGAAATTTTATAACATATGTTCAAAGAGCTCAGAAAGTTTTTGGGGAGAATGAACCTATAGATAGAAAGACACGAAGACATATGTTAAAAATTCGGCGTACATTAGATGAAGTATTTAAGTAAATTGTTGAAGGTAATATGTTTTGTGTATTGCTTTTCTTAGCAAAATCGCTTATAATTCAAGTTATAGCATATAGCTATTATTCGCAGTTACAGAGCAAGTGTTATCAACAGCGATAACAAAATGATAACATTAGCTTATATAGGCAGGATAATATGGATATATCAAATAATCAAAAGATTTACATACTCAACAGAGAATAATTCCTAAACAAAATTAGTTAGGAAAAGTCGAGTTTGAGTAGCGGACATTTGGACTGGGAAGTGCGTAAAATGGGAAGATGACCGTATTGTACTTGACAAGTATGGTATGGTCATTTTTGAAAATTAAATAGTAATCTTAGAAATTTTGAATATAATAGATTATACATAGTGTAGCAGTTGGACGGCTGAAATCACTGATAAAGCAAAAATTATAGTTCAGATCAGAAAAAATTATTGCATTTTTTCTAAATCCTGCTATACTATGGGTAGGAGCAAATGTTTGCCGTCTGTTATGCGACGGGGTATAAGGT
>CANQYY010000009.1 GCA_947628225.1 uncultured Lachnospiraceae bacterium
CTGAAAAAACTAAAGGAGCTTAGCTGGCAAAATGGGAAACTGAAAAAGATCCGGTTTGGCAAAAAGAAAAAGCTGAGGTATATGTATTTGAACCATAACCGGCTGGGAGGGACATGGAAACTGTCCCGTTTCCCTAAATTGTATGAATTTTCTGGTAATTATAACCGGATTGAGTATCTGTATGGAAGAAGCCATAAAAATCTGGTATCCCTGGAATGCGAGCATAACAAACTAAAGAAACTGGATTTATATAATATTGCTCCTAATGTGATTTGGTTTAAGGGAAATCCGCATGTCGAGGCATATCTTTTATACAAAGGAGGACATGCGGCATATTACAGGTTTGATAAAACGGCAAAAGTACACTACAAAGAAAAATGATAACACGGCAGCCCGTCTGTCGGGGAAGGAGTGGGAAACAATGAAACAATGGTTAAGGATTTTACTGCTGGCCGTATCGGTAATGGCATGTCTGGGGAATGTGAAGAGCGTAGAGAGCGCCGGGGCAGAGGAAGAAGGTCCTCTGGCTATCAGCAGGGAAAATTTCCCGGATAAGAATGTCAGGAAGGTTTTATCGAAGGATTTGGACAAAAATAAGGATCAAATATTGTCCCAGGAGGAACTGGCAGCGGCAAAGGAGCTGACATTTGATTATTTTGGGGAAAATAAGAATATTGACATCAAGGGAATCTCCAAATTAAAGTATGTGGAAGACGTGTGGATTCATGCGAACAATGTTAAAAATCTCACGGAGTTCAAAAAGATGCCACAGCTAACCAAGTTATATGCAGATACATTTTACAACAATTCAATTGACCTTAGCAAAAACATAAATTTGCAGGAATTGAATCTGGATATGCCTCTGGATAAACTGGATCTCAAGCATAATAAAAAATTACAGAAACTAAAGATATATAGTACATACATCCAAAATATAACGGTGGAAAACTTACCGGAATTGGAGCGTTTATATCTCCCATATGGAAGGTATAAACGTGTTACTGTAAAAAACTGTTCCAAGCTGGTAAAGGCTACGGTGGACAGTGAAAAGCTAAAGAAACTTACCATGAAAAAACTTCCCAGTCTGGAAGTATTAAAAATAGCAAATGCCAAAAAAATAAAAAGCTTTAAGATTCCCGCCTTTCCGAACCTGAAGGAGTTTAAGATTGGGACGAACGGGAGTTTAAAGGCATTAAAAATTCCTTCCCTGCCAAAACTGGAAGTACTAACCATAGGAAAAAATCAGATAAAAAAAATAAACTTTAAAAAGGTGCCAAATCTGAAGGAGTTAATTGTTAACAAGGCAAAAAAGATAACGAAAATCGATATAGGACCGCTGAAAAAACTAAAGGAGCTTAGCTGGCAAAATGGGAAACTGAAAAAGATCCGGTTTGGCAAAAAGAAAAAGCTGAGATATATGTATTTAAACCATAACCGGCTGGGAGGGACATGGAAACTGTCCCGTTTCCCTAAATTGCATGAATTTTCCTGTAATTATAACCAGATTGAGTATCTGTATGGAAGAAGTCATAAACATCTGGGATTTCTGGAATGCGAGCATAACAAACTGAAAAAACTGGATTTATATAATATTGCTCCTTATGTAATTTGGTTTAAGGGGAACCCGCATGTCGAGGCATATCTTTTATGTAGAGGACATGCGGCGTATTACAGATTTGATAAAACAGCAAAAATACACTACAAAAAAAACTGGTAACACGGCAGCCCGTCGGCCGGGAAAGGAGTAGGAAACAATGAAACAATGGTTAAGGATTTTACTGCTGGCCGTATCGGTAACGGCATGTCTGGGGAATGCGAAGAGCGTAGAGAGCGCCGTGGCAGAGGAAGACGGTACTCTGGCTATCAGCAAAAAAAACTTTCCGGATAAGAACATTCAGGAGATTTTAGCAAAGAAGTTTGACAAAAACAAAGACTGGACGCTGTCCGAAGAGGAGCTGAGAGCGACAAAGGAGCTGAATCTGGGAGAAATGGAAATAGTGGACATCAAAGGGATTTCTAAATTAAAGTATGTTAATAGTTTAGTGATTGATGTAGATTATATTGAAAATCTGGGGGAAATTAGAAAAATGCCTCAGTTAACAGAACTATATATCAATTCAACAGTGGAGCACCATATTGATCTTAAAAAAAATGTAAATTTGCTAGAGTTACATTTGAATATGCCCTTGTATAAGCTGGACTTAAAAAACAACAAAAAGTTACAGAAGTTATGGCTGGATTCGTCTTATTTGGGAAATATAACTGTGAAAGATTTTCCGGATTTACAGCGTATGTACATTACATGGGGGAGCTGCAGCCGTGTTACTGTAAGAAACTGCCCCAGACTTATAAAGGCTGTTATAGGAAGCTCTAAATTGAAAAAAATTAGTTTAAAAAAAGTCCCTAATCTGGAGATATTAAAAATAGGAGGGACGAAGAAAATGAAAACGCTGAAGATTCCTTCTTTTCCCAAGCTGAAGGAGCTTAAAATCGGGAACGTAAAAAATATGAAAACGTTAAAGTTCCCCGCCTTGCGGGACCTGAAATATTTAACCATAGGGAAAAATCAGATAAAAAAGATAAATTTTAAAAAGGTGCCAAATCTGAATGAGTTAATTGTTAATAAGGCAAAAAAGATAACGAAAATTGATATACGCCCACTGAAAAAACTAAAGGAGCTTAGCTGGCAAAATGGGAAACTGAAAAAGATCCGGTTTGGCAAAAAGAAAAAGCTGAGGTATATGTATTTGAACCATAACCGGCTGGGAGGGACATGGAAACTGTCACGTTTTCCTAAATTGTATGAATTTTCCTGTAATGATAACCGGATTGAGTATATATATGGAAGGAACCATAAAAATTTGGATTCTCTGGAATGCGAGCATAACAAACTAAAGAAACTGGATTTATATAATATTGAGCCTACTATAATTTGGTTTAAGGGGAATCCGCATGTCGAGGCATATCTTATATATAAAAGCGGGCATGCTGTTTATTACAGATTTGATAAAACGGCAAAAGTACACTACAAAGAAAAATGGTAACACGGCAGCCCGTCTGCCGGGGAAGGAGTGGGGAACAATGAAACAATGGTAAAAACAAATGAGAATCCGCATGTTCGGGCATATCTTATGAATTGCACGGACAAGGAATCATATTATTAATTTGATGAAACAGCGGTCAGGTATTACAAACATAGCTGGTTTTAAGAAATCAGCCAGAAATAAAGAGGAAGGGAGAAAAAAATGAAAAAATGGTTTTATTTTCTGCTAATTGCAGCGGCGGTAATGACAGGCGTGGTAATAGGAGAGAGGGTAAATGTAAAAGCAGCAGCTTCTCTGGCTATCAGCAAAAAAAATTTCCCGGATAAGAATATCAGGAAAGTTTTATCGAAGAATTTTGACAAGAACAAAGACCGGATATTGTCCAAGGATGAACTGAAGGCAATAAAGAAATTGCGCATCGATGCAACGAATATAGAGCCCTATAAAATTAATTTCAAGGGTATCTCAAAATTAAAATATGTTAAGATTCTCTGGGCTGAAACAGAGAAAATTAAGAATCTTACGGAACTCAGGAAGATGCCGAAACTGGAAAAACTTCATCTATGGACAATGTATAATGATGATATTGATATCAGTAAAAATGTTAATCTGAAAGAATTAAAAGTGGAAATGCCTTTGGATGAAATAAAGTTAAGCCACAATAAAAAGCTGAAGAAAATATGGATATTGAATACAAAAATAAAAAAGATGGAGATAAAAGGACTCCCGCATCTAAAGTATTTATATCTTCCTCTGGGAAAATATAAAAACGTTACTGTGAAAAAATGTTCCAGATTGAAGCAAATTAATATGGAAAGTGATAAACTAACAGATGTCGCCTTCCAAAAACTTTCTCATTTAGAGATAATAAAAATAGAAGGGGCTGAAAAAATAAAAAATTTTAAAATTCCCGTTCTTCCAAGATTAAAGAAGTTTAAAATCGATACAGACGGGAATTTAAGAACATTAGAAATTCCATTCCTGCCCAAATTAGAAACCCTTACGATCAAGAGAAACCAGATTAAATACTTCAATTTTAAAAAAGTTCCAAATCTGAAAAACTTATATGTATTCGGAGCAAAAAAAGCAACGGAAATCGATTTGCGGCCGTTAAAAAAGCTGGAGTATATTACCTGGAACCGCGGTGTTTTAAAAAAGATTCGATTTGGTAAAAAGAAGAAACTGTATGGCATAGAGTTGATGCATAACAAACTGAGTGGAACATGGAAGTTGTCGCGTTTTCCGAATCTGTACGATTTTTATTGTGATCATAACCGGATAAAGGCTATATATGCAGGAAAGCAAAAAAAGGATCACATTGATATAAGCTGCCGGTACAATAATATGAAAAAGCTGGATGTAACAGCAGCCAAAAAAAAGGTGGGTATAATGGATTTTAAGGGGAATCCGCATATAAAAGCCTATCTGTATTGTAAACCAAGAGAAGATATGGATTTTATACATGATAAGACGGCAAAAATATATTATAAAGTAAAACGATAGCCCTGCAGAGGAAATAAGAAAGGAGAGAATCCATGAAAAAAATAATAGCGGCTATGAGTATGGCAATTTTATTTTGCCTTGCAAGTTTTGTGCCGGTACATACTAAAATCAATGCGGGTACAGAACAGCTGAAAATCAATGCAAAAAATTTCCCCGATATGTATTTTCGTTATTATATAAGAAACACATTCGATATTAATAATGACAAAAAGCTGAGCCTGGCGGAAAGAAACAAGGTAAAAAAAATTGATGTAGGGGAAAACTCGGAATATCAGTTGGAATATGAGTACCCAAAGGCGGAAACTGTTAAGGGAATTGAATATTTTCCGAATTTAGAAGAGTTAGATTGTTCTGAGAGCGGGTTAAGCAGTTTAGATATTTCCCGGAATAAAAAACTGCGGGAGCTTTATTGCAACGGGAACAATCTGGAGAAGCTGAACGTATCCCAAAATAAAGAACTTCAAAAATTAAACTGCAGCGATAATGATATATCTTCTTTAAAGATAGGGGCGAATAAAAAACTGAGGCAATTATTTTGTGATGAAAATCAGTTAAAAAAGCTGGAGGTAAAGAAAAATAAAAAACTGGTAGAGCTTTCTGTGTCAAATAATAAATTAAAAAAATTAAAAATAGAAAAGCTGAAAAAATTAAAAGAATTATATTGTGATACGAATCGTTTGACATCATTAAAGTTATCCAAAAACCGGAATTTGATTACCCTGAACTGCAGTTATAATAAACTGAAAAAACTGCAATTAAAGAAAAATAAAAAGCTGGATTACCTGGCCTGTTCCGGGAACCGGATTTCCAAACTGGATTTGTCTAAAAACCGCCTGCTGCAATATCTGTATTGTGATAAAAACCGAATGGTGACGGGAAACTGCCGGATGGGGAGCAGCCAGTTGGAGAATGCGAAAATATCGGTGCAGACCAAAAAAATCAAAGTAAGAAAGAAAAAGGAACAGTATTTTGTGCCATTATCCAATCTGAATAATACGAATGCGCTTACCCGCCTTTCCCACGGGAAGGTAGGGCAAAAGGGAATCTGGATAAAAGGGAAAAAATGTCCTGTGAGGATTACTTATGAATATAATATGTTTACCGATGGGAAAAAGAAGACGAAAGTAGTACTGGAATTAAAATAAAGGAGAAATAGTGATGAAAAGAAGATATATAGCAGAGTTGCTTATTCTGGCTCTTTTGTCAGGATTGTTTTATGGGATGCCTCAAACAGGGAAAGCGGATACCCCTCCTCTTGTAACCAATTCAAAAATCGTGTATCCAATTTCTTTAAAGACCGGAAAGGATGCGGCGGGAAGGCTTATTTTTCCCGATTCAAATTTTTTCCAATACATAAAAACAGAAAAATTCCAGACCGGCTCATACAGCGGATATAAATTTGATCTGGATGAAAACGGTTCTCTGTCGAAGGAAGAGTGCGAACTGGTGAGGGTAATATCCGTCAGTGGGGAAAAGAATATCAGCAGTGTCAAGGGGATAGAAGCATTTCCGAAATTAAGGGAATTATATTGCTCGAACTCGAATATTTCAGAGTTAGATTTGTCTAATAATCCCCGGTTACAGATTTTGGCATGTTCCGATAATAAACTTACCTCTCTGGATGTAAGTGTCTGCCCGTTATTGAAGGAACTTCGGGTTTCGGGCTGCATGCTGACAAACTTAAATCTCAGTAAAAATCCGGAGTTGAATTTTTTGACCTGTCTGTATCAGGAGCGGGACGCCTATGAGTACATTGAGGACGGCAAGTACAAGGTGTCGCTCAAAGATTGGGATAAAAATATGGATGTAACGAAGGTATCGGAGTTAAAAATCGACGGCGCTGGCGGAGATGGAATAAATTCCGGCTACGAGGCTGATACGGGAATAATCTACTGCTCTGATGAAATGCAGCAGATATCCTACCAGTATGATTTTAGCTTCGCAGGGATTGACGGGGTTTCTGTGGATAAGGTAATGAATGTTACTTTAAATGTAAAAACGGGATTCCGCCAGGAATATGCAACAAACGGAGGAAGCAGGATCCTTCCTTCTTATATCGAAGCGGGCAAAAAGGACTTGGAACCGGAGAAACCAAAAAGAAACGGTTACCGTTTGAGCGGTTGGTATACGACAGCAGACTGCAAGCAGGATTCCCGTTGGAGTTTTGGCACGGAAATAACGCAGAATATGCTTCTATATGCCGGTTGGGAAAAAAAGACATATAAGGTTTGCTATGATGCAAAGGGCGGCGCCATGACGCTGAAGGAAAAAGCAGGCGTTACCGACTGGTGGACGGCGAACCTGATTCCCACGGGCAAAGCCGCGCCATCAAAGATCGGATATTATCTGGAGGGCTGGCTGACAGAATCCGGTAAATTGATTACCTATAAAAATGCGGCGTCTGTTTCGTACGGACAGGCAGTGAAAGAGGATGAAAAAGATAGCACGACTTTGTCGGCAAAATGGGCGCCAAAGAGCGGATACAAATTGCGTTTTGGAAAATCCGTATCGGGAAATAAAGCAAAGGTAGAAGATTTTCCGAATGATAATCTGTCCGGAAAGATAAATTGGGATAGTAAAAATTATCTGGATTGGGATGAGGAGCCCGAGATTCCCGGCTATGATTTCCTGGGATGGTATACGGCAAAAAGCGGGGGGAAATTGGTAACGGAAGATACCCCGTACCGGGAAATATATGCGTCGCAGTACAAAGGGGATTCTACCGGAAATATTCCGGTCTTGTATGCCCGGTTTGCAAAAAAGAAATATACTATTTATTATAATGAAAGCGGGGGCAGCAAAGTAAAGGACAGAAGCGGCGTCTTATGGGGCAGCGCCAATTTATTGCCGAAAGAAAAGACAAAGAGGAAAAACTATATATTTGCCGGCTGGAAATACGGCGGCAAAAAAATCACGAAAAAAACCAATCTGACCAGTATCTGCGATGGATATGAGGATTATATTATCCTGAAAGCAGTCTGGTATAAAAAGTATGAGAAAAAGGGAAAGAAATTTTGGCGTTATGGCTGCCGGTATCAGGTTGTCCAGTCAAACAAAAAAGGGAATAAAGTTTCTTTGATAAAAGTAAAAAAGGGAAAAAAGAAACTTACTCTCCGTAATAAAGTATTTTATAATGGGAAAAATTTTGTGTTAAAAAAGATAAAAAAAGGTTCTCTGAAAAAAGTAAAAAAGGTTGTATTGAAAATGCCGAAAAAGCAAAAACGAAAATATGCTAAAATGGTAAGAAAGGCAGGAGGTAAAACTTCACTTCATTAGCACGAAGTAAAGACTTCACTTCGCTAGCACGAAGTAAAGACTTCACTTCATTAACATGAAGTGAAGAGGTTGTACCCGAGAACTAAACAGGCAATAATAATGGACAGGGCGAGCAGGCCGTTTCGCAAAAAAAGCATGATGCACATTCCAATGCCAATCCAGAAAAGGATAAAGCCAATTAAACGTTTCATGCGTCGTCACCTGCCCGGATGCCGGCAGACAGCAATGGATGCCGGCAGTTTTATTATTATATTGTATGCAAAAGGCATGGATTTGATTTGATTTTTTTGCGGCCATAGTGTAAAATAATCAATATTGATATAAACAATAAGTATTTTGGATTGGAGGCTTGGATATGAAGGGGCAGATGGATACAGAAATGGGAAAGATCATTGTGGATGAGGATGTGCTTGCCAAGTATGCAGGCTCTGCGGCGGTAGAGTGTTTCGGCGTAGTGGGGATGGCGTCTGTAAATATGAAGGACGGGATTGTCAAGCTCTTAAAACGCGACAGCCTGAAACATGGCGTGAATGTTGCCGTCAAAGATGGAAAACTGTTAATTGAACTTCATATTATTGTCGCTTACGAGGTCAGCATATTGGCAGTGGCTAAAAATCTGGTCGATAACGTGAAATATAAGGTGGAAGAGTATACAGGACTCGAAGTAGGAAAGATTACCGTCTGTGTAGAAAGCGTTAAGGTAGTAGATTAATCATACTTATACTATATAGTTGGAGGAAAGATAAGTGATAATTAAGACAATAGATGCCTCTGTCGTCCAAAAATGTTTTTTAGCCGGAGCAAATGCGATTGATGCGAAAAAAGAAATGATTAACGACTTAAATGTATTTCCCGTGCCGGATGGCGATACGGGAACGAACATGACTATGACTATTATGTCGGCGGCAAGAGAAGTAGCGGCATTGGAAGAGCCGGACATGGCCAGATTATGTAAGGCGATTTCCAGCGGTTCGCTGCGGGGAGCAAGGGGAAATTCCGGTGTTATTCTGTCCCAGCTTCTTCGGGGCTTTACCAAAGAAATATCCAAGGTAGGACAGGTGGACGTCCATGTTTTGACAAAAGCCTTTGAACGCGCGGTGGAATCGGCTTATCGCGCGGTGATGAAGCCAAAAGAGGGAACCATTTTGACAGTGGCAAGGGGCGGCGCGGCAAAGGCAGTGGAAATATCGGAACGTACAGATAATCTGCTGGAGTTTATGAACACTGTCATAATGCATATGAGAGATGTGTTGGAGCAGACTCCGGATATGCTTCCGGTTCTGAAGGAGGCAGGCGTTGTGGATTCCGGCGGCGAAGGTCTTCTTATTGTTTTGGAGGGAGCCTATGATGCCCTTCTTGGAAAAGACGTGAATTATGAAGTGGACGCCGGCGGCTCCGTAGCGGTAAGTGAGGGAACAGATCCCGAAGTGATTTCAGATGCGGATATTACGTTTGGGTATTGTACGGAATTTATTATTATGCTGGAAAAAAGATTTGACAGCAAAGAAGAGATAGAATTTAAGAAATACCTGGAATCTATCGGGGATTCTATTGTCTGCGTGGCGGATGATGATATTGTAAAGGTACATGTGCATACGAATGACCCGGGGCTGGCGATCCAAAAGGCGCTGTGTTACGGCTCCCTGACAAAAATGAAAATCGACAATATGAGAGAAGAGCATCATGAGCGGGTTATCCGGGATGCTGAGAGAAAGGCGGCGCAGGAAAAAGCAGCAGAAGAAGAAAAGGAAGCCTCGCTGCCACCAAAGGGATATAAGGAAAATGGTTTTATCAGTGTTTCGGCAGGCGCCGGACTCAATGACATTTTTAAGGATTTGGGCGTTGATTATATTATTGAAGGCGGTCAGACCATGAATCCCAGTACGGAAGATATCGTGAGCGCTGTTGATCATGTGAACGCCGGAAATATTTATATTCTGCCGAATAATTCTAATATCATATTAGCGGCGGAGCAGGCGAAAGATCTGATAGAGGGCAAAAATATTATTGTGATCCCATCTAAAAATATTCCGCAGGGAATCGCCGCCATGATCAATTATGTCGAAGGACTTTCCCCGGAGGAAAATGAAACGGCAATGAAGGAGGGATTGTCATCGATAAAAGCCGGACAGGTAACCTATGCTGTTCGGGACACGGCAGTGGATGGGAAGGAAATTAAAGCAGGGGATATTATGGGACTTAGCGATAAGACCATTGAAACTGTCGGAACGGATATTGTAGGCACTACTATTGATTTGTTGAAAAAAATGATGGATGAGGAATCCGAATTGATTACGATTTACTACGGCGAAGAAGGAAAAAAAGAGGATGCAGAGAAGATAGAAAAAGCCGTCCGTGAGATTGATCCGGATGTTGAGGTTGAAATCCATTATGGAGGTCAGCCGATTTACTATTATTTTGTGTCGGTAGAATAAAGATCGTGAACAGAGGAAAGAGGGATAGTATGTTAGCTATCTCTCTTTTTTTTTGAGGGCAGAATGCATTTTCCTTCGCCTCTGTATAATTTCCCTTTAAATGGCGCATATTATAATAGCAGGGAAAGGAGAAAAAAATTTTTTAAAAAAATTAGCACTCACCTCTTGACAGTGCTAACAAATTGTGCTATAACATATATAACAAATAAAACAAAAGGGCGAAAGCCTTAGCACCACAGCAGTTTTTCTGCTGTGAGTAATAGAAAGAAGGGAATAATATGTTAAGACCAAGTATTTTTAGAAGTAATTTTGTAGATGATATGTTTGACGACTTTTTCCGGGACACATTTTGGAAAGATTCGCCGGTTACCCGTGTGGAAACCATGAGTACGGATATTAAGGATATGGATGGCCATTATCAGATTGAAATGAATCTGCCGGGCTTTACCAAAGAGGATGTCAATGCAGAGTTGAAAAACGGATATCTGACGATTTCGGCTGAACACAAGCAGGAAAAAGAAGAAAAGGATACCGAAAACAAATTTATCCGCCGAGAGCGCTATCAGGGCATGTGCCGGAGAAGCTTTTTCGTGGGAGAGCAGGTTACCGAGGAAGATATCAAAGCAAAATTTAAAGACGGCGTGCTGGTTCTGGAAGTTCCGAAAAAGGAAAAGGAGCCGGAGGTAGAGCAGAAAAAGTTCATTGCCATTGAGGGCTAAAGGGCTGGCTCTTATAAGCCGGAAAACGGAAAAAACCACAACGAAAGGAATAAAAGTCTTCCGATTGTTATCGTAATGCAGGATACGGTGACGTCGGAGGGCTTTTTCCCTTTGTCGGGGCGGCTTGCTTTTTTCTGCGTGAACCGATATAATAAAATTCCAATGAGTTTTTACAGGAGAGAGGATAAGAAAGATGCTGGAATTTTTATGGGATATAATAAAAGAGTCCCTGCTTGACAGTATAAGGCTTGTACCCTTTTTATTTCTCACCTATCTGATTATGGAGTGGTTAGAACATAGGACGGGCAGCCGTACTCTGGCGGTGATCCGCCGGGCAGGGAAAGCGGGCCCGTTGATTGGCAGCGTATTGGGGATATTTCCCCAGTGCGGCTTTGCGGCGGCTGCCTCCAATCTGTACGCCGGAGGCCTGATTACTGCCGGAACCCTGACGGCTGTTTTTTTGTCCACCTCTGATGAGATGCTGCCGATTTTTATTTCCGAGGCAGTACCGGTATTAACCATATTAAAAATCCTTGGCTTGAAACTGTTCATTGGCGCTGTCAGCGGTTTTGCCCTGGATTTTCTTTATCGCAAACTGGTCCGCAGGGAGATCCGCTATAAAAATATCCACACCCTCTGCGAGAGTGCGCATTGCCATTGCGAAGAAGGAGTTTTTGCCTCCGCTCTGCGGCATACGATTCAGATTACGCTGTTTATTTTTCTTATTACGCTCTTTCTAAACGGGCTGATAGCAGGGATTCCCCGGGAAGAGCTGTCGGGCTCTTTATTAAACGTGCCGGTGGCAGGGGAATTGATTGCCGGCCTTTTGGGCTTGATTCCGAATTGCGCGGCTTCCGTTATCCTTACCCAGATGTATCTGGAAGGTGTTCTGGGAGCGGGGGCGATGCTGACGGGGCTTCTCACCGGCGCCGGTGTGGGGATCCTTGTTTTGTTCCGCATGAACAAACGGCATATAAAACAAAATGTGGGGATGATTGCCTTTATCTATTTTGTCAGTGTGCTGTGGGGAGTATTGCTTGATATACTTCCTGTCGCGTTGTAAAAAAATTTTATTCTATTATATAAATAGGAAAAGAAAAGGAGAAAGCGATGAAAACCATGAAATCCAGAGTAATATTAAATAACGGAGTGGAAATGCCGATATTGGGCTTAGGAGTATTTGAATCCGGCGAAAATACCGCGCCCGCCGTGCGATATGCCCTTGAGAACGGCTACCGGCTTATTGATACGGCTGCCTTTTACGGAAATGAAAAAGAGGTGGGAAGGGCAGTTAAAGACAGCGGCGTGCCGCGGGAGGAGATATTTGTTACCACGAAGATCTGGAATGACATGCAGCGGGAGGGACGGCAGAGGGAATCCTTTGAAAAAAGCTTAAAGGCTCTGGATCTGGACTATGTGGATCTATATCTCGTTCACTGGCCGATTCCGGGGAAAATCGGGGAAACCTGGAAGGTTTTAGAACAATTATACGAGGAAAAACTGGTGCGGGCGATCGGCGTCAGTAATTTTCTGGAGCATCATTTAGAAGAACTGAGCATAAAGGGAAATATAGCGCCGGCAGTCAACCAGTTTGAATGCCATCCCCATTTGATAAGGAAAGAACTGAGAGAGTATTGTAAGTCCTGCGGCATCGTGCCGGAGGCATGGAGTCCGCTGGGACGGGGAGAAGCGCTGGCGGAACCGTTGTTACAGGAACTGGGCAGAAAGTATGATAAGACGCCGGCCCAGATTATCCTGCGCTATCATGTTCAGAATGGAGTGGCGCCAATCCCCAAATCGGTTCATCCGGAGAGAATTATCCAGAATAAGGAAGTTTTTGATTTTGCCCTGACTCCGGAGGAGATGGCAGACATAGAAAAATTAGACTGCGGCAGTATGCACGGCGATCCGGATCATGTGGACTGGTAGAAGGGAAAAATAGTTTTTGGGTTTTCGATCTGAGAATCTTCTTATATTATAGCTCGGCACTTGACATAATGCGGCACTGTGCATTATACTAGAAAATTATGAGGGAAAAGAAATCTGACTGGGAATGGAGGATGGATATGAACTATCATATTGCAGTGATTCCGGGGGATGGTATCGGACCCGAAATTGTAACAGAGGCAAAAAAAGTATTGGATAAGGTCGGGACAGTATATGGCCATACCTTCCAATATGAGGAATTATATATGGGAGGCTGTTCCATTGATAAATATGGGGAGCCTTTGACGGATGAAACGCTGGAAAAAGCAAAGAAAAGTGATTCCGTCCTTTTAGGGGCTGTCGGAGGCAAAGTTGGTCAGGACAGCTGGTATGAACTTCCGCCGGATAAACGGCCGGAGGCAGGACTATTGAAAATCCGCAAAGGCCTCGGCCTGTTTTGCAATCTCCGTCCGGCGATACTCTTTGAGGAATTGAGTGGAGCCTGTCCTCTGAAGACGGAATTAACGGAGGGAGGATTTGATTTTGTCGTTGCCCGGGAATTAACAGGCGGTTTGTACTTTGGGGAACGTTATACAAAAGAGATAGGAGGATTAATGACGGCGGTAGATACCCTGACTTATAATGAGGATGAAATCCGTCGGATCGCCAGACGGGCATTTGATATTGCCATGAAGCGGGGAAAACGCCTTTGCAGCGTCGATAAGGCAAATGTGCTGGATTCCTCCCGTCTTTGGAGAAAAATAGTAAAAGAGGTCAGCGCAGAGTATCCCGAGGTGGAGCTGACGGATATGCTGGTAGATAACTGTGCGATGCAGCTGGTACGGGATCCGAAGCAGTTTGACGTGATTTTGACGGAAAATATGTTTGGCGACATTCTTTCCGATGAAGCCAGCATGGTAACCGGCTCTCTTGGCATGCTGTCTTCTGCCAGTTTAGGAGAGGGGACTTTAGGGCTGTATGAGCCAAGTCACGGCTCGGCGCCGGATATTGCCGGACAGAATAAAGCAAATCCGATTGCCACCATTCTTTCTGCAGCCATGATGCTCCGTTATTCTTTTCACTTACAAAAGGAAGCGGATGCTGTGGAACATGCCGTGAAGGAAGTCTTAAAACAGGGCATGAGGACTATTGATATCATGGATGAAGGCAAGACGCTTTTAGGCACGAAAGAAATGGGAGATGCCATTGCGGAAAGAATACAGTAAAAAATAGTGAACCGGATAATACAGGAGGTATGTGTAATGAAAAGTGATTCTGTAAAAAAAGGGATGCAGACAGCCCCGCAGCGTTCTCTGTTTAACGCGCTGGGGATGACAAAGGAAGAACTGGATAAGCCGTTAGTTGGTATAGTGAGTTCTTATAATGAGATAGTGCCGGGTCATATGAATCTGGATAAAATAGTAGAAGCTGTCAAGCTGGGAGTTGCCATGGCGGGAGGGACGCCGGTGGTCTTCCCGGCGATCGCCGTCTGTGACGGAATTGCCATGGGGCATGTAGGGATGAAATATTCCTTAGTAACCCGCGACCTGATTGCCGACTCCACAGAATGTATGGCGCTTGCCCATGCCTTTGACGCCCTTGTCATGGTACCGAACTGCGATAAGAATGTACCGGGACTTTTAATGGCGGCAGCCCGGGTTAATGTGCCGACAGTATTTGTCAGCGGAGGGCCGATGTTAGCCGGTCACGTTCAGGGAAAAAGGACCTCCCTTTCCAGCATGTTTGAGGCGGTAGGCGCTCATGCGGCAGGAAAAATGACGGAGGAACAGGTGGATGATTATGTCAGCCATGCCTGTCCGACCTGCGGTTCCTGTTCTGGCATGTACACGGCAAACTCCATGAACTGCCTTACTGAGGCGATCGGTATGGGACTTCAGGGAAACGGTACAATCCCTGCAGTGTATTCCGACCGTATTAAACTGGCGAAGCATGCCGGGATGCAGGTTATGGAAATGTACCGGAGAAATATCCGCCCGAGAGATATTATGACAGAGAAAGCATTTCTGAATGCGATGACAGTGGACATGGCGCTGGGCTGTTCCACGAATACAATGCTGCATCTGCCGGCTATTGCCCATGAGGCGGGTGTAGAGCTGAATCTGGACATTGCCAATGAAATCAGTGCCAGAACGCCAAATCTGTGCCATCTGGCGCCGGCAGGCCCTACTTATATGGAGCAGCTGAATGAGGCAGGCGGCGTCTATGCCGTTATGAATGAATTGAATAAAAAAGGATTGTTATATACCAATCTGATTACCGTAACCGGAAAAACGGTGGCAGAAAATATCGAAAATGCGGTAAATCTCGACCCTGAGGTAATCCGCCCGATAGAGAACCCGTACAGTGAAACGGGTGGCATCGCCGTGCTGAAGGGGAATATTGCGCCGGAATCCGGCGTTGTCAAGCGCTCTGCCGTCGTACCGGAGATGATGGTGCACGAAGGGCCGGCGCGAGTCTTTGACTGTGAGGAAGATGCCATTGAAGCTATCAAAGGAGGAGAGATAGTGGAAGGGGATGTTGTCGTTATCCGTTACGAGGGACCGAAGGGGGGACCGGGCATGAGAGAGATGCTCAATCCTACCTCCGCCATTGCCGGAATGGGTCTTGGCTCTTCCGTAGCGCTGATTACGGACGGACGATTCTCCGGAGCTTCCCGCGGGGCTTCCATCGGACATGTGTCGCCGGAGGCAGCCGTTGGCGGGCCGATCGCCCTGATTGAAGAAGGCGATATGATTAAGATTAATATTCCTGAAAATACACTGAATGTCGATGTACCGGACGAGGTGCTGGAGGAAAGGCGGAAAAACTGGAAGCCAAGGGAGCCGAAAGTAACCACAGGATATCTGGCGCGCTATGCGAATATGGTAACGTCCGGCAGCACGGGAGCAATTTTAGAAAAATAGGAAAGAGGTGCAGGATATGCAGATAAATGGATCGCAGATTATTATTGAATGCCTGTTAGAGCAGGGCGTTGATACAATCTTTGGCTATCCGGGCGGCGCAATTTTGAATGTATACGATGAATTGTATCGTTATCAGGACCGCATCCGCCACATACTGACCTCCCATGAACAGGGGGCTTCTCATGCGGCAGACGGATATGCCAGAGCCACGGGCAAGGTAGGCGTCTGTATGGCTACCAGCGGGCCGGGCGCGACAAACCTTGTAACGGGAATTGCTACCGCCTATATGGATTCTGTTCCTATGGTGGCGATTACTTGTAATGTAACCTTACCGCTGCTTGGCAAGGACTCCTTTCAGGAGGTTGATATTGCCGGAGTGACAATGCCGATTACCAAGCATAGCTTTATTGTAAAGGATATTGATAATCTGGCAGCGGTGATGCGCCGTGCTTTTCAGATTGCGCAAACAGGAAGGCCGGGGCCGGTTCTGGTGGATGTGACAAAGGATGTAACGGCAGCGGTGACCGAATTTGTGCCAAAGACGCCGGAAATAGTAAATCGTCAGGTAGAAACCATTGACCAGCAGGATATAGAAAATGTTATCCGGGTAATAAAAAAATCCGAGAAGCCGATGATCTTTGTCGGAGGCGGCGCCGTCATTTCGGGAGCAAAGACGGAATTGAAGGAGTTTGTAAAGAAGGTAGATGCGCCGGTTACCGATACTTTGATGGGAAAAGGAGCATTTGACGGTACCGATCCGTATTATACGGGCATGCTTGGCATGCATGGGACAAAGACTGCCAATTTAAGCGTTACGGAATGCGACCTCCTGCTTGTATTGGGAGCGCGGTTTTCCGACCGTGTAATCGGAAATGCGAAAAAATTTGCCTATAACGCCAAAATCGTGCACATAGATATTGACCCGGCGGAGATTAATAAAAATATCCGGGTAGATTATTCTATTATCGGCGATCTGAAAGCGGTACTGGAAATTTTAAATAAAAAATTGGAGCAGCAATACCATAAAGCCTGGATTGATAAGGTAATGGCAAGGAAAGCGGCGCTGCCGATGTCCTATAATAAAGAGGTTCTCACCGGGCCCTATGTAATTGAGCGAATTAGCGAGCTGACGAACAATGAGGCGATTATCACAACGGATGTCGGACAGCATCAGATGTGGGCGGCGCAGTATTATAAGTACCGCACTCCCAGACATTTTATCAGCTCCGGCGGTATGGGAACGATGGGCTATGGCCTGGGCGCCTGTATCGGCGCAAAAATAGGAATGCCGGAAAAGACCGTTATTAACATTGCGGGGGACGGCTGTTTCCGTATGAATATGAACGAAATTGCTACAGCGACCCGTTACAATATTCCGATCATTCAGATTATTTTTAATAATCATGCGCTGGGCATGGTTCGCCAGTGGCAGACCTTATTTTACGGGAAACGTTATTCCCACACTATTCTGGAGGATAAGGTAGATTACTGTAAGGTTTCGGAGGCGATGGGGGCAAAGGCGATCCGCGTCACGAAAAAGGAAGAAGTAGACGATGCCCTTAAAACGGCAATAGCGGCGGAAGAGCCGGTGGTAATTGAAGTAGTAATCGACCATGATGATAAGGTATGGCCGATGGTGGCGCCGGGGGCTCCGATTGAAGATTCCTTTGACGAGAAGGATCAGGAAAACAGGATAAAAAATTAATAATGATAAATAAGATTAAGGAGGATTTTGAAAGTGGCTAGAGTGTACAACTTTTCAGCAGGACCGGCAGTACTGCCGGAGGAAGTATTAAAAGAGGCGGCAGAGGAGATGCTGGATTATAAAGGAACCGGTATGTCGGTTATGGAAATGAGCCACCGCTCTAAGGCGTATGACACCATTATAAAAGAAGCGGAGAAGGATCTGAGGGATATTATGGAAATCCCGGACAATTATAAGGTGTTATTTCTGCAGGGCGGCGCTTCGCAGCAGTTTGCCATGATTCCGATGAATCTGATGAAAAACGGCGTGGCAGACTATATTGTGACCGGGCAGTGGGCAAAAAAAGCCTATACGGAGGCATGTAAATATGGGAAGGCAGTAAAAATTGCCTCCTCCGAAGACAAAACCTTTTCCTATATCCCGGATTGTTCCGATCTGCCGATTGACGATGACGCTGATTATGTGTACATTTGTGAAAACAATACGATCTACGGGACGAAATATAAAACTTTACCAAATACCAAAGGGAAAACATTAGTGGCTGACGTATCCTCCTGTTTTCTTTCCGAGCCGGTGGATGTGTCAAAATACGGTGTGATTTATGGCGGAGTCCAGAAAAATATCGGTCCTGCCGGAGTGGTTATTGTAATTATCCGCGAGGATTTGATTCCGGATGAGGTAGAGGAAAAAGTTCCGACCATGCTGCAGTATAAAATCCATGCGGACGCCCAATCTTTGTATAATACTCCGCCCGCCTATGGTATCTATATCTGTGGAAAAGTATTTAAATGGATTAAGAAAATGGGCGGATTAAAGGAAATGCAAAAAAGAAATATCGAGAAAGCAAAGGTATTATATGATTTCTTAGATTCTTCCAAAATGTTCAGCGGAACTGTCCGGAAAGAGGATCGCTCTCTGATGAATGTGCCTTTTGTAACGGGCGATAAAGACTTAGATGCCAAATTTGTGGAAGAGGCAAAAAAAGCCGGTTTTGAAAACCTGAAGGGACACCGCACGGTGGGAGGCATGCGCGCCAGTATTTACAATGCCATGCCCAAAGAGGGAGTGGTAAAACTGGTAGAGTTTATGAAAAAGTTTGAGGAGGAAAACGCAAAATGAGTATTAAGATAAATTGCCTGAATCCAATCGCCGCCTGCGGTCTGGATATGTTGGATGACAAATATGAATTGACGGAGAATGTATCGGAGGCAGAAGCGATCTTAGTCAGAAGCGCCGTCATGCATGAAATGGATTTGCCGGATACGCTTCTTGCCGTAGCCAGAGCGGGAGCCGGAGTAAACAATATCCCGCTGGATAAATGTGCCGATGAAGGCATTGTTGTCTTTAACACGCCGGGAGCCAATGCCAACGGGGTAAAGGAGCTGGTGATTGCCTGCATGCTGTTAGCGGCCAGAGATATTACCGGCGGCATCCAGTGGTGTAAGGAAAACAAAGAGAATGCCGACATTGCGAAAGCAGCGGAAAAAGCAAAAAAGGCATTTGCCGGAACCGAGATCAAAGGGAAAAAGCTTGGCATCATCGGATTGGGAGCTATTGGCGTTCAGGTTGCCAATGCCGCTAACCGGCTGGGAATGGACGTATACGGCTGCGACCCTTATTTGTCGGTTGAGCATGCCCTTAATATGTCCCGCGATGTAACCATGGTGAAATCAAATGACGAGCTGTTTGAACTGTGTGATTATCTTACCGTTCATGTACCTCTTTTAGATTCGACAAAAGGAATGTTTAATAAAGAGGCGTTTGACAAGATGAAAGACGGCGTGGTTCTTTTAAACTTTTCCCGCGACACGCTGGTAAAGGAAGAAGATTTAAAAGAAGCGCTGGAATCCGGCAAGGTCGGAAAATATGTAGTAGATTTTCCAAATTCAAATACCGTGAATTTCCCGAATACTATTGTAACTCCCCATCTGGGAGCTTCTACGCAGGAATCTGAAGATAACTGCGCCAAAATGGCAGTCCATCAGGTTCGTGACTTTATAGAAAACGGAAATATTAAAAATTCTGTAAATTATCCGAACTGCGATGCCGGAGTGTGCACCACCCAGGGGCGTATTACAGTAGCCCATAAGAATATACCGAACGTGTTGAGCCAGTTGACCGCCCTGTTCTCAAAGGATGGCGTCAATATTGAAAACCTGGTAAATAAAAGCCGTGGGAATTATGCTTACACAATTTTCGATATTTGTTCGGATTCATCGGAGGCTGTCGCAAAAGAACTGGCGGCAGTAGAGGGAGTTATCCGTGTAAGAATTATAAAATAACCTTCCTTATATTTTGTTTATCGAATGAAAGATCCGAACCCGTATATGGTATGGGTTCGGATTCTTTTTCTTGTGAAGTTTTATGCATAATGATATAATTTAGGACAAAGCCGGGAAAAGGGTAAAAGAAATAGAGGAGAGGCAGAGCATGACTTACGAAGAAGCGATGGCATACATAAAAAAAACGGAAACCCGGGGGATGAGCCTGGGGCTTCACCGGATGCGGGAGCTGTGCCGGCGGCTGGGAGATCCGCAGAAAAAGTTATCCATTATCCATATAGCGGGGACAAACGGAAAAGGCTCTACCGCTGCTTATATCAGCAGTATTCTCGGCGTAAGCGGGTATCTCACAGGCCGCTATGTATCTCCGGCGGTATTTCAATATGAGGAATGTATCCAATATGAGGATAGGGAGGGGGTTCATTATATTGATCCGGAACTGCTTGCTGCCCTGATCACCCGGGTGGCGTCAGTGTCAGAGCAGATGGCGTCTGGGGGAATGGAAGCCCCTACCTCCTTTGAAATGGAAACAGCGGTGGCTTTTCTTGCCTTTTGCCACTGGCAATGCCGGGCAGTTATATTGGAGGTGGGTCTGGGAGGAGAGGAAGACGCCACCAATGTCATAGACAAGCCGCTGCTTTCTGTTATTACCCCCATCAGCAGGGATCATAGGGAAATATTAGGAGATACCGTGGAGGATATTGCGAGGCATAAGGCGGGGATAATAAAAGAGGGCGGAACCGTGATTGCCTATCAGAGAGAAAAGCGGATAGAGCAGGTACTGGCAGAGCAGGCAAAGAAAAAGGGCGCGGCTCTGACCTTACTGAAAAAAGACGATATGATGAGAATCTCCGCTGATGATAGGGGGATGCTGTTTTCGTATCAGGGAGAAACCTTCCGCACCGGAATGTCCGGGATCTACCAAATCGAAAATGCCTGTCTTGCTCTGGAAACCTGCAGGCATCTTCCGCCTCCCTATTCTGTTACGATAGAGCAGCAAATATCCGGCATTCGCCGGGCGGTCTGGAGGGGACGTTTTGAAGTGGTTTCTACAGAGCCCCTTATTATTCTGGATGGGGCTCATAATCCGGATGGGGCGAAGGCGCTGGCAGAATCAATCGGACAGCTTTTGCCGGACAGGGTACGGCATGGGATTATGGGCGTTTTCCGGGACAAGGAATATGAAAAAATGGTTTCTTATCTGGCGCCCCTGTTGACTGATATTGTCACGATTACGGCGCCGGGCGAACGGGGCTTGCCAAAAGAGATACTGGCCGAAGCCTTCCGAAGGAACGGCTGTCCTCTTGTTACCACGGCGCAAAACGTCAGTCTGGCGTTGAAGGAAGTCCGGAAACGGTGTAAAAAAGAGGAAGTCATCCTGATATTCGGCTCTCTGTCGTTTTTTAAAGAGCTGCCGTGGCATGATTTTTATGGAAATCCGATTAAAGAAAGGGAAAATAGTTAGCAAAGGAAAGGGATGATAGGATGGCAAAACGAGAAAAGGAGAAAAAAACCAATGCCATGCGCATTCTGGAAAAAAAACAAATTAATTTTGAAATCAATACCTATGAATGTGAGGAATTTATAGACGGCGTCCATATAGCGGATAAGCTGGGACAATCCTATGAGCAGAGTTTTAAAACCCTCGTCTTACAGGGCAAAAGCAGGATGTACTATGTTTTTGTTGTTCCCATTGCCCGGGAAGTGGATTTGAAAAAGGCGGCGAAGGTAGTGGGAGAAAAATCCTTAGAGATGGTGCCGGTAAAGGAAATTTATGCGGTAACAGGATATATTCGGGGAGGCTGCACTCCGATCGGCATGAAAAAGCAGTACCCTACGATTATCCATGAATCGGCGCAGGATTTCCGGCAGATCATTATCAGCGGGGGAAAACTCGGAGTGCAGATTTTTCTTTCTCCTCAGGATCTTTTGACGGTCACGGGAGGAAGTTTTGCAGATATTATTGTGAAATAAGCGGGTTCATGCTATACTAATGATTGCTGTGGACAAATAAGAAGGCACCTGCCGGGTGCCTGAGAGAAAAGAGGTACCTATGAATCACGAAAAAATCAAGCAGGCAGTGCAATTATTTTTAGAGGGAATCGGAGAAGACCCGGAAAGAGAGGGGTTACAGGATACGCCAAGACGAATTGCCGATATGTGCGGGGAAATCTTTGGCGGTTATGGACAGGAAGCGGGCGGGCATCTGAGCCGTACCTTTTCCTCTGAAGTGGGGGGAATGGTAGTGGAAAGGGACATCCCGTTTTATTCTGTATGTGAACATCATCTGCTTCCTTTTTTTGGAAAGGTACATATTGGTTATATCCCGGACGGCAGGGTAGTGGGGTTAAGCAAGCTGTCGCGCACAGTCGAGGTATATGCCAGACGCGCTCAGATACAGGAGCGCTTAACCGACCAGATAGCGGATGCCATTATGACGGAGCTGAGGCCAAAGGGCGTTATGGTAATGATTGAGGCGGAACATCTGTGCATGTCCATGCGGGGGATACAAAAGCCGGGAACTAAGACTGCCACCTGTTCCGCAAAGGGAATGCTGGAAAAGGACAGCAGCCGGCAGCAGTTGTTTATGAAACTGATAGGGAGGTAAGGATGAGAATCGGCAACCGGGAGTTTTCCTCCGGCAGACGCACCTATGTCATGGGGATTTTAAATGTGACGCCGGATTCGTTTTCCGACGGGGGAAAATATTATCCGTTATCGGATGCTATGAAGGCGGCTGAGAGGATGATAGAGGATGGAGCGGATATAATCGACATAGGCGGGGAATCTAACAGACCGGGATATGCGCCGGTCAGTGAAGAAGAAGAAATCCGCCGCATTGTTCCTGTCATCGAAGCGATAAAAAAAAGGTTTGATGTGCCGGTATCGGCAGATACCTGTAAAAGCCGGGTGGCAAGGGCGGCTTTGTCGGCAGGCGCCGACCTTCTCAATGATATATGGGGATTTCGCCGTGACGAAGGGATGGCTGTCCTGGCGGCAGAGCAGCAGGTTCCGGTATGCCTGATGCACAACAGGGAGAAAGCTGAATATGCCGATTTCCGGAAAGAGGTTATTGAGGATCTGAAACTCTCTCTTGCCATAGCAGACAGGCATGGTGTAAAAAAAGAGAATATTATATTGGATCCGGGTATTGGTTTTGGAAAGACCTATGAGCAGAATCTGATTATAATGAATCATTTGGAAGATATTACAGCGCTGGGGTATCCGGTGCTGTTGGGCGCATCCAGAAAGAGCGTGATTGGCCTTACGCTCGATTTGCCGGTGGCAGAACGGGAAGAGGGTACGATAGCCGCCAGTGTCATAGCGGCGATGAAGGGATGCGAATATGTCCGGGTGCATGATGTGAAAAAAAATGTCCGCGCCCTGAAAATGACCGATGCCATTTTGCATGGCGGCGAATGAAATCGGAGGTGCCAAGATGGATGAAATACGAATTGAAAATCTGGAAGTATACTGTCATCATGGCGTGTTAAAAGAGGAAAACGTCCTGGGACAGAAATTTCTGGTATCCCTTGTTTTGTATACGGATACGAAAAAAGCAGGCGTGAGTGATGATTTGGCTTTTTCTATTGATTATGCCGAGCTGTCGCATTTTGCAGAAAAACGGATGAAGGAGAAAAATTATAAATTATTGGAGGCAGCAGCAGAACATTTGGCGGAAGATATTTTGATGGATTTTCCCATGGTAAAAAAGATCCGGGTGGAGTTAAAAAAACCCTGGGCGCCGATTTTACTCCCTTTGGATACCGTCTGCGTCCGGATAGAGAGGGAATGGGTACCGGTTTATTTGTCGGTGGGCTCTAATATGGGAAATCGTAAAGAAAATATTGAGGCGGCTCTCCGCGCGCTGAAGCAGGATAAAAAAATAAGCAGCCTGACAGCATCGAAGCTGATAGAAACGGAGCCTTACGGTTATACAGACCAGGCAAAGTTTCTAAACGGGGCGGTAGGGTTTTATACCCTATATTCTCCGGAGGAGTTGCTGGAGAAAATCCATGAAATTGAAAAAGAGGGGAAGCGGGAACGGAATATCCATTGGGGGCCGCGGACGATTGATCTGGATATCCTTCTTTTTGGAAACCGGATTATCCAGAGTGAAAGCCTTACAATCCCTCATCGGGAAATGCACCTGCGGCAATTTGTATTACAGCCGTTATCCGAGATAGCGCCCTGGGCAGTCCACCCGTTATTGCACCGGACGGTCAGCGAGTTAGCAGAAAACGTGAAGGAGGAAAAGCCATGATAGATTTATCCGTATCCAGACAGCAGATTGATGAAATAGACAGCCAGATCGTAGATCTGTTTGAAAAAAGAATGGCGGTATCGAACGAAGTGGCAAAGTACAAGCTAAAAACAGGGAAACCGGTTTTTGATAAGGAGAGGGAGGAGCAGAAGCTGGAAAAGCTGGGCTCCATGTCGCACAATGAATTTAATGAACGGGCGGTAAGGGAACTCTTCAGCCAGATTATGTCCATCAGCCGCAAATATCAGTATGGCGTCCTGCCGCATACAGAAGATGTGACGGCGTTTCAAAAAGTAGAGCAGATTGTGTCAGGGGAGGAACAGCGGGTTTACTATTTTGGCGTTCCGGGAACCCATACCCAGCAGGCTATGGAGGATGTTTTCGGCGCCGGGGCGCAGGGGATCAGCTGTCAGAGCTTCCGGGGGATAATGGAGGCGGTAGAGAAGGGAAAGGCTGATTTTGGCGTGCTCCCCATTGAAAATTCCTCGACGGGAGGAATCACAGCAAACTATGACCTGCTTCTCCAGTATAAAAATGCCATTGTGGCGCAGCATGTTATGAAAATTGACCAGTGCCTTTTAGCGCCGGCGGGAACAAAGCCGGAGGAAATCAGGAAGGTATACTCCCACCCGCAGGGTCTGCTCCAATGCCAGCAGTATATGGAGGCGCATCCGGGCTATGAGGGGATTGAATGCGACAGCACGGCGGCGGCGGCAAGAAAGGTGGCGGAAGAGGGAAGCCGCGCACAGGCAGCCATAGCCAGCCGCAGGGCGGCAAAGGAGTATGGTCTGGAAATCGTGGCGGACAGTATCCAGCAGGAGAAAAATAACTGTACCCGCTTTATCATTATCGGACCAAAAGAAATTTATACGGAGAAAAGTAATAAGCTGGCGCTTTGCATAGAACTTCCGCACCAGAGCGGAAGTTTATACCGGATATTGTCGCACTTTTTATATAATGATCTGAATATGACCCAGATTGAATCTCGTCCGATACCGGGGAAAAATTGGGAATATCGTTTTTTTGTTGATGTAGAGGGGAATTTAGAGGATGCCGCCGTACAGAACGCTCTGCGGGGAATTAAAGAAGAGGCGGCATTTTTGAGAGTACTGGGTAATTTTTAAACAGCCCGATTTTTTCTAATCCGAAATTTCTAACAGTTTCCTGACGGCATCCTGCATAGCAGGGTGCTGGCGGTAGGCTTCAATGACCAGACGCTCTTCTCCGGAAAGAAGAAGCGGAATGTCAAAATTATTTTCAATAGAATAGCCAAAAGCTTCCAGTATATTGTCAATATGATAATAATTGCATAATGTCATAAAGGTATCGGCATTTGGCTGGGTTCTGCCGCCTTCCCATCCGTAAATGGATTTAGCTTCAATCTTAATATTTTTTGATTTCAGATAATTACTAACCTCTTTCACGGAAAGATGGTTCAATTTTCTATAGTACCGCAATACACGGGCGATATTCGGATTTCTCATGATAATCTCCATTCCAGAGCGTTTTATGCGACGGGGCGATGAAAAATTCGCAACTGCAATCTCTCCGCCGCCATCCAGACTATTTGTGACGCTCCGGCACAAATAGCCCTGTTTTGTTTTTTCACTTTTATCATAATGAAAGTAATGTTTGGTGTCAAGCAATAAGACTGACCTCGCAGGGAAAAAGTAATTGACGTTCCTTAATAACAAGAATATAATAAAAACAGAAACGGAAAATTCTCTTTACAAGCGAAAAGAGGCTATTTATGGAAATGACAAAAAAGGTATGGAAATACATAGAAAAAAATAAAATTGATATAGATTCCCTTTCTGAGGCTACCGGCGTCAGCCGTAAATTATTCCGGAGAAACCCGGATCGTCCCATGAATGCAACGGAATTTCTGGAAGTATGCGCGTATCTGAAAATAAATCCAAGGGAGTTCACATAATTCTCAAATTTCCAACACAAACCGTTCAAAAACAAAACAAACTCCCCTCACAATTTCCGGCTAGGATAAACACATAGAAAGCGAAAGGATGTGTTTATGACGAAGAAAATTGTTAAGTTAGTGGCGGGAGCAGCCATTTTTGGATTGATAGCGGGAACGACCTTTCAGGGAGTTTCTTTGGTTGGGAAGCATCTGGTAAATGTGGAAACAGAGCAGTCCTCCGATAATGGAAGTACGGCGGCGAAGCTGTCAACCACAGAAACCGTGCAGGGGACAACGGATACCGGTGCCGGCAGCGTTTCCTCTATTGCAGAGCAGGTGCTTCCGTCTATTGTAGCCATTGATGTGAAAGAAACAATGACTCAGAATACGCCCTTTGGAATACAGTCCGGGGAAAGTACCGGCAGCGCTTCCGGCATTCTCATCGCCGAAAAAGAGGATAAGCTGTATATTGCTACCAATTACCATGTGGTAGAAGACGCTGACAGCGTGACGATAAAATTCTATGATGGAAGTACGGCAAAGGCGCAGGTAAAAGGGAGCGACTCATCGACGGATTTAGCCGTCGTTATGGTAAATACAAAGGACTTGTCGGAAAAAACTCAAAAAAGCATTAAGATAGCTGCCATAGGAAACAGCGATAAGACAAAGGTGGGAGAACAGGTCATAGCCATCGGCAATGCTCTTGGTTACGGAACCAGTGTGACGGTAGGTTATATCAGCGCAAAGGACAGGGAGATTGATGAAGAAGACAGCGCCAGTGTAAAGCTGCTGCAGACAGACGCCGCTATTAATCCGGGAAACAGCGGCGGCGCACTGGTAAATACAAAAGGTGCCGTTATCGGGATTAATTCCTCCAAGTTTGCCTCTGAGGAGATAGAAGGAATGGGCTTTGCGATTCCGATGGCGACAGCGGAGCCGATTTTAAACGAGTTAATGGAGCAGGAGCCGGTGGCGGAGTCAGAGCAGGCATATCTTGGCATTGTGGGGAAAAATATTCCCACAGAGGCAGCGGAGGCGTATGGCCTTCCGGAAGGGATTTATATTTCCGAGGTGTCGGAGGACTCGCCGGCAGAAAAGGCAGGGCTGCGCGCAGGATATATTGTGACCGGCATTAACGGAAAGAAAGTAAAAACTCTCGAGCAGTTATCAGAAAGGTTATCCCAGTGCCGTGCAGGGGACAAAGGGACTATTACAGTAAAAAAGGGCTCGGGAGATGCGGGGGAGGAAACCCTGGAAGTAACTTTTGGAAAAAAAGAATCCAGTTTCAAGTAGAAATTTGCGCAGAAGTATGATAAACTATATACAATAAACATCTATCAGGAAACCTGTCTGACCCGCAAGCCGGGAAAATGACGGGTTTCTTGATGTTGTGCTGTCTGGGAGGCTAAGGTCTTGAAACGGAGGAATATACATGTTTGATTATGAGCGCTTAGAACTGGTTGACATAGAAAAGGAGGCGCCGGAGCGGGAGCCGGAGCGCCAGTACTACTTTATGAAAAAATGCAGGGCATGGGCGGAGGAAGAGGCAGCCGGAAGAGGCCGTCCCCTCACGATGTCGGTACAGACTCTGGGATGTCAGATGAATGCGAAGGATTCGGAAAAAATGACGGCGGTTCTCGAGTATATCGGCTATCGGGAAACCGAGGAGCCGACGGCGGACTTTGTGCTGTTTAATACCTGTACCGTGAGAGAAAATGCGAATTTGAAAATATATGGAAGGCTGGGCTATCTGAAAAATCAGAAAAGCAAGAATCCCGCCATGAAAATTGCCCTGTGCGGCTGTATGATGCAGGAGGCAGACGAGGTGGAGAAAGTGAAAAAAAGCTATTCCTTTGTAGACCTTGTATTTGGAACCCATAATATTTATAAGCTGCCTGAATTATTATATAGCCAGATTCAGTCCCGTCATCCTGTCATCGATGTGTGGCAGGAGGCAAAGGAGATTGTGGAGGATTTGCCCGGAAAGCGCAAATATCCGTTTAAAACCGGCGTAAATATTATGTTCGGCTGCAATAACTTCTGCAGCTATTGTATCGTACCCTACGTGAGAGGGAGGGAGAGAAGCAGAGAGCCGGAGGATATTTTAGAGGAAATCCGGGGCCTTGTATCAGAAGGGGTAGTGGAGGTTATGCTTCTGGGACAAAATGTCAATTCCTACGGAAAGACGCTGGAAAAGAAAATGACCTTTGCCGAGCTTTTGCGGGAGGTAAATAAGGTGGAGGGGCTGAAGAGAATCCGCTTTATGACGTCCCATCCCAAGGATTTGTCAGAAGAATTGATAGATGCCATGAGAGAGTGCCGCAAGGTGTGTGCCCACCTGCACCTCCCCTTGCAATCCGGCAGCAGCAGGATCCTAAAGAAAATGAACCGTCAGTATACGAAAGAAGGCTACCTGAAGTTAGTGGATAATATCCGGAAAAAGGTGCCGGACATTTCTTTGACCACGGATATTATTGTAGGATTTCCGGGGGAAACGGAAGAAGATTTTGAGGAAACCCTGGATGTCGTAAAAAAGGTAAGATATGATAGCGCCTACACCTTTATTTATTCAAAACGCAGCGGAACTCCTGCAGCAGCTATGGAAGGGCAGGTGCCGCAGGAGATTGTGAAAAAACGTTTTGACCGCCTGTTAAAAACGATTCAGAAAATTTCTGCCGAAATTACGGCAGCCAGAGTGGGACAGACTTTCCCGGTTTTGATGGAGGAGGTAAACAGTCAGGATGCCTCCCTTATTACCGGACGCCTCTCGAATAACGAGGTAGTCCACTGCGCAGGCGACCGGAGCCTGATCGGTAAAATTGTCCCGGTAAAGCTGACCGAGAGCAAAGGTTTTTATTATATGGGAGAGGTACAGTAAAGTACCGCCGGACTGTTTTACTCCGCCTTATCCTTTGCTTTTTTCAGGCTCCGGATAATCCACCCCGCGGGTGTCTACGGTTACTTTTTTCATAACGACAGGAACTAAAGGAGCATCGCCCCAGTCCGTTTCGCTGGTGGCCAGAGCATTCACTACATCCATCCCCTCAATTATTTTTCCGAAGGCGGCATAGGAGCCGTCCAGATGGGAGGCGTCTTTGTGCATAATAAAAAACTGGGAGCCCGCCGAATCCGGATCCTGTGCCCGCGCCATGGAAATAACGCCGGCGCTGTGGCGCAGCGGGTTATCAAAACCGTTTGCCAAAAATTCACCCGGGATGCAGTAATCCGGTCCGCCGGTTCCGTTTCCGTCCGGATCGCCGCCCTGGATCATAAAACCTTCAATGATTCGGTGGAAGGTAAGTCCGTCATAAAATCCCTTATTGACAAGTGAAATAAAATTGTTTACTGTGTTTGGTGCGGTTTCCGGGTATAATTCCAGTTTCATCACATCGCCGGAAGCCATTTCAATCGTTACGATTGGATTTTGAACTGCCATTACTTTTCTTTCCTTTCTTTTTTTGATGAATATTATTTTATAGGATTTCTAATAAACATGCAAGCGATTCGACAAGATAAGCGGAAAGATATTCGGTACAGACCGGGTATCTTTTCTTTTTTTGTCTTTCTTTCTCAAATAATGTCGAAAGGCGAGGATAAATTTCCTGTTTTTTCCACCTTCCTTTGACAAAATCCTCCGGGCGCTGCCGCTATAATGATAGGCATAGAAAAGAGGAAGCGCATGAAGGTTTATCTCGATATTTTTTTTCTCGTAAATCTGGGAATGAACTTTGTTGTACTAATGCTGGAAAGTTTTATCCAGAAGCGGCGCATCCGCCCGGCGCGGCTGATTGCGGCGGCGGCAGCGGGGGCGGCTCTGTCCGTGGCGCTGGTTGTGCTCCATGTCCACAGGCAGCTATGGCTGTTGATTATTTTGTATTTGGCGGGGAGTATTGGAATTCTCCGGATAGCTTTTGGGAAAACAACAAAGTCAGCCTTGCTGCGGAATCTTTTGGTTTTCTATGTTTGCGCCTTTGTTCTGGCGGGGATTCTCCTTTCCCTCCAAAACCTGCCCGGTGTACGGGGGAATGCCGCCGCCCTGCTTTTTTTGGCGGGAGCAGCCTTATTTTTGGTTTACCGTCTGCTTCCGTTGAAAAATCAGATAGAGCAAAAGACCGGACAGTATTATGATGTGCGGCTGTACTGCGGTGGGAAGCGGGTGTGCGGCGTCGGTTTTTTAGATACCGGGAATCAGCTTCGGGAGCCCTTCAGCCGCAAGCCGGTGCTTATCGGCGAGAAAAAATTCCTTATGCCGCTGCTGGAAGAAGACAGGGTATTCCGCTATATTCCCTTCCACTCTCTGGGAAATGATACCGGGATGATACCGGCGTTTCAGTCGGAGTACATAGAAATAAAGGGGAAGAATGGAATCTGGCACCGACAGGACAAACCATGGATTGCGCTTTGTGACAGCTATATATCTGCGGATGGAGAATACGAGATCATATTACATCCCGATATGTTAATGAATTTATGAACAGGAGGATAATACCATGTTACTACGAATTTCCATGCCAAATCATTTTCAGTTTCGCATGATGCATGACTGGAGAAGTCTGTTTTTTCATCAGGGAGGCGATATCCACTACATAGGAGGGGCAGAAATCCTGCCGGCGCCGCTGGAGCCGGGGGAGGAGGCCGCCTGTATAGAATGTCTGGGAAATAAAGAGGATGAACAGGCGAGAAATATGCTGGTGGAGCACAATCTGAGATTGGTCGTGTACATAGCCAAAAAATTCGATAATACCGGCGTGGGGGTGGAGGATTTAATCTCGATTGGCACAATCGGTTTAATGAAAGCAATCAATACCTTTAATCCGGAGAAAAATATTAAACTTGCCACCTATGCTTCCCGGTGTATCGAAAATGAAATTTTAATGTATTTGAGAAGAAATAATAAGACAAAAATGGAAGTATCCATTGATGAACCCCTCAATGTGGACTGGGATGGAAACGAACTTCTTCTATCGGATATATTGGGGACCAGTGAAGACATCATATACAAAGATATTGAAAGGGAAGTGGATAGGAAACTTCTCCGGAAGGCGCTGGAAACACTCAGTGAGAGAGAACAGAAAATTATCCGGCTCCGGTTTGGGCTGGGAGATGCCCAGGGACGCGAGCTGACCCAGAAGGAGGTGGCGGACTGCCTCGGAATTTCCCAAAGCTATATATCCAGACTTGAGAAAAAAATTATGAAACGGTTAAAAAAAGAAATCCTGCGTCTGGAGGGACGTTGATTGGAATCGGATAAAAAAAACAGGCTTTTTCTGTCCTGAGAAAAAGCCTGTTTTTATTGTCATTGTTTTATTTATAGAGAAAATAATCGAAATCAGCCGTTGTGTTACTGGCAATGCCGTTGGATGTGGCATAGACGCCAATGGTAGTTCCTACAAATCCGCCGGCGACATCGGTGCTTAATATCCGGGCGTCCACATGGTCTGCCAGAGTTCTGTAAATCTTATCGTCTGTGCTATAGGAAAAAGTCAAATCCTGCTCCTCCTGGGAAATTCTTAAAATTATTTCCGGATAGAAACTATCCAGCACAGCCATCACAATCGTTTCCTCCTGCCCTTTTTCCGTGCGGATCAGGGACAGCGTTGTTTTATCGCCCTTTTTCCCGATCAAAAACTGGTAATGATAGGACTGGCTCTGATAGAGCACAAGTCCCGCCCTTTCATTTTCTGCCTTAGGCTCAAAGGATACGGCGGTTTTTGCCATAAAATCAAAAGATAACTGTCTGCGGCACACAAAGCTCGGCCTGCCCTGGGAAGAAATCGTATCGGCGTCCAGTTTTAACTGCAGGTATCCCGGACGCGCTGTCAGAGAATAATTTTCTTCCTTTGGATTGCGGATATACATATAATTCATGGGGAGCTCGGTGCAGTCGAAATCTTCCCGCGGGGGAACGACGTCCACGCTGCTGTGCGGCAGATTCGGCGTCGGCACCGTGCTTTCGATTATCCCCTTCCCCGGATTGATGACCGGCCAGCCGTTTTCCCAGATAAACGGAACCAGATAGGTTTCCCTGCCGAGATTACGGTAATACCCTCCCTTTGTCCGGGAGGCAAGGCATACCATCCACCATTCTCCGTTCTGTGTTTCTACAATATCCGGATGGCCCACATTGACAATCGGATAATTGCGTCCCAGATGACGGTGGGTCAGGATCGGATTTCCCTTATATCCCTCGAAAGGCTCCGTCAGGCTTTTGCTCCGGGCAATGGATACAGCGTGTTCATGTCCGGTGCCGGCCTCGGAAATCAGCAGATAGTACCATCCGTCCTTCTTGTACAGATGCGGGCCCTCCGGCCACTCAACATTCCGCAGGGCTCCGTGCCAGGCGGGATAACTTTCGCCTGTTAACTGCATCGTCTGTAAATCCAGTTTTTGGATATAGATTTCATTATCCCCATAATATTGGGAGCCTTCCCTTCTTTCCTGGGTTCCGCAGTAGTAGCATGTTCCGTCGTCGTCAAAGAAAAGCGACGGGTCAATGCCGGAAGAACCAAGGGGATATGGGTCGGACCAGGGACCGGCGGGGTCGGTGGCAGTGACAATGAAATTGCCGTGCTTGTTATTCGGCGTGACATTAGTCGTTATCATATAGAAGATACCATCGTGGTAACGGATCGTGGGCGCAAAAATACCCTCGCTTGTTTCTGCTCCCTCCAAAAAAAGCTGTTCCCTGCGGTTTAAGATATTCCCGATCTGATTCCAGTGAATCAGGTCCTTGCTGTGAAAAATGGGAACTCCCGGGTAATAGGCAAAGGTAGAGGTAACCAGATAATAATCCTCTGCCACGCGGCAGATAGAAGGATCCGGATAAAAACCGGGCAAAATAGGGTTAGTATTCATGGCATAAGTACTCATGTCGATATCTCCTTATCATGTTTTTTCTTAGTATATTAAAACAATTTTAATATAATTGACATAAAAAGTAAATAGAAATCATTCATACAAAAAAAGATAGTATTTTTTTGTCATTTTACACAAAAAGAATCCGAAAAACTGTAGACATATAACAAAAAAAATGATATACTTACTAATAAACTGTATACAAATTATACAAAAAATTTCAATATGTGGTCTGCCGGGCAGGTTTTTTTTGGTAAACTGCATAAAAAAAGAGAAAGGACGAAAGGAGATTGCGACAGCTATGTCAAAGTTGATGAAGAAAAAGGGCTTAATGACATTTCTCGTTCTCGTGATTGTAATAGTTGCTCTTGTGCTGTTCTTCAAACTCAGGGGGACGTCAGGCAGTGACAATTCCGCAAAGTATGAAGGAGCGAATCTGGAAGCGGCGTCGGATGAGTACGGCAGAGGCGATACCTACGCTAAATATGTGAGCAGTCAGGGAAATTCTTTTCCTGCGGGAGAGGACAATACATATTCGGTAGATGTATTCGACTATGCAAAGAGCGACAAGGTGTCTACGCGAAAAGACGTGGGTCCTGACGGGGATAAGACGGATGCCCTGCAGATTCCGGAAGAGGGATTTGCCGAATATAATGTATCGGTGAAGGAAGCGGGATATTATAATATGTATGTAGAGTATTATCCCACTACCGATAAGGATGACCGCGGGATTTCCATTGAATCAAAGCTGGAGATCAATGGCAAGGTTCCGTTCAACGGCGCCGATGCTATTTCTTTTTCCCGCGTATATACGGATGAGAGCGAACCCACAACGGATAATCAGGGAAATGAAATCCGCGCGACCCAGATAGAAGATCCGGACAGAGCCTGGATGAAATGTTATTTTGAGGATGCTACCGGTTATGAGGTAGAGCCGTATCATTTTTATTTGAAAAAGGGAAATAATACCGTTCGCCTGACCGGTGTCAATGAAAAATTGGTTATCCGCAAATTTGTGATCGGGAACAAGGAAGTAACTCCTGCCTATAAAGAATATCAGGAGAAAAATGCAGGCGCTGCAAACAATGTCAAGAGCGACAGCATTCTGAAGATTCAGGGGGAAACCGCCAGAAGGCGTTCATCGCCATCCCTGTATGCTTCTTATGACAGAACCTCCAGCGATACCGAATACCAGAACAAAGAGGGAGAGGTAACGCAGAACAATACCGACAAACAGGTTCTGGATATGATTGGCGGAACCCAGTGGAAAGTCACAAATGACTGGATTGAATGGGATTTTGAGGCTCCGGAGGAAGGGGATTATGTCATTGGCATTAAAGGACGCCAGGGCTATAACCGCGGTTACATCGCTAACCGTTCCCTTTATATTGACGGTGAGATCCCGTTTGAAGAGGTTTCCCAGATCCGTTTCAGCTACAGCAATACCTGGTCGTTGAATTGCCTGCAGGATGAAAACGGAGAACCGTATAAGTTCCATTTGACCAAGGGGCATCACACGATCCGCTTAAAGATTACATTGGGGGATCTCGGACAGTATCTGTCCCAGTTGTCAGATAGCGTCTTTAATATGAATAAGATGTATCGTACCATTCTTGTATTGACGGGTACGGAGCCGGATGAATACCGCGATTACCAGGTAGAAAAGAAATATCCGGAAGTAATTAAAGCAATGGATATCGAGTCCAAGAGGCTCTATAAAATTGTAGATGATGTGGTTGCCTATACCGGTGAAAAGGGAGGAGAGATTTCCGTAGCCCAGACACTGGCAGCCCAGATGGAAACCTTTGTGGAAAGGCCGGACAAAATTCCATCCACCCTTTCCAACTTCAAGGAGAATATCAGTTCTCTGGGTACTTCCATTAACAACCTCAGCGCCACGCCGTTAGATATTGACTATATTGCCATAGCCGGCAGCAAGGAAAGCCTTCCGGAGGTAAACGAAAACGGCTTTGACAAGGTGGTGCATGAATCCAAGCTGTTCATCAACTCCTTTAAGAGCGATTCTTCCGCTCTTGGTAATGTATATGATTCTGACGATCCGGACGTTATTGATGTGTGGATTACCGCAGGACGTGACCAGAGTACTATCCTGAAGAACATGGTTGACCAGATGTTTACTCCGGAGAGCGGCATTAAGGTAAACGTAAAGCTGATCGATGCCGCCAACACGGTTTCTTCTAACAGCTTAAACGTTATGCTTCCCGCCGTTATGGCAGGAAACGGGCCGGATGTCGGTCTGTGCATCGCCCAGACAGAGCCGGTCAACTATGCGCTCCGTAATGCCGTTGTCGATTTAAAACAGTTCGGAAGCGAGCTCGACCAGGTACTTTCGGAATATTATGAAAGCTCCTATGAGTCCTATAAATTTAACGGCGGGTTATACGCCCTGCCGGAAACGCAAAACTATAATGTATTGTTCTACCGTACCGATATTATGGAAGATTTGGGGATTGACCCGGTGGAAGATGTGAAAACATGGGATGATGTGTTGAAGATTCTTCCTATCCTGCAAAAGAACAGCATGACCTTTGCCGTTCCTTCGGTAGAGCGTAAGATTGGTAATACAACAAACCCCGACCTTGCCAACTATTATGCGCAGCTGTATCAGAGAGGCGGAAGGCTGTATGATGCGGAAGCGATGCGTACCCTGATTGGCGAACCGGAGGGGATTAAGGCATTTGAATTCTATACGAAGCTCTTTACGAACTATAAGCTGGTAAAACAGTATGACTTCGTAAACCGTTTCCGAAGCGGTGAAATGCCGATTGGCGTAGCCGATTATAATAACTTTAATACTCTTGCTGTATTTGCGCCGGAAATTAAAGGTCTTTGGAACTTCGGCCTGATGCCGGGCGTAGTACAGAAAGACGGAACTCTGAACCGCGCCACACAGTCCTGGGGAACCTGTGCTATGATGCTTCGCGGCGCAGAGGACAGAAACAAGAAGGATATTAGCTGGAAATTCCTTAAATGGTGGGCAAGCGCAGCAGTTCAGGCGAAATTCGCAAGTGAACTGGAGGCAGTAATGGGCGCTTCCGCCCGTTATGCGACGGCAAATAAAGTGACCTTTGATACCCTGTCCTGGAGCAGCAAAGAATCGGCTGCCCTGAAGGAGCAGTGGAAAGAGGCATTCGGACTGCCGGAGGTAGCGGGAGGATATTATGTATCCCGCCATATTACCAACGCAATCCGTAATGTAATGAATCAGAACGAGGATCCTCGTGAAACAATTCTTGATTATGCGAGAACGATTGACGAGGAGCTGACAAACAAACGGAAAGAGTTTGGTCTGAAAACAATAGAAGTGGAAAAACAAAAATAATGAAGAGAGGAGTGTAAAGATGGGATTTCTGGGAAAATACATGCAGATTAAGAAACGGAACATGGGAATTGCCTGGAAAAAGGCAAAAATGTCCAAGACCTGTTACCTTTTCTTGCTGCCGTATATGATTGTATTTACTGCATTTTATATTTTGCCGGTATGTATGTCTGTATTCTACAGTTTTACTTATTACAACGTGCTGGAACCGGCAAGATTCATCGGGTTAGACAACTACATCAACCTGCTTTTGTCAGATGATGTATTCCTGATAGCAGTAAAAAACACCTTTTTGCTGGCGGCGATTACCGGACCGCTCGGATATATCATGGCATTTCTCTTTGCCTGGTTCATTAACGAGCTGCCGCGTTATCTCCGCGCCATTGCCGTCGTAGTATTCTATGCGCCGACAATATCGGGGCAGGCATATCTTGTATGGTCTATCCTGTTCAGTGGAGATGCCTATGGTTATGTCAATTCGTTCCTGATTAAATTTGGTATCATCAACGAGCCGATTTTATGGCTGACAGATACCGCCTACATGATGAACGTAGTGCTTATCATTGTACTTTGGATGAGTCTGGGGCAGGGCTTCCTATCCTTCGTAGCCGGTCTGCAGGGTATTGATAATTCGCAGTTTGAGGCCGGTTATGTGGACGGAGTCAGGAACCGCTGGCAGGAATTGTGGTACATTACCCTGCCAAACATGAAGCCTATGCTTTTGTTCGGAGCCGTAATGGCGATCACGCAGTCCTTTGGCGTTGCGGATGTAACAATGGCGCTTTGCGGTTTCCCAAGTACAGACTATGCGGCGCGGACGGTTGTAACCCATTTGATTGACTATGGTACTACGAGATTTGAAATGGGCTACGCTTCGGCGATAGCAACGATACTGTTTGCCGTAATGCTTCTGTTAAATAAAGCCATACAGGCGATGCTTAGCAAAGTGGGAACTTGATAGGAGGTATAGCAACGATGAAATTAATCAAAATCAAAAAGAGGAAACCGAATCGTTCTCTCGGTGGCGACATCGGTATTTACATCCTGCTTATACTGTTTGGTATATTCTTTGTTTTGCCGCTTGTATACTCTATCAGTAGCGCTTTTAAACCCTTGGATGAGATTTATCTCTATCCGCCGAGATTTTTTGTAAAAAACCCTACGTTTAATAACTTCCAGGATTTGCTTGTTGTTATGTCAAGTTCCTATGTGCCGTTTACCCGATATGTATTTAATACAGTATTAGTTACTTTAATAGGTACGGTAGGACATTTGATCGTCGGTTCTATGGCAGCTTATGTACTGGCAAAATACGATTTTCCGGGAAGTAAAAGAATTTTCAAGATTATTCAGGCGGCGATCATGTTCAATGCCTATGTATTACAGATTCCGACGTATCTGGTACTGACCTCTCTGGGGTGGATTGATACATATCTGGCATTGATCGCGCCGGCGCTGGCGCTTCCCATGGGATTATTCCTGATGAAACAGTTTATGGAACAGATTCCGGACGCGCTGATTGAAGCGGCAAAGATTGACGGCGCAAAAGAGGGAAGAGTATTCCTTCAAATTGTAATGCCTAACGTAAAACCGGCATGGCTGACGGTAACTATTTTCTCTGTACAGAACCTTTGGAATATGAAAGGACAGGTATACATTTATTCGGAGGAGTATAAAATGCTCCCATACGCGCTGCAGCAGATCATGCAGGGTGGTGTATCCCGTGCCGGCGTTGGCTCTGCGGCCACTATGGTCGTTATGATGGTGCCGATTATAATCTTTATATTAGCAGAGAGTAATATTCTGGAAACAATGGCTAGTTCCGGTATCAAAGACTGATGAAGGAGGAAAGAAAATGAGATTATTTAAACGATTTACTTCTGTATTTGCGTTCCTGCTCGTTACATCCCTCCTGATAGGCAGCGTAGAATCTCTGGCAAACAGTTCCGATACAGACCGTTATACCTATACATACGACTGTTGGGATGTTGACAGGGAATCGCCGGATGCTTATTCAGTAAGGCGTACTATTACAGGTGCAAATTTCCCATGCGGAAGCTTTAAGGGCCCCCAGGGACTTTATGTGGTGGGAAATGAGATGTATGTAACAGATACCGGTAATAACCGGATTGTCCATTTTACATTTAAAAATGACAATTTTTCTTATGTAGAACAGATTAACGGTTATACCAACCAACAGGGACAGAGGGTAAACTTTAAAACACCTCAGGATTGTTATGTGACGGAGGGCGGAGAGATTTATATTGCTGACACCGGCAACAATCTCATTGTTCATCTGGATAAGGATAAAAAGTTAGTAAAAACAATCGGAAGACCAAATGACAGTACATACGAAGAAAAATCCTTTTTACCGCAGCATATTGTAGTGGACAGTTCAAACCGTATTTTTGCCCAGGTGCAGAATATTAATAAAGGATTTATGGAATTTGATTCCCAGGGCGGTTTTACCGGTTATGTAGGAGCCAGCGAGGTTACCTATGACTTCTTTACCTACCTGTGGAAAATGGTTGCCACGAAAGAGCAGAGAGAGCAGATGGAGCTGTTTGTTCCGACCGAATATTCCAATTTGTGTCTGGACTCCGAGGGCTTTATCTATGCAACCATCAGCAATCCGGACGGCGCCATTGAGTCGGCAGAACCGATTCGTAAGCTAAATGCAAAGGGAACGGATATTCTTGTGCGAAACGGCTACAATGACCCATACGGCGACCTTCGTTATACGGATGAGGGAGAGTTAAAGGATCCTTCCAAATTTGCCGATATTACCTGCCTTCCCAATGATGTATATTATGCGCTGGATAGCAATAAGGGGCGTATCTTTGCTTATGATTTCCAGGGAAATATGCTCTATGCCTTTGGCGGTCATGGTTATAAGGCGGGATACTTTATGAATCCGTGCGCGATAGAAGATATGGGAGATTCGCTTTTGGTCGTAGACCAGAATCTGGGGAATATTACCCAGTTTACTCTGACAGAGTATGGAAAACTCATAAACGAGGGGCTTTCCCTTTACAAGGAAGGCGAGTACGACGCTTCTGCAGACACCTGGAGAAAGGTCCTGAAGCTGAATGGTAACTACGACCAGGCATATATTGGCATTGGCCGCGCGCTTCTCCGTCAGGAACACTATCAGGAGGCAATGGATTATTTTAAATTGAAACTGGACGACAAGAACTATTCCAAAGCCTATAAGCTTTATCGAAAGGAATGGTTTGAGGACCATATCAAAGTCATCCTGATTGTTCTGGCAGTATTTATTCTCCTTTGCTTTGGTATCGGCTTTGTAAAGAAAGCCAGAAGGGAGGTTGAGAAAGGATGAGCATAAAAGAAAGACTGTGTAATAAGGAAAGCTGGCTGTGTTATCGCGATACGATGCGCTATGCGTTGCACTGTTGTGTTCGGCCTTTTGACGGTTTTTGGGATTTGACCCATGAGAAGAGAGGGTCTTTAGCAGCCGCCAATACAATCGTCATTCTGGTGCTTTTAACTAATCTTTTAAAACTTGGCTGTACCAGCTTCATGTTTGACGCCGGCCGGGTAAACTGGGATGATGTTAATATGATAATGGAAATCGCCCAGTTTTTAGTACCGTTTATTGTCTACTGTGTGGCCAACTGGTGTCTTACCACGTTGTTTGACGGGAAAGGAAGACTGAAGGATATTTGGATGGGAACGGCATATGCCATGACGCCTTATATACTGATTCAGATTCCGATGATTATAATTAGTAACTTTGTAACACTTGAAGAGGGTGCTTTTTATGACTACTTTGGATACTTCTCCTTAGTCTGGTGCGGTTTCCTTGTAGTGGCGTCCGTTATGATGATCCATGACTTCCTGTTAGGAAAGACATTTTTGTCATTAATATTTACTGCGGTTGGAATGCTGATTATTATATTCCTTTTAGTACTCTTCTTCAGTCTGATTACGGATGGTTTCGATTATTTCTACTCGATTTATGAAGAAACTATTTTCCGTATGTATTGATGAAAGGAGGAAATATCAGAATGAAAAACAAATTGTATTTACTCCTTGTTGCAGTACTTTGCTGCTTTGTTCTCTCTGCCTGTGGAGATGAAGGCTCCGGGACGGGAGAATTGGCGGCCTATGAATATGATAACAGCGGAGATGTTACGATTGCCAATGATTCGCTTAGCCTTACGGTAAGCGGCTCCTCTACCCAGGTTGAGATTAAGGATAAAAAATCAGGAAAGACATATCGTTCCAATCCGTCAGCGGCTGATATTGCAAAGTATGCAAATGCAACAGGACAGCACAGGGATATTTTAAGCGCCACGCTGGGATTAACGTATTCCAATATCACGGATACGCAAAAACAGATTGATAACTATGGCTCCTGTATCATAAACGGCAATTACAAAATTGAAAAAGTGAGTGACACAGAAGTAAAGGTTAGTTATTCCATTGGCGACTTTGAAAAGACTTATGCCTGTCCGGTCGCAATAAAAGAATCCAGAATGAACCAGTTTTTGGAGAAAATGAGCCGTTCCGACCAGTCTTCGGTAAAACGTTATTACAATTACTATAATTATGAAGAACTGACGGGAGAATACGCGGACGAAACATCGGCAAAGACGTTGGAAGAGGCGGAGGCACTGTTCCCGGATTTGCAGGATGAACCGATTTATTATCTGTCAGCGGATATAACAGATGCGAAACTTCAGTCCTGCGAAAAATATTTTAAGGCGGTAGGCTATACGTTGGATGACCGGATTAAAGATATGGGCAATTATAAAGTGTCCCGTAATGAAGGGAAACCAATCTTTGATATTTCTATCCATTATGTGTTAGACAATGACCAGCTGCTGGTAAAGGTTCCGATGAAGGAAATCCAGTATAATGAAGATTATCCGATTGTAAAGCTGGAAGTCCTTCCTTATATGGCGGCAGCCAACACCACGGAAAAGGGATACCTTTTTGTTCCGGACGGAATGGGCGGACTGATTCATTTCAATAATGGAAAAACAGAACAGCAGACCTACCAGAGCGACCTGTACGGTTGGGATTACGGACAAAACCGTTCCATGATCGTAGATGAAACAAAATCCAATTTCCCGGTATTTGCGATTTCCAATGAAACGGCAAAGGATTCGGTTCTCTGTGTATCCGAGGAGGGAAGCTCCTATGCGACGGTAGAAGCGGATATTGCCGGAAAGAAAAACGGATATAATTACAGTACCTTTGTATACTCTATGGTTCATGGAGAAACCATGGACGTAGCTTCCAAGTCAGATGCTACGGTCCGCGTTTACGAAGACGGACTGCCGGATGAAACACTGACCCAGCGTTATATCTTTTCCACGAGGATGGAATATTCAGAGCTGGCTGCCGTGTACCGTGAATATCTGATGAAACGGTATCCGGAATTAGTAAAACAGGAAAAGAGCGAAGTGCCATTGGCAGTTGAAATGATAGGCGCGGTAGATGACACAGAGCATATCTTAGGATATCCGATTGTGCGTTCCCAGTCCCTGACCTCCTATGAGCAGGCTCAGAATATTCTAAAGAGCCTGAAGGATGCGGGTATTGGAACGATAAATGCCAAATACACCGGTTGGTTTAACGGAGGCGTTAAACAGACCTCGGCAAAGAAGGTGCGTCTGGTGGGACGTCTGGGAAGCAAATCGGATTTGACGGATCTGACTGCTTATGCAGAAAAGACGGACGGTCTGAACCTGTTCCTGAATGGAAACTTTATGTATGTATACAAAGATAAACTCTTTGACGGTTTTGGACCGAGGAAAAATGCCGCTAAGTTCTGCAGCAGGGAATTATGTGAGCTGTATACATTAGACCCGGTTACTTATCAGGCAAATGAGGATTATATTAACTATCACAATTATGATACCTATTATCTGCTGAAGCCTTCTTATTCCATGGATGCGATTGACAGCTATGTAGAGGATATTACCGACTACGGAACCAGAAACATCAGCTTTGAGGATATAGGTTCCCAGCTTGCCGGCGATTACAATCCGAAGGATCCTGTTTCCCGCGAAGCTTCCATGAACCTTCAGGCAGATAAGATGAAATCACTGAAGGGAAGCGGCAATAAGGTAATGATAACCGGTGGTAACCAATACGCAGTTCCGTATGCAGATTTTGTTACCGATATGAATATTGCCAGCAAGCCGGTCAATCTCATTGATGAGCAGATACCATTCTATCAGATGGCGCTGCACGGACTGGTTAATTATTCCGGCGAGGCATTAAACCTGGCAGAGGATGAGGAAGAGAGCATCTTAAAATCCGCAGAAACCGGAGCCGGCCTGTATTACACCTACATATATGAAAATACCAGTGTATTACAGGATGGCAAATATACAAGATATTATGCCTGCAACTTTGACCAGTGGAAAGAGGATACGGTAAACCTTTACAACAAGTTTAAGGAACAGTTGGGAGATATCTACAATCAATTTATTACCTCCCATGAGAAAGTGGCAGATGGCGTTTACAAGACAACTTATGAAAATGGAAAGACAGTACTCGTAAATTACAATTACAATGATTATAATTATGAAGGAACTGCCGTTCCGAAACGAGATTTTGTCACGATAGGAGGTGAGAAATAAATGGCTCGTAAAAAGAAAAAGAAAACTTTGGCATTTAAGAATGCAGTTGCCGGCTATTTATTCATTGCCCCATTTATACTGGGATTTGTCCTGTTCATGGTAATTCCGCTGGCACAATCTCTTCGGATGAGTTTCAGTGATGTTACTCCGGATCCGTCTGCCGGCGGTGTCGTGATGGCATGGGCGGGGATCAAAAATTTCCGAAATGCCTTTATGGTGGATAAGGACTTTGTTCCCTATCTCATCCAGGAACTTTTGAAAATGGCATCTAATGTGCCGGCTACTTTGATTTTCAGTTTCTTTATTGCGTTACTGTTAAATCAGAATTTCAAGGGAAGAGGAGTTGTTCGTGCTATCTTTTTCCTGCCGGTTATCTTATCCTCCGGTGTTATTGTCGGTCTGGAAACCAACAACTCATTGCTGAAGGATATGCAGGAAGTTATTGAACATACGTCCAATGACTCCAGCGTGACCGGTGTGCTGGAAAGCATTTTGGTAACCTCGGAAAGCAGTCCGATGGCGACGATGTTTAACTATGTATTCCAGATTATAAACAGTGTTTATGATATTGCCATTGCTTCCGGCATACAGATTATTATCTTCTTATCCGGTCTGCAGACGATATCGCCAAGTATGTTTGAGGCAGCAAAAATTGAGGGCTGTACGGCATGGGAAAGCTTTTGGAAGATTACTTTGCCAATGGTAAGCTCCATGATACTCGTAAACTTTGTTTATACGGTAATCGATTTCTTCCTAAAATCCGACAACACGGTTATGGAGAAGATATCGGAGGAAGTAGGACAATTAAAATATGGATTTAGTTCGGCGATGGCTTGGATTTATTTCCTGTGCGTGATATTGGTGCTGGGAATTGTATCCTTGATTATTTCCAGAAAGGTGTACTATTATGAGTAAAATGAACAAATTTAAGTCTTTCAGGGAACGAAACAAAAAATCCAATGGCTACCTGCTTAGAAAAACATCCTTTAACGTAGCATATAAAATTATTCGTACAATATTGCTGTTTGGATTGTGTTTCCTGATTTTGCAACCATTGTTAAACAAAATATCTGTCAGTTTTATGGAGGAACGGGATTTATATGACTCTACGGTAAATGTCATTCCCCGGCACTTTACGCTCAGTAATTATAAGATTGCATCATCACTGATGAGCTACTGGCAGTCACTGGGAAATACAGCGTTAATTTCACTGTTAGTCAGTGTCTTGCAGATTATTTCCTGTACGCTGGTGGGCTATGGCTTCGCCAGATATAAGTTCCCGTTAAAGGGACTGTGGTTTGGTATGGTTATTCTGGTAATTGTAATTCCGCCATCCACAATTCATGCGGCCCTTTACCTGAACTTCCGTTACTTTGATATTTTCGGACTTTTCCGGCTTATAACCGGCGAGCCGCTGAACCTGCTGGATTCACTGGTGCCGTATGCCCTGATGTGTCTGGGCTGTATGGGCTTAAAGAGCGGTCTGTACATTTACATGCTGCGGCAGTTCTTCCGCGGCATACCAAAGGAGCTGGAAGAGGCAGCTTATGTGGATGGATGCGGTAAGATTATGACCTTTATCCGTATCATGCTTCCGGATGCAAAACCGATGATAACATCCTGCTTTTTGTTCTCTTTCGTATGGCAGTGGACAGACAGCTTTTATTCCCGGATGTTCCTATCCTCGGATTTTGTCCTGCTCTCGAATAAGCTGTCAGGCCTGGCGGGGGCGCTGGATGGTTATCTGGACGCCAGGGGGATTGCCCAAAAGGCTACAACGGCATATTCCGGAGCCATGGTGGGAACCGGAACCCTGATTACGATCATCCCGTTGATCATCGTATATCTGTTTGCTCAGAAAGGCTTTGTAGAGAGCTTGAGCCAGTCGGGACTGAAGATGTAATAGCGGGAGATGTCAATTTAGGTTATTGTCTGCTGCGGATGCTGCCGCAGCAGATGTAACAATATAAATCTAAATTTTAAGGAGGAATCATAATGAAAGCAAGCATGCAAAAATTAATTGCTGTGGGCTTGAGTGTGATGCTTGTCGTAGGGACCTTGACAGGCTGTGGAGGCGATAGCGATAATAAAACAGCTTCCGGGTCAGCTACAACAGGTAACAACAACGGCACGTCAAGCGGACAAAAGAAAACCTTTGATGATCTGGGTGGCATGAGCATTACTATCAGTGACTGGTATACAGCGCCCGAATCTGCACCAACAACAGATTATGAAAAGAAAACAGAGCAGTACAGAAAGCAGATTCAAAAGGATTACAATTTTAAGATCAAACGTGAAAACACAATGGCATGGGGCGACACCCTGGAAACTTACACAACACAGGTAATGGCGAATAATCCAAAGTATCAGTTGTACTATCTGTATCAGGAGTGGATTAGTGAGCCGGTATTGAAAGGCTTGATGAAAGACCTTTCCAAACTCCCTGAATTTGATTTTACGGAGGAAAAATGGAATCCTACCGTAACAAAGAGAATGAGTATTGGTAACGGTATCTGGGGAATGAATATTGAATCTGAGCCGCGAGGCGGAATCTTCTTCAATAAGCGTCTTTTGAAAGAGGCAGGTATTGATCCGGATGAACCGTATGATTTGCAGCAAAACAATCAATGGACATGGGAAAAATTTGAAGAGTACTGCAAGAAGCTGACAAGAGATACCGATGGCGATGGAAAAATCGACCAGTATGCTATGGGAAGTTTCAATAAGTATTACTTAAAGATGTGTGCAGCTTCTAACAATGCCACCTATGTAGACTTTAAGGACGGTAAGTATGTGAACGGAATTAAAACCCAGGAATTTAAAGATGCAATGAACTGGGGCGTTAGCATTATTAAGAAAGGCTGGATTATGCCGGATCCGCCGGGATCTACTGACTGGGCTTGGTATAAGGCTGCTTTCCGTGATGGCGAGGTAGCAATGCAGACATCTGAGGTTTATGAGATCAGCGCTTTCTCTGCTATGGAAGATGAGTGGGGCTTTGTTATGTTCCCATATAATCAGGCAAACCCGGATGCAACAAACAAAACGGTACCGGACGACAATATTGTTGTAATGCCATCCTGCTTTGATGATGAAACAGCAGAAAAGATTGCATTTGCTTATGATTTGTACACAGAGCCGACCGAAGGCTTTACTAAGGAGGAAGCTTACAAGGAAGGATATTATCCACAGTTTAAAGATGAGCGCGCAGTGGATGAAACACTTGTTATGATGAGTCAGGAAGAACATAAGATGCCGGCATATCATATGATGATCAGCGGTATCAATGATGGTGATTTTGCTTATGGTGTATATGCATTGGCAGCTACACCGGCACAGCAGATTGAAAAACTTTCTACTGCATGGGATACTAAGATTAATGAGGCAAATGAGGCATACGCAAAATTTGCAAAAGAGCACAGTAAATAAATACGGTAAACTTTGAAAAAAGGGCTGTTCAGAATGAGCGGAAGGTTTGTTTTGCACAGCCCTTTTCTAAATAAAAAACGAAAACAATAGGACGTGATCCTTATTAATAGATAGTAATACTGCGTAAGGAGAAACAGGATGGAAAAATATCAGGATGAAACTTTATCTTTTGAGGAACGCGCCGCAGATCTGGCCTCCCGTATGACGTTGGAGGAAAAGGTATATCAGACCCTGCATGGCGCCGCCGCCATAGAGAGATTGGGCGTCAAGGCATACAATTATTGGAATGAGGCGCTCCATGGAGTGGCGAGAGCCGGTGTGGCTACGGTGTTCCCACAGGCAATCGGCCTGGCAGCGACCTTCGATGAAGATTTTCTGGAAAAAGCAGCGGAGGTCATATCAGATGAGGGCAGGGCGAAGTTTAATGTACAGCAAAAATATGGCGACTATGATATTTACAAGGGATTGACTTTTTGGTCCCCCAATGTCAATATTTTCCGCGATCCGCGCTGGGGCAGGGGGCATGAAACCTTTGGGGAAGACCCCTATTTGACCTCCCGCCTTGGAGTGCGCTTTATTAAGGGATTGCAGGGCTCTGATAAAAAGTATTTAAAGGCGGCTGCCTGCGCCAAGCATTTTGCCGTTCACTCGGGACCGGAAGATACCCGCCATAGCTTTAATGCCGTGGTGTCGGAAAAGGATCTGCGGGAAACTTATCTCCCGGCTTTCAAGGCATGTGTGAAGGAAGCCAATGTGGAAGTGGTGATGGGAGCTTATAACCGGACGAATGATGAACCCTGCTGTGGAAGTAAACGTCTGCTGGAGGATATCCTCCGGGGGGAATGGGGATTTAAGGGACATGTAACCTCCGACTGTTGGGCGATTAAAGATTTCCATGAATTTCATATGGTCACAGCCAATGCCGTTGAAAGCGTGGCGCTTGCCATGAACCGGGGATGCGACTTAAATTGCGGGAACATCTACGGAAATCTCTTAAAGGCAGTAGAGCAGGGATTAGTAAAAGAGGAAACAATAGAAACGGCAGTTACCAGACTGCTGACAACCAGAATGAAGCTTGGACTTTTTGACGCGCCGGAGAAGGTACCGTATCATGCCATATCCTATGATGTAGTAGACAGCAGAAAGCATCAGGAAATAAATGAAGAGGCGGCAAGAAAGAGTATCGTTCTTTTGAAAAACGAAAATAATATGCTGCCGTTACAAAAAGATGCGATTCATACAATCGGCGTGATTGGCCCGAATGCCAATAACCGGAAAGCCCTGGTAGGAAATTACGAGGGGACTGCTTCAGAGTATATTACGATACTGGAGGGGATCCAGAGATATGTCGGCGATGACGTGCGCGTGATGTTTTCCGAGGGCTGTCACCTCTGTAAGGACAGGATCCAGGGATTGTCACAGGGGAACGACCGTATATCGGAGGTTCGTGCCGTGGCAGAGATGTCGGATGTTATTATTGCCTGTATGGGCCTGGATGCCAGCCTGGAGGGCGAAGAAGGCGACGAGGGAAATGAGTTTGCCAGCGGGGATAAACCGAATTTGGAATTGCCGGGACTTCAGGAGGAAATACTGAAAGAATTGGCGGCAACAGGGAAACCGGTCGTTCTTGTCCTGCTTTCCGGCAGCGCTCTTGCCATTCCTTTTGCCGCGGGAAATATTCCGGCTATTTTGCAGGGCTGGTACCCGGGGGCAAGAGGCGGAAAAGCCATTGCGGAAGTTCTTTTTGGAGATTTTTCACCGGAAGGAAAGCTGCCGGTTACCTTTTACCGTACGACAGAGGAATTACCGGACTTTACGGATTATTCCATGAAAAACAGAACCTACCGTTATATGAAGAATGAGGCGCTGTATCCCTTTGGGTATGGCCTTAGCTATACCGACATCAGCTGTCAGGACGCCACACTGGAAAAAACGGGCGATAACTTTATTATAAAAGCCGTTTTGTCCAATAACGGGGCGAGAATGGGACGGCAGACCTTACAGGTATATGTCAGGGCATGCCGGGAGCAGGAATTAAACTGGCAGTTAAAAGGACTGAAAAAGATAGAATTGCAGCCGGGAGAGAAAAAGGAAGTTTCCCTGACGCTGACGGAAGCAGACTTTGGACTTTACAATGAAGATGGCATCCGGGTTTTGGAGGCAGGCGATTACGAGGTATATGTGGGAACCTCCCAGCCGGATAAAAGGAGTATTGCCCTTACCGGTAAAACGCCGATAAAAGTACCGGTTCATATAAAGGAAAGTAAAAGGATACCGGAATAAGAAAAGAGAGGGATAAGATGGATTTTAGTAATTGCTGGCTGGACTACCGGCCGATGGAAATAAAAGAACAGGCGCTGAGCGCGCTCTCCGTTCTCTGCGAGGGAGAGATTATTGAGAGCGCCGTGAAAGAGTATCAGCTCGCGCTTAGCAGGATGACGGGCAGGGAGCCGGAGGTTTTCCGGGAGAAGACAAATCGCTGCGTCGCCCTGTATCTGGAGCCGTTGCTGCCGATAGGGAAAGATGGCTACGAGATAAAAAAAGAAAAGGACAGTTATCATATAACCGGGCAGTCAGAGAGCGGGGTTTTATATGGCGTGTTTCATTTTTTAAGGCTGATCCGGACAGGGCATATGGATGAGCTTCCGGTAAGCAATGCGCCGGAGATGCCTCTCCGCATGATGAACCACTGGGACAATATGGATGGCACGATTGAGAGAGGCTACTCGGGAAATTCATTTTTTTACGAAAATTATGAGATTTTGTACAATGAGAGAATCGAGCAGTATGTCAGGCTGATGGCATCCATTGGAATTAATGCGATTGTCATTAATAATGTCAATGTGCATCAAAGGGAAACCTACCTCATTACCGATACCTATCTGGAGCAGGTAAAACAGTATGCGGCGTTATTTGCCCGTTATGGCATTCAGCTTTTTACCAGTGTGAATTTTGCGGCGCCTATGGAGCTTTCCGGCTTTGATAATTGCGACCCCCTCAATGATAAGGTGGCGCAGTGGTGGAAAGACGCGGTAAAACATATTTATGAAGTGATTCCGGAATTTGGCGGTTTTTTGGTAAAGGCGGATTCCGAAGGGCGTCCGGGCCCGTTTACTTATGACCGAACGCACGCCGACGGCGCCAATATGCTGGCAAAGGCTCTTGCCCCTTACGGCGGTATTGTAGTGTGGCGGTGTTTTGTGTATAACTGCGGACAGGACTGGCGGGATAAAAAGACAGACCGCGCCAGGGCGGCATATGATAATTTTATTGCGCTGGACGGGCAGTTTGAGGATAATGTGATTTTGCAGATTAAAAACGGCCCCATGGATTTTCAGGTCAGGGAACCGGTTTCTCCGTTATTTGGCGGTTTAAAAAAGACAAATATGATTCTGGAGGTAGAAATTGCCCAGGAGTATACCGGACAACAGATCGATCTTTGCTATCTTTTGCCGATGTGGCGGGAAATTTTAGACTTTGATACCTTTTCGGAGGGAGAGGGCTCTACCGTCCGGCAGATTGTGAAGGGCGCCCAGTACGGACAGAACTGCTGCGGTATGGCGGCAGTCATCAATACCGGAAACGATTATAACTGGACGGGGAATGATTTGGCGGCGGCAAATACATACGGCTACGGGAGAATGGCGATGAATCCTTCCCTTACTTCGGAGGCAATAGCGAAAGAGTGGATCGAGCTGACCTTTGGCGCCGCCGTGGCAGACGATTTGACGAAAATTCTGATGGATTCCTGGCCTACCTATGAAAAGTATACTTCTCCTCTGGGGATTGGCTGGATGGTAACCCCGCACTATCATTACGGCCCGGATGTGGACGGGTATGAATATGACCGCTGGGGTACCTATCACCGCGCGGACAGAAACGGACTGGGGATAGACCGGACTCCGGCGGGAACCGGATATACGGCGCAGTATAATGAACCATGGTCCGCTATTTATGCCGACAGGAATCTGTGTCCGGAGGAGCTGCTTTTGTTTTTTCACTACGTTCGCTATGATGAGGTGTTAAAAAGCGGGAAAACGCTGATACAGCACATCTATGATACCCACTTTGAAGGGGTGGAAGAGGTGGAGGAAATGATAGAGCGCTTCGACGGGCTGCAAAACAAACTGCCGGGCGATGTATATGACCGGGTGCGCGAACGGATGGAAAGACAGTTGGAAAACGCAATCGAATGGCGCGACCGCATCAATACGTATTTTTACCGGAAAAGCGGCGTACCGGATGAAAAGGGAAGAAAGATTTATGAATGACCGGTAAATATTAACCGGGGAAACCCGGGTTAGCAGAATGGAGGAAAATAAATATGGATATGACATTAAGATGGTATGGAGAGGGAAATGACAGTGTGACTCTGGAGCAGATTCGTCAGATTCCCGGTGTGACGGGCGTCATTACTGCGCTCCATGATATTCCGGCAGGAGAGGCATGGAGTTATGAACAAGTTATGGAGAGGAAAAAGCAGGTAGAGGCAAAAGGACTGAAACTGGTCGGCATAGAGAGCATTAACGTACATGAAGATATCAAAATCGGCCTGCCAACCAGGGATGCACTGATAGAAAACTACTGCAAGTCGCTGGAAGCGGTGGGAAAGGCAGATATTCATCTGGTCTGCTATAATTTCATGCCGGTATTTGACTGGACAAGAACGGATCTGGCTATGCCCCTTGCTGACGGTTCTACGGCTCTTGCCTATGATTCTTCCGTTATTGACGGCATTAATGCCAGTGAAATGTTTGAGCGCATTGAAAAGGCAAGCGGCGGTTTTGTTATGCCGGGATGGGAGCCGAACCGGCGCGACGAGATAATGGAGCTGTTTGATAAGTATAAAGATGTGGATGCTGAAAAGTTACGGGAAAATTTCAAATATTTTTTGGATGGCATTATGCCTGTCTGCGAGAAATACAAGATTAAAATGGCGGTTCATCCGGATGATCCGGCATGGGATGTGTTTGGGCTTCCCCGGATTGTAACCTGTGAAGAGGATTTATTAAAGATTGCCCGGATGAATCCGAGTATCTACAACGGTTTTACCTTCTGCACCGGTTCCCTTGGCAGTAACCTGAATAATGATCTTCCCCGGATAATACGCAATCCGGAAATTGCCAGGAGAATCTATTTTGCCCACCTGAGGAATATAAAATATGAGAACGAGGAGCTGTTCCATGAAGTATCTCATCTTTCCTCGGATGGAAACTTTGATATGTATGAGATTGTTAAGGCGTTAATTGATATGGGCTTTGACGGCTGCATCCGCCCGGATCATGGACGTATGATCTGGGACGAGCAGGCAAGACCGGGTTACGGCTTGTATGACCGGGCGCTTGGCGTGGCATATTTAAATGGGCTCTGGGAGGCAATACACAAAAATAAATAAGGGAGGACAGTATGAAATTATTAGAATTACAGGCAGGTATATCGGAAGAATGGGAGAAAAAAGGATATGAACTTCCCCAATATGACAGAGAAGCAGTAAAAAAAGCGACCAAGGAGGCTCCGGCATGGGTGCATTTTGGGGCCGGCAATATTTTCCGCGCCTTTCCGGCAGAACGATTACAACAGGTTTTGAATCAGGGCGTTTATGACAAGGGAGTGATTGTGGCAGAGAGCTTTGACCACGAAATTATTACCAGGGCATATAAGCCTTATGACGGGCTGAGCCTGTCTGTTGTATTAAAGGCAAACGGCACGATAGAGAAAATTGCAGTGGGAAGCGTAGTAGAGGCGCTGGTGGCAGACCCGGAATATCCGGAGGACTATAAGAGATTAACAGAGATCTTTGAGAACCCATCGCTTCAGATGGTCAGCTTTACCATTACCGAAAAAGGCTATTCCCTGATAAACGGAAAAGGGGAAAGCCTTCCGGGAGTGGAAGAGGGAATGAAAGCCGGACCGGGGCCCCAGAGCCATTTGATGGGGCGGATTGCGTCCCTGTGCTATTCCCGCTTTATGAAAGGGGCGATGCCGTTAGCGCTTGCCAGCATGGATAACTGTTCCCATAATGGCGACAAATTAAAGGCGGGAGTAATGGCTTATGTGCAGGCATGGGAAAAAGCCGGAAAAGTAGGGAAAGATTTCGTTGCTTATATGAAGGGCAAGGTATCCTTCCCGTGGTCCATGATTGATAAAATCACACCAAGACCGGACGGGGCTGTTAAGGAAATGTTGGAAAAGGATGGTTTTGAGGACACAGAGCTGATTATTACGGAGCGCAATACCTATACGGCGCCCTTTGTAAATTCAGAGGAAACCGGATACCTTGTGATTGAGGATGATTTTCCGAACGGACGCCCGCCGCTGGAAAAAGCCGGTATTGTATTTACGGACAGGGAAACCGTGGACAAGGTAGAAAAGATGAAAGTATGCACCTGCCTGAATCCGCTCCACACGGCTTTAGCAGTATACGGCTGTATGCTGGGACATACTTCCATCCATGATGAGATGGAGGATAATGAACTGCGTACTCTGATTACGAGGATGTGTTACGAGGAAGGAATGCCGGTAGTGGTAAATCCGGGGGTTATTGAGCCAAAAGATTTTGCCGATGCGGTATTGACCCTGCGCCTGCCCAACCCGTTCATGCCTGACACTCCCCAGAGAATTGCCTGCGACACCTCTCAAAAACTGCCGATCCGTTTCGGAGAAACCATTAAGGCATACCAAAAAAGGGAGGATCTGGATGTAAAAACGCTGACCCTGATTCCCCTTGTGCTGGCAGGCTGGTGCCGTTATCTCCTTGGCGTGGATGATTCCGGGAAGAGCTTTGAACAGAGCCCGGACCCGCGGTTAGAGGAAGTAAAAGCCTATGTAAAGGATATTACTCTGGGAAAGACAGATAATGTGCATCAGGCTTTGGAACCGATTTTGTCAGACGCCTCTATTTTTGCCGTAAATCTTTATGAAGCAGGACTGGGTGAAAAGATAGAGGGGATGTTTGCTGAGCTGACGGCAGGAGCGGGAGCGATTCGTGCTGCCCTGAAGAAATATTTGCAGTAAAATCAGAAGAGATCAGAAAAACCGTCATTCCCGGCCCGATGCAAAGTCTGGCGCAGACGGTAGGAAATGACGGTTTATTTGTTTTTTACATGAGATGATTTTTCATTGTATTAAGGGCGTTTTTTTCCAGCCGGGAAACCTGCGCCTGCGAGATGTGGATTTCCTCCGCTACTTCCATCTGGGTCTTTCCCTCGAAGTAGCGGAGTTTTATAATGCGGTTTTCTCTTTCCGACAGGCTTTTCATCGCATCCTTTAAAGACAGATGCTCGACCCAGCTCGCCTCTTTATTTTTCTTATCGCTGATTTGATCCATAATATACAGAGTATCCCCGCCCTCGGAATAGACCGGCTCATATAAAGATACCGGGCTCTGGATGGCGTCCAGGGCAAAGGCGATATCTTCGGCGGGGATCTGGATGGCGGCGGAGATTTCTTCCAGAGTAGGCTCCTTTTCCTGCTGTTTCATAATGGCTTCCTTGGCATAAATTGCCTTATAGGCTGTATCCCGCAGGGAGCGGCTGACCCGGATGGCGTTGTTGTCCCGCAGATACCGGCGCACTTCCCCGATGATCATAGGCACGGCGTAGGTGGAAAATTTTACCTTTTGCGTAACATCAAAATTATCAATGGCTTTAATCAGTCCGATACAGCCAATCTGAAATAAATCGTCAATATTTTCGTTACTGTTATTAAAACGCTGTATAATACTCAGTACCAGCCGCAGATTTCCTTTAATATACTGTTCTCTGGCGTCTTTATCTCCTGCTAGTATTTTTTGAAAGAGTTCATCCTTTTCATCATTGGAAAGAAGTGGTAATTTACTGGTGTTAATTCCGCATATTTCGACTTTATACTGCGCCATGGCATCCTCCATTCCTTGCTTGTTGATGTTGCTTATAGGATTGACGAAAGAGGAACGAATTATGCGTAAAAAAATACAATAATACCAAGAGATTTTATGAGGGAAATTTTGATGCGTATTTGCGATTTAAAGGAAAAAGAAGTAATCAACATATGCGACGGGGAGAGGATGGGGTATGTGGAGGATGTGGAATTTGATTTATGCACTGCCAAAATTACCCACATTATTGTTCCCGGTCCCTGCAAATTTTTTGGAGTATTGGGAAGAGAAGAAGAATTTATCATACCAATCGGCGATATTTGCAAAATCGGAGTTGACTTGATCTTAGTGGAGGCAAATTTGGAACAGGTGCGAAAAAAATGTGAGATGTAAGCCTTTACTTCCGGGAAAAAATCCAGTATACTTAACGGTAAGGATCTATCAGTGATAAAAAGGAGAGAATATCTATGAAATGTCCGTTTTGTGGAGAAGAAAATACAAAGGTAATTGATTCCCGGCCGGCAGATGATAATAATTCTATCCGCCGCCGCCGTCAGTGCGAAAAATGTAAAAAGAGATTTACGACCTATGAAAAATTGGAAACGATTCCTCTGGTTATTATTAAAAAGGATCAGGTCAGGGAACCTTATGACCGCTCCAAGATTGAACGGGGGGTATTTCGCTCCTGTATTAAACGTCCCATTTCCGTAGACCAGATAAACGAGCTGGTGGACAGTGTAGAGAGCATGGTATTTAATCTGGGGGAAAAGGAAGTGCCCAGCAGCAAGATCGGAGAGTTCCTTATGGATAAACTCCAGCAGCTGGATCCGGTAGCTTATGTTCGGTTTGCTTCGGTATACCGTGAATTTAAAGATGTGAATACCTTTATGGATGAGATAAAAAAATTGCTGGATAAACAGACAAAATAACAATCAATGCAGGAAATTTACTTGCATAGCAGCACGCCATATGCTAAAATAAATACGGATTAACCCTCGGACAGGAGGATGTATGTATGCCAGCGTGTATGCTGCGGATATTTCGGGCTTGGAGGCGAGAATTATCCGCATTGAGGCAGACGTCCATGACGGTCTGCCTGTTTTTGATATGGTGGGGTATCTGGCATCGGCAGTAAAAGAGGCCAGAGAGCGCGTACGGATATCGGTACGCAACCTGGGGATTCGTTTTCCGGCGAAGCGCATTACCGTCAATCTTTCGCCAGCGAATCTCAGAAAGGAAGGAACCAGTTTTGACCTTCCGATTGCACTTTCTCTATTAACCGCATTCGGTTATCTTCCCAATGAATTGACCAAACAGACATTGATGATAGGGGAATTGGGCTTAGACGGCAGCGTAAGGGAGGTAAAGGGGATTCTTGCCATGATAATGGCAGGGGAAAAAGAGGGAATAAAAAGATTTATCGTACCGGAGAAAAATGCGCCGGAGGGCAGTATGCTGACGGGAGTTCAGGTATATGGGGTGAGCAGCCTGCAGCAGGCGTACGGATTTTTAAAGGGAGAAATTCCCCTGACGCCGGCACGCGCGGAATGTTTCCGGGAAAAACCGGAGGCATATGATATGGATTTTTCTGATATTCAGGGACAGCGCCATGTAAAGCGGGCGGCAGAAATTGCTGTCAGCGGAAGGCATAATCTGTTAATGATAGGGGCGCCCGGCAGCGGAAAAACCATGCTGGCGAAAAGACTGCCCACTATTATGCCGAAGCTTGGCAGAGAGGAAAGTCTGGAGATCACAAAGCTTTACAGCATCTGTGGAAAACTTCCCGAAGGAGAGCCCATCATAAAAAAACGCCCTTTCCGCGCGCCGCACCATACTGCTACCGCCACGGCGCTGACCGGAGGAGGAAGGATCCCCGTTCCGGGAGAGATTACGCTGGCGGCAAAGGGAGTATTATTCCTGGATGAACTTCCCGAGTTTTCCAGAGAGTCCCTGGAAGTGCTCCGTCAACCCTTAGAGGAGCGCAGGGTTGCCATCTCCCGGGTGGGGCATACCTATGAATACCCCTCCGACTGCATGTTTGTAGCCGCCATGAACCCCTGCCGGTGCGGCTATTTTCCAAACCGGGAAAAATGCCGGTGTACCGAGGGGGAGATTCGGAGGTATCTTGCCAGAATCAGTGAACCGCTGCTCGACCGCATGGATATCTGTGTTGAAACCTCTCTGCCGGACACTTCCCTCTACGGCGGGGAGGAAGAAACCTCGGCGCAGATACAAAAACGGGTGGAAAGAACGACGGCAATCCAGCGAGAGCGTTATAAAGGGGAAAATTTCTGCTATAATGGAGAACTGCCGGTCAATGCCCTGAAAAAGTACTGTTATCTGCATAAAGCAGAAAAAAGCTATCTGGAGGATTTTCTGCGGGACGGCACATGCAGTTTAAGGCGCCTGTACCGGATAATCCGGGTGGCGAGAACGATTGCCGATATGGAAATGAGCGATCGGATTACGGAAGAACATATTACGGAGGCAGTGTGTTTCCGAAGTGTTGATAAAAGGTATTGGGGGTAGCGCGGGATGGAAGAAGCATTATTATGGTACTGGTTGGGAAATATAAAGGGAATTGGTATCCGGAAAGAAAGAAAACTGTTGGAACAGTGGAAAACCCCGGAGCAAATTTTCTGTGCGCCTGAGGAAAAATTAAAGCAGACGCAGGGAATCGGGGAAAAAGATCTGCAGGCGATTCTTTCCTCCCGGAAGGAGGAGGGCTGGCGAAGGCAGTTCGAGTGGCTGCGCCGGAAAAAAATCCGGTATATATCCTATTTTGACAAGGCTTATCCGGAAAGGCTGAGGCAGATCCCCGCGCCTCCGAAACACCTTTATGTCAAAGGAGAAATGCCGGAATTATCCGGGGTTACAATTAGTATTGTCGGCGCCAGGGACTGTACCTGCTATGGGAGGGATATGGCGCGGATGTTTGCCCACCGCCTGTCAGGAGCGGGGGTGCAGATTATAAGCGGAATGGCAAAGGGGATAGACGGATGGGCGCATCAGGGCGCCCTGGAAGGGGGAGGGAAAACTTTTGCCATTTTGGGCTGCGGGGTGGAGGTATGTTATCCGCCGGCCCACAGAAAATTATATGAGAGCATATTGCGGCAGGGAGGCGTTTTGTCGGAGTTTTCCCCTTATACGCAGGCAAAGCCCGGATTTTTCCCAATGCGGAACCGGATTATCAGCGGTCTGTCCGACGGCATCCTCATTGTGGAGGCGAGAGAAAGAAGCGGCTCCCTGATCACGGCGGACGCGGCGCTGGAGCAGGGAAAGGATGTATTTGTGATTCCGGGGCGGATCGGGGATGAACTGAGCGTGGGCTGCAACCGTCTGATTTGTCAGGGAGCCGTACCGGTCCTGTCGCCGGGCGACATTCTGTCGTATTATGGGATGAAGGAGAAAAGAGATAATATAGAAGAAACTCTTTCGGAGGAGGAGAAAAATATTTTGTCTGTTATTGGAATGAAACCAATCCATGCCCTGCAGATTGCGGCGGCGGTAAAAGTGGAAGAAACTACTGTATTTAAACGACTTTTTGCCCTGAAAGGGAAAAAACTCATTCAGGAGGTTTCCCGCTCTTATTTTACCCGGATAATGCCCTAGCCCAAAAAAGAAATTAAATTTTGCTTGAAATCAAAATAAAAATGGTGTATGCTGATTTACGTCGTAAACAGAAAAACAAGGAGCGGAAGAACTATGGCCAAAAATCTTATTATCGTGGAGTCACCGGCAAAATCAAAGACGATTAAAAAATTTTTGGGGAAGAACTATGAAGTTGTGGCTTCTAACGGACACGTCAGAGATTTGCCTAAGAGTCAGATGGGAATTGATTTTGAGCATAATTTTGAACCGAAATATATTACGATACGGGGGAAGGGAGATTTGCTTGCCAGTCTGCGCAAGGAAGTGAAAAAAGCAGATAATATATATCTGGCAACAGACCCGGACCGGGAGGGGGAAGCCATTTCGTGGCATCTGGCTAACGCCCTGAAGCTGACCCCGGAAAAAACCAGACGGATAACTTTTAATGAAATTACGAAACGGGCGGTTAAACAGTCCATTAAACAGTCAAGAGAAATCGATATGGATCTGGTAGATGCGCAGCAGGCGCGACGGGTACTGGACAGAATGGTGGGATATTCCATTAGTCCCCTGCTGTGGGAAAAGGTAAAAAGAGGGCTTAGCGCCGGACGCGTACAGTCTGTGGCGCTGCGTATCATTGCCGATAGGGAAAATGAGATTGACGCCTTTATCCCGAAAGAATACTGGACATTGGAAGCCCGGTTTGTGATAGAGGGAGTAAAAAAACCGCTGCTTGCCAAATATTACGGCAATCCGGATAAATATGAAATTACGTCCCGGAAGGAAGTCGATGCGATCTTATCGGAATTGAAGGGCGCGCGTTATAAAATTGCGGGGATTCGCAAAAGCGAGAGGATCAAAAAACCGCCGCTTCCTTTTACGACCTCAACGTTACAGCAGGAATGCTCCAAAAATTTGAATTTTGCCACGAGAAAAACAATGCAGCTTGCCCAGCAGTTATATGAGGGCGTTCCGGTAAAGGGGCGCGGCACTATTGGATTGATAACCTATCTGCGTACAGATTCCACCCGCATTTCGGAGGAAGCGGATACAGAGTGCCGGGAATTCATCGAAAAAACTTATGGGAGCGAAAATATAATAGAACAGGGAATTTCCCGGAAAACCAAAAAAAATATTCAGGATGCCCATGAGGCGATCCGGCCAACCTATGTGGAACTGACGCCGGCGATTGTGAAAGAATCTTTGACCAGGGATCAGTTCCGGCTATATCAGTTAATATGGAAACGTTTTGTGGCAAGCCGGATGCATTCCGCAAAATATGAAACAATATCTGTAAAAATAGAAGGGAAAGGGCATTGCTTTACCAGCGCCGGCTCCAAACTTGTTTTCCCGGGCTTTATGTCTGTGTATCAAAACAGCGAGGATAAAGAAGAAGCAAATGCGGCTTTAGCCCGGCTGAAAGAGGATTCCGGGTTAAAATTGGAAGAATTGAAAGAAGAGCAGCATTTTACGCAGCCGCCTTCGCATTATACGGAAGCCTCTCTGGTAAAGGCGCTCGAGGAGCTGGGGATAGGGCGTCCAAGTACGTATTCCCCGACGATTTCCACCCTGATTTCCCGCCGTTATGTGGTAAAGGAGCAGAAAAATCTGTATCTTTCCGAATTGGGGGATATTGTAAATACTATTATGGTAAACGCGTTTCCGAGCATTGTCGATGTTCATTTTACCGCCACCATGGAGGCGCTGCTGGACAGCGTGGCAGAAGGCGCCGTGGAGTGGAAAACGGTAATAGCAAACTTTTATCCCGATTTAAAACAGGCGGTCAGCCAGGCAGGGGAAGCGCTGGAGAAAATAGAGATTGAAGATGAGGTTACCGATGTTGTCTGCGATTTGTGCGGACGCAATATGGTAATAAAATATGGGCCTCATGGAAAATTTTTAGCCTGTCCGGGATTTCCGGAATGCCGCAATACCAAACCATATTATGAAAAAATCGGGGTATCCTGTCCGAAATGCGGCGGGGAAATCGTCATTAAGAAAACCCAGAAGGGACGCCGGTATTATGGATGTGAAAATAATCCGGAGTGTGATGTGATGACCTGGCAGAGGCCTTCTGCCAAAAAATGCCCGAAATGTGGCGGTATGCTTTTAGAAAAAGGGAATAAACTGGTTTGCGCAGACCCCTCCTGCGGATATCTTACCGAAAAACCAAAGAGTTAATACTTGTCATTTATATTGATTTATGGTAGAATTGTCATGTAGGTGGAGATAAGGAGGATATGATGAGTATTGAGTTATTAGATAAAACTCGAAAAATCAACCGTCTCCTTAATGACAGGCATTCTTCCAAAGTGGCGTTTGCAGATATATGCTCTGTATTGGGGCAGCTTTTACATGCCAGTGCCTTTGTGATTAGCGGGAAGGGAAAGATGCTGGGGGCTTATGTCGCCGACAGGAAAGAACCTATCAGTTGTTTTCCGTATCATCAGGGCAGTTATATTGAAACGAAGCTCAATGAAAGGCTTCTCAGCATATTATCCACGAAGGAAAATGTCAATCTGGAAATATTAGGATTTCCCAAAGAGGAAGTGACAGGCCTTCAGGCATTGATTACGCCTATCAGTATTGGCGGGGAACGTCTGGGAACGCTCTTTTTATGCAGAAAACAGGATGCTTTCTGCATTGAAGATATTATTTTAAGTGAATATAGCACAACTGTAGTAGGGCTGGAAATGATGCGTTCAGTTCAGGAAGAGTCCGATCTGGAAGAACATAAAAAAAAGAATTTCTCTTCAGCGCTTACGGCATTGACCCCATTAGAACAGAGAGCAGTGGTTTCTGTTATCCATGAGCTGGAGGGGAAAGACGGGATGCTTGTGACAAGCAGGCTTGCCGGTCAGATTGGAATTACCAGGACAGTAATTGTCAATGCGCTCCGCAAACTGGAAAGCGCAGGACTGATTAAAACGAAATCCCTCGGCATGAAAGGAACGCACATTGAAGTGCTGAATGATATTGTGTATACGGAATTTGACAACTACTACAAGGAGAAATGGAATTCTTAAACGCAAAGGGAATTGTGATATATGAGTCATAATGCCATTTGCGTTTTTCTAAGACAAGAAAGGAAGTGTGTAGATGATACTTTCCAATGCGTACAATTATATCAATGTACTGGACAAGGCGGCGGACGCCAGTTGGACGAGGAATGACGTTCTTGCCAACAATATCGCCAACGCCGACACGCCAAATTACAAAAGAAAAGACGTACAGTTTGAAACGTATCTGCAGGGCGCGGTTGCCGGCACGGATTCGCTGGACGAAACGGTGGCGACGCTGGACTTAAATGCGCTGAATGCCACTACTTATACGGAGCAGGTAAATTTAAGCTACCGCATGGATGGGAATAATGTGGATATCAGTACAGAAAATGTGGAGCTGGCAAAAAACCAGTTAAAGTATTATACCCTGATGAATTCCATTAACAGTGAATTTAATCGGCTGCAATCAGCGCTTCGTACATCATAAGCGCCGTAAGCCCGGAGAAATAAAGAGGATAAGGTAAACAGAAAGGAAGGGATGAGTATGTCAGTGTTTGGAGCCATGGATGTGAGCGCCACAGGAATGACGGCGCAGCAGCTCAGGATGGACACTATTTCAGAAAATATTGCCAATGTCTATACCACCAGAGATGCCGAAGGGAGAGTATATCGGCGGAAGACCGTAGTCTTTGAGGAGAAAAGTTATCCTACCTTTGGGGAGAGCCTGAGCATGGCAAACGGCCACATCGGAAAAGGGGTAAAGGTTTCTCAGATCGTTGAGGATAATACCGAGGGGAATAAAGTATATGACCCGTCGCATCCGGATGCCGATGCCGATGGCTATGTTATCTATCCGAATGTCAATACGGTAACGGAAATGACAAATATGATTGATGCCACCCGTGCCTTTGAAGCAAATGTTACCGTGCTCAATTCGACAAAGGGAATGGCGATGCGGGCATTGAATATCGGTGAGTCATAAGAGAAAGGAAGGGCATAATGAGTAATATTACCAATATATCAGCCATTGACCGTCTGGAGGATGTCAGCCGTTATTCGTCCGTGAATCCGCTTGCTGACAAATCAGACCAGGCGGGGGAAACAAGCTTTGATAATTTGCTCAACTCTGCTATGAAGCTGGTAAACCAGACAGAGGAATATTCCAATAAAGCAGAGGAGGAAGAAATCAAATATGCCATGGGACAGTCAGACAGCCTCCATGATTTGATGATTGCTCAACAAAAAGCGAATGTATCACTGCAATACACCGTGGCAGTAAAAAATACGGCGGTGGAGGCCTATCGTACTCTGATGAACATGCAGTTCTGATTTGGCGGCATAATAATACATAGCTTTGGGGAGCGAGAAACATATGATGGATCAACTGATAGCCATTAAAGATAAAATTGTTGAGTTTTGGAATAAGTATACGACCAAGCAGAAAACGATAATTGTCTGTGTCACACTGGCAATCTTTTTTGCATTGGTTTTATTAGGCTATTTTTTAACACGTCCCGTCTATACCAATCTGGTTACTCTCAGCGGTGATACGGCGAGTGAATTTGCCGCTGCCATGGATGCCGCCGGAATTGACTATGATAAAGATTCTGACAGTAACGGAAATACAAGTTTTAGGGTAGAGCAGTCCCAGTATTCGGATGCGGTTCTTTTAATGGGCGAAAATAAGATTACCGACGAGGCAATGACCTGGGAGGATGCCCTGGACAACGATATGACGACCTCCTCGGCAGAAAAGAGCACAAAGGCGACCTTAGCGCTGCAGTCCTCGATCCGCAGCGGGCTGATGAATTTTGACGGAGTTGAGGACGCTACCGTCTATCTCAACCGTCCGCAGGATGATGGGACCATTTTTTCCGAGAAAAAAGAAACGGGGGTCAGCGTTGCCTTTAAGCTGAAACAGGGATATGAGATGTCAACGGAAACAGCCACAGGCATTGCCTATTATCTGGCAAACGCCGTGGGGAACCCGACCACAGATAACATTATCATTACGGATACTACCGGAACCCTTCTCTATGGCGCAAAAGAAGATAATACTCTGGGCGGCTCCATATCCGGCAGCGCCGAATATGTCACAAAACTTCGCAATACCTTTACCCAGAATGTCAGCGATATGCTTTTGAAAGCGGGATATGACGACGTACAGATCGGAAGTTCCCATATTATGTTTAATATGGATAAGATAACGGAGTTAGTAAAAACCTATACTGCCAATGAAGGGCAGGATCAGGGATTATATTCGCATTCCTATAATTATAAGTCCACCGGGCAGTCCGGGAGCGGAGGGATTCCGGGGACAGATTCCAATGGGGATGAAACCGATTATGATATTCAGAGCAACGGCACGAGCAATACCGAAACCATACTGGATAAATACGATTATCTTCCGAATGAAACCGTTCAGAATATCGAGCATGAGGTAGGGGCTGTCCTGCCGGAGGAATCTTCCATTGGCATTGTGCTGACACAATATAATGTTGTGACAGAGGAAGCGTTGGAAGATCAGGGGTTATTGGAGGATGTAACCTTTGATGAATATGTAGACCAGAACAGCGCGGCAACGGAATTAGAGGTGCCGGACGAGATTATACAGTTAGTGGCGGCGGCTACCGGTATTGCCACGAACAATATTGTGATACAGGCGCAGCAAAAACCGGTTTATGAGGCGGCGACAGAAGGCTCCTTTGGCGACAATGTAGCCAACTACCTTATGATCATACTGACGGTGCTGATTGCCGGACTGCTTATTTTCGTAATCATTCGTGGAACTTCACCGGTAGAGGTGACAGAGCTGGAGCCGGAGCTTTCCGTGGAAGATTTGCTTGCTACTACTCAGGATGAAGAAAAGCAGAATCTGGATGAAATTGAACTGAGTGAAAAATCGGAAACCAGAATTATGATAGAGAAGTTTGTAGATGAAAATCCGGAAGCAGTGGCAATGCTCCTGCGGAACTGGATTAATGATGAATGGGGAGGTATGTAAATGAGCGCGAGTTCAAATGCGTCAGAGCTGGACGGCCTTCAAAAAGCCGCCACATTGCTTATTACTCTGGGGCCGGAAAAGGCATCCACTATTTTCAAGCATTTAAAAGAGGATGAGATTGAACAGCTCACACTGGAAATTGCCGGGACCAGAAGTGTTTCGCCTGCCCAGAAAGAGGCTGTTTTAAATGAATTTTATGAGGTGTGTCTGGCACAGCAGTATATTGCCGAGGGCGGTATTGGATATGCCAAGGATTTGCTGCAGAAAGCGCTGGGCGAGGAAAAAGCGCAGGAGGTTCTCGGTAAGCTGACGGCATCCCTGCAGGTTCGGCCCTTTGAATTTATCCGGAAAACCGAGCCTTCCCAGATACTTAACTTTATTCAGGATGAACATCCGCAGACCATCGCCCTTATTTTATCGTATCTATCGCCGCAGCAGTCGGCGGGAATCATTTCCTCGCTGACGCCGGATAAGCAGACAGATGTGGCAAAGCGTATTGCCATGATGGATCGTACTTCGCCGGATGTCATAAAAGAAGTGGAAAATATCTTAGAGCAAAAGCTTGCCTCCTTAGTAAGTCAGGATTATACTATCGTGGGCGGTGTAGACTCTGTTGTTGAAGTGCTTAATACCGTAGACCGCGGAACAGAGAAACACATTATGGAAAATCTCGAAATCGAAGAACCGGAACTTGCCGACGAAATACGAAAGAAAATGTTTGTATTCGAGGATATCCTTATGCTGGACGACCGTTCTATTCAGCGTGTGCTTCGCGAGGTTGAACACAGTGAATTGGCTGTGGCGCTGAAAAATGCCAACGAAGAGGTACAAAATGTTATCTTTAATAATATGTCCACCCGTCTTGCCGATATGATTCGGGAGGATATGGAATATATGGGTCCGGTTCGTCTGAAGGATGTAGAAGAGGCGCAGCAGAAGATTGTAAATGTCATCCGGAAGCTGGAGGATTCGGCAGAGATTGTTATTTCCCGTGGCGGAGGTGACGAGATTATTGTCTAATTTAATTAAATATCCTTTTGTCAATTTTAACGGGAAGGATAAAGTTATCATAGACTATGAAAAAGCAGAAGAGTCCTTTGTCCCGCTGCAAAAGGATGCCAGGGTAAAAATCCGTTCGGTAGAGGAAGTGGAGCGGGAAGCCAGTCAGGAAAAGAACGGGGAATTAGCGGCAGGGAGTGAATTTTCTCCCGGAGTGCCGGTAGTGAATTTTGATGAAGTAATGCAGGAAAAAGAGAAAGAAGCCAAAGAAGCGGCAGAAAAGATCGTATCCGAAGCAGAGGCGCGGGCAGAACAATTACTGTCCGAAGCAGAAGCGCAGGCAGGGCAGATGAAGGAAAAAGCCCGTGAGGAAGGACGGGAAGCCGGAAGAGAAGAGGGGCTTGCAAAAGCGGAGGAGGAATTATCCGCGCTCCGTCAGAATATGCAGGAAGAAAAAGAAAATCAGGAGCAGGAATATCGGAAGATGATAACCGAGGTGGAGGGACGTTATGTCGAGGTGCTCTGTTCTCTTGTCCAGAAAATAACCGGTGTGCTTGTTTCGGATAAAAAGGACGTTCTTTTGCATCTTATCCGCAGCAGCATTGCGGATATGGAACCTGCCAGTTCCTATATTATCCGCGTTTCTTCCGAGGATGTATTGTTTGTAGAGAGCCACAGGGACGAGATTCGGAATAAGGCGGGGATAACGGCAACGGTAGAAGTGCAGGAAGAAAAGAGCCTGGGGAAGGATGACTGTATTATAGAAACAGACACGCAGATGGTAGATTGCGGATTCCGCACCCAGTTAGATAACCTTGTCAGCACGCTTCGTATGATTGCTCAATAATGCAGAAGGGCTGGTTACATGATTCCGATTAATTTTGAAAAATATGAGGCATTGACGGAAAAGAACTTTGCCAGTCAGCTGGGAAAAGTTTCCAAAGTGGTAGGCCTGACGATTGAATCGATTGGCCCCAGTGCAAAATTAAATGATTTGTGCCTGATAAAATCAAGCACGAAAAATGAACCCGTAAAAGCGGAAGTGGTGGGCTTTCGTGATGACAGGGTTCTTTTGATGCCCTATGATGATGTAGAAGGAGTCGGGCTCGGCAGCTGGGTGGAAAACACAGGGGCGCCGCTGCAGGTGGCGGTCAGCGATAAATTGCTGGGCTGTACGTTGGATGGAGTGGGCGTTCCCATGACCGCAGACGCCTTAGAGGAGAGCGCTGCCCATTATTCCGTCGAGGCGACGCCGCCGGATCCTCTGAGCCGAAAAATTATTGATGATGTGCTGCCCTTGGGGGTAAAGGCGGTAGACGGGCTTATTACAGTAGGGAAAGGACAGCGTATTGGCATTTTTGCCGGAAGCGGCGTAGGCAAGAGCACGCTGATGGGAATGTTTGCCAGAAACACAAAGGCGGATATAAATGTGATTGCCCTGATTGGCGAGCGCGGCAGGGAGGTTCGGGAATTTATAGAGAGAGATTTGGGAGAAGAGGGAATGAAGCGGTCGGTTGTGGTAGTGGCGACGTCAGACAAACCCGCCCTCATTCGGAATAAAGCGGCAAAAACTGCTACTGCCGTGGCAGAATATTTCAGGGATCAGGGTCGGGACGTGCTTTTAATGATGGATAATCTGACCCGTTTTTCCATGGCGCAGAGAGAAATCGGGCTGGCATCGGGAGAACCGCCGGTATCCAGGGGATATCCGCCCAGCGTGTATTCGGAAATGCCGAAGCTGTTGGAAAGGGCGGGAAATTCAGATAAAGGCTCCATTACCGGCCTGTATGCCGTTCTGGTAGACGGAGATGATTTTAATGAACCGATTGCGGATACGGCGAGAGGCATTCTGGACGGGCATATCGTATTGTCCCGCAGCATGGCGCAGAAAAACCATTATCCCGCTATTGATGTGTTACAGAGTATATCCCGTGTCATGTCTTCCATTGCGGATCAAAAGCACAAGGAACTGGCAGGACAGATGAAAGCAGTGCTTGCCACCTATCAGGAGGCGGAAGATTTAATTAATATAGGCGCCTATAAGACGGGCTCCAATCCGGACATTGATTTTGCGATTCAGAAAATCCGGGCGGTAAACCGGTTTTTGCAGCAGGGAACAGAAGAAAAATTCCTGTTTGATGAAATTGTAGATGAGATGGGGCATATTTTTAACCCCGATTCAGAAACAGAGGATGGGGATGAATAATGGGAAGATTCATATTTTCCATGCAGAGCCTCCTGAATATTAAGGAAAAACTGGAGGAGCAGGAAAAAAATAATTACAGTCAGGCAAACAGGCGCCTGCTGGAAGCGCAGGAAGAACTCCGGAAACAGCAGGAGAGGCAGCGGGAAGCGGAAATGCGGCTCCGGGAGGAAATATCAGATGCGCTTCATATTGGCGAAATACGCCGGAGAGAGGATGCCGTAGAGATCCTGAAAGGATATGTGGCAGCGCAAGAACAGGTTGTTGACGAGCGGGAGCAGGAACTGGAGATAGCCAGAGTACGCCTGAACGAGGCGCGAAAAGAGCGAAAGACCTTTGAAAAGCTTCGGGAAAAGGCGTTTGAAAAATATATCGCGGAAGAGAACAGGAAGGAACAGAAGGAAGTAGACGAACTGGTAAGTTACCGGTTTAGCGGCGATACCAGATAAAAGCGGCGGAGGCTGCGGAAATGAGGAATGGATATGGCAAAGAAAGATAAGAAAAATGAAAATCCGGAACTGGAGGAATTTGAAGAGGGCGCCGGCAGTAAGATTGTGACAATTTTGATCGTGCTGGTCATTGTATTAATCTGGCTGGGAATCTTTGGAGTGCTTATCAAGCTGAATGTCGGAAATTTTGGAAGCGATGTTCTTTATCCGGTCTTAAAAGATGTCCCTGTCCTCAACTGGATTTTACCGGATGTGGGCGACGAAGGGGATACAGAAGAAACCTCCACGGAATACGATAATCTGACAGCGGCTAACGCCAGAATCAAGGAACTGGAAAGCCGTCTGGCTGCCACAAGCAGTTCCGACAGCGCCAACAGCAGCGAAATCGAAGAACTGCGGGCTGAAATCAGCCGCTTGAAAAAGTTTGAGGACAATCAGAAAAAATTTGCCCAGAGAGTGAAGGAATTTGACAGTAACGTGGTATATAATGACAAGGCGCCGGAGCTGGAGGAATATAAAAAATACTATGAGGAAATAGAGCCGGATAATGCGGAGGAAATTTACAGAGAGGTATGCCGCCAGTATGAATATTCGCAGGAAATCAAAGATCAGGCGGAAACCTACGCCAAGATGGAGCCGGCAAATGCGGCGGCGGTTTTGGAGGAAATGTCAAACGACCTGACTCTGGTGGCGCGCATTCTGGATTCTATGCAGACTTCAAAAAGCGCCTTGATCCTGCAGAGCATGAAGCCGACCACGGCAGCTCAGGTGACGACGAAAATGACGGCAATGAAAAAGCCGTAGGGATTGGATAAAATTGATTTTGGTGTTAAGCGCACATAAAAAAATGCCGATATAATCCTTGTAGAAGATTTATAAGAAGAAAGGAGGGAAGAAGATGCAGACACAGGGGATTTCCCTTGTTGCTTCAAATTTGTCAGGAAAGACATCCGGCAGAAGTACGAAAGCAAATGACGCTACTTTCGACAGCTTTATGTCAGACCATGCTTCCGGCATGGAACGTCAGCCTTCAAACCGGCAGGATGCGAAAACGGGAAATGCGCTGGTGGTAAAAACAGAGAAGAATGCGGCGCCGGCAGATACTGTTTCCGTACCGGTAAAAAAAGCCGGGCAGGAAGAATCCTTTGCTCATAACATTAACGTAAAGGAAGCCGGTAAAAAGATAAGCCGGATGCTGCAGGAGGCTTTGGGACTGACAGAGGAAGAGCTTCAGGACATTCTCCTCCAGTCGGGAATCGATCTCGGGCTTTTACCGCTTCAGTTTACCTATTCCGACAACACCTTGTGGCCGGTAGCGGCGTATACCCTGCAAAATCTTGTTATGGAAGTGCATGGGATCGCGGACAAAGCAGTATTTCTGACAAACAGTGATTTACAGAAAGAACTGTCAGACATACTTGGCAAGGTAACAGAGGTTCTGACAGACGCTATGAAAGAATTAGAATATTCCATGGCGCCGGAAGCCTCTCAGGAAGTATTGCCGGAGGAGATTCTCACACAGGATGAGCCGATATTGCCGCAGAAATCGGCAGAAATAATCGGCAGGAATGTTGAGAATGCGCCGGTAGCGGACGGTCAGGAACCTCTATCCGAATTTGCCGGACAGCAGGAAGAAGAGCCCTATCAGGTCATTGTGGAAACCGGGACAGAAACCGAAAGCGATACGGCGGATGACAGCCCGGATACCCAGACGCCTTTATCGCAGACAACGCAGGAAGAAGTACCGGCAGATTTTGGAAAGACAGGAGCGAATCTTTTTACTGAGCGTTTGGCGGAAGCATTTCGTCCGGAAGCAGAAACTTCCGTTTCTGTCAGCCGTACCATGACGCAAATCGTGGAACAGGTAATCCGACAGGTGCGGGTTCGGGTTATGCCGGAAACCACCAGTATGGAATTACAGTTACATCCGGCAAGCCTTGGAAGAGTAAATCTTCAGGTTTCCTCACACGGCAGCGGCGCGGCAACAGCAATGCTGGTTGTGGAAAATCAAATGGCAAAAGAAGCGTTGGAAAGCCAGTTGATTACCCTGAAAGAAACCTTTGAGGAGCAGGGACTGAAGGTAGATGCGGTAGAGGTTACGGTTTCAGAATTTGGTTTAAACAGCCAAAGCGGACAGAAATCGCAGGAGCAGGCAGAAGGAAGACAGAAAAACCGCAGATTCCGCCGGGAAATTGACGGAGAAATGGCGCAGGAGGATGCGACAGGCGCTACAGAAGCAGCAAGAAGAGATGAAGACAGTGTAGTAGATTATACCGCATAACACTATTATAAGTGAGAAAGGAGGAAAACATGGCAGGAGTTAACAGTAATGACCTTACCACTTCGCTGGATGAGCTGGCATGGGCAAACAGAAATGCAGCGACAACCGGGAACAAGACAAGAGGCTCCAGTGAATTAGGCAAGGAAGAATTTTTGCAGTTATTAGTATGTCAGCTGCAGAATCAGGATCCATTGAATCCGCAGAGCGATACCGAATTTATTTCACAGCTCGCACAGTTCTCGTCTTTGGAGCAGATGTCCAATATGAATTCCACATTTTCCAACTCAGCCGCATACAGCATGGTAGGAAAGGAAGTAATTGTCCGCCAGACGGATGAGGCAGGAAGGGTAACAGAAGTTCAGGGAACCGTAGATTTTGTGGAAATAAGAAATGGGGAAGCGTATCTGTCGATTGATGGCAAAACCTATCCGGTGGAGGATCTGGTTATGGTAATGGATACCTATTATGCCGTGCAGGCGTATCTGCCATCCATCGAGGAGCAGGTTCTTTCCTATGACAGCGAAAATCCGAGCCCGCTGAAAGTAAAGATTAATCTGGGCAAGAACGGATATGAGGCAAGCAGCGTGGCAGTTTCCATTAACGGTCAGGTAATTGATAAGGAATATTTAAGCTATAAAGACGGAGTGCTGACGATTTCGCCGAAAGCATTTGAAAATGTAGGAACCGGAAGTTACTACCTTGGCTTCTATTTTGACGATCCGTTTTCCACTACCGTGACAGATAAGGTAGTAGTAAATGTAGCAAACGATAATCCGGCGGCTGCGGAACCGGACGATACGGAAGATGGCTCGGACGGCGAAACAGAAGGCGGCGATTCACAGACAGAACAAACAGAAAACGAGGCATGACAGGAGGTCAGAGCGATATGAATGTAGAAAATACGAATTATGCATCCATTGAGCGCATCCGAAGTCAGTTAACGTCAGGCCGGACTATCAAAGACGACAGCAGGGAAGCAAAAAAACCAGCGCAGACGTTCGGTGATATTCTGACAGATAAAGCCAATCAGGTTAAATTTTCAAAGCATGCGTCCAGACGTTTGGAAACAAGAGAGATAGACATGTCAAAGGAGCAGAAGGACCGTTTGCAGAATGCAGCCGAGATAGCAAGGCAGAAGGGGATGAGAGAATCCCTTGTTATGGTGGACAATATGGCTTTTATAGTAAATGTCAGAAATAATACGGTAATCACAGCGGTCAACGATACCGAACAGGCGGTTTTTACCAATATCGATGGAGCGATAATCAACTAAAAAACAATAACATGCTGGCCCTTAACAGGAAGCATGAGCACTTTTGAATGCCAGATAAAGTGCATAAAAAGATAATTGGAGGGTGATTTATCATGATGAGATCATTGTATTCCGGGATTTCCGGATTAAAAGTTCATCAGACGAAGATGGACGTAATCGGTAACAATATTTCCAACGTAAGTACGATTGGCTTCCGCGCCGGAACTGCAAACTTTACAGATGTATTCTATCAGACGACGCAAAGCGCATCCGGTCCGAATGAGGCTACCGGCGCCGCCGGAACCAATGCGGTACAGATTGGTCTTGGCGCCAACCTGGCAGCTATCAGCGTGGATTTGAGCGGAACCGGCGCCACACAGCGTACGGACCGGGGAATGGATATTATGATTAACGGCGATGCCTTTTTTATTGTCAACAGCAATGGAAACACCTACTTTACCAAATCCGGTCTTCTGGATGTAGATGCCAACGGCACGTTGTACTGCGTTACGAACGGCGCTACGGTTCTTGGGTGGACGACTGACGAAAATGGGGAAATCCGCAAGGATACAGCAAGACCGCTGCAGCTGATGGGCGGCGAAAATGCTTATTCTAATCCAAAGCCTACTACCGAAGTGACAATGACCGGAAACGTTGACAGGGAGGATCCGAATGTTGCCTATAGCGAGGATGGCGCCGGTTATATTACTTCAGCGAATTTCTACGATAATCTGGGTAACTTATACCAGGCAAAAATGAGCATTATGAAATCTTCTGAAGAAACAGATTCTGTATATACGGTAAAGCTGGTTGATATACTTGGGCCGGATGGTAAATCCATCCTGAAGAAAAGTACGACTGATGAGAATGGAAATACTATTTATGAGCCTACCGAGCAGACTTTGAACTTTGGCGGACAGGATTTAAGCTATGATGTGGATGCGGACGGAACGATTATTTTTGACGATACCACATGGCCGACCCTTACCTTTAACGGTTCCTCAGGCGCCTTTACCTCTGTTTCCAGTGACGACGGACAGAAACTGAATCTGACGTTAAATAGCGGAGAGGCGGATAATTCTTTCCCATTGAGCGGCGTCAATATCGATTTTTCCAATTTGACTATGTATGCTACGGACGGTAATTCCAGCGTACAGCCGGAAAGAGGCGATAAGGTTAATAACGAGGGAGCCGGAAATGCCGCAGGGAGCCTACAGGGCTTTTCCATCCAGACAGACGGAAAAATCTACGGCGTATACGATAATGGGGATAAAAAGCTGTTAGGACAGATTGCAGTAGCAACCTTCCCGAACCCTTCCGGACTCGAAGCAGTGGGGAACAGTATGTATGCCGCCACAATGAACTCCGGGGATTTCGATGGTATTGGCATTGATATCAGCGAAGTGGGAAGCTTTTCCATCGGAGCATTGGAAATGTCGGACGTAGACCTTGCGACAGAATTTACCAATATGATTACTACGCAGCGCGCGTTCCAGGCAAATTCCCGTGTTATTACAACATCGGATACCATGTTGGAGGAACTGGTTAATCTGAAACGATAATAGAATAAAATAATATACTGGAACTCCCATCGAAGTAGAAATACCGGTGGGAGTTCTGGCGTTATTTGAAAGGAGAAGGCATATGATAGATGTAACAAGGATGAATGGCTCTGTAATCAGCGTGAACAATGATTTGATTGAAACCGTGGAAGAAACACCGGACACAGTAATTACTTTGACCACAGGAAAAAAAATAATTGTAAAAGAAAGTAGACAAGAGGTCAAAAATTTAGTAAAATTGTTTAAGAAAGAAATATTTTGTAACATATAAGGTGGTGTAATTTTGGATTTAGCAACAATAATCGGTCTTGTCGGCTGTGCCGCCGCCGTTGTATATGGTATTGTATCCGGCGATCAGGGCTTTGCCGCATTGGGAAACTTCTGGGATGTGCCTTCTGTCCTTATTACGATTTGCGGTTCCCTGATGTGTATGCTTACCATGTCAGGCAGCATCGGAGAATTTATTAATTCCCTGAAATCTTTTTTATTGACGGTGAAGGTTCCTGTCAGTAACGAGAGTGAAACGATACATAAAATTATTGAGCTGGCAAATGTTGCCAGAAAAGAGGGACTTTTACAATTAGAGGAGGCCGCCGGTGAAATTGATGACGATTTCCTGAAAAAAGGAATTATGCTTATAGTAGACGGTACCGACCAGGAACTGGTATCCAGTATTCTGGAAACGGAATTAAACTGTATTGAGGCGCGGCATGGAAAGGTAATCGGATTCTGGGACAGTTTTGCCGCCATGGGGCCTGCCTGGGGTATGATTGGTACCCTGATTGGTCTGATCAACATGTTAAAGCTGTTGGATGACCCAAGTTCCATCGGACCGAATATGGCGGTGGCGTTGATCACGACTTTGTATGGTTCTCTGCTGGCTAACTGGATCTGTACGCCGATCGCCACAAAATTGCGCGCGAATAACAAGATGGAAATCCAGATTAAAGAAGTTGTCTGCGAAGGAATCTTATCGATTCAGGCAGGTGAGAACCCCAGAGTAATAGAAGAAAAACTGAAATCTTTCCTTGCTCCAAGTGTGCGCGATGAAGTGCTTGGAGGCGGAAATACGGAGCAAGGTGGTGAGGGTTAATGGCTCGAAAAAAACGGGAAGAAGAACAGGCGCCCAGCGGCGGATGGATTAATACTTTCGCCGATTTGATGAATCTGCTGCTTTGTTTCTTTGTCCTGCTGTTTTCCATGTCAACAGTCGATGCCGATAAATATGAGCAGTTGGTAACTTCCATGACGGAGAGCATTAATATTTTTGACGGGGGAGGCGCTGCCATAAACGAAGGCGCCTTTGTATCAAGCGGTACCGATCAGCTTGTTTCCATTTCCGAGTATTTCAATGAGTTTGAAAATACCGGAGAGGATGAAGATTCCAGGGAAGATCAGAACACCAGGACGGATGGGCAGCAGCAGACCGATAACGGCGGGAACGCCGGTTCGGATTCCGAGGGAAAAGAGCAGTATGCACAACAATTAAAGGATGATCAGAAAAAACGCACGGAAGAACTGTATGGCGAGGTAATGGATGAGGCCAGGCAGAAGAATGTGGAAGATCAGATTCAGGTAAATATGGATAAACAGTACCAGTATGTACAGATTTCCCTGAATGGCGCGATCTTGTTCGATTCCGGAGAGGCAGAGATCAAAAAAACCGCCCAGTCGCTTTTGAGCCGTGTGGGAGATATACTGAAACTATATGACGCCCATATGATCAAGATTGAAGGACACACAGATAATGTGCCAATATCAGGGGGGCAGTATAAAAATAATATGTGGCTGTCCACTGCGAGAGCAACGCAGGTGTTTGATTATATGGTTTCTAAAAAAAAGATGGATCCGAAAACAATGGAGGCGACCGGACGAAGCGAGTATGACCCGGTGGCAACGAACAAGACAAAAAAAGGGCGGGCGCAGAACCGCCGTGTTGAACTAAAAATATATACCGACGAATAAGGGGGACGACATTTTATGAAAAAGAATATTCTGACCATTGTTATTATGGCGGCGACGCTTATCAATCTGATATTATCCGTGGTTTTGGTATTTTCCGTAATGCCTGCCATGAATAAGACCGGTAATCTGATCGATAAGGTTGCCTCTGTCATTGATTTGGAAATTGAAACAAAGGAGGATGAAGGGCAGGAATATACGATTGAGGATCTGGTGCCATATACCATTACCTATGAGAGCTCGGCAAAGATTAACCTGTTAAAAGAGGGCGAAAAAGCCCATTATGCGCTTTTAGACGGCATTGTTATCTCCTTTAACCCGAAGGCGGAAGATTACAACAGTATCTATGAATCGGTACAAAATGCCAGCGTATATATTGAGGATATTGTAAAAGAAACCATAGGAAGCTATACTTACAGCAACATTAACCAGGCGCAGATCAAGACAGAAGCCATAAAGAAAATTCAGGAAAAATACAACACAAAATGTATTGTGGATATTTCCCTGACCGGCTTTTTGACGGCATAGGCAGAAATTTCCGGAGGAATAATAAAAAAATACTTTATGTTATCTGTTAAATATGGTATAATGTTACGAGGTACAACTAAATGCCAAAAGTATGACGGAGAGTAGCGAGGTGAGAATTTTATGAGTGATGTCTTGTCGCAAAATGAGATTGATAATCTGCTGTCTGCTTTAAACAGCGGAGAATTTAATCCGGATGAGAATGATGCGGCAGAGGAACGGCAGGTCAAAGAATACGATTTTGCCAGACCTTCTAAATTCTCAAAAGAACATTTACGGACTCTTGTTTTTATCTTTGAGCATTATGCCAGATTGTTATCTACAAATTTGCCGGTGTATCTGAGAAAAAATGTACAGGTTGAGGTTATGCATTCGGAGGCGGCCACTTATCAGGAGTTTTCCAATTCATTGTCCAACCCGGTACTGCTGGCAGTTGTCAATTTTGCTCCTCTGGAGGGGAATATTATTGTGGAAATGGCTACAGGCCTTGGTTATGCGATTGTAGACCGGATGCTGGGAGGAAATGGGCAGCCGTTGGAAAAAAGCCGGGATTTTACAGAGATTGAGCTTACGATCATTGAAAGGATCATGGTAGTGTGTACGAATCTTCTCGTGGAACCCTGGCAGGGCGTTCAGCAGTTGGAGCCGACGCTGGAGAGAATTGAAACCAATTCTCAGTTTGCCCAGTTTGTCACGCCAAATGAAATGACCTCTATTATTACGATGAGTATAAAAATCGGGAATGTGGAGGGATTGATGAATGTTTGTATTCCCTATACCGTACTGGAGCCGATCATAGATAAGGTAAATACGAAATATTGGTATTCTACAAATCAGGTCAAAAATGACGGAGTATACCGTGAGGTGCTGGAAGATTCGCTTCAGAAAGCCAAAATACCGGTCCGTGCCATTATGGGACGAAGCGCTATATCCGTTAATGACTTTATTCATTTACAGCCGGGGGATATTATTAAGGTAAATACGAGGCTGGAAGATGAACTGGACGTTTATGTAGGCAATATTAAAAAATTTTCTGCAATACCGGGAGCCTTTGAGGATTCTTATGCAGTAAAAGTAAAATCAATTTACAGAGAGGAGTAATGCAATGGACGGAATGTTATCGCAGGAAGAAATTAATGCGTTATTAGGCAGCATGGATGCGGAAGCCGGTTCAGATGTTCCCAATGCTGAAGCACCATCTACCAATGTCCCGGATTCCGAAATGCTGACCCCGAAAGAAAGTGATGCCGTAGGTGAAATTGCTAATATCAGTATGGGGACGGCAGCTACGACACTGTCTGTACTTGTGAATAACCGAGTAGATATTACGACGCCAAGTGTTACTTATACGACTATGGAGGAACTGGCTGAGCAACAGGAAGCGCCCTGTGTCTTTATTTATATTTCTTATCGAGCCGGTCTGGAAGGAAAAAATGTTCTGATTTTAAAAGAACAGGATGTCAAAGTTATTACGGATTTAATGATGGGGGGAGATGGTACAAACACCGATACGGAATTAAATGAACTTCATCTGAGCGCCATCTGTGAGGCGATGAACCAGATGATGGGTTCGGCGGCAACGTCTATGTCCTCCATGATAAATGAGATGGTGGATATCAGTCCGCCGACGGCTACCCGCGTGGATTTCGCACAGGAATTCAGCGAAGAACTTGCGGATTTGATGGGACAGACCTTTGTACAGGTTTCTTTCCGGATGGAGATTGGCGATTTAGTGGACAGCGAGATCATGCAGTTGTATCCGATTACCTTTGCCAGACGAATCTACGAGCAGTTTGCCGGTCTGGATAAGGAGGAGGAGACAGCGGCGGAGGCTGCCGCACCGGTACAGCCGGCGCCGGCGGCAAAACAACCGGAGCCGCAGCCGGCGCCACAGATGCAGCCAGCGCCCAATATGGGAGTTCAGCAACAACCGGTGGCAGGGCCGCAGCCAATGTATGCGATGCCGCCACAGGATATTAATATTCAGCCTGCGCAGTTCCAGAATTTTATGCCAGCACAGAATCTGGATGGAATTGCACCTGAAAACATCGATTTGATTATGGATGTACCGTTGGAGGTTACGGTAGAACTGGGGAGAACGAGCAAATCCATTAAAGAAATACTGGATTTCTCGCCGGGAACTATTATTGAATTGGAAAAATTGGCAGGGGAGCCGATTGACGTTTTGGTGAATGGGAAATTTGTTGCCAAAGGCGAGGTTGTTGTAATAGAAGAAAGTTTCGGAATTCGAGTAACTGAAATCATTAAAGAAAATTGATAATGGAGGAAAGGAATAATGGCAAAAAGCGTTTTAATTTGCGATGATGCAGCTTTCATGAGGGTAATGATTAAAGACATTTTGACTAAGAATGGCTACGAGGTGGCTGGCGAAGCCGAAAACGGGCAAAAAGCAGTGGAAAAATACAATGAAGTTAAGCCGGATTTAGTTATGATGGACATTACCATGCCAGAGATGGATGGAATAGAAGCTCTGAAAAAAATAAAGGAAAGCGATGCCTCGGCAACCGTTATTATGTGTTCTGCCATGGGACAGCAGGCGATGGTTATCGAATCTATCCAGTCCGGAGCTAAGGACTTTATTGTAAAACCATTCCAGGCAGACCGCGTGCTGGAAGCGGTTAAAAAGGCTGTTGGTTAAGTATGTTATCTAATATTATGCAGTTGCTGGTTGTTGTGATTGTTTTTGTCCTTGTGCTGGCAGTTACTTACTATGCCACAAAGTGGGTGGCAAAATCAGGAGTCATACAATCGCAATCAGCGAATATAAAGGTGATTGAAACCTTTAAAATTGCGCCGAATAAATATATCCAGATAATAAAGCTGGGCTCTAAGTATTATTCTATTGGTGTGACAAAGGAAAATATAACATTTCTCACGCCGTTGGAGGAGGAACAGTTAGAGTTTACGGAAAAAGAGGAAAATCAGCAGCAGGCGATACCTTTCCGCGATATGTTAGGCAAAATAATAAAAAAAGAGAAAGAAAAATAGAAAAGGTTGGTATTTATGAAGGCACAGAAGAGAGTACGTCAAGTTTCGTTACGATATATATTTCTGTTGGTTCTATTCTGTATATTAACCTTTTTTTGTAGTACAAAGGTATATGCAGCCCCGATTGATTCCAATGCGAATGTTGACCATATAGAGGGAACGACAACAGGGGAAACGCAGGACCCGGATACGCCGGAGGATTTTGAATTTAATATTACTACTAATGCAGGAAGCAGCAGTTTATCTGCCAGCATGAAAATCATTCTTGTATTGACAGTTTTGTCGATAGCACCGTTTATTCTTATTATGGTAACCTCATTTACCAGGATTATTGTGGTGCTTCATTTTCTGCGTTCTGCTTTAGGAACGCAGACAACGCCGCCCAACCAGGTATTGATTGGATTGGCGCTTTTTCTAACGTTATTTATTATGACTCCGGTAATCACTCAGGTCAATACTGACTGCATCCAGCCCTTTGAGCAGGGGGAGCTTTCTCAGGAGGAAGCATTGAACGCCGGACTGAAGCCGATCCGGGATTTTATGTTCGAGCAGACCAACCGGAAGGATATTCGGCTGTTTATGGAAATCCAAAACAAAAGCAATGAGGTGGATATCAGTAAGCCGGGCGATATTCCGACTGCTGTATTGATACCGGCATTTATGATCAGCGAATTAAGGACAGCGTTTATCATTGGCTTTTTGATCTATCTGCCCTTTATTGTGATTGATATGGTAGTGGCATCGACCCTTATGTCCATGGGTATGATGATGCTGCCGCCGACGACTATCTCCATGCCCTTTAAAATTCTGTTGTTTGTGCTGGCAGACGGATGGAATCTGGTAATTGGACAGGTCGTCAAGACATTTTACTGACGGGAGGCGATTAAATGACAGATGCAGAGGTACTGGATATTGCCAGGGATATGGTCTGGTGCATTTTTAAGTGTGCCGCACCTCTTTTGATTGTATCGCTTGTGGTAGGTCTGATCATCAGTATTTTTCAGACCGTCACTTCTATTCAGGAGCAGACCTTAACCTTTGTTCCTAAATTATTATCTATTTTTATTACCATTCTCCTGTGCGGGAGTTGGATAATGAATAACTGCGTTGAGCTTTTTACTGATTTATGTAATAATTTCTCCGTTTATGTAGGAGGATAATGATGAATTTTACAGTTGAGAATATGGAATTTTACCTTATGGTACTGATTCGCATATCCGCCTTTGTAGTGGCGGCGCCGTTTTTCAACTACAGTACCATACCGCATCCGATGAAAGCCGCCATCAGTATTATGCTGACGGTTATTATGATACAGATACTGCCCGTGGTCAAACTCTCCTATACGGGCGTAGTCGGATTTTCCGTATTGGCGCTGAAGGAAATGATAGTAGGTCTTATTTTGGGATTTATGTGCAATGCCTGCTTTTATATTGTGAATTTTGCCGGTCAGATTATTGATATGCAGATGGGACTGTCTATGGCGAATATGTACGACCCTACAACAAATGTCCAGATTTCTGTAACCGGAAATATTTACAACTACTTTATAATGCTGCTGTTAGTAGTTACTAATATGCACTACTACATTATCCGGGCAATAACAGATTCCTTTTCCAGCTTTAATGTCGGACAGGCTGTATTCCGAGAGGGTCTGCATACGATTATGATAGATTTTATGGGAAATTATTTTCTGATCGCCATGCGCATTGTGCTGCCGGTTTTTTGCTGCACGCTCTTAGTAAGGGTGATACTTGGGGTGTTGACAAAGGCGGCGCCGCAGATGAATATGTTTTCTGTTGGTATGCAGATAGAAGTATTAGTTGGCGTTATCCTGCTGATTTTACTGGTACAGACATTTCCGGCCGTAGCAGATTTTATTTTTTCCCAAATGAAAGAAGTGGCGTCACGGGTCATTCGTGTCTTTACCCCATAGTGAAAAGAAGGTGGAGATTGTTTTGATTTTACAATATAATTTGCAGTTTTTTGCGAAAGAAGGGCAGGGCGGGGAAAAAACAGAACCTGCCACCCCCAAAAAACTGGAAAAGGCAAGAGAAGAGGGACAGACAGCCAGAAGCCAGGATTTAAATACAGCGATTTTGCTGCTCGTATTATTTTTGTGCCTGAGAGTGTTCGGCGGCTATATGGCGGATCGTTTTTTTCAGGTATTTCGTTTCTACTACAATAATATTGCCGACTATTCGTCAGAAGAATTTAACATAGCCAGGACGATGAATCTTTTTACCTATGGCTTGCAGGAGATTGTGATCATCATTCTTCCGATCATGGGACTTGCCGTGCTGGGAGCCTTTGTCATCACAGTCGTTCAGGTAAAATGGAAGGTAACCTTAAAACCGCTTGTGCCGAAACCGTCCAAATTAAATCCTATTAACGGATTTAAAAGACTGTTTTCCAAGGATAAAATATTTGAACTGGCTAAGGCGGTTGTAAAAATCGGTATTTTATTCTATGTCGTATATATATCCCTTCGGGATGAATGGGGGCTGATCATTAATATATACCAGTTGGATTTATTGTCCGGGCTGGGAGTGATCTTTGATAATATTTTAAATATTTCCTTTAAGATCTGTGCCGTATTTCTTATTCTTGCGCTGGTGGACTGGTTTTACCAAAAGAGGAAATTCAGAAATGACATGAAGATGACCAAACAGGAAGTAAAGGATGAATATAAAAATACCGAGGGAAATCCCCAGATTAAGGGACAGATCCGGAGGAAAATGCAGGAGGCGTCCCGACGCCGCATGATGCAGGAGCTGCCGGAGGCAGATGTTGTAATTACCAACCCGAATCATCTGGCAGTTGCCTTAAAATATGACAGGGAAAAAGCGGATGCGCCGATTGTGATCGCCAAGGGCGCCGATTATCTGGCAGAAAAAATAAAAGAGGCGGCAAGGCAGAACCGGATTGAAATAGTAGAAAACAAACCATTGGCGCGAATGCTGTATTTTAACGTGGAAATTGGAAATCAGATACCGCCGGAGCTGTATCAGATGGTGGCGGAAATTCTTGCCTATGTTTATGGCTTACAGGGAAAGGTAAGCTGATGGGATAAAAAATAACGAAAGGAGGAAAGCAGGATGAAACGGACGGATATGATACTGGGCGCCTTTATATTGATACCGATTTTATGTCTGATAATTCCTGTTCCCCTCACGTTATTGGATATTTTATTTACCCTGAATATTTCCCTGTCGATGATTATTCTGTTTAACGCCCTGTTTTCCAAAGAGCCGTTGGACATGTCGAGCTTTCCTACTTTGCTGCTGCTGACTACGCTGTTCCGTCTGTCGCTGAATGTCAGTTCCACAAGAAATATCCTGCTCTATGGGGATGCCGGTAATGTGGTAAATACATTCGGTAACTTTGTAGGCGGCGGTAACCTGATAGTAGGCGCCGTAGTATTCTTTGTTCTGGTCATCATGCAGCTGTTGGTTATCAACAAAGGTTCCGAGCGTGTATCCGAGGTAACGGCGCGATTTACACTGGATGCCATGCCCGGTAAACAGATGGCGATAGACGCCGACTTAAATACCGGCGCCATTACGGATGAGGAGGCAAAGGAACGGCGGGAAAAGATTCAGCAGGAATCGGCTTTTTTTGGCTCCATGGATGGTGCTACAAAGTATGTTAAGGGGGATGCCACAGCCGGTCTTGTCATTACCGTGCTGAACTTTGTAGGGGGAATCGCCATTGGCGTGCTGATGAATGGAATGGATATGGATACGGCGCTTTCTACCTATTCCATATTGACGATAGGCGACGGTCTGACAAGTCAGATCCCCTCTTTGATGATCTCTCTTGCCACCGGTGTTTTAGTAACGAAAAGCTCAAAAGAAGCCGATATTGGAAATATACTGCAAAGACAGTTGTTTTCCACCCCGAAGGTGCTATACATTGTAGGGATTGCCCTGATCGGACTGGGATTATTTACCCCGTTGAACATCGTTATCTTTTCTGCTTACGGCATTATATTTATCATTACGGCGCGAATGATTTCCAATGAACTGGAAATGGCGGAAACCGATGAGGCAATATCAGAGGAGGAGGAATCCGCCGAGGAAATCCGGCGGCCCGAAAATGTCAATTCGCTTTTGCAGGTGGATTCTATCGAGCTGGAATTTGGATACGGGATTATTCCCCTTGCCGATGTCAATCAGGGCGGTGATTTACTGGACCGCGTCGTTATGATCCGAAGGCAGATTGCCTTGGAACTCGGGTGCGTGGTACCTATGATCCGTCTGAGGGATAATATACAGTTGAATCCGAATCAATATTTGATTAAAATAAAAGGGGTGCCGGTCAGTGAAGGGGAGATTTTGTTTGACCATTACATGGCGATGAACCCCGGTTATGTGGAAGAGGAAATATCCGGCATACCGACCTTTGAGCCTTCCTATCATCTTCCGGCAATCTGGATAACAGAGAGCCAGAGGGAGCGGGCGGAGTCGCTTGGCTATACGGTAGTTGACCCGCCGTCCATTATTGCCACTCATTTGATGGAAATTATCCGGACGCATCTGGATGAGCTTATGACCAGACAGGATGTCCAGAACCTCATTGATAATGTGAAGGACGATAATACGACCCTGATATCGGAGCTGGTACCGAAGATACTCAGTGTGGGTGAGATACAGAAAGTGCTGCAGAATCTTCTGGCAGAGGGCATCTCGATACGAGATTTGATAACGATTTTTGAAACTCTGGCAGATTACGCTTCTACAACACACGATACGGATATTCTGACGGAATATGTCAGACAGAATCTGAAACGGGCAATCTCCAATCAGTATTTTAATAATAATGAGCCCACCAGTGTTGTTACCTTAGATCCGGCGGCGGAACAGGAGATTATGAATGCGGTTAAGCAGACGGAACAGGGCTCCTATCTGGCGCTTGATCCGGATTATACGCAGCGGCTTATGACGGCGTTAAAGGAAGAAATAAACAAGCTGGAGGAGCTTGGCAGGACGCCAATCATAATAACCTCGCCGATTGTCCGAATGTATTTTAAAAAACTTACGGCAGAACAGTTCAGTAATCTGCATGTTTTATCATATAATGAGATTGATTCCGATGTGGAACTGCAATCAGTTGGGATGGTGACAGTAGAATGATAATTAAAAAATATCTGGCAAAATCGGAAAAGGATGCCATTGAGATGGCAAAACAGGATTTGGGAAACAGCGCCATTGTGATGAATATTAAAAAGGTTCATCCAAAAGGACTTGCCAAAATATTTGTGCGCAGCAAGGTAGAAGTGACGGCTGCCTTAGATGAAACTCCTTCCTATGAGGAAAAGCCCAAACAGGCGGCACCGGTACAAAAGGAGCCTGCCTTTGTTCCTGCGCCGAAGCCTAAACAGGAGGAGCAGAGCCTTCAGGACAGGCTGATGAAGCTCCAGTCATTTCTGGAAAAACAGATGGAAGAGAAGGCGGCAGAGGATAAAAAACAGGAAGCAGATAAAACACGGACGGAAAAACCGGAAAAAGAAATGACGGGCGCCGCGGATAACCGGATAGAAGAGCAGCCGGAAACCGAGGATGAAAAAACGGTAGCCTGCAAGGAATTAATTTACAAACAGCTGATTCAGAATGAAGTGGAGGAATCGATTGCCCATTCTGTGATGGACGAGGTAAACCGTTCTCTGCCGATGAATGCGGCGCTGGATCAGATTTTAGCCAGCGTGTATCAAAAAATCATATTGATGTTAGGACAGCCTTACTTAATTGATACGAAGCCGGCGAAAAGCACCAGGTTTATTTTCTTTCTTGGCTCTACCGGGGTGGGAAAGACAACGACGATTGCCAAAATTGCTTCCAGGCTGAAGTTGGAAAAGGAAGCGGAGGTTGCCCTGGTGACAGCGGACACCTACCGGATTGCGGCAGTGGAACAGCTAAAGACTTATGCCAATATTTTATCTGTGCCGCTGAAGGTTGTATACAATCCGCAGGATTTGGAGAATGCGCTGGAGGAGCTTGCCCGGTATGATATTTGTCTGATAGACACAGCGGGGTGCTCTCATAAAAACACAGAGCAGATTGAAGACATCAGAAAGTTAATCGAAACGATCCCGGTATCGGAGCGGCAGGTATATCTGGTGATGAATGCCGGTACCAAATACAGCGATTTGAAGGAAATAGCGTCGGTTTACTCGAAACTGACGGATTTTAGCATTATTTTCACGAAATTGGATGAAACCTCCTGTGCCGGAGCGATGCTGAATATGCGCGTGGAAACGAAATGCCCCCTTTCTTATGTGACCTGGGGACAAAACGTGCCGGATGATATTGGAGAGGTAGATGCCCAGCATATTGCCAAGCAGCTTTTAGGAGGCGCGGCAAAGAATTAATTTCCACGGTGGAAAGGATGGTGCAGAATGGACCAGGCAGAAGGATTGAGAAATATAATAAAAAAACAGGAAATAGAGCCCAAACAGCAGACAGCCCGCGTCATTACTGTTACATCAGGAAAGGGCGGCGTGGGGAAAACCAGCGTGTCGGTTAATCTTGCTATCTGCCTTGCCAGACAGGGCAAAAGAGTTGTAGTGCTGGATGCGGACTTTGGACTTGCCAATATTGAGATCATGTTGGGAATCCGGCCGAAATATAATCTGGCGGATTTGATGTTCCGGGGAAAAAGCATTCAGGATACGATTACTTATGGACCGGAAGGGATTGGGTTCATATCGGGCGGTTCCGGTATTAATGAAATGGCGAATCTGACCAGGGAGCAGGTATTTCATCTGATTCAGAAGATGAATGAATTGGACCGGATGGCGGATGTCATTATTGTAGATACCGGCGCGGGAATCGGAGATTCCGTTCTGGAGTTTGTGGCAGCCAGTACGGAAGTATTACTGGTGGCGACGCCGGAGCCCACTTCTATTACAGACGCCTATGCTCTTTTGAAATCCCTAAACCGCAGTTCCTCTTACAAGCCGGGCAAGACGGTCGTAAAGATGATTGCCAATCAGGTGAGAAACGATGGGGAGGCGGACGAACTGTTTGAAAAGATCGGTATTGTCGTGAATAAATTTTTAAATATCGACATTGAATATTTAGGGGCAATACCCTACGACCATAATATGCAAAAGGCTGTTATGCGTCAGGAACCGCTGAGTATGACGACGCCGAATTCCGCTGCGGCGAGATCGGTAAAAAGGATTGCAGACATATTGGAAAACAAAGAAATAGAAGAGGAGAGAGGCTATGGCATCATGCAGTTTTTCTCCCGGGTAATACGGATGAAATTTAACCATTAAAACGAAAAAGAGGCAGAGGAAAAGCAGAACGGACGGAAAGGAGCGGAGCAGGTTGAAAAACATGAAATTTGAAATAGGGGACAGAATTGAACTCAGCCATGTAAAAAGCGCAACAGGCTTAGCATTAGAAACAAATAAATTTGGCAGCCAGTTATTAGATTTTGACGGGATCCGTACGGCTAAAATTTCCATGCCGATTTTTGAAAACCGCATTGTTCCGCTTGGAATCGGAGATGAATATCAGGCTTGCTTTTTTACGAATTCAGGATTGTATCAGTGTCGGATAAGAATCCAGAAACGGTATACGGAAAATAAAATCCATGTAATGGATATCCATATCCTCACAGAGTTAAAAAAATTCCAACGGCGCAAGTTTTACCGTCTGGATTGTATGTTCCCGGTTAAATACCGTCTTATAACGGATGTGGAAAATGTGTTGAGGGAACGGCTGTTAGCGAACAATTTTGATTCGCCGGAAGAAAAGGAAAACTGCGTCCGCGCCATAAACGATTTGCCAAAGAATTGGATGGACGGAACAATATCGGATTTAAGCGGCGGCGGCATGCGGTTTCACAGCCGGGAGGATATGCCGCAGGATACTATACTGGAAGTAATGCTGCCACTTTCCTTTCAAAGCGGCATTGTGCCCATCCGTTCGGTGCTGAAAGTGATTGCCTGTGTTTATTTTGCCGGGAGCAGAATCGCCTATGAGGTTCGGGGGGAATTTAAAAACATGAAAAACTCGGAGAGGGAAACCATTGTAAAATATGTGTTCGAGGAGCAGCGGAGGCGAATGCGAAAGGAGTAACAGCTCGATGCAGAAAAAAGTTTTGGTAATTGATGACTCTGCACTTATGAGAAGGGTCATATCTGATATAATAAGCAAAGATGAACAGTTTACAGTTGCTGGTGTTGCCCAAAATGGTGATGAAGCAATGGATTTGATTCATCAGAAAAAAACATACGACGTTATCATAGTAGACATTAATATGCCGAAAAAGAATGGCGTCCAGTTTCTGATGGAATTGAATCAGGAGCAGATTTGCATTCCTGCCGTGGTGGTTAGTTCTCTTGCCAGTAAAAGCGCAAAGGAAACGATCCAGGCATTAGAGATCGGTGCGTTTGACTTTATCCGAAAGCCGGACAGCCCCAGGGAAAGGGAGATTTCCCGTTTCCAAAAGAAACTTTTTAGCTGTCTGTATCTTGCCTGCGCGCTGGGGGAATACGAAAAAGAATCGGAAAAAGAATCTGTTCCGGATAATAAGCAGATTGCCTTTTTTAAGGGAAAAGGACAGCGCCGGCTTCCGAGCCGGACAGGGGAGAAACTGGTAGTGATTGCTTCCTCAACCGGAGGGCCGAAAGCGCTGCAGTCCGTTATTCCCCGGTTCCCGGAGAATTTTCCCTATCCCATTGTCGTCGTCCAGCATATGCCGGCAGGATTCACAGCATCCTTAGCAGAGCGTCTGGATGAGATGAGCTGCCTGACTGTGAAGGAGGCGGAGGATGGAGAAGAGTTAAAGAGCGGCTGCGTCTACATAGCAAAAGGCGGCAGGCAGTGTGAACTGGTTCAGCAGAAAACAGGCAAGTACCTGATTTCTGAAACGAATAAACCGGCGCGCGGGGGACTGCGTCCGTGCGCGGATGTTTTTTTCGAGTCGCTTGTTGATACTGCCTTTGATGAAATCATCTGCGGGGTTCTTACCGGGATGGGCAGCGACGCCAGCAAAGGGATTTCCCGGGTAAAGGGATTCAAAGAGGTAAAGGTGGTAGCGCAGAGTGAATCGACTTGTGTTGTTTACGGAATGCCGCGGGCAGCAAAAATGGCAGGGGTAGTGGATGACATGGTACCGCTGGAGGAAGTTGCCAGTGCAATGATGAAAAAAATAGGAGTGTGAAAAAATGGATACGAGTCAATATTTAGATTTATTCATTGATGAAACAAAGGAACATTTACAGACACTAAACGAACATGTCCTGGTATTGGAAAAGGAGCCGGAAAATGCCGATACGATTAATGAAATATTCCGCGCCGCGCATACGCTGAAGGGAATGTCGGGAACGATGGGCTTTACCCGTATGCAGCGGTTGACGCATGATTTGGAAAATGTGTTTTCTGAAATCCGGAATGGGAATATGAAGGCAAACGCCAAGCTGATTGACGTCCTGTTCCGCGGGCTGGATGCTTTGGAGTCCTATTTAGATGTGATTTCCTCGGAAGGGAATGAAGGAACGGAGGACAACGAGGATATTATACAGGATTTAAACGCTCTGTTGGAGGAACAGAGCGGCGGTAGCGCAGAAGCCTCTCCCGCATCGCCTGAGGAGGCGGAGGAAAGCGGGCAGACGCCGCAATCCGAAAAGGAAGAATCGGCAGCAGATGATGAAAAGTACAAATTCCGTCAGATTCCGGTTAATGAATATGAAATAAACGCCATTCGCACAGCGAAGCAGGAAGGGAAAAATATATACGGGATCACTGTATTTTTACAGGAATCCTGTATCCTGAAATCCGCGAGGGCATTCTTAGTATTTAAATCGGTTGAAAATAAAGGGGAGCTGATTAAATCCGTTCCCAGCACAGAAAAAATAGAGGATGAGGAATTTGATTTTGATTTCAGCTGGATATTGGCAACTACAGAGTCGGCTGAAAGTATTAAGAAGTTAATCTTAAATGTGTCGGAAATTGCGGAAGTATATATGGATGTATTTGAAATTCCGGAAGAAAAGCCGGAGCCGGAGAAAAAACAGGCGCAGACACAGACACAGAGAAAAACGATAAAGAAAGAGGAAAAGAAACCGGCAGAAACGGCAGAGGATAAGCCCAAGAAGGCAAAAGGAAAGATGGGAAGCCGCTCCGTCCGCGTCGATATCGACAAGCTGGATGTGCTGATGAACCTTGTCAGCGAGCTGATTATCGCGAAAAACGGATTGGTTTCTGTCAGCACAAACGGAGCGGGACAGGGAGAAAATGCACAGTCGTTCCATGAGCAGATTGAATATCTTGAGCGTGTGACGACGAACCTGCATGAATCTGTTATGAAAGTGCGAATGGTGCCGATTGACAGTGTTGTCAACCGTTTCCCGCGTATGATTCGTGATTTAAACCGCAAGTTGAATAAGAAAATGGAATTGTACATGACTGGTGAGGAAACCGAGCTGGACCGTACGGTTATTGATGAAATCGGCGATCCTCTGATGCATTTGCTCCGTAATTCCGCAGACCACGGTCTCGAAAGTAATGAGGAGCGCGTCCGCTTAGGAAAGCCGGAGATCGGTTCTATTTTTCTCGATGCTTACCAGGATGGTAATAATGTTGTTATTGAAGTTCGGGACGACGGCGCCGGCATTGATGTGGAAAAAGTAAAAAGCAAGGCGATAGACCGGGGCGTTATTACCGAAAAGCAGGCGGAAACAATGAGCAGCAAAGACTTTATCGACCTGCTGTTCCTTCCAAGCTTCTCTACTGCGGACAAGATTACCGACGTTTCCGGAAGAGGGGTGGGACTGGATGTTGTAAAGACCAAAATTGAAGCTCTGGGCGGAAGCATCAGCGCCAAATCCGTAGAGGGAGAGGGAAGTACCTTCACTATCCAGCTGCCGCTTACCCTGGCTATTATCCAGGCATTAATGGTAGAGGTCGGAACGGAGAAATATGCGATTCCTCTTGGCAATATCAATGGAATTGAAGATATTGCAAAAGATGAGATCTGTTTTGTCCAGTCCAAAGAGGTCATCCATCTGCGCGGAAGCGTAATTCCGATTCTGCGGCTGCGTGAGATACTGGATATTGCGCCGCCGGAGAAAGAACCGGAGAACTTTATTGTAGTGGTAATGAAAAAGGGCGATCAGAGAGTCGGCCTGATCATCGACAATCTTTTGGGGCAGCAGGAAACGGTTATTAAATCGCTGGGACGCCATATTACAAATGATAAGCTGTTTAGCGGCGCGACGATTCTTGGCGATGGCGAAGTAGCGCTGATTCTCGATACAAATTCATTGATCTAGGGGGTGCCAAAATGGATGAAATGTTAAATGAAATGGAAGCAGTAGAGGAAATACAATACATTGTTGTAAAATTGGGAGATGAGCAGTACGGCATTGACATCAGCAACGTAGACAATATTGTTCGTATGCAGCGGATTACCAGAGTGCCGAAATCCCAGCCATATTATGTCGGAGTCATCAATCTGCGCGGTGAAGTGGTGCCGATTATGAGTTTGAGGAAACGCTTTGACCTGGAGATCGATGTATACAAGGCGGCAACCCGTATTATCATTATAAGGTTAGAAGACCAGTCTTTGATTGGCTTTATCGTAGATGAAGTAAAAGAGGTAGTCAATATTGACCCCCGCACGATAGAAAAGCCGAATTTCAAACTGGATGAAAAAAATGCTTCTTATCTTGCCGGTATCGGCAAAAAGGGAGAGAGCCTGATTTCTCTTTTGGATATTAAGGCGGTAGTTGAGGAAAAGAAAGCTGTATGAGTGAAGTAATACGAGTGGGGATGGCGGACTATAAGCTCTGCCGTTCCCCGCAGGAAATATCAACCCTTGGACTCGGCTCCTGTCTGGGGGTTGTCTTATATGACCGGGAATCCCAGATATGCGGATTGGCGCATGTTATGCTGCCGGACAGTAAAAGGGCGACTGTGTGTGATAACCGTTCCCGGTATGTAGATACCTGCCTGCAGGATATGTATGAGGAACTGCTTATCCATTCCGCTTCCCCGCGCAATATCATTGCAAAGGTTGCCGGTGGCGCGAGGATGTTTTCCCATCATCTGGAAAGCGACATTTTAAATGTCGGGGAGCAGAATATTTTGGCGGCGAGAAAAAAATTGAAAGAGATGAATATTCCTATTCTTGCAGAGGATACAGGGGGAGAGAAAGGGCGCACGATTACTTTTTGCCCGCTGACAGGCGAACTCTATATCCAGATACTGGGAACCGGAAATCATATAATATGAGGTGCGATTACAATGAAATACCGATTTATTCCTTCTTTTATCATGCTCTTAGCCGGGCTTGTCTGCTGTATATTGAGCGTTGTGCAGGGCTGGCCGGTAAAAATGAGCCTTGTGGCGCTGATTCTTGTTTTGCTTGTTTTTTATATTATCGGGCAGATTGCCGCCCAGATAATCGGAAAGGTACAGGCGGAGCATGTGGCTATGGTAGAGGCGGAGAGAAGGCGTCTGGAGGAAGAGGAGAAAAGAGCGGAGGAAGAGCGGAAAAGGCAGGAAGAGGAAAGAGAACAACAGGAGATGGAAAAGAAAAGAGAAGAAAGGGCTGCCCGGGAGGAAACTCCTGCCGAGGAAAAAAGAGAGGCGCAGGACGAATAATGTAATAAAAAATAGCACAGAAAGGACTAGCCAATGAAAGAAGCGGAGAGAAAAAAATTATGGGACAGCTATATGAAAACGAAGTCCCCTCAGCTACGGGAACAGTTAATATTGGAATACGCCGGCGTCGTTAATCTGGTGGCAGGGCGTCTTAGTATGTATCTGGGCTATACAGTCGAATATGATGATTTAGTGGGCTACGGCATTTTTGGCCTGATAGATGCCATAGATAAATTTGACACGCAAAAAAATGTAAAATTTGAAACCTACGCCAGTCTTCGGATTCGCGGCGCCATTCTTGACCAGATACGAAAGATGGACTGGGTTCCCCGGACTCTGCGGCAGAAGCAGAAGAAAATGGAAGCGGCGGTCGCCAGGCTGGAAGCGGAGTATGGAAGACCGGCTACGCCGGATGAGATAGCCGGGGCGCTTGGAATCACAAGAGAGGAATACGAGGATTGGAAAACCGAGGCGGAGTTTACCAATCTGGTTTCCTTAGATGATTATTTGGAACAGGGGAATGAAGGGAAAATGGAGCCCTTTGGCGCAAAATTCCAGCAGCCGGAAACCGCGGTGCAGAAAGAGGAATTAAAGCAGATGCTGGTGGAGGCGCTTAAAACATTGACTGAAAACGAGCAGAAGGTCATTACCTTTTATTATTATGAGGAGCTTACCCTGAAAGAAATCAGTCAGATACTCAGTGTTTCAGAATCCAGGGTTTCCCAGCTTCATACGAAGGCCCTGCAGAAAATCAAGACGAGGCTGGGCGATTCTGTTGATTTGCTGAACCTGTTTTGACTGAGTGAATATATTAGGAGGCGGCTATGGCAAAAAACGGCTACTTTCAATTAGTGGAAAAGGATGAGAAGGTATGGTTGCAGGTATATTCGCCGGAGCCAGGAGGAGAGGAAGTTGCTTCTTCCGAGGTAATAGATTATCTGGAATTAATTTCCTTTCCGGATATCGATATTGTTTCTTTAGATAATTATATAAAGGCGGGAGAATTTGAATCCCCTTTTTTGTTGAGAGAAGAACCGATAATACCGGAAAATGAGAGATGCGTTGTGACAATCCCGGAGAAGGCGGAGCGGGCGCTGGCGCGGTTTTATCCACCCTCAACGAACGGCGCGCTCCTGACAGAGGATGAGATTGTCAGCGACTTAAAACTGGCAGGGATCCGCCATGGAATCAAGCGGAAAGCCATTGAGCATTTTCTGGCTCACCATGAATACTGCAAGGACTACATTATTGCCGAGGCGACGCTTCCGGTGGAGGGGCATAGCGCCTCGATTGAATATTTCTTTGATGTGAATGTCACGGCGAAGCCAAAATTAAATGAGGACGGCAGTGTGGATTTTCATCAATTGGGAAATATTAAGCTGGTGGAGAGCGGTGACAAACTGGCAACCCTGACCCCTGCAGACCGGGGGAAACAGGGAATTTCCGTAACCGGCAATCCGCTTCTGCCAAAGAAAGTAAAAAACCGGCGTTTGCGCTTCGGAAGAAATATCCGTATTTCCAAAGACAAATGCAATATCTATTCCAAGGTATCCGGCCATGTATCGCTGGTGGATGATATGGTAATGGTTTCTGATGTCTATCAGGTACCGGCAAATGTGGATTCCTCTACCGGCGATATCGATTTTAACGGGACGGTACAGGTAATGGGGAATGTGAATACCGGTTATACTATTAAGGCAGAGGGAGATATTATTGTCAACGGCGTGGTAGAAGGGGCGGTATTAATTTCCGGGGGAAATATTGTATTAAAGCGCGGTATGCAGGGAATGGACCGGGGAGAACTCAGGGCTGCCGGTAATATTACGGCGAAATTCCTGGAAAACTGCAAAGTGAAGTGCGGCGGCAGCTTAAAAGCAGATGCCGTTCTGCACAGCGATGTGGAATGCGGGGAAAAAATTGAGGTGCTCGGGAAAAAGGGCTTGATAAACGGCGGCAGCATTATGACCTATGCCGATATCCACGCCACCTCCTTTGGCTCCACGATGGGGTCGGCTACCAGAGTGGAAATAATTTCGGACAAGGAATTATTAAAACATGCCAATACTCTGGCGGAAAAGATAGAGGAAATAGAAGAAAGCCTGAAAAAGATGGAAAAGGCAGCAGAGGAAATGAAAAAGCAGGTCCAGTCCGGTCAGGGGATTTTACCGGAGCAGCTTCAGTATATCAAAAAGGCGGGCGCCAGTAAGCCGGTGCTGATAAAAGAATGGCAGGAGATGAAATACGAGCGGGAAAGTATTTTATCACAGGTTGAGAGAAACAAATACGCCTGTATCCGGGTGGAGGATACGTTATATTCCGGTGTAAAACTTATCATTAAAGATGTGATGAAAATACAGCATGAAAAATTATCTCATTGCCGGATTGTAAGAGATGGCGCAGACCTCCGTGTACGCGGACTATAAATAAGGAGTGATTTATATGGCATTAGGTCCAATGGATGCAATAACAATGCTGCCGAGAACAGTAGAGGCGGCGGAGATGCAGGGAAAGGAAATGAATCAGACCCAGCATGCTGCCGACCAGACTGCAGTCCAGTTTCAGCAAAGGACAGAGCAGGAAGCAAGGCAGACGGTGGAATCCCAGAAAAGCGAAACAGAGGAGTATGATTTGGACGGCTCCCCGGGAGGCGGAGGAGCCGGCGCCGGAAAAAAGAAAAAACAAAAAAAGGGACAAAAGGAGGCTCCCACAGCTCCCCGTTCCAACAGCAGTTTTGATATTATGGTGTAAAGGCGGACGATTATGACAGCAGTAGAAATTATTATTTTAATAGCCGGTTTCCTGTGTGTTTGCATCAGCTTTTTTGTGGCGGGGAAACAAGGCGGCGAAGAAGAGGAAAAAACGGAAAAAGACGGCATTTCCTCTGATGTGTGGACCGAGAAGGATGAACGCATTATCCGGGAGCGGGTAAGCGAAATATTAGAAGACAGGCAGACAGAATTAGTAGAGGAAACAGAGAATAGCCTGAACCGGATCTGCAACGAGAAAATTATGGCGATTGACGAATTTTCCAGACAGCTCATGGAAAAGATTGACAATAATCATCAGGAAGTTGTTTTTATGTATAATATGTTAAACGCAAAGGAAAAAGATCTAAAGGATATTATGCAAAAACCGCTTCCGGTAACCGAACCGGAGAAGGCTCCGTTAAAAGAGTCTGAGTCGGGGGAGAAGCCAAAAAAGAAAGAAGCGCCGGTACAGAACCGGGAAAAGAAAAAGGCGGTAACGCCGGAGCCTTCCTTTTCAGAGGAGAGGAAAACCTCTCAGGCTAATGTGCCGGGCAATGTAAATCTCCAGATACAAAAAATGTACAAAGAAGGGAAATCCATACTGGAAATATCAAAGGCTCTGGATATTGGACAGGGCGAAGTAAAGCTGGTGATTGCCCTGTATGGAGGAAAGGTAAGATGAAGGTAAAGTATTTTTTGCGGGGGCTTGGAACAGGAATTATCCTGACCGCCCTTGTTTTATGTATCAGCTACCGTTCAGAAAATAAAGACAGCAGCGTGGTAGAGCAGGCGAAGGAACTTGGGATGGTTTTCCCGGCGGGGACAAAAGAGCCGCCGGATATGACTGCCATGCCGGAAAAAACAGCGCCGGTCCCGTCGCAGAAATCGGCAAGCGGAGTCGGGATTACGGGAGAAGAGCCTGTCCGGGAGCCATCAGCAAAACCTGTTAATTCTCCTAAGGTAAGACCGACAGAAAAGCCGACGGTCACAGCAACCCCAAAGCCGACAGTGGCAGCAACCCAAAAACCGGCAGTCACGGCTTCTCCGGCTGCCCTAAAGGGGAAAAAATTTACTGTCCGGGGCGGGCTTTTATCCAGCTCCGTGGCACGGGAGATGAAACAGGCAGGAATTATTAAAGATGCCGACGCCTTCGATGAATATTTAGAGAAAAACGGTTATGGCAGACAGGTGCGCGCCGGTACTTATCAGATACCAAAGGGGGCGTCTTTTAAAAAAATTGCCCAGATAATTACGAGGCAGGATTAAAAAAGCTTGCATTATACAGAGTATTGTGATAAAATAAGTCGGATTGAAAAAATCACATCAGCGGATTTTTGTTATGGTGCCCGGAAGCCGTCGATCCCGGATTAACCGATGATTGGCAAGGGTGTAACAAAAAAAAGAAGCGGATGGAAGAAAAAACCAAATGGAGGTATGAAATAATGAGTGTTATTTCAATGAAACAGTTACTGGAGGCAGGCGTTCATTTTGGACACCAGACAAGAAGATGGAACCCTAAGATGGCGGAGTACATCTACACCGAGAGAAATGGTATTTATATCATTGATTTACAGAAATCGGTAGGAAAAGTAGATGAGGCCTACAATGTGATTAAGGATATTGCCGCAGAGGGCGGTAAGATTCTTTTTGTGGGAACAAAGAAGCAGGCGCAGGATTCCATTAAATCAGAAGCTGAGCGCTGCGGCATGTATTATGTAAACGAGAGATGGCTCGGCGGTATGCTGACAAACTTTAAGACCATTCAGGATCGGATCAAAAGACTGAAGGCCATTGAGAAAATGTCTGAGGATGGAACATTTGATGTTCTTCCGAAAAAAGAAGTCATCAACCTGAAGAAAGAATGGGCAAAATTAGAGAAGAATCTGGGCGGAATCAAAGAAATGAAAAGAATTCCGGATGCCATTTTCGTTGTTGACCCGAAAAAGGAAAGAATTTGCATTCAGGAGGCGCATATCCTTGGCATTCCTCTGATTGGCATCGTAGATACTAACTGCGATCCGGAAGAGTTAGACTATGTAATTCCCGGAAATGATGATGCAATTCGCGCCGTGAAACTTATTGTTTCAAAGATGGCAGATGCTGTTATTGAAGCAAATCAGGGCGAATCCATGGCAGAAGCTCCGGCTGAAGAGGCAGAGGAAGCAGAAGCAGTAGAAGAAGCAGAAGAAACCGAAGAGGCCGTAGCAGAGGAAGAATAAAAGAGCTAGAGAAAGGTAGGATTTTTAACATGGCTATTTCAGCATCAATGGTAAAAGAATTAAGAGATATGACAGGCGCCGGAATGATGGATTGTAAGAAAGCGCTTACAAACACCGACGGCGATATGGATAAAGCAGTGGAATGGCTTCGTGAGAATGGTCTTGCGAAGGCAGAGAAAAAGGCAGGCCGCATTGCCGCAGAGGGTATGGTAGCTGTCAATGTGAGCGGGGATGGAAAAACAGCCTCTATCGTAGAAGTAAATTCCGAAACAGACTTTGTGGCAAAAAATGAAATTTTCCAGAGCATGGTAAATTCCGTAGCAGAGCAGGCGGCAAAAACATCTGCCGCAGATTTAGATGCGTTTATGACAGAGCCCTGGATTGAGGATTCTTCCGTAACGGTAGAGGAAAACCTGAAAAACATGATTGCCAAAATCGGGGAAAACATGAATATCCGCCGTTTTGAAAAGATGGAGCAGCCAAACGGATTGATTGTTTCTTATATCCACGCGGGCGGTAAGATTGGCGTTCTGGTATCGGCAGAGGCAGGCGACGCATCCGAACAGGTTAAAGAGTGTCTGAAGGACGTAGCTATGCAGGTAGCTGCCATGAATCCGAAGTATCTTTCCTCCGACGACGTATCAGAGGAATACAAGGAGAAGGAGAAGGAAGTTCTCTTAGCTCAGGCAAAGAATGACCCTGCCAATGCAAATAAGCCGGATAACATTATCGAGAAGATGATTATAGGCCGCCTTAATAAAGAACTCAAGGAAGTGTGTCTGACCGAGCAGCTCTATGTAAAAGCTGAGAACAAGGAAACCGTTGCCAAATATGTGGATTCCGTTGCCAAGGCAGCAGGAACCAGCATTAAGCTGACCGGATTTGTCCGCTTTGAAACCGGCGAGGGACTTGAGAAGAAGGAAGAAGATTTTGCAGCTGAGGTTGCAGCACAGATGAAATAGGTTCAGCGCAGCTGAACCATTGCAAGTTTGCCAAAGGCAAACTTGTGGGATGCGGAGAAAGCATCCGCATAATAGATGAATAGGTTCAGTTGCTAATAAAGAACTCTTAAAACCGCTGGGAACAAATATGTTCCCGGCGGTTTTTGCGGTTTAGGGGGTAACCTAACTCAAGGTATTGGCTTTTTTATCTGCATGTTGTGTTTTCTAAGCAAGGAACATTGACATTTCCATACAGGATGATATACTCTAAAAAAAATGCAACAAAATTACAGGTGGTGAATTCATTATGTTAAGAGTGGCGATTTGTGAGAATGAAAAAGTTTTTGGTGAGAGGTTAAAGAAAATTATTTCATTATATTTTCAAAAAAAGGCAATACCGTTTGGAATAGATATATATCTTTCGGGGGCAGAGTTTGTAAATCTGGATATAGAGATGGCAAAATACAAAATTGTATTTTTGGATATTAATATGGAACGAATGAATGGCATAGAAACAGCTATGCGTATAAGAGAGATAAGCAGAGATACATTTCTTGTGTTCGTTACCGCATACATCGATTATACCTTAGAAGGGTACAAGGTGGATGCAATACGTTATATTTTAAAAAATGTTGGAAATTTGGAGGAAACGGTTTTTGAAAGTTTAGATGCGATATGTGAAAAGATGAAATATAAATCTTATATAAAAGAGTTCATATTTAAGGATTGTGTTAGAAAAATTTCTCTGGAGCATATTGTTTATATCGAGAGTAATCTGCATGAGTTAACCTTTCATGTGTTAGAGAATGAATTTGTTACATATTTTATGAGAAATACGTTGAGTCGAGTGGAAGAGGAGTTAGTAAAAGAATTGTTTATTCGTATACACCAAAGTTATTTAGTAAATATGAAATTTATTAAAAAGATAAAACCCGGAGTTGCTGTTCTAATTAATGGAACAGAATTGGCAATTGCCAAATCAAGATATAAATATGTTAAAGAAAGGTTTACTTATTTTCAAGGAGAATTGTAATGTTTAGTGTGCTACAGGGATATTTGATTGTGTTTTTAGAAATTATTTGCTGTAAAATATTTTTTAAGGCATTTGGTTCAAAAAAGAAAAATGAGAATAAATGGAGTGAACTGATCCTTGTGATGGGATTAGGTTTTTGTGCCGGTACTATTGTAGTTATATTAGATACCTATTTTCTATTAAAAGAAATATTGCTTATCATTTTTGTTACTATTGGAATGAAATATTATTATGCATATTCATTAAAAAAAAGTTTCATATTATCCGTTATCTATCAAAGTCTTATATTATTGTTTGATTATGTTGCAATTATATTAGGAGTTACGGTATTAGGCACAGAGGAAATGCAAAGCCCGATGATTCAGTCTATTATGACTGTTTTGTCGAAGTGTCTTCTTTTTTTAGGGATTATCTTTATTTGTAAAATTCTGAAGGGAGGTAAGATTGAATGTCTGAATGATGCTATTTGGCTAAAGTTTTTGTTTTTTCCCTTGTTTTCTATATGTATTCTTATAGCCCTGGTTTTTAATGTTGATGTTATCGAGAATGAAAGGCAGGAGCAGATGTTCTGGCTATTTGCTTTTGGCCTGGCAGGCATGAATATTATAACATTTTACTTGTTACAGGACATTGCAGATCGAGAGCGGGAATTACAGGAGAAAAGAAATTTTGAACGGGAAACGCGAAATCAATTGAAGTTGTACGAATCTATTTCAGACAGTATGGAAATGCAGCGGGCACAAGCGCATGAATATCAAAATCAATTAACATGTATACAAACGTTATCTTCAAAAAAAGAGTATGAAAAATTGGATGAATATTTAAAAGAAATCAATGGGGAACTTTTGTTGACTTTTGATTGTATTAACACAAACCATATTATTGTGAATACAATTTTAAATAAGAAATATCAGGAAGCGCTTGAAAAGGGAATAAGTATTGTCTATAAGATTAACGATTTGTCCAAAATACAAATGGAAGATCAGGATATTGCATTGCTTTTATCTAATTTGCTGAATAATGCAATAGCTGCTTGTGAAAAATGTTCGGAACGAAAATTAATAAAACTGAAATTTTTTCACAAAAGAGAGTTTATCATTATCTCTGTTAGAAACACTTTCCATGGGCAGATAGAGTATAAAGATGGAGTAATTCAAACATTAGAGGAGGACAAAAAAAATCATGGTCTGGGTATCAAGAATATGATTCGGGTAATCGAAAAATATGATGGCAATTATGTTATTGAACATAAAAATGGCGAATTCTTTTTTTCAATTATGATTCCACAAGAATATATTGGGTAATTATTTACGGCAAGTTGTATAAATCTATGATTCGTTAAGTTTCAGCAGGAGTCAGAAGAAAAGGGACTGAAGATAGCCATTCAATCCGTATTCATCTTCTTTGATGATAAGAAGGTCAATTCTGCCTAAAAAGGTCTAATTCTGCCAAAGGTCTGGAAAATCTCACTAAGGTTATATATACTGCTTTTTCAATAGAGGTATTATATGCTGGAAAAAGGTGATTATGCTTGTAAAAATAATGATAGAGCGCAATCATCCTAATTTATATGGAAAGAGTAGGTTTTCGTAATTATGAAAAAAATTTTTGTCTGCTTAATTTTATTGCTTGTTACCCTTACTGCCTGTACGGATCAAAAAGAAGAAAAAAAAGGATATGATATATCTCAAAATAAATGGGATAATGAAACGTTAGACAATAATCTGCGGGCGGATTTTGAAGCGGAATCTGTAGAAAAAGCTTATAAATATCATGCCAGACTGACAGATTTACCTGTAGATAAGATAAAAAAGATATTTATGGGTTGGGACACCAGTTCTTCAATGATAGAGAAAGAGGATACTGGTGATGGAATTACGAAATGGTTATATACAGAACAGGGAACAGAAATTGGTTCTAATTGGGAAAATACAATTGCGACGACGAAAGATTATTCATATTATGATAATTGTCTGTGGGCGGATAGTGATGCTTTTGACGTCGATGGAAAAGCGACTGCTAAATTGGGGACTGCGGAAGAACTTGATTTTTTGAAAAAAAAAGATGTGGAAAAAAAGGTCCGCCTTATGTTTGATGAGTTGAATCTGGGATTTGAAGTCCATAAAATTACATTTCAGACATTAACGGCACCCTATTTAAATAATTTAAGAGAAAAAGCGAAAGAGGATTTGGAAAAGAAAAAGGATGAGGAAACAGAGAATCCTTACGTGAATGAGGATTATTTGAAAAAGTGGAAAAAATCAGAGGGCGCTTATTATCTGACTATTGAATTTAGTAATGCAGATATTGTCATCTCAAATAATGGAAATGAAAGCGATCTTTCTGATAATACATATATTTTTTCATTTGAAGCACAAATGATTTATAACCAAAAAGGATGCGTCTATCTAAATTTACCCTGTGTTATTAAAAAAGAAGAAGAGAGCGCAGAAGAAACAAAACTGATTTCTGTGGCAGATGCTGTACAGAGTTTGAAAAAGGATATGACATCCATAATATTGACAGATGATAATCTGATCAGTGAGGGAAAACTTCAATATTTGCCGATAGGGACTTTGAGCAGCCGGGATTTGGAACTGCTTCCTATGTGGGTGTTTAAAATTCAGAAAAATGCCGAAACGGAAAAGGCGGGGAAGAAAAAAACGATAACAAGTGCTTCCTACGCATACGTTGATGCTAGTACGGGAAAGGTGTTGCATTAATGAGAAAAGTAATTTGGAATTATTCTAAAATTTTTTGGGGAGGATATTTCTGGCTTGGATTAATCGGCGTTTTTTTAGTATTTCTTATGGATGCAGATTTGCCTGTTTTTTTTGATATGCAGACATGGTCTGTTTTGCAGGCTAACTCTGATGTTATCATGACAGTAGCAGATATTATTTATTTTGGCATATATTTTTCCCTTATTTTTGTTTTTTCCGGTCTGGCATTTGCTACTCAGTTTTATCGGGAATGGAATAGTGGTATTGTTCCTTGGATGGTTTGTAAATGGGGGATAAAAAGATATACATTTACATATACCTGTTTGGCGGCTTTGTCAGGAGGGATCATATCTTCCGGGGGATTTTTGCTGTATATTTTATATATGGCGTACCATATACCTATATTAAATCCTGTACTGCTTGACCAACACAAAGATTTGGGAATGTATGTATATGCCATGTATGGCAGCGGCATCCATTATATTATTATTATGGCATTTATATTTTTTGTGTTGGGCGCATTTATTGGAATTATATCTCTATGTTTGTCAACAGTGCTGGACAATCGATATGTTCTGATGCTGATGCCGTATATACTGTACCGCGCATATGTGGAAATAGTAAAGGTACTCCATATACCAGGTGAATTTCGTGTGGATTACTTTCTGTTTGGCAGGCTCAACATTGGAAACTCCTTTTGGAATACAGTAATCATTCTATCAGGTGTTTTTGCTGCTATAACTGTTACGGGATGTTTTTTGTTTCGGAAGGGCGTAAAAAGGAGACTGTGCTATGGCAAATATTAAAAGAGTATTCATGGTATGGAGATACCAAACAACACTGTTGTTTCAGGATAAGAAATTTTATCTGGTGCTTATTATGCTATTTTTGTACACACGTTCCAATTTGGAACCGATACGTTATTTTTCAGACACGGTTGGAGTTGGTGTTACGCCATTTACGTTTGCCATTTTAATGAATGGCATGTTGTTCCCTGTAATTATTTTGATTGGATTTTTATTTTTAATCTGTGATGCTCCGTTTATACAACAAGGCTATTTATTTTTGGTGGCACGAAGTGGAAAAATTATGTGGGGGATAGGAGAATGCCTTTTCCTTTTTACAACATCTTTTTTGTACGCTATTATAATTTATTTGTTTTCGGTTATAAATCTGGCGCCTGATATTGAATGGGGATCCGAGTGGGGGAAGGCAATTTTGACGTTAATGCGGACAGATGCCATGGAGAAGTTTAACATACAGGACTGGAATCCGGTTGTAGTAAATAATTATACTGCTTCAGAAGCCAACTTAAAAACATTTTTTTTGCTGTTGTTGTTGCTTTGGGGGCTGGGGATTTTATTGTTTGGCATTAATTATATTTGTAAAAATCATTTTGGGATTGTAGTGGGAATTTTCATCATACTTTTTGATTTTGCATTATACAATTTGTTTTCGGTACAGTATTATAAATTTTCATTAGTTTCCTTAATGAAGTTGTCTGTAATAGCAGGTGTTGAACGATGGAGTCCTACATTTTGGTATGCGGTATCTGTTTTGGGCGGAATATGTGTTGCAGGAATTGTGTTAATTGTATTAATGTTGAAGTTGAAAAAAGGGATTAATCCGGAGAACAGGAGGAGGCAGTGATGGAAACTGAAAATATTGTAAGAGTAGAAAATATATCGGTAAAGATCAAAGATGCTTTGATTTTACAAAATATAACACTTGATTTTCAAGCGGGCAATATTTATGGACTGGTAGGAAGAAATGGTAGTGGGAAAACAATGCTAATGAAAGCAATCTGCGGATTTGTTCCTGTTACGGAGGGAAAGATTACTGTGTTTGGCAAAGTAATCGGAAAAAAAAATCAATTTGCGGAGAATATGGGATTTATTATAGAAACACCAGGATTTTTACCGAATTACACAGCATATCAGAATTTAGCGTTTTTATCTTCAATCAATGGGAAAATAGATAAAAAAAGAATATATGCCATGCTCGAACAAGTGGGGTTGGGATCGGCAGGTCAAAAAAAGGTTGGGAAATTTTCGCTTGGGATGAATCAGAGGTTGGGATTGGCACAGGCATTGATAGAAGATCCGGATTTGCTTATACTGGATGAACCATTTAATGGACTTGACAATGATGGTGTTAAACAGATTCGCTCTTTGCTGATGGAACTGCGCGATAACGGAAAAACTATTATTATGGCGAGTCATACGCAGGAAGATATTGATGTGCTGTGTGATAAGGTATATAAAATGGATAAGGGAAAGATATTAGATACCGATGTGGTTTAATATTTTTTTTGCCTAAAACACCTGATAAAATCGTACGGATTTTATAAAATAATAGCACGAAGTTGAAGGAAGTGATAGGGTAAAAAATCACGCTAATGGAGGATGATAATATGTCGATTACAGCGAAATCATCTTCGCGTCCAACATTGGAAAAAATTGTAGAATTATATTGAGTGTTATGTTATACTGTTCATGTTGAAAAAATCTGGCACTAAACAGATATATCGAATGATAGATAGAAGAAATCATAAAATGTTTACGGATATGTATATTCCTGATGGGAGGTGTTAATGATTAAAAATATTCTAAAATATCATAATAAACTTTCAAATATTGCAAAAAGATTTCCTAATGCTGAAATTTATGTATTTGGATCACAAGCAAAAGGAAATTCCCGTAATGACAGCGACCTTGATGTGGCTGTATTTGGTCAAAAAGGCGCTTCTTTCGCAGAAATTGAAGAAGCTTTTCAGGAAAGCACCATACCATTAACTATGGAAATAATATGTATGGATATGATGAAAGGATCTGTATTGGAAAGAGAGGTTTTAAAATATGGTATCAAGATTTGAAATTAAATTCAAAAATTTTTTAAATTCTGTAGAAGGATTGCGCTCTTACAATAATGATGATCAAGTCCATCAAAAAGCCTTATTATATGATTTTAATGGCGTTGTGGAACAGGGGTGGAAAATCATAAAATATTATCTTGAATACGTAAATGGCTTGGATGATCTGGGTAATCAGTCAAAAAAGATTATACGCGCAGGAAAAGATGATGGTCTTTATAGCGAAGCAATTGCTGATTCTTTAATGGAGATGATTGATCTTAGGAATGTTCTGGCTCATGAATATGATTATGAAAATATAAATAGTAAATGTCAAAGAATACAATCATTCATGTCAACTGTAGAAGATCTTTATACGATCATATATAATCTAAGAATACAATATGCAAAATATTGGGAAAAAGATACTATAGATTTTTAAAATTGTATTAAGTTGTTGGTAGTGGCAAAAAAAAATGAAAACAATGGGAGCTAAACGTGTTTTTGTATCGGTAACTTTTGCACTGTTTACAGAGGGTGTTGAACTTTTTGATAAAGCGCATAGCGAGGGACTTATCGAGGCAGTGTTTATTACTAATGCGTCATATAGAAGAAAAAAGATAAAGAAAGCGGTCTGGCATAGAGAGATTTTTTTGTGAGATTATTCGCTATGCAGTTTTTGACACGAGAAAAGCAGGGCATACTTCTTTGGGGTATACCCTGTGTGTTTTTTAAATGTCGTAATAAAATTGCTGTAGTTTGTGAAACCGGACAGTTCACAGGCTTCCGTCACATTCTTTCCGCTGCGCAGGAGCGATTTTGCATGGGCGATCCGCAGTAGGAGAAGGTAGTTAAAGATTGTCGTGCCGGTGTCCTCCTTAAAACGGTGGCACAGATAGTATTTGCTAATGGAAAAAATCCGGGCGAGGGAATCCAGTGACACAGGGGAGGTCAGATGACTGTCCATATAGTCCATGACAGCATGGATTGTCGGCGTGCAGCGGGAGGCTATCGGAGGCGAAGCGTGGGCAAACAGGTTGTTGACGAATACAAGAAGCTGCAGCAGATAAGTTTCTAACATCAATTTACTGCCCGGCAGCGTATGAGAATCATTTTCGGCCATGCGGGCGTACTGGATACGAAAATAAGCCAGTTGCTGTCCGTCCAGCGCGAGCAGATTCCGCTCGCCGTCTTTTCTTGCCGTGAAGCAGGCGGCAAGATCCAGATCTTCTGCATTATACTTCCGGAAAAAGGACGGAGGTATATGGATGTAAATCCTTTTATATGGTTTTTCCGTCCGGTTGATCGCCTTGTGGATCTCCCTGTCATTGATTATCATAAGGGAACCGGGCGTCAGATGATAAAAAGTCTGTTTCACACAGAAATCGAGTTCCCCTTCCAGAAGCAGAAAAAGTTCATAAAAATTATGCAGGTGAAAATCTTTTACATAATTTTGTGTAGAAGAAAGAAAATTATGGGATATTTCATCGGAATATTCCTGAATCATGGAACGTCCTCCTCTCCTGCCAAACGGGGGCAGATATCGCCCGGATACCGCTTGTCGCAGTTTCTGACAGCAATATTTACAAGTTTTTTAACAATATGCGCAAAGATATTTGAAATCTTTTGTATTATTATAGTGGGTAAGAGAGGAAAATGCAAGTCGTAGTATCGTTGGTTCGGCTGTGTTTGAGGACAGCTGACCGGAAGGAGGACAGTGTGGGCAAATTTGTAATCGGTGGGAGAGAAGGACAGACAGCGCTTTATGTGGGGGCTGACGCCCCTGCCGGAATCCGGAGGGTGGCCGCCACGCTCTGCAGGGACATTGCGCTTGTGACGGGGAGGGAGCCGGAGCAGAGCGACGACCTCTCACGGGTAAAGGCCGCCAATGTGATCATTGCCGGTATCTGCGATGAGAGCTTGCTCGTGAAACAACTTGAGGAGCAGGGCGCCGTGGATTTACGGAAAATAAGGGGCAGGAGAGAATGTTATCTCCTAAAGACAGTGGAATCCCCCTTCCCGAATGAGCCGCAGATAAAAAAAGCGCTTCTTATTGTCGGGAGCGATAAACGGGGAGCGATATACGGGATGTTCCATATATCGGAGGAGTGCGGTGTTTCTCCCCTTGTGTTCTGGGGAGATGCCGCGCCGCTTCCCAAAGAGCAGGTGGTTCTGACGCTGGACGAATGGATTTCCAGGGAGCCCTCGGTGCGGTATCGCGGATTTTTTATCAATGACGAGTGGCCTGCATTTGGAAAATGGTGCAGCCAACGCTATGGCGGCGTCAACGCCGACGCCTACAAAAATATTTTCGAGCTGCTTCTTCGACTGAAGGGAAATTATCTGTGGCCTGCCATGTGGCGGAGTTCTTTCTGGGAAGACGGACCGGGACTGGAGAGCGCCAGGCTCGCAGACGAATACGGCGTGATAATCGGGACATCCCACCATGAACCGCTCGGACGCGCCGGCGTAGAATGGCAGAGGCAATATAAGCAATATGGAGATGACAATACTTGGAGCTTTGTCACGAACAGCGATGCCATTACCGCTTTCTGGCGGGACGGTTTGAAGCGCTGCCGGGATTTTGAAACGGTTATCACAATCGGCATGCGGGGGAGGACGATTCTCTGCTGATGAGTGAGGACACGAGCATAGAGGAGAATATACGGGTCATAAAAAAGGCGATCCATGTTCAGAATCAGCTGATCCGTGAGGAATATCACAAACCGGCGGAGGAAGTGCCGCGCATGATCGCGATTTACAAAGAAGTAGAAGATTTCTTCTACGGAGATGGACGCTGCGAGGGCCTCCGTGAGTTTGAGGAGATGGAAGATGCGATCTGGCTGCTGAGCGATGATAATTACGGACATCTGCGCTCTCTTATACAGCCGGGGGAGCGCCCGCACAGAGGCGGATATGGCATGTACTATCACTTTGATTACCATGGGGCGCCTTACAGTTATGAATGGCTGGGCAATGTCAATCTGGTCGAAACCTGGGAGCAGATGACGATGGCGTACGAGTATGGCGTGCGCAGTATGTGGATTGTCAACGTGGGGGATATCAAAGGGAATGAGTATCCGCTCAGTTATTTTATGGATCTGGCATACGACTACGACGCGTGGGGCATTTCCAACAAAAACAGCGTGAAGGAATTTACGGAACAGTGGATAGGCAGACAGTTTGCGGGAGTTGACGCTTCGGGGCGTGAGAAGATCCACCGGGTACTGGACTCCTACATGAGGCTTACCAGTATGAGGCTGCCCGAATCGCTGAATGAAAATGTCTACCGGTGTGAATTCCATGAAAATGAGCGCCTCTGGGAGGAAATTCAATCAGTGGAAAAAGATGCGGCTTCCCTCCGCGAAGAACTGCCGCCGTCTGCGCTTCCGGCATATGAGAGCATGATCTATTATCCGGCGATGGCATCCTTAAATATCCTGGCAATGAATTTGGCTGCGGGCCGGAATGCCGAACTTGCCGGGCGGGGCGTGCTGGCTGCCAACAGCGAGGCCGCCTGTATGGAGGAGCGGATCCGCCGGGATTGCTGTTATGTCGGGCAGTTCCATGCAATGCTGGACGGAAAATGGAATCATATGATGGATTCGGCACACACAGGATTTCGCAACTGGGACGATAATGACTGGCTGTATCCAAGGGCGCAGACGGTCTACCCGATTCCCTGTGGCAAGATTGTTGTCAGCTTCCGGGGGAACGGCGCATATCATCTGGGGGCGCACTGGCAGGACAAAGCGCCGCTTTATAATGAGGAAATGCTGCGTCCCGACTGCTCGCAAATCCTTCTGGATATAGACAGCCGGGGGAGCGAGGATTTCCATTACAAAGTCCGCTGCCACGCTCCCTGGCTTTCCCTGTCCGGCACGGAAGGGACGTCCTGTCTGGAAAAACAGCCGCGCACTACCCTTGTGCTTACCTGTGACAAAACCTGTCTGGAGGGAGAGCAGACAGCCTCCCTACACATAGACATTGAATTTGAGGGAGGCGGCAAAACCTGGTCGGAAGTAGAAGTAAGGGCGGCGGGACAGAAGACGGCTCTCTGCGGTAAAAATATTTTCATGGAAAATGAGGGCGTTCTCTCCATAGATGCTGCACATTATAGCCGGAAGGCGGATACAAAAGAGGGCTGCTGGCAGGTAATCCCCCGTCTGGGACGGACGTCCGATGCCCTGAAAACCTTTCCCGTGACAAAAAACTGGGAGAGGGAAAAAGAGCGTCCCTATGTGGAATATTCCTTTTGGGCAAAGAAAGAAGGAGATTATCTGCTGCGCTTTTATCTTGCGCCCCGCAATCCGCTGGTAAAGGGAGGGACGATGCGGGGAGCGTTCCGCATAAACGAAGGGGAAGTCCGTTGGTTTGATGCGGTCAGCCCCGGGTACTTTGCCGAGTGGCAGAATGCGCAGTGGAGCAGCGGCGTGACCAGTCATATCCGTCTGATCGAGCAGAATGTGAGGTTGAAAAAAGAGGTCAATACGCTTCGGTTTTATGCGGCCGATCCCAATATCATACTGGAAAAGCTCGTACTGTACCGGGCAGACCTGCCGTTGCGCGGGACATATCTGGCGCCGCCGGAAAGTTTTTGCCTGTAGGCAGAAAGGCGCAATGAAAATCGGTATAAAATTGTTTTGACAAATGAGTAAAAATTGTATACTATATTTACAGGAATAAAGTCAAAGGGGATTTTATTTTCCTGTACGGGGTATGGCGTAGCTTGGTAGCGCGCACGGCTGGGGGCCGTGAGGTCGCAGGTTCAAATCCTGTTGC
>CANQYY010000010.1 GCA_947628225.1 uncultured Lachnospiraceae bacterium
TTGTGCTTTTTATTCAACCTGTATAAAATTTTCAAAGTTCACAAATTTCTTCTTGACTTTTTATTTGCAGACTTTCAATAAAAAAAGCCCCGTCCCTTAAAGGACGAAAGCCTGTGCTCCGTGTTACCACCCTTATTCACAGACAATTCGCATTGCCTGTCTTCTCCACTGCCATTCTGACAGTGCTGCAGAGTAACGCCTGCCTACGTCACAGCCTACTGGCGAAACCAAAAAGAATTTCCTGTATGGGAAAAAGGTTCTGCGTTGGGTGTGCGGCTCAAAGAGGTATTCATAAGAAGTTTCCCCCGCACCTCTCAGCCGCCGGTAACTCTCTGTCGGTTTCCCTTCTTACTACTTGGTCTTATCTAAGCCTTTTTCAAATGTAATTCCTATTATAGGGAAGGGGTGGGGATTTGTCAAGGCATTTAAATGTATTCGGACAAAACCGTCCGTTCTACATAAAAATTTCCGTTTTCCCTTGTGCCCATGGCCCATTTTACCAGAGTCAGGCTTTCGCCGCATACCTCAATGCAGGTAATACACCGGGGATGTACGCAGCTGCCGACATTGATATAATGGGAATCAGGGGACAGCATGGGGCGATGGGTATGGCCGGTGATGAGGGTTCTGTGGTGGAGATCTGCCCATTCGCTCAGCTTCCGCTCGGAGCGTTGCTTGGAGGTGTAATTTTTGGCGGCGCTGGTGGGATCCAAAATGCCTACCTGCTCCAGAGGCTTCCAGAAGTACCGGACTAAAAAGCAGTTGACTCTCCAGAGCGTCGAATTAAACAGGGCGGCCTGATGCCCATGGGTCAGGTACAGGCTGTTCCCCGTAGTCTTATTCCGGAGGATAATGCCGGGATAATAGTGAATATCCGGGAACAGCGGTTCGTGGCAGCGGCTGGTGCTGCATGGATAGGTGGAGCAGTTTTTTCGGGAAAAGGACGGGTATTTTTTTATCATGTCATGGTTGCCGTAAAGCATATATAACCGGTTCTTTTTATAAAAAAGGGTAAGCTGCCAGAAAACGTCGTTGTGGATTTCCTTAATGGGCTCCATGCTCCGGTTTTCCCAAAGCTCGTCGCCGTCGCCCAGTTCAATGTAGGTAAAGCCGCGGTGATAGTAGTGCTTCAGGGCGGCAAAGTACAGGTGCTGGTTTTTGAGAAAATTATCGTTATGGGTACCGTTTCCCCGGTGGCAGTCGCTGAACAATACATAGCGGGTATCGGAAGTCAGGGGAAGGATGGGTGCCTGTTCAAAGGTTTTATCCAGACGTCGCTGACAGCTCATAGGAAATCTCCTTTTTTCTTATTTTTAATAAAATTATTTCTTACCCGAATTTTTTTTGCGAAACCGCTTTAACCGCAGCGTCCGGCGGAAAATAAAGGGCAGATAAAAGTACAGGTAAAGCAGTTTGTCGCAGGAATTGGAAAAGTATCTGGTTATAAAAAGATACCATCGGCAAAATTGCCGGTTTTTCCATTGTACATAGCGGCAATAAAGTCTTTTCCATAGACCCGGCAAAGGATTGGAAGAGGTAAAGGTAAAAGAAAGCTCCGTATGATAAAGACACAGATTGATTGTATCAATATTATAGCCGGAGAGGTAAAGGGCATCCATAAAGGCGTTTCGCATTTCAAAATCGGGAAAGCGGATAGAAATGTCCATAGATAATTCTTCCGGGTCTGCAAAATGTCCCATGGAAAAAATAGTAAGCCACCAGTGGGATGCTTCTCTCGTACCGAGCGAGATTCCCCGGTAAAAAAGTTCCATGGTAATATCTAAATATTCCTCCGCGTCAACAGCAGAAAAGATGGCGGTTTTTTTCTCTGCCGGGGAAAGAATGCGGTCTGCCCGGTATATGCCGATTTCACCGCCGGTATTAATGCCGTACTGTCCTTTCCAGAATTCAATGAGCCAGGTCTTCCCGTCATAGTTAAAGTAAATGGGCTTATAGTCGAAAATCATATTAAAAAACGGCGCCACCCGGTCATAAATACTGCCGTAACCGTATTTTTTCTGCCAGGCGTCCTGAGTGCTGGTAAATATATCCTGATGGCAGTCGTAGCAGTAGCCCAGGGGAGCCACCCGCTCATTTAAAAAATCACACTTTTCTTTTTTGGGCATACAATAAATTTTTTTAATTATTTTCTTTTTTCTGAAATGAAAGAGAAAAAGGAAAAAAATTGCAATGACAATAACAATAAAAAGAGTACAATACATAAATACACCTATCTTACGTTTCTTACTATAAGAATATGCAAAAAATGTCGAAAGGTGATGTTTATAATTTCCCTTAGGGGCTGTGATGGGGAGGCGCTGTTAGGAAAGTGTCAGAAAACTATGAAAGAGCTGGAATTGTGTTATAGATTAGAGAATCTATATGATACAATTTAACATTCATACAAACTAATTTTTTATAATTAAAAATGGCATAGTTTAGCCCCGATATATTTAGTGTGCTTCTATAACAAATCCCATCAAATCCCAGACTTTTCACAAAATCAGAAATATATTGGGCAGGTAAATAATCTAGCTCACTATCTTGCCTTCTGAGGGGTTTAGCAATCTCATTGCTAATCTTTTTTAAAATAGGCATATTGATGGCAAACCACTCTGTATCAAAAGCGCCCATGGAAAAAGGACTTATTTTTTCTAAGTTTGCTAAATCTATGATTTTGAGCTCTTTGGCTGGAGAGAAACGTGCAACTGCGACATAATCTAAATCTCTTGCTCTGATTTCATGTAATGTTGTGGTTATATCGCTGGCAAGATATAAGCATTGTATTCCTTTTGAGTTGGCTCGCCCCGCGGTTGCAAATTCAAGTGGAGGAGGTCCCATTTTTTGCTTTTCTAAACCCTGTTCGTTACATATTCTGCCTCTGTAAAAATATTTTTCGTTTTTTGTTATAGTAATTTGCATGCCCGGGCTATTAAACAATTCAGCTAGCAGATCTAAATTAATATGATTAGAATGAAAGCGATTAATACTTTTTATCGAACTCATAAAGCGTTCCCATGTGGATTCTTTCATCAGGCAATTATTCCTCAAAAAATCGTAATTGTATAGTTTTTCAACTCCTACCTTTTCGGTAAAGAGTAAAGAATCCTTTGGATAGGTATCTTTACAAATTTCCTGAAGTACCAACTTGATTTTATCATTGGGTAAATGAAATATAGACCAGTCTGTCATTAAGATATTTTCGATAAAGTTAAGACAGTTTTTTGGAAAATCAGAAGGCAGCTCAGACTTAGGGGTATATACGTCTAATATTTCAGAAAAATATGCTGATAAATCAGTATTTTGACTTAAATCTTTTGTATCATATACAAAAATATTTTGTTCCTTTGTAATGTCACAAGTGCCAATTTTGCCGCCTGAAGCAATAATTGAACGTATTTCTATATCAATAAAACAATTTATTCCTATTTGCACTAGATTTCTCCTTCCAAGTATTTATTCATTAATTCAAGATGATGCATTATTGAATATTTTTTGATGGTACCTAAACCGGGGTATTTCCCGGATTCTTTACATTCAAGTAACATATCTAAACCCAAAGTATGGCAGGGCTCGTTTACTTTTGTCCAGTCAGCAAGTTTGCTTACCGCCTCACCGAATTTACCGGCAGGATCCTTATAATCAGTATTGGAATCAGATACAAAATGATGTACGCGCAATTCTTTATTTTTACCAAAATATACAATGTGAATTGCCACGGCTAAAGGTGCGAAGCCTGATTCATTATAGTCGGAACCAATAATAGAGTAATCGGAAAAACCTTTAAAGCCCTCTGTATTAAAAAATAGATGATCCTCAGAAAAAAATTCATCTACGTTTTTATTATAATCAGAATTTTTTGGCGCTTTTGGGAATCTGTCCATAAAGAGGACTTTAGAAGTTGGAGCCTTGCGGCTAAATGTTCTATCATCCGGAATCAGAGAATAAAGAGGTTCTTCTTCATTATAAATTTTGATATAATCATCCAGACAATCTCGTTTTGGACTTACAATCATTAATTGATCTAAATTTTGATTATTTTTTAGATAAGCAGGTGTTGTTTTTTTCATCAAGTATCCTTTGATTAAATAATCAGATGTCAGATTATTATATATTTCGTCTGCCACACTATTCTTTTCTTGATGGTTTTCTTTAATTTTACTGACAAATTCACCAACTTCAGGATTCATAATCAGAGCATAGGCGTGATGTTTTTCCGTATAAAGGTTTAAAGTTTTTGCTAATGTTGATGTTGGTTTTATTGGTTCGATTATTGGTACTATTTTTTGCCCAATCAAGTTGTTATCTAATAATTCTCTAAGGGCTATCAACTCAAATTGTCTACCTCTTAAATAAGGAAAGTACATAATTAACCTCCATAAATTTTATTTAATTTTGTTATAAGACGTTCTCTATTGTTTGCTGTTATATCATCAAAATATGTTAAGAAGTGTAATTCCGAAGGAGTATCACGACAAAACTCGACTAATTCAATACGCATCCTTTTTTTTAGCTGCCTAAGCATAGCCTTCTGTAACACATTAATATCCATACTTTGGATAATCTTAAAACATTCTTTGTAATAGTCAAATTGAACCACATTTGGTAAATCGTAACCGTGGTCGGCTAGTATATTTTCAAACTCCCGTTTCCTTAAAATTTTAAAAATAGTATAATAATCAAGATATTGGTTGTTAGGAAATGGTTCTCGAATAGTGTTTAATGCCCTTCTTTTTGTAAGTTGTATTAAACCGACATTTTCCGGCACTAAGTGAATTACTTTATCAAGGTTTTCTTCATAGGTAACAATGACAACTTCGGTAAATGCCTGATAGTAGTCGTCAATCTGGCTATTTAATCTATCCAGATTATCCAATTCTGTCTTTATTTCGTATACAATACCCTTTCCATTAATCATAACAAAATCAGCTTTTGAGTTAGCAATAGGCAATTCAGTCAGAGCAATGGTTTTCTTATAGTTATGTCGTTTAAACAAGAGTTTGTTTAACATAGTATTCTTGTAAAAATATTCAGTACGGTATTTTTTGCCGACATAGGCATAAATTTCACTTATTAGTTCCTCATATTTCTTACCAACCGGATTTTTAATATACCTTCGTACTACACAATCAAATAGTTCACTTTGTTTATCCGAGAGCAAACTATGTAACATTGTTTTAGTGAAAAATCGTTTTAAGATCAAATTGTTTTCCATAGCTGCCTCCTTTTTTGCTCTATTTGCTTGTTATGGTTTTAAGGGATAAATGAGTTAAAATTAATTACTGAAATGTGCTTTATAGAAAAATATATTCTTACTTCATAGTATAACATTCATAGGTGGAATAATAAAGAGAAATTTTGGACACTGCATAATGTACCGCAAGCCGTACATTATGCAGCCGAAAGAAAAGTACTCCCAGCAGGAATCGAACCTGCAACTAGCCCTTAGGAGGGGCTTGTTATATCCATTTAACTATGGGAGCAAAATACCCGGCCCGTAGCCGGGCATATTGATTACAAATATTTTTTCAAATCGTCTGCCCGATCCAGCCTTTCCCACGGAAGTTCCAGATCATCCCGTCCGAAATGTCCATAGGCAGCCGTCTGTTTATAAATCGGCTGGCGCAGGTTCAGCATCCGGATAATCCCCGCCGGACGCAGATCAAAATTTTCAGCAATGATCTGCATCAGCTTTTCCTCCGGCAGCTTTCCGGTGCCAAAGGTATCAATGCGGGCAGAAGTCGGCGATGCGACTCCGATAGCATAGGAAAGTTGAATTTCTGCCCGGTCGCAAAGCCCGGCAGCCACAATATTTTTGGCAACATACCGTGCTGCGTAGGCAGCGGAACGATCTACCTTGGTAGGATCCTTTCCGGAAAAGGCGCCGCCGCCATGACGAGCCCAGCCGCCGTATGTATCGACAATAATCTTTCGCCCGGTCAGACCGCTGTCCCCACTAGGGCCTCCGATAACAAACCGGCCGGTGGGATTTATGTAAATCTTCGTGTTTTCATCTATCAGACTGGCAGGAAGGACAGCATCGATAACATGCTGGCGAATATCTGCCTGAATCTGCTCCCAACTGATTTCCTCACGGTGCTGCGAGGAAACGACAACCGCATCCAGACGGATTGGCTTTCCCGTCCGGTCGTATTCTACGGTAACCTGCGACTTGCCGTCCGGTAAAAGATATGGCAATGTACCGTCTTTTCTTACCTTGGATAGCTGACGGGATAATTTGTGGGCTAAATAAATGGGATAAGGCATATAGTCCTCTGTTTCATTGGTCGCATATCCGAACATCATTCCCTGGTCGCCGGCGCCAATGGCATCTATCTGGGAATCGGTAAGTTTTGCCTCCCATGCCCTGTCCACTCCTCTGGCAATATCCAAAGACTGCCTGTCCAAAGTAACCCTGACCTCGCAGAGATTACCGTCAAAGCCTTTGGACATATCGTCATATCCGATCTCACAAATGGTATCACGGACAATTTTTTCTATATCAACCCGGGCTGAAGAAGTAATCTCGCCCATAACTAAAACAAGACCGGTGGTTATAGCAGTTTCGCAGGCGACGCGGCTCATGGGATCCTGATCTAACATGGCATCCAATATGGCGTCGGAAATCTGGTCGCATATTTTATCGGGATGACCTTCCGTCACAGATTCGGAAGTGAATAGTAATTTTCCCATTAATATTCCTCCTTAGGGTAAAACAATAATTATATTCTACTATATGAAAATTCAACCGTCAAGGCAAGAAACAATAATAAAGTTTTAATGAAATCTTAATTTTTAAAAAAAATTCCCCCATAAAGCAAAAAGAATGTTATAATAGAATATGACAGGACCACAAACAAAAGATAATTATGTACAAGAATACAAAATGGAGGAAAAACGTGAAAAAAATACTAATTATTGAAGACGAATTGTCTACAGCCGAATTAGAAAAAGATTATTTGGAATTAAGTAATTTTGAAGTTACCATTGAAACAGATGGGCTTCAGGGCGAAGAAAAGGCGATGACGGGAGAATATGATCTATTGCTCTTAGACATTATGCTGCCGGGACGCGACGGTTTTGAAATCTGCCGCAGGTTTCGGGAGAAATATCTGATGCCGGTTATTATTGTTTCGGCAAAGAATGAGGATATTGATAAAATACATGGTCTTGGTCTGGGAGCGGATGATTATATGACAAAGCCTTTTAGCCCGAGTGAACTTGTGGCGCGGGTAAAGGCGCATTTAAACCGCTATGAGGTATTGGTAAATCAGGCGGCATCTCCCAAAAATGAGAATGAAACGATACAGGCGGGCGAGATTACGATTGACAAAACCGCCAGACGGGTATTTGTCCGGGGCGAGGAAAAAACCTTTACCACAAAGGAATTTGATTTGCTATACTTCCTGGTAAAAAATCCGGATCATGTATTTTCAAAGGAAGAATTGTTCCAGAAGATATGGGGCTTTACTTCCGTAGGGGACATTGCCACGGTCACCGTCCATATTAAAAAAATCCGGGAAAAGATTGAGAAGGATACTTCAAATCCGGAATATATAGAAACGATCTGGGGAGCCGGTTATCGATTTAAAAGTTAACGTTTCCTGCGGATAAAAATTAAAAACCGGGACATACTAAAGCAGCGGGTTGTTTATACAGCTCGCTGCTTTGTTATAAACAAAAGACAAGGGAGGCGCGGCAATATGAAAACAAGGTATCTGCTTCTGGCATTGACAGTCCTGCTATTGTTTTTGGCATTTCGCTTTCTGCTTCCCCTGACGCTGCCCTTTGTCCTTGCCTATTTTTTTGCGAAAATGGTATCTCCCGTTATTTATTTTTTGACGGGCAAATTAAAGTGGCATAAAAAGGTAAGCTCCATTATGGTAGTGTTGGTTACTGTCTTTGCTATTGGCGGATTTGTTGTTTACATTATGAGCGTTGTGATCGGTCAGACGATTCTCCTTTTGCAGCGGCTGCCGGTTTATGAGCAGGAGATCCATTATGTAATAGAAGAGATTTGCTGGAGCTGCGACCGCATGCTGGAGTTGAGCGGCGGAACCAGTTACCAGTATATCGAGGCGCAGACAGCGACTTTGTACCGGAATATCGGGAATGATATTTTACCGAAGCTTTCCTCCTGTGCCGTCTATTTGCTTCGCTTTACGGCAGAAATTGCAAGCGGTGTATTTATTTTTTTGTTATCTACTCTTTTGATCTTGTTGGATGATACCTTTCCTGCGGTACACCGCAAACTGAAGCCGTTTGCAAAAAGGCTGAAATCTGCCGGATTTGCCTATATTAAAGCGCAGGGAATCATTATATTTGTCATTGCCGCTATTACATCCGTGGGGCTTATCCTGATGGGAAGTGAGTATGCCGTTTTATTTGGAATCGGAATTGCTGTTTTCGATGCGTTTCCGATTGTGGGAAGCGGTATTATTCTGGTTCCCTGGGCTTTTTTTGAGCTGTTGGGCAGAAATTTCTATGAGGCGGCGATTTTGTTTACGATTTTTGTTGTGGCGGCCTTCCTCCGGGAAATATTAGAACCCAGACTGTTTGGAAAAGAACTTGGGATGAAACCATTGTTTGTTCTGGTTTCGGTCTATGTCGGGGTAAAGCTGTTCCACATTGGAGGGATCCTGTTGGGGCCGATTGCACTTACTATACTCCAGACCGTAAATGAATTGCTGAAAGAAAAAACAGACTAATCCTGTCCGCCGCAAATCCAGCGGCTCATACCGGAGCCGTGATTGCCAAAGGGACGTTTGTGAAACCCAAGTTTCTCATAAAAGGTTTCCTTATCCATAGCAGACATGAGGTTTACCATAATGGTTTCTCCCTCCTCCACCTGATTTTCCAGCCAGGCTAAGACGGTTTCGATGATCTGCCTGCCAATTCCCCGGGATTGATATTCCGGGCGGACGATCACATCGCAGATAAAATAGACATAGCCGCCATCTCCTACCACCCGCGCCATGCCGACAGGAGTATTTTCTTTCCACGCAATGAGGGTATAGAGGGAATTTTCAAGGGCAACTTTTGCCCGTTTCGGAAAAACAGGAATAAAATCTACGCTCCTGCGTAATTCATTATAATGTTCAATCGAAATTTCGTGGGAAAAGGTAATATTTTCTATATTCAACAAATACCAGTCCTTTATGTTTAAACAAATTGGTTTATGGTTTCATCATATTGATAGTCAACAGATAGCAGCGTAGAGCGAAGCTCTTCCTCCTCTATATCATAGGTTTGGCAAAATTCTTCTAATGTCGAAAAATGGTCGCGTAATTTTGTATTTACATAGCCTACCAGAATAATCGGGTCGCGCGGTATGTCCAAAAGCGGCACCTCCCTTTTAAAAGTTAATCACATTGTACATAAAAAGGTGTTTTTTTGTCAATGCTAAATTTAGGCGCTAAAAAAATAAACAGGAAAAATAAATAGAAGGAGGACGCTATGGCTGAACGCTCGGATTTTTCCAAAAGTTTTGATGAAAATAAGGCTTATATTGATAATCTGATTCATGTGGATAAAAGTTTTGATTTGATATATCGGGTGGTGGAAATTGGTGGTAAAAAGGCTTGTTTTTACTTTATTGATGGTTTCTGTAAAGATGAAGTTATGGAGAAGGTACTAGAGTTTTTTTATACAATAAAGCCGGAGGAAATGCCGGAAACGGCGCATGAATTTTTAAAACAAAAACTTCCCTACGGCGAAATTGATTTAGTCAAAAAAGAAAAAGACTTTTTGCAGAGAATGCTGTCCGGCGTGCCGATGCTTATGGTCGACGGCTATACGGAGCTTCTTGCCATGGATTTCCGAACCTATCCGGCAAGAAGCGTGGACGAGCCGGAAAAGGATAAGGTTATGCGCGGCTCCCGGGATGGTTTTGTGGAAACTGTCGTATACAATACAGCTCTGATACGCCGCCGTATCCGCTCAACCGATCTGGTCATGGAAATGCACACGGTAGGAAAAAGCTCGCGCACGGATGTTGTATTAGCCTATATGGGAAACCGGGTAGAAAAAAAGATGCTGGAAGATATCAGACAGCGGATTGACAAAATTGATATTGATGCTTTATCCATGAACCAGCAGAGTCTGGCGGAATGCCTGTATCAGCACAAATGGTATAATCCTTTTCCGAAGTTTAAATTTTCGGAACGGCCGGACACCACGGCCGCCAGCGTGCTGGAGGGGAGCATTGCCGTGTTGGTTGATAACTCCCCCGCCGCTATGATTTTGCCGACTTCTGTCTTTGATATTATCGAAGATGCGGATGATTATTACTTCCCGCCGGTAACGGGAACCTATCTGCGCCTTTCCCGGATCATTATTAATATCTTTGCCGTGGTGCTGACGCCATTGTTTCTTTTGCTGATTATGAATCCGGACTGGATACCCTCCTGGCTGGAATTCATAAAAATTAAGGGAACAATTCATGTACCGGTTATCTGGCAGCTCTTAATACTGGAATTTGCCATTGACGGATTGAAATTGGCTTCTTTAAATACTCCGAGCATGCTCAGTACGCCGCTCAGCGTGGTGGCGGGTATCGTACTGGGAGATTATACGGTAAGCTCCGGCTGGTTTAACGCAGAAATTATGCTGTATATGGCGTTTGTAGCAGTGGCGAACTACACGCAGGTCAGCTTTGAGCTGGGATATGCCTTGAAGTTTATGCGGCTGATACTGCTCTGCCTGACCGCGATATTTAATATATGGGGATTTGTCGCCGGAAGCATTCTGGTGCTGGTATTTATTGTGACAAACCGGACGATGAGCGGGAAAAGTTACATTTATCCCATTATACCCTTTAACAAAAAACAGTTTCTGCGCCGGTTCTGCCGGGTCAGCCTGCCGCGCTCGGAGCAGTGACGGCAGCGATATCCGTTATAGCCCGGCGCGGATTCCGGCAATTTCCTCCTTGTATGGGGGATAGGATTTTTTGGGGTTTTCGGAATCTTTAATATAAGGAGTTTCCAAAATCTTAGGTACGGATATAAACCGTTCATCCCGGATAAAACGCATCAGGGCGTTGGCGCCAATCGCCCCCTTCCCAAAATTTTCATGCCGGTCCTTGTGGGCTCCCCGTTCATTTTTGCTGTCGTTAATATGAAAGGCGGCAATCTGGGAAAGTCCGAGGATGCGGTCAAATTCCTCCATGACATTGTCGTATTCCCGCACAATATCGTAGCCGGCGTCATGGACATGGCAGGTGTCAAAACAGATCCGCAGCTTTTCCGGATAGTGGCAGCCGTCATAGATAGCCCTCAGTTCCTCAAAGGAACGCCCGATTTCACTGCCCTTCCCCGCCATGGTTTCCAACGCGATAAAAACGGGAGTGTCGGCAGATAACACCGTGTTCAGCCCCCGGATAATCTGCGCGGTACCAGCCGGTACGCCGGCCCCTACATGGGAGCCGGGGTGCAGTACTAATATTTTACTGCCCATAGCTGCCGTGCGGGAAATTTCCTTTTCTAAAAATTCTATGGCTAACTCATAAGTTTCCGGTTTTATAGTATTTGCCAGATTAATAATATACGGGGCATGAACGATAAAAGTATCTATGCCGTGTTCCTCCATACAAGCTCTGGCGGCCGGGATATTCAGTTCGGAAATGTCCCGGCGTCTTGTGTTTTGTGGAGCGCCGGTATAGACCATGAAAGTATTCGCGCCGTAAGAAAGGGCCTCTTCTACGGAGCCCAGCAGCATTTTGTCGCCGCTCATACCCACATGGGAGCCGAGTAAAAGCATGATAATATCCTCCTTTTGTATAAGTTCTCGCTAAATATCTTATTCCTTTTACCATTGTATCTTGAAAAAACAAAGAAATCAACTGCCGCGCCGGCAAAAAACATATCGGAAAAGGCAAAAAGTCCGGGCGATGGCAATGTTGTATTGACTTTATCTTAGCCAAATTGTAAAATGAAACAATAGAAATGAAAAAATAGCAGACAAATCGAGGCAGCCGACTCATTCATTGGGAGGCTGGCAAAAGAGAGCGGCAGAATGGAGGAAAAAATGGGAAAGAAACCATATTATCTCACTACGGCGATAGCCTATACATCCGGGAAACCCCACATTGGCAATACCTATGAAATTGTGTTGGCGGATGCTATTGCGCGTTATAAACGTTTTCAGGGGTATGATGTCCGATTCCAGACAGGCACGGACGAACACGGACAGAAAATCGAATTAAAGGCAGAGGAAAAAGGAATTACCCCAAAACAGTTCGTAGATGAAATTTCAAAAGAGATTAAGCGCATTTGGGATTTAATGAATACATCCTATGATAAATTCATCCGCACCACGGACAGCGACCATGAGGAACAGATAAAGAAAATTTTTAAGAAGCTGTATGAGCAGGGCGATATTTATAAGGGCTTTTATGAGGGAATGTACTGCACGCCCTGCGAATCCTTTTTTACTTCTTCTCAGCTGGTAGACGGAAAGTGCCCGGACTGCGGCAGGGAGTGCCAGCCCGCAAAAGAAGAAGCGTATTTTTTAAAGCTGAGTAAATATCAGGATCGTTTGATGAAGCATATTGAAACGCACCCGGAATTTATTCAACCAGAGTCCAGAAAAAATGAGATGGTAAATAATTTTCTAAAGCCGGGGCTGCAGGATTTGTGCGTATCCCGCACGAGCTTTCAGTGGGGGATTCCGGTGGATTTTGACCCGGGACATATTGTATATGTATGGATAGATGCCCTCAGCAACTATATAACGGGACTGGGTTATGATGCGGAGGGAAACAGCGGCGAATTGTTTGAGAAATTCTGGCCGGCGGATTTACATCTGATCGGGAAGGATATTCTCCGCTTCCATACTATTTACTGGCCGATAATGTTAATGGCGCTGGGGATTCCGCTGCCAAAGCAGGTATTTGGACATCCGTGGCTTTTGCAGAACGATGGGAAGATGAGCAAATCCAGAGGAAATGTAATTTATGCGGATGATCTGGTAGAGCAGTTCGGAGTGGATGCCGTGCGCTATTTTGTACTCCATGAGATGCCGTTTGAAAATGATGGGGTAATTACCTGGGAGCTAATGGTGGAGCGCATGAACTCGGATCTTGCCAATACCCTCGGGAATCTTGTAAACCGCACGATATCCATGAGTAATAAGTATTTCGGCGGGATAGTGGAAAATAAAGGCGTGGCGGATTCCATGGATGCGGAGCTGAAGGCGGTGGCAGAGGCGGCTCCGGGAAAGGTTACCGCAAAGATGGAGGAACTCCGGGTGGCGGACGCGCTTACGGAAATCTTTATTTTGTTCAAAAGATGTAATAAATATATTGATGAAACAGAGCCGTGGCTTCTGGCAAAAGACGAGGAAAAGAAGGATCGCTTAGCGACGGTGCTCTATAATCTGATGGAAGGCATCCGGATTGGCGCCAATCTTTTATCCTCCTTCATGCCGGAAACCGCAGAAAAAATATTGGAGCAGATCCATGCAGAAAAATGTGAAATGGCAGATCTGGCAGGTTTTGGACAATATGTATCCGGCACAAAGGTTACGGAGAAGCCGGAAATTTTGTTTGCCCGTCTGGATGTGGACGAGGTTATGAAAACCGTTATGGCAAGGCAGGAGGAAAAAACGGCTGAGCCGGAGGCGCCCGTGATAGATATTCCCCCAAAGGAAGAGATTACGTTTGACGATTTTATGAAGATGCAGTTTCAGGTGGGGGAGATTATTGCCTGCGAAGAAGTGAAAAAGTCGAAAAAGCTTTTATGCAGCCAGATCCGCATCGGCAGCGAGGTAAAGCAGATTGTGTCGGGAATTAAGGCATATTACAAGCCGGAAGACATGATAGGGAAAAAGGTTATGGTGCTTGTAAATCTGAAACCGGCGAAGCTGGCGGGAGTCCTCTCAGAAGGCATGATATTATGCGCGGAAAATGAGAAGGGGGAACTTGCTATCGTAGTTCCGGATAAGGATATGCCGGCAGGCGCAGAGATCTGCTGAGGATATAATCGTGCGAAAAAGAGGGATACCGTTATCCATCGTTGTATGAGCATAACGGTATCTCTCTTAGCCTGTGGGAAACGGGCGCATTGCCGGAGGAAAGGAGATAACCGTCATGGCAGACAGAGAGCTTATTTTTGATACGCACAGCCATTATGACGACGAGGCGTTTGACAGTGACCGGGAAACGGTACTGCAGGCGCTGAATGAAAAAGGGGTGGGCTGGCTGGTTGATGTGGGCGCTGATATTGTTACCAGCAGACAGGCGCTGGGACTGGCGAAAAAATACGGCTTTGTCTATGCCGCCCTGGGAGTGCATCCCAGTGAAACAGCGGCAGTGGACGAGAAGGACATGGACTGGCTCCGGGAAAACTGCCGGGATGAAAAGGTGGTGGCGGTAGGGGAGATCGGTCTGGATTACCACTGGGAAGAGCCGGACAGGGAGTGCCAGAGGAAATGGTTTCTGCGGCAGATAGAACTGGCGAAGGAGGTATCGCTTCCGATTATCGTCCACAGCCGGGATGCGGCGGAGGAAACGATGGAAATTATCCGGAGGGCGAAAGCGTATGAGTGCGGCGGCGTCATTCACTGTTATTCCTACTCGCCGGAAATGGCAAAGCAGTATGTGGATATGGGTTTTTATATCGGAGTGGGCGGCGTCATCACATTTAAAAATGCAAAAAAACTTAAACGGACAGTGGAGGAGATTCCGCCGGATAGGATCGTGCTGGAAACCGACTGCCCTTATATGGCTCCGGAGCCGAACCGGGGAAAACGGAATGATTCTTCCCAACTGATCTATGTGGCAGAAAAAATCGGAGAATTAAAGGGAATGGATCCGGCAGAGGTAATCCGTATTACGACAGAAAATGCCAGGACGTTATACCGGCTCAGGGAAAGAGCTTTGACAGGCAGGGACAAAAAGGAGGAAGGAAAGATTGGGGAAATTGGGAAATCCGCAGGAAACGATACACCTGCTGCAAAAACATGACTTTCATTTCCGGAAAAAATGGGGGCAGAATTTTCTGATCGATCCCCATGTTTTGGATAAGATTGTAGAGGCGGCAGAGGTGGGAAAAGAGGATTTTGTCCTGGAGATTGGCCCCGGCATAGGAACAATGACGCAGTATTTGTGTGAATGGGCGGGGCAGGTTCTTGCCGTGGAGATTGACAAAAACCTCATTCCCATACTGGAAGAAACCCTGAAGGAATATGATAATGTGGAGATTTTACAGGGGGATATTCTGAAGCAGGACATCCGCCAGATAGTGGAGAACTACAAGGAAGGAAGATCGGTTAAGGTAGTGGCAAATCTTCCTTATTATATCACGACCCCCATTATTATGAGGTTACTGGAAAGCCGCATCCCCCTTGCCAATATAACGGTCATGGTGCAGAAAGAGGTGGCGGAACGCATGAAGGCGCAGCCGGGGACAAAAGAATACGGGGCGCTTTCTCTTGCCATACAATATTATGCCAGACCCTATCTGGCAGCCAATGTGCCGCCCAACTGTTTTATTCCGCGCCCCGGAGTGGGAAGCGCGGTGATCCGTCTGGATTGTTTGGATAAGCCTCCGGTGGAGGTTCAGGACGAGTCCCTGCTGTTTTGTTTGATACATGCTTCCTTTAATCAGCGGAGGAAGACGTTACAAAACGGGCTTGCCAACAGCAGCGAGCTGCCCTTTACCCGGGAAGAAATCGGCAGGGCAATTCAAAATACGGGGCTGCCCGCCGACATACGGGGGGAGAAGCTGGGATTAAAAGAATTTGCCGCGCTGGCGGATGAATTAAAAAAAGAAAGGGATGGAAAACAATATGAGTGAAGAAACAATGGCAGATTTTGAGGAGCAGATTCAGGCTTCCTTTCGCAGTTTTAAAGAAGGGGATAGAGTGACGGGAACGGTTGTCAGCGTAGAGGAAGAAGAGATTATTTTGGATTTACAGACATTTTCCCAGGGAGTGATTCCTGCCTCGGAATATAGCGAAGACCCGGCATTTCATGCGATGGATGAAATCCGCGTGGGAGAAACTCTGGATGCGGTAGTCCTTGACAATGACGACGGGCAGGGGAGAATTTTGTTATCCCTGAAACAGGCAAAAGAGGAAATGGCATGGGATAAGCTGCTCCGGGCAAAAGAAGATAAAACGGTATTTACCGTGAAGGTATTGACCAGTGTAAATGCCGGCGTCGTTGCCTATCTGGAGGGAATCCGGGGATTTATTCCCGCTTCCCAGCTGGCGCTCACTTATGTGGAGGACGTAGATGCTTTCGTAGGGGAAAAACTGGAGGTGGTTATCCTTACGGCGGATCCCGACAGAAAAAAACTGATACTCTCGGCAAAGGAAGTAGCCAGGGAGCAGCAGGCAAAGGAAAAGGAGAAGAAACTCAATGCGCTGCAAAAGGGCTTTATTACCGAAGGGGTTGTAGAGAGAATGGAGCCATACGGCTGCTTTGTTAATATTGGCGATGATTTGACAGGGCTTGTCCACATTTCGCAGATCTGCCATAAATTTATTAAATCGCCGGGAGAGGCGGTTAAGCTGGGACAGAAGGTAAAAGTAAAGGTGCTGGAAGTGGACGGGGGTAAAATCCGCCTCAGCATAAAGGAGGCGGAGGAGGCGGCGCCGGAGCTGGAAAAAGAGCAGGAACCGTTGGAATACCATGACGAAGAAGCGACGACCTCATTAGCGGGACTGTTAGCCGGCATTAAACTGCCGGAATAGCCGGAGCATTGGCATAACTGTTTTTTCCCGACATAAACTGTAATAACAAAGAAAATGAGGTTTATGATATGAAAAAACATTGGATGGCAGGATGTCTGGTGCTGTTGCTTCTCTTTATGCTGACCGGCTGTGGAACGCCGGTGGCAAACGAAGGGGCCAGAGGAAAGGACTGGGCGTATACGGTAGTGCCGCAGAGGGACTGTCCGGAGGATTTTAAGAAAGAGCTGGAACAAAAAAAGATAAATCGGTTTCAAATGACCTATGACGACGGGGAATACCTGTATATTGCGGTGGGATATGGAGAGCAGGAAACCGGGGGCTTCAGCATCAAAGTCCAGGGGCTGTACGAAAAGGGAGATAGTCTGTGCATAGAAACCAGCCTTGTGGGTCCGGAAGAGGATACGGTGGTAAAAAATAAGGCAAGCTACCCTTATATTGTAGTAAAAACGGAAAAAACAGAAAAAACCGTAGAATTTTTACAATAATTTTAGAATAAAAATGTTGTAATTTCATAATGCCTATATTATAATATAAGTTAGGTTATTATCATTATTAAGGAAGGAGAGGGGCGTAGTGAGGCAATTTGTATCCAGACTGAAGCTGGCAGCAGGGATGCTGGTCTGGGATTTGGTAACAGCAGCAGCAACTTTCTTTCTGTTATTTGTTGTGGCGAGCGGAATAGAGGGAACGCTAGTAAAGACGGCGGTTATTCTGATAGGGAGCCTGTTTATTATTATCATGCTGACGGTAAAATATCTGATGCAGTATAAAAGGTACGGAAGAGATGATATTACCGGCGGGAAAAACAAGAAGGAATTTGAGCGCACGGCGAAGGAACTGCTGCGAGGGGATGGGAAATATGTTTTAGTCTATGCGAACATCGACCGTTTTAAGCTGATAAATGAAACATATGGAAACGAAGTCGGCGATTCCATTTTACGCCAGATACAGACTATTATCGATGATGAGCTCCGGTGGGATGAGGTATCCGGCAGGATTATGGCGGATAATTTCGGAATATTACTGCGGTTTCATTCCATTTTGAAGCTGGAGCAGAGGCTCTATCGGATCAGCGGGCAGTTGGATAAACTGGCAGACGCCAATGGGAACAGCTATGGCATTACATTATATTTTGGCGTTTATATTATAGATGGAGAGGAAACAGAGGTCAGCAAGATGTTAGAGCATGCCAACCTCGCCAGGAAAAAAATTTCCCCGTCCCATCTGGTATCTATGGGAATTTATGATGAAGAGGATAAGCAGCGCCTGAGCAGGGAGAAATTATTGGAGATGAAAATGCACAAGGCGTTGGCGCAGGGCGATTTTGTTCCCTTTTTACAGCCGAAGTATGAGTTGGAGGATGAAACGATAGCCGGCGCAGAGGCTCTTGTCCGCTGGATAGACCCCGAAGAGGGGATGATTTATCCGAATGAATTTATTCCTTTGTTTGAAAGCAACGGTTTTGTAGTGGAAATCGATCTATACATGTTTGAAGAAGTATGCAAGCTGATAGAACGGTGGCATAAGGAAGGACGAAAGATAATTCCAATATCTGTTAATCTTTCCCGCAGTCATTTTGAAATTCCAAATTTCTTTGAATATTATGAGAAAATCTTGAAGAAATATGACATTCCGCCTAAGTCAATTGAAATTGAGCTGACAGAATCTCTATTCTATAACGATATGAAGTCGTTGAATGAGCTTGTGACAAGAATACATAAAGCAGGGTTATCCTGCTCGATTGATGACTTCGGAAGCGGTTACTCTTCCCTGAATATGCTGAAGGATGTAAAGGTGGATGCGTTAAAGCTGGATCGTGTATTTTTTGAGAGCGCCGACGATAACCAGCGGGGCAAGGACATTATCCAGAGCGTGCTCCATCTGGCAAAGGCATTGGATTTGCGTACGGTATCGGAAGGTGTTGAGGAACGTAAGCAGGTAGAATTTTTAAAGAAAATGAATTGCGATCTGATTCAGGGCTATGTGTTTGCTAAGCCAATGCCAATACCAGAATTTGAAAGCCTGCTTTCAAAACCGGAGGGCTAAAATATTTCTAAAGGATTAGAGATACAGCCGTTTATGGTTTCGATAGCGGTTACGGCGATACATGATTTCATGGAATAATACTACCTCAATCATATCCCGCAGGAGGTCATCCTGATTGGAATATGCATTGGGGTATTTTTCTTTAAATTTTATCATAATATCCCCCGCCATATTCTGCAGTGATGTTTTATCCGGATATTCGTCAAACATCAGGCTGCCATCGTACTCCATGCGGTCGCACTCTTCCTCTACAAATCCGCTGATCTGTCTTGTGATCTGTGGATATAAATACTTCAGATAAGAATTATCTGCTTCCAGTTCCCACAGTTTTGCGCTGCCGAGAGCCGGTGGGAAAGCGGGTACGGCAGGATGGTCAAAGTAAAATAAAAAATCGGGATTATTATCCATTGAAAATTCCTCTTCGTTTTATTAGTTAATATATGTGGCAATGAAAATTGTGTGTCGCCCTTGCACTTTTAATGGAAAGCCGTTACAATAAATGCAGGACGAGAATGCAGCCTGCGGTAGCGCCGGGGTGGAAAACGAGGTATAGTATGGTTAAAAATATATATAAAGCGGTTATTTTGATTGTTATTTTTATAGCAGCCCTGTTTTTTTTCGGGCGTCAGATGGAAACGGATCTTGGCGATACCGGAATAAAAGCGGAGATGAAAAAGGAGAACTTTCCCTATCTGAAAATACAGGTACAGGGGCAAACGATAAATCCCCTGTACGGCTATAGCGCGCCTATGGAGGCAAATATTGTGCGGGAATCCGTAACGCCGCTTTCACAGGATAAAAAAATTTCTCTGCTGCTGCAAAAGGCGCCCGCCCGCCTGACCCGGTTGAGATACCAGATTATTGACAAAGAGTCCGGGGAAATTTATGACACGAAAGAAATAAAAGCAATAGCGAAAAATCAAAAAACCATTGATATTACCTTTGATTACAGCTTTAAAACCAGCACGGAGTATATTCTGGATTTAATGGGGACAACGGATGCCGGGCGTCAGGTTCATTATTACACAAGGCTAAAGTATTATATAGACGAATCTAATTTTGGGAAAAAGCTTGCCTTTGTAAAAAAATTCCACAAGGATACCTTTACCAAAAGCAAGGAAGAGGAGCTGGGACAATATTTGGAGCCGAGCGCCGAAAACCGGAATGCGACACTGGCAAAGGTGGATATTACCTCCAACTCGGATTTAGTGACTTGGGGAGGGATGTCGCCGAAAGTAATTTCCGAGGAATTGGTGACGGTCAAGGAATATAATATGGAAACTGCCTGTGTCCAGTACAACTACTTTGTAAAGGCGCAGACGTCCTCCGGGGAAGAAATTTACCATATAAAGGAATTTTACCGGGTTCGCCATGCGTCCGGCCAGAATTATCTTTTAAATTTTGAGCGGACAATGGATGCGGAGTTTGACGCATCGTTAGCCAGCAGACAGACAAGCCAGCTGAAACTGGGGATTACCAATGATACCGGCAGTAAAATGATTTCCAATGCCGACGAAGATGTTTTATACTTTGTCCGGGGCGGCGTCCTGTACTGTTATCAGATGAAACAAAATGAAATCAGTAAGATATACTCTGTCTTTAGCGAGGATGCCTCCTACCAGTACCGGGCATATGACGAGCAGGGGATCCGGCTTTTAAAAATGGATGAAGAGGGCAGTTTGTATTTTTGCGTTTATGGATATTTCCCGCGGGGGAATTATGAGGGGGATGTTGCGCTGGTTCTTTATGAATATACGTCAGCCGGTAAGTTAAATGAATTGGTGTATATGCCAATCAGCACAACATATCAGCAGCTGAAAGAGGATTTTGAAGATTACGGATATGTAAGTCCCAGGGGAATTTATTATCTTACTGTGGCGAATACAGCGTATGCTTACAATATGACGGGAAAACGGCTGGAGAAGCTGGCGGAAAATATAAAATCCAATTCTTTTATGACAATGGAAAGCGCAAACTGTTATGTCTGGTCCTCCTCTCTCAGCAGCGGATATGGCGAAACGATCACGATTTACAATCTGGAAACGGATGAAAAACAGATATTGTACCAGCCGGATAAGGATACCTATCTCCGGTTATTGGGAGTCGATGAGGACAAGGTCATATATGGCTATGTAAAAAAGAAAGATATTGTCCGGATGAAGGACGGAACCCGCATTATCCCAAGTTATGAACTTTATATAGTAGATATAGCCGGGAAGGTCTGGAAGAAATATAAAGAATCCGGCAAATATATTCAAAATATTGTAGTAAACGGTAATGTAATTAATATGACGCTGTGTAAAAAGAGCGGGAAAAACAGCTATAAAAGAGCGGGAGAAAACAGCATCTTAAATTCACTGGAAACAAAGGCGGCGAAGTTTTCCTATTCCTCCCGCGTCACGACTAAATCGCTGACAGAATGGTATATCCGCTTCCCGTCTTCCTTTGAAATGGAAAAGATTCCGGTTCTGAAGCCGGGGCCTGATACCCTGATGACAAGCGAGCGGTATGTGCGCCTGGAACAGCCGGGAATTGTCCGGTACTATGTATATGCGGTGGGGAAGATTACGGCTTCCTTTGAGAGCATATCGAAGGCAATCCGGGAGGCAGATAAACAAATGGGAGTGGTGATTTCCAGTAACCACCAGGTAATATGGGAAAGAAGCGGCAGCTTCCTCCAGAATAGTATTGGCGGCATTACGATGACAAAGGCGGGAGAGGGAGTATCCAATCTGGCCGCCTGCGCCCATATGGTGTTAAAGCAAAACCATGTGGATGTGGAGGCAAAGGAACTTTCCGGAGGGGAAAAATCGGTTTATGATATGTTGGCTTCGTATATGGAGCGCCCGGTAAATTTAAAGGGATGCACACTGGAGCAGGTATTGTATTTTGTCAGCGGGAATAAGCCGGTCATTGCCATGACGGGAAAGAACCGGGCAGTCGTGATTGCCGGCTATACGGAGCGGACGCTGTACCTATATGATCCGGCAACGGGAAAAAGACAGACCGTAAGCCGTTTTCAGTATGAGGAGATATTTAAAAACGCAGATAATTGTTTTATCAGCTATATGGAGAAGTAAACGGGAAATTATATGACGGACAGGGGGGAAAAAGAAAGTGGAGGACTTGATTTTACAGGCGATGCGTGCCAGAGAAAATGCCTATGCGCCGTATTCCGGCTTTTTTGTGGGCGCTGCGCTGGAGTGTGAGGATGGTACGGTCTACACAGGCTGCAATATTGAAAACGCCTCGTATACCCCGACGAATTGCGCTGAGAGGACGGCGTTTTTTAAGGCTGTCAGCGAGGGACAAAGGAAATTCCGGCGGATTGCCATTGTGGGGGGAAAACAGGGAGAGATGACGGCGCCGGCGCCCTGCGGCGTATGCCTTCAGGTTATGGCGGAATTTTGCGAGCCGGAAAACTTTGAGATCCTTTTGGCAAAAGGGCCGAAAGAATATAAGAGAAAAAAACTGGGAGAGCTGTTACCCTGTCATTTTTCCCTGACCGACAAATAAAAATGCGCGCTGCCGCGGCAGCTTGCGACGATGGAGATTACTATGGAATTACCGATAAAGTTTTGCGATGAGATGAAGCGGATTCTCGGAAAAGAATACAACGCCTATCTGGCATCGATGGAGGAGGAAAGGAAATTTGGCCTTCGGGTAAATACGGCAAAAATTTCTTCTGAGGAGTTTGAAAAGATCGCGCCCTTTCCGATAAAAAAGATTCCTTATATTGAAAACGGATATTATTATGACAGCGAAGTACAGCCGGCAAAGCATCCCTATTATTTTGCCGGATTATATTATCTTCAGGATCCCAGCGCCATGACGCCGGCGTCCCGTCTGCCGGTGGAAAGAGGAGATATAGTTTTAGATCTCTGCGCCGCGCCGGGAGGGAAGGCGACAGAACTGGCAGCAAGGCTGAGGGGGACGGGGCTGCTGATTGCCAACGATATTAGCGGCAAGCGTGCCAGGGCACTGCTGAAAAATATAGAATTGTTTGGGGTGGAAAACAGCTTTATTGTTACGGAGTATCCTCAAAAACTGGCAAAGCATTTTACGGGTTTTTTTGATAAAATACTGATCGATGCCCCCTGCTCCGGAGAGGGGATGTTCCGCAGGAATCCCTCTATGATAAAGGCATGGGAGCAGAACGGACCGGAATTTTATGCAAAGCTGCAAAGAGAAATTATCGAGCAGGCGCTCCCGATGCTAAAGCCGGGAGGAATGTTATTATATTCCACCTGTACCTTTTCCCCACTGGAAAATGAGGGGACGGTAGAGAAAATACTGGAATCCGATGCCGACATGGAGCTTGTGGAAATGGAAGGATACGAGGGGTTTGAAAATGGCCGCCCCGAGCTGATAAAAAGCGACAGAAAAGAGCTTTTACGCTGCGTCCGCATTTTTCCGCATAAATTGGGCGGAGAGGGACATTTTCTGGCTCTGTTTCACAAAAAAGGGGGAGAAACAGAGGAAAGCAGATGCGTGTCCCGGAGCGGAAAAGGACTTTGGGGGGAGGAAAAGAGATTATTTGAAGCCTTTTGCGCAAATCTGAACCGGCAGTTTGAGCCGGAACGGCTGGAGTGCAAAAACGGGATGCTTTATTATATGCCGCCGCTGCTGCCAAAGGTAAACGGGCTTCGTTTTTTACGGAGCGGATTATTTATGGGGGAGATGAAAAAGAACCGGTTTGAGCCGAGCCAGTCATTGGCAATGGCGTTAAAAAAAGAAGATTACAGGAATTGTTTGCGCTTATCGGTATCGGATGACAGAGTAATTCGCTATTTAAAAGGGGAAACGCTGTTTTTGACAGAGGCGGAAAACGGTCTGGCAAATGGCTGGCTTCTTGTTTGCGTGGAGGATTACCCTCTTGGCTGGGGAAAGAAGACTGCCGGCGTTTTAAAAAATAAATATCACAGTGGCTGGAGATGGCAGTAGCCATAAAAGAAAAAAGGAAAAGAACCGCAAAAGCGGTTCTTTTCTGGGGAATAGAGAACTAAACTATATATAGGCAATCATTGATAGTACCAATGATAAAGGCAAAGGCACGAAGGTGCCCTGAGGGGAAAAGTTATAAAAGGACACCTCCATGAAAACAAAAAATTAAGGGTGGTAAATAGCAAAAAAGGCAACTCACATTTATGTGAATCGCCTTTGATTACACTGCCATATTACTACAATTTTTTTCCTTTGTCAACAAAAAAATCTATTTTTTATGGACATATAGGATTTCCTGTGATAAGATAAGGCTAGATTATAAAAAGGAGGAAAGTTTTACTATGGGAATTCAACCAAGAAATATTGCTGTTTGTATTATTCTTTCTTTGGTAACTTGCGGAATTTATGGAATTTACTGGTTCATTAAGTTGACAGATGAAGTAAATGAGCTTGCCGGAAATACAGACGGTACATCAGGCGGAGTAGCATTTTTACTGACATTGATTACCTGCGGTATTTATGGCTGGTATTGGTGCTATAAGCAGGGTGAAAAGCTGGATGCTGCTAAAACGGCAAAGGGAATGCCATCCAGTAATTCCGGAATTTTGTATTTGATATTACAGTTTGTCGGACTTGGGATCGTTGCTTATGCGTTGATGCAGAGTGAAATTAACCGGTTAGTACAAGAGTAAAAGTGTACGGATCCCCTGAATGGATAAAAAGTCAAAGAAATATCCTTCCATATAAGGAAGGGTATTTCTTTTTTGTATAGGAAAGCCTGCCGTCTGGCGGGGCGTAAAACGCTATGCGTCCTTTAAGGGGGCGTGATACAATCGGTAGGCAGCCACCAATACGATAAAGGAATAGAGAAGTAAAAGGACAATCGTCAGCGTGGAATTTGTAAGGATTCCGGTTTGTGACAAATATACCGGAATATAACCGATAATATGCAATAGGATGGCAGCCGGAAATAACGATGAGTACCGGGAGGAATGGCTGACAGCCAGATAGACAAATATGGCAAGGGCGGTATGTAAAAGCAGGGCAAGAAGCCGTTCGGAGCCGTCTAACAGCATCGTATCCGTAGAGAGGGAAGCCAGAGAGGCGATATTTTCACGGCGGGTTGCAAGCTCTGTTTCCGGTATCCCCAGCTTTGTGAGATAACCATCCGCGCCAAAAGCATTTACCATTAGGGCGAGGATTATATTGGTAATATAGACAACGCCTCCATAGATAATACACTCAAAGCCGCCCTTCCCAAGCCCGAAGACGAAGGCATTTTCTTTTCCGGGATTCTTTTTCATACAGTATTTCAAGGCGATGTAGCTCCCCGTCTGTGCCAGAATACCCGACACAACGGAATAATAAAGGGCGGTATAAACCGGGTGTATATCCCTCCTCAAAAAACCGGCAAGACCAAACCCAAATAGTATCAGGGCATTAAAAACCGCCTCTCCGATAAAAGAAAATAAAATGGAAAAACCAATGCCGATAAAAAAGGATGACAGCTTTGCCCCGTTTTTTGCCTTAAAATATCCCAGATAAATAAGGGGCAGAAGGGTGCAGGTCGCGGCAATTAATATCATAATACTGATGGTGTTACTGGAAAAATGGATGTCCATAAAATAAAAACCTCCTTATATTTGCCCGCCCAAGGGTATGCAGGCTGAAAATATTTTATCATAACTGCCGGGAAATCACAACTACACTTGCCAAGAGAATGGATTCTGTATAAAATAAAGGTGGAGGAAAAAAGCGTGAGTATTTATGAAACATTAGCAGCCTATGGGGAGAGCAGCCGCTACCCAATGCATATGCCGGGGCATAAGAGAAACCCGGTATTTAAAATGAAAAATCCCTATTCCCTTGATGTGACCGAGGCAGAGGGCATGGATAACCTGCATCGCCCGGAGGGGATGATACGGGAGCTGATGGACCGGATAAAGTCCTTCTACCACACAGAGGAATCCTATGTGTTAGTCAACGGGAGTACCTGCGGCATTTTGGCGGCGATATCCGCCTGCTGTAAAAAAGGCGATACCATACTTATGGACCGGGGCTGCCACCGCGCGGTATATCATGCGGTATATCTGTTAGAGTTAAAGCCGGTGTATCTGCTCCGGGAACCGGACCGCGCTGCCGGAATTGCGCTCGGTATTACGGCGGAGCAGGTATCCGGGGCGCTGGAAGAGGGAAAAATAGCGGCGGTAGTGCTGACCTCGCCCACTTATGAGGGCGTGGTATCCGATATTGCCTCTATCGCAGAAGCCGTGCACAAAAAAAATATTCCGCTTATTGTGGACGAAGCCCACGGAGCGCATTTTGCGTGGGATGAAAAAATGCCGGATTCTGCGGTCGCACAGGGAGCCGATCTGGTAGTGCAGAGCCTGCATAAAACACTTCCCGCCTTTACCCAGACGGCGCTTTTGCATCTGGGAACCGCCGTTATCCCAAAAGAAAGAATCGAGCGGTATCTGGCCATTTATGAAACAAGCAGTCCTTCCTATCTTTTACTGGCAGGGGCGGATCAGTGCATCCAATGGCTTTTGGAGCAGGGAAAGGATGCCTTTTTGCGCTATCACCGGTATCTGGAGGAATTTGAACGGGGAGCGCAGAAGTGGCAGACGATAAAACTTTGGAGGCATCCGGATCAGGAGGCGTCGAAGTTAGTTATTTTAACCGGGACAGACCGGCTTACCGGGAAAGAGTTAGCGGAGCTTTTGCGGCAGGAATATCAGATAGAAGTAGAAATGGAAACCGGGAACTATATCCTTGCCATGACAAGCGTGGCAGACACAAGGGAAGGCTTTTGGCGGCTGTTGTCTGCTTTAAGCCGGATCGATGCCGAGCTGACGCAGAGCCGCAATACGGACGATGGGACAGAAAAAGAGTTTTTGCCGGTTGTCTGCCCGCCCTGCCGGATGAGCGCCTACGAGGCGATGAACGGCGCATGGAAAGAAATAGCGTTAGAGGAGGGAGCGGGCGAAATATCGGCGGAGTATGGATTTTTTTATCCGCCCGGCATTCCCTTTTTAGTACCGGGAGAAGAAATTACAAAGGAAGTCCTCGCTTACGTTTCCGCGGAAAAACAAAGGGGCAGGAAAATCTTTGGACTGGCAGATTCGGCGGGAGAGAGAATTCGTATCGCCGCGCAGGGCATCTGCGGGGCGAAAAGGACAGAAAGCGGGACAAAATCGGAGGAAAAACATGGGTAAATTATTTGTTTTTATGGGCAAAAGCGCTTCCGGCAAGGATACGCTATACCGGGAAATCTTAAAACGAAATCCGGCAGTAATGCCGGTGATCCCCTATACCACAAGACCGGTTCGGGCAGGGGAGATACAGGGGAAGGAATATCATTTTGTCACAGAGGCGATGATGCGGCAGATGGAAAGTATGGGAAAAATCGTAGAGCGACGATGTTACGAAACGGTCAGGGGAGATTGGTATTATTTTACGGCAGAGGACGGACAGATTGATTTTGAAAAAGGAAATTACGCGCTGATTTCAACCCTGGAGGGTTACGAAAAAATCCGCGATTTTTACGGCGGAGAGAATGTGGTGCCGATATATATAGAGGTGGAAGATTTTACCAGACTGCGCCGCTCCCTTGAGAGGGAAAGAAAACAAAAAAATCCCTGCGCATCCGAGGTGTGCCGGCGTTTTCTGGCAGATGAGGAGGATTTTTCCGAAGAAAAATTAAAAGCGGCGGGAGTGGATAAACGGATTGTGAATGAAAGCCTGTCCGAGGCAATCTGCCAGATAGAGGGAATCCTAAAAAGAGGTAGATAAAAATCCGAGAAAGTGATATGATGTTAAATGAGTGCAGGGATTTCTGATAGGAATCAGAAAGCGAGGTGATACGATGGATATCCGTGTAGAGCAGACACAGCAAATCAATCAGACAACTCAGACAACGCAGGCGCAGGAAACCGGAGAAGATTTTAAGTTTACCCTGATGAGCTCTATTGAAGAGGAAGGACTTCAGGAGCGGCTGAGCGTGATGATGAAAGAAATTACCATGCAGGGGAAGAAGATTGGCAAGCGGATGGATGTCAGGGATATGAAGCATTATCGCCGGCTCATTAAGGAATTTATGAATGAAATTGTAAACCGTTCCCATAAATTCAGTCGTGAAAACTTTTTGGACCGCAGAGGGAGGCATCGCGTTTATGGCATGATTAAGCGGGTAGATGCGGTGTTAGACGACCTTGCGGGAGAATTGATAAAGGAAGAAAAGGACGCCATTGCCATATTGAGCAAGGTGGATGAAATCCGTGGATTGTTGTTAGATATTATCACATAATAAGGAGGTGGGACTATGTTTACCTTTTCTGAAATTGTCGGCCATGGGCAGATCAAAGAGCATTTGCAGGCAGCGATACAGGGGGACAAACCCTTTCATGCGTATATTTTTCAGGGAGAAGTCGGTGTCGGTAAGGAAACGGTAGCCAGAACCTTTGCCGCCGGACTGCAATGTCAGGGAGAAGGGGAAAAGCCGTGTACTGCCTGTGTTTCCTGCCGTCAGATAGAATCGGGAAACCAGCCGGACGTTATCTGGGTGACCAGGGACCGCTCCAGTCTGGGAGTAGAGGAAATCAGAGAGCAGTTATGTAATACGATGGAAATAAAACCGTTTTCCAGCCCTTACAAAATTTATATTGTGCCGGAAGCGGAAAAAATGACCGAGGCGGCGCAGAACGCCTTGCTGAAAACGATAGAGGAACCGCCGAAATACGGGATTGTTATACTGCTAACCAGCAATATCAGCGCCTTGCTGCCCACGATTCAGTCCCGTTGCCTGATTCTGGAATTCCGGCCTTTGAGTACTCCTGCCGTAGAGGAATATTTGAAAACACACTGTCAGGTGCCGGATTATCTGGCGAAGGAAAGCGCCATTTTTGCACAGGGCAATCTGGGAAAGGCGATGCGCTATGTCCGTTCGGAGGAATTTATTGAGCGCAAGGATAAAGTACTTTCCCTGCTCCGGAATGTAAACCGGATGGATGTGGCGGATATGCTTGCCGTCATAAAAGATCTGGGCGCCAGAAAGGACGAGGTCAGGGATTATATTGATTTGATGGCGCTGTGGTACCGGGACGTATTAATTTTTAAAGCAACGAAAAATATCAATCAGCTGTTGTTCCAGCAGGAATCATCGGTTATAGCCAAAGAAGCAAGTAACCGCAGCTATGAAAAAATAGAAGAAATTCTTCAGGCATTTGAGAAGGCAAAGGTAAGGCTGAAGGCGAATGTAAGCTTTGAAGTGGCGCTGGAACTAATGCTTTCGACCCTGAAGGAGTAGATAATGGAGGTCAACATGAAAGTAATTATCGGAGTGCGTTTTCGACAGGCGGGCAAGGTTTATTATTTTGATCCCGGCGACGAAAAACTGGAAAGAGGACAGCACGTTATAGTAGAAACCGCAAAGGGTGTGGAATACGGATTGGTAGTACTCCCCAATCAGGAAATGCCGGAGGAAAAAATTCTGGCGCCGCTGAAGGGGATTATCCGTGTAGCGACAGAAAAAGATGCGGAAACAGAGAGAAAGAACAGGGAGAAGGAAAAGGAGGCATTCCGGATTTGTCTTGAGAAAATTGCCAGCCACGGCCTGGAGATGAAGCTGATCGATGCCGAATATACATTTGACAATAACAAATTGCTGTTTTATTTTACGGCAGATGGGAGAATTGATTTTAGGGAACTGGTAAAGGATTTGGCGAGCGTATTCCGGACAAGAATAGAGCTGCGCCAGATTGGCGTCCGGGATGAAACGAAAATCCGGGGAGGAATGGGAATCTGCGGGAGAGTATTATGCTGCCACAGTTACCTGTCGGATTTCGCCCCGGTTTCAATTAAAATGGCAAAGGAGCAAAACCTATCCCTGAATCCCACTAAGATTTCCGGGGTGTGCGGACGGCTTATGTGCTGCCTGAAAAATGAAGAGGAGGCTTATGAGGAATTGAACAGCCACCTGCCGAATGTGGGAACGCGGGTAAAGACGCCGGAGGGACTGACCGGAGAGGTGCAGAGCGTCAGTGTTTTAAAACAGCGCGTCAAGGTTGTTGTCACACTGGATAATGATGAAAAGGAAATCCGGGATTATTCGGTAGATGAACTGAAATTCCGCAAAGGCGGCCCGAAAGAAAAAATTCAGGACAAACACGAACGGGAGCTTAAAAAGCTCGAAGAAATGGAGAAAAGGGAAGGAATGTCAAAGCTGGATGAATGATTTGCCTAAGCAGAGCCCCCTGCTTCAGGAGGGGGAGCGGCTGGATGATTTGCAACGGGATGGATTAAAGCTGATTCAAAATCCATCCTGGTTTTGTTTTGGCATGGATGCCGTTTTACTAAGCGCCTTTGCCCGGGTAAAGGAAGGGCAGGACTGTCTGGATCTTGGCTGTGGAAACGGCGTGATTCCCATTTTGCTGGCGGGTAAGACAAAGGGGCGGCATTTTACCGGGCTGGAAATACAAAAAGACATTGCCGCGATGGCAAGGCGCAGCGTCTGTTATAATCATCTGGAAAATAAAGTCACGATAGAAACAGGAGATATAAAGGAAGCTGCTTTGATATGGGGAGCTGCTTCCTTTGATGTGGTTACCAGTAATCCCCCCTATCTGACAAAGGCGCACGGATTGACAAATGAAGCAGACCATAAGGCGATTGCCAGACATGAACTTTACTGCACGCTGGAGGATGTAATACAGAGCGCCGCTGCCCTGTGCAGGCCGGGAGGGCATTTTTATATGGTGCACCGGCCGTTTCGGCTGGCGGAGATCATTAGCAGTATGGTAAAGCATAAGCTGGAGCCAAAGCGGATGAGGCTGGTATATCCTTATGTCGATAAAGAACCCAATATGGTTTTACTGGAAGGGGTTCGGGGCGGAAATGCCAGAATCACCGTCGAGAAACCGTTGATAGTGTATGAAAAGGAAAAGGTATACACCGAGGAAGTAAAAAGGCTGTACTATGAAAAGTAAAGAGAAATAAAGCGCGGGAAAGAAAAACGAATATTTTGAGGGAGAGAAAGATGGCTGGCATGTTGTATTTATGCGCAACACCGATTGGAAATCTGGAGGATATTACCCTCCGGGTTCTCCGCATATTGAAAGAGGTGGATGTGATAGCGGCAGAGGATACGAGGCAGACAATTAAGCTTTTAAATCATTTTGGGATTAAAACCCCTCTTACCAGTTATCACCAACATAATAAAAGGGAGAAAACGCCGGTACTGATCCATCGGCTGCAAAAGGGAGAAAAGATTGCTCTTGTAACCGATGCGGGGACGCCGGCAATATCCGACCCGGGAGAAGACTTAGTCAGAGCCTGCTATGATGCGGGAGTGGAGGTTACGTCCCTGCCGGGGGCGTCTGCCGTTGTCACAGCGGTAACGCTGTCCGGGAGGAAGACAAGGCGTTTTACCTTTGAGGGATTTCTCCCCGCCGATAAAAAGGAAAGGGCAGCGGCGCTGAAACGATTAACCGATTCCTCCTGTACGACGGTGTTCTACGAGGCGCCCCACCGGCTGCAGAAAACGCTGCGGCTTTTTTTGGAAACGCTGGGGGAGGAAAGAAAGATTACCGTCTGTAAGGAATTGACAAAGAAACATGAAACCGTTTTTTCCTTTACTATGGGAGAAGCTGTCCGGTATTTTGAAACAACAGAGCCAAAGGGAGAGTTTGTCCTGGTTATCGAGGGCATAGAGGAAGAGGAGAAAAAAGCAGAGAGGCAGAAACAGTGGCTTGAAGTGCCATTAGAGGCGCATATGCAAAAATACCTGAGTCAGGGAATGGATAAAAAAGAAGCCATAAAGCAGGTGGCAAAAGATAGAGGAATGCCAAAACGAGAGGTTTATAATGCTTTATTATAAGCCATGCGGTAAAGGCAGCGCATGGCTTATCGTTTGCCAAAACAGCCGTATCCTTAGATCAGACCAGCCAGTTTGGATAATTTTTCGATGGATTTTCTGGAAACCATTTTCCCTTCAAATTCAATTAAATCCGTCGTGGAGCCGGTAAAAATATCAGCCGCTTCCGATTCGGAATATTTTTTTAAAATAATTTTGTCATGCTCGGTATAAATAGATAAAGTTTCCCGTTCCGCAAAGCCAAGGGATCTCCTCAGTTCCATGGGAAGAGTAATGCGACCTAATTTATCCAGCTGCCTGACGATACCCGTATTTGTCATAGTCAATACTCCTTTTTATTGTCATAATTGGCTAAATAATAGCATGATACGTATTATTAGTCAATAAAATAAATATAAAAAAACCGTTAAGCGCTATTGTGAATATATTATATTTAAGCATTAAAAATAAAACAAAAAACGCCGCGATTGTTTTTTGACAAAGTTTTATGACATTTTTTCCCCATAATCAAATATACCAAAAGTACTTTATTTTTATGGAAAAAAGTGATAATATTATCATATTGGAGTAATGCAGGCGTGAAAGGAGTGTATTTACTATGAAAAAAATAGTTGGGATTCTATTAGCATTATCCGTTTTAGTTGGAATGCTGCCGCCGCAGCAGGCAGGGGCGAAGACAAAAATATATCGCAATGTTGCCAGCGGGGTTTTAGTAAAATCCACCGGCGAAGCCGTGATTGATTATTCCAACAATTCAGACGGCTATGTTATGGTTAAATATAAAAAATCGACAAATAAAACATTGAAGGCGCAGGTAGAGGGGCCAAACGGGACAACCTACACCTATACCCTGCGCGCCAAAAAATATGAGGCGCTTCCGCTGACGGAGGGAAACGGAGAGTATAAGGTTTCCCTGTACAAGAACGTAACCGGGAACAGCTATGCCGTTCTCTTATCAGAAACGGTCTCGGTTACTCTATCCAGTCAGTTTGCCCCTTATTTAAGGGCAAACCAGTATGTAAACTTTAAGGCTTCTACAAAGTTCGTAAAAAAGGCGGCGTCGCTGACGAAAAAGTCAAAATCCGATATTGCCAAAGTGAAGAAGGTTTACAAATATGTGATCAAAAAATTCAAATATGATAAGAAAAAGGCCCGTACCGTTAAGATAGGATATTTGCCGAACCTGAATAAATTGTATAAAAAGAAAAAGGGAATCTGTTTTGATTATGCAGCGGTTATGACAGCGATGCTGAGAAGCCAGGGCGTTCCCACCAAACTTGTTATCGGGTATACAGGAAACGCTTATCATGCATGGGTAAACGTGTATTCAAAGAAAAAGGGGTGGATTACGGGAGCCATATACTTCAATGGAAAGAAATGGAAGCTGATGGATCCTACTTATGCGTCCACCGGCAAATCCAGTAAATCCATTATGAAATATATCGGAAACGGACGAAATTATGAAGCAAAATACAGTTATTAATGGGGGAAAGGGAAGAAAATGAAAAAGAAGACTTTAAGCAGTGAATATGTTTCATCCTTTTGCCTGGAAATGTCACTTTTGGTACATGCGGGAATCAATACGGAAGATGGGCTTTATCTTTTGGCGGAGGATGAAAAGGATAGAAAAATAAAAAAAATGCTGACGGAGCTTGCCGGACTTTTATCAGAGGGGAGGCCTTTCTCCGAGGCATTGCGTGAAGTAGGCGGTTTCCCGAAATATGTCAGCGATATGATTGAAACCGGAGAGCAGACCGGACGGCTGGAGCAGTCCTTCCAGGCGCTTTCCTCCTATTATGACCGGCAGATGCAGTTGAGCAATCAAATCCGGAATGCCCTGCTATATCCGGTTGTCCTTTTGATTCTGATGTTAGTAATTATTGTAGTGCTGCTTGTTCGCGTACTGCCGATATTTAATCAGGTATACGAGCAGTTGGGCGGTACCCTCGGGGGCACTGCGCAGGTGCTTCTGCGTCTGGGAAATGTTCTGGGCAATGCCATGCCGGTATTGTGCGGGGCGCTGGGGATTATTGTAATCTTAGCGCTCCTGTTCGGTTGCAGCAGCGTACTCAGAGGCGGCATTCTGCATTTATACAAAAGGATCTTCGGCGACTTCGGCCTTACCAGAAGGCTGGGCGAAGCGCGGTTTGCTTCGGCGATGGCGATGGGGATGCTCAGCGGGTTAAATACGGAGCAGGCTTTTCGCACGGCAATGCTGTTTCAGGATGCGGTTCCCAAAACAAAAAAGCGTTATGAAAAGTGTTTACAGATGCTGGAAGAGGGGGAACCTCTGGCAGAATCTTTCAAATCGCAGAAAATATTAGAGGCATCCTACTGCCGTATTTTAGATTTGGGAGCCAAGAGCGGTACTTCTGATACGGCGATGGAAGAGATAGCCAGACGGATGGACGACAGTGTGCAGATTGCCATTGAACGGAAAGTAGGGAAAATTGAACCGACGATTGTTATCATTACTTCGATTTTAGTGGGAATTATTTTGATTGCGGTTATGCTTCCGCTGATAAATATCATGTCCTCAATAGGATAATAGGCAGGGAGGACAAAATGAGAAGAAAAATATCATTTTCTTATCTGAAAATCGTAGTTCTTTTCGCCGTGCTTGTAGTGGCGGTGTTTTTTCTGTGCAAAGGAGTACAGAAAATGGAAACCGGGCAGCAGGCGGAAAGCCTGAAGCAGTTAGACAGTTCCATCCGCAAGGCAACGATGACCTGTTATGCGACAGAGGGGGTCTATCCTCCTACGATCCAGTACCTGAAGGAAAATTACGGGATTCAGATTGACGAGAGCAAATTTACGGTTTTTTATGAAGTATATGGCGACAATATGATGCCGGAGATTACGGTAATAGAAAGGCAATAGCGTGGTAATATTGTTTTGGCGCTTTTGGGAAAGGGCATGGTTTTGACATGAAAGGAAAACTTCAAAAACATAATATTGAAGCTGCTTTTGTGCTGGTGCTGTTTGCTGTTTTTGCCGTGACCATTGTAGCTGTGCTTGCATTGGGGGCAAACAGCTATAAAAGTCTGGTGGAACGGGATAATGAGGCCTATAACAAAAGAATCATTACCTCTTATATTACCGCTCAAATCCGCAGCAATGATACGCGGGGAACCGTAGCGGTTGGCGGATTTGCCAAACCGGGAGTGAGAGATGGCATAAATACGCTGCATTTGTATCAGATAATCGACGGCGAGAAATTTGACTTGAGGATTTACCACTATGATGGACAGATCTATGAATTGTTTACAACCGCAGATAACAATATTGAGCCGGAGGCAGGAAATCCGATCATAGAAGCGAAGGGACTTTCCTTTTCCCGGGACGGCTCGGTAATCCGGATATCCTCTGTGGATGCGAACGGACTGAAAAACACGGCTACCGTGGCAGTCCGCAGTGAAAGCGGGGTGGCGCCATGAGTTATGAAAGGAGCAAGGCGCCCTTAGCGCTGATGGAACAGATTATTATGGTACTTGTTTTTGCCCTGACATCCGCCGTCTGTCTGCAGGCATTTGTATATTCCAACCGTCTTTCTAAAGAGGGACAGTTAGAGGAACTTGCTGCTACAAGAGCGCAGACGGTAGTTGAATATTGCAAGGCAAATTATGGAGATTTTGATCGGGTCTGCACGGCGTTACACGCAGAGCGGACACAGGACGGCCTTGAGCTGGAATATCCTCAGGATAAGCTGCGGGTTACCGTTACGGTAACGGAATCCACGGAGTATCTGGAAAAGGCAAAAGTGGAGGTCTGGCAGATAGATGACGGGGCTGCCGGAGTTGCCATGGATAATACAGTGCCCGCCTATACGATTGACACGGCATGGCAGAAGGGAGGGCAAGAATGAAAAAACGAAAAATGTCCTTCACAACGGTAGGGGGGAGTTCTATTTTGACCATTTTTGCCGTATTGTGCTTTATTGTATTTGCCCTGCTGTCCTTATCGACAGCGAAAGCCAATCATACCCTGTCCCGGAAATCCGTGGACGCTATTGGCGCTTATTATCAGGCAGATACCGCGGCGGAGGAGATACTGGCAAAGCTGCGCGGCGGCGAACGGCCGGCAGGAGTGACAAAAGAAGGCAATATTTATTCCTATACATGCGACATTGATGAAAACCAGAAATTACAGGTGGAGGTTGAAATTAAAAAAGGGATTTACCGGATCAATAAGTGGGAGAAAAAATATGTGGGCGAATGGAAGGCCGACGACTCGATGAAGGTGTGGGGCGGCATGGAAATTACGGAATAGTGAAAGGAGCTATTTATGGCAGAATTAAAGGAAATTTTAAAAAAGGCAGTAGAGAATAAAGCTTCCGATATTTTTATTGTAGCGGGGGGATATTTAAGCTATAAAGTGGCGGGAGAGATTCATCCGATCGATAATTCCGCAAAGCTTTCTCCCGCCGATACCGTAAAATATATTGAAGAAATATATAGCTATGCACGCCGTCCCAAGGACAATTTCCTAAAAGAAGGGGATGACGATTTTTCTTTCGCCATTGAGCAGTTGGCAAGATTCCGTGTAAATACATATTTTCAGAGAGGTTCTCAGGCAGCCGTTATCCGTGTGGTTGCATTCAGCATACCGGATTACCGCGAGATGGGCATACCGGAATCCATTATTGATTTATCACAACTGCTGCATGGCATGATTATTATTTCCGGTACGGCGGGCAGTGGGAAATCGACTACCCAGGCCTGTATCATTGATGCCATTAACTCCCAGAGGGAGGCGCATATTGTTACGTTGGAGGATCCGATTGAATATCTGCATAAAAACAAAAATTCCCTTATCAGCCAGAGGGAGATTGCCATTGATACGGACAATTATCTGACGGGGCTGAGAGCCTGCCTCCGTCAGGCTCCGGATGTAATTCTTTTGGGAGAGATGCGCGACGCAGAAACGATTCGGACGGCGATGACGGCGGCAGAAACCGGGCATCTTGTGATTGCCACCCTGCATACGAAGGGGGCGGTCAATACGATCGACCGTATTGTGGATTCTTTCCCGGCAGACCAGCAGGATCAGATAAAAATTCAGCTTTCGTTAGTACTGGACAGTATTGTGTCCCAGCAGCTTTTACCGAGAAAGGGCGGCGGCATGATTCCGGCAGTGGAGATTATGAAAACCGTGCCTGCTATCAGCAATATGATTCGCGACAGCAAAAACTATCAGATTGATAATGTTATACAGACTTCCGGAAATCTGGGGATGATTTCCATGGATCAGTCTATCGTTTCCCTGTATCAAAAAGGCGAGATTACAAAAGAAACCGCCCTGATGTTTGCCACGAATCCGGAACAGGTAAAGAGGAAGATTGGAAATTAGGGAGTATGTTTTGCAAGAAACCATATATCCCTTGACAGGAAGGAAAGAAGATGTTAAGATAACTTAAAATTTTAATAGATTTGCTTTTCAGTGTTGCCATGAGGCATTTAAGGGGAAGTTCGGTGAGAATCCGTCGCAACCGCCATTACCGTATTTCAAAGGAGTTTCTTTGATAAGTCGGAATACCTGCTGAAAGGCAAGGTTAAAAAATCACTTTTGGGTAAGGAAGAGTGCAACCGTTTCATGTGAGTATTACCGGAGATGTTGCATTCTTCTGGTTTTTTTGGCTTGCAGAAAACTTGTTGCACATTTTTACTTGATAAGAGTAAGAATGTGCTTTTTTAATAGTATCTGTTAAAGTGCAGAAAAGAGGGAAGTATGAATAAGTGGATGAAAGAAGAGTGTATTTGCTGTCTGCGGAAAAAATGGAAAGAAGTGGGACGGATGCCGAAAAAGTCCGATTTTGACAGAGGAACGGTAAATCGGATCAAGGGCTGTTTTGGCCCGTGGCCGAAAGCGTTGGAGGCGGCGGGGATCAAGAAGCCGAACCGGGAACGCATGGAAAGGAAACGGGAAAAGCGAGAACGGGCAAAGAGAAATCAAATCCGTTACCGGAACTGTCACCCCAAAAAATCTGTAGAAGAAAAGGAGAAAGAAAATGAAGAAGAGATTATTTAGGCAGAGATTTTACTCCGTGCTGCTGAGCATTGCCCTGGTGTTATCTTTTATACCGGTAATGCCGGCGCAGGCAGCGAAAATTACCCCCTGGGACGGGGAGAGCAAGGAGGAGCCCGAGCAGATAGACGGCGTCTATCAGATCGGCAATGGGGCGGAGCTTGCCTGGTTCGCCGCCTATATTAATGAGCAGTGTGAAAAAGATGAAGGGCTGGTACACGGCGATGCTGTATTGACAGAGGATATTAATTTAGGCGGCTGCGAATGGACGCCAATCAGTAATGCATCCTACATCACAGATGCCTATGCCGGAACCTTTGACGGTCAGAATCACACGGTATCCGAGCTGGAAATCCATGCCACGGCGACCTCCTATGGTTTATTTGGCTCCGTTAATACGGGAACCATTAAAAATTTAAAGGTAAAGGGAACGGTAAACTCCAACCATGTAGTAGGGGGGATTATCGGTAAACTCCAGACGGGAACCGTGGAAAATTGCTCCATGGAAGGAAGCGTTACCACCACCGGCACTGGTTCAAAAGGATATGTCGGAGGAATCATAGGAATGGTAAATGCCGCCGGGGCAGTGGTAAAGGGCTGTTATAATGGCGCAGCGGTAACCGGCGCCTATGCGGGCGGAATTATCGGTTATGACACAAAGGCCGCGGAAACCAGTTATTGTTATAACGCCGGAAATATTACCGGAACGAACCGGAGCGGCGGTATAGCCGGACAGCAAAATCTGGGCTCTATTTCCTATTGCTATAGTATTGGCACAAGCGTCAACGGAATCAGCGGTTTTAGCAACGCTGCGATTACAAACTGTTATTATCTTTCCGAGAAGACAGAGGATGATACCTCTCCTGCCGGAGGAACAGCGAAATATGAGGCAATAACGGATAAGGATTCCCTTTTGGAAAATTTAAATGCAGGAAGTGAAAAACTATTTTGCGCCGATACGGAAAATAGGAATGAAGGGTTTCCGGTTCTGAACTGGCAGATGGTATCGGAAGTGATTTCTGTACCGGTGCGGAAAGTACAGATTCTTGGCGACGCCAGGACGGGAAATACGCTGGCGGCGCAGGCGCTGGGAGAAAATGAGGAATCCGCCACCAATGTAAAATATCAGTGGGGGATTTCAGAAGACGGCGCCGCCTTTACTGACATTACGGGAGAAACCGGAAGTACGTTTACCATTCCGGACACCTCCGAATATGCAGGGCGCTACCTTCAGGTAAAGGCGGAAGGCGAGGAGCAGTCCGAAGCTGCGGCGGCTATCGGGCCAATTAGCAAATCAGACGCGCTGATAGCGAAAGAAAACCGTGAGCGGGTAAAGGAAACGAAGGGATTGCTTTCTCTGGACAACACCGTAATAAAAGAGGCAGGAGATTTAAAGCTGCCGAATACATTAAACGGCTGCGATATTATGTGGGAAAGCAGTAATACGAATATAATCACTAATGCCGGAGTCGTCACATTACCGGATAAAAATATCGTAACGGTCACTTTGACGGCAAATATCCGTTGCGCCGGAGAAAGCGATACGAAAACATTTTCCGTGGATGTCTGGGCAAAAGATGTGGATCCCGATGTGTATCTGGGGAAAGTGCTTGACAGCCTGGAGTGGGACTTCAAGCTGCTGCAGCCCGTTTACGGAGAAGATACCAATATATTAGTGAAGTTTAAGAAGCTGTTGAGCAAAAAGGGATATGACGGGGTGAGGGTGACGATACAGTCAACCGAGGATGAAAGCCTGATCAGTAAAAACGGCAAAATCACATACCCGGTTATCCCGGAGGGAGGCAGCCTCGGAAACGGGAAACAGGTGCAGGTGTTCTTTGGGCTGACAGTAGGGGAAACAACGGTTACTTATCCTACTTCAAATATCTGGGCGCTGCTGGTTCCATGGGACACGGGAAATGTCGGGCAGGCGCTGGAGAAAGCCGCAGACGCCGCCCTGACAGAAGAGGTAATTTCCGGTGATAATGAAAATTTATCTTCGGTTGTAACGGATTTGACGCTTCCTTCCTATCTGGAAGGAGATAAATACTCCTTTGGCTGGATTAGCTGGAGCTCCTCTGATGAGGCTCATCTTACTGTCAGTGATGAAAACCGAAAGGGCGGCGCCGACTCCCTGTATAACCCCTATACAGGTAAAGTTTACCAGGATAAGGAGCCGCATACGGTAACCCTGACGGCAGCGATAAAAAATCCATCGACAGAGATTACCGTGAAGAGAAGCTATGTAGTGACAATCCTTCCGGCATCAGAGGAAAAGCTGGAGCAGACCATGAGCACAATGTCCCGGATTCTGGATTGCTATACGGCAGATAAACTGAAAGATTATACGACAAAGGAAAAATTGGATTTAAATGCGGTTAAGCATGATATTCAGCTTGTGATTCCGAGAGAGGTCGTGACAAAGGAGGAGCTTGCCGGGTTAGATTACGGAAATTACTGGGACTATTGGAATTATAAATTTACGGTATCAAGCTCAGATGAAGAAGTTATAGAAGTAAACGGATTCCGCGCGTATGTCTACCGGCCGTTGGGGGAGGATTCCTCCGCCGACAGACAGGTTACCCTGACGGTAAAAATGGAGAGTAAAACCAATCCGAATCTGTATGTCACAAAGGAAATTACAGTGACGGCGGCGCACCTGACAAGAGGGGAAATCCGGGAGGCGCTTGCCCTGATGGATGCGGCAAAGACAGGCTATGCGGAGGGGCTGCTTGGCAGTAACGCAGATACCTACAGCATTATTGATGATCTGACGCCATATAAAGAAATTGTGTGGAATAGCGATAAGTCGGGCGTAGAATATGTTTATTCCTATGCGGAGGAAAAAAATAACGGCATTATCGTAGATGAACTTTCCGGATGGGAAGAACAGGAGGATTGGCGGCTGTTCCACAGCAGCAATCGGGAGCTGCTATCGAATGAAACCCTGATTTTGAATGCAACACCGGCAGAAGACACCTTTGTGAAAATTAACAGTGTGCTGACAGATGAAATTTTTGGAAAATATTATACCAAATTTAAAGAAGACAAGAACTATGATCCGGAGGCGCTGGTAGAATTCAGACAGCTTTACAAGCAGCCGGTCAGCGCTTATGTGATGGCGGTAGGAAGCGGCAATTATACCGACAGCTTTTCCGGCATGTCAAAGGAGGCAAAAGCCGGGGCATATGCGGCAAAGCTGAATCTATTTAAGCAGGAGCTTGACACACCGATTTCGGTAAGCTTTACCCTGCTTGGACGAAACGGGGAAACCATTATCGAAAAAACCAGAGAAACCTCCTTTACCAAGGGGGCAACGGTATTTGATGTGTTTCAGAAGGTGCTTTCGGAGAAGCAGATTCCGTATACTGCCAAAGGCAGCTATATTACCTCTGTTAATGGCCTCTCTGAATTTGCCGACGGAGATAATTCGGGGTGGATGTATACGGTAGGCGGCGTGTTTGTCAATTCCTATATGAATGCGCAGGAGCTTTCCGGCGGGGAAGACATTGTAGTAAAATATGTTCTGGATTATACAAAAGAAAATACCGGGATTCCCAATCCGGATACTCCGGAGCAGCCGGGGCAGACCGGCAAACCAAAGCCGACGGTAACGCCGATACCGAATCCAAAGCCGGCAGTAACGCCGGTACCGAACCCAAAGCCGACAGTAACACCGGACAATAAAAAGGAAAATAAGAAAAAACCGGCAGTAAAAAAGAAAAAAACAATTAAGAAATTAAAGCTGACCAGATATAAAAAGAAAACAAAAAAAATATATGGCAGGACGATAAAAAAGGCAAAAGTCGTTGTCCGGATCGGCAAAAAAAAGTACACGGTAACTTCTGGCAAAAAAGGGAAATTTACGGTGAAGCTGAAAAAGAAGCTGAAAAAAAGGACAAAAATTAAAGTGACTGTGACAAAATCCGGTTACCGGAAAAAAACAAAGACATTTAAGGTAAAATAAAGAAAAAGGAGGAAAAACCGCCGCCCTTTTAAGGGACGGCGGTCTTTTTTTGCCAATCCGGCTTTCTTCCATGCACAAAAAGCATAAAAAAGCATTTAATATAAGTATTTGTTATTTTCAAAAAGGAATGTTATAGTAATGTTAGAAACCTATTTATTATATATAGTAAACCGGAAATGGAAGTGATAGGGAATGGATACCAATCAGGAGATAAAAAAAGAAATCAGGCAACAGACGTTAACGGGCGAGAGAGCGTTATTTCAGGGAGAGAACTTACGGATTACAGACTGCGTTTTTATGGATGGCGAGTCGCCGTTAAAGGAAAGCCGGGATATTGAGCTGAACGGCAGTTTGTTCCGCTGGAAATATCCTCTCTGGTACAGCAGCAATATTGTAGCCAAAAACTGTACCTGGTTTGAAACGGCGCGCGCCGGGGTATGGTACACAGACAATATTGAGGTAGAGGATGCGGTAATCGAGGCGCCCAAAAATTTCCGCCGCTGCCGGGGAGTGGCGCTGAAAAATGTTTCCTTCCCGAATGCCGCGGAAACATTGTGGAATTGTGAAAATGTCAGGATAAAAAATGTAGTGGCAAAGGGAGATTATTTTGCCATGAATTGTCAGGATATGGAGCTGGACGGCTTTACGCTGACGGGTAACTATTGCTTTGACGGAGCTAAAAATGTAGAGATAAGAAATGCCAGGCTGTTGTCCAAGGATGCGTTTTGGAACACGGAAAATGTTACCGTGTACGACTCTTTTATTTCTGGCGAATATTTGGGGTGGAATGCGAAGAATCTGACGCTGATCAACTGTACCGTGGAGAGTCTGCAGGGGATGTGTTATATTGATAATCTGGTGATGAAGGACTGTAAACTGATTAACACAACGCTTGCCTTTGAGTACTCCTCCGTAGATGTACAGATAGACGGTAAGATTGACAGCGTGATGAATCCCGCCAGTGGAATTATTCGCGCAGAATATATTGACAGCCTGATCATGGAAAAAGATAAAATTGATCCCCAAAAGACAAAAATCATATGTAAAAACCAGTCGGTAAAGGGGAAAAGGGAATTTTCCATCCTTACGAATCTGCCATTGAAGCCATGTGCCTGCAAGACGCCATAGACAGGGGGAGAAAAAATGAAACGATTAACAGGACGTAAAAGAAAAAGCCTTTTCGTGGCGTTGCTCCTCGTTGTCAGTCTGACGCAAATTCCCGTTCCAACAACAGGGGCGCGGGCAAAAACAAAGCTGTCTGTGACCGTGAGGGTTGACAAAAGAAAGGTAAATAAAAAAACAGTAACGATGAAAAAGGGAAGCAGTAAAAAAATCAAATTATCTGTGGCGCCAAAGCAGTCAAAACCTAAGATAAAGTACCGGTCAGACAAAAAAAGACTGGTATCCGTCAGCAGGTCGGGAAAACTAAAAGCGAAAAAGGCGGGGACGGCAAAAATAACCATTACCGTTTCCGGAAATAACCTTCCAAAAACAAAACGGTGGTTTAAGGTAAAGGTTCCCAGCCAGAGTCTTTCTCATAAAAAGGAAGACGCTTCCGTGGCCGGTATTTCCTGCACCCTTACGGTAAAGGGACAGAAATTTAAGGCGGTATTTTATAATAACAGGACGGCAGATGCACTATTAAAAAAAATGCCGATGACACTTACTATGAGCGAGCTGAATGGGAACGAGAAGTATCATTATTTTGATGCAGATTTTCCGACAAAGGAAAAATCGCCGGGGAAAATATCGGCGGGCGATATTATGCTGTACGGCTCGGATTGTCTGGTGACATTTTACAAGTCCCATAACACCTCCTATCCGTATACATCCGTGGGGAAGATTAAAGACGCCGCCGGCTTTGCCAAAGCCGTGGGAAGCGGCAGGGTGACAATTACATTCAGGAAGGGGTAAGCGATGGATTATGATTTTGACAGGAAAATAAACAGGGCGGATAGCAATTCCCTGAAATGGGATGTTTCGGCGGGCGAATTGCCAATGTGGGTAGCGGACATGGATTTTATGACAGCGCCGGAAATCCGGGAAGCCATTTGTGCCAGGGCAGAGCAGGGGGTGTTTGGCTATACGATTCTATCCGATGCCTGGTATAAGGCGTATCAGTCCTGGTGGCAGCAGTATCATGGGTTCCGGATAGAAAAGAAATGGCTGATTTTTTGTACCGGAGTAGTTCCGGCAATTTCCAGCGCAGTAAGAAAATTCACGACACCGGGTGAAAATGTGCTGGTGCAGACGCCGGTCTATAACATCTTTTTTAACTCCATTATAAATAATGGAAGAAACGTGGCGGAGAGCCCGCTTGTCTATAGAGATGGAGCGTATTCCATAGACTTTGACAGGCTCGAGCAGGATTTATCGAACCCGCAGACAACGATGATGATTTTGTGTAATCCCCACAATCCGGTGGGAAAGATTTGGGAAAAGGAAACACTGGCGAAGATTGGCGAACTATGCGCCAGACACCATGTAATGGTGCTTTCCGACGAAATCCATTGTGATCTGACGGCGCCGGGGAAGGAATATACTCCTTTTGCGCTGGCATCGGAAACATGCAGGGAGATCAGCATAACTGCCATTGCACCGACCAAGGCGTTTAATCTGGCGGGAATCCAGACAGCGGCGGTTGTCGTGCCGGATAAGGCGCTGCGGCATAAAATGTGGCGGGCGCTTAACACAGATGAGGTGGCGGAGCCAAACGCCTTTGCCGTGGATGCGGCAGTGGCGGCGTTTACCAAAGGAAAACCGTGGCTGGACAGGCTGCGGGAGTATCTTCAGGGAAACAGGGAATTTGTCAGACAATATATAGAAAACGAACTGCCCCGGCTCTCCGTTGTACCATCGGACGCCACCTATTTATTGTGGATCGACTGCAGCAGGCTGGCGGGTTCCTCTTCCGAATTTGCTGATTTTCTCAGAAAAACCACCGGACTGTATCTTTGCGAGGGAAATCAGTACGGCGGCAATGGAAACCGGTTTGTGCGCATGAATATTGCATGTCCGAGAGAACTTGTACAGGATGGCATGGAGAGGTTAAAGCAGGGAGTAAGCCTGATTGCTTACTCCCTCTGATTTGATAGCGCTGCCGTCTGCCCCGGTTCTTTATGACCAGAGGTGCAGTGTATAGCTATCCCAGTACATTTCTTTCTTCCAATGGAAATCCCCCAGTTCGCCTTTTACTTTCCCATCCAGCTTCAGTTCCTTCACCAGTGAGAGGGAATCGCTGCGGTTTCCTGTCAGAGTTGTCAGAAGCGCTGCCGCTTTATTTTTTACTTTGTCCGGAAAGAAGTCTTTATCCTTATCCTCTTCATATGAACTTTTTATATACAGCTCCTGAATCTTCTGGTCTTTCAGGAAAGCAACGATGTCTGCCTCATATTCCTGCTCCAACACGATGCCATCCACAGCGCCGCCGCAGCAGATTACCTTGTTTACATATAGCTGATTGGCAAGGAAGGTATCTGCCAGTCCAAAATAACGCTCCGGCCCAAAAGCCATAATATCCGGCACACGGATTTCAATCTCGTAATCGCTCTCCTTCTCCTCATCATAATCAGAAGAAATCTTGTAGCCCTGTTTTGTCATGATGTTCCAATATGCGCCCTTGCAATTTTGCAGTTCTTTTAGGCCAAGCGCTGCCATGCGGTTACAAAATTCTTTTTCCTCCTGTTCAGAAGTAAAGGTAATGGAGGCGGATAACTCCCTCATTTTTTCCTTTTTGGGATCCATTCCCTTCTGCGCGTTCCGCAGCCATTTTTTTGGCGACGCCGTTTTTTCATCTGCGCTCTCTACCAGAATAGGTATCTTTTTTTCATCGCATATCTTCTCTATCTGGGTAAATAACTGCACGATCTTTTTGATATTATCTAACCGATAGGACCATTTGCCGCTATCTTCTCGGGGCAGTTCTGCCGCCATTTTCTGAAACTGCTCCGCCGTATCGATTCTGGCGCTATCTGACATATCAGCATAACGAAGGACACCCTCTGTCCCACAGCCTGTAAGCAAACCTATCATAAGACAGCATAGTATTATTTTCTTTATCATATCCAATACCCCCTAACGCCTGTTTATTCGGAAAATTTTCTGCCAGAGTACATACAAAGGGACTGCTGACGCCGCCTGTACAAATAACCGCAGAAAAACCTGATCTATCAAATCCTGAGACAGCCCCATAATCAGCCATATCACAGTCAGGAGTAACAGTGACACAGGGAAGGAAAAAAAGAAAGCCATTCCGCCGCTGATCAGCGCCCGCGCCCATCTGTCCGGAATCAGTTTGCCGGATTTCGCGGCATCCCGCCGGCCATTAACAAAGAACGCCAGCAGGGAACTGGCAAAGAAGACAACTGCCAGTATGCTGAGAACGATATTGACCGAGCCATAATCGTCGATATGGCTAACGTCTGCATATGCTCCCCAATTCATATCGCCTGGCGTGATACCTGTGTATTCATAAGTACTTCCATACCCGTCCCCTAACAGTCCGCATACTCCCTGGAACAGTCCCGGGTAAGAGGAAAACAGATCCGGGGGGTTTTGAATATAAGAATCGATCATAAAAAACAGCGATACCGGAGCGGCAAGCGCGCCAATGCAAATCAAGACTGCCGTTACTCCTTCTGTCACCAGACTGTGGACAGCCGCCGCCACTGCGTAGACAGCCAGCATAAGGAGCCATAACGTTAAAACGGCTCGCAGCGTATGCATCCAGGTATCATTGGCCGCTATGAGCTTCCATGCCGGAATCAACAGATACGGCTTGATATAGGCTTCATAGTACACTCCGCGGAGCGCAAACACCCCCACAGCAAATACGGCGCAAATAATTGTAAGAACGGAACAGCCCATGATAAATTTCACGGCAAAACTCTCCCTCTGTGTAAAGGGAAGGGAGAGTATATATTCTCTCCGATTTTTCTTATGAAAGTCAGAAAACTGGAATACCGCCATTACCAGCACCGCCAGAATTGCCAATGGCGAAAAATCAGAAAGTTCGTTTATTAAAATGGAGCCAAATCCTTCGCCGTTATCTCCCATCACGACTACATCCACTAAACTCACAAGATGATTATTACATTGCCAGGACAAAAGGAAAACCACGCCCAGACAACACGCAAGACCGGCGAGCAGAAACCAGCGCATCATCTTCCACTCATGATAAAACAAGGCCTTTTTTCTATTCATGGCACTCACCTCCCACGGTTATTTTTTCTTCCCGGTTTATATAAATAAAACTTTCTTCCAGTCCGACCGGCATTTCCTCGGCCAGCACCGCCCCTAACGCCTTCATCTCTTCTAAAAATCCTTCCTTATTATTTTCCATCACGACCGTATAGACGCTTCCCACATTAGACATGTGGAGAATATCCTTTCTGGCATACAGCCCCTTTGGCGCTCCCGATGGAAATACCAGCTGATATTTGGCAATCTGTCCCGTCACTTCTTCCAGGCTGTCATCAATCTCCACTCTGCCATTGCAGATCATCGTGACCGAATCGCAGATCTTTTCCAGATCGCTGAGCTGATGAGAAGAAATGACCACTGTCATCTCGTCATTTTCCACGGCGCTTACCAGACAATCCAGCAGCTCCTTTTTTGCCATTGCATCCAGTCCTGCCGTCGGCTCATCCAGTACCATGATCTCCGGATGTCTTGCCATGTTTAGAACAAAACTTGCCCTCATCTGCTGTCCCTTTGACATCTGGCTCACTTTTTTATTCTGATCTACCAGAAATATGCCGGACAGACTCTCATAATCCTGCATGCTGAATCCCGGGTAAATCATCTGATAAAACTTCGCAATCTGCTTTATGCGGTAGTTATGGAACATTTGATTTGTGTCTGCCACATAGCCAATCCTGCTCTTTTTTTCTACATTATTATAAACCGGTTCCCCATCGACCAGCACTTCTCCCGCATCGGTGGGGAAAATGCCCGTCAGACATTTGATGATCGTCGTCTTACCGGAACCATTGTGGCCGATCAGTCCGTGAATGCTTCCCTTTTCCACCCGCATGTCAATATCCTGCACGGCATAACCATGACGGTCATCATATCCTTTACAAAGTCCTTTTACTTCAATCATTTTTCATCCCCTCCTCCTTTCAATTCGGTAAAAATTTCTTCTACCAGCTTTAGAATACGGGGTTTATCCCAACCCTGATAGATAAGCTCCATACATTGCGCCTTCAAGTCTTCCTTTACCTTTTTGATCACTTCCTCGTCCTCCTTAAAATCGCCTTTTCCCGCGATAAAGGTTCCTTTCCCCCGCACGGTTTCTATCACATGTCTGCGCTCCAGCTCGCGGTAGGCCTTTGCCACCGTCCCCGGCGTTATCTCCAGCTGCAACGCCAGTTTACGGACAGAAGGAATCGCATCACCCTGACGCAGATACCCCTGCAGGACCATATACTTATACTGCGTCACGATTTGCTCATAGATGGGGACGCTGCTGTGGAAATTTAGCTGTATCATATCACTCCTCCCTTCCGGAGAGATTTATACGCTCTCCCTGTTGAATATCTTATGTATCAACTGTACCATATCAACTAGTACAGTTGATACACTCAGTATATACTCCGGTTTTTGTTTTGTCAACCTTAATTTTATAAATAATGAAAAAAACCATAGTTATCCGGAAATGGTAATAAATACATAACTGTCGTTCTTGCTTTTATCGGAATCTTTGTATATAATCTTTGTATATTATAATGTGGTTATTTTTCAATATAGGGAGGAATATATTATGAAACAATATAGGAAAAGGGGATTGGCGGCGCTGTTGTGCGCTGCGATGGCATTTCAGCTTGCGGTGTCGCCGGCGGCAAAGAGCGCAACGGCGGCGTCGGCGGATATGACCAGGCCGGTCATCACGATTACGCCGGTAAATGGCCATTACAATGGCAAAATGTACTGTGAGGCTCCCGCTATTACGGTGCATGATGACGGCGGCAACCTGATATCGGTGGTTGCATCCACGGATTACGCTTCGGCAAAGGGAACGATTACAGATGGGACTGACTGCACGGTTTCGATTGAGGGACTAAAGGGTTCTTCCTGGACGGTCACGGCGATAGACGGCGCCGGAAATGAAGCAATCGAAAAATTTTATGTCGGCCACCAACCGGCCGGCCGTCAAATTGTAGATATTGCTCCGACCTGTACGAAACCGGGAACCTATACTGCATATTCTAATTGTGCGAACTGCGGCGAGAGATTTGTCTTTTATTCTTATAATATTCCCGAAGCTCTGGGACACGAGGCAGATATGGATAAGCCGCAGGAGATCACTCCCTGCGGAACAAACTCCGAAACGATTACCGTTTATCCGTGTATTCGCTGTCAGGCGCTTTTGACAAAGGAAGGCGCGGTTTATGCTGTAGAGGATGGAGAAGGGCACCTCTGGGAGTCAAAGAAGGATCATCCCTCCTGTGAAGTGACCGGGACTACCTATGAGGAATGTACAAGATGTAAGGTTACCCGAAATGTGGAAACGATTCCTGCCAGCGGACACTCCTACGGAAACTGGAGCGTTACCAAAAAGGCGGAATGCGGCACTAATACGCCGGGCGAAAAAGAGCGTTCCTGTACAAAGTGCGGCGCAAAAGATACACAGATTGTTGCGGCAGAACATACCTGGTCAGAGCGCATGGAGCTGAAGGCAGCTACCTGTACCGAAGCGGGATATACCGGATTTAAATGTACGGTATGTAATCAGGAGAATCCGGAACATCATATAGAAATTGCAGCCCTTGGACACAGCTACGAGGATGATGGGGACTGTACCACAGAGTCGGTCTGCAGCCGAAAGGGATGCGGCAGGAAGCTGCCGGCGACACAGCATAAATGGGGCGAATACGATCACGATCAGAACGGACACTGGCAGAAATGCGCCAACGAGGGCTGCACGAAGACGACAAAAGACATTACCGGCGCGGCAGAAGCTCACAGTAATGCGCCGGAAAATAAGGATTGTACCAGTTCCTGGGATTGTCCGGTCTGCGGATATCAGGTAAAAGGGTATGCAAGCCATACATTTGACGGCACATGGAAGAGCGACGGAACCTACCACTGGCAGGAGTGCACACGGGAGGGCTGCACCTATCAGCAGAAAAAAGGAGCGCATACCGGAGGGGATGACGGGGACTGCACCACGGCGTGGAAGTGTAAGACCTGTAAGGCAACATTGCGGGAAGCTGCGGAGCACAAATGGAGCGAAAACTATAGCCATATGGTAAACAGCCACCGGAGGTACTGCACTAATCCCGGCTGTAATAAGTCAACCGATCTGGGAGAGCATATATATACTACGGAAACGGGCGACTGCACGAAGAGCGTGATTTGTGCAGTATGCGATTATGTGGCGATCCATGGGGAATCCGGACATCGTTTTGTGAATGCAGCTTATCATGGAAATGAAACGGGGCACTGGCAGGAGTGCACTAACAAGAATTGCAAGATTAAGAGCAAAGTTACCGCTCATACCGGTGGGACAGCGACTTGCCGGGATCAAGCCGTCTGTGAAACCTGCCGGATGCCTTACGGGGAATTAAACCCGCAGAATCATACGGGCGGCGTTGAAATCGTAAGGCAGAAGGCGGCTACCGTAGAAGAGGACGGCTATACGGGAGATGAAGTCTGCTTAAGCTGCAAGGCTGTTGTGAAAGAAGGCAAAAAAATCCCGAAACTGGAAAATGCCTGCACCCATAACTGGGAGATTAAATACGATGATATAAAATCCTGGGAGCATTGCACGATCTGTTATGCCTTCCAGAAGGAGAAAGACCATACCTTTATCAAATGGCTGAACGACGCTGCGGAGCATTGGCAGCAGTGCGAATATTGTGAGCACATGACACATCATTCTCCGCACATAATGGATACGAGCGCCGATGATAAGAACTGTAATACGCCGGTTGCCTGCAAGGATTGTCAGTATACGATGATTGCGGCGAAAGAGCATGTGTTTGGAAACACCTGGGCGTATGACGAGGATGGCCATTGGCATGTCTGCATCAATGACAACTGTGAGCAGACCAGTGAGGAACTCCCGCATAATGCTAAGGATGATGGGGACTGTACCACAGCGCTTATCTGTAAAGACTGTGGGCATACGCTGATGGATGCCCAGACAGAACACAACTGGTCTTCTGTTTGGAAATCAGATGCGAAAGGTCATTATCAGGAATGTCAAAACGATGGCTGTACAAAGAAACAGTATCAAAATCATAAGGCGGCGGCGGACGACGGTCTGTGCACAACGCCGAAGGTATGTGAAGTCTGCGAATGGGTAATGCAGGAGGGCGCGGCCAGTCACAATTTTGGCGACTATAGCCAGTACCAGCATGATGAGAGCGGCCACTGGCATATGTGCCAGACACCCGGATGTACAGGACGCAGCCCGGAGGTGGCACATTCCGGAGGAAAGGCTACCTGCGCCCATGCGGCTGTCTGCGATATTTGCCACCAGAGCTACGGCGGGAAAGATCCGGAGCAACATGACGGTGGTGTGGAAATCCGTAATTATGAGGCGCCAACAGAAAAAAAGGATGGCTACAGTGGAGATACGTATTGTATAGGATGCGGACTTTTGATAGCTACCGGCAAGATGCTTAACAAGCTGCCGGCGGGCCATACCCACGTTTTTGATTATAATAAAGAGAACGGCATTTACGCATCGGATGATATTCATCACTGGTTGGAGTGCCCCTGTGGAGAGCGCGAAGAAGTGACCGAGCACACCTACGGCAAGCTGCAGAAGGATAATACGCATCACTGGGATATTTGTACGGTGTGTGGCAAGGTGTGGAGAGAAAACCATATTTACGAAAATGGCAAATGTACGGTATGCGGGGCAGAGCAGCCCGTACATGAGCACGAGTTCAAGTGGAATTATACGGAGAATACCCACTGGCAGGAATGCGGTGTATGCGGGGATAAGAAGGAGGTTCTGTCCCATGCGGGCGGCAAAGCTACCTGTATAAGCAAAGCCGTCTGTACAGACTGCGGTCAGCCTTACGGCGAGAAGGATCCTCTCAACCATACGGGAAAGACAGGGCTTCGAGGGCAGAAGAAAGCGACGGCAACGGAAACGGGTTACACCGGAGATACGTATTGTTTGGATTGCGGACAGAAGCTCAAGGCGGGTACGGTCATTCCGGCGCTTGGGAAACCGACGCCGGCAGTTCCCGTTACGCCGGGGAATCAGAAACCTGTCGTTTCAGTCAAAGTTTCTAAGAACGCTACGCTTGCCAGCAAGAAACACAGTGTGAAAATCTCCTGGAAGCCAGACAAGAATGCGACAGCAGGGTATCGCGTTTATGTGAAGTCCGGGAAAAAGTATGTGAAGGCAGGTACTGTCAAGGCAGGGGTAACCTCTCTGACGATCAAAAAAATCGGCGGTAAGCGCCTGAAAGCGGGAACTACTTATAAAGTGCGCATAGTATCATTGAAGAAAGTTGCCGGAAAGATCAGGGAAGGGAAGAAAATAACCTATACGACAGCGACAAAGCCGACAGCGCCGAAATGGTCTTCTGTGAAGCGGCAGAAGGGTACAAAGGCAATCCTGAAGTGGAAAAAGGTCAGCGGCGTAACCGGCTATGAGATTCAGATGAGCAAAAAGGCGCATACCGGTTATAAGAAAATCAAGAGAGTGTCCGCCTCTAAGACTTCTTACAAAAAGGCGAAGTTGTCTAAGAAGGCTAAATATTATTTCCGCATCCGCACATATAAAAAAGTGACCGGTGGATATGTAAATAGTGCATGGTCCAAAAATAAAAAATTAAAGTAATAAGAAAACAGGCAAAAAGGCCGGGAGCAGTTAATTCTGTTTTTGGCCTTTATTTTTTCGGATTGGAGAGGGGCGGATTTTGCATTTTGCGCACCGGTGTGGTATGATAGGAAAAAAATGGGAGGTGTATTTATGGCACGCAGGAGCAGTGTGGAGAGGGCAAACCGAAAAATCGGCGGTTTTGCCAGCGCAAAGAAAAATATAGTGATACAGTATCAGGGGCGGGAGCGCTCGGAAAAGCATCTGATGGATTTAATCTATCAGGATGTATTAGAGCAGGGAGTCCCGGAGGATGATATTGAAACAGTGGACGTTTACATAAAATTGGAGGAGCAGGCTGTATACTATGTGATAAACAAAAAAATCACGGGACAGATTGCGTTTTAATCTCTATTTCGGAGCATGGATGCGACGGGGCGATGAGAAATTTGCTATCCGGCAGATTTTCACGTCAGGTTGCGGTTATATATATTAAAAAGAACGGAGGATAACTATGGCAGTTACCTATGTGATAGCAAACCAAAAGGGTGGAATTGGAAAGACGACAACGGCGACAACTCTGGCGGGAGTTCTGGCGACAAAGGGGAAGACCCTGTTGATTGACGCTGACCCGCAGGGGAACAGCACAAGTACATATCAGGCGCAGATTGAGGATCAGGCGACTCTGTATGACGTTATGGTGGATGCAGAGGCGCTGCCAATCGAGGACGCCATTCAGAAGATGGAAAACGGGGACATCGTGGCATCTGACCCGCTTCTTGCCAATGCGGGCAAGATGCTGGACGGCAATGTGGAGGGGATGTACCGCCTGCAGGACGCCCTGGATATGATGGAGGGCTATGATTTTATTGTGATCGATACGGCGCCGTCACTGGACGTCGTGCTGTATAACTGTCTGATCGCAGCGGATAGGGTAATCATACCTGTGACCGCGGATGCGTATGCGATGCAGGGATTATCCAAGCTGTCAGATACCATTAAGGCGGTGCAGAAGCGGCAGAATCCAAGACTTTCGATTGCAGGGCTGCTGCTGGTCAAATACTCGGGACGCTCCAATCTTGAGAAAAATCTCAGACAGAAAATACAGGAAACGGCAGACCAGATGGGGACACAGTTGTTTTCTACCGTGGTTCGCGAGTGCGTCAAGACAAAAGAGGCGCAGATGAAGAAGAAGCTGTTGATTGACTATGCGCCGAACTGCACGACGATGCAGGATTACCGTGAGTTTGTCGAAGAATTGCTGTCGTGTGGCTGATAAAGGCTGCCGCGCTCATCCCGGCGAATCCGGCGGGAAAGCATATTAAAATTTTTTAAACATTCTCTGTGTTTCTTCCATGTGTTTAGGCGGAAAGAAGGTTTGAGAGCAGGGTGAATTTATATGCCGGTAAACTGGATGTACCAGCAGGAGGGAGAGAAAAATGTATCAAACAGCGAAAGTATTTGTCAGCGGCCCAGCAGGGGAAGACGCTTTAGCCGGATTTGAGGGATAATATAATGTTTAAGCGAAAAAAACAGACAAAGGAATATGACAGAGAAAATTATAAACCTGTAATTTTAACATCGATTTGTACGGGGGAACAGACGGCGGGTTTTAAAAACGTGAATACCGGGGAATTCCATGATGAGTGCCTTATAAGAAATGAGAAGGATCTGTATGATTTTAAGGAGAAATATGGGATTACCGAAGAACTGGAAAAGATATATTAAACGGGAAACGGCCTACGGTACGGCGCTGTCCGTCATACAAAAATTCCTTTCCTCATATAATAAAAGAAAAAGGGATTTTTATGCTGAACAAACTCTGGGGTATTATGATTCTTTTTGGCATCATTTTTGGCGCCTGCACCGGACGAATCGGCGAGGTAGGGACAGCGGCAATCGATTCCTCCAAGGAAGCGGTAACGTTATGCATTACGATGCTGGGTATCATGTCCATGTGGACAGGACTTATGAATATTGCAAAGAAGGCAGGAATTATCGACGCCCTCACGCGGGGGCTTCGACCGGTTCTTGCCTTTTTATTTCCGGGAGTGCCAAAGGAGCATAAAGCCAATGAATATATGGCGGCAAATATGATTTCCAACGTACTTGGACTTGGGTGGGCGGCAACGCCGGTGGGATTAAAGGCAATGGAGCAGCTCAAGGAATTAAATCATGGCAGCCACATTGCCAGCGCAGATATGTGCACCTTTCTTATCATTAATATCTCTTCTCTGCAGTTGATTCCGGTCAATATTATAGCTTACCGCAGCGAATATGGTTCGGTTTCTCCGACAGCGATTATTGGAATGGGACTGATTGCCACCGTTATTTCAACTGCCGCCGGCGTTATTTTTTCCATAATCGCCAGAAAAATGGGGAAGAAAAAGGAAGAAAGGAGATGACGCAATGAGCATTCTTTATTATCTTTCGGATTGTATGATACCGTTTGTCATTTTGTATCTGGTGGGGTACGGAATGTGCAAAAAGGTCAATATTTTTGATGAATTTATTGAAGGGGCAAAAGACGGTTTTTTAACCGTATATAAAATCCTGCCAACTCTGGTGGGGCTGATGATAGGAGTGGGGATTTTGAGAGAGTCCGGCGCGATGGAATGGGTTGCCGGGCTTCTTTCGCCGTTGGTACAGTTTCTGCGGTTTCCGGCAGAGCTCCTTCCGTTGTTTATTGTCAAAATGTTTTCCTCCTCGGCGGCAACCGGGCTGCTGCTGGATGTGTATAAAACCTACGGGACGGATTCCTATCTGGGGACTCTGGCGTCGGTGCTGATGAGCTGCTCGGAAACGATATTTTATACCATGAGTATTTATTTTATGACAGCAAAGGTAACAAAGACACGGTATACTCTTGCCGGAGCGCTGGCGGCTACCCTTGCCGGGGCGGCAGCTTCCATTTTTCTGGTGGGGCAATAACTGGCGGAGGACAGCTGCCAATTCGGAACAAAAGCAAAAGTAAACCAAAATTATAAATTAAGTTGACACGAGAGAAACGATAATGTATACTAAAAAAGAAAATTAGTTTACAAATGCCGTGAAATGAGGTTTTAAACTATGACAGATGTTTTCACATTGGCGGAGGAAATCATAAAAGGAAGGCGTTTAAAAAGAGGAGAGGATGTTTCCTTTTTTTTGATGGCAGAGATAGGAAACCTGCAAAAGGGCGCGGATAGAATCCGGGAAGGGCTCTGCGGCAGCCGGGTGGAGCTTTGCTCTATTATTAACGGGCGGAGCGGCAGGTGCAGCGAGGATTGTAAATTTTGCGCCCAGTCGCAGCATCATAATACCAGGATAGAAGAGTATCCGTTTCTGGATATAAAAACTATGATAGAAGACGCAAAAGAACACGAAAAAAAGGGAGTTCATCGGTATTCGATCGTGACGGCGGGCAGAAATCTGGGAAAGGATTATGAAAAGGCAAAAAAAGCCTACCGGGAAATCCACAGAGCCTGTCCGGGGCTTAAACTGTGCGCTTCCCATGGATTATTAAGCCGGGAAGAGTTTGAGGGATTAAAAGCGGCAGGGGTAACCCGGTACCATGAAAATATTGAAACCTCAAAAAGAAATTTTCCCAACATCTGCACGACGCACACTTATGAGGATAAAATAGAAAAAATAAAGCTGGCAAAGGAAGCGGGGTTTTCCGTATGTTCCGGCGGAATTATCGGAATGGGGGAAACGTGGGAGGACCGCATAGACATGGCTTTCAGTCTGGCGGAACTCGAGGTGGACTCCATACCGATTAATGTACTGTCGCCGATTCCGGGAACACCCTATGAAAAGCAGGAGCCGGTAACGCAGGAGGATATATTGCGGACCGTGGCAATTTTCCGGTATATAAACCCGGCGGCGTTAGTAAGGATGGCGGCAGGCAGATCCTGTTTTCCAGACGGGGGACGGGTTCTGTTTGAGTCGGGGGCAAATGCAACTATTACTGGCGATATGCTGACGACGGTAGGAAATACGATAGAAGAAGATTTGAAAATGTTTGCCGGTATGAATTTATCCCCGGCATGTGGCGGTGGGGTAAACCAGACAAAAAGAGGGAAACTTTAACATGAAAGAACAGAGGATGCAAAATCAAAAATTATTTACGCTGCCGGAAATGATAATGATGGCGCTTTTTGCCGCCATTACCTGCATTCTGGCGCCATTATCCATACCCATCGGACCGGTGCCAATATCGTTTACCAATCTGGTAATATATCTCAGCCTGTATCTTTTAGGCTGGAAAGAAGGCACCATTACTTATTGTGTTTACCTTCTCATTGGTTTCATGGGGCTGCCTGTGTTTTCCGGGTTTACCGGCGGGATTGGGAAGCTGGCAGGGCCGACGGGAGGCTACCTGATTGGCTTTATCCCCATGAGCATTATCAGTGGGATTTTTATAGAAAAATTTCGCAAAAAAAAGTTCTTGTGCGCAGCCGGAATGGTGTTGGGGACTGCGGCGGCATATGTTTTTGGCACGGCATGGTTTTGCTACTCTACCGGAACCGGAGTTGTACCGGCGCTGAATTTGTGTGTCGTTCCCTTTTTGCCGGGGGATATAATAAAAATAGCGTTTGCCCTGCTGATGGGACAAACGCTTTCTGACCGTTTAAATTTAAAAAAGAGATAAAAGAAGATTCGTAACAGCCGGCGGCCGGTTTTAATCAAAGTAGTCAATTTTCATGGCATGCTTAACCTCGCTAAGAGTCCGGGCGGCTGTTTCTTTTGCTTTCCTGCTTCCCCTGTGCAATACTTCCATCACAGCCGGTATATCTTTTTCCAGTTCCCTGCGCCTTGCCTGAATCGGGGCAAGCTCTTCCATTAAGACAGAATACAAAAATTTCTTTACCTTTACGTCCCCAAGTCCGCCTCTCTGATAGTGTTCTTTTAATTCCTGCAGGCAATGGTATTCCGGCAGATATTCTGCGAACAGCTCATCCTGGCAAAAGGCGTCCAGATAGGTAAACACGGTGTTTCCCTCCAGCTTTCCCGGATCCTCGATGCGGATGTGGTCGGGATCAGTATACATGCTCATAATCTTTTTCCGGATATCCTCCGGCGTATCTGAAAGATAAATGCAATTTCCGAGGGATTTACTCATTTTTGCCTTGCCGTCGGTGCCGGGAAGGCGCATACATGCCTTATTATCCGGCAGCAGTACGTTTGGCTCAACGAGAACTTCTGCATAAGTGGAATTAAAGCTGCGGACAATTTCCCTCGCCTGCTCGATCATGGGGAGCTGGTCGTCGCCTACCGGTACGGTCGTTGCCTTAAATGCAGTAATATCTGCTGCCTGACTGATAGGATAAGTAAAAAAGCCAACCGGGATACTGGAATGAAAGCCCCTCTGCTGTATTTCCGATTTTACGGTGGGATTTCGTTTTAGACGGGAAACCGTAACCAAATTGCTATAATAGAAAGTTAATTCCGTCAGCTCTGACACATACGACTGAACAAAGAGCGTAGATTTTTCCGGGTCAAGGCCACAGGACATATAATCCAGAGCCACCTCGGCAATATTGCTGCGTACCTTCTCCGGATTGTCTGCATTGTCAGTCAGCGCCTGAGCATCGGCGATCATAATATAAATTTCATCGTATTCGCCGGAGTTTTGCAATTCAACGCGGCGTTTTAAAGAGCCGACATAATGTCCTACATGAAGTTTTCCGGTAGGGCGGTCGCCGGTCAGTATAATTTTTTTCATAAGATCCTCCAATTCTGGAAAGGGTGTTCTCCGAAAAAACAGATTCCCGAAAAATCTATTTCCATATTATTTATTGCTATATTAATTCTAATGGCATTTGCTGAAAAAGTCAAGTTATATTCATTAGAAATAGCGTTGCATAACGGCTTTCTTTTTGTTATAGTAACCATAAGGAAAGAAAAGCAACGAAAAAAACCAGGCAGAAATGGGGGAAAATATGAAGAGGAAAAAAGTGTGCTGTATATTGCTATTAGGAGGTATGGTGACTATCATGGCGAGCGGTTGTCAAAGCCCATCGGAAGTTACGGTAACGAAAACGCCGGCGGCAGTCAGTGAGAGCGCGGCAGGGGATTCCACAGCAAAGACATTAAAGGATGCTTTTTCGGGAGATTTTAAAGTGGGAGTGGCGGTAAACACCTATCAGCTCAGGGATGAAACCCTGAGTAAACAGATAACGGAAAATTTTAACAGTATTACGATGGAAAATGAGATGAAGCCGGAGAATATCCTGGACCAGAGGGGGTCGGAGGAAAGTGAGGATGGTTCGCCGGAAATTAATACCGGGAATCTGGACGATATTTTATCTCTGGCAGAGGAAAAGGGACTGTCTGTAAGAGGCCACTGCCTGATCTGGCACAGCCAGACGCCGGACTGGTTTTTCTGCGAGGACTATGAGGCGGGAAATCCGCAGGTTGACAAGAGTGTTATGAGGAGCCGCATGGAGCAATATATTAAAAAAGTGATGAGCTATTGTCAGGAAAACTATCCGGGAACAGTATATGCATGGGATGTAGTAAATGAGGCATGCGACGATGCCGGCGGTTATCGGATGAACAGTAACTGGTACCGTGTTTACGGAGATGAATCCTATATAAAGGACGCCTTTACCTTCGCCAGAAAATATGCGGCGGAGGGCGTAAAGCTATTTGTCAATGATTACAACGAATATATGCCGGCAAAACGGGACACGATAGTTTCCCTTTTAAAGGATTTAAGAAAGAAAAATCTGGTGGACGGGATAGGATTGCAGAGCCACTGGGATATGGACTATCCGGACAAAACCCTTCTCGCAGAGGCGCTGTCGGCATACGGGAGCATAGAGGGACTGGAGCTTCAGTTTACCGAGATTGATATGCACAATACGGATAACACGGCGGAGGGACTAAAAAAACAGGCGGAGCGGTATCAGCAGTTTTTTGAAACCATTTTGAAAGCAGACAGAGAAGGCAGCGCCAATGTGACAAGCGTAACTTTCTGGGGATTAAATGACGGAGTAACCTGGCTTAGCGGTTTTAAAGGGGAAACCAGTTATCCGCTGTTATTCGATGAAAATAATGAAAAAAAGCCCTGTTATGATAGTCTTCTGGCGGCAGCCGCCAAAAAATAAAAGGTATAGTCGGTAAATGGCGGGCATATAGTATACCAGTGAACGTTCCAGTGTAAAAGGAGGAAACAGTGGCAGATTATATGCGAGAAATCATTTACCTGAAGAAAACAGAAAGAGGGCTGGTGGGAGAAGGCGGCGGTTTTGCCCGTCTGAGCCTCCGGAAAAAAAAGATGACCGTTTACCTGTCTATGGAGGGAAAGGGAACGGATGTAAGAGAAAAGATTTATTTGATTTATAGAAGGCATGGGATCCTTTTACCGTTTTCAGTTGGGACAACCGATACCGGAGAAGTAACGGAATTAGAAATTTCTGTTGAAAACAGTCAGGGAATGCCCGCCCCGGAGGAAATCTGCGGGATTTTTATCGGGGATGCCGCCCGTTACTGGTCGGGAACCTGTAAAAGAGCCAACAGGGATATTTCTTATGAGCAAATATATTTTACCGGGAAAGAAGAGGAGAAAAAAGAAACCGTATCCGAAGCGCAGACGATAGAGCCGGAGAGGGAGCCAGAGCCGGAGCCGGTGCAGGAGTTGAAACCGGAGCCGGCAGAGGAGCAGGAGCCGGAATCCGTCCGGGCGGCTTCTCTGGAGAATATGCCGGCGCAGGAGCCGGAAAAGCTAAGAGATCCCTTTTTGGCGGGATTAGCCGAGATGTATCCCTTTGAGGATGATGAAATGGCGTGGTGCCGTCAGATAGAACCCTCCGATTTTTCCTCTTTTCCCATGGAATTCTGGCATTACTCCCGCAATAGTTTTTTACTGCAGGGATTTTATAATTACCGGCATCTTTTATATGCCCATGGAAAGGAAAAAAATTATATCGGCGTGCCGGGGCAGTTCCACAGACGAGAGCAATATCTGGCAAACCGTTTCGGGTTTCCGAGATTTAAGGGAACCAAGAAAAAAAGAGTGACCGTGGGAGATTTTGGCTACTGGCTAAAGGAGCTGTAAAAAAGTATGACAACCGATGAAGAATATATGAAAGAAGCTATCCGTCAGGCAAAGAAAGCATATCGGAGAGAGGAAACGCCGATCGGCTGCGTTATTGTATATCAGGACAAAATTATTGCCAGGGGGTATAATAAAAGAAATTGGAAAAAAAATACGCTGGCCCATGCGGAAATGATTGCAATCCACAGGGCGAGTAAGATTATAGGGGACTGGCGGCTGGAGGACTGCACAATGTATGTAACGCTGGAGCCATGCCCCATGTGCGCCGGCGCTATTGTACAGGCACGGATATCCAGAGTAGTAGTGGGGAGCAGGAATCCAAAGGCAGGATGCGCCGGTTCGGTTGTAAATCTTTTACAAATGCCCGGGCTGAATCATCAGGCGGAACTTACAACCGGTGTTTTAGAGGAAGAGTGCAGCGCGCTGATGACGGGATTTTTTAAGGAACTCCGCGCCAGGCGAAAAGCGGATGACAGCGGCAGATAAGAAGCAAAGTCCGGTTGACACAGACCATAAAAACAGCTATAATCAGCATTGTATTATTGTTACAATTTCCGTGCAGCCGGGGAGATAGCGGTGCCCTGTACCTGCAATCCGCTATAGCAGGGGTGTTGTCCCGCCGAGGGTCCTTTGACGGAGAGCCGCCCGGAGTAAGTGGCGTTGACGTTTTGGTCTTGCGCAACAGGAACTTGCGAACCGTGTCAGGTCAGGAATGAAGCAGCACTAAACAAATCTTTCTGTGTGACGTGAGGGCGCCGGGACTGAGTTTACTGCTTCGGTAACGTTTCCGGATTTTGATTCGACGCGGGGCGCGCGGATTTATTATATAGAGAAAGTATTGAGGTGGCCGGTATGTCAGTGGACCTTAATATGAATGGTACGAATTCGATAGCCCGGGATACAGTGATTTATGAAAAGGGAGAGCCGCTGCAGTCGGTGGCGCTGATTGTAAAGGGACGGGTTACCATTCAGTCAGACGGAATTAAAATGGTACTTGGTTCGGGAAATTTTTTGGGAATGTATGATGTTGAAGCAAAAGTGCATTCCTTTACTTATATTGCACTGGATGATTTAGTATTATATGGATTGCCGGTGGGCAATCTGGAACAAGCATGCCTCCTGTTGGAAGAAAAAACACAATACCGGGGGCTTTTAATTACGTCTATAAATTTTTTCATTGAGGATTTAAATAAAATTTACCTCCGGCTGAAGCAGGAAACGGAAACGGCAGGGAAATTTGTGGTAGATATGTATCGCTCCTATTATGAATTTGTAAAAAATTCGGGACTTGTGCCGGAAAAACTTCCCTCTATCGAGCGGCTGGGGGAGCAGGCGGAGGAATCCGTACCGATAAAGCCGGAATTAGAATATTTTCTGCAAAGCGTAAAAATAACGTTAGAGGCGCAGAAAAATTTTTACGGCGGAAATGCCTATGTGGCAAAAGAAAACTTTAAAAAGCAGTGCGGGGTAATACCGGATCTGACAGAGGGCTGCAGGCACTACGGCGAATTGCTGTATCGTTATTTCCGCATTATGGTCATGGATGAAAAGAACCTGTTTTCCCTGATTGGGAAAATGGCATTAAATGTAAAACATTCCGGGCAGGACGTCAGTGAGCTGAGCGGGATGTTAGATAAGCTGCTGGAAAAAATTAATGATACGGAAAACACCCTGACAGAGGTGGCGGGAATGACTCCGAACCTGAACAGGGAACGAATGGAGGAAGTATATTTCGCCCTGCTGTCAGACGACACAGCAAAGCTGCAGGGCTATGAAAAAGAGGATTTGTCCGTATTAAATGATTCTCTGCTCCAGATTCTGGAATATGCGCCGGTGGATAAAAAGGCGGCGGGAGAATTTGAGGAGGCGGTGGAGGCTTTCCTATCTCTTGCCGATAAATTTGCCAGAACACCGGAAGCGACGGCGATTCGGAAAAAGGTAACGAAAAATTTTTTTGAAATTTATGAGGCGGTGGTAAAGAAAAGTTTTGAGGATGAAAAACCGCCGCTTGCGGTATCGTTGTTTATGCGGTACGGCTATGTCAGCGAGGAATTATTGACAGCAGATGAAATACGCTCCCTGCTGGCATTGCCCCTGATTGAAAATCAGGCGCTGGAATGCAAGGTTTACACAATGCCGATGTGGCTGAGGGAAATTTACGAGGGCAGGAAAAATCCATCCAAGGATGAATTTGACACGGATTTTGAGGAGGAGCTGCGGAAGGAAACCGTAGAGAAAAAACGCGATAAACGGAGCGCCAGGGATGCCTTTGAAAACCCGGATGAAAGAATTCACTTTGAAGTGGAAAAAGTGATGCGTTATGCCGACCGGGTAATTAGTGGAAATATATCTGCTTTTGTACCGGTACTTTTTTCCGAAGGCATTTATAACAGGCTGGATAAGGCGGTGGTAACCGGCGCCGCCCTCAATGCAGAGGTACAGAAAATCGAAAAGATCGATTATAGTATTTTTTACCGGGAGAGGCTTACCTCCTATAAAGAGCTGGAGATTACCCACTTTACCAATATTGAGCGGTATACGCCGGAATTTATTCTGTTCCCGATTTACGGACGGAATTGTATAATGTGGCAGGATATAGAAGGACGGGTAAAACAGAGCCATGCGAGAATTTTTATGCCCTCCCTTTTGGAGCAGGATTTTTCTCAGGCGGTTATGAAAATGATGGCTCATTTCCGTTGGGAGAAGTGCCGGACCGACATGGGAGCCCAGTGGAATAATTACCGTTATCCGTCGCTTACCAGCGAGTATACGGACTACCTGCAATTTTATAAAAAGAACAGCGATCTATCGCCGGAGCGGAAAGAAAAGGTAAAGGCGCAGCTGCAGCAGTGCAATAATAAACATAAAGAGGTATTTACCAGAGATTATCAGGACTGGGTGCTGAGAGAATCAGTGGGCGCCATGCGGTTAAACCGGGTGGCAAGAAGCATTTTATTTACTTATTGTCCGTTTTCCCCGGAAATTGCCGAGAGCGTATCGGTTCAAAACTCCTATCAGGAGGCGGCAAGGCGTTATATGACAGAGAAGCGGAAACAGGAAAAAGCGATCGTTATTGTGGAAAAGAAATTTGAGCAAAACGGAGTAGAAGTACCGGAGGAAATTAAACGGACGAAAAAGTATTTGTCAGGTTCATAAGGAGAAGGATACTAATGGGAAAAAGATATGAGATAGTGCGGAAATGCGCGCAAATTCGTAATCTGATCGAGGAAAATAAATACACGGCGGCGCTGGAGCAGATGGATGAGCTTCCTATGGAATCTGTTGACTCTGTAGAAGACTTATATTTGTTTGCCCGGATCTATGAAAAAGCAGAGCGCATGGACATGACAAAAAAGATATTTTATATAATATATGAACGCACGCACTCCCGCCATGCGCTGAACCGCCTTCTCCGTCTGGTGATCCGGCTGGGGGATATGGAAGAGGCGAGAGAATTATTTTTAGCGTATGAGGTGTTAGGGGGAGTTACGTTAGATACCTTTGAGCTGCGGTATCAGCTGGCGAAGGCGGAGGGAGAGCCGCGCAGTAAGCTGATAGAGATTCTGGAAGATTTAAAGAAAGAGGAATACACCGAAGAGTGGGGGTATCAACTGGCGCGTCTGTATGAGCAGGAGGGAATGCGGGAAAAATGCATCCGGGAATGCGAGGACATAAAGCTCTGGTTTGGCGAGGGCAGTATCGTGGATAAAGCGATGGCATTGAAGGAAAAATGCGAGGCAAAGGATTGGGAGCCGCCGGTGGGAGAAGAAATTCCGGAGCCGGAAGCCCCGGACGAGGAAGAAACCTTTACCTATGCGGCGCCGCCGGTAGATGTGACAGAGCTGGAACGGGCGATGGCAGAGCCGTCGGAGGAGCCGGAGGTGTTAGAGCCGGAGCCGATGCAGCAGGAAATATTACCGGAGCCGGAAGCGGAAGAAAGAGTGGCGCCGGAACCTATAGAAGTAAAAAAAGAGGAGCCGGAGAACGCCGGGGACAAAGAAACGGCAGAAAGTCCGGAGGCGCTTTTAGAAGAAGAGCCGGAGGATATATCGGAGCGGGGAATCCGCTACTGTACATTAAAAAGCGCTATTCTCCGTATTAAAGCGAAAAAGGAAGAGCCGCATTTTATATTTGCCGGCGGCGAGGAGCGCATTACTCTTGCCGTGGCGAAGCGGATTGCAAAGGAATTAAACCATGTGGGATATTTTTCCGCAAAAAGCATCGTGAAAATAACGGCAGACAAACTGAACCATCTGGAATTATCCGAGCAGATGGAAAAGCTGTCAGGAGGCTGCATGCTTGTTATGGATGCGCCGGAGCTGACAAAAAAGACCGTGGAAGATATTATCCATATGATGGATGAGAACAGGGATAAAATCGTAGTAATGCTTGCCGGGGCATTTGATGAAATGGATTGTTTTCTGTCCATTTATCCGGAGTTGTCAGAGAAGATGAGCCATAAGATCCGTATGTAAAAAGGCTTTTGGAAGAGAAAGGACAGGAAATGGATAAAAAACAAGTATGGAAACCGGGTAATATGTTGTATCCGGTGCCTGCCGTCATGGTAAGCTGTGCAGACAGGGAGGGCAAAAAAAATATTATGACCGTGGCATGGACGGGGACGATTTGCTCAGATCCAGCCATGGTGTCGATCTCGGTGCGCCCGGAAAGATATTCCTATAACATTATCCGGGACACGGGGGAGTTTGTCATTAATCTTACGACAAAGGATTTGACCTATGCCACGGACTGGTGCGGCGTAAAGTCCGGCAGGGACGTGGACAAGTTCTCTGCTATGAAGCTGACGGCAGCGCAGGGGGAGAAAGTAAAGTATGCGCCGATTATTGCAGAAAGCCCGGTAAACCTTGAGTGCCGGGTAACAGAGGTAAAAGACCTTGGCAGCCATTCGCTGTTTCTGGCGGAGATTCTGGCGGTACAGATCAGTGAAAAATATATGGATGCCGGCGGGAAGTTTGAATTGAATCAGACGGGCCTTGTAGCCTATTCCCATGGGGAATATTTTGTATTGGGAGAAAGAATAGGGAAATTTGGTTATTCTGTTAGAAAATAATGTCAAATTTTTGTTAAATGTATTCAATTTGCCATTTTACAAAAGATAAAACTGTGTTATACTTATAAAATGAGTGCAAGTAAAAAACGTTTCTATCAGTGGAGGTAATGATGAAACAGTACATTATTAAAGGTGGAACGCCGTTGCGGGGAGAGGTAATGATCGGCGGGGCTAAAAACGCAGCGCTGGGCATTATTGTAGCGGCGATTATGGCAAACGAGCCGGTAACGATAGAAAATTTACCGGATGTAGATGATGTAAATGTATTATTGGATGCGATTGAAGGGATTGGTGCCATTGTAGAACGCCTGGATATTCATACAGTGCGTATTAATGGCGCCTTGATTAATGATGTAAATGTAGATGAGGATTCCATACGGAAAATAAGAGGTTCTTATTATCTGGTGGGGGCGCTTTTAGGCAAATATAAAAAGGCGCTGGTGGCGTTACCCGGCGGATGCCAGATTGGAAGCCGCCCGATAGACCAGCATATCAAGGGCTTTGAGCAGTTGGGAGCTGAGGTCACCATCCACCACGGAAGGATAGACGCCAAAGCGGAACAGCTGACGGGAAATCATATTTATCTGGATTGTCCCAGTGTGGGCGCTACTATCAATATTATGATGGCCGCCTGTATGGCAGAGGGAAAAACCATTATTGAAAATCCGGCAAAGGAGCCGCATATCGTTGATGTGGCGAACTTTTTGAACAGTATGGGCGCCAATATCAAAGGCGCCGGTACAGATGCCATCCGTATCCGCGGGGTGGATTCCTTACATGGGAGCGAGTATTCGATTATTCCGGATCAGATAGAGGCAGGGACCTATATGCTGGCAGTTGCCGCTACCGGCGGCGATGTGTATATTAAAAATGTTATTCCGAAGCATTTGGAGGCAATTACGGCAAAGCTTATTGAGATTGGCGCTAAGGTGGAGGAATTTGATGATTGTGTCCATGTGGTATCTGACCGCAGGCTTTCGTATGCCAATGTAAAAACGATGCCATATCCCGGTTTTCCCACGGATATGCAGCCGCAGATGACGACGCTGCTTGCCCTGTCAGAGGGAACGAGCATTGTGACGGAAACAATATTTGAAACCCGATTAAAATATGTGGGTGAGCTGCGCCGCATGGGCGCCAATATCACGGTGGAAGGTAACGCGGCATTTATAACGGGTGTGGAGGGCTTTACCGGAGCGGCAGTCAGCGCGCCTGACCTTCGTGCCGGAGCGGCATTGGTAATGGCGGGACTGGCGGCAGAGGGATTTACCTATGTGGATCAGATTCAGTATATAGAACGCGGATATGAGAACTTTGAGCAAAAGATCAGAGGGCTGGGAGGCCATATGGAAAAAATTGATGCGGAAGATGAGCGGGCGGTCCGCAAATTTAAAATGAAGGTATCTTAACATGTCAGGCATGGGACAGCAGGAGGAGGGGTTAATATGTTAGATGCGACAAAATGTCTTCATTCCGGATACGAACCCGGAGATGGGGAGCCGGGAGCATTGCCGATTGTACAGAGCACGACATACCGGTATGAATCAACAGAAAGGCTGGGAGAATTGTTTAATCTTCCTTCCACCTATCTGTATTCCCGCTTTCAAAACCCTACCGTTCAGGCAGTAGAGGAAAAGATAGCGGATTTAGAGGGCGGAGTCGGCGCCATGTGCACCACTTCGGGGCAATCGGCAAACCTGATCGCCATTTTAAATATCTGCGGGGCAGGGGACAGTTTTGTCAGCACGGGGACGATATACGGAGGAACCGTAAATCTCTTTGCTTTTACCCTGAAAAAACTGGGAATAGAGTGCATTTTCGTAGACGGGGATGCCTCGGAGGAAGAAATCCGGGCGGCAGTGAAACCAAATACAAAGCTGATATTTGGGGAAACGCTGGCAAACCCGGCGCTTACTGTTTTTGATATAGAAAAGTTTGCCAGGGTGGCGCATGAAAATAAAATCCCCCTTATTGTGGACAATACCTTTGCTACGCCGATTTTGTGTAAACCATTTGAATTCGGCGCCGATATTGTGACGCACTCCACTTCTAAATACATGGACGGGCATGCCGTTCAGGTCGGGGGAGTTATTGTAGACGGGGGAAAGTTTGACTGGAAAGCCAGCGGGAAATTCCCGGAGCTGGTAGAGCCGGATGAATCCTATCATGGCATCTGTTATGTGGAAACTTTTGCCGAAGCCGCCTATATTTACAAGGCAAGGATGCAGCTAATGAGAGATTTCGGCTGTTATCCTGCAGCGCACTCCGCATTTTTATTAAATATGGGATTGGAAACACTGGCGGTCCGAATGGAGCGTTATTGTGAAAATGCCCTGAAGGTTGCCCGGTATTTTGAACATCACGAGAAGGTAGAAAGCGTCAGCTATCCGGGACTGGAAGGCGACAAGTACCATGAATTGGCAATGAAATATATGCCCGGCGGAAGCAGCGGCGTGATTTCATTTAATATAAAGGGAGGGAAACAGGCAGCCATTCAATTTATGGACAGCCTAAAGCTTGCCTGCAATGAAGTGCATGTAGCGGATATACGCACCTGTGTCCTTCATCCTGCCAGTGAAACCCACAGACAGTTGACGGATGAGCAGCTGATAGCCGCAGGAGTAAATCCCGGCATGATTCGTTTTTCTGTGGGATTGGAAAATGTAGAAGATATTATTGCCGATATCAGCCAGGCATTTGAACATGTGACAAATACCTATTGATACGGTAATGCATAAAGAGCGCCGCGGGAACGAGGCGCTCGTAGTTTAATCAAATAGCAGCGAAGGCTGCCAGTAAAGTAAAGGAGATTATGCGGTGAACGATAAGGTAGAGGTTATTCTAAAGGAAGTAGGAAAAGTAATTCAGGGAAAGGATGAAGCCATAGAGCTTGTTATGACAGCGATTTTAGCCAAAGGGCATATTCTGATTGAGGATGTGCCGGGGGTGGGGAAAACGACATTGGCGGTAGCGTTTTCCCGCGCGATGGAACTGACGGAGCGCAGGTTGCAGTTTACGCCGGATGTACTTCCCAGTGATGTAGTAGGCTTTAATATGATTGGCGCGGACGGAGAATTCCAGTATAAGCCGGGGGCGATTTTGTGTAATCTTCTGCTGGCGGATGAGATTAACCGTACTTCTACCAAAACGCAGTCCGCTCTTTTGGAGGTCATGGAAGAGGGGCAGGTTACGGTAGACGGCGTGACAAGACAGCTTCCGAACCCGTTCATTGTAGTGGCAACCCAGAATCCGGTAGGCTCTGCCGGAACACAGATGCTGCCGGAATCCCAGCTGGACCGTTTTATGATTCGTATCTCCATGGGTTATCCGACGATGGAAGAGGAAATGCGCCTGATTAAGGAGCGCCAGGATATTAATCCCCTGGATTTTATCGAGGAAATTATCTCGAAGCAGGAGCTTTTGGGGATGCAGGATCAGGTAAGGCAGGTTTTTGTAGACGATAAAGTGCTGACGTATCTTTCTAAAATTGTGGAGAACACGCGAAAACACGCTATGATCACGCTGGGGGTCAGCCCGCGCGGGACGTTGGCGTTTATGGATATGGCAAAGGCGCGCGCCTTTGTAAAAGGGCGTCATTACGTTCTGCCGGAAGATGTACAGGCGGTGGCGAAGGCAGTACTGGCGCACCGGCTGCTTTTAAACGGAAAAGCGCGTATGAGCCATGTGTCGGAGGCAGATGTCATTGAGGAGATTGTAAGCAAGGTACCGGTGCCGAAATTGTAAAGGAGGCAGCCATGACAATAGGAACACTTCTTTTTGCACTGCTTTTTTTACTGGGATTATTTGTTTTCATATTTTATCTGGAATTCGGAACGGTTGCCATTATGGGGCTTTTAGTACTGATACCGGTATTTATGCTGATATTTCTCATTTTTATGAGAACCAGGGTATTGGTGGCAGTAGACTCGAAAAATCCATTGGAGGAAAAAGATTCCCTTGATAATCCGGCGCGTGCCGCTATTACCCTTTCTGTTGAGAATAGAAGCCGTCTGCTCCCCATTACAAAGGGAATTGCCAGAGTCCGGTATGAAAATTATTTTTCCGGGGAAAAGGGAAAACTGAAAATCCGTTTTTCCGTGGATGCAGGGAAAAAGCGCGACCGAAGAATCCCCGTCGTGATAAATCATTGCGGAAATGTGGCGATTCAGGTCGAAAAGGTGCGGATTTACGACTATCTGAGCATATTTGCATGGACGATAGGAAAAAATTTTGAAACACAGAACGTACTGGTATTGCCGCCCATAAAGGAAATGTATCTGGGCAGGGACCGCTGGTATAATGAAACCAGTGAGGACAGCGACCGTTTTTCGCTCTATAAAAAGGGGGACGACCCGTCCGAGATTTTTAATATCCGGGAGTTTGTGGATGGAGATAAGATTCAGCGGATTCACTGGAAATTAAGCAGCAAGACAGGAAGCCTTATGGTAAAAGAGGGAAGCCTCCCCTTAACCAAAGCAGTACACATTTTTATTGATTTGTGCGTGCCGGGGAAGGGACCGGAAAAGTGCGAAAAAGCGGATCGGTTAGTGCAGGGGATTTATTCCATTTCCATGTTTATGATTGAGCATGGGATTCCCCAGAAGTATATCTGGTATGATAAAAAGAATGAGATAATTGAGGAACGTCTGGTAGAGCATGAAGAAGAGCTTTTCTGGATGTTTCAGGATTTATTTAAGTGCCGTACTACGACAGAAGCCTCTCAGCTTGCGGAGGCATATCTTACCTGGGAAGAGGGAAGGACATTGGAGGCGGCGCTGTACCTTACGGTGGCGGACCATGACGATCTGGAGAACAGTGGTCTTGTGAGGAATCGTTTGGAAGTGATGGACTTACGAGGTGAAGGACTTGAGGACGAGGAATAGTAAATTTTTAAATTTCATATTGGAATTCAGCCAGATCCTATTAGTATTTCTCGGTGTCTTTTCGGCGTTAATGTGCTCGGCGTTCAGCCTGGATCTTACTTTTGACCGGGGCATGTGTACTCTGATCATGCTTTTGGCTGCCATTTTATTTTATGGACTGTTCACGGTGCTGGAAACCTTTCGGAATGGTAAATTGCTGGGGATCCTGGGCATTACTCTGTTCTTCTTTGTAATAGGGATCCGTTTTTTCGGCATAGTGCGAAAAGGCTTTGTCACTATAGTAAATAGCTTCTTAAAGATATTGATGAACTATTCCGGGGCAAAGCTGACTCTGTTATCCTATACAGATACGGAAAGCGCCAGCGTAAGGTTTTGCACTACCTTTATGCTGATTTTATTGGGCGTGTATCTTATTGCGATTATCAGCGCTTTCTTCTACCGGCGGCGCCGCTCTCTGGTATTCCTTGCTCTTACCGTACCCTTTGTTACTGTCCCTATGTTTGTGGGAAGGCTGGGGTATTTTTCTAATTTATTTACTTATCTGATTGTGGCGGTAACGGTTGTAGGTACCAGACATCTGCGGACAGACGCCACGGACCGGAGGATGAGGCAGAAACTGTCAATTCTTTTAATGTTAGCCGGGCTTGTGTCAGGAGCGGTTTCTTATGGCTATATGCCGCCGGTTCGTTATGAACGGGGGCAGTACAAATTAATCCAGACCAAAAATACGATTACGGCGATGAGCTCGTGGAGCGGCGAGGAGATTTTTTCCTGGATCAAATCGCACTTTAATGAGGATACGATGGATTATGGGAAATTGGGAAATAAAAAGGAAGTGACTTACAGCGGCGATACTCTTCTCAAAATTTCCGGAGATGCCAATACGGAACACGGTTTATATCTAAAAGGATATGTCGGGGATATATACGAGGATAACCATTGGACTTCCCTGAAGAAAAATGAGGAATATAATGAGGAGCTGCAGGCGCTGGGGGAGAGCGGACCGACGCCGGATAACTGGCATGTGCAGCTTCGCAATGAATTAGGGGACAGTGAAACAAGCGGGGCAAGGGATATATGGAAAATAGGAAAACTGCGCATTCGGAACCTTGGCTTTGGTTATGGCAATTATCTGATTCCCTATCTGCCGACAAGCTCTTTTAAGTATGAAAATAATGGGCGGTCGACGGTGGATAATCCGGGGGCGGATTACCAAATAGAATATTATAGTGTATATCCGGTAGTGCTTCGCCGTGACATTCTGAATAATAATTATTCCCTTGCCAATGTTTACTTCTGGGAGGGAAATCGGGCGGAACGGGAACGTCTGGCTGATTTTGCAGAGAAGTATTACCTGCAGCTGCCGGAAAATTTAAAGGCGGTTACAGAGAATTTTGCCGATTATTTAGAAAAAGAAGATAACCTGCTGGACCGCCGCCGCAAGGGAACGGCGAATGAAAGCGATATAATAAAGGCAGTAAAAAACTATATTATGAAAGACACCACTTACACCTTGTCGCCGGGCAAAACGCCTTCCGGCAAAGATACGGTAGAATATTTCCTGATGGAAAATAAAAAAGGATATTGTACCTATTACGCCACCGCCGCAGTTCTTTTGCTGCGGAGCGTGGGAATTCCGGCGCGGTATGTCGAAGGTATGTATATTCCCAAAGAGGTAATGGCGGAGTGTACAGACGGGAAAGAAATTTCTGTGGTGGACAGAAACGCCCACGCCTGGGTGGAAGTTTATACGGATAATTATGGCTTTGTCCCGTTGGAGGTAACTCCGGGAATGGGAGAAGACGAGGCGGAAGAGTCCGATGTTACCAATGAAGAGCTGGATCAGGGAAAAACGACCAATCCAACGGATTCTCAAGACGATAAGGACAATAAGGACGATAAGGACAAAGAGGTTCCGGAGAAGATAACGCCGACGCCGGCGGTTACGGAAATACCGGAAGAGGACATGACCTTTGATGATATTGACGGAAATGAAGATGAGCCGGAGGAATCGGAAGGCGAGGGCGGTTCCGGCGCACGTTCCCGCGCATTAGCGATAATTCTTCGGATTGTGCTGGTTATTCTTTTTGCGGCAGCAGTTCTGGAGGCGCAGCGAAGAATACGCCGGATGATTTTTAACCGGAAATTAAGGAGTTACCGTATGAAGCGGAAGATTCGGGCGATATATCATCATTTGCTGCCGATTTTCTTCCAAAAGGGCGTTGTTTACCGCGGCCAGCCGGCAGCGGTACTGGCAGCGGAGCTGACGGAGGCTCTTAATATGCCGGAAGAGGATATGATAAAATTTGTGGGCCTTATTTATCATGCCGGATTTGGACCGGATGATATTGCAAAGGAACAGGTAAGCGAATTCTGTATCATATATGAAAATATCCGAAAGAAATTGTATGCCGATGCGAAGATGCTCAGAAAATTATATTATATGTATATTATGATATTGTAAGGAGGAGATAATGTGTTACAAAAAACCTACGACAAAGTAAATGCTCTATTTGAAAAAGCACATGGTTATCTTTCCACAAGAGAATTGTTAGAAAACCGGATTACCACAATTCAAATCCGTTCTATGCTGGAGGACGGAAAAATTGAAAAAATATCCCACGGCCATTACTGGAACCGGATGAGCGGGAGGGAAAAACCGGATAATTATAAAATGATCGAGGCATGCATGACAAACCCAAAAGCGGTTATCTGCTCGCTCAGCGCCTGTTATTATCACGGGCTGATAAAACAGGAGCCGGAAAAGTTATATGTTGCCACGGCCCGTACGGACAGGGGAGAGATGAAGCTGTCTTTTCCGGTTTCCCGGCATTATTTTTCATTGCTTTCCTTTGACGAGGATGTTTTGGACGTTAAGACTGCCTATGGAAATATTAAGGTATACGATATAGACCGGAGCGTCTGCGATTGTATCCGTCTGGAGAAGGAAATCGGGCGTGATAAGGTAGAACTGGTAGTGGAAAATTACAAAAAAAATGAAAACAAAAAACCGGAGCATCTGTTAGATTATGCAGACCGCATGCGTTTTGGGAAAATTACAAGGGATTATCTGGGGTAGAATAAGTGAGCCGGAAAGAGCGTATTTTTTATTTATTAAAAAATTATAGCATGATAGGGGTTCTGTTGATCGGCTATTATTTTTGGGTAATCGGAACCGGTCTTGCGATTCCGTGCCCGTTTTATCTTGTCACCGGTTTTTTATGCCCGGGCTGCGGTGTTACGAGAATGCTCATAGCATTAAGCCGGGGAGAATTTTCTTATGCCTTTTCGTGTAATCCCGCGCTTTTTTTGCTGGCGCCCTTATTTCTGGCGGATGTTATCTGGTACCATTATCTGTATATCCGTTACGGGAAACGGAAAAGCAAATTTCACACCGTAGCGCTTTGGATCATGATTGCAGTCTTACTTGTATTTGGAGTGGCAAGAAATATTTTATAAAAAGGATCAGAGGTACGAAAGAGATGGAAGACCAAAGAAAGAAAAACGATATTATGCTGGATGAAGATTTTATCAGGCAGTTAATGAGCAATGATAAAGTCGGACGTTTTTTGGAGGAAGGAGCGGCGCTTCAGACGCTGATGGCATATTACCGGTGCGCCATTATGGAGGTCGAAACAAAGTTTAATGTGCTAAACACAGAATTCAGCCTGCGGTATGACAGAAATCCCATTGAAACGATAAAATCAAGATTAAAGTCAGCAGAAAGCATTATAGAAAAGCTGCACCGGAAAAACATCCCCTTTAGCGCAGAATCCATTGAAGCGAATTTGACGGATATTGCGGGCATACGGGTAATCTGCGCTTTCCCGGAGGATATTTATCTGTTAAGTGAATGTCTGCTGGAACAGGATGATATTACACTGGTGGAAAAAAAGGATTATATCAAAAATCCGAAACCGAATGGATACCGCAGTCTGCACCTGATTGTGGAAACTCCGATTTTTCTTCATCATCAGAAAAAAATGATGAAGGTAGAGGTTCAGCTCCGTACGATTGCCATGGATTTTTGGGCAAGTCTGGAGCACCGCCTATACTACAAAAAAGGACATGACGACAGGGAGCTCAGAGAGGAGCTTCGCCTATGCGCAGAGATTAGCGCGGCATTAGATCTGCGCATGCAGGGGATTCGGGGACGGCTGGAGGAATAAAACAGCCCCTACGGTAAAAATATACTGACAACGGGAATTGTGATAATAGAAGCTAAGGTGGATAGTACGACGCCGCCGGCAGCGCAATCTTCTTTTCCCCCATATTTTTCTGCTACCAGAACAACCATGCTTCCCGCCGGCATAGACAGCATAAGAAGAAATAGTTTTAAAATCATATTGTCAAAAGGCAGAAGCCGCGCGAGAAATGTACAGGCGATGGGAATCATCAGCATTTTAAAGAAAAGAAAGCCGTATATCTTTACCTTTTTTAACATGGACAGGATATCCGAGGAGGCGAGAGAGCAGCCGATGAGCAGCATCGACAGCGGGATACAGGGATTTCCCATGTAGCCGCAAAAGCTCTGTACTCCGTCTGCCACAGGAATGCCGGAAAAGAAAATAAACAGAGCGATCACGGAGGCGATCACACCGGGATTTAAAATGATGGGACGGATTTTCTGAAAGAAGGTTGTCGGGGGAACATTCCCGGGATTTCCTTTTCTTACCAGATAAATGCCATATGTATAAAGAATAATATTATAGGCGAGCATATAGACGGCTACATATATGATGTATTGCGTGCCAAGAAGGGAAGAAACGACAGGGATTCCCATAAAACCGCAATTTGGAAGCAGGGTCAAAAGGCGGTAGACCGGGGACTCTGCGGAATCCGGCCGGAGCAGGGCTACCAGTAAAAAGCCGGCAAGAAATAATATCAGATAAAAAATTCCTACTAAAATCAAATTTTCCCAGAAAAGATTGCCGGTGGATGAAAAGGATTTGCCAAAGACACTGGAAATCATCAGGAAAGGATTGAATATATTCACAACAAGACCCGACAGGCGGGAGGCGGAATCCTCTCCCAGTCCATTCAGCCGGTATACCATATATCCGATGGCTATCATCGAAAAAAGAATCATCATTTGCTTTGTTACTAAAAAAACATCCATTGCGACACCCGCATTCTGCCCATTCTTCTTGTTTTTAACGCTGACATTATAGCATAGGAAATTTATGCAGTCAATAGCGGCGCCTGACGTCTGCCCGACATAGGTTTTTCGGGATTACAGCCTCCACTATTATAATTTTATTCTTTTTGTCCATACTATACCTTATCACGCCGGATAATACCGGCGTTTAGTAAAGGAGGTAAAAAATGGACGAAAAAGAAAAGGAAATGGACTATCACGAATATGAATTTGGGGAGGAGATTGATAACCTCAATGCCTGCTCCACGACCGACTGCACCGGCCTGATGTGGCGCGCGCCAAAAAACGAGGAAGAAGTGGAATCGTATAAAAATATTTATGATTTTGAACCGCCTTTTGTGAAAGAAAAGGAAAAAAAGGAAATAAAGTAATCGGAAAAAGAATGGTATATTATTGCTGTTATTACAAATAATAACTTCATAGCCAATGAGTATGATATTGGAAAAATACAAGTAAATTATGGAGGAAAAAACCTCCTTTCACGAAAGGAGCCAGTATGAAAGCAACAGGAATTGTAAGACGAATCGACGACTTGGGCAGGGTTGTTGTTCCCAAGGAGATTCGGAGAACACTAAGGATACGGGAAGGCGACCCGTTGGAAATCTATACAAACAGAGAGGGCGGGATTATTTTAAAAAAATATTCCCCGATCGGAGAACTGGGCGAGCTTGCCAGAGAATTTGTGGAGGCGGTGGCACAGGTAACGAAGTGTACCGTATGTGTGGCGGACCGCGATATGATTGTAGCTGTGGCGGGACCAAACAAAAAAGAATTTGCCGGCAAAGATATTCACAGCGATCTGATAGAGTGCATTGAACAAAGGGAAAGTATTCTGGCTACGGATGCAGAGTTACAGTTCTGTCAGATAACGGCGGATGAAGCAGAAGTATTTTCCGAGGCAGTCAGCACTATTGTTTCCGAGGGAGATGCGATAGGCGCCGTAATTTTGCTTTCGCGGAATACCGAGCGCGAATTTTCTGAGTTTGAGGAAAAAATGGCTATCTGCGGGGCAAATTTTCTGGGAAAACAAATGGAGCAATAATACTCTGTAAAATGTATTTTGCAGTGAGAATCATTTCAGAGTAGTAAAAAATTACCAAAAATGGCGTGAATAACCAGAAAAACCTTGACAAACCTGCCGAAAAAGGTTATAAATAGTTGTATAGATTATTCATAAATCTAGTAAATAATTTTTTGAGGAGGATATAATCCATGAATAAGACTGAATTAGTAGCAGCAATGGCAGAGAAAGCAGAATTATCCAAAAAGGATGCAGAGGGCGCATTGAAAGCATTTATCGAGGTTGTGACAGATGAATTAAAGAAGGGCGAAAAAGTGCAGTTAGTTGGTTTTGGCTCTTTTGAAGTAACAGAGAGAGCAGCAAGAGAAGGTATCAATCCTCTGACCAAGAAGCCGATGAGCATTCCTGCTTCTAAAGCTCCTAAATTCAAAGCCGGAAGAGGCTTAAAGGATGCTGTGAACGCATAATTTTGTTATCATTATTATGGATTTCAGAAGCACTCGGCTGCATTCCGCAGCGGAGTGCTTTTTCTTATGAAAATAACATAAGGAGGGGATAGAAAATGAGATTGGATAAATACTTAAAGGTATCCCGCCTGATTAAGCGGCGCACCGTGGCAAATGAGGCGTGTGACGCAGGGCGCATCCTCGTCAACGACCGGGTGGCAAAGGCATCGTTATCTGTAAAACCGGGGGACGTTATCGAAATACAATTTGGCAATAAAACGACAAAGGTGGAAGTGGTAAGCGTAGAGGAAACTTACAAAAAAGACGAGGCGAGGGAGTTGTACAGGTATTTGTAATGAAAGTAAATTCTGCTGCATATATTTATCCTAGAATGTCCGCGGAAAGGATGGAAAATATATGGTGCAGGAGCAGGCAAGGTCGCAGACCGGACAAAAATTAGTCATGCAGAACCGTGAAAAGGTAGAATTAACCGGAGTTACAGAAGTAATTTCCTTTGACAATAAAGAAATCATGCTGGAAACGAATCAGGGCGTAGCAAGATTTACGGGGGAAAATCTTCATGTAAAACGCCTGACCCTGGAACGGGGCGAGGTGGCGCTGGAGGGAAAGATCAACGAAATTACCTACCATGAATCTCAGAAAAACAAAACGGCAGGCAGTGTCCTCAGCCGTCTTTTCCGCTGATGGAAATGATTATCGGGCAGCTCCAGTATTTTGGCGCTTCCTTTTTGTGGGGGGTTGTCCTGATGTTTTTTTATGATTTCCTCGAGGTGTTCCGAATAAAGGTAAAGCATGCAAAAGTCATGTGCTGGTTGGAGGACTGGTTGTTCTGGGTGGTTGCCGCTATTCTTGTTTTTCAGATGATATTTGCGCTGAATAATGGAATTTTGCGCAGTTTTTTTGTGGCATCCTTTGTGGCAGGCATGGCAGGGTATAAAAAAATAGCAAAAAACCATGTAATTCATGCGATATGTACGATTTTTTCCTGGTTTTTCCGACCGTATGTTTGGATAGCAAAAAAAATTAAAAAAAAGAGTAAAAAATCCTTGAAATAGTGCAGGAAACCCGATATAATAACTTTATACGATTACTACAACGATAGAAAATACTGTTGTAGAATAATGTCGGGGGGATGGCCCATGAGGGGAAAAAGGAGAAAAAAACGCCGGACAGGCTTATATCTGGTAATGTTTGTTGTCGGCATTTTTCTTGGCACTCTGGCAGTTCAGGGTTATGGGCTGAGAGAAAACTGCCAGAAGCTGGCGACAGAGCAGAGCCAGTTGGAAGAAAAAAAGAAGAGCCTGCAAAAAGAACAGCAGGAAATAAAAGATAAAGAAAAATATATGAAAACAGATAAATACATCGAGGATATTGCAAGGGAGAAATTTGGACTTGTATACAAGAATGAGATTATTTTTAAAGCAGCAGACAGTGAATAACGACATTTTCTTAATCAAAACGACTCCTTTTGATAGAACGGACGAACACGCAGACAGCGCGTTCGTCCGTTTTCTTGGTATGGGAAATAAAAAATGTCGAAAAGTTTTTTGCCTTTGGGCGCAATTTTGACAAAATATTCCTGCCCGGTTGTCTATACTATATCTCTAACTTATGTTAGGAGATGGCATATAAGACGGGAGGCAGAAGGCGTTGAAAGATAAACGATTTCTTTTACTGGCGGGCATGGGATTCCTTTTTGGCAGGGTATGGCTGTTTACCATCAATCCCTTTGGCGTTGCTTTTTTTGCGGCGATGTGCGCCTGCAAAAACGGGAAAAAGCGAACAGCAATAGCCGTTATGCTGGGAATGATGACCAGTGTGAGCGGTATCCGGCTGCTAAAATATATGCTTTTATTTTCCCTGGTTTTAATGACCGATTCGATACGGGCAAAGGCGAAAAAGGGAGAGTCAAAGGCTCTTTTTATTGCCCTTCTCTGCGGTGGGCTGAATTTACTTCTGGGAACGGTAAACAGTATTATTTCTGTAAACTCCTGGGAAAATTTCTGGCTTTGCAGTCTGGAAAGCATTGCCATACTGGCGCTGGCGGGGATTTACCAGTGGGGAATCCGTTTTCTTTTATATGAAGAGTGGGACAAGATGCTGAAAAATGAAGAGCTGATCAGCATACTTATTTTAGCGGCTACCGCGCTATACGGGATTCCCCGGGCAGTGGACAACCTGTTTTCGGTGGTGGCGAGCCTTGCTTACCTGTTAGTGCTTTTTATGGGTTACCGGTACGGAGCGGCGACGGGGACGTTAGCCGGAGCGGCGGGTGGCGTATTATCCGCCCTGTCCGGCAATGGCATGATAATGATAGGAATTTACTGCCTGCTGGGAGTCAGCGTGGGAACTTTCCGGAAAGCGGGGAGAATTTTAAGCAGTATCGCCTTTTTTCTCACGGGGTGCATTCTGGTATATGCGGCGCAAAATGAAATTATGGGAATCATAGAGCTGCGGGGGATGATGTCGGCGGTTATTATTTTCCTTGCCCTGCCCGCCCGCATTGCGCGGATGGCGGAAAAAGATGAGGGAAGGGAAAAAGAGAATCCCTTTGCCAGAGAGGATATCCGGATTCTCGCCAATGAAAAAATAGAGGATTTTGCCAATGCGTTCCGGCGTCTGTCAAAAAGCTTTGAGGGGGGAACCGGGAAAAAGGGCGAAATATCATCTACAGATGTAGAAAATATATTTGAAGAATTATCGGAAAAAATATGCGGAAAATGTATTAACTGTAATTTTTGCTGGGACAGGCATTATGAGGAAACCAATCTGAATATCCACAATATTTTATGGCAGGCGGGACGGGATGGAAGTGTGTCGGTGGAAAAAATAAGTCCGGATTTTGGGAGGCGCTGCGTCCATCTGGATGCCTATGTAGAAAAAGCGGAGGAGAAAATGGCAGTGGCAAAAATGAATCTGGGCTGGCGCAATCGGCTGGCAGAAAACAGAGAGGTTATGGCAAGGCAGATGATGGAGGTGGCGGGGGCGCTGAAATCCTTTACCTTAGATCTGGAAGAGTATGGAGAGGTGCCGTCAGAATACAAGAAAAATCTGCTGGATGAGTTAAAAAAAGCAGGCGTTCACGTAAAAAAGCTGTGGGCAAAAAAAAGGAAAGAACGGCTGGAGGTAGTATTTACCGGGTGCTGTAAGGGAAATCAATGCCTGACAAAAACAGATATTTCCCGGGCGTTGACCGAGGCGGCAGGAGTTCCCATGTGCCCCCGCCGGGAAACCAGGAATGTTCTTTCGGCGGAAGAGGATACCATGTATTTTCAGGAAGATACCCGGTATAAAGCGTTGACGGGGCTGGCAAGGGTGGCGAAAGCCGGGGAAGCCGTTTCCGGAGATAATTATTCCTTTTTAGAGCTTCAGAACGGAGAACTGCTTATGGTGCTGGCAGACGGAATGGGAAGCGGGGAGGCGGCATACCGCAGCAGCGGGAACCTTATCGAGGCGCTGGAGCATTTAATGGAGGCTGGTTTTGAAAAAAAATCTGCCTTGCGGTTACTTAATACGCTCTTCGTTATGAATTATGAGGGAAAAGCCTTTACGACGCTGGATATGGTGTCAGTAGATTTACATACCGGGAAATGCGAAATAATGAAAAACGGAGCTGCCGCCACCTTTATCCGCCGGAAAGACCGGGTAGACACCGTCCTTTCGGAAGCGCTTCCCGTCGGGGTTGATATGGAGGCGGAAAGTGATGTGGCGGAAGAAAAAGTCGGGGACGGGGATATGATCATTATGGTTTCCGATGGCGTAATTGACGGATTTTACGGGAATATGGAAAAGGGAGCAGAGAAAAAGGATTCTCTGGAAGAACTGATTGAAAACCTTCCCTGCCAGAATCCTAATGACATGGCGAATCAGATTTTAATGAACGCGCTGGCAAGGAGCGCCAGAGAGGTGACGGACGACATGAGTGTTTTAGTGGCGGGAATTTGGAATAAAAATTGACGAATACCGGAAAAATCAGTAATATAAAAATAAAAGAAAAAACGGGGCGACACCGGGAAGCGATTCCCGGGACCAATGAGAAAGAGTGAAAAGTGTGAAAGAGCGTCTGAAAGCGTTTAACGAAAAGCATCATTTATTTTCCCGGGGCGACAGCATTGTCATCGGCGTATCCGGCGGCGCGGATTCTGTCTGCCTGTTACAGCTTTTATCGGAATTGAAAACGGAGTATCAGTTATCCCTGTCGGTTTTGCATGTCCATCACGGCATACGGGGCGAAGAAGCGGATCGGGATGCCGCGTTTGTGGAACATATGGCGGGCCGTCTGGGGCTGCCTTTTTCGCTTGTCCAAAAGGATGTTCCCGAATTAGCCGAAAAAGAAGGGCTGACGTTGGAAGAAGCAGGGAGGAGAGCCCGCTACGAGGCGTTGGAGGAGTATCGGGAAAAAACGGGGGCGGACCGGATTGCCCTCGCCCATCATCAGGGGGATCTGGCAGAAACTGTCTTATTCCACCTGTTCCGGGGCAGCGGCGCAAGAGGCCTTACCGGGATTCCGGTGAAGAGAGGATTTATTATCCGTCCTCTGCTGTTTGCTGAAAAAGAGGAAATTGAAGACTGGCTGAAAGAAAAAAAATGCGGGTATTGTCAGGATTCCACCAATGACAGTATGGCATATACCAGAAATAAAATACGAAACGGGCTGCTCCCCTTTGTAACGCGGGAAATAAATTCTCAGGCGCCGAAGCATATTGTCCGGGCGGCGGAGAAACTTGCCGGCTGGCAGAGGCATATAGAAAAGGAGGGGGAAAAAGAGTATGAGAAGCTGGTACGGAGCGAAGGGAGGAAACTGTATCTGTCCGCGTCCTCCTTTTGCAATACGGATGAGGTAATACAGGGAGAGGTGCTGCGGCGCATTTATGAAAAGCTGCTGCCGGGAGCTAAGGACATCAGAGAGTGTCATTATGAAATGGCGAGGGAGCTTATGGGAAAAAACTCCGGGAAAATGATTTCCCTGCCCCGGAATACTTTCGCCGTAAAAAATGGGGATACCGTCTGTTTTTTCCGGGAGGAAATGACGGAAAAAGAGAAAGGGGTATATATTGAATGCAGGGTACCCTCGCAGCATATAGTGAATCGTAGCAATATTTCTTATCGCATTTCCCTGCGGGTAGAAGAAAGAGAGAATTTACCTGTTGAAATTCCTCAAAAAGACTATACGAAATGGTTTGATTATGATAAGATAAACAGGGATTTAGTACTTCGCAATCCTGAACGGGATGATTTCTTTGCGCTGGAGGAAGAGGGCAGGACAAAGAAACTGAACCGGTACTACATAGATCGGAAAATTCCGTACCGGGAGCGGGAAAGCCAGCTGGTTCTGGCAGATGGTTCCCATGTGCTCTGGGCCATACCGGGACGCATCAGCGCGGAGTATAAAATAACAGAAAACACAAAAAGAGTTTTGGTTGTGACCAAAGAAAGGATACGGCAATGAAGGAAGAAGTCCGAGTGTTAATCGATGAGGAAAGCGTGGCAAAACGTGTGAGGGAGATAGCAGAACAGATTAACCGCGATTATGAGGGAAAAAAGCTACATATGATCTGCATTCTCAAAGGAAGTGTATTTTTTACCTGTGAACTGGCAAAATATATTAAGGTACCGACTACGATGGATTTTATGAGTGTATCCAGCTATGGCGACGGACTTACCAGTTCCGGCTGTATTACGATTAATCAGGATTTGACAATGAATATTGAAGGGAAAGAGGTTCTTCTCGTCGAGGATATTGTAGACAGCGGCAGGACTCTTTCCTATCTGGCGCATATGCTTCAAAAGAGGAATCCGGCAAGCCTGAAAATCTGTACCCTGCTGGAAAAACCGCAATGCCGGGTAACAGAGGTGGAAGCTGCTTATACCGGATTTACGATAGAGGATTTATTTGTGGTGGGCTATGGGCTCGATTATGCCCAGAGATACCGCAATTTACCTTATATAGGGGAACTTAAAATAAAGGAGGATTAATTTGAAATGAAGGGCTTTAAAGGATATGGCTTTTTTTTCATATTGGCAGCGGTCATTCTTATCGCCGTTTTTTCTAACGGCCTGTTTGCCGGCTTGAATCAGGATAATTATTCCTATTTCCAGTTTAAGAAGGACATGACAGATAAAAAAGTAAGTTCCGTGACTGTAAGACAGAATCCGGAGGTGCCGACAGGTGAAATCGTTGCCACTTTGTCGGATAATAAGACGAAGAGCTTCTATGCCCCGGATGTAAATACTGTATTAACCTATCTGGATACGGCAGATTTCTCGTCCGTAAAGGTTATTGATGTGGAGAGGACGCCGTGGTATCTGGAGTGGCTGCCCTATGTGCTTGGATTCTTCCTGATATTTTTACTGTTCAGCACGATGACCAGCCAGGCAGGCGGCGGAGGCGGCGGCAATGCCAAAATGATGAACTTTGGCAAAAGCCGCGCCAGAATGACGGCGCCGGATGAAAAGGTCAAGACCTTTGCGGACGTGGCGGGGCTGTTCGAGGAAAAGGAGCAGCTGGAGGAAATTGTAGACTTTTTGTCGGCGCCGCAAAAATATACCAGGCTGGGCGCCAGAATTCCGAAAGGCGTTATTATGGTAGGCCCGCCGGGAACCGGTAAGACCCTGCTTGCCAAGGCGGTGGCAGGAGAGGCGGGAGTTCCGTTCTTTAGCATATCGGGATCTGATTTTGTGGAAATGTTTGTAGGCGTCGGCGCTTCCCGTGTCCGCGATCTATTTGCGGAGGCGAAGAAAAATGCCCCGTGTATTGTATTTATCGACGAAATCGACGCCGTGGCAAGACGCCGTGGAAGCGGACTTGGCGGCGGACATGACGAGAGAGAGCAGACTCTGAACCAGCTGCTGGTGGAAATGGATGGTTTTGGCATTAACGAGGGAATCATTGTTATGTCGGCTACGAACCGCGTGGACATCTTAGACCCGGCAATTTTGCGCCCGGGACGGTTTGACCGGAGGATTCATGTAGGGCTGCCGGATGTTCACGGCAGAGAAGAAATATTAAAGGTGCATGCGAAAAATAAGCCGTTGGCGGAGGACGTTAAATTGGAGGATGTCGCCAGAACCACCGCCGGGTTTGCCGGCGCGGATCTGGAAAACCTTCTGAACGAATCGGCCATCTGCGCCGCGAGGGAAAACCGTTCTTACATTATAGAGGAGGACATAAAGAAATCCTTTATCAAGGTAGGCATCGGCGGAGAGAAAAAAAGTAAGGTTATTTCCGAGAAGGACAGAAAGATTGCGGCATTCCACGAAGCAGGCCATGCTATTTTATTCCACCTTTTGCCGGATGTGGGGCCGGTCTATACCGTATCGATTATCCCTACCGGCCACGGCGCGGGAGGATATACCATGCCGCTGCCGGAAAAGGATGAAATGTATCTGACAAAGGGGAAAATGCTGCAAAATATTACTGTCAGTCTGGGAGGGAGGATTGCCGAGAAACTTATTTTTGATGATGTGACAACCGGAGCCTCGCAGGATATTCGTCAGGCGACGGAAATTGCCAGAGATATGGTAACAAAATATGGTTTTTCAGACGAGCTTGGCATGATCAATTACAGTACATCGGACGATGAGGTATTTATCGGACGGGAACTGGGCCAAAAGAAAAACTTCAGCGAGGGAACAGCTGAGATCATTGACCGGGAAGTAAAGAAAATCATTGATTCCTGCCATGAGAAGGCAACCAGTCTGTTAAAGGAAAACAGGGACATTTTATATAAATTATCCGAATTATTGTTGGAGAAGGAAAGAATCGGGCAGGAAGAGTTTGAGGCGTTGTTTGAGCAAAATGCCCAGATAATTTCCGAAAAAGAATAGTGAATTGTGCAAAAGTCCATATGGGAGAAAATGATTGGGCAATATACACAAAAGAAATTATGAAAAAAATCAAAGTTTGTGCACACTGTTTTGCGGGATGATGGTATAGTAATACTCGTAAACCCCAATACATTATATAGTTTTTGCTACACCCCATAAGTAACAAAAATACCTTCTCCCAAAAGGACAGCGTTGTAAAGCTGTCCTTTTGACTTTTTCAGGGCATAAAATACAAAGGGAAGAATACAGATGGAGGTTATGGATGACAGAATCAAATATTAATAAAGAGGCTATATTCAGTGACCAGACAGCAAATTTTATTATGCCGGTGGAACCGGAGAAATTTGACACATTGACCGTACGCTGCCGGGCGGCGAGGGATGATTTGGAATCCGTAACGGTTATAGCAGATGGTGTTGCGTATCCGATGGAAAAAGAGCAAACGGAAACGGACAGCAGATTTGATATGTATTCTGCCGGAATACCGTTGCAGGATCATAAAATATGGTATTATTTTGAAATCAGGAAAGGCGCGGAAACGCTTTATTATAATAGAGAAGGAGTATGTCCGGACATTAACCCGTACTTTAACTTCCGTGTATTTCCCGGATTTTCTACTCCCGACTGGGCAAAGGGCGCCGTTATGTACCAGATTTTCGTGGACCGTTTTTATAACGGGGATAAAGCGAATGATGTGGTGGATGATGAGTACACCTATATCGGGGAGCATGTGACCCGGGTAAAAGACTGGGGGAAAATGCCGGCTGCTATGGGGGTGCGGGAATTTTATGGCGGCGACCTCAAAGGAATTTTGAGGAAACTGGATTATCTGCAGGAGCTGGGGATTGAAGTTTTGTACCTGAACCCGATTTTTGTTTCTCCCTCAAACCATAAATATGATACGCAGGATTATGATTACATTGACCCTCATTACGGCGTGATTGTGGAAGACGGAGGGGAGCCTCTTGCGGAGGGCGATATGGATAACTCCCATGCAACGCAATATATCCAGCGGGTTGTGAATAAAAAAAATCTGGAAGCCAGTAATGAATTTTTCGTCCGGTTTGTAGAGGAGGTTCACAGACGGGGGATGAAGATTATTCTGGACGGCGTGTTTAATCATTGCGGCTCCTTTAATAAATGGCTGGATCGGGAAAGAATTTATGACAAGGATGCCTCCTATGAAAAAGGGGCTTTTGTAGAGGAAGACAGTCCGTATCACGACTTTTTCCATTTTTATCCCGACGGAAGCTGGCCGAATAATACCCACTATGACGCATGGTGGGGAAACGATACGCTGCCAAAATTGAATTATGAAGGCTCCGAAAAATTATATGAGTATATTTTATCTGTGGCGGAGAAATGGGTAAAACCGCCCTACAATATTGACGGATGGCGTCTGGATGTGGCGGCAGACCTCGGTCACTCGCCGGAATTTAACCACAAATTCTGGAGAGATTTCCGGAACAGGGTAAAAAAAGCAAAGCCGGATGCCATCATTTTAGCGGAACATTACGGGGACCCTTCCTCTTGGCTGGAAGGCGACCAATGGGATACGGTAATGAATTATGACGCCTTCATGGAACCGATTAGCTGGTTTTTGACGGGAATGGAAAAGCACAGCGACGTATATCATCAGGATGCTCTCGGGAATGGCGATTCCTTCCTGCGGGCGATGAGGGATTTTAATGTAAGGTTTTACATGCCGGCGGCGCAGGTGGCAATGAATGAGTTATCGAACCACGACCATTCTCGTTTCCTTACCCGCACAAACCGCATGGTAGGGCGGACTGCTTTTTCCGGACCGGCGGCGGCAGGCATGGGAGTAAATGAAGCAATTATGCGTCTGGCAGTAGTGATTCAGATGACATGGATCGGCGCCCCTACGGTATATTACGGGGATGAGGCGGGAGTGTGCGGCTGGACGGACCCGGATAACCGGCGTACATATCCCTGGGGAAATGAAAATACCCAAATGATTGCCTTTCACAAAGAAATGATACGGATTCATAAGGATTATCCGGCATTAAAAACCGGCAGCCTGATATATCTTCTGAATCAATATAATTTGATTGGTTACGGACGTTTTGACAGCCAGGATAAGATTTTTATCCTGATTCAGTCCGGCGGCGAGGAGAGGGAGGCTGTCGTGGACGTATGGCGTTTGGGAATGAAAGATGGCGAATATATGGCTTGTATGATGGAAAGCAGCCAGAACGGATTTAGCATTGCTTCCCAAATGAGGCAGGTTGAGAATGGGACGATTACCGTTCCCATAAAGCCGGACGGCGCGGTGCTGTGGAAAAGCGTTTCCCTGTGGTAGTTTTATCAGGCGGACAGGGCTGCTTATAGAGGAAAAAGGTCTTGCACTTTTTTGGTTTTCTGCTATAATTAGTCGTGTTGTATACAATACAATGCTGGTGTGGCGGAACTGGCAGACGCCCAGGACTTAAAATCCTGTGGGTGGTGACACCCGTACCGGTTCGATTCCGGTTACCAGCATGAAAAAGGGTTGTGCAGAGGCGCACCCCTTTTAATATGGATGAGGGAGGAGAGAGCATGCAGCGTGCGATTCAGTTCGCAATATGTGAAGATGATAAGACAGAACAGGCTTATATTGCCTCCCTTGTCCGGAACTGGGCGGACAGGGAAAACCACGACTGCCGGATAGAGTGCTACGACAGCGCGGAGCAGCTTCTTTATTCCTTTGATGGGGACTTCCCTTTCTCTATTTATATACTGGATATTCAGATGAAAAAGATGAACGGCGTGGAGTTAGCCAGAGAACTTCGCAGGAGAGATAAACGGGCCGTGATTCTATTTTTGACAGGCCTGTTGGATTATGCGTTGGAGGGCTACGAGGTGGGCGCCATGCGGTATCTGATGAAGCCGGTGGACGAAAAAGAGTTTTACCGGATCTTATGCCGGATAGAGAAGGAGCAGTCGGAAGAAACCGAAGCGTGGTTTATTCTGGAGCGCCAGGAAGAGATACTCAAAATCCCATACCGGGACATCTGGTATCTGGAAGCGCAGGGGCATTATGTGGAGCTCCACTATGGAGAGAAGGTACTCCGGTGGAAAGCCGGTTTTGGAGAATATCAGCGGGAATTTGAGGAAAATGGGTTTGTTATGGTAAGACGGGGCGCCCTGGTCAATCTGGGACGGGTGGCAAAGGTGGGAAGAACAGAGTGTGTGCTGGATAATGGTGAAACACTCCCCGTCAGCAGGGGACAGTATCGGAGAGTAAATGAGGCATTTATTTCATATTACCGGAAAGGATGGGAGTAGATGGGCAGAGAATTGGCCTTCATATTGATTGCCGTTGTTTTGGCAGCGGCGGTCACCGCCCTTGTGGTAAAACGCTGCCACGAGAAGAGGATGTGGGAGTATCAGGACAAAATTCTCCGTACCCAGAGAGAGGAAATTCAGAGTATTTACCGGACGATGCGGGAGTGGCGCCACGACTACCACAATCATATGCAGAAAATCAAAGCCCATCTGGCGCTGAACCAGATTGAGGAGCTGAAGGATTATCTGGGCAGGCTGGAGAAGGATCTGGATGCGATTGATATTGCCATCCGCACCGGCAATATCAGCGTGGACGCTATTTTGAGCAGCAAGCTGTCGGCGGCATCCGGTCGGGACATCGCCATTCATTGCAAGGCAAAAGTGCCGGAAACGCTGGCGGTAAAGGATATTGATTTATGTGTTCTTCTGGGAAACCTGATTGACAACGGGGTGGAATCCTGCGAGAAAGTACCGGAGAAGGAAAAACGGTTTTTGCGGATTTATATCGGCGTTTTTAAGGAGCAGCTCTATATTTCCGTGTCCAATTCCACCAATCAGAAAAAACGCCTCTTAAGCCGGGAGCTTATCAGTAAAAAATGGGGGAATCACGGCCATGGCCTGCGTCGGATTGACTGGATCGTGGGAAAATATCACGGCTTTATTAACCGGAAAAATGAGCCGGGTGTATTTGCCACGGAGATTATGCTCCCGTTATAAATAATACGGTCGGCTCGGGAGGGGAGAGGGACATTTCGTGTACGAATTTTGACGGTTCGTGCACGTTTTCTTTTTGGGAAGAGGGATAGGCTAGAATAGTGGCAGATCGAGAAGGTTATTTTAGAGAAATGAGGTGGAGCATGAAATATATAATCCGGGTGTACCGGGAGCTGTTCCGGTATGCGCCCTGTATGAAATGGCAGATGCCGCTGCGGGCAGTGTTTGTAGTAGCGCTTCCTTTTATTGAAAGCGCCATACCGGCCATGGCGATTGCGCTGATCATGGAAAAAAACATCGGACGCTATATGGCGGGAATCACACTTCTTCTGCTCGCAGATGTGGGCGTGAGGATCGGAGCCAATTTACTGGAGGGACGAATTCATATCCGGGGAACCGGAATACGAGTGGAAAAATTCTGGCCGGAATTACTGAAAAAGAATATGACGATGGACTACTGCAACGTCGAGCCGGTCGGAAAGCAGAATAAAATGCTCAAGGGGATGAATGGGATAAACGGAAATACACTGGGGATACAGGGAGTGATTGACAATGCGTTTGGGCTGGTGTGCTATTCCGTGGGGCTTATATCCTATGGAGCCATTGTGGTGACGGTGGATGTCCGGGTGCTTCTGATTATGGCGGTAATGAGTGTGATTAGTTTTCTTCTCCATCTTCATGCGGTGCGCTATGCCCACACGAATACGGAGGAACGGGACTCGGCAAGCCGGGTGCTGATGAATATGACGTATGAGGCAAGAGAGCCGGAATATGGGAAGGACGTCCGCATTTATCATATGGAAAAATGGTTCCATTCCATGTTCCGGAAGTACAATAAAAAATTGCTGCGGTGGTATGGGCGGGCGGAGCTTCACTGGTATTTGCCCACCCTGTCCGACACTGTGTTTGGCATTGCCAGGGATATAATGATGTATTCCCTTCTCATCGCCGATGTGATACAGGGCGGGATCACTGTGGCGGAGTTTACCTTTTATGTGGGGATTGTGGGCGGCTTTTCCTCCTGGCTGTCCACCCTATTGTTCCAAATCTCAGGACTGATGAAGACGAGTCTGGAAACGGGAGATTACTATGACGTCATGGAGGAAGAGGACGTATTCCTTCACGGGGAGGGAGAGGAACTGGATACTGCGTCGCCGCTCTCCGTCGAATTTTGCGATGTGAGCTTTGCTTACGAGGAGGGAGAAGAAATTTTATCCCATCTGAGCTTTCGTATTGAGCCGGGGCAGAAAATTGCGCTGGTGGGAAATAACGGCGCCGGAAAGACGACTATCGTCAAGCTGCTGTCCGGCTTTTATCTGCCGACAGAGGGGGAGGTAAAAATTAACGGGATCCCTACCAGCCGGTACAACATCGACACCTACCGGCAGGGAATATCAGCGGTCTTTCAGGATGGTTTTATTTCCGCCCTTACCGTGGCGGAAAATATAGCCGGGGGCGAAAAAGAAGAGATGGACAGGGAGAGAATCCGGCTCTGCCTAAAGCGGGCGGGGCTGTGGGAAAAAATTTCCGCTCTGCCGGATCGGGAGGACAGCTACATCTCCCAGAAAATAGAAAAAAGCGGAGTAAATTTTTCCGGCGGCGAGAGGCAGAAACTTCTGGTTGCCAGAGCGCTCTACAAAAACGGAAGGCTGCTGATTCTGGACGAACCCACTTCGGCGCTGGATCCGCTGGCGGAGAGCAATCTGTATCAGGATTATAATAAGATGACGGCGGGGAAAACGTCTATCTTTATTTCCCACCGGCTGGCGAGTACGAAATTCTGCGATGAAATTCTATTTTTGGAAAAGGGGAAAGTCATCGAAAGGGGATCCCATGAGGAACTTTTGAAAAAACAGGGAAGTTATGCCAATCTGTTTGAGGTGCAGAAGCAGTATTACAGGGAGGAGGTGGCAGAGGGATGAAGAACAGGCGTACCGTATTTGTTGTCCTCCGGTTTATCCACCGGATCTATCCGAGCCTTTTGCCGTTGATTATAATAAGCCAGATGATAAATTCCGCCATTTTTTTTGTCAATATTATATTCAGCAGCCGTATTTTGGACGGACTTGCGGCGGGGGGCGGATATGAAACAATATTTACTCTGGCGCTGTGGATGGTATGCGTAAACGCCGGGCTGACCCTTTTGTACCATGCGCTGCAGAAGTTTGTCAATGTACGGAAGTATAATCTGAATGAGAGGATTTTCAGTGAGATTGCCCTTAAAGCCATGACGCTGGATTATGAGCTTCTGGAAAAAAAAGAAACGATGGAGCATATTACGAGGGCAAAGGAGGGAATACAGAGCCGCGGAGTGGGCGAATTCTGCGATACCCTGGAAAAAATGACGGCGACCCTGGTCAATATGGCGTATTCCCTGGCGGTAATCCTTCCTGTCTTTGTACCGCAGGCGGGGAAAGGAGGGGGCCTTCTTTTTAATTCGCCGGCAGGGGCGTTTGCAATCGCGGCGGTACTGGCGCTGCAGATGCTGGCGGGCTATCTGTGCAATAAAAAATGCGGGGAGCTGGAGCGGAGCAGTTTTGAAATCAATGTAAAGGCAAATAGCGTGCTCGGCTATTTTATGACACCGATTCTTGAGTATAAGCAGGGGAAGGATATCCGCATGATGCGGCTGGATATTCCCTATGTGGATAATTACCGGGACAGAGAAAGAGAAATGCTGCAGACGGAGCGTTCCGTGCTCCGTCGGATGGAAAAGCCGGTGGCGCTGAATACTTTTTCCGTCGCTGTTTTTTCCATTGCCTGCTATCTCTATGTGGGAATGAAAGCCCTTTTAGGCATTGTTACAGTGGGAAATGTGATGAGGTATGTCAGCGCCTTTACGAAGTTTGGCGCCTCGCTGGGAGATATTGTGAATACCTGTGTATCCCTCCAAATATCCTGCGGTTACATGTCCCATTTTGTGGATTTCATGGAAATCAAAAACCGGAAATACGACGGCACCCTTCCGGTGGAAAAGAGGGACGACGGAGAGTATGAATTTGAGTTCAGGAACGTGTCCTTTTCTTATCCCAATGGAGAAAAGCCGGTGCTTGATCACGTATCCTTTAAACTCAGAGTGGGCGGGAAAATGGCGTTAGTGGGACCGAATGGCGCCGGGAAAACCACCCTGATCAAGCTCCTGTGCCGCCTGTACGACCCGACAGAGGGGGAAATTTTGTTAAATGGGATTGATATACGGTATTATGATTACGACGAATATATGAGTCTTTTCTCCATGGTGTTCCAGGACTTTAAACTCTTTTCCCATACGATTGCGGAAAATGTGGCGGCATCGGAGGATTACAGGGAGGAGAGAGTGAGGGAGTGCCTCGGCAAGGCGGGCTTTGGCGGGCGCATGGAGGAGTTGGAAAAGGGAATCCATACGCAGTTATTCCAGTCCGAGGGGGACGGCATAGAGATATCCGGCGGAGAGGCGCAGAAAATTGCGATTGCCAGAGCCTTCTATAAGGATGCGCCGCTGGTAATTCTGGACGAGCCCACCTCGGCGCTGGATCCGGTTTCCGAATATGAAGTCTACCGCAGCTTTGACAGGCTGGTGGAGGAAAAGACGGCAATCTATATTTCCCACAGGATGTCCAGTTGCCGTTTCTGCGACCGGATCCTGGTATTAGACGGGGGAAAAATCGTGCAGGAGGGCAGCCATGACAAGCTCCTTCAGGAAACGGACGGCCTCTATTACCGGATGTGGGTGGCACAGGCGCAGTATTACCGGTGATGCGGGGGAGCTCTTTCCCTGACAGGCAAAAATTTCTTGACATTTCCAGAGGGTGTTGCTATAATGAACACCGTCTGGAAATTTAATAGTACGTTATTTATAACATGCGGGTGTAGTTCAATGGTAGAACACCAGCCTTCCAAGCTGGATACGTGGGTTCGATTCCCATCACCCGCTTTTT
>CANQYY010000011.1 GCA_947628225.1 uncultured Lachnospiraceae bacterium
TGCCCCTACTGCGTAACAAAGGGCATGAAAAAAGCGGCGTTCCTGTTCTCCCATGTAGGGAGTGGGAAACGCCGCTTTTGCGTCGTATTCAGTTTTTAGTACAATACCCTGCTTGTCCATCGCTCGAAAAACCTTGATTTTCTGGTGTTTTCAAAAGTATCGTTATCTAACGTCAGCTTTCAACAGACCGGATTTAAACCGCATGATTGAGGACGCTATGGAAGATACACAGCCTAGTGGAATCATGGTAAAGGATATGTCAAGGTTCGGTCGCAACAATGCCATGTTCATGTATTACGTGGAAGAAATCTTCCCGAACAATGACATTCTCTTTATCGCACTGAATGATGATGTTGACACAAGATATGAGGATAACGAGATGATGCCATTCAAATCTATTATGAATGAGTATTATGCACGTGATACCTCAAAGAAAATCCGAAGCGTCAAGAAAACAACTGCTTTAAGTGGCGGGTTCTGCGGTTCATTCGCTCCGTATGGTTATAGGGTTGACCCGAACAATAAGCGTAAACTACTGATAGACCCGGAAACAGCGCCTATCGTCAAGCGTATTTTTGAAATGTCGAAACAGGGAAACAGTGTTCATCAGATAGCAAGAACATTGTGTGAAGAAAAGATTTTGATTCCGAGAGCCTACAGAGCAATGAAGAATGGCACGCTGGAAACAAGCACAGGGTTCCGATTCCCTACCGACTGGGTTGGAAAAAATGTTAAGATGATTTTGGAAAATCAAGTGTATCTCGGTCATATGGTATCGCACAAGACACAGACAAAATCATTCAAGAACAGAAAACTGGTAGCGGTTCCTAAGGAAGATTGGATTGTTGTAAAAAACACCCATGAAGCTATCATTGATGAAGAAACCTTTGAACTGGTACAGAAATTCATCAGTGTAAAGAAAAGACCAAATAAGACTGGACGACCAAATATGTTTGTGGGGCTTGTAAAATGCCCGGACTGTGGACGCAATATGGCGTTCTCCAATCCAAACGGAAGAGAGCCGAGATTCCGTTGCAGGACATACGCCAGAAACAGCAATCTCTGTACAACTCATGCGATTTCCTATGACGCATTGGTGAAGATTGTCATGGACGACATTCAGAAGCATATCAAGAACATGGAAACATTAGGCGACCAGTTCATTGAAGAAATGAGGGCGTTGAGTGAATCTGGCGGCGGTAAAAAAATCAAACAGTTTAAACAGGAATTGGAACTGGCAGAAAAGCGTATTGCTGAAATTGACAGTATCATAATGAAACTGTTTGAGCAGAATGTAGCAGGAAAGATTTCTGATGGACGTTTTGAGAAAATGTCTGTATCCTATGAAAATGAGCAGAGAGAGCTTGAAGAAAGACGCAAGGTATTAAAAGAGAAAATCGAAGCCGAGGATTATAAGACAAAAAATACCAACCAATTTTTAGAAACCATACGCAAGTATGAAAATGTAACAGAGTTAAACCGTTCTATGCTGGTTGAACTGATTGACAGTATCTATGTGTATCAGGCAGAGGGAACCGGAAAAGAACGTACTCAAAAAGTGGAAATCAATTATAGATTTCTTTGTGAGTCCCAATGTGGTATTGCATGATGGCAATGGAAGAATGAGCAGATTGCTTACATTGCTTCTCCTGTATAAGAGCGGATACAGTGTGGGTAAATATATTAGTATTGAAAAACAGATAGAGAAAACGAAAGATTGTTATTACAACGCGCTTGAAAAAGCTGATGCAGGATGGCATGAAGAAGAAAACGATCCAACGCCATTTATCAGATATATGCTACAGGTAATCCTGGCCTGTTATACGGAGTTTGAGGAACGTGTAGGATTAATGTCGAAAAGTGGTGCTGGCAGCACGGCGTATGATATTGTCAAAAAATATACGAAAGAGAAAATTGGTAAATTTACTGGTGCAGAGGTTGTTTCCCATTGTCCCAGCATAGGAAGGTCATCAACTCTTGCAGCCCTGAAGAAGCTTACGGAAGAAGGCTTTATCATTAGGAAAGGAATAGGCAGAAGTACATTTTATGTTCGTGCTGACAGCAAATGATTTTGTCCAAAACTGCTCTGGTTTGGATGAAAATTATGTGGTATCAGTAATATTATGCGATGGAAATTACGAAAAGCGGTTATAGCGACCTTGGTTGTAATTGAGCAGTGAATGATATGAAAAATTTGCAACGATAAACCGCATAGATTAGGCAATCTATGAATCGGAGCAGGAAATTGCAAATGGAGCAACAGGCAGTTGTTCATTCAATGGTTGAGTTTCCAGCTTTGATAAACGCAACGAAACATAACACGATTCATCTGAAAATGTCAGGTTTGCTTGGTGGACATATGCTGCCTTTGCATTTATGATAATGTTAAAAATAATTGCAAAGGTGGAATGTTTATGAGAAAATACTATCTGGACAATATCAGATGGATTACGGTAGTGACGGTAGTGCTCTACCACGTTTTCTATATGTACAATGCCGAGGGGATATTGGGTGGCCTTGGGAAGATCACAAGCGTTTTGGTTCAGCCGTATGATATTTTCCTGTATTTGGTATATCCGTGGTTTATGCCGGTATTGTTCCTTGTTTCCGGAATTTGTGCCCGATTATATCTGGAGCGTCACACGGATAGGGAATTTATAAAGAGCCGAACAAGAAAACTTCTTGTGCCGTCAACCATAGGGCTTTTTGCTTTTCAGTTTATTCAGGGATATGTGTCCATGTCGCTGGGTACCGGTTTTACGGAGCTTGCTGCGGCGCATGTTCCAAAGCCGGTAATTTTTCTGATTATGGTTGCTTCCGGCATCGGGGTTCTCTGGTTTGTCCAGCTTCTCTGGCTGTATAGCATGATACTTGTTCTTCTGAAAAAGGTTGAAAGAGGGAAACTTTTAAGAGCAAGCGCAAAAACGCCAGTCTGCCTTATTTTGTTATTTTACTTTCTAATCTGGGGAGCTGCGCAGATTCTTAATATACCAATTATATCGGTGTATAGAATCGCATTTTACTTTGTTTTCTTTATCCTTGGATATTATGTATTTTCCAATGATGAAGTGATGGAAAAACTGAAAAGATATGCCGTTCCGTTGATCGTGATAGGAGTCTTGACCTGTGTGATCTTTTCCGCACTGTATTTTAGTACCGGGGCCAATTATGCGGATGAGCCGGTAAACAGAAATCCTCTGTATGCGGCATGTGCATATGGGGGTTCGCTGGCTGTACTTTCCGGAATGGCACGGTTTGGCGACTGCGGCAATCGTTTTACAAAATGGATGAGCAGGCGAAGTTTTGGCCTCTATGTTTTTCATTACCTTGGGATCTCAGTGGTTGCTTTGTTGATTGCGAAGCCGGGTTTATTGCCGGCGCCTGTGTGTTATCTGTTAAGTCTTGCAGCCGGTTTTGTGTTCAGCTTTGGACTATATGAGATTATTTCGAGGATTCCGTTTTTCAGATGGGCTGTGCTGGGAATCAAAAAGGAGAAGAAAGATGTTTCAGGATAATCTGTTGCAAATGAGGAAGATGAAAGGGTTTACACAGGAAGAAATAGCAGAAAAGGTTGGTGTGACGAGGCAGGCTGTGGCAAAATGGGAAGCTGGTGAAACAGTGCCGGATTTGGACAAATGTAAAATGCTTGCAGAGATTTTTGAGGTATCTCTTGACAATCTTGCCAATTATGAGCCGGAAGAAAATCTGGGCCTGGGACTTCCGCCCAAAGGAAAACATTTATTTGGCGTTGTAACGGTCGGCGATAAGGGACAGGTTGTGATTCCGGCAAAGGCTCGTAAACTTTTTGAAATATCACCGGGTGATCAACTTGTTGTTCTTGGTGACGAGGGGCAGGGGTTGGCAATCATGAAATCTGAAAAGTTCCTCGCGCTTGCGGATGCCATCAGGTCAGGGACATTTGAAACGTAATAGGACAAAGATATAAAATATGGGACGATTTGAGAACATACATATAAGGAGTGATAGGAAAATGATAAAAATACTATTCATCTGCCACGGCAGGACACTGACTAATCTCTGAAAAGCCTCGAAAATTAGAACTTCAAGGAAAATGTAAAAGAAATTTACCACGATTTTACCATTTTTGATAAAGTTACAATACACAGACCCAAACTCGAAAAAATGAGCCTGTCAATTTCTTTATCGTAGGCACTCGCAGAGTGGGAATTTACAGGCAATAAATATGAATATATGAAAACAGGGGTATTTCAATGCACTTTTTGAAATACCCCCTTAATTGCCCCAAAGGGCAAAATTCATTTATAAATCAGTGATTTTGTCTACTTAAATTCTACTATATCATTCGGCGTACATTCTATGATTTGACAGAGTTTTTCAACAGTCAAAAGTGTTATATTCTTGTTTTTCTTCAAACTATCCAGAGTTTTGTTGTCTATCCCCGATTTTAGCAGGGAGTATTGGGAAATACCTTTTTGTTTCATGGTCGCCCATAAAGGCTCATAACTGATCATGTTTACCAACTCCCTAAGATTTTCTAATTAAATTATATTTGAATGTTGTGAAAATAAACATTGTGGATATATTCACAATATGCTATAATTGTTTTGTTTGATAAAAATATCTAAATTAAAAGGAGGAACGGATAAAAATGAGAACAAAGAAACAACTGATTGCGTGTCTGCTCTCTTTTGCGCTGTTGTTTGGCATGATTCCTGCAAGTAATGTATCAGCGGCAAAGAAAGTCAGTTTAAGCGCCAAGAAATTGACCGTCACAAAGGGAAAGAGAAAGACACTCAAGGTAAAAAACACAAAGAAAAAAGTAAAATGGAAAATTCTGTCAGGGAAGAAGTACATTTCCTTAAAGAAAAAAGGAAAAGTGGCCGTATCTATTAAGGGTAAGAAAAAAGGAAAGGCAAAAGTACGGGCTGTCGTTGGAAAGAAAAAGCTTACCTGTACTGTAACCGTAAAAAATAAGAACACGGATAAAAAGAAAAAGCCGACCGCAACGCCGGGTCAAAGTAAAACAACACCAACGCCGGACGGGAACAAAACACCGACAAATACAGCAGCACCAACAAACACGACCACACCTCCGCCAGTGATTGATCCTAACCTTGACAATGCGCCGGAGGGAGCAAATGCAGATGATGTAAAAGCGTTAAAAGAATTGATCCGCATACAAAAGGAGCGTGGGGCAAATGTCAGCGAGGATATGAGTGATGATAGTGAGTATACATGGGAAAATGGTAAGTTGACAGAAGTCCGCTGGGATGAGAAAGACTTATCCGGTAATTTGGATGTGAGTGGCTGCGTGAATTTGAAATATCTGGAATGTTCCAACAACAACCTATCCACATTGGATGTGAGTAAGAATGCAAATCTGGCGGTATTGAATTGTTACAGCAACGACCTGTCCGCATTGGATGTAAGTAAGAATGGTAATCTGACGGAATTGAATTGCAGCATGAACAACCTATCCGCATTGGATGTGAGTAGGAATGTAAATCTGGCGGTATTAATTTGTGAGTTCAGCAACCTATCCGCATTGGATGTGAGTAAGAATGGTAATCTGACGGAATTGTATTGTAGCGAAAGCAACCTATCCGCATTGGATGTGAGTAGAAATGTAAATCTGACGGAATTGGATTGTTACGGCAACAACCTATCCGCATTGGATGTGAGTAAAAATGTAAATCTAGAGAAATTATATTGTTACGATAACAACCTGTTTGCATTGGATGTGAGTAACAATATAAATTTATGGTTTCTGTCTTGCTTTAATAACAGCTTATCGCAACTGGATGTGAGTAAGAATGCAAAATTAACAGAACTATATTGTTACGACAACAGCCTATCCGCATTGGATGTGAGCAAGAATGACAATTTGGTGATATTAGATTGTGATAACAATAATTTATCTGAGTTAGATGTAACCAAGAATGTAAATTTGCGCCTCCTTGATTGCCCCAACACCGGTCTGTCTGAGTTGGATGTGAGTAGAAATGTAAATCTGGAGGAATTATATTGTTACGACAACAAGCTGTCCGCATTAGATGTGAGCAACAACAAGAAGTTGACAATCCTGTCCTGTGCTGGCAACACACTATCTGGGCTGGATGTGAGTAACAATGCAGAATTAAAAGAATTATATTGTTACAACATTAACCTGTCCACATTGAATGTTAGAAAAAATCCAAAATTGAAAATTTTGAGTTGCAACAAAACAAACTTGTCGCAACTGGATGTGACTAACAATGCAGAATTGGAAGAATTATATTGTGATGATAATAATTTATCTGAGTTAGATGTAACCAGGAATGGAAATTTGAGAATCCTGTCCTGCAGAGGCAACACTCTGTCTGGGCTGGATGTAACTCAAAATGACGAATTGGAAGAATTATACTGCGACACAAATGTCACTGTTACCGGCTGTGACTCCAATATTATTAACCCATTATAATACAAGGAGAAAAACAATATGACAAACAAAGAAATTTTAGAGGATATTTTGGAAAGTTACCGTTCTAACTCTGAATGGCAATCGGAGATTGCAGAAAGATATAATGTGGGTAAAAAGCTTATTAGCGACTTATTACGGATTGGCGGTTTTGATCACCATAAACACAATGATAGTGAATCTATTGATATTGACATATTAAGTCAAAAACCAGAAGTACAGAAAATCTGTGACAAAATTCGTAAAGCTGTTAAAAATAACTGATACACGATCTTAAAATACCTTAAAAGTCTATAAAGGGATATTCTTGGAGCGGGAGAATATCCCTTTAAAAAACTAAAACTCTTTTAACTTGTTGATTTGATTATCTTATGCGGATGATGGAGATGAACACCCAGAATCAGACTTTATTATCATAAATGGCAATCGATACTGATTAAGAAACAAAAGTTTGAGCAATACCTGGATCATGCTGCCCTTTTATAATCTGAAAGTCATTATGGAAAGAAACTTCGTTTTGTGGTAAAATGATATTACGAGTTTGGGCCTCTAGTCTTGAAAAATTCTTTTCAAGACGGAAATGATAAGATAATATGCTTGAAATCGAAAATATCAAAACAAGGTAAAAACCTTGAAAGTAAAGAAAATAAAGGGGTTTTAGAGATATGATAAAAATACTTTTCGTCTGCCACGGCAATATTTGTCGTTCCCCCATGGCAGAGTTCGTATTACAGGACATGGTGGACAAGCGCGGCCTGGCAGAGCAGTTTACCATTGATTCCATGGCAACCAGCACAGAAGAATTAGGAAATCCGCCCCACCGCGGGACAGTGCGGAAAATGAAGGAGATGAATATTCCGATGAAACCCCACAGGGCCCGACAGATAAGTTTTCGCGATTATGACGATTACGATTACATCATCGGCATGGATACCTGGAATATACGCAATCTCAACCGCATGCTGAAGGGGGATCCGGAGGGCAAGGTTTACAAGCTCCTTGCTTTTGGAAGCGACGGGAGAGATATTGCCGACCCGTGGTATACAGGGAATTTTGATGAAACCTATGAAGATGTGGCAGAAGGCTGTGAAGGGCTGCTGGCTTATCTTTACGAAAGCGGACAGATAAAATAAGGAAAAAGATTGCCGCCATATTCTATTTTGTGGTATCATAATCAGGGAACGCAGAAATATACTATAAAAATAATAGAATAACATGGAGGTAAGTATGAAGGTAATATTAGTAAATGGAAGTCCTCATAAGGAGGGTTGTACTCACACAGCGCTCCGGGAGGTTGCGGATGCGCTGGAAAACAACGGAGTGCAGACAGAAATTATCTGGCTTGGCAACGGCGAGATTGCCGGCTGCATCGGCTGTGGCGTCTGTGCCGGTACCGGTGCTTGTTTTCGTAAGGATATCGTAAACGAATTTGTAGAAAAAGCAGGGGAGGCAGATGGGTTTGTCTTTGGCTCGCCGGTGCATTATGCGGCGGCATCAGGAGCCCTGACTTCTTTTTTGGATCGCGCCTTTTATTCCGGCGGCGCTAAGATGGTTGGCAAACCGGGAGCCGTGGTGGTAAGCTGTCGGAGGGGCGGCGCTTCCGCAGCCTTTGACCAGTTGAATAAATATTTTACCATAAACGGTATGCCGATAGTTTCTTCCCAGTATTGGAATCAGGTACATGGCAATACCGCAGAGGAAGTAAAACTGGACGAGGAAGGAATGCAGACCATGCGTACTTTGGGAAATAATATGGCATGGCTGCTGAGCTGTATCGAGGCGGGGAAAGAAAAGGGAATCGAGTTTCCGGAGAGAGAGCCGGTTATCCGGACGAATTTCATCCGTTAATCGACGCTATGGCGCCGTTCAGAAAAGAATTTCCTAAATCCTGACGATTAAAAAGCAAAAATCCACTCATCTGCCGGGGTGTATGGCCCGGGTTAATGAGTGGATTTTATTGTAAAAAACATAGGATATCGCTTATGATTCCTTTAAATATTTCTCATTTGCGGCAAGGATCTGCTTCATCGCTTCCGGTCCCGGCGCCCCTATCGTATTCCGCTTTTCTACACAGGTTTTCATAGAAATCGCCTCGTAAATATCTTCTTGGAAGACAGGGGAGAGTTTTTTATACTCCTCCAGCGGGAGCTCGTCCAGAGAAAGGTTTCGTTCAAGGCAAAGCAGTACCAGTTGTCCGATAATGCCGTGGGCATCGCGGAAGGGGACGCCGTGGTTTACCAGATAATCGGCAGCATCCGTAGCGTTGGTAAAGCCGTGCTTAGCGCTGTCCTCCATAACCTCGGTATGGAATTTCATAGTGTCGAGCATTCCGGTAAAAAGAGCCAGACAGCCCTTTACGGTATCGATAGCATCAAAGGTCAGTTCCTTGTCCTCCTGCATATCCTTGTTGTATGCTAAAGGAAGTCCTTTCATTGTCGTCAAAAGAGAAATCAGGGCGCCGTATACCCGCCCGGTTTTTCCTCTGACCAATTCGGCAATGTCCGGATTTTTTTTCTGCGGCATAATACTGGAACCGGTAGAATAAGAGTCGTCCATTTCAATAAAACGGTATTCATTGGAATTCCACAAAATAATTTCCTCACAAAAACGGCTCAGGTGCATCATGATCGTAGACATGGCGCTGAGAAGTTCAATCAGATAGTCCCGGTCCGACACGGAATCCATACTGTTAAAAGTAGGCCCGTCAAATTTTAACAGAGAGGAGGTATAATCCCTGTCTAAAGGATACGTAGTCCCGGCGAGGGCTCCGGCTCCCAACGGACAGTAATTCATCCGGTCGTATATGTCCCGCAGACGGCTGCGATCCCGGCGAAACATTTCAAAATAGGCGCCAAAGTGATGCGCCAGTGTCACCGGCTGCGCTTTCTGCAAATGGGTAAAGCCCGGCATATAGGTTTCTATATTTTCTGCCATGATTCGATGGATTACCAGCATAAGCTCTTTCAATAAATCATTGATGGCAATAATCTCATCCCGCGTATACAACTTCATATCCAGCGCTACCTGGTCGTTGCGGCTGCGCCCGGTGTGGAGTTTCTTGCCGGGTTCGCCAATCCGCTCAATGAGGGTTGTTTCCACAAAGCTATGGATATCCTCGTGTTCATCGGTAATGATGAGTGTCCCGTTTTCTATATCCGTTAAAATTCCTTTCAGGGCTTCGATTATAGTGTCCTTTTCCGCCGCGGAAAGGATATGCTGTTTTTCCAACATTGTGACGTGGGCGATGCTCCCCAGTATATCCTGTTTGTAAAACTTTTGGTCATAAGAAATAGAAGCGTTAAAATTATGCACGAGCCGGTTAGTTTCTTTCGTAAATCTTCCTCCCCAGAGTTTCATTGTTTTCCTCCATTCTGCTGTTTTTTTGACGACGCTTCCTTTGCCGGAAGATACCTGTCAGTGTGATTACTAAAAATTATAGTATCATTTCCATGAAAAATCTGCAACTGCAAATTGACCGCAGAAAAAGAAAGTGATAAAATGATAAGAATAACACAGAGTGATTAGCGATAAAAATTTTGAATGGAGATTAACATGAAGCAAAAGCTGAAATCACTTGCCTGGGTGGCTCTCTATATGCTGATTGCCGTCGGCAGCCAGTTGGTATTGGGCATCGCGCTGGGCATGATTATTTTCAAAATAGCGGCGGTAACGGGGATCGCAGGCAATTCAGAAGGGCTGCAGAAACTTATAGAGCAGGCTTCCGAATTTATTTCCGGGGGACTGCCTCTTATTGTACTAAGCGGGGCGGTAGAGCTGGTATTGCTCGGCTGTTTCGGTCCCTGGTATTATTTCCGGGAGAAAAGGTACGGGTTCCGTCCCTGCTACCGGAAGTCATTTTCGGTAAAAAACGTGCTGCGCATTGTGGGAATCGGTTTTTTTGGACAGTATCTCATAAGTCTTATAATAGCACTGGTTTATATGGTATTGCCGGAGATATTCAAAAGTTATGAAACATTAGTGGAAAATTTTGATATCAGCAACGGTCCTCCTCTTTTGATGATATTTTTTGTCTGCCTGCTTGGTCCGTTAGCGGAGGAAGTCGTATTCCGCGGGATGATATATGGCAGGCTGCGCCGGGCATTTTCCCTGGTTCCCTCCATGCTGATATCGGCATTGCTGTTCGGGATATACCATGGAAATTGGGTGCAGGGGATTTATGCCAGTGTATTTGGGATGATCCTTGCCTATGTCTATGAAAAAACGCAGACGATATGGGGCAGCTTCCTGCTCCACGCCGTGTTTAATCTCAGTTCCTATATCATCGGGCATATGGAAGGCGCCATGGAAAATGTCGGCTGGGATATCCCGACATGGGCGGTCTTTTTATTCTATGTGATAAGCGCCGTTATTGTCGCCCTTTTGCTCCGTCAGTTCCGGACAGAACCGGGGGAACAGAACGTAGAAAAGAATGGAGAATAACATGAAAACCTTTGCAAAGTCAGAAAAATTACACGGAGTATGTTATGATGTGCGGGGACCCGTACTGGATGAGGCAAACGCCATGAAGCGCCGGGGGATGGAGATTTTACAGTTAAATATCGGAAACCCCGCTCCTTTCGGTTTTACGGCGCCGTCCTGGATTACCGACGCCGTCCGCAAAACGCTGGAGGATCCGATGAGCCAGGGGTACAGTGAATCCAACGGCATTTTATCGGCGCGAAGGGCGATTAAGGAGTATCACGAAACCAAGGGCCTGCCTAATGTAGAGTTGGAGAATATTTATATAGGGAACGGCGTCAGTGAGATGATCTCCATGGCGATGCAGGGACTATTAAATAATGGGGACGAAATACTGATCCCGGCTCCGGATTATCCTCTGTGGACGGCGGCGGCAAAGCTGGCGGGAGGAAATCCGGTGCACTATCTTTGCGATGAACAGTCAAACTGGTATCCGGATATAGCGGATATGGAAAAAAAGATAACCGGAAAAACAAAGGGAATTGTCATAATCAATCCCAATAACCCCACCGGCTCCTTATACCCAACGGAAGTGTTGGAAAAAATTGTGGGGCTGGCGAGAAAATACGAACTGATTCTTTTTGCCGATGAAATTTATGACCGGCTGGTATTTGACGGAAAAAAACATACGTCCATAGCTTCTCTGGCGCCGGATCTTTTTTGCGTTACTTTCAACGGATTGTCAAAATCCGACAGGATAGCCGGGTATCGTAGCGGATGGATGGTGCTGAGCGGGGATTTAAGCAAGGGAGCGGGCTATATAGAAGGGCTCAATATGCTTTCTTCCATGCGTCTTTGCGCCAACGTGCTGGCGCAGTATGCCATAGAACCGGCGTTACAGAACCGGCCGGCGGTGGATCCGCTGCTTTTGCCGGGCGGCCGGCTGTACGAACAGAGAAAATGTATCTGCGAAGCCATTGGACAGGTGGATGGGCTGTCGGCGGTGCGCCCGGATGCCGCCTTTTACATATTTCCCAGAGTGGACGCTCTGCGCTTTGGCATCAAAGATGACGAACAGTTTGTGCTGGATTTCCTCCGCAAAGAGCAGGTTCTTCTTGTTCACGGCGGCGGCTTCAACTGGGAGAAGCCGGATCATTTTCGGATTGTATATCTGCCGGAGGTAGAAATCCTGAAGGAAGCCATGAGAAAAATGGAGCATTTTCTTGCCGAATATTCCTTTTAGAGATCATGTATATCTTGATTTCTGATAAAATCTTTACTATAATATAAAATAAGAAAGACCGTAATAACATACAGGAAAGAAAGGAGTGAAAAGATGTCTGCGCTGGTGGTAAACGATGTGACAGCATACCGCACAAATCAGGGTAAAATGGGAAAATCCCATCAATCCACCCGGACAACAATTACTCCTTTCCAAAAGGTGCTGGAAAAGGAAGAAAACAAGGTGTCCGGGGACACAGAGGCTTTTTCCGTAAAGAAAAAGGATACGTTTTCTGCGGCAAAGACAAAGGAAAACAGCGGCGGGGGAAAAGCAGAGGCTTCCCTTCCGGATATTTTCCGGCGCGCGTCAGAAAAATATGATGTTTCCTATGATTTTCTTGTTGCCGTGGCGAAAGCGGAATCGGACTTTAATCCCAAAAGCCATTCCTCTGCCGGAGCAATGGGAATCATGCAGCTGATGCCGGAAAACTGCAAGGGACTGGGCGTAAAAGATCCATACGATGCCGAGCAGAATATTATGGCGGCAGCGAAGCTTTTAAAAGCACATTTGAAAAAATTTGACGGGGATATTACACTGGCGGCAGCCGCCTACAATGCGGGAAGCGGGGCCGTGCAAAAATACAACGGAGTTCCTCCCTATAAAGAAACTCAGAATTATGTAAAAAAAATAGCGAAATACATGAAAGAGGGAGTGACAGTACCGAATAAGAAAGTTACAGTCAATGCGACGGAAAGCTCCAATGGAAGCGGCGGCGCAGCCGGGACAAAGAAAAGTTCCGGGACAGGAACGTCGGGAATAGATACCGGGAGTAAGGCTTCCGAGGCTGACTGGGAACAGGTAACGGTGTCAGTCGGCTCCGGTGATAATACGGTTACGATGACATATGGCGCCTACCTGAAATATTTGGAATTGGGGACAACAGGAGTGGGATAACACAGATATAGTTTTAGCGCGGTAAAATAACATAAGGGGGGAAGGCAGATGGCAGGAAGAAATCAATTTTTGGAAGAAGAAAGCGAAAAGGAACCCTATATTATTACTTGTTCCGCCTGCTCCGGCGATATGTATTATAAAGGCAGCGGCCGATATTGTTGCGAGAAGTGCGGCAAAGAGTATTTGACAGATTTTGGGAAAATAAAGCGTTATCTGGAAGAAAATGGTCCTACCAATGCGATAATTATTTCCAATGAAACCGGTATTAGCCGGCGGACCATTGGTAATTTTTTAAAAGAAGGAAGAATAGAGATTAAACCCGGAACAGAATCGATTCTTTATTGCGCTTCCTGTGGAGTCGCTATCCGGTCGGGTAAATATTGTGCTTCCTGTGAAAAACAACTGGCAAAGAATCATGGTAAGGGTGTTTATGCCGGCGGGAATCTTGACCGGCTGCAAAAAGGAGAGATGCGGTTTAATAAAAACAAAGCTAAAGAATAAAACGCCTGTTTATTGTAACAGGCGTTTTATGGTGTCCCGGTATAATTCTTCACTTGCCTCACGCCAGTTATTGCATATTTTTATGGCGTCCTCCTCAGACGAAACGGCTAAGGAGAGCGAAAAGGCAGTCTGATTTTTTTCCCGCAGGGTACAGGTGGCAAGATAGGAGCCGTCCGGTGTCATCCTGTAATCACTTATCAGAGAGGTTTCCTCTAGTATCTCATATTGATGCGCTTTCAGATATTCATTAATTTCCTGTTGTATTTCATAGGACAACTGATGCCCGAACAGATTCAGAGTTTCCCGTCCGGTCCGGCTCAGCTCGTAGTAAGCGAGATGATAGGTAGTATTCTCCCGGATCAATTCCGCCTCAAGAAGTTCCCCAAAGGCGTTCTGGACATTAAAATAGTTTGTATAACCATGGTCGATGATATAATCCGAGATAATCCCCAGAGGAAGGGGAGTGTCGACCCTGCTGAGGATATATAAAATAATTAATTTGTAAATGGTAATGGATTCCTCTGCCATTTCTTTCCTCCTGTTCACTCAAAAGACCGGTAACGTCGGCATCCCTGCCAAATATGCTCCTCCTTTAATTTCCGGTGGAGAGAATTCAGCACATCCCGTTTTTTTCTGCTCCATTCCGGGGAGAGTAAAAGTTCTCCCGGCCCGTCGCCGGTAAGACGGTGAATTACCATATGCTCCGGCATGATGGAAATTGCCTCGCAGATCCAATTTAGATATTCTTCCTTTGTAAGGGTCTGAAAAATTCCCGCTTCATAATCTCTGGCTAAATCCGTACCCTTTAACACGTGAAGAAGCTGTAGTTTAATGCCGTCACAGCCGGACTGCCCCACATGATAAACCGTGCGCAAAAAGTCTTCCTTTGTTTCAAAGGGAAGTCCGGCGATGACATGGGTCACCACCTCTAATCCCTTAGATTTCAATGATTCTACTGCTGTATCATATACGTCGGTCGGATACCCCCGGCGAATATAATCCGCCGTTTTTTTATGAATGCTCTGCAATCCCAATTCCACCATGACTGGTTTTTTTTCATTACATCTTTCCAGCAGATCCAGCACTTCGTCAGGAAGGCAGTCAGGACGCGTGGCGATGGAAAGCATTACTACCGCCGGATGGGACAGGGCTTCCTCATATAAAGGGGCTAAATAGGAAACCGGCGCATAGGTGTTGGTAAAGGATTGAAAGTAGGCAATAAATTTTTGACCGGTATGCTTTCTTGCAGTAAGTCCTGCGATTCCCTTGTTTATCTGCTGTGTTACAGATGTAGAAAGGGGAGCGGCAAAGTCCCCCGAACCATTCCCGCTGCAGAAGATACAGCCCCTCGTATCCAATGTGCCGTCCCGGTTGGGACAGGTCATGCCTCCCGCTAATGCTATTTTATATACTTTTTCTCCAAAACGCATTTTCATCTCATAATCCAGAGAGTGATAAGGCTTTCCATTTCTACTATGGTAGTCCCACGAAAAACAGTTACTATTCATGGATATGTGCCTTGACGGCCTCGCTGACAGCCTCTGCCACGCGGGGGTCAAAGGCTTCCGGCATGATATTGTCTGCTGTCAGCTTATCTTCGGGAACCAGAGAAGCAATCGCCAGCGCCGCCGCCAGCTTCATTTCCTCTGTAATCTGGGAGGCGCGTCCCTCTAATGCTCCTTTAAAAATACCCGGGAAAGCAACTACATTATTGACCTGATTCGGGAAATCCGAGCGGCCGGTACCCACTACGGCAGCGCCTGCTTTTCTGGCAAGGTCAGGCATGATCTCGGGCACGGGATTTGCCATGGCAAATAAGATTCCATCGGGATTCATCGAAGCTACCATATCCTCTGTTACAATGCCCGGCGCAGAAACCCCTACAAAAATGTCAGCGCCGGCAAAGGCATCGGCAAGAGAGCCTTCTTTTTGCTCCGGATTGGTTACTTCCATCATTTCTTTCTGCATCCAGTTCAGATCCTTTGTTTTTTTACTCAGGATACCGGATTTATCACAGAGGGTAACATTTAAAAAGCCATAGTTTAACAGCAGCTTGCTGATGGCGATGCCGGCGGAGCCGGCGCCGTTTACGATAACCCGGCAATCTTCCTTTTTCTTGCCCACTACCTTTAAGGCATTTATAATACCGGCAAGAACCACAATGGCGGTTCCGTGCTGGTCATCGTGGAATACAGGTATGTCTAAAAGCTCTTTCAGCCTTGATTCAATTTCAAAACACCGCGGAGCAGAAATGTCTTCCAGATTAATACCGCCAAAGGCGGGAGCGATATGGACCACTGTTTTGATAATTTCTTCGGTATCCTGTGTATCCAGACAGATAGGGAAGGCATTGACGCCGCCAAACTCTTTAAACAGAACGGCTTTTCCTTCCATTACCGGCAGGGCGGCTTTAGCCCCGATATTGCCCAGGCCCAGTACGGCGCTTCCATCGGAAACGACAGCTACGGTATTGGATTTTATTGTGTATTGGTAAACCTTTTCTTTTTCTTCCGCAATCACTTTACATGGTTCTGCCACGCCCGGCGTGTAGGTGACTGCCAGATCCTCTCTGGAATTTACCCGGCATTTGGGAGTGGTAGCAATCTTTCCTCCCCATTTTTCATGTAAAGCCAATGCTTGTTCTTGTAACGTCATTATCGTTTCATCCTTTCCTAAAATGGCATATATGTGAATATCATACCATTTATAATAAGCAAAAACAACATTTTCCCTTGTAATTTTTTAATAAACTAGGTACAATAAACGTAATAAAAATGGCAAAGGAGTTGGAACAATGACCTATGGGGAAGCGAAAAAAATGCTGTCTGCTGCCGGGCAGGAACATTTGTTGAAATATTATGACGAATTGAGCGAAGAAAAACAGCAAAATCTTCTGGAACAGATCGAAAAACTGGATTTATCATTTTTGCAGTTAATCGGGGATAAAAAGGAAAAAACGGCAAAGGGCAGGCTGGAGCCTCTGGGGGCCGTCACGATAGGAGAGATTGAGGAAAAAAAGGACAGCTATGAGAAAACAGGGCTGAAAGCAGTCCGCGAAGGTAAAGTGGGAGCTGTGCTTTTAGCGGGCGGCCAGGGAACCCGGCTGGGATTGGATAAGCCGAAGGGAATGCTAAATGTAGGAGTGACAAAGGAGCTATACCTGTTTGAACAGCTGATTAATAATTTGAAGCAGGTGGTAGAAAAAGCAGGGGCATGGATTCCGCTTTTTATTATGACCAGTGAAAAGAACAATGCCGATACGACAGAATTTTTTGCCGCCCATGATTATTTCGGCTACGACAGGGAATTTGTCTTCTTTTTCATACAGGAAATGGCGCCCTCTGTCAGCTATGAGGGAAAAATATATATGGAAGAAAAGGATAAGATTGCCGCCTCTCCAAACGGAAACGGGGGCTGGTTTTCTTCTATGGCAAAGGCAGGGCTGCTGGATAAAGGAAAAGAGCTGGGCGTGGAATGGCTGAATGTTTTTGCCGTAGATAATGTGCTGCAAAAAATGGCAGATCCTGTTTTTGTAGGAGCCACGATAGATTCCGGCTGCGTGTGCGGCGCCAAGGTGGTGGCGAAGGCAGATCCGAATGAAAGAGTGGGCGTTTTGTGCAAGGAGGATGGCAAACCATCGATTGTAGAGTATTATGAAATGACAGAGGAAATAATCCATTCCAAGGATGAAAATGGGAAATTGCTGTATAATTATGGCGTTATCCTGAATTATCTGTTTGAAGTGGATACTTTGGTAAAAATCATGAACCAAAATATGCCGGTGCATATAGTAGAAAAAAAGATCCCGTATCTGGATGAAAACGCCCGGCTGGTAAAACCGGAGGAGCCAAACGGTTATAAATTTGAAACGCTGATCTTAGATATGATTCATATGGTGGATAATTGCCTTTCTTTTGAGGTGGAACGGGAAAAGGAGTTTGCCCCGATCAAGAATCGGACCGGGGTGGATTCTCTGGATAGTGCAAGGGAACTGATGAAGAAAAACCATATTGAATTGTAGGCTGACAGACATAGTTGACAGCTTTATCATTCTTACGCTATAATAATGGCATCATAAAATCTTTTATATGTCAGATATATTTTGTCTTTACGATCAAATTTTTCCCACTCGCAATACGGTGATGGTAAAACCGGCAAGAAAGCAGAAAGGAAGTAAGGTATGGATTTAACAAAAATGACTTTAAATGAGTTAAAGGAACTGGCAAAGGAAAAAGGGATTAAAAGGGTGACCGGGCTTCGGAAGCAGGAGCTGGCAGCGAAAATTGCCGAGGAAATGAAGCAGGAAGAGAAGCCGAAAAAACAGGAAAACATCATCGGCAGGGAGCGTAAGAAAAGGGAAGAAAAAGAGGTTGGCAGGGAGTCTAAGGCAAAAGAAGAGAAGGGGCAGGAAAGGGCGGCTCAGAATACGAATTACCACCACGGATTCCACAGGCAGCGTTATCACGATGGTACCGACGGATTGATTTCCATTGTTAAAGACAGGCAGATAGCAGATGTGCACCCAAAGGAATTAAAAGATTTGGATAGCGGCATCACGAAAAACGGAATTTTGGAAATCATGTCGGAGGGATATGGTTTTATCCGCTGCGATAATTTCCTTCCGGGTGAAAACGATGTCTATGTGGCGCCGCAGTTTATCCGGCGTTTCGGACTGAGGACGGGAGATATTATCGAGGGAAATCTTCGCATCCGTACCCAAAACGAAAAGTTCAGCGCCCTTTTGTATATGAAAAAAGTAAATGGCAGACCGGCCGGTTATTTGTACCACAGAAAAAAATTTGAGGATCTGACTCCGGTTTTCCCGGATGAAAGGATTCATCTGGAAACGCCGGGTTCCGGTATTTCTATGAGGATGCTGGATCTGATCTCCCCGATTGGAAAAGGGCAGAGGGGAATGATTGTGTCCCAGCCGAAGACCGGTAAGACTACCCTGTTAAAGCAGATAGCAAAGGCAGTCACAAGAAATTATCCGAAAATGAACCTGATTGTTCTTTTGATTGACGAGCGGCCGGAAGAGGTGACCGATATTAAGGAATCTATTGAGGGAGAAAAAGTAGAGGTGATTTATTCTACCTTTGATGAATTACCGGAAAATCATAAACGGGTGTCGGAAATGGTAATCGAACGTGCGAAACGGCTGGTGGAGAGCGGGGAGGATGTAATGATTCTGCTGGACAGCATTACCCGGCTGGCAAGAGCCTATAATCTCACGGTAACGCCAAGCGGAAGAACGCTGTCCGGCGGCCTGGATCCCGCTGCCCTGCATATGCCGAAGCGGTTTTTTGGCGCCGCCAGAAATATGAGGGAGGGCGGCAGCCTGACCATACTGGCAACTGCCCTGGTTGATACCGGCAGCCGCATGGATGACGTAGTATTTGAGGAATTCAAGGGAACCGGTAATATGGAGCTGGTACTGGACCGCAGTTTGTCGGAGAAAAGGATTTTTCCGGCTATCGACATACAAAAATCCAGCACCAGACGGGAAGATCTGCTTTTAAACAGTGAGGAACAGGAAGCTGTGTTAAAAATCCGCAGGGCATTGGGCGGTATGAAGGCAGAGCAGGCGCTGGAGCAGATTTTGCATTTGTTTAAAAGAACAAAAACAAATGTGGAGTTTATCGAAACAGTAAAAAAAATGCATTTGAATTAAAAAAGTGCTTGCAATCCAATAGAATCCATGGTACAATTATGAAGCATTTTTGAGCAAGACAATTATCCTTTCATATATAAGGAAAATATAAGTAGTGAGGTGAAAAGAGCATGAGAGAGGGAATTCATCCGGAATATTATCAGGCCAAGGTTATTTGCAACTGCGGAAATGAATTCGTGACAGGATCAACAAAAGAAGATATCCATGTAGAAGTTTGTTCCAAATGCCATCCATTCTATACAGGACAGCAGAAATCTATGGCGGCCCGTGGTGCGATTGATAAGTTTAATCGTAAATATGGTTTAAAATAATTTATCGGAAGGAAGGCAGAGTTGATTATCTCTGCCTTTTTTTTACCATAATAGGAAAGCCCGCCTTGTGCGGAGCGAAAACGCTCTGCGTTTTTGATAGCGGCGCGAATCTCAGCCGCCGCTTTTTACCATAATAGGGAAGCCCGCCTTGTGCGGAGCGAAAACGCTCTGCGTTTTTGATAGCGGCGCGAATCTCAGCCGCCGCTTTTTTACCATAATAGAAAGGTCCGCCTTGTGCGGAGCGAAAACGCTCTGCGTTTTTGATAGCGGCGCGAATCTCAGCCGCCGCTTTTTTACCATAATAGAAAGGTCCGCCTTGTGCGGAGCGAAAACGCTCTGCGTTTTTGATAGCGGCGCGAATCTCAGCCGCCGCTTTTTTACGAAAGGAGATTGCCGTGAAATATTCTGGTATTGGAGGTCAGGCGGTAATGGAAGGCGTCATGATGAAAAATCAGGACGAATATGCCGTGGCCGTTAGAAAGCCTGATGGAACTATTGAAACCAAAAAGGAAAATTACAAAAGCATCCGGGGAAAATACCGTCTTGCCAACATTCCGATCGTACGGGGAGTCGTTAGCTTTGTAGAATCTCTGATCCTGGGAGTGAAGACATTAAATTATTCGGCTTCTTTTTTTGAAGAGGAAAATCCCGGAAACGGAGAGAATGAGGAAGAGAAAAAGGAAAAAAATGACAGTATCCTGATGAGTCTTGTTATGATTTTTGCTGTTGTGGCCGCCATCGGGATTTTTGTGCTTCTTCCTTTTTTTATTTCCGAGGCGCTGCGGCGGCAGATTCCTTCCACACAGTTGCGCGGCCTGTTAGAGGGCGTTATCCGGGTTGCTCTATTTATTTTGTATGTGAAACTCATTACCATGATGGAAGATATTAAGCGGGTATTTATGTACCACGGAGCGGAACATAAATCCATTAATTGTATAGAGAACGGCTGTGAACTGACCGTGGAAAATGTACGGCGGCAGACCACGGTGCATAAGCGGTGCGGTACCAGCTTTATGCTTCTTGTTATGTTTGTCAGTATCCTGTTTTTTATGTTTATTGCCGTAGGGAACATATGGCTTAGAATGATTCTCCGTATTTTGCTTGTGCCTGTCATCGCCGGTGTTTCCTATGAATTTATCCGATATGCCGGCAGCCATGACAATAAGGCGATTCATATCCTTGGGAAGCCGGGACTTTGGTTACAGAGCCTGACTACCGCGGAGCCTACGGACGATATGATCGAGGTGGCGATTGCTTCTGTGGAAACGGTATTTGACTGGAAAGAATTTATGGCAGCCACAGAAGAAAAGCCGGAAGAAAAGCGGGAAGAAAAACCGAAGAAGAAATCAAAAGGCGTAAAGGAGCAGCCGTCGCAGGAGATTGAAATTCTGAACATCGACGACGAGGAAGACGATGAAATCCTAAATGCCCTGGATCGTTATTTTGAAGCGCCGAAAGAGAAGGCGGAAGAAAAATGACGCTGGAAGAAGTGTTACGGATGGGAAAGGAGTGTCTGCAGCAGGCGGGAATCCCAGAGCCGGACTGGAATGCGTGGTATTTATTTTCCTATTGCTTCCACTTAGAACGGGGCCGGTACTTTCTTTGCTCCGGGGAAACGGCGGCGGAGGAAAATATCCGGTTTTATGAGGAGCTGATTCAAAAACGGAAAAGCAGGATTCCTTTAGAATATATTATCCATGAAACGGAATTTATGGGACTTCCCTTTCAGGTAAATGAACAGGTATTGATTCCCAGACAGGATACGGAATGCCTGGTGGAAGAGGTTTTGAAAATTTCCGAGGGAAAAGAAATTTTAGATCTCTGTACCGGTTCCGGCTGCATTGGCATCAGCCTTGCGAAGCTTGGAAAATGTAAGAGCGTAACCCTGTCGGATATTTCAGGAGAGGCGCTGGCGACGGCCGGGGAAAACGCCCGGGAAAATCAGGTGGAAGTCCGTCTTATCCAAAGCGATCTGTTTGAGAGTATTCCGGACAGCTTTGATATTATCGTATCGAACCCCCCCTATATCCCCAGTGGGGAATGGGAGAAGCTGATGCCGGAGGTGCGGGAGCATGAACCGAAGCTGGCTCTGGACGGCGGCGGGGACGGGCTGGTGTTCTACAGGAGTATCATAGGGAAAATTGGTTGTTTTCTAAGACCGGGAGGCAGTCTTTTTTTTGAAATCGGATGGAATCAGGGAGTAGAGGTCAGCCGGATGATGGTACAGGCAGGCTTTGATCATGTGGAGGTTAAAAAAGATTTAGCGGGGCTTGACCGCATTGTGCAGGGACAATATCGAAAGTAATCGGAAAAGAGGATGGAGCTATATGTTTGACAAATTGGAAGATATATTATTTCGTTACGAAGAGGTGCTGAAGGAATTAAGTGAACCGGAGGTTTTAAATGACACAGCAAAGTACCAGAACCGGATGAAGGAACAGGCGGACCTTGAGCCGATTGTGATGAAATATAAGGAATATAAAGAAAAAAAGGCGGGAATCGAAGACAGTCTTGCCATGCTGGAGGAGGAAACGGACGAAGAGCTCCGCGAACTGGCGAAGGAGGAGTTAAATGAGTGCCGTGCCAGCATTGAGGGCATTGAACAGGAACTGCGTATCCTGTTGCTGCCAAAAGATCCGAATGATGACAAAAACGTAATTGTGGAAATCCGCGCCGGCGCCGGCGGCGACGAGGCCGCCCTGTTTGCGGCGGATTTATATCGAATGTATTGCAAATTTGCCGAGCGCAGCCATTGGAAGATTGATACAATGAATTCCAATGAAAATGGGATAGGCGGTTTCAAGGAAATTGTCTTTATGATTAATGGCAAAGGCGCTTATTCCAAACTGAAATATGAGAGCGGCGTTCATAGGGTACAACGTATCCCGGCGACAGAATCCGGCGGGCGGATTCATACCTCTACCGCTACGGTGGCGATTATGCCGGAGGTAGAAGAGGTAGAAGTGGAGCTGGATATGAACGACTGTAAATTTGATGTATTCCGTGCCTCCGGAAACGGCGGGCAGTGCGTCAATACTACAGATTCCGCCGTCCGTCTGACCCATATACCGACGGGGATTGTGATTTCCTGCCAGGATGAAAAATCCCAGTTAAAGAATAAGGATAAGGCGTTGAAGGTTCTCCGCGCCCGCCTGTATGAGTTGGAATGCGCCAAGGCGCATGATGCGGAGGCAGAGGAGAGGCGCAGCCAGATTGGTACCGGGGACCGCTCCGAAAAAATCCGGACTTATAATTATCCTCAGGGGCGTGTGACCGACCACCGGATTAAGCTGACCCTGCATAAGCTGGATTCGATTATTGACGGAGATATGGAGGAAGTAATCGACAGCCTGATTGCCGCTGACCAGGCGGCGAGATTGGCGAAAATGAATGAGAATGGTTAAAATACGGTTTTTTTGATAAAGTTAAAAAAATAGCAACATTTCCGACCGCTTAACCGTTTGATATATAAAGGGCAGGGAGTAACCGATATGCATAAAACAGATAAGGGGCGTTGCGTTTTTCGCAGCGCCCCTGTTTTTGGCTGTTTGGGACAGATGCTCCGGATCATTGGAGCGAAATTTTTTGTACATCCTGCTCCAGCGCCTTCCTGCGGCGGTGTTCGTGGGCAATTTCTTCCTGAAGTTCGTCCATCTGCCGGAAGATTTCCAAAATGGCTTCCTGCTCATTCTGAGGTTTCGCAGGTGTTTTTTCCGCCATCCGGTTTTTGAGCTCTTTTTGAAAGAGGGTCTTAAAGATTACCCTGACAGCCGGCTGGATGAAAAACAGTTGTGTAAAAAAAGCAAATGGGAAGTTGAAACACATCAATTTCAACCAGTTGGCAAGTAAGGTGAAGATGTTGAAATCCATGTAATACGGATAGTAAAGAAACGCTGCGATCAGGCTCATGGCGGGGCACATAATACCGACAGTGGCGCAGATAATGGCAGTTTCAAACAACATCGGGTGGTCTTTGGCAGGATGAAAGATACGGCGGGCCAGTCTGAATGATGCCGGACTCCCCACTACATTTTCCAGCGCAAAGGCAAAGCAGAATTCAATCAGCACACAGGCCCATATGGGCAGATAGGTCCCGAACATATAGATTCCTCCCTGTTTGTCTAAAGCTGCGATGACGCTGGTTGTCTGATTGAGTTCCATCAGGGTATTGCCATTTACCACATAAAGACTGAAAAATACATAGGCATGTACAGTAATCAAAACGGTAAGAAAGGCAAATACCATTCTCTGAAGTTGATTTCCAGGCATTTTTTCCTCCATTTCCACACAAAAAAAATACATCTAGCAGCCGGACAATTTCATAAAACCATACTCTGTAATCAGATTTACGTGCCGGGCACTACATGTGTCATTATGTGTATATTTATTTTTTTGCAAGCCTCACTATAGCATATTTTTTTAAAAAAAGCAAGTAAAAAGTGTCCCGCCTCCCTCCCCTGCGCCTTTTTGCCGGAAACGGCGCGCTGTTTTCTCAGTGTTGCCTGAGGTCTGCCTGCTGTGGTATACTGTATGCAGAAAAACAGATTTGTTACAGGAAAGGAGCGGCTATGCTCAGGGAAGTGGAAACAGAAAACGGCAGGGTTCGGGGGATTGAGGCCGCCGATCCCAGGATCACGGCATTTAAAGGGATCCCGTTTGCGGCGCCGCCCGTGGGCGAGAACCGGTGGCGCGCCCCGCAGCCGGCGGCGGACTGGCCGGGAGTCCGGGAGGCATACCGGTTTGGCCCGATTGCCATGCAGGATACCCCGGGTCTGGGAGATGATATTTATTGCCGGGAATGGCATGTGGATTCGGAAATTGCCATGAGTGAAGACTGCCTGTATCTGAATGTATGGACCGGCGCAAAGAAGCCGGGGGAGAGGCTGCCGGTGGTGGTGTGGTTTTATGGGGGCTCCCTTCAGTGGGGATACCCGGCAGAGATGGAGATGGACGGGGAACGCCTTGCCCGCAGGGGCATAGTGGTGGTCACAGTCAATTACCGGCTCAATGTATTTGGCTTTCTGGCTCATCCGGAACTCACGCAGAAGCAGCCGGAGGCTCCCACAAATTTTGGCAGTCTGGACCAGCAGGCGGGTATCCGCTGGGTGGCGCGCAATATCGCTGCCTTTGGCGGGGATCCGGATAATATTACCATTGCCGGGCAGTCGGCAGGAGGGGGAAGCGTCCTCAGCCAGATGGCATGTCCGGATAATAGAGGTTTATTTAAAAAGGCGGTAATTATGAGCGCCATGATTCGGAGCCCCTATGAGGAAATAGAATTTACAAAGCCGGAGAAGCTGGAAAACGCCGAGGAGAACGGACGCCGCTTTTTCGGGTTTCTGGGCGTTACGTCCCTTGAGGAGGCGAGAAAGCTGGACGCCGTGTATATCCGGGATAAGTATGCCGAGTATGCGCAGGCCTATCCCCGTATGTATACGGTCTTAGACCGGCAGTTTTGTGTGGGCGATCCGCTCAGAATGTTTTTAGAGGGGGAGAGCGTTCCGGCGCCTGTCATGGCGGGCAATACCTCGGATGAGTTTCCGGGCTTTCTCACCGCTTCTTCCCGGCAGGAACTCACCGCAGAGGCGGAAAGATGCTTTGGCAGCCGCGCCGGTGAGTTTCTCGCTTTCCCGGAGGCATTGGAGAGCGACGGGCAGGGGCATTATGCCGTGATAAACGAAGTTGAGTGCACGGCGAGGAGCGTGTTCAAATACCGCAGGAAAAATGAAAATCCCTGTTATTATTACTGTTTCATGCCGGATATTCCGGGAGAGGATGCTCCCGGCACATTTCATTCCGTGGATTTGTGGTTTTTCTTTGAAACACTGGCAAAGAGTACAAGACCCTTTGTGGGGAGGCATTATGACCTTGCCAGACAGATGTGCAATTACTGGGCAAACTTTATTAAGACCGGCGACCCAAACGGTTTTGATGCGGACGGAAGCCCGCTGCCCCGGTGGCTCCCCTACACGGGAGAGAGGGCGGCGCAGATGCGCTTTACCAGTGACGGCGCGCAGCTCTGCACGGACGGGGAAACGCCGTTCAAACGGTTTATCATGGAAACAATCCGCGACAGCCTTATTTTAGAGAGAGGAGATAGATATGAAAAAACAGGCATTTAATCCGTATCTTCCGTCCTGGGAGTATATCCCGGATGGAGAACCCTATGTATTCGGGGACAGAGTGTATATATATGGCTCCCATGACTTTTACAATGGCTATGTATTCTGCATGGGAGATTACGTCTGCTGGTCAGCTCCGGTGGATGACTTAGGAAACTGGCGCTACGAGGGAGTTATTTATCCGAGGAACGAAGACCCGTTAAACCGGGAGGGAAAAATGTGTCTGTATGCGCCGGATGTGACGGTGGGACCGGACGGGCGGTATTATCTATACTATGTGCTCGATCATGTATCCGTTGTTTCTGTGGCGGTATGCGACACTCCGGCGGGACGGTATGAGTTTTACGGCTATGTCCACTATGAGGACGGAGTGCGCCTGGGCGAGCGGGAGGGGGATGAGCCGCAGTTTGACCCCGGCGTGCTGACGGAGGGGGAAAGGACTTATCTGTATACCGGCTTTTGCGGCAGGGGCGACAAATCCCGAACCGGAGCCATGGCGACCGTGCTGGGGCCGGATATGCTCACTGTCCTCGAGGCTCCGGTCATTGTGGCGCCGGGATGCGAGTATGGACAGGGAACCGGTTTTGAGGGGCATGAGTTTTTTGAAGCCCCCTCCATGCGGAAAGTGGGAGAGAAATATTACTTTATATATTCTTCTGTCGTGATGCATGAACTGTGTTATGCAGTCAGTGACAGACCGACAGGTGGATTTGCCTATGGGGGCGTAATCGTGAGCAACTGTGATTTGCACATAGATACCTATAAACCGGCGGAGCAGCCGATGGCATATGGAGCCAACAATCACGGCAGCATTGTCCGGATTGGCGGGGACTGGTATATTTTTTACCACCGGCACACAAATGGCAGCTGGTACAGCCGCCAGGGCTGCGCAGAAAGGATTGCGATCGGCGAGGACGGAAGCATCCCGCAGGTTGAGCTTACCTCCTGCGGGCTGAACGGAGGGGCATTGGCGGGACGCGGGGAGTATCCGGCTTATATCGCCTGCAATCTGTTCTGCGACACTCCTTCGGTTTATGTGGGGGACAGCCGCTTCCCCAAAATCATGCAGGACGGCAGGGACGGCGACAAGGAGCCAGGTTATATTGCCAATATCCAGGACACGGCGACGGCGGGCTTTAAGTATTTTGACTGCCGGGGCATAACGGCTATCCGCATACGGGCCCGCGGGTATGCGGATGGCGTCTTTGAGGTTAAGACTGCGTGGGACGGGGAGGTTCTTGCCAGATTAAAGATAGAATATTCTAATGTCTGGGAGGAATATACGGCGCCGGTGCAGATACCGGATGGGCGTCAGGCAATCTACCTGACTTACCGGGGCGGCGGAAACGCCAGCCTGCTGTCCTTTACGCTGGAATAGCTTTGCCGCCGGGAAGAAAATTCTGCTCTTGCAATAAATATATTATCTGTTATACTTATAATTTAAGGATACGAGCAGGGGAATGGATGAAAGGGAAACACTGGTACGACATGATTTCATATGGGGATATTCTGACGCAGTATGGGGACGAGATATTAATGCAGCCGGCTGACGGCAATATAACGGGCTTTCATCTGAAAACAGGTGAAATACGGGAAATACCAAAAAACAGCGTCTTATATCAGGTATGTGAGGCAATGCAGTAGAAAGAATAATTTTGAGTTTTGAGATAAGGTAAATACAGAGGGAGGAATCATTTATGCAGAGCAAACAAGATAGGACCGTAGAGCTGTTTGAAAATGCTCCGGTTCCCAAGGCAGTATTTTTAAATATTATCCCTTCTATTATCAGCATGCTGATGGTATTGGTCTATAATCTGGCTGATACATTTTTTATCGGGCAAACAAAAAATCCATATATGGTGGCTGCCGTTTCGCTGGCAACCCCTGCCTTTCTTTTTTTTATGGCGGTGGGAATGCTTTTTGGGATTGGCGGAACTTCCCTGATTTCCCGTATGCTGGGACAGGGCAGAAAAAAAGAAGCATGCCATGCCTGTTCCTTTTGCTTCTGGAGCGGCGCTATTATCGGCATAGTGGGAATGTGCATTATATTATTCGGTATTGATCCGATCAGTAATCTGGTAGGGGCGACACCGGACACTATGGTTTATGTAAGGCAGTATCTGGCGATTGTGTCGCTGGGAATTCCCTTTCTTATCATCAGTAATACATTTAGCTCTATTATCCGCGCCGAAGGTAAGGCAAATAAAGCGATGATGGGAATGATCTTGGGAAATGTGGCAAACATTATCCTGGACCCGGTTATGATACTGGCATTTGGCTGGGATGTAAGGGGAGCGGCAGCCGCCACTGTTATTGGGAATGTGCTGAGCGCTGTCTTTTATATCATCCACTATGTAAGCGGGAGCTCCCTTCTTTCCATCCATCCGAAAATGTATCGCATCGGCGGCAAGATTGCGTCAGGGGTATTTGCGATTGGCATCCCGGCGTCCTTGAACAGTATTTTAATGAGTACCTCAAATATATTGGTAAATAAATTAATGAAGGTACATGGCGATATGGCGCTGGCAGGTCTGGGAGTAGCCATGAAAGTCAATATGGTAGCTGTTATGCTGCTGATTGGCGTCGGTACCGGCATACAGCCTCTTTTGGGCTATAATTTCGGCTCCGGGAACCGGAAGCGGTTTTTAAGTGTATTCCGTTTTTCCCTGATATTAGCGGTTTCTCTGAGTATTGTCATGTCCCTTATCTGTTATCTGGGAGCGGGGCCTATGGTAAATGCTTTTCTGGAAGAGAAGCAGGCATATGGTTTTGGCATGCAGTTTGCCAGAGTGCTTATCATATCCGGTCCGGTATTGGGCGTTTTGTTTGTTATGATCAATGCCATTCAGTCCATGGGGGCGGCGGTTCCCTCGCTGATTTTGTCCATCAGCAGGCAGGGCTTATTGTATATACCGGTTTTATTTACCTTTAATGCGATTTTCCATACGGCAAAGACCTTGGTACTGGCACAGCCGATTACGGATTATCTTGCGGTCATCCTGTCTATTCTTCTTTTTATCATTGCTTTCCGGAAGTATTTTAGGGAACGGCCGTCACAGGAATAGAAAAGCGGTGGGCGTATTCATAAGGAGTTATTTGTTTTATGAGAAGATTTCGAGAACATAAGAGCAGGGGCTTTACTACCACAAGAATCATAGCCCTTGGATTTCTGGGCGCCATTTTTTTGGGGACTCTTCTTCTTATGTTGCCGGTTTCTACGGCGGCGGGGGAGAAGACTACGGTTGTAGATGCCCTGTTTACCGCTACTACCTCCGTCTGCGTGACGGGACTGGTCGTAGTGCCGACCTACTCCCATTGGACTTTGTTCGGGCAGGCGGTTATCGCGCTGCTGGCGCAGGTGGGCGGTCTGGGCGTTATTACCTTTACCGTCCTGTTTCTTCTCGCCCTGCGCCGTCGGATTGGCCTGAAGGACCGGCTTTTAATACAGGCGGCGTACAATCTGGATACGATTCAGGGTCTGGTCATCCTGATTAAGAAGATTGTCAAAGGGACGTTGATCATTGAGGGCATCGGGGCGCTGTTTTACATGACGGTCTTTGTACCCGATTACGGCGCCGCCGGCATATGGAAGAGTATATTTAACTCCGTGTCAGCTTTTTGCAACGCCGGCATGGATGTGCTGGGGCCTTCGAGCCTGGAGCCTTATGTAGGGAATCCGGTCGTCAATATTACCACGATCCTTTTGATCGTCCTTGGCGGAATTGGTTTTCCGGTGTGGTGGAATGTTCTGGATACGATTAGAGGCGCCAGGGAAAGATACGGAGGATTCCGCGCTGCGCTCCACCATCTGCGCCTGCATACGAAACTGGCGCTGACTGTCACCGCCTTTCTGATTGCAGCGGGGGCCTTTCTTATATTTTTGCTTGAATATAATAACCCGGCCACCCTGGGGAATATGCCCTGGTGGGAAAAAGCGCAGGCCGCCCTGTTTCAATCCGTTACGACCAGGACGGCGGGGTTTGCCACGATATCCCAGGCGGGGCTGACGGAGGCTACGGGACTTGTGTGCTGTATTCTCATGTTTATCGGGGGTTCTCCTTCCGGAACGGCCGGCGGGATTAAGACTACTACGGTGGCTGTGCTGGTGGCCGCCGTGCACTCTATTATCCGTAGCCGCCGGGACACGGAAATGTTCGGGAGAAGAGTGAGCGCTGATGTTATCCGGCGGGCGATTTCTGTATTTATGGTTAGTTTTGTGGTGCTGCTTGCCTCCGTCACGGCTCTTACTATTGTCCAGCCGGGAGATTTCATGGATTGTATGTATGAAACGGTATCGGCTATTGCTACGGTGGGATTGTCCCGGGATTTTACGACTAATCTCAATCTGGCGGGGCGGATTATTATTATCATAACAATGTATATCGGAAGAATCGGTCCGATTTCCCTGGCTCTGTTTTTTAATTCCAGGAGATTTGTAAATCTGAAAACCTATCCGGAGGAAAAGGTGGGGATCGGATAAAGACCGGTAATAGGAGATAAGGCGTTGTTTACAGCGCCGGAGAAGAAAGAAGGCTGTGTATGAAGCAAAAAGAATTTGTAGTTATCGGAATGGGGCAGTTCGGCGCCAATGTCGCCATATCCTTAGAGAGCAGAGGAGCAGTAGTCATGGCGGTAGACCGGGATGAAAAAAAGCTTGAGCTGGTGGCGGATCGGGTCACCCATACCATATGCGCCGACGCCGCCAACCCGGAGGTTATGCACTCGCTGGGAATTAATAACTATGACGGGGCGATTATAGGCATTGGAAACAGTCTGGAAGACAGCGTCCTGATAACCATTCAGCTAAAGGAGCTGGGAATGCCTTTTATTATGGCGAAGGCGTCTACGGATCTGGAGGGGCGCATCCTCCATAAGGTCGGGGCGGACAAGGTAATCTTCCCGGATAAGGAGATTGGATTCCGGGTAGGAAACCAGATTATGAACGGTAATTACTTTGAGGCAATAGAACTGTCCGAGCGCTACAGCATTGTGGATTTGAATGTACCGGAAGCCTGGAAAGGGAAAAGCCTGCGGCAGTTAGACATCCGCTCCCGGTATGGCGTCAGTATCATTGGAATACGCGGGCTGGAAGAAACCAATATCAATCCGGAGCCGGAATATGAGCTAAAGGAGGATGACGTCCTGATTGCGTTAGGGCATAACAGCGAATTACAACGGCTGCGGGAGATCTAGCGGAGGTTTGGAAACGGAGTCTATATGATAGAAAGCAGGGGCAATGCCCGGATAAAAAAACTACAGAAACTAAAAAAAAGCGCCCGGTACCGCCGTCAGGAGGGACTCTTTGTCATAGAGGGCTGGAAGATGACAGAGGAAGCTCTCCGTCGGGGTCTGGTGCAGACGCTCTATATTTCTACAGATGTAGAAAATAAATATAAAGAGAAACTCTCTGTGCCGGAAACAACAGAGGTGGAGATTTTGTCCGGGGGACTGTTCCGGGAACTTTCGGATACCATTACTCCCCAAGGGGTTATGGCGGCGGTTTCCATGCCGCGGTATGAAAAGGAGCTGCTATATCAGAAAAAAGATGCCGCCCTGCTTTGCTTAGAGGATATTCAGGATCCCGGCAATCTGGGGACTATGATCCGGACGGCGGAGGGAGCCGGAATGACCGGTATTGTTTTATCCGGGGGCTGTGTGGATATTTTTAATCCCAAGGTGATCCGTGCCACGATGGGTTCTCTGCTCCGGGTTCCGTTCTGGTACTGCGATGATTTGTCTACAGAAGTAGAATTATTGAAAAAGAATCATTTTACCATATATGCCGCGCATCTGGAGGGAAAAAGCGCCTATACCGGGGAAAGCTATTCAGGAAAAGTCGGTCTTCTCATCGGGAACGAGGCGGGAGGGCTGAGCAGGGAAATCAGTGAAAAAGCGGACAAAAAAATCCGGATTCCGATGGCGGGAGAGGTGGAATCGTTAAATGCTGCGGTGTCTGCCGCGCTTTTAATGTATGAAGTTTACCGAAACCGTGGATAATACGGATGGCGCTTGCCAAAAAACCTGTTTTCTAGTATGATAAACAGGAAAGACGAATAAATATAAATGAGGGGATGTGGAAGTTTGAATACCATTATTTGGCTTATTATTGTAGCCGTGATGCTCATAATCGAAATATTTACCATGGGCCTTACAACCATATGGTTTAGTCTGGGAGCGGTGGTCGCCGCCATTGCATCAGGGCTGGAAGCGCCGATATGGCTGCAGATTGTTCTGTTTAGTGTTGTTTCCGTGATTGTAATGATATTGGTCCGTCCTTTTGCCGTGAAGGTAATCAACAAAGAAAGGATCAAGACAAACATTGAGGAAATTGTGGGAGAAAAGGCGGTTGTGATCGAGGAGATCGATAACGAAAAAGAAAAAGGGATGGTCCGGTTCCGTGGCGTGGAATGGATGGCAAGAAGTGTGGATGGCAGCATTCTGGCAGTGGATGAGATTGTTACCATTGATACGGTATCCGGCGTAAAACTTATAGTGAGAAAATAGGAACTGATTATAGCGCTGTGTTTGGACACAGAGAATGGAGGGAAACATGTTACAAAATTTAATTCCTGTTATTGTAGTGATCATTGTAGTGATTTTGTTATGTCTTTTGGCTTCCTGTATTAAGATTGTACCGCAGGCGCACGCATATATTGTGGAACGCTTAGGCGGTTATCAGTCTACCTGGTCGGTAGGGATCCATCTGAAGGTGCCGATTATTGACAAGGTGGCAAGAAAAGTCCTGTTAAAGGAGCAGGTTATGGACTTTCCGCCCCAGCCGGTTATCACAAAGGATAATGTGACCATGCAGATCGACACCGTTGTATTTTTCCAGATTACAGACCCGAAGCTGTTTACCTACGGCGTGGAAAATCCGATTATGGCGATTGAAAATCTGACAGCGACAACTCTTCGTAATATTATCGGCGATCTGGAGTTAGACCAGACCTTGACGTCCCGTGAAACCATTAATACCCATATGCGCTCCAATCTGGATATTGCCACGGATCCATGGGGGATTAAGGTAAACCGTGTGGAGCTGAAAAATATTATTCCGCCGAGGGAAATTCAGGATTCCATGGAAAAGCAGATGAAAGCAGAGCGCGAAAGGAGGGAATCCATCCTGCGCGCCGAGGGAGAGAAAAAATCTACTGTCTTAGTGGCAGAGGGAAAGAAAGAATCCGCAATCCTGGAAGCCGAGGCAGAAAAGGAAGCTGCTATTTTGCGCGCTGAGGCGAAAAAAGAAGCTACCATCCGTGAGGCAGAAGGACGCGCTCAGGCCATTGCCGCAGTGCAGAAGGCGACCGCAGAGGGAATCCAGTTCTTAAATGAGTCGGCTCCCACGCAGGCAGTTTTGACCCTGAAGAGCTTAGAAGCATTTGAAAAGGCATCCGATGGCAAGGCGACAAAAATTATTATTCCATCGGAAATACAGGGAATTGCCGGACTGGCAAAATCAGTGATAGAATCCTGCAAGGAATAAGTCAGGAGGCAGATATGAATTTAAAAGGAAAAGACTTTTTGACATTAAAGGACTTTACTCCGGAGGAGATCCGGTATCTTTTGGAACTCTCCGCTGAGTTAAAGGAAAAGAAGAAAAAAGGGATAGTGGAAAAGCCCTTCGAGGGGAAAAATATAGCCCTTATATTTGAGAAAACAAGCACCCGTACCCGCTGCTCCTTTGAAGTGGCGGCCCACGACCTTGGCATGGGAGTTACCTATCTGGATCCGAAAGGGTCCCAGATAGGTAAAAAAGAGAGTATTGCCGATACCGCAAGAGTGTTAAGCGGTATGTTCGACGGGATTGAATATCGCGGCTTTGGTCAGGAAATTGTAGAGGAACTGGCACAATATGCGACTGTTCCGGTCTGGAACGGGCTGACGAACGAATATCATCCGACCCAGATGTTAGCCGACCTGCTGACGATTAAAGAGCAGTTTGGCAGATGGAAGGGAATCCGGCTGACCTATATGGGAGATGCCCGTTATAATATGGGAAATTCCCTTATGATAGCCTGCAGTAAAATGGGCATGCACTTTACGGCATGCGCGCCCGGGCAGTATTTTCCGGATAAAGAGCTGGTTCTCCAGTGTGAAGAGTACGCAAAAGAAAGCGGAGGAAGCATTACGCTGACGGAGGATGTGTCCCGGGGGACAAAGGATGCGGATGTGTTATATACCGATGTATGGGTTTCCATGGGAGAGCCGGACGAGGTATGGGCGGAGAGAATCCAGGCATTGACTCCGTATCAGGTTAATGCGGCGGCAATGGCAAATGCGAAGGACACAGCGGTGTTTATGCACTGCCTGCCGGCATTTCACGATTTGAAAACCGAGATAGGAAAAGAAATTTACGATAAATACGGACTAAAAGAAATGGAAGTGACCGATGAGGTTTTTGAGAAATATGCGGATGTGGTATTTCGGGAAGCGGAGAACCGTATGCACACAATTAAGGCGGTAATGGCGGCTACCCTGTGAACTGACACGATACCGTAAGGAGCTTTTCGGTAAAGGGAAACAGAAAGGAGCCAATATGAGCAAAAATTTAGATGCCGGATATCGGAGTGACTGGTTACATAAGATGGCGGCAGTGTGTGAAGCAAGCAGCACGATTGACTCTACTTTATTTGAAAAATACAAGGTAAAAAGAGGACTGCGCGACCTGGACGGACAGGGAGTCCTGACCGGCTTGACAGAGATTTCAGAGATCCGTTCCTATACGGTAGTAGACCATGATCTGGTTCCCTGCGAGGGAAAGCTCTATTATCAGGGAATTGATATTGAGGAAATTGTAGACGGTTTTTTGACGGAAAAAAGATTTGGCTATGAAGAGGTTGTCTATCTTTTACTGTTTGGCAGACTGCCAAACGAAACGGAGTTAGAGGAACTAAAAGATATGCTGGCAAACTACCGCCAGAGCCTTCCTACCAGCTTTGTCCGGGATATTATTATGAAAGCTCCCAGCGTGGATTTAATGAATACTTTGGGGAGAAGTGTACTGACGCTGTACTCGTATGACGACAGGGCGGATGATACTTCTACGGAGAATGTGCTTCGCCAGTGTTTACAGCTGGTGGCGTTATTTCCCATGTTTTCCGTATATGGCTATCAGGCGGCCTGCTATTTTCATGAGGGCAGCAGCTTCTTTTTACATCCGCCGAAGCGGGAATATTCCACGGCGGAAAATATTTTGCATATGCTGCGGCCCAATAGTGAATTTACCCCTTTGGAGGCGAAAATACTGGATATTGCCCTGGTGCTGCATGCCGAGCATGGCGGCGGCAATAACTCTACCTTTACAGACCACGTCGTAACCTCCTCGGGAACCGACACCTATGCGGCAATCTCGGCTGCCCTCGGCTCCCTGAAGGGGCCAAGGCATGGCGGCGCTAATGTAAAGGTTTCCCTGATGTTCGAGGATATGAAAAAGCGGGTAAAGGATTGGGAGGACGAAGAAGAGGTGGAATCCTATCTGACCGCTCTGTTAAACCGTCAGGTCTTCGATAAGTCAGGTCTGATCTATGGGATGGGGCATGCCGTGTACTCGATTTCCGACCCCCGCGCCAGAACATTCCGCAAATTCGTGGAGAAGCTAGCAGAGGAAAAGGGAATGCAGAAAGAATTTGCCCTGTACCATTTAGTAGAAAAACTGGCGCCTAAGGTAATTGCCAATGAGCGGCATATCTATAAGGGAGTCAGTGCGAATATTGATTTTTACAGCGGGCTTGTTTACAGTATGCTGGAACTGCCCAATGAATTGTATACGCCGCTTTTTGCCATTGCCCGTATTGCCGGTTGGAGCGCCCACCGTCTGGAAGAACTGGTAAACGCCGGAAAAATTATACGCCCGGCATATAAGGCGGTGTGCAAGCATCAGCACTATGTGCCAATGAGCGAACGGGGAGGTGTTTTCCATGAATGAGGAACAGGTTTTATGCGCCTGCAGCGCTTATGAAGAAAAATATTATTTTAATCCCCGGTATTCCTCCCTCCCGGCACAAATCCAAGAGGAATTAAAAATTATGGCGGTGAGTATGACGGCAGATGTGGGAGGCGTTTTTACCATGGAATTTGACGAGGACGGTACGCTGTATCTTTCTACGACGGCAAAGGAAAATGATTTTTCTTATGATGAAATCGGAAGTCATTTAAAAATAAAGCAGTACCGTACAAAATATGCGGAATTACTGGAGAATCTGGAAACTTATTATCGATTATTTTTTGTGGAAGGAGTGCGGGCGGAATAATATGTTACTGGCGATTGATGTTGGAAATACGAATCTGACTTTTGGACTGTTTCACGGGGAAGAAATCATGCATAAATTTCGTCTGACCACGAGCCTTCCGAGGACTTCTGATGAGTTTGGCGTACAGATTGTGGAGCAGTTATCCCACCAGAATGTGTCGGCAGAGGATGTGGAGGATGTCATTATCTGCTCTGTTGTGCCGAAAGTAATGTATTCGCTCACAAGCGGAATCAAAAAGTATTTAAAATGCGATCCGATGATTGTGGGGAACGGTACAAAGTCCGGCATCCGGATTGCCACGACCAATCCGATGGAAATCGGGGCGGACCGGGTAGTGGATGCCGTAGGCGCTTATTTTCTCTATGGCGGGCCCGTTATTGTTATTGATTATGGCACGGCTACTACATATGACCTTGTAACCGAAGACGGCTCTTTTATTGCCGGGGTAACAGCGCCGGGCATACGCATTAGCGCAAAAGCGCTGTGGAGCAATGCGGCAAAGCTGCCGGAGATTGAGATTGTAAAGCCGGATTCTATATTGGCAAAAACTACGATTACCAGCATGCAGGCGGGACTTGTTTATGGCACGATAGGACAGACCGAGTATATCATAAGCCGGTTTAAGCTGGAGTCCGGGTTTCCGGGAATCCGTGTCGTGGCAACCGGAGGACTTGGCAGGATTATCGCAGAGGGAACCGATAAAATTGAGGTGTATGATTCGGAGCTGACGTTAAAGGGGATGCGCCTGATTTATGAGAGGACAAAATGAAGCTGACGATCAAAAATGTAGAATTGGATGGCAATATTATATTAGCGCCAATGGCAGGAGTTACCGACCTGCCATTTCGTCTGCTCTGCAAAGAGCAGGGAGCCGATTTGTTATGTACGGAAATGGTAAGCGCAAAGGGGATTTTCTATCACAATAAAAATACGGAAGAGCTTCTGCAGATAGAAGAAACAGAACGTCCGGTTTCCCTGCAGTTATTTGGCTCCGATCCGGATATCGTAAGTGAAATGGCAAAAAGGATTGAGGAAAGAAATTTTGATATTCTGGACATCAATATGGGGTGTCCGGTTCCCAAAGTCGTAAATAACGGAGAGGGCGCCGCCCTGTTGCAGAACATTCCGTTAGCCGCAAGGATTATTGAAAAGACGGTAAAAGCAATCCAAAAGCCGGTCACGGTAAAAATCCGCAAAGGTTTTCGCAGGGGAGAAAGCCAGGCGGTGGAAATGGCAAAGGCGGCAGAGGCCGCCGGAGCAGCAGCGGTGGCAGTCCACGGCAGGACGAGGGAGGAATACTACAGCGGCAGGGCGGACTGGGACATTATTGCAAGGGTAAAGGATGCCGTATCAATACCGGTAATTGGGAACGGGGATATTTTTTCTCCCGAAGATGCCGGGAGGATGCTTGATTATACCAACTGCGATGGCATTATGATAGGGCGGGGCGCTCAGGGAAATCCATGGATTTTTCATCAGATTAAAGAATTTTTTGCCACCGGGAAAACAGTCGGGAAGCCTTCCTTTCCGGAAGTGTGCGACATGATGCTCCGGCATGCCGGCATGCAGGTAGAGCGGAAAGGGGAAAAGCGGGGGATTTTGGAAATGCGGACTCATGCCGCCTGGTATACTGCCGGATATCCCCATTCTTCTTCCCTGAGAAGACAGATAAATCAGCTGACGACTTATCGGGAATTGGAAGCCCTCCTTATAAAATACAGAGAGGAATTTAACAAAAAAAACACATTATAGTACGGAATTTATCAAAGTATGAACACAGGTTGTTCATACTTTTTTTATACCGTAAAAAAAAGATGACAGAACAGGAGGAAAAAGAGTGAATCAAGTACATAAAGGACGTAAGGTATGGATATGGATCGCAGCGGCGTGTCTGGCGGCGGCAGGAATTTTGGCAGCAGTTTTGCTTTTGAAAAAGCGGGAAGGATCAGAACAGGCAGGCGGAAAAAGGCCGAATGTCATTACCCTTGCCAGGATGGATCTGACAAATTCTATCAGCGCTACCGGCACATTAGAGAGTGTAAAGACAAAAAAAGTTTCCGCGGATGTGACCCAGGGAAAGATCCGGAGCGTAAAGGTATCGGTGGGGGATAAGGTAAAGAAAGGACAGACGCTTGTTGTCTTTGACACGGATGATTTGCAGAAAAACCTGACAGAGGCGAAGGCTTCCTTATCCGATACCAGCGAGCAGAACAGCCGGCAGCTGGCTTCTGCAGAGCGTAAGCTGTCGGAAGCAGAAAAGGCGTATAAGAAGGCTGTGTCCGAAAAGAAGGCGGGGGAGAGCCCCAGCCGTTCCGATATTCAGGCGGCAAAGGATGAAGTGGAAAGCGTGAAAGCCAGCAACAGGAAATCCCTCCGGGAGGCACAGAAATCTGTGGACGAGGCCGAGGAGGCGCTAAAGGATTGTACGGTAACAGCTCCTATGGGCGGTACCGTAACAGCCGTGGGCGCGGCAAAGGGTGACAGCTACGGCGGAGGCGCTTTGGTTGAAATTAGCGATTTAACCAATTTACAGGTTTCTACAACTGTAAGCGAATATGATATTTCCCAGGTAAAGAAGGGTCAGAAAGTGGTAATCCTCACTGACGCTACCGGAGATACGGAGATAGAGGGAAAAATTTCCTATGTGGCGATGACTGCCGGCAACAGTACGATGAATACGAATACGGAAAATGGAGGAGAGAGCGGTGGCGCCTCCTCCTCTGACAGCGGCAGTTCTTCCGGCTATGAGGTGCGTATCCGGCTCACAAAGCCGGAGAAGGAGCTTCGGGCAGGAATGACGGCAAAATGCAGCATTGTCCTCAAGGAGGCTTCCGATGTGTATGCAGTGCCTTATGATGCGATACACAAAAGTTCCTCCGGCGAGGTAATCTATGTGTGGGATTCCGACACCGGAAGCCAAAAAGAGGTGGCGGTTGCCAAAGGAATGGAAAGCGATTATTATGTCGAAGTGGAGGGAGAGGAACTGAGCGAGGGAATGCAGGTTATCCTTCCATCGGATGTGACGGGGGAAAACTCCTCAGAAGAAGAAAGCAGGAATACGGATTTGCCGGATATGATGCGCGGTATGCCGGACGGTGGGGACGGCTGGCGACACACCGGGAAAGCAGGAGGTGCGAGGTGACAGAAGCAAAGACAATGATAGCCCTGAGCGGTATTGTGAAACGGTTTTTTATCGGGCGCCCCAATGAACTGGAAATCCTTCACGGCATTGATTTGCAGATACAGGAGGGAGAATTTGTTTCTATCGTAGGGGAATCCGGCTCCGGAAAGTCAACACTGATGAACATTATCGGAGCCCTGGACCGTCCCACGGAGGGGCAGTATTATCTGGACGGGACAGATGTATGTCTGGCAAAGGATAAACGGCTGTCGGAAATACGAAACCAGAAAGTGGGATTTGTATTTCAGACCTATAACCTGATCGCCCGCGCTACGGCGCTGGAAAATGTGGAGCTTCCCATGTTGTACGGCGGCATACCGGGAAAGATAAGGAGTGCAAGGGCAAAGGAATTACTGGAGCTGGTCGGTATGGAGGACCGTATGTCGCACCGCTCGGATGAACTGTCCGGCGGACAGAAGCAGCGTGTCGCCATTGCCAGAGCCATGGCAAATAACCCATCTGTTTTATTGGCTGATGAACCCACGGGAGCTTTGGATTCTGAAACGGGCCACAGAATTATGGATATTTTTCATCTGCTTCACAAAGAGCAGGGGAAGACGATTGTTTTGATTACCCATTCCAGGGAATTGGCGGCGGAAACCGAGCGGGTTATCACGCTGAAGGACGGAAAAATTACCGGGGAGAGAAAGGGGGAGTTCTATGCTGATCTGGGAAAACATGAAACTGGCGCTGACAGCCCTGCGGAGTAATAAAATGCGCTCCCTGCTGACAATGCTCGGCATTATTATCGGGATTGGCTCCGTGATCGCCATTATGACGGTAAGCTCCTCGCTGACTAGCTCGATTACCGATACCTTTGCCCAGATGGGCGCGAATAATATAACGGTGGGATTGAAAAAGCAGTCCGAGGAGGAGGAAACCCGGAATAACGGCATGCGCTTTGGCATATCCGGCAGACAGATTTCGCTGGAGGAAAAAGACCGCATTACAGATGAGATGCTGGAGGAAATAAAGACGAAGTATTCTACAGAAGTAGATTCGATATCTCTGGAGGAATCTGCCGGAAACGGAACGGTCATCTCCGGTGAGGATACAGCCAACATATCCCTGACGGGAATTAACAAAGGCTACTTCGACGCCAATGATATGACACTTCTTGCCGGACGGTATCTCACGGAGGCAGATATGGAAGGCGACAAACATGTGATTCTGGTATCGGATAAGGTGGTGGAAAATCTTTTTGGCGGGGACAATCAGGCAGCTCTGAGCAAAAAGGTCAGTGTAAACATTAACTCAGTATATTATACCTTTTATATCGTGGGCGTCTATGAGTACGCAGAGGATACCGATGGCTTTTCCGCGGATTCGGAGGAGGATGTAACTACCGGAGCATATATTCCGATTACGCTTGAAAAGGAGCTGCTTCACACCGATGCAGGATATGAGCGGTTTACTCTGGTCACCGGCTCCTCTTTGGAGAGCGTGTCGGATTTTGCAGATGAGATTAAGGACTATATGAACCGGAAATACTATGCCCGGAATGAGGATTATGAAATCAGCACTATGACCATGAGTACGATGACAAATTCCATGAATGAGATGATTCAGACGGTATCCATCGCCATTGCGTTTATTGCGGGGATTTCCCTTCTGGTCGGCGGTATCGGCGTTATGAATATCATGCTGGTATCGATTACCGAGCGGACAAAGGAAATCGGGACGCGTAAGGCGCTGGGGGCAAAAAACAGTTCTATCCGTCTTCAGTTTATCATAGAGGCCGTTATGCTCTGTCTGCTGGGTGGTTTGCTCGGAATCATACTTGGCTTTGTACTGGGGGCGGTTGCGGTTTCTATACTGGGATATTCAGCGGTGGCTCCTCTGGCAGCCATTCTCGGCTCCACAGCCTTTTCCATAGCAATCGGCGTATTTTTCGGATTTTATCCTGCCAACAAGGCGGCAAGACTGAATCCGGTGGATGCCCTGCGCTATGAATAAAATACGGAAATGAAATTTTCATACAGTGGTGGCGCGCAGTTGATTTTTTTGGAAAAAATGAGTATACTGTAGAAGTAACAAAGAGGAGGTTTTTCCAATGAAATTCAGACGAATCGCCCACCGCGGTTTTAGCTCGGAAGCCCCGGAAAATACCAGGGCTTCTTTTGCTCTGGCAGTGGAAGGGGATTTTTACGGTGTGGAGTGCGATATATGGAAGTGTCTGGACGGCGCCTATGCCGTTGCCCATGACGGCCATCTGCGGCGGATTTGCGGAATTGACAAAGAGATTCCGTCCCTGGAGTATGAGCAGATAAAGAAATATCCTGTTATCGCCGGGGCAAAAAGAGAGAACCATCCGGTTCAGCACATCCTTTGCCTGACAGATTATCTGGCTGTCATACGGCGCAGTGATACCGTTTGCCCGGTTGTTGAACTCAAAATGGATTATACAACTGTAGAACTAAGAGAAATCGTTAATCTGGTGAGGCAATATGGACTTTTGGAGCGAGTTTATTTTATCAGTTTGTACCCTTCGGTTCTCCTCCGTTTAAAGGAAGAGCTTGGCTTTCCGGCAAAACGGCTCCAATATGTATACGGCGCAGTGCAGGAAAATCGGGAAATTCCGGTCACAGAGGAACTGGAGCGGTGGCTGATTGAAAACCGTATTAATCTGGATACCAGATATACGCTGCTTTCCAGAGAGAATGTAGCGCATCTGCATGAAAATGGCCTGGAAGTCAATGTGTGGACGGTAAATGACAAAGAAGTAACGGAGCGCATGGTAAAGGAATGGAAAGTAGATATGGTAACGACAGAATTTTACCATGAAATTTTTTAAGGAATGGAGGAGTAATATGAGCTTTTTAAAAGAGTTAAAGTGGAACCTGATTGCTATGTCAATTATTTTTATTGCCCTGGGAGTCGTTCTGATTCTCTGGCCGGGAGCTACCATGACAACGATTTGTTATATGCTGGCGGCGCTTTTACTGATTGTTGGCGTAGTGTCCCTGATCAATTATTTGAAAAAGGATATTCGCGGCATTATTTACCGTTATGATCTGGTGGTGGGGCTGAGCGCCATTCTGGGCGGCATTCTTGTCATTATCAAAGTGGATAAGCTGACGGAACTGATACCGGCGGTACTGGGCTTTCTGGTCACCATAAGCGGGATATTGAAAATGCAGAATTCCGTCGACATGATGCGGCTCGGCCATGGAACCTGGCATGTCGCTTTTTGTCTGGCAATCTTAAATATTGTAGGGGGGATTATTCTTTTAGTTGATCCCTTTACGGCGGCAGAAGCGCTGATAATGTGCCTTGGTATTGCATTAGTTTACAGCGGGATCACGGATTTGTATGTGACGATTGCCATATCCAAAAAGCTGAGAGAACAGATGAAGGAATTGGACGACCAGCCATAGAAAGGAAGGAGCTTATGGCGAATTATCAACAGCTTTCTAAGGAAATACAAGAGAGAATCCGGGAGGATCGGCTGAAAAACCGGAAAAACCCCTATGCCTTCCGGGATGAGGATATTGTGCGGAGAAATCCGGAGCATGACCGTGCGAATCTGTGGCGTCCGGCTTTTGTAAGAGATTCCGAAAAAATTCTCCATGTTCCTTATTATAACCGCTATTCGGATAAAACACAGGTATTTTCTTTTTATAAAAATGATGATATTTCCCGTCGGGCGCTCCATGTCCAGCTTGTGTCGAGAATTGCCAGAAATATAGGGGATGTACTGGGGCTGAACCAAAGCCTGATTGAAGCCATATCCTTAGGGCATGATATAGGGCACACGCCCTTCGGGCATGCGGGCGAGCGGATTCTGAATGAACTGTACCGGGAACAGACCGGCCGTTATTTTAATCATAACGTACATAGTGTCCGGGTTTTAGATGGGATCATTCATCGAAACATCAGTCTGCAGACTCTGGATGGCATCCTCTGCCATAATGGGGAGCTGGAATTACGGGAGTACTGTCCCTGCGAGATGTCTACATTTGTAGAATTCGATAATAAGGTAGAAAAATGCTATACGGATGAGAAGGAAATCGGAAATCTGACGCCCTGCACGCTGGAGGGCTGCGTCATGCGGATCTGTGATATTATCGCCTATCTGGGGAAAGACAGACAGGATGCCATGAGATTGAAGCTGCTTTCCCAACCTTCATTTTCAGCGGGAGCCATTGGCACCTCAAATGGCGAGATTATCAACAACTTGATTGTCAATGTTATTGAAAACAGTTATGGCAGACCCTGTCTGAAGATGGATGAACCATATTTTGATGCAATGCGGCAGGCAAAAAAGGAAAACTATGAGATGATTTATAGCAATGATGAGTTAAACAGTTTATATGAAAATGAAATCCGCCCGATGTTTGCGGCGCTTTACAAAGAACTGCTTTCTCAGGCAAAAAGCGGAAGGAAAGATACGGTCTTTTACCGGCACCATATTTGTTATGTGGCGGAAAATAACCAATATGCTAAGGGGGATTTTCCTCCTTATGAGGAGCAGGAGCCAAACCAGCTTGTTGTAGATTATCTGGCCAGTATGACCGATGATTATTTTATAGATTTATATCATTATCTGTTTCCCAAGGGAAAGCACGATGTGAAATTTACCGGGTATTTTGATTAATCCGGCAGCGCCGGCATTTATTGACTGAACTTTGCCGTTTATGTTACACTGCTTTTGTAGTTTTACTTATCAATTAGAGAGAGGCAAAAGAAGGAGGATGTAGAAGTGGAAAAAGAATGCGTTATTGTTCTGGATTTTGGCGGTCAGTATAATCAGTTAATCGCACGGAGGGTCAGAGAGTGCCATGTGTATTGTGAAGTGCATCCCAATACTCTCAGTCTGGAAGAAATAAAGAAGCGGAATCCAAAGGGGATTATTTTTACCGGGGGACCAAACAGCGCTTACCTGCCGGAATCTCCAACGATATCGAAGGAGATTTTTGAACTGGGGATACCGATTCTTGGCATCTGCTACGGCTCCCAGCTAATGGCGCATCTTCTGGGGGGAACGGTCAGCACCGCCCCTACCAGCGAGTACGGAAAAACAGAGGTAACGACCAGCCGGGATTCCGTTTTATTTCAGGATGTGAGCCGCACTACTGTCTGCTGGATGAGCCATACGGATTATATAGCGGAAGCGCCGGAGGGATTTACCGTCAGCGCCACGACGCCGGTCTGCCCGGTGGCGGCTATGGAAAATCCTGACAAAAAGCTTTATGCCACCCAATTTCATCCGGAGGTTATGCATACGGCAGAGGGGATGAAAATGCTTTCAAATTTTGTGTATAAGGTCTGCCGGTGCAAGGGGGACTGGCAGATGTCTTCTTTTGTGGAAGATACGATAGAGGCAATGAGAAAAAAAATCGGTTCGGGAAAAGTACTGTGCGCCCTGTCCGGCGGAGTGGATTCTTCGGTGGCAGCAGTGCTTTTATCCAAAGCGGTAGGCAAGCAGCTGACCTGCGTATTTGTTGACCATGGGCTTCTTAGAAAGAATGAAGGGGATGAGGTAGAAGCTGTCTTTGGCCCGGAGGGGCCGTATGATTTGAATTTTATTCGCGTCAATGCGGCACAGCGTTTTTATGATAAGCTGGCAGGGGTAACAGAGCCGGAAGAAAAGAGAAAGATAATCGGCGAGGAATTTATCCGTGTTTTTGAGGAGGAAGCGAAAAAAATCGGCGCGGTGGATTATCTGGTGCAGGGAACTATTTATCCGGATGTTATTGAGTCCGGTCTTGGCAAATCCGCCGTAATTAAAAGCCATCATAATGTGGGCGGCCTGCCGGACTATGTGGATTTCCGTGAAATCGTAGAGCCGCTGCGTCTGTTGTTTAAAGATGAAGTCCGGGCTGCCGGCCGCGAGCTTGGTATTCCGGAGTATCTGGTCAGCCGCCAGCCATTCCCGGGACCGGGACTTGGCATCCGCATTATCGGCGAGGTAACAGAGGAAAAGGTTCGCATCGTGCAGGATGCAGACGCTATTTACCGGGAGGAGATTGCCAATGCCGGAGCGGACAAAGGACTGGGACAGTATTTCGCTGCTATTACCAATATGCGCTCCGTTGGGGTTATGGGAGATGAGAGAACCTATGATTATGCCGTTGCCCTGCGGGCGGTCTGCACCTCGGATTTTATGACTGCCGAGGCAGCACAGCTCCCATGGGAGGTGCTGTCAAAAGTAAGCAGCCGGATTGTGAATGAGGTGAAAGGGGTAAATAGGGTGCTGTACGATTGTACGGGGAAGCCGCCGGCGACGATTGAGTTTGAATAGACAGGGAAAACGCTACAGCCCAGTGTTTATAGGGGTTGTAGCGTTTGTTTTTTGGGAGTGATTCTATTTTGCTTCTAAATTTTTCTTGATTTTATGAGTGGCATTTTCTAAATCGTTAGTAAGCTGTTTGCGAAGTAGTTGTTCTTTTCTTTGTTTTGCTTCATCAATTAATATTAGTTCCACAGATTGTTTTAGAATGGGAAAGTAGAACTCACACTCATCTTCAGTAAGGGTATGTATTCCAGCACTGGATAAATCATATATTTTTTTGTCTTGCAGTAATTCTGGAAGATCACTTTTTAAGTATTGTATCTTTTCATCAAAATGAAGTTGTTTAAAATCATCAATACTTTTATCTCTTTCTTTTTCGTTAAACTTTTGTAGTATAAGCTTTTCGATTACACGTCGCATATAAACATAGGCAGCGATGCTGTGCCCTTCGTCATGAGTTATAAGTGCTTCTTCATATTCTTTTCTTAATTCTTTGCTTTTCAAATCTTTAACAAAGCGATTAGTGTAATTTTCATTAAAGTCACGTAAACTGCAATACTGGCCAATTTTAGTGAGAAAAAGTTTATCGTTATTAAAAGTTAAGATAAAGCTGGCTTTGTAAATTTCTTGACATATTGGGCAAGAAAAGTATTTATCTATATATTTATGTGATTTACACAAATTATGGATTATTTCTTTCATATTAAATTCGGTCAAGTCAACAAAACCTTCCATATCCCAAGCATCTTCGGCATAACTCCAAATGGGTTTATTTAAAAGTTCTTTATCAAGTGGTTTATAAGATAATACGGACATGGCAAGTGATTTGCTACAATTAGGACATTTACCATATATCGTATACTCATTTGACATAAATTCCATTAAGGTTTTTATATCATCTGAATAATGGACATCATATCCAATGGGATACTCTGTACCAAAATCATAGCCATATTGAGTAATAGTTTTATATTCACTCCAATTTATTTCTACTTTTTTATATAAATTAGTTTTTAGAATGATATTATTTACAGATATATTTCCCATAGTTTTCTCATAAAAATGCATATAAGTACCCCCTCAATTTTCAATCTTTACAACTATCCCTTCAGTACCTTTTTTCACAACCATACTGCTATCCATCAAATGTTGCTTTATCTCATCTGCCTTCTCCCGCATGTCAGCAACCTCATTCTGGTATTCTTCTTCTGTATCAAATTCATCTCTGGCATCCACCGTTTGCTGAACCAAGTCTCTTGTTCTTGCCCATTTTGCAAGCCTGTCATTGATGAGCGGATTATTGAATTTTAAGGAAATGGAATCTGGGGCATATTCCCCTTTCTTGTTCTTTTTACCTGTAAACTTTACATCTAACTGCTCGTCCATCTTAAAAATCAGGGACAGTACATCCGATACCGTTTCAATGTCAAAATCCATAAAAATGTTGATACTGATGCCGAGAGCGTCAGCGATTTTCAGAAGCTGATCTGGTTTTGGGTTGCGGTCTCCAGCTTCATATTTCCTTATCGTCACTTCGTTTATGCCGCCTGCCAGTTCTCCTAACATCTTTTGGGAGATGCCACGCATTTTGCGGTAAGTCTTTATTTTTTCTCCAACGGTCATTAGAATTCCTCCAACAAATATATTTGACAGATACATTTGTATTGTAACACAGGCAGAGAGAAATGGAAACAGAAAAATAACGGATAAGAGCAAAAAGGATAGAAATGACGGAACAGGATGAAATGCAGTAATAAAACAGGATAATAGGAATATTTCAAAGCAGGAATTACCCTATAGAAATAGGGACATGAAATGGATTTTGCAAAATGAAAAATAAAAAATTGAAAAATCCTATTGACAGGATACAATTGTATCTGTTATTATATCTGATACAGAAAGAGATACAAAAGTATCTTAATTGTAGAAAGGGGGAGCTTATGGGGAAAACCAGCCAGATGTTTTTGTCGGTATCGGAAGTGCAGGGGCTGCTTGGAATGTCAAAGTCGTATTGCTATGAATTGGTGGCGAAGCTCAATGATGAGCTGGAGAAGATGGACAAGATTGTTATTCCCGGCAAAGTACCGACACAATTTTTCCTTGAGAAATTTTACGGTATGGAGATTACAGATGAAATGCTGGAAGCAGTGCATTCTTCTTCCGGCAGAAGAAGAGCAGATTAAGGGGAAAGAGAATTAGAAGCAGAAATTTATTATGCCGGGCTGACAGTGTAATGGCTGGCAGTGAGACGGCAGGAAAGGAGAACAAATGAATTTAAGCAAGGATAAGAAGACGGGGAAATGGCTGTGCCAGTTTTATTATACTGACTGGCAGGGCAACCGGAAGAAGAAGTTTAAGCGGGGTTTCCGGACAAAATCGGAAGCAGAGGCTTGGGCGAGGGATTTTCTGCAGCAGCAGGAGAGCAATCTTGAGATGCGGTTTGATAAATTTGTGGAGATTTATCTGGAGGACATGGAGGCGAGACTAAAGGAAAATACGGTACGCACCAAGCGGTATATTATTGATTTGAAAATTCTCCCGTACTTTGGAAATCGTGCCATTAACGAGATTAAGGCAGCGGATATCCGAAAATGGCAGAATGAACTGTTGAAAAAGGGATATTCGGAAACGTATTTGAAAACCATTAACAACCAGTTGTCTGCTATTTTCAATTATGCAGAGCGTTATTACGATTTGCAGGGCAGTCCATGCAAGAAAGCAGGGAGCATTGGTAAGAGCAGGGCGGAGGAAATGGATTTCTGGACGAAGGAGGAGTATCTGCAGTTCCTTGAGGGAGTACGGGACAAGCCCGTATCTTATATGGCATTTCAGCTATTGTACTGGACGGGCGCAAGGATCGGAGAATTAATGGCATTAACTTATAATGACATCAATTGGGAGCAGAAAACGCTTTCTATCAATAAATCCTATCAGCGGATTCAGGGCAGGGATGTGATAACCACGCCGAAGACACCGAAAAGCAACCGGGTGATTACGCTGCCGGATTTTCTGGTGGAGGATTTGCGGGAATACACATCAAAACTTTATGGCATCATGCCGGATGCAAGGATGTTCCAGATTACCAAAAGTTATCTAACTGCAGAGATGCTGCGTGGTGTGAAAAAGACGGGAGTGAAAAAAATACGTTTGCACGACCTGCGTCACTCGCACGCCAGTTTGCTTGTGGAGATGAATTTCTCCATCAAAGAAATCGCTGACCGGCTGGGACATGAGAAAGTGGAAACGACATTGAACACTTATTCCCATTTATATCCCAATAAGCAGGCACAGCTTGCAGACAGGTTGAATGGGGAATTTCAGAGAAAGGAGCTGGAGATATGAGTGGAGTACACAAAAATCCGACCATCAGTTTCCGTATTACGGAGGCTGAGAGACGGCAGATTGAAGCAAAAATTATTGCCAGTGGAATGAGCAAGAAAGATTATTTTGCTCGTAGCTGCATTTATAACCGGGTATGTGTGGTAGGCAAAAAAGAAACGGTGTACCGTCTGGTGGAGGAGCTTCGGGAGATGCAGACTGTCATTCGGGATGTGGCAGAACAGCTACGGCAAGAGGAAACAACATTGACCAATGAGGGGCTGCAGGAAATGCAGACGGATTTTACCAATATGCTGCAAGCCATTCTGTGGATGCTGGACGGTGCAAGATATTTGTGGGAGGGAACGAACACTTATAAAAATCCGCCAGAGATACCATTTGATGAATCAGTGGCTTCTGTAACTGAGGTTATGAAGGAATGAATTGAGGAAGATGATTTAATAAGTATAATAATTTGTGCGGAAAGGAAGGTACTTATGTTTTATAACGACAAGAATTTATTACTTTGTGGACTGGATCATGGTTTTTCTACCATGAAAGGCACGCATGTCATTTTTGACAATGGGGTGGAACAGTTGGGCGGGGAGGCAACTCTATCCAACAATACCCTTGTTTACAATGGAAAAAATTATAAAGTTGGCGAGGGCAGATTGCCTATGATGAAAACCAAAACGGAGGATGAGAGTTATTTTTTGCTGACACTGGCAGGGATGGCAAAGGAACTGGATGTGTACCAAAAACAAAGTGCCGATGTCATTTTGGCGGTGGGGCTTCCGTTTAGCCGTTTTGGGCAGGAGAAACAGGAGTTTCGTGAGTATCTGTTCCGAAAAGGGGAGATTTGTTTTCGGTACAGTGGCAAAGATTATCGGATTTGTATCAAAGATGTGCTGGTATTTCCGCAGTGCTACGCTGCCATTGCGGACAGGATGCGGATGTACGGTGCAGAGAGTCTGATAGTGGATATCGGGAGCAAGACGGTGGATGTAATCCATGTCCAGAAATACGTTCCGGTGGAACGGGAAAGCACCAGTATTCCGGAGGCATTGATTCAATGTATGGAAAATATCAAAAGCAGTGTGTATCAGATTTGCAATAAGAAAGTAAGTGAGGATATCATCCGTCAGATGATTGTGGATGGCGATGCCATGATACCGGAAGATTGCAAGGCGGTTATTAAAGAAGGGGTGCGGAGTTTTGCGAAGGGGATTGAGGCAAAACTGTCAGAGCTGGGATTTGACTTGGAGATGATGCCTGTTGTGTATGCCGGAGGCGGTGCGATGGTAATGAAACGCTATGGAACAATACGGGGAAATCATGTGCATTATTTGGAGGATATCCGGGCAAATGCCAGAGGGTATGAGTATCTGGCAAGGCAAAAATGCAAGTTATGACATTTTATGGGTGCCAGGATAGCTTTATGGGAGAGGAATGTTTCCCATAAAGCTGGTGTACTCATTGTTTTATCTGTAATTATGGGAAGGAGCAAACGGATGGTAGGGAAAAAGGAAGTGCAGAAAACGGTTGCTTTTCGGCTGAATATTGCGAAGGAAGAAGAACGGGAATTGTACCATGCCATTATGAGGCATGGCAGAGGCAGGGAGAATGACATTTACGGGAGTTCCGGTGCCTATGTGAAAGCAGCTCTCAGGCATTACCACAGACAGGAAAGCGAACTGGAGTTGCAGGAGCAGTATCAGCAGGAAATGCGGGGATATCTGAAGGAACTGGCAGAGTTGCAGAGGGAAGTATTTCTGGATGGCTTGTCAGAGCATGATAAAAAACTGGCTGATACAGTGGCGGAGGCAGTGGTGCGTGCAGTTGGAAGTATTAAGGTTTCTGGTATTGGCACGAATGAGGGGCAGGGGGATGGAGATTTTGGAAAGCAGCCAGCAGTCAATCTGGCAGAGAATGTGACAGTTGGGGAAACGGAATCACAGCAGGGCATGAGTATGGAAGAGATTGGGACAGAGGAAGGCCTGCCAGATGAAGCCCTTCTTTATTTGTCAAATCTTTAATGAGGGGTGTTATGTAATGTTGGTTTGCAGTATGAATCAGTAGAGGAAGTGATTGTCAAAGAAAGGAGATATGGGAAAACCTTTATTTTTTGTCTTACAGTATGTTTGACAATGTTGCACAGTTTGTAAAACAGCAGAAATTAGATAGAATTTGTGTTTAACAAAGTGTGTAACAAAATGGTGGCGTGTTAAACAAGTGCAGTCAGATTTTTTTGTGGGAATTACAATTTACTTTTTCTAAATGTGGCGGGAGTAGGTCGGTTACTCCGTAGCCGAGTGATTTTTCTCCGGCAATGGACGGGCAGAACATAATCCTCCGGAACGGAGTCTTGCCTTCCACCCACCCATCTCCTACGAAAAATCACAAAACCACTATCATCCCCTTGGAGCATTCTGAAGGTTTTTTCGGGGGCGAATGTGGTGAAAGCAACGCTCTTTCAGAGGCTGCTTTCACCGCATCCACACCCCTCAAAAACCGTTGTAATCGTGGCGGGGATGATAGGCAAGTTTCGCAAAATGGCATGCCATTTTGCATAGGATGCACCCTGTCCGGGTACATCCTAAACTTGCAAGGGAGTTCCACTCCCTTTGAACCCTTGGCTAGCTTTCCGAAAATAGAAACTGCGAAACATCCACAGGAAGTTTCTTCGTTCTATTTTCGGATTCGCTGGGGAATCTACCCACCGCATTATTTTTTTGCACAGGCAGATGTTTCAGGGAGGCATTTTGTAAATTATGTGGTTTATACCGCTGGCAAATCACTTCGGGGAATGTGCGGACAGCCTTTTTGTAAGTTGCTTTATTAAGGAGAAAATTTGTTAAACACATGCTGGATTTTTTGAAGAATCATTGTTGGGATTTTTGCCGATTGAGATATTGTTTGCGGTTAATGTTCTTACTGTGATATTGCAGGGTATCCGGTAGCAAGTAACCGTTATTTATCATTTGAAAGATTTGAGAAGGAGGATTTTTATGCGAAGAAGAAACAAAAACGTATCGGTGCGAATGACGGAGGATGAGTATGCAGCTCTTATGGTGAGGGTGGCACAATCCAGTCAGACACAGCAGTCTTTTATTATTAACTCTGTGCTGGGGGCAAAGATTTCCGGCAGGGAGGAAGTAAAGGAATTACAAAAGTTAAACGGACAGTTTGCTGATACCAACAGACAGCTCAGAGGTATGGCAACCAATATCAACCAGATGGCACATGTGGCAAACGGTTACGGACAGATACCGCAGCAGGCACAACTAGAGAAACTGCACCAAGAAATACAGGAGTTCCGAAAGGAGTGTGATGCCAATTGGCGATTAATAAGACAATCAATAAGTCTACAAAAAGTCATGGAGCCATGCGGAACTGCATCGAATATGTGACAAGGGTGGATAAAACCAGAGGGGAACTGGTGGAGATTATCGGTCCTTACGAGCCAGATATTATCACTTATGATGGGGTATACCAATCCTTTTTGGAAGAAAAGCGGATTTGGGGTAAGGATTCCGGCAGGATGTATGCACACAACATTATTTCATGGCATGAGGATGAGGCAATTACACCAGAGCAGGCTTTGGAGTTTGGAAAGAAATTTGCGGAACAGTGGTTTGCCGGATTCCAAAGTTTGGTAGGTGTGCATATAGACCGAAATCATGTGCATTGCCACATTGTAACCAATTCCGTCAGTTTTATAGATGGTCACAAGTTGCATAATACCAAGAAAGATTTGCAGCGTATGAAGGATTTTACCAACCAGATGTGCGTGGAACGGGGACTTAGTGTGGCACAGAAAGGCAGGGACTTTCATGGAAATGAATTGGAGCAGGGGACTGTCAGTGCATGGAGTAAAGACAAGTATCATTTAATGCAGAATGAATCCAAGAACAGTTTTGTGGCAGATTGTGGGGTTGCCTGTCTGGATTCTTTGGAAATAAGTTGCAGCAGGGAAGAATTTATCCGGCATATGGCAGAGAGGGGATGGAATGTGATATGGAAGGATAGCAGGAAACACATCACTTTTCAGAATGCAGAGGGTAAGAAAGTGCGTGACAGCAATCTTTCCAAGACATTCCACCTTGGTATATCAAAGGAGGCGTTGACGAATGAATTTGAGAGACAGGCGGCAGCCAGAGAGCAAACCGCACGATATGAGTGGGAGCTTGCAGATAAACGAGAACAAGAGGACGCAGAATTGGAGCGATACTATCTCGAAGTACAGGATGCTGCTGGAGGAGCAGTCCGAAACGATTTGTACACAGAAAGCTACCATCAGCGAGCAGGAGAGGATAATTCGTCGGCAGACATTGGATATCGGGAAACAGAGGAAGAAAATATCGGAGCTGCTAAGCAGTCTGGAGCAGGGCAGAACCAATCTGACAGAGACAGAAAACAATCTGAGAGAGCAGTACGAGAACGAACTATCCGAGAAAGATTCGCTGATCTTGCAAGCACAGGATCTGGCACAGGAATGGAAGAAGAAAGTCCAAAAAGCAGAGCAGGATATGAGCCGGATGGAACAGAGCTATTCCTTGCAGATATCCGGTCTCAAGTCCGAGATTCAGAGTCTCAGCGGCAAAATCGTGAAACTGAATGGTGCAGACGTAGTGCTGCAGGAGAACGAAAGGATAAAGAGGCAGAACGAGGAATTGCAGAAGAGCGAGAGGAAAGCCAGAGAGGAAGTGGAGAAAGAGGTCGCTCACGTTAAATCAGAGTATTGCCTGAAAGAGCAGGAGCTAGAACGATTGATTGCAGATGCGGAACAAGAAAAGCAGAGAGCATTGAGTGTGCAGTCTGTGGTACAGAGATTAACGGACCAGAAAGCGAAGCGGTTGACGGAAGATACCCGAAGGAGGTGGCAGATTTGGTATCAGACGAAAAAGGCGGCAATGCAGGGGTATGTGGGTATATTGACTTTGATATGTTTTGTGACAACGGGGCTGTCGATTATCCGGAAAAAAGTGTTCTGTAAGGATGTCATTGAATTTTTTCGAGAATTAGGGAAAGGAATTTATGTGTTTGCGGTTCGTATCCATACTACTATTTTATCAATAGCAGCGGTAACAGAGAATGTGCCAAATGATATGGCAGCGGTTATTCTGAAATGGGGTATGGTGGTATTGTTATGGGCGATACCAGCAGCATTGATAGGACTTGGAATATATAAGTTTTGGGAGAAGTATGGGGAAGATATCCGTAGAGGGATTGATGTATGGAACTGTTCCATAGGGGTGGTTGCCTTGACAGGACTGGTGTATTTCGGGGATTATGTGAAAGAGATTGTGTCTATCAATCTTTTTGGAATGTGGCTTTTGGTGGATATTTTGCTGATACTGGCGGGCTGGTATATGTGGGGATGCAAAAAATACAGGGGATTATGCTGACTGGAAAGGTATCATTTGTTTTTCAGCATGTAGTAGGTGGTAGGCAATAAGTGAAATAGGGATTGAAAGAAAATGTTTATTAGAGGTCAGGATAAAGTTTAAATCCGGGTGCGATGCACCCGGCAGGAAGGAGATTGTTATGATGGAAAAACAATTGGCAGAAGTTATTGTAGAGAATGGGATTACTTATCGGTTAGCAGAGAATGGCTGTTATTATCTGGAGTTAGGTCTGGAACAGAAAACCGATTATGTGATTGGGAAGTACGGTATCATTCGTGGGGAGTATATGATGAAGTGTCAGCGGCATGAATATTTGAAATTGCTGATGGATTGTACTTGGAATCAGTATCTGCATGACGTGGACGAGGAATGCCACAGGGAAATGGAATTGGCAGTAAATCGGATTATGGAAATGGAGGGGGGGTAACAGAGCAGTTGAAGAGTGAGAATCCGATGGAATGGGTGCGGAGAGTAAATGGAATCAAGGTAAGGGTGGAGGAGGAGATCGTAAATCAACTGATTTAGATTATTATATTAAGGTGTGATTTAGTTGATTTAGCGAAAAAATATCGTGCTTCTATCAGTGAAATATGTTAATATTGATTATATATGGTTTTATCCATATATCTGAGGAGGAACTATAATGGCAAACAGATTGGAATTGACGTGGTATGGAAAAGACGAACCAATTCGCATAGAACCACGTTTGTTGATAGAAAATACAGAATTATCAAATGTCGGTGGAGATTCCGATACAGAGAACATGCTGATACATGGAGATAACTTACTTGCTTTGAAGGCATTGGAAAAGGATTATGCAGGGCAGGTCAAGTGTATTTATATAGATCCGCCATTTAATACTGGACAGGCATTTGAACATTATGACGATAATCTTGAACATTCTATATGGCTGAATCTCATGAATGAGCGCTTTAAACATTTGTATAGATTGCTTGAGGCTGATGGTATGTTTTGGATTCATCTTGACGATGTTGAGGTGCATTATTGTAAGGTTCTTCTTGATGAAATATTTACAAGGCGCAATTTTGTGTCGCATATTACATATGAACGTTCTGCGGTTGCCGGATTAGGGCAGGGGGGATATCTTGTTAATACAACAGAGCATATACTTCTGTATAAAAAAGGAAGCTTGCCGGATAAACTTAATTTGAGTTATGAGGAGTTGGGATTTAACATTATAAAACGATATAACAGATTTGTGGTAAATTTCGGGGAGAGGGTTTTGGTAAGGGAGTTTACGGCAAAATCAAATGGGGAATTGGTCCGAGTTTATGAGCATTCAGGGGTTGAAATTGCCAGTATTTCTCTACGGGATGCAAAGAATCGGGAAGCAGAAATCAGAAAAGAGTTTGTTGCACATTTAGACACTCTTTTCCGGGGAAATCGTGTTCAGAAAGAAAATGAATTTCAAAATAATATAATTGCATCTTTGGATAAAGGAAAGCTTTATTCTGTCGATTATGTGCCTAGTCGTGGAAAAAATAAAGGAGAAGAAACTACGTTGTATTATTATAATTGTGAGTTGCTTTCTTGGTTAAAGGACACGACTATACTGGAAAATGGTATGCTGTCTAAATCGCAGAAAATGACTACATTGTGGAAGCATGGTGAAATACCCAAGGCAGATATAGCGAACGAAGGCGGGGTATATTTTCCGAGAAGTAAAAAACCAGAACAATTATTGCATCGTATTATTGAAATGTCAACAGAACCAGGGGATATTGTTCTTGATAGTTTTCTAGGCTCTGGAACGACAGCAGCGGTTGCTCACAAGATGGGGAGGCGTTACATTGGTATCGAAATGGGGGAGCATGCTTATACTCATTGTAAAACGAGACTGGATGCGGTAATTGCAGGAAATGATTTATTGGGCATTACGAAAACTTTGAACTGGCAGGGCGGTGGTGGCTATCGTTTTTATGAGTTAGCCCCTACTCTTATCAATAAAGATGCTTTTGGAGAATATGTCATCAATGAAGAATATGATGCGGATATGCTGGCGGCAGCGGTGGCATTGCATGAGGGATTCCGATACCAGCCGGATGAAAATTTATTTTGGAAGCAGTCAGTGGGCAATGAAAACAGCTATTTGTTTGTAACTACCCGCCATCTGAATGGTACTTACCTTGATTCGATCAAAGATACCATGCAGGAGGATGAATATTTGATTATTGCCTGTAAGTCCTTTGATAGTGGGCTGGATAAAGCCTATGATAATATTGTAATCAAGAAAATTCCGCAGATGCTTTTGAGCCGTTGTGAGTTTGGAAAGGATGATTATGCGTTAAACATTATTCATCCGCCAAAATATGAAGATGAGGAGATGGAAAGTGATGAGTGATACACGCTTCCTGCAATATACAACAGAATATATCAGCGGAGTAATGTCGCTTAGGACACCACAGAAGGATTCATTGAAGATATTGGATTCCATTATGTCCGGAGTAGATTTATCCAAGGATAGAAAATTGGAAGAAAAACTAGGCGATATTACTGCAATGTATCCTATTTGTACGGATTTTGAAAGAAATTTTCCGTCCCTTACCTTTGCTTTGGCTACGGGAGTTGGCAAAACAAGGCTGATGGGAGCCTTTATTACATATCTTTATACAGTGCATGGCATTCGGAATTTTTTTGTGGTTGCACCGGGGACTACCATTTACGATAAATTGCAGAAGGATTTAGGCGATCCGTCAAGTTCCAAATATGTATTTAAAGGTGTTGGATGTTTTCTCAATCCTCCGAATATCGTAACGGATGAAGATTATCATGATAAAAATCTCCGCTTGTGGGAGTCTGATATCAACATTTATATTTACAATATAGATAAATTTAACAAGGAAGATGCCAAGATGAAGGAGGTAACGGAAAATCTTGGAAAATCGTTTTATGATGCGATATCTTCATTGGATGATTTGGTCTTGATTATGGATGAAAGCCATCATTATAGGGCTGCAAAAGGAATGGCTGCTCTTGATAATCTGCACCCTATGCTTGGCTTGGAATTAACTGCAACTCCTTTGTGGAAAAAGGGGACAAAACAGATTCCATTTAAAAATGTTGTTTATGAATATCCGTTATCCAAGGCGATTGCAGATGGTTATACCAGAACACCCTTTGCTGTTACCCGTACAGATATAGACTTTTATAATTTTGGTGATGAACAGTTAGATAAATTAATGATTTTAGATGGAATAACCTGCCATGAAAATGCAAAGAGAAAGTTAGAGTTGTATGCGGATGAAACAGGCAGGGAAGTTGTGAAACCATTTATGCTGATTGTCTGTCAGGACACAGTACATGCCGAATGGGTGGAAAAATTTGTGAAATCGGATGAATTTCGAGATGGAAGATATAGAAATAAAACCATTACCGTCCATTCTAAAATGCGTGGTGCGGAAAGTGAATTTAATATGCGGCTTTTGCTGGAAGTAGAAAGAAATGATAATCCGGTAGAAATCGTAATACATGTCAATATGCTAAAGGAAGGCTGGGATGTAAATAATCTATATACGATTGTTCCCCTTCGCACTGCAGCATCCAAAGTGTTGCGAGAGCAGATGGTGGGAAGAGGACTACGTTTGCCATACGGAGAAAGAACTAACAATCCGGATGTAGATGCGGTTATGCTGACCGCACATGACAAATTTCAGGATATTTTGGAGGAGGCAAGAAAAGGAGATTCTATTTTTCATGCAGGAAACGTGATTCGAGTGGAAGATATCATTCAGGAAGAAAGTGCATATACACAAATCGAATTGCCATTGGATGATGACAAACACGAAAGGGATTACAGTGAAACCGGCATAACACGTTCCTCTCAGATCGATGAATTTTTTGAAATGGCAAAGGAAAATATTACACACGAGGTAGTAAGTGCCATTCAGGAAGAAAAGACAGTAGAGGTAACGGATTCCCGGAAAAAGGAAATTGCAGCAAAAGTAGAAAAAAAGCTTACAGAAAATAAGGATTTAGGAGAAATATATAAGAAAAATGAAAATCCATTGAGTGTCTGGATGGAGCAGAAAATCGAAAAGACGCACAGGGAAGTGATAGAGAAGTTTATCCCTATTCCAAGAATCAAAATAACAGATGAAGGAGTAGAAGAATACCGTTTTGTGGATTTTGATTTGGACTTATCTGTATTTAAGCATGTACCAATTCAAAATGAAATGTTAATACAGAATCTGGAGGATATGTCAGATAAGGAGCGTATTAAGGGCGCTGCGATTGACTTTGAAGGATATAATCCAAAGAAAGAAATCTTAAGCCAATTACGCATGAAGTCAGAAATAGACTATGAAAAATGTTCGACACTGTTATTTAAACTAATCACGCAGTTATGTGACCATTATCAGGATTTGTATGGAAATAACGGGATGCAGAACATTGTGATGATGTATAAGAGGGATATAGCGAACCAGATTTATGACCAGATGATGCAGCACTTTTATTGTGAAAATGGAATGCTGGTAGAGGAAGTAATTGGAACAAGGGATTATAACCTGACACAGCATTATAATTTTGTGGAAAGAATGAGCTTGTATGCGAAGTATACAGGAAATATTAAGTCCGTTTTGTTTGATGAAATACAAAAAGGCGTGTTCAGTACTGCAAAATTTGATAGTTATCCGGAGCTGCTGTTGGCAAGGGTACTGGAGGGAGATAAGAACGTAAAAAATTGGCTCAGACCAGCAAAACAGGAGTTTAATATTACCTATAATCATGGACACCCATACGAACCGGATTTTGTAGTGGAAACCGAGGGAAAAATCTATCTTGTTGAGGTAAAAGGAGAAGATAAGATGAATTTACCGGATGTTATTGCAAAGAAAAACCGGGCAATAAAATATTGTGAGGTAGTAAGCCGGTGGGGGAAGGCAAATGGTTATAAGGAATGGCAGTATTTGTTTATTCCGTCAAAACAGATACAGGAGAGTTCTTCTTTTGAACAGTTGGCAAAGAGATTTGGAGAAGGGTAAGGTTGCGTTAGGGAGAGAAACGAGTAAATTAGTAAGAAAGTGAGAGACAAAGTTGAAAAAGGATATATACATAACCGGAGAGTCGGTTATTATAAAATCTGTGACAGAGAATGAAATAGAAGACTACCTGTATATTAAAAGGTTTGCTACAATAATTGCACCGGAATTTGATAGATTAGATGGATTTTGGGAATATATGAAACCGTCTTATATAGATGATCTTCATAGTTCGGATATCATTTGCTTGATTTACAATATAAAATCAAATAAGGCGATTGGGTATATTTCCTTTGAGATGAAAGATTGGCATCATCCGGAAGTAGGTATTGGAATTTTGGAAGAACAACGAGAAAAGGGATATGCGTTTGAGGCTGCTACTCTTTTGATAAATTGGGCATTTGAAGATGAAGAAATAGAGTACATAGAATGGATGACTACAGAGGGTAATGAGGCAAGTAATAGAATTGCCCAGAAGCTTGGCGGGGAAATTATTAGAAAAGAGCCGATGATTTCCAAGAATGTTATGGAACATTGGGGAGAGGAGATTTCTAAGAAGAATGAAATTCCTTGTTATGTTGTATATGGGATATATAGGAAATAGGGTATACTGTATTGTGGCAGGAGGTAATAAACGTGGGAAACAGTAAAAAAACGGAAATATTAGTGAATGAAGATGAAGCAATTGAAAATCTTTGTGCAAAGACTGTGGCGTTAGTGAAGCATGCAAGAAATATTGCTGTCCAACAAGTGAATATGATACAATTACTAACTTATTATGCAATTGGAAAATGGATTGTGGATGTTCAACAAAAAGGTGAATCAAGAGCAAGATATGGTTCTCAGATAATTAAAAGATTATCTGAGGCAATGCAAAAGAATTTTGAAAGAGGTTTTTCGGAAGATACTCTGAAAAATGTTCGAAAATTTTATTTGATGTATAAGAATAGAGTCGATGAAACAGTTTTTAATCTTTTTGCAGTTGAAAAAAGCGAAACAGTGTTTAGCTTTTTTGAGGATAAGCCACCTTTTGTGGTGTCATGGTCTCATTATTTGCAACTGATGCGAATAGAAAATGAAGACGAAAGAAGTTTCTACGAAATAGAATCTGCAAAATCTGGATGGAGTGTTCGGACTTTGCAGAGACAGTATAATTCCAGCCTATATGAAAGATTAGCCCTCAGTCGGGACAAAGAAGCTGTTTTACAATTGGCGAAAGAGGGGAATGTTATTACAAAGCCAGAAGATATTGTAAAACAGCCAACTGTTTTAGAATTTTTAGGCATTGAAGAAAAAGCAAAATATTCAGAAACGGAATTGGAGACAGCGATTATTGATAAGTTGCAAAAATTTCTACTGGAAATGGGAAAGGGTTATTTGTTTGAGGCTCGTCAAAAACGATTTACTTTAAATGAAGATAGCTACTATGTAGATCTTGTCTTTTTTAATCGCCTGCTTCGTTGTTATGTTTTAATTGATTTGAAAGTGGATAAATTGACGCATCAAGATATTGGTCAAATGCAGATGTATGTGAATTATTATGACCGCTATGAGAAATTGGAAGATGAAAATCCGACGATCGGTATCTTGCTTTGTAAAGAAAATAATGATGCATTGGTGGAAATCACATTACCGCAAGATGCAAATATTTATGCTTCGGAGTATAAACTTTATTTGCCAGATAAGAAGTTGTTGCAGGAGAAATTGCAGGAGTGGATTGAGGAAGAGGAAAATTGAATAGATTGCAAGAATATAGATACCTATTTTTTTCTATCATTAATTGGCATATATTTTGTGGAAGGGAGAAATATAATAGTAGCTTTTGACATTGTAGTGACCAATGGAATTAGCAGGTATATAATGGGGTGGGAAGTATAGAATCGTAGTAAATAATAAAAGGTTAAGGAAAGGAATGGAAAGATGGAAAAACAAAATTTGAAAGATAATCTGGAAAAATTACAGATTTTAGCTAAGGAAAGAACGGTAAAAACACAGAATATAGAATATGATTTAGAGACATTAGTTAAGAAAATTAAAAAAGGAATAATAAAATTGAATCCAGATTATCAAAGAAATCATAGATGGACAGTTGAAGAGTCATCTCGATTAATGGAAAGTTTGATACTTAATATTCCGATACCAACTGTGTATTTATCTCAAGATGTTGATGTCGATGAAGAAGTAGATGACGATGTAGCCAGATATTCAGTAATAGATGGTCAGCAGCGTCTTACAGCAATTTTTGGTTTTATGACAAATAATTATTCGTTAGATGGATTAGATGTGTTAGAATTGCTAAATGGTTCCTATTATAGTGATTTGCCGCCCTTTTTGATAAGAAGATTAGAAGAAAGAACGATTAAGTGTCTGCGAATCGACTCTACAGTAGATCCACAGGTAAAATTTGATATTTTTGAACGCTTAAATTCAGGAGCTGTTCAACTTGAGTCACAGGAGTTGAGAAATGCCATATATAGAGGAAAGTTTAATGACATGATAAAAGAATTATCAATGAACGATAATTTTAGAAAATTGCTCAATATAGATTTAAAAAGTCCTGATACTGATAATAAAGTAAAAAAAATGCAGGATGTGGAATATGTTTTGAGATTTTTTTCCTATATGAATAATGAGGGAGAAAATATGAAAAAATCATTTAAGCAATTTCTGTCGGATCAAATGGTGAAATTTAACATGTATGATGAAGATAATTTGAATAAGATGAAGTCACATTTTGAACGAGTTATGGAAATGATATTCCAAAAGCTAGGGAAGGATGCGTTTGCAAAATATAAGATTGTAGATGGACAATTGAAATTGCAGTCACATTTTAATGCAGCTGTCTATGATGCGGTATCAATAGCAGTATCTGATAGAATACAAGAAGATATAAACTTTGTTATTACGGATGAGATGAGGCAGAGAATCGAAGAACTATTTTTTGACAAGGAGTTTATTGATTGCATAAATGGTAGTACAAACGATAAGTCTAAAATTCTTAATAGGATTAAAATTGTGAAAGGGGTATTACAGTAATGAGTACGTTTGCATCGGATTTTGTAGATCGATTTGATGCTAGATGGGATGAAGTATCTATTCTTATAGGGATGGCAGAAGAAATAGGTGAAGAAGATAAAAAGTATAGTGTTCTGTGCAGGGCTGCAATTGTGTTGATTGTTGCAAATTTAGAAGGATACTTGCAGGAAACAATAAAGTGCCTGATATATGATGTTAATAAAAATAGTGCATTTTCGATCACATCAAATAGGATGAAACGCACTTTTTGTAGTCAATTTATAGACATAGATAGTAAAGGAAATGAAAAGAAAATTACAAAACTGGTGGAGTTATTTGAACAAACAAATATCAAATATACATTAGAACCGTTTTTGTATGAAAATAATAAAAACCCTAAAGCATCTGTAATAGAAAAATATTTTGAGGAGATTGGCGGGGAAAATTTTTGGGGATACATAACAGATTGTGATATCGAAAAGGTGTTTGAAAATGACTCGGATATAGTGCAGGATATAATAGAAAAATTGAAAAAGGTGCTAGTACTTGGCGTTGAAAATTTCCCATATGGAATAGATTTTTCATTAATAGGTTATAATTTATCTGGGAAAAGGGTGCCTAATGAATGTTTGTGGAAAGTTTTCTTAAATCAAACACTAAAAGCACGACATGATGTTGCACATGGAATATCGTTAGATAATACTATGTCGATTGATGAAATCAAGAATACAAAAAATAAGATTGAAATTTTAGAATTGACATTTGCGATTTTAATATTTTCATTAGGAATAAAGGATTGAATAAAATTTTAGAATAGAGATAAAACAGGGAAATAAACCCCGATTTTGTTATTTGTCTTATATGATTTTGTAGATGAATTATCAGGGAAAGTATGAGCAGGGGATAGGACAGGAAAAAATAGATTCAGCAATGAGAATGTATAGAAGATGGAGATTTGTCATTGGAAAAGATTGCGATGTATTCTAGTCTTACTCTGGAACAGGTGCTTGAATTAGAAAAGAATTGCCGCCAGTATAATGTTTGTTGCCTAAATTCCGTCGAATTTTCAGTGCTTCTATTTTGCTTCTAAAATTTTTAGAAACCTTGAAATAATAGAAATAATATACGAAATAGATGGATTAAAAGATATAAAATAGATACAAAAGTATCTAAAAATCGTATAGATGAGACGAGTTTGAGTGATGAAATGGACTTAAAAAAGCTAGTATTTATGCGGATTGCAAGCAAATTTGTTTAAGTCTTGGCAACGATTTGGCAACATTTTTTCATCATTCATAGAATAAATTTACTTTTATGACATAATAAAACCTTACTGATTTTCAGGATTGAAAACTGAATATCGGTAAGGTTTTTTTGTTGGCGGCTTTCTGCCGCCGAACCGGAAGGCGGGGAGTGTTCAATTCTTTTTCTTCTTATCCGTACTTTTTCTTTTTGAGATTTTCTTTAAGTCCTGCGTGAGCGAATCGCTGAACTCCTGCGACGGAACCTTTGCCCAACGCTGGTATGTGTCCAGTTCCGGGTATTTGTAACGCCATTCATCGTACTGTTCCCTACTGATTTCCCCATTCTCCAGTCTGGCAGCCTGTTCTTCCCAAGCGCGGAGCATAGAATCGACAGATGAACCGGGAGCGGATACGGAACGGTCAAGGGTAAGGCAGATTTCCCCATCAATCTCACCGATTTTCAATCCATACATATCTTCTAATGCAAAGAGGGTGTGCATAAGACCGATATAGGTGTCGATGTCCGGCACAGTAAGCGCATGAGGGCTGACGCCAAAGATATGCGCCATCTGTTTTACAAGGTCATGTTTCGGCACTCTGGCTTCCGATTCGTACTGCGCCATGCGGACGTCGGAAGTCCTGCCGAGAAAGCCAAGCATTTCGCCGAGCTGTTTCTGCGTCATGCCCTTTTTGTTGCGGAACAATTTAATTCGTTGTCCGATTGCCATAGTGCGTGTCCTCCTTAGGCTATGTATTTGCCATGCGTCCGGTATTTTATTGTGCCGCATGACAGGACAGGTAAACAAATCTGTTTAAGGGAAGTATAACACAAGCCAATGAGGATAGCAAGAATAACCTAAACAAAAAAATTTAATATTTTTCTAAAAACCACTTGACTTAACTAAAAATGTTTAGTAATATGAAAACCACAGAAACTTAACTGAATATGTTTAAGTAAAGAGAAAGGGGGATTACAGAATGGAGAACAGGAGCTTTATGACAGTGGAAGAAGTAGCAAAGGAATTGAACGTGTCAAAGTCCTATGCTTATAAGGTTGTCAGGGAGTTAAATGAAGAAATGCGCGGACTCGGTTATCTTACGGTTTCCGGCAGAGTAAATGCGAATTTCTTCCGAAAGAAGTTGTGCTATCACGATTAGAGCAAAATTTTAATGTCTTTTTCATAAAGCCGGAAAGGAGAGTGATGAAATGGCTGTATATAAAGACGGAGACAAATGGCGCGTCATTTACCGCTTTACCAACTGGAAGGGAGAGCGGAAACAGACGCAAAAAAGAGGGTTTGCCACGAAACGGGAAGCGCAGGCGTGGGAACGGGAGGTAATGTTAAAAAGCGAGAGCAGGCTGGACATGACTTTCGCCAGTTTCTTTGAAATCTATGAGGCGGATAAAAAGAAACGGGTAAAAGAAAGCACATGGGAATCCAAGAGCCATGTGATCCGTACCAAGATACTGCCCTATTTTGGAGAGAGGAAGATTGCAGAAATCGAACCAAAGGATGTAATCGCATGGCAGAACGAACTGCTTGCCTATAAAGGGGACAATGGGGAGGTGTATTCGCCAACTTACTTAAAGACGATCCATGCACAGCTCAGCGCTATCTTTAACCATGCGGTACGGTTTTACCACCTATCCTCCAATCCGGCGCAGAGAGCGGGAACAATGGGGAGCGAGGAACACAGGGAGATGCTGTTTTGGACAAAAGAGGAATATCTGAGATTTGCCGATGCGATGATGGATAAGCCGGTTTCCTATTATGCATTTGAAATGCTCTACTGGACGGGAATACGCTGCGGCGAACTCTTGGCGCTTACTCCCGCTGATTTCGATTTTGAAAGGCATACGGTTACGGTCAGCAAATCGTATCAGCGGCTGAAAGGGAAGGATTTGATTACTTCGCCCAAGACGGCAAAGAGCAATCGGACAATTAAGCTGCCTCAATTTCTCTGTGAAGAAATGCAGGAATATATCCGTATGCTGTATGAGATTGGGGCGGATGAAAGACTGTTTCAGGTTACTAAATCCTACCTGCATCATGAGATGGACAGAGGGGCAAAGGCAGCAGGCGTAAAGAGGATAAGAATCCACGATCTGCGCCACTCGCACATTTCTTTATTGATTGAGATGGGATTTTCGGCGCTGGCGATTGCAGACCGGGTGGGGCACGAGAGCATAGACATCACTTACCGGTATGCGCATCTGTTTCCGAATAAACAGGCGGAAATGGCGGACAGGCTGGATTTGGAGAGGAAGGATACAGACGGTGAATTTGAACCGGAACGGAGAAAGGAGATGGAAGGTTATGGAGAAGAGGATTGACCATCAGGGAAGATGGAGAAATAAAACAGTGGCATTCCGGGTATCGGAGGAAGAGGGTAAGCTGATTGACGACTGCGCAAGGCTTTCCGGACTTACCAAACAGGATTATATCATCAGGCGGCTGCAGTGCAGGGACGTCGTAGTACAGGGCAATCCGAGGGTGTATAAAGCTCTCCGGGGCAAGATGGCGGAAATTTATGAAGAATTGAAGCGTCTGGAAAAGTGCAGCGGGGAAAATGAAGAACTGCTCTATACGATACAACTGGTTGCAGAAACAATGAATGGCATGAAAGGGGAAGAGGGATGACAGTAAATGAGAAAGCGACCGCTTCTAATCCGTCTGTTGGCGCAGATGGGAAGCAGCCGCTATGTAAAACCAACACACCAAGTATATCAGATTTACAAGGGCGATGCAATCGCCCGGATGGGAAAAGCGGCTGTGGGACGGAGGAGCTGCAGACGGTCACAATGGAGGAACTGTATGATACAGCCTATCCGCCCAAAGCGCCGGTTATAGACGGACTGCTCTACAATGGCACATATCTTTTTGCGGGAGCGCCAAAGGTTGGAAAGTCGTTTTTTATGGCGCAGTTAGGCTACCATGTGAGCCGGGGGATACCGCTGTGGGGTTATCCGGTAACACAGGGGACGGTGCTGTATCTGGCTTTGGAGGACGACTACGGAAGGCTTCAGAAGAGGCTGTCGCGGATGTTCGGAATGGAGAGTACGGAAAATCTTCATTTTGCAACCAAGTCCCATTCCTTAAACGAAGGGCTGGAGGAGCAGCTTATGGGATTTGTGAAAGAGCATAAGGACGCAAGACTAATCATTATCGACACGCTGCAGAAGGTCAGGGAGAGCGGAGGGGATAAATTCAGCTACGCCAGCGATTATGATATTGTCACAAAACTGAAACAGTTCAGCGACGCATATGGCGTATGCCTGTTGGTAGTACACCACACAAGGAAGATGGAGTCGGCGGACAGTTTTGACATGATTTCCGGAACCAACGGGCTTCTTGGAGCGGCGGATGGGGCTTTCGTCATGCAGAAAGAGAAAAGGACGGGAAATAAGGCGGTTCTGGAGGTTGCGGGATGCGACCAGCAGGATCAGAGGCTGTTTCTTGCCTTTAACCGCGAACTATGCTTGTGGGAACTTTCTAAAGTAGAGACGGAACTGTGGAAGGAGCCGGAAGACATCATATTGAAAATGCTGGCGGATTTCGTGGAAGAACAGCGGGCATGGAGCGGTACTGCTACGGAACTTCTGCGGCGGATTCCCGGACTGGATATGCAGCCGAATGTTCTTACCAGAAAATTGAATGTCAGTATAGACAGGCTGTACGCGGACTGGCATATCCGGTATGAGAGCGTCAGAGAACACAGCGGAAGAACAATCCGGCTCAAAAAGGAAGAAGAGCAGGCGTGACGATATGCGACGGTTGCGACGGTATTTTTACAGCGGCGGCGGTAGCGAAAAAACCGTCGCAATCGTCACGACCGTCGCATAAGGAAATGAGGAACTGTAATCTTTAATGAAAGAGAAAAAGGAAGGGGCGATCAGAATTGAAGGAGATAATCTACAAATTGCAAGAGGATGGGATATATTATCCCGTTATCAGTTTTGAACAGGAAACCAATTATGCGATTGGTAAATACGGACTGATTATCGGAGAGTATATCATGACGCATAAAAGACATGAGTATATCACAAGGATAAACGAGATTAATATGCGCGCCGAGCATATGGTCTTGTCAAAATTATTGGAAGAGTTATAAGCCGGCTGCGTCATATGCGTTAAGAGGGAATCCTTATTGAAATATGGAGTATGCACCCTCGGAGAGCCCCCGCGTTTTTGTAATGACAAAAACGCTAGGGGGTTATCATTATCGGCAGAGCCGAAATGATAACCTGCTGCGCCAGGATTTACCACCCGGAAAAATTGCCGCTGCAGACAGGTAATAAAAAGGAGCGGAGCTGGGGGAATGTGTCAGCCGGAAGGAAGGAGGAAGAGATGACGGAAGTATCTTACAGCGCCCATATCAGCAATGGGAAAAGTGCGATTACAAATAAGGGGAAACTGTCAGGCGTGGCAAAACATAATCTGCGCAAATACCGTTCAAAGGGGTATGACAGGGAGAATATTGTTCTGCTGTGCGGCAGCGCAAATCTGATGCAGGATGTAAAGAAAATTTACCAGGAAACTTTTTCTGAGGCTCTGGAGCAGTACAATAATAAACAAACGCGGGCAGACCGGAGAATCGGGGATTATTTTGAGCATGTGTCCGGAAAGAATCAGGATATGGCGGTAGAAATCATCTTCCAGTGCGGGGACAAAGAGTTCTGGGAAAATATTTCTTCGTCCGGTAATGGAGAAAGGAGCGGCAGGAATAATGCCTGCGAGGTATATCGGGGGATTTTGGAACGTCTGCAGAAGGAAATGACGGATTTCAAAGTGGCAAATGCGGTAGTGCATTTTGACGAGGCAAGTCCGCATATGCATGTGGTAGGCGTTCCGGTCGGCAGGGGATTCAAGCGGGGATTGGAGACAAAAGTATCCAAACGATCCGTCTTTTCCCCTTGGAGTCTGGAAAACGTCCTGCAGGGAAGCCTGCGGGAAGAGGCGGAAATGCAGATGAAGCTTCATTACGGCGTGTTTCTGAAGGAAAAGCAGAAAGGGAAGAATCATGACCTGACTGTTACAGAATATAAAGTGCAGAAGGAAACAAAGCGATTGGAGAGGGTGGAAGAGAACCTCAGTGAGAAGGAGGACCAGATTTATATTGTCGATCTCCAACTTTCGCATAGAGAAAATGAGATTTCAAAGGCGGAGCGTCTCCTATCCGATGTAAAACAGGAGCTTGCCGGGGCGGAAAAAGACTTGGAACAGATAAAAGCGGAAAGCCGGGAAACGAGGCTTAATGCAACGAAAGAACTGCAGTCTATATGGGACAGATACGATCGAATGCAGGATAACTTTGACCGTCTGAAGGAAAAGCAGGAAGGTCTTTTGGCGGATATCCATACGCTGGATATTGAAGTGGAGAAACGCTCGGATTTTCTGTATGTGTTAGACAGGCTCAGGGAAGTTATAGAAAAGCTTTTATCCATGATCCCGATAGTAAAGGAATTTGTGCGGCTTGTGGAAGAAAAGAGGGATATAAAGGCTGCCACTTCATATAGCTACACTGCTCTCGGAAGGCTGTTAAAAGAGTATCGCACCCCGCTGCAGGGAAGATTTGTCATTTTCCCGGAAGTAGCTTCGTGGCAGACATCGCAAGGGGAAGTGATTCCGATATATGAGGATTTTAATGGGCGAGGGGTATCGTATACATTGGTCGGATTTTGGAACTTGCGGACAAAGTCCACCATACGGATTTCAGAAATCCATGATGAAATCGCACCGGAGAATCGCATCTGTACGCTGGAACAGGCGGAGGTGTATATCAAAGCGGTGGAGAATTTTATGGAGGACATGAGGCAGGGGGAAGAGCAGCGGGAAGAATCCGCGACAAGGCAGGACTATCCTGTTTATCGGACAGAAAGAGGGGAGAAGGATTGGGGAAGATAGGTAGGGACAGATAGGTAGGGACAGCAATTAGTCTGTTTCTAATTCTACAAAAATATGTGGCAGCGTATGGTGGTGTGTGGTATACTGATTATGTTGGTGGGGAGATTTCACGGAAGTGAAAAAATGGCGGCGCCGATGATATTTTGGAATTTGTATTCGATGAAAAGGAGGAAATGCGGCTATGACACCAGAAGAGAGAGCTCGTATTGTTATTGATGAAAAACTCGAAAAGTCTGGTTGGACGATTCAAGATATAAAGAAATTGAATTTGACGGTAGCTCTCGGTGTTGCTGTGCGTGAATTTCCGACGAGTACGGGTCCAGTCGATTATGCCCTTTTTGTTGAAGGAAAACCTGTGGGTGTAATAGAGGCGAAAAAATCTGAATCGGGAGAAAATATTACAGTTGTTGAGGGGCAGTCTGCTCGTTATGCACACAGTACCTTCAAATGGGTGCAGCAGGAATATCAGATTCGTTTTGCGTATGAGGCAACTGATAAATTGGTCAGGTTTACTGATTATAATGACATCAAGTTTCGCTCTCGTACTGTGTTTTCGTTTCATCGTCCGGAAACATTGAAAGCATTGCTTGTGGCACCTGACACCATCCGCAATAATATGAAACAGTTTCCGCCGCTCGATGAGACAGGGTTTAGAAAATGTCAGATTAAAGCCATTAACAATCTGGATGTTTCCTTTGCAGACAACCGTCCGAAAGCCTTGGTGCAGATGGCTACCGGTGCAGGAAAAACCTTTACTGCAATCACCGCTGCATATCGTTTGCTGAAATATGGAAAAATGAATCGTATTCTGTTCCTTGTGGATACAAAAAGTCTTGGCGAACAGGCTGAGAGAGAATTTCTTGCCTATATTCCAAACGATGATCCTCGCAATTTTTCCCAATTATACGGTGTTCGCAGATTGAAAAATTCATATATTCCAAACGATGTCCAAATCTGTATCAGTACCATCCAGCGTATGTATTCTATCCTGAAGGGAGAAGAATTAGACGAGAGTGCAGAAGAAATGCCATTTGCAGAATATGTGACAGCAGATTCAAAAGCATCTAAGGAAGTTGTTTATAACGAGAAATACCCGCCGGAATTCTTTGATTGCATTATTGTCGATGAGTGTCATCGATCTATTTATAATGTATGGAGTCAAGTGCTGTCCTATTTTGATGCTTTTATCATTGGGCTGACAGCAACACCGGACAAAAGAACTTTTGCTTTTTTTGATGAAAATGTAGTTAGTGAGTATCCACGAGAACAGGCGATTGTTGATAACGTAAATGTTGGTGAAGATATTTTTCTTATTGAAACAGAGATTACAAGAAATGGAGCTTTTTTGATGAAACAGTTGATCGAATATCGCGATCGGCTCTCTCGTGAAAAGCGTTGGCAGCAGATGGATGAGGACGAGGATTATTCTGGTTCCAACAAAAATAAGTTGGACAAGGATATCGTAAATCCAAGCCAGATACGAACGGTAATCCGTAGTTTCAAGGAGAATTTGTTTACAACCCTGTTTCCGCACAGAAAAGAAGTGCCAAAAACTTTGATTTTTGCGAAAACAGATAGTCATGCGAATGATATCGTACAGATTGTCCGTGAGGAATTTGGCGAGGGAAACGATTTTTGCAGAAAGATTACATACTCTGCCGAAAATCCGGCATCTGTATTAAGTTCGTTCAGAAATGGTTATAATCCCCGTATTGTGGTCACGGTGGATATGATAGCCACAGGAGTTGATATAAAGCCTATTGAATGTTTGATTTTTATGCGAGATGTTCGCAGTAAAAATTACTTCGAGCAGATGAAGGGACGTGGTACAAGAACGCTTGGCGTTGATGATTTAAAAAAAGTTACGCCTTCTGCCGCAACCAATAAAGATCATTTTGTTATCGTGGACGCAGTCGGTGTTACAAATTCCAAGAAAAGTGATACACGTCCATTGGAGCGCAAACCATCCGTTTCCATGAAGGAATTGATGATGAATGTTGCTCTTGGCGCAAAAGATGAAGATACGCTTACTTCCTTGGCAAGTCGCGTCATTCGTTTGAATGCCCAGATGACTGTGTCTGAGCGAAAGACTTTTGAAAGTACGGTTGGTATTTCGGCAGGCAAAGTGGCAGAAAATCTTCTGAATGCTTTTGATGAAGATGTGATTTTTGAGAAAGCACAGGAAGGCAATGGCGTTACCGAGCCGACAGAGGAACAGATGGAAACTGCAAAAGCTGCACTGATAAAAGAGGCTGTCGCGCCTTTTCATGATCCAGATATACGAGATTATATTGAAAATGTCCGCCGTAGCCATGACCAGATTATTGACAATATCAATCTGGATCACGTTATTTTTGCTGGATATGATACACAGAAAGAAGAAAATGTAGACCGTGTGATTTCTATATTCCGTGAATTTATTGAAGAAAATAAGGATGAGATTATTGCTTTGCGCATTATATATGACCAAGCCTACAAAGACCGCCCGATGATGATTGAAGGGTTAAAGACTATTTATGAAAAACTCAAGGCGAAAGGTGTGACTGTAGAACGCTTGTGGGATTGTTATGCTATCAAAAATCCGGGTCAGGTCAAGCGTGGTACTATGGCACAGCTAACAGACCTCATTTCCCTTATTCGTTTTGAGATGGGATATGCGGATAAGCTTACTTCGTTTGCCGATAAAGTAAACTACAACTTTATGCAATGGACATTGCGGAAGAACGCTGGTGCTGTCCATTTTTCAGAAGAACAGATGGAATGGTTAAGATTGATTAAAGAGCATATTATTGCATCTCTTTCCATTCTGCCGGAGGATTTGGATTTAACACCTTTTGACAGATATGGGGGATTGTCTGTGTTTTATGATGTTTTTGGTGATGATTATGAAAACATTTTGAATGAGATGAATATAGAATTGGTGGCGTAAAATGTTATACAAAGATATTGTAAAAAAAGTGTCTGTTCCAGTAGACAAAAAAACGAAACAAAAAGAATATATGGGTAGCGGAAAGCTTCCAATAATAGACCAAGGAAAGGAATTGATTGGTGGGTATACAAACGAAACATCTAAAGAACTCATTTGTGATTTACCTGTCATTGTTTTTGGTGACCATACAAAATGTGTGAAATATGTTCCGTTTCCATTTGGCGCAGGAGCAGATGGAATAAAAGTATTGTCGCCCAAAGAAAGTGTTTTGCCAAAATATTTATTCTATTTGACATATTATCTTACATTTAAGATTGAAGATAAAGGATATGCTCGTCACTATCAGCATATAGAAAAAAATGAAGTTACTATTCTACCAATTCAGGAACAAAAACGCATTGTTTCCCATATTGAGGAATTGTTTTCGTCCCTTGACAATGCCATTGATACTATGAAGAAAACGAAAGAGCAGTTGGTTGTTTATCGACACGCGGTGCTGAAAAAGGCGTTTGGGGGATGTAAAGAATTTTCGACTATACGAGAAATGTCAACCTTGGTAACAAGTGGATCACGTGGTTGGGCAAAATATTATGCATCTCAAGGAGCTAAATTTATCCGCATTGGAAATTTAACGAGAAATGCTATTGATATTGTTTTTAATAATACTCAATATGTTGATTTGCCTGATAGTGTAGAAGGCTTACGTTCAAAACTTGAACCTCACGATGTTTTGATTTCCATCACAGCGGATTTAGGCAGCATTGGTCTTGTACCCGTAGATATAGGTGAAGCATATATAAATCAACATATTGCTGTTGTGAGATTTAAAAACACATCACAAGCAAAGTTTATGGCGTGGTACTTGAGAAGCGATTTAGGGCAAAAATCTTTGCTAAAAAACAAGCGTGGTGCAGGTAAGCTTGGGTTAGGCTTAGACGATATTCGAGATTCCAATATCCCCGTAGTTACAGATGAAGAAGCAAATAATATTCTTGGGGCGATTGAATCTAGTTTATCAGTCTGTGATAGTATCGAGCAAACTGTTGATACTGTTCTCACACAGGCAGAAGCTATGCGCCAGAGCATACTAAAGGAAACATTTGAAGGGAGGCTTGCATAATGGCAGGTGAAAATGCATCAGCAATCATATCAAAGGTGTGGGGATTATGCAATCCTCTGAGAGATGACGGTGTTTCCTACGGTGACTATCTGGAGCAACTTACCTATCTGATTTTTTTGAAGATGTCAGATGAATATTCAAAACCTCCGTATAGGCGTGATACGGGTATTCCCAAGGGGTATGCTTGGTCGGATATGAACACGCTGAAGGGTGCGGAACTGGAAACGCAATATAAAAATACCCTCGAAAGACTTGGCGAGGAAGGAGGTATCCTTGGACAGATTTTCAAGGGCGCTATCAATAAAATCAGTAATGCGGCGATTCTTTATCGTGTTGTGCAAATGATTGATAAGGAAAATTGGGTAGGAATGTCTTCTGATGTTAAGGGAGAAATCTATGAAGGTTTGCTGCAGAAAAACGCTGAGGATATCAAAAGCGGTGCAGGACAATACTTTACTCCTCGTCCGTTGATTAAAGCCATGGTGGAGTGTGTTCGTCCGGAACCGGGAAAGACTATCGCAGACCCTTGCTGTGGAAGTGGCGGATTTTTCTTGGCTTGTCAGTCATTTCTTTCTGATTCAAAAAATTTTACGCTTGACCGCAGTGAGAAGAAATTTTTGAAGAACGAAACCTTTCATGGTAATGAAATTGTATCTACTACATTTAAAACGGCGTTGATGAATTTGTATCTTCACAATATCGGCGATATTTACGGGGAAATTCCGATTACCCTTGGTGACGCTCTGCTTTCTGATCCCGGCTACCGTGTGGACTATGTTCTTACCAATCCACCGTTTGGCAAAAAATCTTCCATCACTTTTACAAACGAGGATGATGAGCAGGAGGAGGAAGACTTAGTATATAATAGGCAGGATTTCTGGACAACTAGTTCTAACAAGCAGTTGAATTTTGTCCAGCATATCAACACCATCCTGAAAGCCACAGGCAGAGCTGCCGTTGTTGTACCAGACAATGTATTGTTTGAAGGTGGTGCAGGCGAAATTGTTCGAAAGAAGTTATTGGAAACCACGGATCTTCACACCATTCTCCGCTTGCCAACAGGTATTTTCTATAAGCCTGGGGTGAAGGCAAATGTGATTTTCTTTGATAAGCGCCCTGCAAGTCCTGAGAAACAGACAAAGGAGGTGTGGATATATGACCTCCGTACAAATGTCCATTTTACATTGAAACAGCATCCAATGACCGATACCGACTTGCAGGATTTTATCATGTGCTACAATCCTCAAAATCGTTATGAGCGAAAGGCAACGTGGTCAGAAGAAAATCCGGATGGACGTTGGCGCAAATTCACGATTGATGAAATTTTGGAACGAGAAAAGACTAGCCTTGATATTTTCTGGATAAAGGACAAATCTCTCGCTGATTTGGATAATCTCCCTGCACCTGACGAATTAGCAGAGGATATTATCGAAAATTTACAGTCGGCATTGGAAAGTTTTAGAGAAATTCAAGCACAGTTGAAGAAATAGGAGGGGATATTTATGTGTGAAAACGGCAAATTACTAAAAATCGGCATTATGTTTCACAAGGAATTCAAAAGCAGCTTGCAGATACAAAGAAGAAGGTATACGAATTGGTTCTAAAGAACGATGTTTTGTCAAAAAAGATTATGGTAAAACAATGTCGCAAAACTTTGTATATGAACATCCTCAATTTGCTGTAAATTATTTAGAGGATTTATTTGCAAAAATAGAAGATAAGTATATACGAAAGATTGATGAGATTGTTTCTGAAGTGCAAGTATATTATTCAAAGGAATTGAACTATGAAAAATGTATTCATAAAATCAAAGAACTTTTACCAATTTTCTTGATTTTTTTATTTTAGAAGTGGTGCTCTTTTGTATGAGTACTCTTTTTTTCTGAGGAACGAAAGCTGGATAGGGTAGAAAGAATGATGATGAACATTTTTAATGAAAGATATTTATGGGGGGTGAATGATGAAATAAGATGAAAAAGCGCCAGTATTTATGCGGAGTGCGAATTTTTATGGAAAAATGAGCGATTATGTGGTAGTATTTAAGGGCAAGGATAAAAACACAACGCAAGGAAATTTTGCAGAATTGGTGGGTAGTCCAGTTACATCATTATGGTGTAAGTAGCTTTCCTTCCTTGGGATATCCGTTCTTTGTTCAGTACAATTTTTAAGGAAGAATTGTCATGGATAAAGTATCGGGCAGATTAACAGTATTTTTTGAGAAACCATTCTGGATAGGTATTTTTGAAAGCATATCGGAGGGAAAGTTATCTGTATGCAAGGTTGCGTTTTCAGCGGAACCGAAAGAATACGAGATATGAGATTTTGTTCTGAAAAATTACTATCGACTGAAATTTAGTCCAGTTGTGGCAACAGATGTCAAGGAAACTAGCTACAATCCCAAACGGGCGCAGAGAAAAGTGCGAAAACCGCTACAAAATGTCGGGATCGGCAAGAAGTCGCAACAGGTTTTGAAATTATAGCAGGAGCAGTTGAAAACTGTAAGTCGGGAAGAAAGGGAAGCAGAGAAACAACGGCAGAAAAGAGAAGCATAGGGGCAGGCAGTGTCTGTTTCGGCTTTTCTCATAATTTTGGAATTGTATTTGAGGAGGAATGTACATGATATGTAGTGCTTTGGATATTGCGAAATATGTTGTGACATTTTGTTTCATAAAAGGTAATCCTATTAGTAATTTGCAGCTGCAAAAAATATTGTATTATATTCAGGGGTATTCTTTTGCATTAAGAGATGAAGAAGCATTTGGTGAAGAAATTTTAGCTTGGCGGTATGGGCCAGTCATCAAAGAGGTATATGATTTTTTTTCTATGTATGCTGCTATGCCAATAGAGAATACCTTTGGGATAGAATTAGAAGATAAAAAGTTTGAAAAAATGATTCAAGTTATAGCGTTAGATAAAATGGTTTTTCCTGTATGGGAATTAGTGAAACAGACGCACGGTGAAGCACCATGGAAGTATACAACAGAGCTTTTTGGAATAGGCAGTGTAATTCCTAAAGAATACATTAGACGCTATTTTAAGGAGGAGTGTATTTAACCTATGAATTATGATCAAAAAAATAATACATTATTAGAATTGTTAAGCCAGTTAGCTGATGATAATGAGTATTCTCAAAAAGATAGAGGTAGGGAAATTCAGACATTAATCAAAATATATTCGGATGGATTTAGACATAGTTATGCAAAAATCTCGACTAAGGTTCAATCCATTCTGGAAGATGATATTGATAAGGGAGAGTGTCTTTCACAGAATTTACAAATGGTAAGAAAATCAGCGGAGAAATTATTTTATGACAAAAAAATTCCTATTGAAATTTGTAATAAGGTTAGAAAATTGTGTGATCATGTAAACCTAGAAGTTGGTCGATATAATTTAATGGTTAATAAAATTGAGTCACGAATCGTTGCTTTACAGAATAGATCGAACGATGGGGGAACAAGTAGTAGTGCAGAAGATTTAAACAAAAGAATGTCAGATATAGAAAAGATGGTGAAGGGTGTTGAAAATAAGGCATATGAGACGACAAAAGAATTGGAAAAAGTTGATGGTAAACTTGAAAGGAATAGCATGTCATCAATTACCACTTTGACAATCTTTTCTGCGGTTATTTTGGCTTTTACAGGAAGTATTACATTTACTTCTGGCGTTTTTAGCGGTATGTCTAATGTGTCTTCATATAGGATTGTTTTTGTAACAGCCATTATTGGAATTATTGTATTTAACTTGATTTTTATGTTACTATATATTATAGGAAAAATAGTAGGAAAAAGCGTATGTTGCCAGTGCTCTTATTATAGTGAGTCGTCAGATGGTGAAAGAGTAAATATATGTGGATTGGGATTCTGCGAGAAAAAACGGCATATTCCTAATTTTGGCTGTATTATGATTCACAAGTATCCTTACATAGTATTTGTCAATACTATATTAGGCATAATTATGTATTATGATATGATTTTATTTTTTATAAATAATCCTCAATATATATCTTTTATTATGGTTACAGATGTATTATACTATCTACTTCTATTGTTACCATTTCTTATAATAATTTTGGCATACATATTATGGCGAATCAAAAAAAATATTTTGTATTATCGCACAGTTAATGCTGTAAGTTTAGCGATAGCAGAAGAATATTATGATGATGAAAATGAAAATAGAAATATAATTACAGGCGCTATTAGTAAATTTGCAGAGTCGATTAGTCGATTATTATATTCACGACAGGATAAAAAGAAGGAAATTGAAAAAATCATTGAAAACATGCCGGACATGATTGAAAAGAAAAAGTATAGATATTTGATTAAGAAATTAAAAAGAACTAGTAAGATAAAAGTGATTAAGGGAGGTAAGAATCTTATGAGAATTTCTGCTTCGGAGAATAAATATAATAAGATTTTGTTAAAAAAGACTGTAGAAGATATTTTGGAAAGAGAACAAAATCGCATTGATAGTGATGAAACTATTAAAATTTAAAGCAAAACAGTCAGTTCAAGCTGGCCGATTAGAAATAAGGGTTGACACCATATGCGACACCACATATAATATGGGTAGGAGGTATTGCTCATGTCAAAATGGGATAAACTTATAGCAAGAATATGTACTTTACCAAAAGATGTTCGTTTTGACGAGTTGAGAAAGGTATTGGAAAGCTATGGTTATGTAATGAATGCTCCCAAAGGAGGCAGCAGTCATTATACATTTAGAAAGGCAGGCGCTCAGCCGATTACGATACCTAAACACGAACCGATTAAAAAAGTGTATGTTGCGATGGTAAAGCAAGTTGTGGAAAGTGAGGCAATCAATGATGAGAACGTTGAATGATTATATGGCAATGAATTATCGTATGGAAATTGTAGAAGATACGGACGAAGGGGGATTCGTGGTTTCATTTCCAGAACTTCCGGGATGTATTACTTGCGGTGAAAATATAGAATCAGCAATCGCCAATGCTATGGATGCTAAGCAGGCATGGCTGGAGGCGGCAGTTGAAAGCGGAATAGAAATACAGGAACCGAATGACTTGGAAGAGTATTCCGGTCAATTCAAACTTAGAATACCTAGAAGCCTGCATCGCTCGTTAGCAGAGCATTCAAAAAGAGAGGGAATTAGTATGAATCAGTATTGTGTATATCTATTGTCTAAAAATGATGCAATGTTTTCAAAATGATGATTGTGGGATGTGTTTATAATCACTGTAGTGAAATGGCAACATTTTGGCAACAGAAAATCAGTAAACCAGAATAAATTATGTAATGGAAGTAAAAAAGAGGTATATTCGCAACGAAACTTAAACAGAATAGTTTAAGATATAAAGTGAACTTGCCGAGTTTGGGGGTTGATAGATAGAAGTGCTTATGCTGAATTTTGGATTAGTGTATTAGAAAATAAGGGACAATTTTATTTGGGGTTGACAGGAATATTGGCGTTGCTCTACATTTTTGGAATTATCACCTTTGTACGAAATAGGTATAATAACTATTGGTGGAGATGGATATATTTATTTGGCGGCATTTATGTATTATTTGATTTATTTGCCATTGTTTTTGGATTAGAATTTTGGAATAGACTTTTACTGTGGATGTTTGATGTGAACTCAATTTATTGGAATTTTGTATGGATGTTTTTTGTGCTGCTTGGCGGTTTTTCTTTTATATTGGGTATGAGGTTGATGATACAAAGAAATAGAACAGTCTAAAATGGTCGGGAGAAATAAAAGAAAATGATTTGTAAAATAAGAAAATGGAAATTATCGGATGCAAAAGATTTAGCGATCGCCCTTTCAAATAGAAAAGTACAGGATAATCTTCGGGACGGATTGCCATATCCTTATACAGAACAAGACGGAAAGGACTATATTTCTGATATGCTTTCCGCAAATGAAGATGATACGTTTGCGTTTGCTGTTACGGCAGATAACAAAGTGGTTGGAAGTATCGGAGTATTTCGCCAGGGAAACATACACAGGCAGACTGCTGAATTAGGGTATTATGTTGCAGAAGAATATTGGAGCAGGGGCATTATGACCGAAGCGATAAAGCAGATTTGTGAATATGTTTTTAGCAAAAGTGATATTCTCCGTATTTATGCAGAACCGTTTGCGTATAATATTGCTTCTTGCCGGGTGCTTGAAAAAGCAGGATTTCAGTATGAAGGCACATTGAGAAGTAATGCTGTGAAGAATGGGGAAGTCATTGATATGAAGATGTATTCTTTACTGAGAACGGAAATATAGCTTCACATTTATAGTGTAGTGGTGGTAGCGAAAAGTTGTTTGTCCTTATCAATTATATATACATGGTGCTAGCACCATGTAATGAGGGTGATTAAGGAGAAGTTGGTGATTGGTGTTAGATTTTATACAAAAATGCGGAGGAGTACTTATGATTGAAGAAATGTTAATAGATATAGCAGAACGAGGGTACTCGCCACAGGATATAAAAGGTGCAGTTATTAATGTGTTACAGCCATTTTTTGATAATATGGAATCTTTAAATCAGTATGCTTGTGAGAGTCAGTTATTGTCGGCTTTCGAATTTTTCATTAGATATCATTATGAAAGTGAATTTGAGCATGGAGTTAAGTTAGTCTTAGATTGTTATAAAAATGCTTATAGGGAACAAAAACAAGAATTGTGGAATGTTGTTATATCGACCTATTCGATTATGGCAGAGGATGATAATAAAATGTGGAGTGTTCGACATAATAAATTAGATTTGCATAACAATGATATGTATGAAAAGATGATGCAGATTTTTCAAAGAATAGGGGATGTGCTAGAAATATCTGTTAAACATATTATTCAAGAGATATATGCATTAGTGTTTTTGCAAGATAAAGGATATGTAGATTATGAAAAAATAAGGAAACAGGATTTTGGGGTAGTAATCAATAATGTTATAACAAAAGGAATTTTACAACCTGTACTTGTTACTGAACCATCTGGAATGAAATTGTCAGATTGGAGAAATATAGCATATCATCACACATATTCTATTGATAACACTGGGAGTATTAAATGTACATATGGAAAAGCAAATAAAAATGTAGTTGTTCTTTCTATGCAGGAATTAGAGAATTATGCACATAAAATTATTAGATCAGCCAATGCTTTGTATATTGGCAGATGTATATTTCTATTTGATTATATTGATAGTATGCCTCAAAATTCAGTAATAGAAACAGTGAGTGTTAGACAGAATCTCTGTTGCGAACAATTTAAAATAGGTTTATTATCGCAAGAGTTTATGTTAGGGAATGTAGAATTAAGTGGAGAAAAAGTAGAAATAGATATTCATGATTTATCATCAGATAAGGAAGTGGGAGGCAGAATAATTCATTGCGCTCAATTATTATTAAATACATGGTTTACTTGGAAACGTAAGGAGGTTTCAATCAATTATTTTGCAAAAAGTGGCGAAAGAGTTTGTTGTGTTTCTGTAGAAGGGGAGATATGTAAAGAAATATTAGAAGGGAAAAAAGAAAAGGCTTATTTGGCAGAAAAATTTCACATTACAGAATAAAAAATGCTGATTGATTTTTGGGGAGGGGGTAGATTAATATAATAAAGGTGTGGCAACATTTTGGCAACAGAAAATCAGTAAGCCAGAATAAATGATGTAATTGATGTAAAAACGGTTGTGTATTCGTACAAAACTTAAACAAATATAGTTAAGGACAGCAAAGGACACGCCGAGTTTGAATAGCGGACATTTGGACTGGAAAGTGCGTAAAATGGGAAGATGACCGTATTGTATTTGACAAGTATGGTATGGTCATTTTTGAAAATTGAATAGTAATCTTAGAAATTTTGAATATAATAGATTATACATAG
>CANQYY010000012.1 GCA_947628225.1 uncultured Lachnospiraceae bacterium
AAGCCTTTGAGCGTACCGGTAAACGGCGGGCGCATTGTCGTGGAGAGCGCCGATTACACGCCGAAGGATTACACGGCTTGTGTGGAAATCCATGATATGGAGGGAAAACTGGCCGCGAAGAAAGAAATTTCCTATTATGTGGATGATGCGGGCACAGTCCGGAGAGGGACGACCGATGAAAAAGGTATTCTGAGGCTGGAGGGTCTGAGCGACGGCGCACATACAATCGGCGCCGTCTATGGAGAGCACGAGGCCTATGTGTGCAGTTATACGGGCACAGGAATCATTCTGGACTTCACGGGGACGTACCCGCAGATAAAGGTTGATATGGATAAGCAGCAGGAGGCGCAGAAACCGGATCAGCAGAAGCCGTCCGATGGCGCTACCGTGTCACCGCAGCCGGCTTCCTGCACGGTAGTTTTTACAGACGGCGGTAAGACCTCGAAAGTCACTGTAAAGGCCGGACAGAAGGTAACGCCACCGACGGCCGGCAAAAAGGGCTATGTCCTGGACGGCTGGTACGCGGGGAAGGTTAAGTATAATTTTGGAAGACCTGTGACGTCCTCCCTCACACTCACAGCCAAATGGAAGAAGGTAAAGACTGGCAGGACGTCGGTGTCTAAGATCCGCAGAAAGAAGAAAAAGGTCACGATTACGCTGAAAAAGGTGTCCGGAGCCGCCGGTTATCAGATCAAGGCGGGCAGCAATAAAAAACTGGGCAAAAACAAGAGACAGCGGACGGGAAAGAAAAATATCTTTACCATTAAAAAATGGACAAAGAAAAAAATCTATGTGAAAGCCCGCGCTTATAAACGGGATTCCCTGGGGAAGAAGGTATACGGCAAATGGAGCCGTGTGAAGAAAAAGGCGAAGGGCTGAACCTGAAATTATAGGGCGGAGCGAAAACCGCCGGACAGGAGGAGCGCACAGCCGGTAAGACGGGATATATCGTCTCCGGCTGTGCGTTTATTTTATTTTAAATAAGGTTAGAATTGATTAAATGATGACGTGGTGTTATACTGTCCTGTCTTTGACAGTTTATAGAAAATAAAATCGCTGTAACCATAGTAAACATAGGGATTACAGTGATTTTCAAAAGCCGTCTTATAAGAGAAACGCTTGCTTGCAGGTTCCAATACCCTGGTATAAATGAGATTGGACAAAATGGCATTGATTTAACCTTTTGTAATATAAAAAGACTCGGCATTTTTTGCTAAATTCAGCAGGTTGTGATAAAATTTACAAAGATAGAGATAGTAATAACAGGAGAAGGGATATGAAGGCACGTCAGAGAGAAGTGAGAAAATGGCTGGAAGAACAGGCGGCGGTGGATTATAAAAAATTTTCATCTGCTTTAATTCCCGGCTGCGATAATATGCTGGGAGTCAGGATTCCCCTGCTGAGAAAAAAGGCAAAGGAGTTGGCGAAGGAGAACTGGCGGGATTTTGCCCGGGGGATGAAAGAAGAATATTTTGAAGAAACGATGATCGCCGGTATGGTAATAGGTTATGCAAGGGCGGATATTAAAGAAAAGATCGAGGCTGTCAGAGAGTTTATCCCCCGTATCCATAACTGGTCGGTAAATGATTGTTTCTGCAGTACGATAAAGTTAAAACCGTCAGAGAGGGAGATTTTTTGGGATTTTTTAATGGAGTATAAGGATTCCCGGAAGGAATATGAGGTGCGGGTCGTGGCTGTTATGCTGTTAGATCAGTACCTGATTCCCGAATATATAGAAGAAACGATAAAAACCCTTGATTATCTCTATGATGGCGATTATTATGGAAGTATGGGGATTGCCTGGGCGCTGGCAACGGCATACGCAAAATTTCCGGAGCAAACCCTGTCCCTTTTACGGGGCGAAAATCATTTGTCGGATTTTACTTATAATAAAGCAATTCAGAAAATGCTGGAGTCGTACCGGGTACCGCCGGAGGATAAGGAGATGCTTCGGGCAATGAAACGATAAAGGAGAATTGGTATGAAAGAACGATGGATAAAAATACAGATCGGGCTGGTTATTATGGTATTTGTTGCCCTTGGAGTAGTAGAATATATTCAGTTGATGAATGCGTTTGACCTGCCTCAGGTTATGCTGGTGATGCCGGTGCTGGGTGCGATGGCTGTTATTTTACTAAAAAAGTATAGCTTTATTGTTCCCGTCGGCGTTGCTCTTCTTTCCTGTATTTACCAGATTACGGCAGGGGATTCCAATGCCCTCCATTATCTTCAGATGGATGCGGGAGGCATTGCCAGGGTGCTTGCCTATGTGCTGCCGCTCTGCCTGCTTTTTCTTGTGCTTGGCATGGGAGGGGGAGCGCTTATACGCGTGCTTATCAATCGGAAAAAGAAGATAGCTGTCGGAATAGCCTGTCTGTTTTTGGGGTTAATCATCATATTTGCGCCCTATTTGTTTGTTTTCCGTAACCCTCTCTATCCGATTCAGGCGCGCATCCGCCTGAACCAATATGCCAAAGAGAATTTTACCGATTACGGAATCAGTGAAAAGCGAATTTATTTTAATATGCAGACCTCGGATTACTGCTGCCGTGTTTTTATGGCAGATGGCGTCCTGCGGCAGATTGGGACGGATGAAAATGGCAATATAACAGAGGAATAAAAAAGAAAGCCGTTACTTTGGCAGCTATCGCTGCTTTATGTACCGGCTTTCTTTTTTTGTTTCAAAATATGTTATTTCGTTTTAATATACTCATCAATAGCTTTTGCCGCTGCTTTTCCGGCGCCCATAGCGAGAATTACCGTGGCGGCTCCGGTTACGGCGTCACCGCCGGCGTATACGCCTTCGCGCGTAGTCAGACCGGTGTCATCCTTTGTGATAAGGCAGCCATGATTGTTTGCCTCCAGACCCGGAGTAGTAGAACGAATCAATGGGTTTGGACTGGTACCAATCGACATGATAACGGAATCCACGTCAATGACAAACTCGCTTCCCGGTTTTTCCACCGGACGGCGGCGTCCGCTCTCATCCGGCTCGCCCAGCTCCATTTCAATACATTTGATGCCGCAAACCAGACCGTCATCATTGCCGAGTATTTCTACCGGATTATTCAGGGTCTTAAAGATAATGCCCTCTTCTACGGCATGCTCTACCTCCTCTTTTCGCGCCGGAAGCTCTTCCATGCCACGGCGGTATACGATATAAACCTCCTGCGCGCCCAAACGTTTAGCGCTACGGGCGGCGTCCATTGCCACATTACCGCCGCCGACAACGGCAACCTTCTTCGCATGCTGGATCGGTGTTTTGCTTCCCTCCTGATAAGCCTTCATTAAGTTAATGCGGGTTAAAAATTCATTGGCAGAATAAACACCCTTTAAGCTTTCTCCGGGGATATTCATAAACCGCGGAAGTCCGGCGCCAGAGCCCACGAAAATGGCTTCGTTGCCCATTTCAAAAATTTCATCAATCGTAAGGACTTTGCCGATTACCATATTCGTTTCCACATCAACGCCAATCGCTTTCAGGTTATCAATTTCCTTTTGGACGATCGCCTTCGGCAGACGGAATTCAGGAATTCCGTAAACCAGTACGCCGCCTGCAAGGTGAAGGGCTTCAAAAATAGTAACCTTATATCCCATTTTAGCCAAATCCCCGGCTACGGTAAGGCCGCTCGGACCGGCGCCGATCACAGCAACCTTATGTCCGTTCGGCTCCGGCTTTACCGGAGTTTCGGTGGAATGCTCCCTGTGATAGTCGGCGACAAAGCGTTCCAGACGTCCAATCCCTACTGGCTCTCCTTTTATGCCGCGGACGCATTTTCCCTCGCACTGGGTTTCCTGCGGACATACGCGCCCGCACACAGCGGGAAGGGAAGTGGATTGGGAAAGAATTTCAAAGGCGCCTTCCATATCCTCGTTGGCAACTCTCTCAATAAAAGCCGGAATATCTATCTGCACCGGACATGCGCTGACGCATGGTTTTTTCGGGCAGTTCAGGCAGCGCCGCGCCTCGTTTACCGCCATATCGTAGGTGTAGCCGAGAGCTACTTCCTCAAAATTTTTATTTCTTACATCCGGGTCCTGTACCGGCATAGGACATTTGTTCATATCCATATTACGTTCTGCCATGATTACTTGACCTCCTTTTTCAATAAGTTGCATGCTTTTTCGCGCGCCTGTGTTTCAAATTCCTTATACATGGTGCCCCGGTGCATCGCTTCATCAAAATCCACCAGATGTCCGTCAAAATCAGGGCCGTCGACACAGGCAAATTTCGTTTCGCCTCCGACTGTCAGGCGGCAGCCGCCACACATACCGGTTCCGTCGATCATGATCGGGTTCATGCTGACAACGGTTTTGATTCCGTATTTCTTAGTAGTGAGGCAGACAAATTTCATCATAATAAGCGGACCGATGGCGATTACCTCGTCATATTCGTTCCCCTCCTGAATTAATTTCTCAAGAGCGTCCGTAACCAGACCCTTTTCGCCATAACTTCCGTCGTCCGTCATCATAACAAACCGGGAGCTGGACGAGCGGAACTCATCCTCTAAAATCACTAAATCCTTGTTGCGGAAACCGACGATAGCATGAACCTCAGCTCCCATCTCATGCAGCTTTTTCGTTACCGGATAGGCAATGGCGCAGCCTACGCCGCCGCCGACGACGGCAACCTTTTTCAACCCTTCCGTGTGGGTAGGGACGCCCAGAGGACCTACAAAATCATGTACGAAGCCTCCTTTTTCCAGCGTGTCCAATTCCATGGTACCGGCGCCGACAATCTGATAAATAATAGTAACGGTACCAGCGTTACGGTCAAAATCTGCAATCGTCAAAGGAATCCGTTCGCTGTCTTCCCTGGCGCGGATAATAATAAACTGCCCCGGTTCCGCTTTTTTCGCAATGAGCGGAGCCTCCACTGTCATTTTTGAAACAGTTGGATTCAGGGACATTTTTTCTACAATTTTAAACATGGTTCCTCCATTCTGCACAAACCTTATGTGCCGGCACAAATTGCCGTGTAAAAAATTTCGTTACTATTTTACCACAGGAACCGACGAAATTCAATTAGAAACCTTTTTTTTTCCTGCGGAATGGGGTTGACAAATCAGCAGGCATAATGTAATCTTTACAATGAGAAGCGGTTTTAAAAACTACATGAACTGGAAAAAAACTCTATAAATGAAGAAAGGATGGCAAAAATGGAGCTTAGCAAAGACGCCGTTGTGGCACCGTTTATTCAAGTAGAAGAGGATGAACAGGGGGTATTGCAGAATATTGCTTTTACCAACGATGATACATTTAATTTTTCGTATGATATCGTAGACCGTCTGGCTAAAAAATGTCCCGATAAGGTAGCAATGATCCATGTATCGAAAGAGGGAAAGGAGCGCACCTTTACGTTTTACGATATGTCGCGCTACTCTTCCAAGGTGGCAAATTATTTACAGTTTTTGGGAATCCGCAAAGGCGACAGAGTAATGCTGGTGCTGAAGCGGCATTATCAGTTCTGGTTTGCTATTCTGGCGCTTCATAAGATTGGCGCTGTGGCGATTCCCGCCACAAACCTGCTGTTAAAATCAGATTTTGAATACCGGTTTAAGACAGGGGATGTGGACGCTGTTCTCTGTACGGCAGATGGCGCTGTTTCAAAGGAGATAGATAAGGCAGCCCGTTCCTATAAGGGGTTAAAGGTAAAGATTATGGTAGGCGCGAGCCGTCCGGGCTGGCGCAGTTTTAATAAGGAAGTAAAATATTTTTCCAGTCATTTTGCAAGACCAAGGGGGGAGAATGCCATCCGGGGGGACGACCCGATGATTATGTTTTTTACCTCCGGCACGACTTCTTATCCAAAAATTACCACCCACAGTTTTAAATATCCGTTAGGACATTATATTACAGCAAAATATTGGCATCAGGTGGATCCGGAGGGGATTCATTTTGCCATCTCCGATACCGGATGGGGAAAGGCTCTTTGGGGAAAGCTATATGGACAATGGCTCTGCGAGGCCGCGATTTTTACTTATGATTTTGATGAATTTGACGCAAAAGAAATTTTGCATATGATCGAGAAATATAAAATTACGACATTTTGCGCGCCGCCGACGGTGTACCGCGTCATGGTCCATTTAAAATTGGATCAATATGATTTATCCTCCCTGCAGAATGTGACGACGGCAGGAGAGGCGTTGAATCCGGAAATTTTTGAAAAATTCAAGGCAAAGACCGGATTGACGCTGATGGAGGGCTTCGGTCAGACCGAAACAACGCTGATAATCGGAAATCTGGTGGGGACAACGCCGAAGCCGGGGTCAATGGGAAAACCGAGTCCGCAGTATGAGGTAAAGGTCATGCTGCCGGATGGTACGCTGGCAGAGCCGGAGGAGGAAGGAGAGATTGTTATCTCCACAGAGGAAAATACTCCGAACGGTCTGTTTACCGGGTACTATGGAGATGAAGAAAAAACGAACGCAGCATGGCACGATGGTTATTATCACACTGGCGATACTGCTTATTATGATGAAGATGGCTTCTTATGGTATGTAGGGCGCACCGATGATGTAATCAAGTCATCCGGATACCGTATCGGGCCGTTTGAGATTGAAAATGAAATTATGAAGCTTCCGTATGTACTGGAATGTGCGGTCACCGCAGTTCCGGATCCGATCCGCGGGCAGGCAATTAAGGCGAGCATCGTACTGGCGAATGGGCAGGAGGCTTCCGATAAACTGAAGACGGAAATTATGAAATCCCTGAAAAAAAATATTGCCTCTTATAAGTGGCCGAAGATTCTTGATTTTACCAAGGAGCTGCCAAAGACTATCAGCGGAAAGATACGCAGAAAGGAAATAAAAGAGCATGACTGGAATGAAAATGTCGAATAGTCGCATAGTGGTAACCGGTATGGGTGCGGTAACTCCCATAGGGATTGGAGTGGAGCAGTATTGGGAAAATCTTGTGGCGGGAAAATGCGGGGTAGAAAAAATTACCCGTTTTGATACGGAAAATTTACCGGTAAAAATTGCCGCAGAGGTAAAAGATTTTGATGCGCTCGCTTTTATGCCAAAAAAGCTGACAAGAGAAATGGATGTTTTCATGCAGTATGGCTATGCGGCGGCAATGGAGGCGCTGGCGCAGGCAGGCGAGCCGGCGGCTTCGCCGGAACGCATGGGGCTGGTTGTAGGAACGGCATTGGGGGGGATTGCTCCGATTGCCCAGACACAGGACGGTGTCAGCACCGGCGAGCATAAAAAGGTCAGCCCGCGGTTTGTTCCAAAGATTATCGGGAACGAGGCGGCAGCCCAAGTAGCCATTGCCAAAGGATACCGGGGACCAAGCCTTACCGTGAGTACGGCGTGTTCCTCCGGCGGAGATGCCATTAGTACGGCATGTCTGCTGCTCATGTCGGGACAGGCGGATGCCGTTTTAGCGATGGGAACCGAGTCGGCATTATCGCCGCTGTTTATTCTGGGACTGTCCTCTGCCCATGCATTGTCTACCAATAATGAAAATCCCCAGGGTGCGAGCCGTCCATTTGATAAGAACCGGGATGGGTTTGTCATTGGCGAGGGCGGCGGCGCTTTGGTATTGGAAACAGAGGAAAATGCAAAAAAACGGGGAGCGGTAATTTTAGCTGAGTTAGCGGGATTTTCAAACTGTACCGACGGCTATCATGTTACCAGCCCTCATCCGGAAGGAATCGGCGCTGTCTTTTGTATGGAAAAAGCAATTTCGCATGCCGGTTTAAAACCGGAGGATGTGGATTATATTAATACGCACGGGACCTCTACTCCGATGGGCGACCCTATTGAAACGGAGGCGATTGCAACGCTGTTCGGCAGCCATATAAAGGAGATGGCGGTAACTTCCACAAAAGGAGCTACCGGACATATGATGGGAGCGGGAGGGATTACCGAGGTGATCACCTGTATTCAGTGCATCCGCACCGGCGTGGTGCCGCCAACCCTGAACTATGAAACTCCGGATGAAAAATGTGTGCCGTTAAATTTTGTCCCGGGCAGCGCGATTGAGAAAAAGGTTACGGTTGCCATGAGTAATTCCTTTGGCTTTGGCGGGCAGAATTCCAGTGTGATATTTCAGGAATATAAATAAAATAAAATGACAAAAAACTGTCCCCTGTGCCGCAAGAGGGCAGTTTTTATTTGAATAAAACATTTCATCTGGGAAATCCTATATAAAAAGGAAAAATAACCTTGGGAAAGGAAGGATACCGATGAAATTTAAATTTAAAGCGGCGGTTACCATTGCGGCGGTTCTGTGGGCCGTGGTATTGGCGCAGACAGCAGCCACCCGGGTTTATATGGCAAAAACCGGTTTTACGCAGGCATTTGCAAGAAATCAGCTGCTGGTGATAAAGAAAAATACAGACACCCGAAATATTGCCGAAGGAAATACTTGCATTGAGGGAAGAGTTACTGGTAAAATGAGTAAAGAAAATATGGTGGAGCTGGCGGAGGACTTATTCCGCAGTATGGGCGGCGGCTGCGTCCTTGACAGCAGCAGGGACGCCGGAGGGAATTATTATGTGGCTTATGGTTATACGAGCGGCATTGCCAAAACCAAAAAGGTAAATGGAAGAAGAATTAATCTTAATGTTGCCATATCGTATAATGAAAAGGAAAATTGTACAGAGGTTACTTTGGGAACGCCGCTTATCAATTCGGATTTTTAGTTATCCACTGGTATTTTATACCGGTAAAGGGGGAAAGAATTATGCCTACAGAAGAAAAGTTATACGATCTGGCAGAGCTTTTTAAGGTTTTTGGCGATACGACGAGAATCCGTATCCTATATGAATTATTTGACAAGGAGATGTGCGTGGGAGATATTGCCGATACGCTTCATATGACCCAGAGCGCCATTTCCCATCAGCTTCGGGTACTCAAGCAGAATCGTCTGGTAAAATTCCGTAAGGAGGGAAAGACGGTATTTTACTCACTGGATGATGACCATGTGCGGAGTGTAATTGAAATGGGACTGGAGCATGTCATGGAATAAGAGCGGAAATTTATGTACAGGTACCGGAGGGGGTAAGAAAATGCGGAATAAGAGGGTACATATCACAATTGTTTTTATCTTTATTATATTGGCCGCGGCGCTGTCATTTTCTCCTGTGCTGAGGGCAGCAGAAAATGCTCCCTATGTTGTTACCGTTTACAATGACCGCAATGGCTTGCCTACCGGAGAGGCAAACACCGTTATACAGACAAAGGACGGTTACATCTGGATTGGGAGCTATGGCGGCCTGATTCGTTATGATGCCACCAGCTTTCGCAATTACAGTACGGAAGGGAAAATACCCTCTTCCATCCGCTCGTTGTTTGAGGATTCTAAAGGGAGGCTGTGGATTGGAACGAATGACGATGGTGTTTATTTATATGAAAAAGGTAAATTTAAAAAAATAGAATCGGAGAAGGGGAATACCTTTTCCTGCATCCGCGATTTCGCAGAGGGAAAGGACGGTACGGTATATGTAGCTACCAGTACCGGAATCGCCGAGATAAAAGGGGAAAAGCTGACAGGCTATGAAGATCCGCAGATTATGGAGGAAACCGTATATGCCATCGCAGTGGACGCCTGTGACCGGCTATGGGCAGCAGTAAATAACGGGAAGTGTCTGATTATAAAAAAGGGAAAGGTAATGCGCAGTTTAGCGTCCGGCGATGTTTTTAAAGATACGCAGATCTATTGTCTGGGCGGGAATCGGGAAGGCGAAATTTATCTTGGCACAGACGGGAACGACCTCGCAAAGATTTCTTTTCCATCGGAGAGCCTTGAGTTAAAATCACTTTCCATACAGTACTATAAAACAGGAGGGGTCATTACCCACAATCAGATTGAGGTATCGGATAGCGGCGATGTTCTTATATGCGGTCTGCAGGGCTTTGGAGTCATTTCCGGGGAGGGGCGGTTTCGCGAATTTGGGGAAACCGAAAAGGCGGCGTCGATTAATAATTCCTTTATGGACTATGAGGGGAATTTGTGGCTGGCTTCATCCAGCTACGGCGTTATTAAGTACACGAAGGGATGCTACCGGACGCCAAATGAAAAAGCCCATCTGGATAATATAACCCTGAATGCTGTTGTGGGAGGAGGAGAGCGGTTTTATCTGGCAAGAGATGATGGATTGACGATATGCGATAAAAATTGGAAGCCGATAAAAAATAAGCTGACGGATATGCTTACCAATGTGCGGATCCGGCATATCATCTGCGACAGCAAGGGAAAAATATGGATGGCGACAGCCTCTTCCTACGGAGTTCTCTGCTATGATCCCGCCACAGAAAAAATAACAAGCTATAATACAAAAAAAGGACTGATCAGCGACAGAACCCGGGTGCTGTCAGAATTATCCGATGGAAGGATAGCTGTGGGAACCCAGGAGGGAATCAGCATAATACAGGGACAAAAGGTAATCCGCAGTTATACGGCGGCTGACGGGTTGAAAAACCTGTCTATTTTATGTATGCTGGAGGGAGAAGACGGTGTTTTATATGCCGGCAGTGACGGCGATGGGATTTATGCCATAAAAGGCGACAGCGTTACCCGCTATGGATACGAGCAGGGACTTGAGGAGGAAGTAGTTCTCCGGCTGCTTGCTGATGCGGACGGGAAGGGATATTTTGTCAGTGCCGGTTCCGGTTTATATTACTGGGAAAAGGATACCTTCCGGAAGCTGACTAATTTAAAAAAAGAGGCCGGCAGTATTTTTGACTTTTACGACAGGGATGGCATTCTCTGGATTTTGCAAAACAGCGGCGTCATGGCAGTGGATAAGAAAAAACTTTTGCAGGGAGAGCAGGCGGATATGCGCTCTTATGGTTTCCAGTACGGGATGACAGGTTCTCTGAATGCCAATACATGGCATTATCTGGATGAAGAGGGAAATCTGTATATGGCAACCCGCAGCGGGATCAGTATTTTTGGATTTTCCGGCGTGGAAAACTGTCTGCCGAAAATCAACATTAATGATGTGACGGTAGACGGCGCCGTGTACGAGTCGCCGGAGATCCTTTCGGTAGACCCGGGCGCGCAGCGTGTGACCGTGGATTTTGCCGCCGTATCTTATACGGATACAACCAGGATGGCGATTTCTTATCAGCTGGCGGGATTTGAAGAAGAGGAAACGATTCTGGAAAATCAAAAAAGCGGCAGCATCAGTTATACAAACCTGCCCGGAGGAGATTATACCTTTTACCTGAAAATTTATAATCCGGATTCGCCCGGGGAGAAACAGGAGAAAAAAATTACGATACATAAACAGAAAAAACTCATAGAAAGACCCTGGTTCTGGACGCTGTTAATTGTCCTTCTGCTCCTGCTGTCCGGTGGAATTGTAATGCTTTTTTCAAGAATTAAAATAAACCGCATGCGTAAACGCCAACGGGAATACCAGCAGATAGTAGAGCAATCGCTTCAGACCTTCGCCCGGACGATTGATGCCAAGGATAAGTATACCAACGGACACTCCCTGCGCGTGGCGTGGTATTCCAGAGAATTGGCAAGGAGGATGGGGCTGCCGGAGCAGGAGCAGGAAAGAATTTATTATGTCGCCCTGCTGCATGACATTGGAAAAATCGGCATACCGGATCACATCCTAAATAAAAACGGCAGACTTACGGAGGAAGAAAGGCTGGAGATTCAGAAGCATCCCGAGATCGGCGGCGAGATATTGAAGTCCTTTACTGCTCTGGAGGGAGTCTGCGAGGGCGCAAAATACCACCATGAAAGATATGACGGAACCGGTTACTGCGAAAAGAAAAAGGGAACGGATATTCCACCCACGGCCCGCATTATCAGCGTGGCGGATACCTATGATGCCATGTCCAGCAACCGGTGTTACCGAAATGCTTTACCCAAAGAAACGATTATTTCCGAATTAGAGAAAGGAAGCGGCAGCCAGTTCGACCCGCAGATCGTACCGTTTATGCTGCAGATGATAGAGGAGGGGATTGTTCCGGTTTCTTTGGGTAAAGAAGAAGCCTGATTGGTCTGGCTGGTTTTAACGTCGCCGTATCAGCAGCATCCTCATGGAATTGAGAACGCACAATAATGCCACGCCGGAATCGGCAAATACGGCAAGCCACATATTGGCAAGGCCAAAAAAGCTCAGAAGCATAACCCCGATTTTAACTGCCAGAGCAAAAACAATATTTTGTCTGGCAACAAAAAGTGTCTGTTTGGCGATGTCGATAGATTCCGGGACAGCCATCAGATCAGAGGTCATAAATACGACATCAGCGGCCTCTATAGCGGCGTCCGCCCCGCTTCCCATAGCGGCGCCTACATCGGCGCCTGCAAGAACAGGAGCATCGTTAATGCCATCCCCTACAAACATTACGGCTCCTTTTTCGGAACGGACCTGCCGTAAGCGTGTCAATTTTTCCTCCGGCAGAAGTTTCCCGTATACCGTGTCGATTCCGACCTGTTGCCCTACAAGGGAGGCGGAGTGTTCATTATCGCCTGTCAGCATAACGGTATCGATTCCCCTGCGTTTTATCTGCTTCACAGCCGAATAAGAGGTTGGTTTTATCTTATCATCCAGTGCGATATAGCCAAGATATGTCTGATTTTCAGCCAGTAAAATAAGGGTTTCGCTTCCGGAGGGCATATTTTCCGGGACAGAGATTCCATATTCTGTCAAAAGCGCTTTGTTTCCGCACAAAATCTGTTTTCCCTCAATTTTTGCCATAAGACCCTTTCCGGCTACCTCTGATAATTCTGTAGCCGGAGGAGGCGTAATGCCTTTTTCCCCGGCATATTCCATAATGCTCAGGGCGATCGGGTGGGTAGAAGCCTGTTCCATGCCGGCGGCAAGGCGTAAAAGTTCCGTATGCGTAATCTCTTTTTGTGTTTCTATTTTTTGCACCGTGAAAGTCCCCATAGTGATCGTACCGGTTTTATCCATAACAATAGCGTTCAGCTTTGTCATGGTTTCAATCGAAGAACCCCCCTTGAATAAAATTCCTTTACCGGAAGCAGTTCCGATTCCGGCAAAAAAGGCAAGAGGGACACTAAGCACCAGCGCGCAGGGACAACTGATAACCAGAAAAGTCAGAGCCGTGTAAATGTAATGCGACCAGTTTCCGGTCACGATTGACGGTACAATAGCAGTGACCAGCGCCACCAGACATACTATGGGAGTGTAAATGCGGGCAAAGCGTGTTATAAACCGATCCAGATGCGGCTTGGATTCCGCCGCCTCTTCCACGGAGGATAGAATTCTGCTTACCATGGATTCCGAAAGAGGTTTTGTAACGCGCATATGGAGCAGGCCGTCCGTGTTGACGCAGCCGGACAGCAGGACGGAACCCGGTTCTGCTTTTACCGGAACCGGCTCGCCGGTAACCGGCGAGGTATCAATACGGCTTTCTCCTTCTATTACCTCGCCGTCCAGTGGGATACGCTCTCCGGGACGTACGACAATACAATCTCCTACCACAGCTTCCTCTGCCGGGATTACTTCAACCGCGTCATTTTTTTCAATCCTCTGTACAGTTTCAGGACGCATATCCACAGCGGCGGATATGGAGGCGCGGCTTTTTTCTACTGCCTTATCTTCAAAAAATTCCCCTACGCGGAAAAAAAGCATAACAGCCGCCGCTTCGGGAAAATCGCCAATACAAAAGGCGCCCAGCGTCGCTACCGTCATAAGAAAATTTTCATCAAATAATTCTCCGTGAAAGATTCCCGTCACAGCATGCAGCGCTACTTCCCATCCAAGACAAAGCCATGCCAGGGCGTAAAGCGCCGGTAAAAACGGTATGTCCGGTATGGCAGGCAGATGTTCTAATAGTAATGTCACAAGAAAAAGACTGATGCCGCCGATAAAAAGCGTCTTGTCTAAAACCGGGTGCCCGGTTTCCTCGTGATGATGACCGCCGCAGCCGCAGCTACAGCCGGAATGCTCGTGGTGATGTTCATGGCAATGTTCTTCCTTATGTGCATGTTGATTTGACATAACAGACCTCCATTCTTATTGTTTACAATATTTATGTTAGATGAATAATTGTTCATATGTTCATAATAAAACAAAAGGAGCCGTTTGTCAAGAATATATGATAAAAAATAAAATGGCATTAAGAAATAGCCGATATGATTCGATATATATATTATATGGAAAGGATTCCGAAGGAAAAATTTATAGGTATAAGAGAGGGGTAATAGATATGAATATCCGATTAGAACAGGGAAGTTTTTTTAGCAGTATATTAGGAAGCGGGAGTAAAAGCGCGCAGCAGCAGCTGCAGCGTCAGCAGAAATGCGAAAATGAGGTAAATTATTGGGAGGAAAGGAAAGAGAGCCTGAAGGGGGTAAGCTGCGACACCTTAGAGGAAATTGCAGAAAAGCTGGATACCCTTCAATCCTATCAGGATCAGATTGCTGCCGTAAAGACGGCTTATAATAATGAACAGATGTGGCATGTACTGGACGAGGCAAAGGAGATAGGGGAAAAGATTGCCGAGGAAGCAGAAAAGCTGGAGCCGAAGACTGCCGAAGAAAGAAAAGAGGAGCAGGCAGAGAACGTTCAGGGAACCGAAGAAAACGAAGGAATGCTCTCAGAAGCAGTGGAAGAAATCAGCGAGATGGCAGAGGAGAGCCTGGAACAGACTCAGGGGGAGGAAATGACCCGTGAAATATCAGATGCCATAAAGGAAGCGGAAGAAGCGGAGGAAGAGAAAAAAGATCTGACAGAAACCATAGAGGAAGATATAGCGGAGGTATTACAGGAAGATGTGATCCGGAAAGCTTCTTTAAAGAAAACCGACGGCTATAAGAGAGTGGATATACGAATTTAATGCTTGCTGTTTTTTATTCCGGCATTATGTTTTCATAGAAAATGCCGATATATACAATAACGACAGGGATGTCAACAATTAGTACAAGGAGGGACAGGTATGAATAAAATTGATGCTTACAGTGTTTATCAGAACAGTTATTACGAAAATAGTGTAAATAAGAAGGGAAAAAACGAGAAATCCCAGAAGGCAAAAACAGAAGAAACTAAAAAGAAAGACAAGGTAGAATTGAGTGACCGGGCAAAGGCATTACTGCAGGAGCTGCAAAAGACATATGGAAATATGGATTTTATAGTCGCAGATTATGAAACCGACGAAGAGGCGGCAGCCTACCTTTCCCGCGGAACAAAGGAATACAGCGTATTGATCGAGCCGGAGCTGTTGGAGGAAATGGCGGCAGACGAATCCGTAAAAGAAAAATATCTTGGGATTATCGATGGAGCAAGACAGGATTTGCAGAGTGCAAAGGAACAACTGGGCGAGGAAGGAAAAGACATAACCAGATTAGGAATATCCATTGATAAAGATGGAACCGTGTCGTATTTTGCAGAGCTGGAAACTCTCAGCGAAAAACGTCAGGAGCATCTTGAAAAAGTAAAGGAGAACAAAAAGGCAGAGAAGACTGAGCAGGAAAGAACAAAAAAAGCCAGAGTGCGGGCGGAGTCGTTGGAAGAGCTGTTAGAGAAGATTAAGAATATTGATTGGGATGCCATCAAGGAGGAAGAAAAAGCAACGACCGGAAATAAGTTTGATTACAGCATTTGATCAAAAGGATACGAATTAAGGGAAGGGCAAATTTTTACATGCAAAGCGTAACTGCGTCTAACGAAATAGCATGTGGAGATTTGCCCTTTTAAAATAATACAGTGAGGCACATTAGATGATAGAGTTACTCCTATTAATTGAAACCACAGAAGATAAGATTACTTTTGAAAAATTATATAAAAATATTTACCGTAAACTATTATTTACTGCGCAAAAAATTCTTCACAGCCAACAGGATGCGGAAGATATTGTCCATGATGTATTTGCCAGAATAGCGAAGGATTATCACAAGTATCGGGGAAAATCACAGAACGAAATGCTGAGCCTGGGATTTGTCATGGTCCGAAATGCCAGTATTAACCTGATTCATGCAAGAGAGCGGCACAATGAAACTCCTATCGAGATAAAGGATGAACTGCTGGGGACGGAAGCAGACCCGCTCGAGGACGTATTAAAGCAGGAAGATATGGAGTTTTTAAATCAGGCAATTGGCAGGCTGGATGAAGAGGATAAAAACATTTTGATTCTCCGGTATTATCACAGCATGAGCTATAAGGAAATCGGGAGATTATTAGGGATAAAAATAAAAACAGTCGATGTGCGCCTGTATCGTATAAAGAAAAGGCTGCGGGAGGTAATTAAATATGAATAGCGAGGAACTTTTAAAGCAGGCGGTAATAAGGTTCCACGAGGCGGAATTAAAGTCCCTGCCGGAGAATGAATTTTTAGAAAAGGAATTAGAGGTCAGCCCTGAATTTGAATCCCGGATGGAGCAAATGATCAGAAAAAGCAGACGGCAGGCAGTGAGAAATAAAATAGCCCGCCGGGCAGCCGGATTTTTTATTGGCATTACCGCCAGTATCGTTTTCCTTTGCGCCGTCAACGAAAACATAAGGGCGAGATGCCTACAATTTTTGAGGGAAGTAATGGACGGCATGACAGAGTATATCAGCACGGTACAAACAGATGACCCTGCGGAAAAAGATATTATCGGCTTTCAGCCTGGTTATGTCCCCGTGGGATTCCGATTAACGGACCAGGACTTCGATACCGGGACGGCCAGTTACCAATTGGCAGACAAGGAAGTCTATCTGGACTTTAATTATGATAAGTCAGAGGACCTTACTCTGCGGGTAAATACGGAGCATTCTTCACTAAAAAAGGTAACATTGTCAGACGGGACGGAATGTGACTTTTACGAGGGGAAGGATAAACAATATCTGCTTGTGTGGCAGATAAAGCAATATACCTGCTGGTTGTCCCTGACCGGGGATTTTACCGGAGCGGCAGAGGAGGAATTGATAAAAACAGCGGAAAACATCCAAATAGTGAGAGGTAACCTGTAGGAAAAACCTCTTTAAATTTGTTATTTAAATTGAAAACAAATTTAAGGAGGTTTTTTTATTATGAAAAAAACAATCAGAATCAAATGTCTTTTGTTGGCGCTGGTATTGTTATGCCAGTTTATTTTTATCAGTCAGGAAGCAGCCGCTGTGGTAAATGCGTCTTCTGCCTCCGTCAGTCTGAGTTTTGACAAAAAAACAGCAAAATGCGGAGCTAAGATTGTGGGTCTTGCCGGTGTAAACAAAATAACCGGGACACTGAAGCTGAAAAAAATTGAAAATAAAAAGACCAGCACGATTAAAACATGGAATATTTCAGAAAAATCAAGAACGATGTCAATATCAAAAACCTATAAGGTGCCAAAAAACGGACAGTATAAAGTAGTGCTGTCAGTTCAGGTCTATAAGAATGGGAAGGCGCAGCAGATTACCATGAGTAAAATGAAATTTTGCGTCTGATGCAGATGCCGGGAATGGAAAGCGCATTTGAAGGGAGAGGACATATGAAAAAAGCAAAGACCACAGCCATCATTTTTTTCTTTGTGCTGCTATCAGCAGTTTCTGTCGGCAGTAAAAGGCTGTATGCACAAACCGTAAGCGTAAAAGCGCCGTTAAATCTGCATGTTATAAAACACAGCAGTACGGCGTTAAAAATCACATGGAATCCGGTGGAAGGAGCGGGCGGTTATGAAATTTACCGCTGCCGTTCCGGCAGCCGGAAATTTAAGAAAGTAAAAACTATCAAAACTCCGAAAAAAACGAGCTGGATAAATAAGAAACTAAAAACAAATAAAATTTACAAATATCAAATAAAGGCGTATGCCAATATTAACGGAAAGAGGAAAAGGAGCCGGTCTGCCTATACGATCAGCGCCAAAACCTATACGAAAAAAAGCAAGACGGTCAATGTAAACCGGGTGGAAACAGATACATATTTATTTGAGATCGATATGGGAAAAAGTGAAAAATTTTATGCCAGAGCGATCACGACAAAAAAGAAGAAAAAAGTAATTAGTAAAAAGGTCAGATGGTATTCCAAAAATAAAGACATTGCCACCATTACAAAGGATGGAAAGCTGACGGCGGGAAATAAAGCGGGCGTCTGTTATGTATATGCCAAGGCGCATAATGGGAAAAACAGTAAAAAATTCCCGGTATATGTACTCGATCCCAGTACCCCAAAAAGTTTTTATTTGGAGGACGTTACAGGTAAGGCAAAGACCCTGCTGGCCAAATACAAAAAGGAAGTCTGCCAAGTGGCAAAACATTTTACAAATCACCGGCCAAATGGCGAGATGGATATTTCGTATGATAAAGAGGATGGTTGGGAAATCAGTCCCCAATATGTAAAAACAGACGCCATTTTGGGGGCAATGAAAAAAATCTTTAATGAATTTGGCGACAAATTAATGATTACAGCTAACAAAGAAAAGGTTTACTTTACCTTGGAGGAGCCTCATGGAAACGGAACAAGTACCTTTCACATTATTGAATATTATTATAATAAAGTAATTTATGATTATTACTGGGATGAGGGGTACATGGAAATAGCAGATTATTGGGGGTATTATTCGTATGAAGCAGAAAATGAATAAAGGAATTTGCTGCCTATTGCTATTGTCACTGGTATTCTCCGGTATACACACGACAGAGGCAAAGGAGGCAGAGCCTAAAGTACAAATTTATGATACTGTACAGGGAAATGCAGAGCACCGGAGCATTGAGATGGGGCAGGAAAAAAATAACTTTTCGGTTAAGCTGTCATCGGGTAACATAAAAAAGGAAGAGTGGAAAAGCAGCAATGAAAGAATTGTAACAGTAAGAAGGAACTATGATGGATTTGTAACAGTTTCCGCCCATGATGAGGGAACGGCTTTTATTCAGGTAACGGTTACAACAGATACAGGAAAGGTGCTGAGCGATACCTGCACCATATCCGTGTACACAAAAACTATCCGGACGGGCGGTCAATTAAAAACAGAAGCGGATTTTTTTCGTGCCGCTTCCACCCAGTCAGTAGTACGAAGGCGGGGAAAAGAAAAACAGAGCTTTACGATTGTGGCATCCTGCGAAACCTTTTACCGCGTTCTCTTACCGGACAGCTATCAGTTTGAGGATACGTTGACACATCAATATGCTTATGTGTTTAAATCCGCCGTATATGTGCCGGTAACAAAAGTTGAGCTGAACCATGCCAATCTTTCTTTACAGAAAAAAAGCAAAAAAAATCTGAAGGCTTCGGTACTGCCGGATTTAGCCGGCAATAAAGAAGTAGAATGGGAAAGCAGCAATAAAAAAGTGGCGGCAATATCAAAAGGTAAAGTAACCGCTAAAGGTTATGGGACGGCAATTATTACGGTAAAGACAAAGGACAAAGGAAAAACTGCCACCTGTAAGGTAACGGTAAAGAAAAAGGTAGAAAAAGCGACCAAAACCAAGAAAAAGACGGTTAAGGCAAAGAATCTGAATATAAACGGGAAGTATCTGTTTCGATTTGACAATTCGTTTTCGAGTTTTGGAACGAATGCAAAATATTATATGTCGAAAAAAGATATGGATAAATTGGTTGATAGATTGTATAGGGGAGGATATCAAAACAAATCTCGTAAAAAAATTAAAAAAGCTATTAGTAAAGAAATTGCATTACATTGGGAAGGCTCCTGTTATGGCATGAGCGTTGTTACCGCACTAAATAAAGCAAAAGAAATTCATGCCAAAAAATATTGTGGAGCAAAGAGAGGACAGCCTTATACCCTGCGATATTTAGATTTGCCAAAGGATAATAAACGGGTAATGAGTTTAATTAATTATTATCAGATAAGTCAAAGTTATGTGAATCAGTATGTTATAGACTGTGACAGTAAAAAGGACTGGTTTCGCCTAATTCAAAATGCAAAGAAAAAGCGGCTGCAGTTATTTACTTTTGTTTTTTACGATGAAATGAAGGAAGAGGATGAGATTCATACTATTTTATTAAAGGAGTATGTAAAAACAAATAAGAATTATGTGTGGATAGCTACTTATGACCCCAACAGTCCTCATCAGAAAACTTACATTAGGGTAAACCAAAAGACAGGGAAGTTTAAGAGTAAAGATTATAAGAATATGAATACCTGTGATTTTATAGATGATTTTAGTATTTTTAACCCGATAAAAATAGACAGAAAATAAGAGGAGATTACGATGAAAAAGATAATTTATGGATTAGCATTATTATTGAGCATTACTGTTTTGTATGGAAAAACAGAGGCTGCGGCAAAGGACAAAAAAATAGACGTGACTTTTCTCCGCACGGATTCCTTTACCCTTACAAATGCCGGTGGGAAAAAATTAACCTATCAGAATGGGAAAATCACGGGGAATATGAAAGTGTACCAAGATGTAAGATGGGGAATGAAAAAAAGGATACTTACCATTGATATGAGTACAGAATTTAAGTATGTTACCCAAAAGAAAAAGGTGGATATAGATTTTTCCGATAACAAATGGTTCAGTTCCGTTATCGCAGAAAATGTAGATTCCATTATTGTAAAATATAATAATAATTCCTCCTACATTAAAGTTTATGGAAAAAATATTCCCGTGAGAATTGATACAGACAGTGTTCTGGATGATGATTTTTTAATTGATATTGATGGGAGAGGAACTAACGTGGAAATGAAAAACAGTAAGCGGGGGATTGAACTATCCAATTTAAAGGGAACCTTCAGCTATGAAAATGATGATTTAAAATTTAACAAAAACAGTAGAAAAAGTTTTCGTTTACTGCCAACTAAAAACAAAATCCGAATAAAAAATCCGGTAAGCAGAAACCTGAAAGTAACGGGAGCAATTCTCTATAGTAAAAAGATTTCCAAAAAAGTGGAGGGAATCCACGTCATACCGGTATCGAAGACCTCTCAGGCGCTGTCCTTTAACAAAGTAAAAAAGGCGAAAGGCTATGTCATCTACCGTTTGAAGGAGAATGGGGAAACGGAGCAGGCGGCTGTCCTGAAGGGACAGGATTCGACCGTGTGGGTCGATAAAAAGATCCCGGAGGGAGAGCGGCGCGCCTATGTAATAGCATTTTACACAGAAAAAGACGGAAAAAAGATATATGCCAAAAACAGCTATGAGGTAAGCGGTGTGGCTTATTCCAAAAAGAAGGGGAACGCAACGAAGGTTAGCCTGAACAAGACCGGCAGGATAAAGCTGAAAGTGGGAAAGAGCGTAAAGCTAAAGGCAAAAGTAAAGGGAGAAAAGGGTAAGAAGTTACTTAGCAGGAAAGTCCGCTGGTACAGTAAGAAAAAATCCGTTGCCATAGTAACGGCAAAAGGGAAGGTAACGGCGCTGAAAAAGGGGACGTGTAAAATCTATGCGAAAGCTCATAACGGGGAAAACAGCAAGTCGGTGACTATCCTGGTCTGAAAAGTTTGCCTGTTTTTTGAAATTAGTTAAAAAAATATAAAAAAATAATAAAAACTGTAGGGAAAGTATCTGTGGATTTGTTATTTAGTATGTAAGAGAATCAGAGCGTATGCAGGAGAGGAGAATCCGATGATTGAAGTAGCTATTTGTGATGATGTAAGAGAAGATGCCCTGGAATTACAAAGCTATTTTGATAACAGGATTTATCAAGTAAATTGTGATATATTTTCAAATTCCATGGAATTTATTTCCCGGCAAAAAAAGTACGATGTAATATTTTTGGATTTTGATATGCCGGGGATGTCCGGTGAAGAACTGGCTGAGAGGCTGCGGGAAGGAGGAACTGACAGCCTTTTGGTGTTTTTTACCGGGACACGGGAACCTGCGCCGGAAATATTCCACCTTCAGCCCTTTCGGTATTTGATGAAGGATATGCCGCCGGTCAGGATAAGGCGGGAAATAAACGAAATACTGGAAAAATGTCATGAGAGAAAAAGGTCATATCACCTATATGCCAAAGGGGGCGGTGATATTGTAAAGGTACCCATTTATGCCATTTCTTATATTGAATTGGCAAAGCATGGGAGCATCATACATACGGTGCAGAAAAACGAATGCCGCCAATATACCATGAGAGAAAGCATACGGGAACTGGGTGTGAAACTGGAGGATTCCGGGTTTGTACAGGCACATAACAGTTATCTGGTAAATATGGAACATATTGTGCAATATAATAAAACCTACATACAAATGAAAGAGGGGATCCAGTTAAATGTATCCAGAGCTTACCGTAAAAAATTTGATTTGGCATTCCGAAGATATCTACTAAACGAATAGTGAAAGGATGAGAGCGATGATAGAATGGTTGGCCAGCCATTTACTAACTCTTACCAATATCTGTCTTAGTAGTTTTGAAGCTTTTGTGTTCTGGGATGTGGGAGCAAGCTTTTTGCAACTGAGATTTAAAAGCTATTGGAAAAATTTTTTGATACTGATAGGCTTGGCGGTTATTATGCAGATAATAACGGCAAGAGGAAGTCCTGCTTTCGTTTTTGTTGTGTTTTGCCTCAGTTATTTTGCCTGTGCCATCCTGTTATTTTCGGATTACATTTTATGGAAAAGCATATATGTAATCTTTTTTGTGGTTGTTCAGTGTATCAGCGAATTAATTTTTTATATAGCTGCGTTTGGCATCGGCATTCAGGATATTGGCTCGGAATCTGTCTGGCAGTATGCCGTTTTTGGCATGCTAAGCAAGCTGCTTGCCTTTGTGATTCTTTTGATTGTTGCCAAAAGTTTTTCCACAGGACAGATTGGGCAAATACCGTGGAAGACATTCCTGGCTTACTGTGTTATGCCGATTTCTTCCTTTTTCATTTTATTTTTTATGATGTCATTTCCGCCCGGCATACAAAGTTCAAAGGCTGTGAACATCGGGCTGGTTATCAGCAGTATCGCGGTTCTTGCCTCCAATGCGATTCTGCTTCACATTTTTGAGGGCTACGCAGAAAGCATGGAAATAAAGCGTCTTGCCGAGTTGAGCGAGCAGAAGGCATCCCTGGAGGCAAAGCATTATGAGCAGCTGGAAAAAATAAATCAGGAAAACAGCCATTATATGCACGATATTAAGCATATTCTCCAGTCTGCCAATTTGCTGCTTAGTTCAGGAGAAACCGAACAGGCGAAAAAGGTATTACATAACGTGTATGAAAATATTATATACACCAATCAGGAGCGCTATTGCCGTCACAGTATTATCAATGCCGTGTTATGCAGTAAACGGGAACTGGCAAAGGATTACGGGATTGAGTATCTGGTGGAAGTTGAACCGATTATCAACAGCGGGCTCCTGCGTCCTGAGGATTTGATTGTAGTGTTAGGAAATTTGTTGGATAATGCCATTGAGGCGGCATCCGGAATGCCGTCCGGCGGATATATTAAAGTAAATATAAAAATGAAAAACCAGGGCACCTTTTTGTTTATTGGCGTTGAGAATAATTATAAAAAAGAACCGAAAAGGGACGGAAGCCTTCTTCTTAGCAGTAAAAGGAAAAAAGCGGCATATGGCCATGGGCTGAAAAGTATCAGCAGAATAGTAAAGGAATGCAATGGAATTGAAAATATTTCCTACGGAAATAAAATTTTTATCCATCAGGTTGTTTTGGGTACGATACGTTAATAAATTAGAAAGGCGTATAAGTATGAAATATGATTACAGATATAAAGTATTGTCGAATTGGAATTTGTGAAGATGATGAGCGGTACCGGAATTATTTGGTTGACGTGATTCGTAAAAATATGGAAACAGGGGACGACATTGGCATTTATTTTTTCAAGGACGGAAAAAGTCTGTTTTCAAGCCAGGAAAAGGCAAAGCTCGATATTTTGTTTATGGATGTAGAACTTCCGGATGGGAATGGAAATTATTTTGCAAAGAAGTTCAGGCGCATAAACAAAAAGGCGGTGCTGTGTTTTTGCACCAATGTCGGCTATCCCACCTCCGATACATTTAAATTAGATGTTTACCGCTACATTCGGAAAGATATAAGAAAAGAAATGATAGAGAAGCAGATAAAAGAAACGCTGAAGGAATATCAGAGAAAAAAGAGGTTAGGAAAATTTCATCTGCCTGAGGAGGAAGTTTCGATTTATATATCAAAAATTTTATATTGTGAAAAACAAAAGAGGGGAACCAAAATACATTTACTGGAAGATGAGAAAGGGGTTCTTGTGACAGAACATTTAGAGGAAATTTATGTGAGGATAAAGCAGTATGGGTTTGGCAGACCCCATGATAGCTATATTGTAAATCTCGAGCACATTATATGTATAAACAGAAAGAGATTAACCCTGATTGGAGGAAATGAGATGACAATCGCTCCCCGGAAGTGGAAGAACTTCAAGGAGGATTTTAAACAATATATAACCAGATAGTAGGATTCCTTTTTTACAGGAAAAATCGACCAAAATCGCCAAAATCCGACACAATTTTTCCTGCTGTATTGATATGGGAACAAAAGTTTACTATAACTAAAACTGTAAAAACCGTACATATATTATCATATTCCGAGGAGGTGAAAGAATGAAAGCATTTATTAAAAAGTGTATGAACAGCGGTGTTATGGCATCCTTAGCTTTTGCCTTGGTAATGGCAACGGCAAACTCAAGCTGCGCATGGCTTTTTGGACAGGAAGAAGAACCGGACTCCGTAAAAGCATTACGCAAGTTCTAACAAAATAGTTATATCGGCGCAGGCAAAAAAATTAACGGGACAGGGAGGAAGAGGACACTGACCGCACCCGCGGGATTTTGGCGTCTGCGCTATATAAAAAATTGTAGTCAGAAAAAGGTAAAAGGAGGATGTCATATTTTTGGGCGATATTATTATAGTAGAATATGAGAAAATGAGAGAAAAAAAGCCTGGCGTCCATGGGGCGGGTAATGAAAAGGGATTATTCCTTTTAATACTCATTATTATGATGCTCGTGTTAAACCAAGTATATATTCATAATTTGCTTGTGCAGACTGGATTAAGCGTACTTGGTTTCTTCACGGCTTTTCTTTTATTTTACGGACAGTTAATACGGAAAAAACGGAAAACTTCCCAGAGCCTGACGGAATATGAGGGCGATATGGAGTGTATGGAAAAAGTATTATATTGTCTGGACATTGATACCTATAATAAACTGGGCCTTGTAATTGATGAGGTCCGGGCAAAGATAACAAATGACGAAGAGGAGAGAAAAAAGAAAGAGCAGATTTCTGTTGTCAGTATCGTAGCGCTGGCGGGAATGCTCTCACTCATCTGTCTATACTGGGGATGCAGCATCATTACCTATGTACAGATGGGGAGTATATTAAATTTCTTTCTCATGGTACTGGCGCTGTTGTTAGCTTGCGACTATATCGGTGCCAGCTTGTTTTCTGCCAATCAAAAATACAAATGGCTTTACGAAGTTTTACTAAATGTAATGATTACAAAATTTTGACAGGAGGATTTGGACGTGCTCTCGGGAAAGGAAGCAAAAAAAAGGATGGAGGAGGATGCGCTTCTAAGAAAATACGGAATGGGTTTATTGAAAAGCCAGCTGTTAAATCTGGGGGTGATATTTCTCCTGGCGGTAATTAGCAGGCGCTGGCTGGAAATATTACTTTTCGTACCGGCTTTTATTTCTCTCCGGCGGTATGCGGGAGGCTACCACGGTAAGAATGAAAGAACCTGTTTCTGGCTGTCCTCTCTTATCATGGCAGTATCTGTTATTGCCATGATCTGGCTGGAAAACCGGATAGAAGCCAATCCGGACGTCGTGACCATACTCGCTATATGGGAGTGCATAGCCGGCATTTTTATTTGCGCCATGGCTCCGGTAGAAGCGCCAAAAAAACCGTTGGATGCGTTGGAAAAAAAGGTATATAGAAGGCGCGCCATCCTGGTGCTGGCGATTCAAATGGTAATTGCCTGCCTGCTTCTTTTCCTGGTCGGAGGAATTGGTTCTGCCATAGTAGTGGCGCACAGCGTCATTGCCATTTCGATGGGATGCGCGAAGCTGCTACAGAACACCCACTGTCCGCAGTAAAAAAATCCACATTGTCAGAGTGACAGAGGATAACAGGGTTGTCAGTACAATAATACTGGAAGTCAGAGTACTGTCGTTCCCTGTATTCTTTGCCATAATATAGCAGGATACCGTGGAGGGGGAGCCAAGCATAATAAGGATTGCCATAAGCTCCTGATTGCGGTAGCCGAAGAAAATAGCAAGAGGTAAAAAAAGCGCAGAAAGTAAAATAAGTTTAATAAAGGAAGCCGCAAGGGTCGGCTTTATTTTTTTTATTGCTTTGCGCCCCTCGAAACCGGCGCCAATCGATATCAGAGCAAGAGGAGTTGCCGTATTTCCCACACTGCGTATCGCCTTATCCAAAAACAGCGGAAAATGAAAATGAAAGAACGCAAAGGGGAGGGCGATGAGAATGCTGAGGAGAATCGGATTTTTCAGTACGCTGACAAACGTGTCTTTTAAGTTTGGTTTCTGGTTGCCATGATTACCCTTTAATGTCAGGATGATAACGGCAAAAATATTAAAAAGAGGAACGGCGCCGATGATCATTAAAGGCGCCATCCCCGCCCCGTCGTACATGTTGTCAATAAAGGCAAGCCCCAGGATTGCCGCGCTGCTCCGATAGGAAGCCTGAATAAAGGCTCCCTTTTCCGATTCCTCCTTCATAAAAATTTCGGTCAGCCCCCAGATAACCAGTATAATAAACAGGGTGACCAAAAAACAAAACAGGACATAGCCGCCGTCAAAGCCGGAACGGATATCATTTTCTGTCAAATCCTGAAAGACAAGGGCCGGTAGGGCGACCATAAAAACATATTTATCGGCGATTTTTGTGAAGTGTTCGTCAATGAGATGAACCCGGTACAAAAATTTCCCCAGTAAGATCATAAGGAAAATAGGAAGAGTGGCATTTATGCTGTATATAAAATTATCCATCTGTTATACCTCCGAAGAAAACCTCTGTATTTACATAGATAGTGTATCACAAATTACAGGGATGGAAAAGAGTTTACACCGGATAGAAAAATAGGTATAATAAAAACAAAGTTTTTTCAGGAGGTGGAGCATGTTAGAACAGTTGAAAAAAGAAGTTTATGAGGCAAATATGGAGCTCTGTGAAAAAGGGATGGTAATTTACACCTGGGGCAATGTCAGCGGCATTGACCGCGAACACAATTATGTAGTAATTAAACCGAGCGGGGTGGACTATGAGGAACTCTCCCCGGAGGATATGGTTGTGGTGGATTTTAACCAGAATGTGATCGAGGGGAAATACCGGCCTTCTTCCGACACGGCAACCCATATTGAGCTATATAAGGCATATCCATCCTTAGCCGGCGTGGTACATACCCATTCCGTATGGGCGGTTACCTTTGCCCAGGCGGGTATGGAGATCCCGGCGCTGGGTACGACCCATGCCGATTATTTTTATGGCGATATTCCCTGCACGAGAGATTTGACCGCAGAGGAGATCAATCTGGATTATGAGAGGAACACCGGGCTGGTGATCGTTGAAACGATCGGAGATAAAGACCCTTTGGAAGTCCCGGGGATTGTAGTGAAAAATCATGGGCCGTTTACTTGGGGAACCTCTCCGGCAAACGCCGTATACAATGCCGTCGTGCTGGACAAGGTGGCGGAAATGGCGCATCACACCCTGACCCTGAATCCGCGGGTTGGGCGGGCGCCCCAGTATTTGCTGGATAAACACTATTTCAGAAAGCATGGTGCGGATGCGTATTATGGACAAGATACGGTTTAATCAGGCGACGGCAAAAATACTATCCAGAGAGAGGGAAAATCATGGAATCGGGACGTTGGGAGAGAAGACGCTCCATGCCGTGGTTAAAAATTATGTGGAGCCGGACGAGGATTTCCATGAAACTCCTTTGGAGGGATATGTGGCGGATGTGTACCGGGAGGGACGGGTATTTGAAATCCAGACTGCGAATTTTAATACCATGCGCGCCAAGCTATCGGCATTCCTGCCCCTGTATCCGGTTACTATCGTATATCCGGTTCCGGCGACAAAATGGCTCTGCTGGCTGGATGAAGAAACGGGGGAAATATCAGGACGGCGGAAATCTCCCAAAAGGGGAACTCCCTATGCGGTTTTCCGGGAACTTTATAAAATTAAATCCTTTCTGAAGGATGCTAACTTATCCATCCATATCCTGCTGATCGATATGGAGGAAACCAGGCTTTTGAACGGGTGGAGCGCCGATCGGAAAAAGGGTTCCTGCCGGCTGGATCGGGTTCCCATTGGCTTAGTGGAGGAGATTCATCTGGACTGCCTTGAGGATTACCGGATGCTGGTGCCGCCGCAGCTGCAGGAGTTTACCTCAAAGGAATATGCAAAGGCGACAAAGCTGACGTTGCCCAATGCCCAGAAGGCTCTGAATATATTATATTTTCTCGGAATGGTACAACGGGTGGGAAAGACAGGGAACAGCTATTTGTATGAGGTTACGGAGTGATACGGGGAAAAAGCTTATGTGAGATTTTGGAATGGAGGTTATATGGGTCAGAGGATATTGAATATAGGTGGGATTGAGATAGGAGAGGGAAAACGCCCGCTGGTAATACCGGAAATCGGTATCAATCATGGCGGCAGCCTTGACATAGCAAAGCAGATGGTAAAAGCAGCCTATTTAGCCGGGGCGAGGCTGATCAAGCATCAGACCCATATTGTCGAGGATGAAATGGCGCCGGCGGCGAAAGCAGTCGTGCCGGGAAACGCCGATGTTTCCATTTATGATATTATGGCAGAGTGCGCCCTGACAGAGGAAGAAGAGCAGGAAATGAAACGCTACACGGAAAGTTTTGGGATGGTATTCATCAGTACGCCGTTTTCCCGGGCAGCAGCGGAGCGGTTGGAGAGATTGGGCGTATCGGCGTATAAAATCGGATCAGGAGAGATGAATCATTATCCGCTCATTGACTATGTGGCATCCTTTGGAAAGCCAATGATTGTATCCACGGGGATGAATGATATACGGGCGATTCATAAGACGGTCGATATTATGGAACGGAGGGGAGTTCCCTATGCGCTGATGCACACGACAAATCTGTATCCTACCAAGCCGGAGCAGGTGCGGTTGGGAGCGATGGCAGAGATGATGAGAGAATTTCCGGGCGTTCCGGTGGGACTTTCTGACCATACCCTGAACAATAATGCCTGCAAAGCGGCATTGGCGCTCGGAGCTAATCTGGTGGAGCGGCATTTTACGGATACCATGCAAAGAACCGGGCCGGATGTCCCGTGTTCCATGGACAAGGAAGCTCTGGAGGATTTACTGGCGGCGGCGAACGAAATCCCAAAGATGCTGGGAGGGGAGAAAAAGCCGCTGGCAGAGGAACAGGTGACCATTGATTTTGCCTTTGCCACCGCCGTTACGATTGCTCCGGTAAAGAAGGGGGACGTTTTCACAAAAGAAAACCTCTGGGTAAAACGGCCGGGAACCGGCGAGATTTTCGCAGAGGATTACGGGAAAATATTGGGGCGCAGAGCTGTACGGGAGATTGCGAAGGACGTGCAGCTGACGTGGGATATGGTAGAATAGTTACCGAAAAAATTTGTGCCGCCGGTTAATTGACTGGCGGCGCCGTTTGTCTTGTGCGGGACAGGGTAACCGTGTCTTTAAGCACCTTCTGGCTGCCGTCGGTAAACCGGAGAACGATGGAATAGGTGCCGCTGTACATTTCCGTAAAAGGAACGGCAAGAATATAAGGGTAATCCTCATAGGCTTCCTCCGTCAGGGCAGGGAAGGTCAGATCCATCTGATAGATACGGTCTGTTTTGACAAACAAAATTTCCTGTAAACGGTGTCCTCTGGTAGAAACAAGCAGGGTATCCCCGCACAGGGAAAAGCGCATCCGGTGGAGCCCCGCCATATCTTCAAGACTGACTGCCTCTGTTGTTTCAATGGAGGCGCCTTTGTAAAGAACCGGCGCTTTTAACCAGCCGGTTACCGGATACGGAATTTCTGTAAAAGGCTCCCCGCCGCTTTGAAATTCCTTTTGGATCAGATCAGAAAGCATATCCAAATGCTGTCTGGTTATTTTTATGCCAAAATGTTCTTGCGAAGATTCCTTGTCAGGGGTTACTTTTACGATAGCGCCGGTCTGGCGGTTAAGCTCTAACAGGATATGCTCGGAACCGTCAGAGGAAGGGGTATAAAGAGCGAGATTTCCTCCCGGCTCCTTCTCTCCCGCAATATCTGTGATTCCGCTTCCCACATAGTATGTCCGGTAAAATCTTCCCAACAGATCAAATTCATGTAAATGGGTCGGCAGAGGGAGCTGCCCTGTGCGTGTCCGGACGGCGGCGTCCGCCAGTAAAAAATGTCCGTGGGAAATAGGAATTATTTTGGCGTCGCTGGCGGCGACGCTGAGGGAATACCGGATATTGCCCTCCGGATCACAAAAGGACGGGCAGTTGTCGGACTCTCTGCCTGCATCTGGCGGGAGAGATGCCGAGCCGGTTTTGATGCGGATAGTCCGGGTGGCAAGAGTATTTCCGTCTGAAGCGAGTAACGTCAGTTCCACGACATTGTCGGTATCCGGATACAGCCCAAATATCGGACAGACATGGGTAGTTGCGGGGGTCGGATAGGCATAGGAATAATCGGATTCCTTTGTGCGTCCCTTTACCAGATAAGAAAGACGGCAGGGAGAATCGGTGCGGAAGATGGCAAGAGCTGTCAGCGGTGTGGTTTTATATGGATTTAAAATAAGCTTCATGGAATCAAAAGTCAAATGATTCGTCCCCAATATATCCCGAATCATTTCCTGCTGTCTGCGGGTCTGCTCCGTGTAGGGGAGTCGGGAGGAAATACGGCTGTCCGCGGTAAGATTCAGGCGGAGCCGGTTTAAACTCATGTAATCAATTTTCCCTGTGGCAAAATGGAACTGCGCCCACTCCTTTATCCTTGTCGAAATTTTTACAGACATGCTAATCCTCCTTTGTGGAACTTGTTCTTATAATGCAATTATAATACAAAAAATATGTAAAATATATGTTTTTTTTATAAAAACTTGTTTCGGCAGCGGATTAGCATATAGAAAGAGGGGATAAGGAGAAAAAGATTAATAAAATCCGTCAATTCCCATACCAGATTAAGAGGCATGACGCCGCCAATAAAAATCATGGCAATGTACAGATACTGGTAGAAGGCACAGCCTTTGCCCCGGAACAGAAATTCAAAGCCCTGCCTGCCAAAATAGCTCCAGCCCACCAGGGTGGCGAGGGCAAAGGAGATAATGGCTATCGCCAGTATTTCATCCCCGAAGAAGGGGAGTTTGGAAAAGGCGGCAGCGGTTAAGGAGCCGGCAGATAAATGTTGCCATTCGGAGGCATATTCCAGTTGATATGCCGTCAGGACAACTCCGGTAATGGCACAGAGGACTACCGTATCCCAAAAAGTGGCGCTCATAGAAATAAGCGCCTGATTTTCGGGGCGGGATTCCGAAGAATTACCGGCGATCAGACCGGCAGTTCCCAGACCCGCCTCATTGGTAAAAAGTCCTCTGGCAATACCGTAGCGGACGGCTTTTCCTATAGTAAAACCGGCGAGGCCGCCGCCAATCTGTGAAAAGCCGAAGGCAGAGGAAACTATCCGGGAAAGGGAGGGCAGCAGATAATCGGCATGCAGGATGAGGTATAACAAGCATCCCCCGAAAAAGAAAAAAGCCATGGAAGGAACGACTGCCATCGAAAATTTTTCTATCCAATGTCTGCCTAAAATCAAGATTAATCCGACAGTAAAAGCGGTAACAATGGCGGTGACAGGGGGGATAATTCCAAATACCTGCTTACAGGTATCGGCAATGGCGTTGCTCTGTGTGGTGCAGCCAATAAAAAAGGCAGACAGACACAGCGCTGCGCTGTAGAGCAGGGCGAGCTTTTTCTTTCCCAGCAAATACCGGAGCACATACATCGGCCCGCCCTGGGAATGATTTTTCCCGTCTGTGTGACGGTATTTTGTGCAAAGGAAGGTTTCGGCATAGGTGGTGGCCATTCCCAGCGCCCCGGTCAGCCAGCACCAGAAAACGGCGCCGGGCCCCCCGAGATAAACGGCAGTGGAAACGCCTACGATATTACCGGTGCCAAGAGTCGCCGCCAGCGTGGTAGTTAAGGAGCCAAAACGGCTAAAGCCGGCAGATTTTTTTCCCTTGTCATCCCCCAGCGAAAGCCGGATGCCGCGCAGGATATGGCGCTGCACGAAAGACAGGCGAAAGGTGTAGTAGATGTGGAGCCCCAAGAGAAGAAGCAGAACCGGCCCACCCCATAAAAATTGGTTGAGTGAGGAAAGAAAGGACAAAAGACGCCTCCCGGAAATTGATTACTATAGTATATGCAAAAGGAATCCGATTTAATGATAACGGTTAATTGCGAAAGGCAGAGAAATATGCTATGATGAAAGAAACAGCAGGAGGGGAAAAGAGGAACGCTGCATGAAGATATGGAAACATTTTAAAACAATAACCAGACATCGGCATATTGTAATTGCCCACTGCTTTCGGGCGGGGATATTCTGGCAGGGACTGAGGCATGATTTATCCAAATACAGTCCCGCGGAATTTATCCCGGGAGCGAAATGCTTTCTGGGGGATAAAAGCCCCAACGAAAAGGAAAGGGAACGATACGGATTTTCCAGGGCGTGGCTGCACCATCAGGGACGGAATAAGCACCACTTTGAATACTGGGTTGATTATAACCCGGCGCTGGGGCGCAAGGCGCCGATCCAAATGCCTACAAAATACCTGATTGAAATGTTCTGCGACCGGGTGGCGGCAAGCAAGATTTACTATGGCGACGATTATGATGAGGGAAAACCCTTTGCGTATTTTGACAAGGGAAGAAAACGGCGCTGGATGCATGAAGAAACCTCCCGCCAGTTGGAGGAACTTTTGATAATGCTTCGGGATAAAGGGGAAAAGGAAACCTTTTCTTACATTAAAAATGTGGTAAAAAAAGAGGGAAAGAAGGATAAGTCACATTGGAAGTAACAGATTTTACAAAGGGGAGCGTACAAAGGAATATTATGCAGTTAGCTGTGCCGATGACATTGGCGCAGCTTATTAACGTACTCTATAGCGTAGTAGACCGCATTTATATTGGGCGCATGGAGGGAGGCTCCTCCCTGGCGCTGACAGGAGTAGGGGTGTGTCTGCCGATTATTACGGTTATCCTTGCCTTTGCCAATCTCATCGGTATGGGAGGCGCTCCCCTGTTTTCCATTGAGCGGGGAAAACAAAACCAGACAGAGGCGGAATGGATTCAGGGAAATTGTTTTACGCTGCTTGTTGCTTTGGGTTTTTTTCTTACCCTGGCAGGCTTGCTTTTAAAACGGCCGTTTCTTTATCTTTTAGGGGCCAGTGACGCCACCTTTCCTTATGCGGATTCCTATCTGACGATTTACCTTTTGGGAAATGTTTTTGTATTGCTCAGCCTTGGGATGAATAATTTTATTAATGCCCAGGGCTTTGGAAAGACGGGCATGCTCACAGTGGCAATCGGCGCCGGGCTGAACATTATACTGGATCCGGTTTTTATTTTTGCACTGGAGCTGGGCGTGCGCGGAGCCGCCATTGCCACCGTTATATCACAGTGCGCCGCCGCTATCTGGACCCTGCGCTTTTTAATGGGAAAGCGCGCGGTCGTCCGGCTGAAAAGAAACCGGCTGATGCCGGAAAAAAAGCGGGTAATACGAATTATGGGACTGGGGGTTTCCGGCTTTACTATGGCGGTGACCAATTCCCTTGTCCAGATGGTGTGCAACGCCGGCCTTCAGGCTCACGGCGGGGATATTTATGTGGGAGTTATGACGATTATCAATTCTGTCAGAGAGGTTGTACAGATGCCGGTGTCGGGAATCGGTTCCGGCGCCCAGCCGGTAATGGGATATAATTATGGCGCCGGAAAAAACGACAGAGTGAAAAAAAGTATCAAATTTATGTCCGGGATAATGATATTGTATACGCTGGGGGCGTGGCTCTTACTCTTTTTGTTCCCCCGGTTCTTTCTCGGTATTTTCAGCAGCGATCGGGAAGTTTTGGAGGTAGGCGTGAACTGCCTGCATATTTATTTCTTTGGTTTCTTTATGATGGCGCTGCAATTTGCCGGGCAGACCACCTTTACGGCGCTGGGCTTCAGCCGGCGCGCTGTCTTTTTCTCTATTTTTCGCAAGGTTATCATTGTGATTCCCCTTGTTCTGCTTTTGCCGCATATGGCAAATCTGGGAGTTTTTGGAGTCTTTCTTGCCGAACCGGTATCAAATTTTATCGGCGGAGGCGTGTGCTTTTTTACCATGATGTTTACCGTTTATAAGAAGATGTGATAATTCAATACTCCTGCCATAATTGTAACAAATTTTTCATATAATATGCCAATAGTAATTAGGACGAAAATGGGAATAGTACAAAAAAAGAACTTACTATTGGAGGGAAAAATGGATCATTTGGATATGCTGGAGTACAAAAGCGTACACATTCTTCGCGAAGCGTATAGCGAGTTGGGAAACCTTTGCATGCTGTGGTCAATCGGTAAGGATTCCACAGTGCTTCTATGGCTGGCGCGAAAGGCGTTTTTTGGACATGTACCAATTCCGCTTGTCCATATTGATACTCATTTTAAAATCCCTGAAATGATCGAATACCGGGATCGTCTTGCGGCGGAATGGAATCTGGATATGATCTATGGGGAAAATACGGAGGCGCTGGAGAAGAAAGAAACATTTCCGGATGGGAACATTTCCCATATTGACTGTTGTATGAAATTAAAGACGGAAGCGCTTACCAACACATTGAATGCCAGCTGGCCCCGCTACCGTTTTAACCATAATAAGGGAATTTATGAAAAAGATACCAACTGTGAACCTTATACGGGGGTTATTGTAGGAGCCCGGGCAGATGAGGAGGGGAGCCGCTCCAAAGAACGGTATTTCTCCCCAAGAGATAAGAATAATGACTGGGATGTAGGCGACCAGCCGCCGGAATTCTGGAATCAGTATAAAACGGATTTTGCCCCGGGAACCCATGTGAGGGTGCATCCGCTGTTAGACTGGACAGAACTGGATGTATGGGAATATATTGAGCGGGAAAATATTCCGGTAGTTTCTCTGTATTTTGATAAAGGAAATGGAAAGCGGTACCGCTCTCTGGGATGCGGCCCATGTACACAGCCGGTGGATTCCACGGCAAAAAATGTACATGAGGTAATTGAGGAACTAAAGACCGGTAAGTTTGCCAATATTGCAGAGCGCTCCGGCCGTGCTCAGGATAAAGAAGGCGGCGGCGGTCTGGAAGAACTCAGACGAAACGGTTATATGTAAGGAGGAGCATCCCGGATGAATAAAAAAGAAGATATGAATATTGTTATTGTGGGTCATGTGGATCATGGTAAAAGCACTCTGATGGGGCGTCTGTTAGCGGACACAAATTCCCTGCCGGAGGGAAAACTCGATCAGGTAAGGGAAACCTGCCGCAGAAATTCAAAGCCTTTTGAATATGCATTTTTACTGGATGCCTTAAAGGATGAACAGTCGCAGGGAATTACCATTGATACGGCCCGCTGTTTTTTTAAAACCGAAAAAAGAGATTACATTATCCTGGACGCGCCGGGGCATATTGAATTTTTGAAAAATATGATTACCGGAGCCTCCCGCGCCGAGGCCGCCCTTTTGATGATAGATGCGAAAGAGGGAGTTCAGGAAAATTCCCGTCGTCACGCCTATATGCTGTCGATGTTGGGAATTCGCCAGATAGCCGTTGTCATTAATAAGATGGATTTAGTGGATTATGATAAAACGGTGTATGAAAAAGTAAAAAAAGAGTATCTGGAATTTTTGGATAAGATTAACATTACACCGAAATTTGTACTTCCGGTCAGCGCTTTCCAGGGAGAAAATATTGTGAAAAAAAGTGATAAAATGCCCTGGTATCAGGGGATGTGCGTGCTGGAGGTATTGGATCATTTTGAATGTGAGGAGTCAAAGGAAAACCAGCCGTTCCGCATGCCCGTACAGGATGTCTACAAGTTTACCAAAAACGGGGACGACCGCCGTATTGTGGCGGGCACGATACAGACAGGGACGATCCGCCCGGGGCAGGAGGTAGTATTTTATCCTTCCGGGAAAAGAAGCCATGTGAAAAAAATCGAGGTATTCAATGCGCCGCCGCTGGAAGTGGGGAAACCGGATATGGCGATAGGCTTTACGATGGTGGAGCAGATTTATATTACCCGCGGCGAGATGATGAGTATCGTCGGTGAAAAAGAGCCAAAAACGGCATCGCGGATTGCCGCCAATATTTTCTGGCTCGGGAAAAAGGAATTTACGCCGGGAAAGATATATTATTTAAAAATCGGCGCTGAAAAAGTAAAAATGGAGCTGGAGTGCATCAAGGGCGTAATCAATTCCTCCAATCTTTCCTCCACGGAGGAGAAAGCGGCGGTGGGACGCCATGAGGTGGCAGAGTGTATTCTGCGCACCGATAAGCCCATTGCCTTTGATACGGTAGAGGATATTGCCGGTACAAGCCGTTTTGTCATCGTGGATGATTATGAGATTGCAGGCGGCGGTATTATCACGGCAGCCCTGGAGGATGAGGAACAGAAAATCCGGGAGGGCGCGATGCTGCGCAATTATAAATGGGAGGTCAGCGACGTTTCTATTGAGGAACGTATTGAGCATTATGCCCAGAAACCGAGCCTTATCGTTTTGACCGGCCCGGAAGAGGTCGGCAAAAAGAAGCTGGCAAAGCTTTTGGAGAGAGAACTGTTAAATTGCGGCCGCTACGTTTACTATATGGGGATCGGTTCCTACCTCTATGGAGTGGGAGCGGATACCAAAAAAGGAAATACTCCCGACCATGTTGAGCAAATCCGGCGTTTCGGAGAGGTGGCAAATCTTATGCTGGATGCCGGCATGATTTTAATTGTTACCGCCACGGGACTGACACACTCTGATTATAAAATAATGAAAACGGTAGTAGAAAAGGAGATAGAGGTTATCTGGCTCGGTGATGAGATAACAACGGATATTTCACCGGATATGCAGTTGACGGATGCGGAATACGAAAAGAGCATCCGCCAGATAAAGAATATGCTGAAGGAGAACGGCTCTGTTCTGGCATAGAAAGGAATCGGATGAATAAAAACGAAAATATTATCTGGCATAATAACAAGGTTTCCTATGAAGAGCGATGTCATGTGCTGGGGCAAAAAGGACTGGTTGTCTGGTTTACCGGTTTATCCGGCTCCGGAAAATCAACCATTGCGGTAGAACTGGAGAAGATGCTGAATGAAGCGGGACGGGCGGTTTATTTGTTAGACGGAGATAACATACGCCACGGGATCAATTCTGATTTGGGATTTTCAGATGAGGACAGGAATGAAAATATCCGGCGGATCAGTGAAATAGCTGCTTTATTTCAGGACGCAGGCGTCATCACATTGGTTTCCTTTATTTCTCCATTTCGCAAAATGAGGGAATTCGCCAGAGAAAGGGCAGGAAAAAATAATTTCATAGAAGTGTATGTAAACACCGATTATGAAACCTGTAGAAAAAGGGATCCAAAGGGGTTATATAAAAAACAGATCCCTAATTTTACCGGAAGAGATTCATCCTATGAAGAGCCGGAAAATCCGGAGCTGATTCTGGATACTACCCAAAAAAATGCAGAAGAATGTGCAAAAGAGGTGCTCCGGATAATTTGTCAATATCTGGAGCGGTAAAACAAGGAGAATGGATAACATGGAGGGCAAGATGATCAAGAGTTTTGCGGCTACGTGTAAGAGGGGAATAAAAAGATTAATCGAAAAGAAAAATGACTATCAAAAAAGCAGAAAGTATGTGTACCGCATGGAGGACGGCGGGACAGTAACGGTCTGCACTGCCAGGTATCTGGGAAAAAAGACACGGCACTACAATAAGAATTTTGCCAGAAGAGGTGTGGAGCGGATCCGCACCAACATAGCAAAGGAGCCTGTCTTTGCTTTGAAATCCCAGACCAGGGATTACTGGCTGGAGCAATTATTACGAAGCGGAAAATACACATTTTCCGATATGTTTATTGCGAAAAATCCATATGGGGAAGCTCCGCTCACAGCGCTTGCCCTGTTTTATACCAAGCAGGCATGCGGCGTCCGGGTAACGGTTAAGGGAACGACACCGGAAACCGATTATTCCGCCAGCCTGCCGGAGGCCAAATACCACCGGGTACCGATTCTCGGCTTATATCCGGGAAAGGTAAATGAGATTCATTTTGAACTGTTAGATGCTGTCGGGACGACGATAGAAGAGCGTACCGTTTCCTTAAAGATGAAGGGACTTCCCAGGCATTTAAAAAAGATTGTGACGGTAAAGAAAATGGCGAAGGAGCCGGCGCTGAAAAATATTCTCATCGTAGGCGGTTCCGATATTCATCCCTGCGTTATCGACAGGGAGGGGAAAATCCGCTGGTATACAAGGAGAAAACCGAAGGGCTATGGTCTTTTTCTGCTGAAAAACGGACATTTCCTCTTTTTGGAATCCCACATTTCGGCTCCCTCCTATACGAATCCTCATTCCGTGCAGATGTACGATATGGATTTTCTGGGGCGTGTGCATATGTCATATATGGTAAAAAATGGCATTCACCACTCCGCTTCTGAAAATGAAGAAAACGGAAATATTATGGCATGCGGAAGCAGCATGGAAGGCCATCTGGAGGATTTAATCATGGAAATCGACAGACAGACCGGTCAGATCGTAAAGAAAGTGAAGCTGGGGGATATTTTTGATGCCACCTATCAGGACCGTCCGGACTGGGCGCATTTAAATTCCGTTGAGTATTATAAAAAAGATCATTCGGTTCTGGTTTCCATGAGAAATATCCACTCCGTCTGCAGTGTGGATTGGGATACCGGGAAAATGCGTTGGCTGTTAAGTGATCCGAAGTTCTGGGAAGGGACTGAAATGGAGAAGATGCTTTTGAAGCCGGTAGGGGATGTCCCGTTTTTTTATCAGCAGCATGCCGCTATGGAACTCGATATGGATCTGGACGGAAATCCGGATACCAAGCATGTTCTTGTTTTTGACAATCATTGGCATAAAAGACGTCCGGTCAAGGATTTTGACGAGGATAAAAAATCCTATGTCAGTATTTACACGATTAACGAGAAGGAGCGCACGGTTAAACTGGAAAAACGGTTTGGATGTCCAAAATCAAAGATTCGTTCCAATGGCATTTATTTCAAGGACAAAAACCGGCTCTACTCGATGGAGGGTTCTCTCGTAAAACCGATCGAGGATAATGTCGGAACGATTCGGGAGTATGACAGCAGGAAGGGAAAGGTTGTCAGCGAAATCCTTATAAAGCCGGGTTTCTTTCAGGCAAGAGCTTTTGAGCCGGATGTGCCGGAATTGGCAAAACCGCTGCTGGCAAACCGGAACTATATCTGCGGCGATTTAAAAAGACCAAAACCGCTGCTTAAGGAAGAGTTATCGTGGTTAAAAGGGATCCAGAGCCGCCGGGTAGATGATTTGGTGATTGATTATAAGACAAATGAAGATATTTTATATGTCCACGGAATGGATCACTCGATCAGAAAGGTTTATCTGCTTGGTAAAAAAGGAAACTATGCGGTAGATTTTACCGAAACGAAACAGACGATGAAGGTGTTTGCGGAAAGCAAATATTATCTGGCAATGTGGCTGGATAAGATCCCTTCCGATTATTACCGGCTTTGGCTGGATGTGCGGGGGAATATTCAGTACACAGGAAAATACATCAGCAAGTAAAAACGAGGGCGGCTCCGGAGGAATTTATGGCCTCTGGAGCCGTCCTCTTATTTTATCGTCAGGAAATTTAACGGCACGCCCTCTCATAACTCCCGTTTATGCCTTTATTTTGTTACCCGGACACGACATTTCTTTTTCGCTCCGTCTTCGGAAGCATAAATATAGCAGCTTCCTTTTTTCTTCGCCTGTATTTTGCCATTGCCGTCTACGGTGGCGATTTTTTTATTGCTGCTTTTCCACTCCGGAGGATTCCCGGAACTGACTTTGGCAGACAGCCGGATGCTTTTTCCTTTTTTTATCGTAACAGAGCTTTGGCTTAAGGATATATCCGGTGATTTGACGGTTACTTCACAGATGCGGGTAATACCGTCAACCGATGCCTGAATCAGGGCGACGCCGTGCTTTCTGGCCGTGACAACGCCGTTTTCATCTACGGTGGCAACGCTGCTCTTTTTGGATTTCCAGACCGGCGTGCGGCGGGAAGATACTTTGGCAATTAGACAGAGAGTCTGTCTGCGGTACAGGGAAGCCTCCGTATGATTTAAGGTTACTTTTGGCTTTTTTACGGTGACATGGCACGAGCAGGAAGAACCGTCAGCAGAAGCCGTTATCGTCGTATCGCCCGGTTTTTTCGCCTCAATATACCCATTCTCATCTATTGTGGCAACACTGCGTTTTGAGGATTTCCAGCTTAAGCAGGAGCCGTTGGAGGTCTTTCCGCTAAGCCGGTATCCGGAGCCGTTTTCCATTGTAATTGTTTTAGACGAAAGGATAATGGCGGTCTTTTTTACCGTGACAAGGCAGCTTGCCTCTGCCCCTGAAATTTTTGCCGTTATCCGGCAGGTTCCGGCGCGTTTCCCGGTAACCTTTCCATAGGTGTTTACCGAGGCTGTCTTTGCATTGCTGCTTTTCCAGGTTGGTTTTTTCCCATTTGACGTAATGCCTGCCAGATAAAATGATTGGTGAATCTGGATTGTCTTATTATAATGGGACAAAAGGACAAAGGAAAAGCCGGATGCCTTAACGGCAGAATACCCGTAACAACTGGTGATGCCGGCGAATGCCAGCGCAAACAGGATAATAAATATCCGATGGAATTTAGAAAATCGATTCATATGAACTCCCTCCTTACAAGAGGAGTAATGAGAGGGCAATACAAAATATAACACAGATCAAAAGAAATGGCAAGAGTTTTTTACGGAAAAAAATAACCATAAAAAAATGACAGCGAAACCCCGATAGCAATTGCAAGGAAATAATACAGGACTTCGCTGTCATATTTATCAACGATATGTTTTTATTACAAAAATAGCTTATTCCTCACGGTAACTTCCCACTTTTTCAAATTCGTCCACGATCTCCTTAGACGGCGCTTTCGTAATAAGACTGACGGCTATAATGCAGGCAAGGCTGATAAAGAAGCCCAGCAGGAGGGAATAAATACCGGTAGCCTCATACAGGGTAGCTCCATTTACAAGAGGAAGATAATCCCAGATAATAACAAACAGGCCGCCGGAAATAACGCCGGAAACGGCGCCCGGCAGATTGGTGCGCTTCCAGAACAGGGAGCATACGACCAGAGGGCCAAAGGCAGAACCAAGCCCTGCCCACGCATCCGATACAAGAGCCATAATGCTGCTATTCGGATCCCATGCGATCAGACAGGCAAGGACGGCTACTACGATAACGGTAATACGGCTGATGTGAAAAATCTTTTTATCTTCTGCTTCCGGATGCAGGATGTTTTTATAAATATCCTTGGAAGCGGAGGAGGAGCATACTAAAAGCTGTGAATCCGCCGTTGACATAATAGCGGCGAGAATACCGCAGAGGAACAGCCCCCCGATAAATACTACAATAAAATTACCGTCAAAAATCTGCTGAATCATTTTAATAAATATGTTCTCGGAATCCCCATCCACGAGAACTCCATTGAGGTAACCGCGTCCTACGATGCCGATGACACAGGCGGCGGTCAGGGAAATCGCTACCCAGACAATGGCGATGACGCTGGATTTTTTCAGCTCCTTCTCACTTCGTATTGCCATAAAACGAACCAAAATATGCGGCATGCCGCAGTAACCAAGCCCCCAGGCAAGGTCAGAAATAATAGACACGATCGGATAGGGTTCTCCGTTTATGTAAAACAAACTCAGAAAATCGGAGTTTGTCGCCACGCCGTTTGCCACTAATGCTCCCATGACATCACCCCGGATGGCAGAATAGGCAATAATCGGTACCGTCAGCAGGGCGATCAGCATCATCGTTCCCTGAATAAAGTCCGTAGTACACACGGCTAAAAATCCGCCCATGAAGGTGTAGGCAAGAATAACGGCAGCCCCAATCAGGAGAGCGTAGTGGTAATCAATATGAAATACGGTATTAAACAGCTTACCGCCGGAAGCAAGAGCCGATGCGGTATATACGAGAAAGAAAATCACAATGACAACGGAAGAGATGCCAAGCAGGATTTTTTTCTCGTCCCGGTAGCGGTTTTGGAAAAATTCCGGCAGAGTAAGAGAGTTATTTGCTACAATCGTATAACGGCGTAACCGCTTGGAAATCACAAGCCAGTTTAAAACCGTTCCGATAAACAGACCGATGGCAATCCATGCTTTGCCGGTGCCGGCAAGGTAAATAGACCCCGGCAGCCCCATTAAAAGCCAGCCGCTCATATCGGAGGCCTGGGCAGACAGGGCGGCAACCCAGCTATTAAGACCGCGGCCGCCTAAAAAATAATCGGCGGTGCTTTTGTTTTTTTTCATCGAAAAGAAACCTACGGCAATCATCATAAGTAAATAACAGGCAAAAGCTATTAAAATAGCAATGGTATTGGGTGTAATACCCCAAATTTTTTCGGACATAATATATCCCCTTTCTATCAAGTATCGTAATATGGGAAAAAGCAAAACGACCTTTTTGCCGGGATTATTATAGCATAAATTGGTATTTATGACAAGTTAAGGAAAGGAAATATGGAAATGGGAGAAAAAAGATGATATGATAATAGGAGAAAAGAAAGGGAGGAACCGTATGGGAACCGGACGTTTTGTTGATTTGATCCACAAAAAAAGAGATGGTGGAATTTTGGAAAAAGAGGAAATCCAGAAAATGATACAGAGTTTCACGGCAGGGAAAATACCGGATTATCAGATGTCGGCGATGCTGATGGCAATTTATTTCCGGGGAATGACGGATGAAGAATTGACGGCATTGACACTGGCGATGCGCGATTCCGGCGATGTTGTGGATTTGTCCCCGATAGACGGCATTACGGTGGATAAACATTCCACCGGCGGCGTGGGAGATAAGACGACGCTGATTGTAGCTCCTATTGTGGCGGCATGCGGCGTTCCGGTGGCAAAAATGAGCGGGCGAGGACTTGGCTTTACCGGGGGCACGCTGGATAAACTGCAATCCATTCCGGGATTCCGGGTAGAACTGGCGGAGGAGGAATTTTTCCGCGCGGTCTGCCAAACCGGGCTCAGTGTCATCGGTCAGAGCGGGAATCTGGCGCCGGCAGATAAGCTTTTGTATGCTCTGCGGGATGTAACGGGAACTGTCAGCAGTATCCCCCTCATTGCCTCTTCTATTATGAGTAAAAAGCTGGCGGCAGGAAGTGATAAAATATTGTTGGATGTCACAACAGGAAGCGGCGCTTTTATTAAGGAAATGGAAGGCTCCAGAGAACTGGCGCGCCGGATGGTGGCGATTGGCAGGGGAGCGGGAAAAGAAACGGTGGCGATGATTACCAGTATGGAGGAACCGTTAGGCTATGCCATTGGGAACAGCCTGGAAGTTAAGGAAGCGATAGAAACGTTGCAGGGAGAAGGGCCGGAGGATGTAAAGGAGGTTTGCCTTGCCCTTGCCGGCATGATGATTTCCTTAGGAAAAGAAATTCCCTTTGAGGAAGGAAAGGAAAGGGCAGAGCGGGCGTTGCAGCAGAAAGCAGCCTATGAAAAGCTAAAGGAGATGACCGCATGCCAGGGCGGCGACGTCCGTTATATCGAAAATCCGAAATTATTCCGGAGAGCCGGGATAAGCGGCTGTGTATTGGCGCCGGAGGATGGGTATCTGGCAAAGACAAATACCGAAGGAATCGGCGTGGCAGCGGGGCTCTTAGGAGCAGGGAGAGAAACGAAGGAGAGCAGCATCGATTTTGGCGCCGGTATTTATATGAAGAAAAAGCTGGGGGATAAAGTAAAAAAAGGCGAGGCGCTGGCAGAATTATTTACCTCGCAGGAAAGCCGGCTGGAAAAGGCGGCGCGCTATATGGAGAACTGTATGGAAATCCGAAAGCAAAAGCCCGGGATGCCAAAATTAATTGTAGATATTATACGGTAAATTTGATACAATAAAGAAGAATATAATTCAGAGCGGAGGATGTATGTACGATAGTATTGTGATAGGCTGTGGTTTTGCCGGAGCAGTTGTGGGCAGACAGCTGGCTGAAAAAGAAGGACAGAAAGTTTTAATATTGGATTCCCGAAACCATATAGGGGGAAACTGCTATGATAAACCGGACGAGCACGGGATTTTGATCCATCAGTATGGGCCTCATATTTTCCACACAAATATAGAGCGGGTTTATACCTATCTTTCCCGTTTTACCGAATGGTATGAATATCGTCACGAAGTAGTGGGAAATGTATATGGAAGAGAGCTGCCGATTCCCTTTAACCTGAATACGCTGGAAATGGTATATGGGGAGAGAGCCTGTCATCTGGAAGAATTGCTGGTGAAAAATTTCGGCGAGGGCGCCAGAGTGCCGATTTTGGAATTGATGAACCACGAAAACGAGGAACTTCAGGAGATTGCCCGGTATGTGTATGAAAATATTTTTTTACACTATACGATGAAGCAATGGGGAAAATCGCCAAAGGAGATCGACCCTGCCGTATCAGGGAGGGTTCCGGTGCTTTTGTCCAGGGATAACCGTTATTTTCAGGACAAATATCAGGGACTGCCGCTTCAGGGCTTTACTTCATTATTTGAAAAGCTGTTGGATTATGAGGGGATCGATGTTCGGCTTAGCTGTGAAGCTAAGAGCGTCCTTACGGTTGAGCCGGGGGCGGAGCATCCGGTCAGCTTTGAGGGACAACCCTTTGAAGGCAATATTATTTTTACCGGGGCATTGGACGAGTTTTTTGACTGCCGCTATGGCAGGCTGCCGTATCGTTCTCTCCGTTTTGATTTTGAGCATTATGACAAGAACTTTTATCAGAGCCATGGCGTAGTGAATTATACGGTTTCTGAGGATTTTACAAGGATTACGGAATTTAAATATCTGTCCGGCCAGCTTGCGGCTCCGGACACGACGATAGTAAAGGAATATCCGATGCCATACAGCGGCGGCGAGGATGAGATTCCGTATTATGCGATAAACAATTCTAAAAATGATGCTCTTTTTTCCCGTTACCGGGCGCTGGTAGAACAAATCCCGAATTTTTATTTGTTGGGAAGACTGGCGGAGTATCAGTATTATAACATTGATGCGATTGTAGACAGAGCGCTTTCTTTAGCGGAGGAAATTATTCAGAAGGGCAGTCGGAAATAGAGAAATAAAAAGAAAGGAATGGAGTAACGATGAAACTTTTAACAGTGGCGATTCCCTGTTATAATTCACAGGATTATATGCGCCATGCAGTAGAAACCGTACTGGTGGGCGGAGAGGATGTCGAGATTATTCTGATCGACGACGGCTCCACCGATAAAACAGGAGAGATCGCAGATGAACTGGCAGCCGAATATCCGACGGTTATCCGGGCGATCCATCAGCAGAATGGCGGACATGGCAGCGCCGTAAATACCGGACTTGCCAATGCCAGAGGGATTTACTATAAGGTTTTGGACAGCGACGACTGGATGGACAGGGAAGCCTTGCTGAAGGCGCTGGATGTGCTGAGAAACTTTGTTCAGGACGGAAACGGAGTGGACATGCTCCTCGCCAATTATGTGTATGAAAAACCAAGCCTTCACAAGCATAAGGCAATCCGGTATGAGGGAGTATTTCCTGAGAATCAGGTCTTTGGCTGGAGTGATGTAAAACGGTTTAAGATGAGTCAGAATATTCTGATGCACTCGGTTATTTACCGTACAAAACTGCTTCGGGACTGTAAACTGGAACTGCCAAAGCATACTTTTTATGTCGACAATATTTTTGTGTATTATCCGCTTCCTTTTGTAAAGACAATGTATTATCTCGATGTAGATTTGTACCGGTACTTTATCGGAAGGGATGACCAGTCGGTAAATGAAAAGGTAATGACTGCCAGAATTGACCAGCAGATAAAGGTAAATAAAATTATGATTGACGCCTATGATCTGACGAAGCTGAAAAATAAAAAGCTTCGGGATTATATGGTAAAGTACCTTACCATGATGATGACGGTCAGCTCCGTTTTCCTTATCAAGGAGGGCAGTGAAGAAAGCCTTGCCAAGAGAGAAGAACTTTGGGAATACTTGAAAAAGCAAAACCGCGGGATGTACCGCATGGTAAACAAGCTGGCGTTGAGTAAGCCGATGCAGCTGCGGAGTAAGGCGGGAAGAAAAATCGTCGTATGGGGTTATTCCCTTTCCCAGAAAATTTACGGCTTTAATTAAAAAAAGAAGCCCTCCCTCCATAAGCCATAACAGGGGAATGCTGTGGCTCGAATGGAGGGGAGGGCGTTTTTTATTTATAGTTATGATTGTCAAGCAAAGCTGCCTTCATCTGATAAAGGTTATCCGATAAGTCTACATAAACCTCCTGCGGGTTGATAAGCCGTCTTGTTTCCTCCCACAGGGTATCTAACTGTTCTTTGCAATATTTTTGGATCTCCATGACACTGGGAGTTTCGTAAACACATTGACCGTTCTGGAATACGGGTATGAGGATCTCTTTCATCTCATAGGTTCCGCCGTCCAGCCTTGTCTTTTTCCATGTGGCGTTGGGATCAAATAAAAGAAGATCTTTTGTTGCGTCAAAAACTTCCTCCGCCAGCGTAATATAATCGGCGCGGATCTTGCCGGTTTTTTTATCATAAATACGGTATACGGTTTTATTTCCCGGATTCGTGATTTTTGCCGGATTTTCAGACAATTTGATTTTGGGTTTCATATCGCCGTCTTCCTCCACGGCGGCAAGCTTATACACCCCGCCAAAGGCAGGAGTATTTTTCGATGTGATGAGATTAGTTCCTACCCCCCAGGAGTCGATTCTGGCGCCCTGGGATAAAAGCGAATCGATCAGGTATTCATCCAAATCGCTGGAGGCGCAGATGGCGGCATCTTCAAAGCCCGCCTCGTCCAACATCTTTCTCGCTTTTTTAGACAAATAAGCTAAATCTCCGCTGTCCAGCCGGATCCCGTATTTTTCCGGCATCCGGTTTTTCTCCCGAAGTTCCTGAAAAACAGTAATGGCATGGGGAACGCCGGAACGGAGAGTGTCGTATGTATCTACTAAAAGAGTAGTGTTATCGGGATATAATTCGGCATACTTGCGAAAGGCAGTAAGTTCATCGCCAAAGCTCATAATCCAGCTGTGGGCATGGGTTCCCAGCGCCGGGATTCCAAATTCCTTGGCGCAGATGACATTGCTGGTGCCAATGCAGCCGCCGATAACAGCCGCCCTCGCCCCGAAAGTACCCGCATCGGGTCCTTGGGCACGGCGCAGCCCGAATTCCATGACGGCGCCGCCTTTTGCCGCATAACATACTCTTGCCGCCTTTGTGGCGATCAGGCTCTGGTGGTTAATGAGATTCAGCAGCGCAGTTTCGACCAGCTGCGCTTCCATAATGGGCGCGATTACCTTGACAAGCGGCTCCCGTGGGAAAATCACAGTTCCTTCCGGTATGGCATAAATATCGCCGGTAAAATGGAAACTTGCCAGATAATCTAAAAAATCCTCGTCAAAATTGCCGAGATTCCTCAGATAATCAATATCGTCATAGTCGAAATGAAGACTTTTAATATAGTCGATTACCTGAGCCAGTCCGGCGCAGACGGCATAGCCGCCGTCATCGGGATTCTGCCGGTAAAAGAGGTCGAAGACCACCGTTTCATTCGCATTATTGTGAAAGTAGCCCTGCATCATTGTCAATTCATAAAAATCTGTCAATAACGTAAAATTCCGATTATCCATAATATCCTATCTCCTGTTTTTGCAGGCTAAAAATGCACCTGCGTATCCTTTAACCGTTTCCAGTTCCTGTCCCGCTCCAGTAACGATATTTCCTCCTCGGCAAGGGGCCACTCGATCCCGATATCCGGATCCTTCCAGAGTATGCCGCCCTCATCTCCCGGATGATAAAAATCCGTCACCTTATAACAAAATTCTGCCTCGTCGGATAATACCAGATAGCCGTGGGCAAAACCCTCGGCTATATAAAACTGCCTGTGGTTTTCGGCGCTCAGTTCAATGCCGTACCATTGGCCGTAGGTTTTAGAGTTTTTCCTAAGATCCACGGCGACGTCATATACCGCGCCGCGGATGACCCGCACCAGTTTTCCCTGAGGGTGCTCCTTCTGAAAATGCAGGCCTCGCAGGATCCCTTTTTTTGACATAGACTGGTTGTCCTGTACAAATACCATATCCAGTCCCGCTTCCTCCATATCCCTTTGATTATAGGTTTCTACAAAATATCCGCGCTCATCCCGGAACACGGTGGGTTCAATAATATAAAGACCGTCAATCGGACATTTTGTAACTGTCAGCTTTCCCATCGTTTCCTCCATTCGATACGTTTTTTTTACTCATTAAGATATTTTCCGTTTAATACATCCATCAGGTATTGTCCATACTGATTTTTCTTTAAAATTTCATAGGTCTTTAGCACCTCATCCCTGGTAATCCAGCCGTTTCGGTAAGCAATTTCCTCCAGACAGGCAATCTTCCTGTGCTGATGCTGTTCCACCGTCTTGATAAAATTGGTAGCGTCCACCAAAGATTCATGGGTGCCGGTGTCCAGCCAGGTAAATCCTCTGCCTAACAGCGTGACATTAAGCTCGCCCTGCTCCAGATAAATCTTATTCAGGTCTGTGATTTCAAGTTCGTTCCGCTTCGACGGCTTTAAGTTCTTAGCATATTCGACTACCCGGTTGTCGTAAAAGTAAAGACCAGTCACACAATAATTACTTTTCGGATTTTCCGGTTTTTCCTCGATGGAAACCGCCTTGCCGTCTTTATCAAATTCTACAATGCCAAACCGTTCCGGATCATCGACGTAGTAACCGAATACAGTGGCTCCCCTTTCCACAGAGGCGGCGGCGCGCAGCCGCTTTTCCAGTCCATGTCCATGAAATATATTATCTCCCAAAACCATGGCTACCGAGTCGCTCCCGATAAAATCACTGCCGATAATGAATGCCTGAGCAAGTCCGTCCGGGCTTGGCTGCACACGGTAGGACAGCGAAATGCCAAACTGGCGGCCGTCCCCCAGAAGCTCCTCAAACCTCGGCAAATCCTCCGGCGTGGAAATAATAAGAATTTCCCGTATGCCCGCAGTCATAAGGACAGACAGCGGATAATAGATCATCGGTTTATCATAGATAGGAAGCAGCTGCTTTGAGGTAACCCGGGTCAGCGGATAAAGACGGGTACCCGAGCCTCCTGCCAAAATAATTCCCTTCATGGATACTCCTTTCCTTAATACAAAACTTATGATTCTATTATTATAACAGATAATTGGCAAAAGGAAAGGGTTATTATTTATTATCTTTATTTATTTCCATTTTTTTTCGGAGCCATTGCATAATCCTATAAAATATAGTAAAATAAGAAACAGTGGACTTTCCTGTACGGTAAAAATTGCTTTGAGGAGGATAAGGATGAGAACATTACGGACAAGGATTTTATTTGTGGTAGTAGGGTGCGCCCTTTTGGCGTCGTTTATCAGCGGTTTTATCAGTTTGCATAATTCCATGAAGGTGACAGATCAGGACGCTTACCAGAGGCTTACAGATATCTGCAGCAGCTATGGACAGGATGTGGATAATATTCTTTCCAGGATTGAGGTATCGGTAAATACTCTGGCAGATATGACAAAGAATACGATTCGGGATGTGGATAAATTTAAGTCCAGTGACGCTTATGTGAATGAGTGTACGGATAAGCTGAAGGAGATCGCTCTCAGCTGCGGAAATAATACGGAAGGGGCATTGACCTATTATGTAAGGTATAATCCGGATTTTACAAAGGCCACCTCCGGCATTTTTGCTTCCCGGGACAATGATGAAAGTGAATTTAAAATGCTGACTCCGACGGATTTCAGCAGCTACGACAAGGATGACTTAGAGCACGTGGGCTGGTATTATATTCCGGTTAATAATGGAAAGCCGACCTGGATGGATCCTTATCTCAATGCTAATATTAATGTGTATATGATTTCCTATGTGGTGCCGATTTTTATTGATGATGTATCCGTGGGAATTGTCGGAATGGATATTGATTTTGGAAAACTTCAGGAAATGTCCGATTCGGCAAAAAGCTTTACAACCGGTTATGGCTTTTTACTAAACAGCCAGAATCAGATCATGACGCATCCGGAATTGGAATTAGGTACCAATCTGAAAGAAAAATGCGCGGATTTAGAGGCGTTTGTTACTGCCGGAAAGGGAGGGCAGACATTGTCCTACCAGTATAATGGAACGGATAAGGTGGCTTCCTTTGTTGCTCTGAAAAATGGGATGAAGCTGGTAGAAACAGCGCCAAACCGGGAAGTACGTGCAGCATCCTCACAACTTATTGTCCTGATGCTGGCGGCTGTTTTGATTGCCGGCATAGTTGCCCTGGGAGCCGGCTTGATATTCAGTACCAATATTATACGTCCGATTCGGTATCTGACAGAAATTATTACCGATACGGCGGATTTGAATTTCCGAAAGAATCCAAGAAGCGCAAAATTAGTTAAGATGAAAAATGAAATCGGAGATATGGCGCGCGCTGTCCAGAAGATGAGGGCGAAGCTGAGAGAGATGGTGGGACTGATTGATAAAGCAGGCCTGAATATGGAAGGCAGCGTGAAGGATCTGAATTCAAATATGAATGTGATAAACGACATCTGCAGCAATAATTCCGCTACGACGGAGGAACTGGCGGCGGCGATGGAGGAAGCGGCAAGCGCTACCGACACGGTTACCCATGCAATAGGGACCATAAATGAAAATGCGAAAAATATCGAGGAACTTTCCAAACAGGGCGCAGAAAATTCCCTGGAGGTTAAGAAACGGGCAGACAGCCTGATGGAAACAACGATAGAAGCCAGCAACCGCACCGGTACGATTTATGATGAAGTAAAAGAGAAAACACTGGTTGCCAAAAAGCAGGCGGATGCCGTGGAGCGTATTAATGAACTGACCCAGAATATTATGGAGATTTCCACCCAGACCAATCTGTTGGCGCTGAATGCTTCTATTGAAGCGGCGAGAGCCGGGGAAGCCGGAAAAGGTTTCGCCGTAGTAGCTTCTGAAATCGGGCTCCTGGCGAGCCAGACCCAAGAAACGGTCGGCGATATTGACGGCATTATCGTGCAGGTCAATTCTGCGGTAAATAACCTGGTAGAGTGTCTGGACAATACAATGGACTTCCTTGAGAATACCGTCCTGAAAGATTATGAGGAATTCAAGGGGGTAGGAGAAAATTACTCAGGAGATGCCAGCGCCTATGAGCAGGGTATGACAGAAATTAATGATGCCATCCGGACTCTGGTATCTGCCATTTCCGATATATCCTTTTCCATTGAGGAGATCAACACCACAGTTAATGAATCTGCTACAGGCGTGTCCGATATTGCCAATAAAACTTCTGAAATGGCACAAAAGATTGCTTTTACCGAAAGCTTTATGGAGGGCAGTAAAGAAAGCACCGATAACCTGAACCACATTGTAAAAGAATTCCGTCTGCAGTAGTGTGGTTTACGGCGTAATTGCGTAACTTTCTGCGGATAGAATAATTCGGTTTTTTGGGGTTGACTTTTTGCAGATTTCATACTATGATGAATATGTTTTAATAAAACCCCTAAAAAACGATGACGGAGCCAGTAGCTTTTTCCCAAGTGTTCCAGAGAGCCGGAGATAGTGGGAACCCGGTACCAGTAAGAAAAAGTGAATATCCCTCCTGAGTTGCAACGCCGAAAAATCTGCCGCCGCAGACAGAACCCGCATTATGCGGACGGACGGTAAATTGAGTAGGCCGCGCCGGTATCCACCGTTACCGGGATATATGTGTCAGCATAGAAAAACAGGTGGTAATTTGGGAAGCTATACGGGCTCTCATCCTTGTTTGGATGAGAGCCTTTTTGACGCAAAACAAATCCGTTAGGAGGTAGGAAATGTACAAGAAAGTATCGACAGGGATGAACTTTGTTGAACGGGAAAAGGAAGTGGAAAAATTCTGGAAAGACAAGGATATTTTCCAAAAGAGTATTGCCCTGAGAGAGGGCTGCCCGACCTATATGTTTTATGATGGCCCGCCTACGGCAAACGGAAAGCCGCACATTGGCCATGTACTGACTCGCGTGATTAAGGATATGATACCGCGTTACCGTACGATGAAAGGGTATCAGGTTCCGAGAAAGGCGGGGTGGGATACCCATGGCCTCCCGGTAGAGCTGGAGGTGGAAAAACTTCTTGGCTTGGACGGTAAGGAACAAATAGAAGAATATGGGCTGGATCCGTTTATTTCAAAATGCAAGGAATCTGTCTGGAAATACAAAGGCATGTGGGAACAATTTTCTGACGCTGTTGGTTTCTGGGCAGACATGGAAAACCCTTATGTAACCTATCACGATGATTTTATAGAGTCCGAGTGGTGGGCGTTGAAACAGATTTGGGACAAAAACCTCTTATATAAAGGATTTAAGATTGTTCCGTACTGCCCTCGTTGCGGTACGCCGCTGTCCTCCCATGAGGTGGCGCAGGGCTATCAAACTGTAAAGGAGCGTTCTGCCGTAGCGCGGTTTAAGGTAGTAGGAGAAGAGGCATATTTTCTCGCCTGGACGACTACGCCGTGGACGCTGCCCAGCAATGTGGCGCTCTGTGTGAATCCTGATGAAACTTATTGCAGGGTAAAGGCGGCGGACGGTTATACCTATTATATGGCGGAGGCGCTGTTAGATACTGTATTAGGAAACCTTTCTGAAGAGGGAAAGGCATATGAAATAGAGGAAACTTATAAGGGGACGGATTTAGAAGGAAAGGAATATGAACCTCTTTTTGACTGCGCAAAGGAAATTTGTGAAAAGCAGCAGAAAAAAGCATATTATATTGTGTGTGATTCCTATGTCACCATGACCGATGGTACCGGTATCGTTCATATCGCCCCGGCATTCGGCGAAGACGATGCCCAGGTGGGACGCAAATATGACCTGCCCTTTGTACAACTGGTAGACGGCAAGGGGGAATTGACAGCCGAAACTCCATATGCCGGCGTTTTTGTAAAGGATGCCGATCCGATGGTGTTAAAAGATCTGGATGCCAAAGGGCTGCTGTTTTCGGCGCCGAAATTTGAACATGATTATCCGTTCTGCTGGCGCTGCGATACACCATTGATTTATTATGCAAGGGAATCCTGGTATATCAAAATGACGGAAGTAAAAGAGGAATTAATCCGCAATAATAATACGATCAACTGGATTCCGGAATCCATCGGTAAGGGGCGCTTTGGCGACTGGCTGGAAAACATTCAGGACTGGGCGGTATCCCGTAACCGTTACTGGGGAACCCCGTTAAATGTGTGGGAATGCGAATGCGGTCATAAAGAAGCGGTGGGAAGCCGTGAGGAGCTGGCGGAAAAAAGCGGAAATCCCGAGGCGGCATCCGTCGAACTCCACCGCCCGTACATTGACGAGGTGACGATTCCATGCCCGCACTGTGGGAAACAGATGCACCGTGTACCGGAGGTTATTGACTGCTGGTTTGACTCCGGCGCCATGCCGTTTGCCCAGCATCATTACCCCTTTGAAAATAAGGAGCTGTTTGAGAAGCAGTTTCCGGCACAGTTTATTTCCGAGGCGGTAGACCAGACCAGAGGCTGGTTCTATTCCCTGCTGGCGGAATCTACCCTGCTGTTTCATAAGGCGCCGTATGAGAATGTGATTGTCCTTGGGCATGTGCAGGATGAAAACGGCCAGAAGATGAGTAAGAGCAAAGGCAATGCGGTCGACCCGATGGAGGCGCTGAGCGAATTTGGCGCGGATGCCATCCGCTGGTATTTTTATGTAAACAGCGCGCCATGGCTGCCAAACCGTTTTCACGGAAAGGCGGTAATAGAGGGACAGCGGAAATTCATGGGTACATTATGGAACACGTATGCATTTTTTGTCCTCTATGCCAACATAGATAAATTTGATGCAACAAAATATTCTCTGGAATACGACAAGCTGTCGGTAATGGACAAATGGCTTTTGTCCCGGCTGCATTCCACGGTAAAAGAGGTAGATGAAAATCTGGACAGCTATAAGATTCCTGAAACGGCAAAGGCGCTCCAGCAATTCGTAGATGACATGAGTAACTGGTATGTGCGCCGCTGCAGGGATCGTTTCTGGGCAAAGGGCATGGAGCAGGATAAAATCAATGCTTATATGACCCTGTACACAGCGCTGGTCACAATTAGCAAGGCGGCTGCCCCGATGATTCCGTTTATGACAGAGAGCATGTATCAGAATCTGGTGTGCAGCATCAATGCCGAAGCGCCGGAAAGCATCCATTTATGCGATTTTCCTGTGGCAGACGAAACCATGATTGACAAAGAACTGGAAACCAAAATGGAAGAGCTTCTGGATATTGTTGTTCTGGGACGCGCCTGCAGAAATGAGGCAAATATCAAAAACCGTCAGCCGATAGGCACGATGTATGTCAAGGCGGAGGGAGAGCTGTCCGAGTTCTATCAGGAGATCATCGCAGAGGAGCTCAATATAAAGAAATTGGTCTTTACAGACGAAATAAAAGACTTTACCTCTTATAGCTTTAAGCCGCAGCTTCGTACACTGGGACGGCGTTTCGGAAGCAAAATCAATGCGCTGAAGGAAATCCTTGCCGGACTGGATGGAAACCAAACCATGGCAAAGTTAGATGAAACCGGTGAAATTACCGTGACCGTGGATGGCGCCGATGAGGTACTCGCCAGAGAGGATCTTCTGATTGAAGCAGTCCGGAAGGAAGGTTTTGTCAGTGAATCCGGTCATGGCATTACGGTAGTGCTGGATACGAATCTGACGCCGGAGCTTATTGAGGAAGGCTTTGTGAGAGAAATCATCAGCAAAATCCAGACGATGAGAAAGGATGCTGATTTTGAAGTAACTGACCATATCCGCGTTTATCAGGGAGGCAATGAAAAGATAAGCAAAATTATGACAGAGCATGCCGAACAGATTAAGGCAGAGGTATTGGCAGATGAGATTTTTATCGGAGAGATGAAGGGACATACTACAGACTGGAACATGAATGGTGAAGCGGTAACATTAGGCGTAACAAAGGTAACAGTATAATGTCACTTTGTTTAGAAAGAAAGCGAGGTTAGGTATGGCATTTTTAACGGAAATGGAAAAGAAGAAGGAACTGAAAAAAAACATTGAAAGCTACATGAGGTTATTATTCCGCAAATCCGTACAGGAAGCAAGCGAGCAGCAGTTGTTTCAGGCAGTGGCATTTGCTGTCAAGGATATTGTAGTGGATGACTGGATGGACACCCATAAGGAATATGAGAAAAAAGACGTAAAGACAGTTTATTATTTGTCGATGGAATTTCTGATGGGCCGCGCCCTGGGAAATATTATCATCAATCTGAAGCAGGATAAAATTGTCCGGGAGGTACTGGATGAACTGGGTGTAAATCTGGATGCTCTGGAGGATCAGGAGCCGGATGCGGCGCTGGGAAACGGCGGTCTGGGAAGACTGGCGGCATGCTTTTTGGATTCACTGTCCACCCTTGGCTATCCCGCTTATGGCTGTGGGATCCGCTATAAGTACGGAATGTTTATGCAAAAGATTGAAAATGGTTTCCAGATTGAGGCGCCGGACGACTGGTTAAAGGAGGGGAATCCCTTTGAGATGAAACGTCCGGAATATGCAGTAGAAGTTCGCTTCGGCGGTTATGTTACTGTCCGCAAGGACGAAAAAACAGGGCGGGATAAGTTTGTTCAGGAAAACTATCAGTCAGTTATGGCAGTCCCGTATGATTTACCGGTAGTGGGCTACGGAAACCGCATTGTCAATACTCTTAGGATCTGGGATGCGGAAGCAATCGATAACTTTAATCTGGACTCTTTCGATAAGGGAGATTACCAGAAGGCGGTAGAGCAGCAGAATCTGGCAAGAACCATTTGCGAGGTGCTCTATCCGAACGACAACCACAACGCCGGAAAGGAGCTGCGGTTAAAACAGCAGTATTTCTTTGTGTCAGCAAGCGTGCAGCGGGCAGTTCAGAAATATATGACAAACCATTCCGATATCCACGGGCTGCCGGATAAGGTCTGCTTTCAGCTTAATGACACGCATCCGACCGTGACCATTCCGGAATTGATGCGCATACTGTTAGACGAATACGGTCTGGAATGGAATGAGGCATGGGATATTACGACAAGATGCTGTGCGTATACCAACCATACTATTATGTCGGAGGCGTTGGAAAAATGGCCGCTGGAGTTATTCTCCCGCCTGCTTCCGAGAATTTATCAGATCATAGAGGAAATCAACCGCCGTTTCCAGAATCAGGTACAGGAAAAATATCCGGGAAATCTTGATAAAATTAAGAAGATGGCGATTATTTATGACGGTCAGGTAAAAATGGCGCATCTTGCTATTGTGGCAGGCTTTTCTGTCAACGGTGTGGCGCGGCTTCATACGGAGATTTTGAAAAATCAGGAATTGAAGGATTTTTATGAAATGATGCCGGAGAAATTTAATAATAAGACCAACGGTATTACGCAGCGGCGGTTTTTGCTGCACGGAAATCCTAAACTGGCAGAATGGGTAACGGGAAAAATCGGGGATGAGTGGATTACCGATTTGTCCCATTTGGATAAATTATCGGTTTATGTGGATGATAAAAAATGCCAGCAGGAATTTATGAATATCAAATACCAGAATAAAGTCCGCCTGGCAAATTATATCAAAGAGCACAACGGCATTGAGGTAGATCCCCGCTCGATTTTTGACGTTCAGGTAAAACGTCTGCATGAATATAAACGCCAGCTTTTAAATATTCTGCATATCATGCATCTGTACAATGAATTGAAGAAAAACCCGGATATGGATATGTATCCGCGCACCTTCATTTTCGGCGCCAAGGCATCTGCCGGATACCGTCGCGCCAAGGCGATTATTAAGCTGATCAACAGTGTTGCGGATGTGGTAAACAATGACGCTTCTATTCAGGGAAAAATAAAAATTGTATTTATTGAAAACTACCGGGTATCCAATGCGGAAATTATTTTTGCGGCGGCGGATGTTTCCGAGCAGATTTCAACAGCCAGCAAGGAGGCGTCCGGAACCGGCAATATGAAATTTATGCTGAACGGAGCGCCGACTCTGGGAACCATGGATGGCGCCAATGTCGAAATCGTAGAAGAGGTAGGCGAAGAAAATGCCTTCATCTTCGGTTTGTCCTCTCAGGAGGTTATTGATTTTGAGCATAATAACCAGTACAATCCGAAAGAAATTTATAATATGGATTCGGATATCCGCGCTGTCCTGACACAGCTTATTGACGGAACATATTCCCATGAAAATCTTGATCTGTTCCGTGAAATTTATAATTCGCTGTTGGAGAAAACCAGCTTTGAGCGCGCCGACCAGTATTTCATCTTAAAAGATTTCCGCTCCTACGAGGCGGCGCAGAAGAAAGTGGAAGAGGCATACCGGGATGAAGAGCGCTGGGCAAAAATGGCGATGCTCCAGGTGGCAAAATGCGGTAAATTTTCTTCTGACCGTACGATAGAGGAATATGTAAAGGATATCTGGCATTTGGAAAAGGTTACGCTGTAAGAACTCCTTTTGTTCGTTGAATAAAATTTTTTCCTGCGGCAATACTATCACCAAAACAAAGAACGAGGTGACAGTTATGTTTTATAAGGAAAAAGGATTTTATATATCGCTGCTGTGTGGGATTGTAGCGCTGGTTGCCTTTGGCGCAATTTGCGTAAATCTCATGGGCAGCGAAAACGACGGGGAGGGAGATACTCCCATTGTAGCAGAGGAAACGCCCCAGCCGACCATGACGCCGGAGCCGAAAACGGAAGAAACTTCTTCCAAGGAAGTCAAATCCGAGGTAAAAAAAGAAAAAAAAACGCCAAAGCCGACAAAGAAAACGGTAAAAACAGCCGCTAAGCCGGTAACGAAAAACAATTTGCACTTTGACCAGGAAACCGGACTCCTCTGGCCGGTGGAGGGAGAAGTGCTGATGGAGTACAGCGCCGATAAAGTCATTTATTTTGAAACGCTGGCGCAGTACCGGACTAACCCGGCGCTGATAATTTCCGCCGAAGTAGGACAGGAGGTAAAAGCCAGTTCAGACGGTATTGTTACGGATATTACAACCTCTGAGGAAACAGGGCGGACGTTGACCATGTCCATTGGCGACAATTTTACGGTAAGCTACGGGCAGCTAAAGGAAATTACCGTACAAAAGGGCGACCATGTATCAGAGGGACAGGTGATCGGAAAGGTTGCCGACCCTACGAAATATTATTCCATGGAAGGCTCGAATCTATATTATCAGGTAAAAGAAAAGCAGGAGCCGGTAAATCCGATGGTTCTTCTGCGCTGAATTAGACAGTTTTGATAAATTAAAGCGATAATATTGTGAAAAATAACCATTGCATTCTATCCGGCATCGCGTTATAATTTATATGAGTAACTAGACCTATGCTGAATTAGCAGCTTGTCAGAGAAAAAGGCGTGATGACTATGGTAGATGTATATAATTTATATTTGGGCGGATACCTTCCCAAGGTATCGCCGAAGTCCAGCGTTCACAAAAAAAGTGAACTGAAAAATAAATATAAAAGTATTGTCAGCCTGAATAATGCCAATCCTCTTGTGATGATAAAACTGACAGGCGATACGCAGGCATATGCGTTGAACGTGAAAGAGATGTCCATGGAGTTAGGGGAAGCAGCACAGGAGGCATTAAACAATTCAAACGGGGATGCGTCAGATAAACTGCAAAATATGACGGGCCTGTTTAATAAGCTGCTGGCAAAAAGCGATGAGTTTGGCGAGAAAAACGGCTGGCCGTCCCGACCGGGCGGAGAGCTGCGCAATCTGGTGGATGCCCATACGGACGAACTGGTTCAGTCCGGCTTTTCCATAGATTCCCGCGGATTTTTAACTGCGCCGGAAGGAGAAACTCTTTCCGTGCCGAAGCATTTTGCGGAGCAGTTGAGAGAAAAATGCGACCATATGAGCATGAATCCGATGGAATATGTGGAGAAAAGGGTGTATAGCTATGCGCACCTGTACCAGAATGATATAGGAACCGCCTATGAAACCTCCATTTACAGCGGTATGCTGTTTAATTCGTATTGTTAATGGATGGGGGTTGGAAAATCGGCAGACGCTTTAAGCAAAGACAGGCGAATATGCCGATAAGGATGCCGGCAATCAGGCCGGAAAAATACAAAAAGGGCAGATAAGGATAAATGGCAGAAAAACCGACTAGCAATACTGCCACAAAAAACTGTCCCACATTATGAAGAATACCGCCCACGGCGCTGACTCCGGTCAGGGAAAGCTGTGGGTGTTTCATTTTCGTCAGTAAAAACATAGCGGCAAGGCTAAGCAGGCTGCCGGCAAGACTGTAAAATAATCCGAACAGGCTGCCGAAGGTCAGGGCGTTCAGCACATTCCTTGCCAGAGAAACTCCCAGCGCAGACCAAAAACCGTCCCGGTATAAGACAATCACGATTATGATATTGGCAAGTCCCAGTTTGATGCCGGGGAAGGGCAGCGGCAGGGGGAAAAGACTTTCAATATAACTGAAGATAAATGCCACTGCGGTGAAAACAGCCAGTGCAGCAAGTTTGCTTGTGCGACTTTGCATAGCGGACTCCTTTCGGCTTCTATATATAACGGGCTATCTGGTAACGGCATCCGGCGCCGTTTGGTTTTCCTGTCCCCCGGACTGTTCCCCGGATATGGAGAGGACAATCCGGTGCGGGAGGCACACGATGCTTTCTCCGGTTTTTGATATGCTGCCGGAATGAACGCAGGTCTTATCCTTGCAGCTGGCATCGGACATAACCGCCTTACCATTTTCTATTGTAATGGTATTGTACTCCTTCGGTGTGGGGGAGATGGTCCGGCTTGTGTTTTTTTCTAAGGGCAATGTCAGAATCAGGGCTCCGTTTTGCCGCACCTCGAGATATTTTCCCGGGCTGCCGGCGGGGAAAAAACAAAAACAGCACAGAACGATGCCGGACAGCAGAAGAAACAAAATCAAAAAGACGTCTGCCCTTTGAACAGTAAGTTTTTTTGAACGCTGCAAGGTAACACCTCCCACCTTCCGTTTCTTATAATAAATAAGATAGCAGATAATTTCTGCAAAGTCAAAAAGCAAAAAACAGAAAAAATCTAAAATAATAATTGACTTTGGCAGACAAGGTATGTTATAGTATTCTAGCGATGAATTAGGTCTTTTTTTTATGCCTAAAATTTTGACAACTAAATATCACGGAGGTGACAGAATGCGTACTAAGATTACTTTGGAATGTACGGAGTGTAAACAGCGGAATTACAATCTGACCAAAGACAAGAAAAACCATCCGGACAGAATGGAAACGAAAAAGTATTGCAAATTTTGTAAAAAACACACATTGCACAAGGAGACTAAGTAGTCCGTGTGATGTTTCGGAAAGGATGTGTGTCATATGAGCGAAACAGAAAAGACTTCAAAACCAGGCTTTTTCAAAAATCTGAAAAGTGAGTTTAAAAAATGTACATGGCCGAAAAAAGAAGAGCTTGCGAAGCAGTCGGCGCTTGTGATAGCAGTGTCTGTTATTCTGGGAGTGATCATTTCCGGTTTTGACTGGGTAATTCGTCTTGGGCTGACAGCGCTTGGCATTTCTTAGGAGGTTGCTATGGCAGAAGAAGCAAAATGGTATGTAGTCCACACTTATTCCGGTTATGAGAATAAGGTGAAAGCAGATATCGAGAAAACGATAGAAAACCGAAATCTGCAGGAACAGATTATGGAAGTTATGATTCCGCTCCAGACGGTAGTGGAGGAGAAGAACGGCGAAAAGAAACAGGTTCAAAAGAAAATGTTTCCCGCTTATGTTCTCATTAATATGATTATGAATGACCAGACATGGTATGTTGTGCGAAACACGCGTGGCGTGACGGGCTTTGTTGGGCCGGGCTCCAAACCGGTTCCTCTGACAGAAGAGGAAATTGCCAACATGGGATTTCTGGCAGAAGCCGAGCAGTCGCCGTTTTCTATTGGCGACCGGGTTGTTGTCACCGAGGGAGTATGGCAGGATACCGTGGGAGTGATTCAGGAAGTGCACCCGGCAAAACAGATGGCGGTCATCGTTATTGATATGTTTGGGCGCGACACACCGGTTGAAATTGATTTTTCGGAATTAAAACAGCTATAATAATTTAGGAGGAAACGTAAATGGCTAAGAAGGTTGAAGGGTATATTAAATTACAAATCCCGGCAGGCAAAGCGACACCGGCGCCGCCGGTTGGCCCGGCGCTGGGACAGCATGGTGTAAATATTGTTCAGTTCACAAAGGAGTTTAATGCAAAAACAGCAGGACAGGAGGGAATGATTATTCCGGTTGTTATTACTGTTTATGCGGACAGAAGCTTCAGCTTCATTACAAAAACTCCGCCGGCTGCTGTTCTGCTTAAGAAAGCATGCAAGATTCAGTCCGGTTCCGGTGAGCCGAATAAGAAAAAGGTAGCTTCTATTCCCAAGTCTGAGATCCAGAAAATTGCCGAACTGAAAATGCCCGATTTAAATGCGGGGAGTCTGGAAGCGGCAATGAGCATGATTGCCGGTACGGCAAGAAGCATGGGGATTACAGTAGAGGAATAAATTTGCTTAGGAAAGCAGAAAGTCAAAATTTTATCGCAGAATCAAAAAAAGATTTATGTCATTTGGACGTTGTGGGAGAAATATTCGCTAATACCACTAGGAGGTTTGAAAAATGAAAAGAGGTAAAAAGTATACGGAAGCCGCAAAATTAGTTGATCGCACTGCTCAGTACGATGTGGCGGAGGCAATAAACCTTATAAAGAAAACAGCAGTTGCAAAATTTGATGAAACCGTAGAAGCTCATATCCGTCTTGGTGTAGATGGACGTCATGCGGACCAGCAGGTTCGCGGCGCCGTTGTCCTGCCCCACGGAACAGGAAAAACAGTCCGTGTTCTCGTTTTCGCAAAGGGCGATAAGGTAGCAGAGGCAGAGGCGGCAGGAGCCGATTATGTCGGCGGCGAGGAGCTCATTCCCAAAATTCAGAATGAAGGCTGGTTTGAGTTTGACGTTGTTGTAGCAACACCGGATATGATGGGCGTTGTCGGTCGTCTTGGACGTGTCCTCGGACCAAAGGGCTTAATGCCGAATCCAAAGGCCGGTACGGTTACCATGGATGTTACAAAGGCTGTTAATGATATTAAAGCAGGTAAGATTGAGTATCGCCTGGACAAAGCCAATATCATTCACTGTCCGGTAGGGAAAACTTCCTTTACGGAAGAACAGCTCTCGGATAATTTTAATACCCTGATGGATGCCATTATTAAGGCAAAACCGTCGAGCGCCAAGGGAACCTATTTAAAGAGCGTTACCATTGCCAATACAATGGGCCCGGGAATCAAAATCAACCCGCTGAAGCTTGCGTAGGTTTTTCTTGACAAAACAGTATCGCTGTGATACACTAACAAAAGTTTATAACTGCCGTAGACAGCAGGTGCCCGGGTTCCGGGCGTAAGCAGAGCGCCTGCCGAGGAGATTGTAGGTATTATCCTGTATGAAATTCTGACTCCCTGTCTGCGTCATTGCGGTCAGGGAGTTTTTATCGGCGGATTATATGGCAGCGGAAGCTGACAAAATAAGAAGGAGGAACAACTCATGGCAAAAGTCGAATTAAAAGCACCAATTGTAGAAGAGATCAAAGGCTATGTGGCAGATGCAAAGGCAGCCGTTTTGGTAGACTACCGTGGTTTGACTGTTGAGCAGGACACACGGCTGCGTAAACAGATGAGAGAAGCCGGCGTTGTGTACAAGGTTTACAAAAACACCATGCTTCATCTTGCATTTGACGGCACGGACTATGCTCAGCTTGACAAACATTTGGAAGGCCCGACAGCCATTGCATTTGGAATTGATGATGAAACTGCTCCGGCAAGGATCTTAAATGATTTTGCCAAGGAAGCAGAGGCATTGCAGTTCAAGGGCGCCGTAGTGGACGGGACGTATTATGATGAGGCAGGAATTAAGATTCTGGCAAAGATTCCGTCAAAGGATGTTCTTATTTCCAAGCTGCTTGGAAGTCTGCAGTCGCCTATGGCAAATATCGCCCGCGTCATAAAGCAGATAGCAGAAGCCCAGGGCGAAACGGCAGCAGAGTAATAGCTGCAGGAAAACAGTTCATATGATTTTGAACACGATACTACCGGCGTGACCGGAACATATTAAATTTAAATGGAGGAAATAAAAATGACGACACAGGAATTTATCGACGCTATCAAAGAAATGAGCGTAATGGATTTGAATGAATTAGTAAAGGCATGTGAAGAGGAATTTGGCGTATCTGCTGCAGCAGGCGTTGTAGTAGCAGGAGCAGCCGGCGGAGAGGCAGCAGGCGGCGGAGCTGAGAAGGACGAGTTTGATGTAGAGCTGACAGAGGTTGGAGCTGCAAAGGTTAAAGTTATCAAGGTTGTCCGTGAAGTTACCGGCCTTGGTCTGAAAGAAGCAAAAGAGGTTGTTGACGGAGCTCCTAAGATTGTCAAAGAAGGCGCAAGCAAGGAAGAAGCAGAAGAGATTAAAACAAAGCTTGAGGCTGAGGGCGCTAAGGTTACACTTAAATAATTTAAAAAATGATGTGATATTGAAAAATGTCCGGGGCGCTTTGGCTGCCGCCGGACATTTTTGTCTATAATTTTTCTATGACCTTATATTCTTTTACTGATTTATCTCTTTGTTTTTTGTTCGCCCCAGAAGGTAGTCGATTGATACATCGAAATAGTCAGCCAACAAAATGAGCATTTCAGGCGAGATGGAAATAATTCCATTTTCGTACTGGGAATATGTATTTTGTGATACGCCTAAGACCGAAGCGAGTGTTTTCTGACGGACATCATTATCTTCCCGTATATTTTTCAAATTAACTAATACCATTTTTTTCCTCCTGCTTACAATATAAAACATATAGCCTTAAATATTGACATTTATCTGTATTTCAGATAAAATATTTGTGGTATTTATCTGAAATACAGATAAATGTCAATGCAGATACTTGTTTGCAGAATCAAATATTTAAAAGGAGGGTTTACATGTTAACAAAAGAAACAAAAAAGCAGCTGAAGCGTTTTGGAGCTTTGCTTACAGCGGCAGCACTTGTCGTCAGTTCTATTCCCGGACAGGCGAAACAAAGCAGCAAAAGTGTACCAACGGGAATACAGTTAAAGGCACCATATCGTGTTGCAAACAAGAAATTTACTACAACACTGACATTAAAAAAGGGGAAGAAGTTTAAGATTCGGGCTTCTATTCTGCCTTCGTCGGCGAAAAAGAAAAAACTTGTTTACAAAAGCAAAAAATCAAAGATTGCATCCGTATCGAAAAAGGGTGTTATCCGAGCAAAGAAAGTAGGGAAAACAAATATAACCGTTTCTCCAAAGGGATACTCAAAGATTAAGGCAACAATTAAGGTAACGGTTGTAAAAAAATTGAAGAAGGTTAAAAAGATTAAGCTCAGCCAGCAGAGCTTGACATTGACACTTGGCGGAAAAGGAAATACGAAAGCCCTGAAAGCCAAAATAATTTCACCAAAGAAAGCAACAAACAAAAAAATAAACTGGATGTCTTCTAATAGTAAGGTGGCATCGGTGAATAAAAAGGGCGTGGTAACGGCAAAGAGCGTCGGCAGTGCTAACATCATAGCTGTGGCAGCAGACGGACAGGGGGCAAAATCCACCTGTAAGGTTACAGTAAGGAAAAACAGTGGTGTTGTCACACCGTTTTCCTCCGGGAAACCGCCAGTATCGTCTGCCAGGCCATCGGACGGGGCATCCAGCCAGCCGTCGCCTGGGGCATCCGGTCAGCCGCTGCCTGGAGTATCCGGCCAGCCGTCGCCCGGAGCATCCGGCCAGCCATCCGAAATGCCGTCCCAGCAGCCGGGCGAATCGATTACAATTACGGTACCGGACAGCAGGACCGGTGTGAAGCAGGGAGAGAGCATGCAGTTTTCAGCGATAGGTACTACTTCGCAAAAAGAGGTTAGCGTTACCTGGTCAGTTACACCGGCTTCCAGTGCAACTATTAGCAGCGCCGGGCTTTTGACGGTAAGTGCCAATGCCGCTGCCACCAGCCTTACTGTCACTGCTGTTAATACGAATGACACGACGAAAAAGGCTTCGGTAACACTAAGAGTAGTAGAAAACCAGTCTTCCGTGGGAGAAAACAGCATACGTATCAACCCGGAGTCCGAGGGACATCCGCAGGGACTTACCTACCGCGACCCGGGGGCATATTCGACTGTGATTGACCCAATGAGAGGAGCAGTAACACGCTTTGATTCCTCGGTAGGCTATAAAAATGATATGCTGGCGTGGCTTGAGGTAGACTCAGCCTATGCCGGAAAGACCGTTAATATTTCTGCCTATATCAAATATGACAAATTGCCGGAAACGCAGGGAGCCGGTCTTGTTATCAATGAGAGATGGGGGTATAGTAATCCGGCATCAAAGTGGAATGCCGACCCGGATACCTGGTATCATGTCACGGGCAAATTTACACTCCCGGAACAGGCATCAAAGTATAATGGCACGAATAATATGCTGTATATCAGCCGTTATATCAACCTGAAAGACGATGAATATATGGTTTATTATATCGATGGATTGGAAATTTCCTATGAGAAATCAAAAGTCGAGAGCGTAGAACTCAAAGCGGATAAGGACGCAACGGAGATTTACCAAAATGAAACGCTGCAGTTTAGCGCCGCCGTAAACGGTACCAATGCGCCTTCCCAGGAAGTAACCTACTCAATCGAACCGGAAGTAAAAGGAGCCTCCATTTCGGACAAAGGGCTTTTGACGGTAGGGGATGTACAGGCAGGAACAAAAATTAATGTCAAGGCAGCTTCGGTCGAGGATAAAACAAAATCTGCCACAAAGACAATTACGGTTTTGGAAAAGACGGAGGATTCTCCGATTGTGATAAAAGCGACGCTGGATAATATGTGGTCGGTAATCGATGAATCTTTCTATAGAAATATGTCATATGATGAAACGAAAGGCGGTATTAAATTTGCCGACCCCCCAAGAGCAACTACGTTAGCCAGCGGGGAAGCTAAGTCATATGTCGGATTTTTAGCAAATAAGGATGAATCGCCGATTGACGTGTCAGACTATGATTATCTGGAGGTGGATTTTGAAACATATAAGTCGGCATCATTGGCGGATACTATTTATGGCGCAGAAATCCAGGTTTTCCAGTCCTCGGATAAGTCCTTCCCCGGTAAGATAGTAAGACAGGGATATCTAGTCAGTAGTAAAACAGAAAGAATGACATGGAGGATTCCTCTGAAAAAATTAGTGGCAGCCGGTGTAGATCTGACGGATATAAAAGCGCTTGCTGTGGCAAAGGACAGCAGTGACCAAAACAAGTATATGTATATTTACAGTTTTACCTTTGTAAAAAATAGCAAAGAAGAGTATCTTTCTAAAGATGAACCGGTCGCCGTATCCATAAAACAAAGTGCGACGGCAACAGATCCGGGAAACTGTTCCATTGGAATAAACGAATCTCTGGCATTGAGTGCAAACATTGCAAATAAAAATGACGTACTGCTCCAGGGCAATAAGATAAAATGGACTTCCGAGGATGACAGTAAGGCTATGGTATCTGCCGATGGCAAGGTTACCGGTAAAGCAGCCGGTACGGTTAATATTACCGCTACGGTAGAGGGATATGAGAAGGTAACAGCCTCTTATCCGGTTACGGTTGTGGACGAAACGACAGCTGACGGTACGGATATCCAGATTGGAGATTATTCGCCAAGAGTAGGTTTTTATGCATTGGATGAAGTAAAAGAGGGATTGGATATCAAAGGTGTTTTGGTAAATGCATTTGGAGAAAAGGCCGGCGAAACCTCTGAGCAGACAATTACGGTTACGGAGGACAGATATACTACCGGAGCTGTTATTGAAGGAGGGAAATTAAAGGTAACAAGTGTAGGAACCGCTTCCGCAGGAATTGCCTATATCAAACTTACCCTGCCGGCTACGGACAGTTATCCGGAGAAAACGAAACAAATTGGCATTGTAAATGGTTACCGCATTCCATTGACAAAAGAAACAGTATCCTGTCTGCATCCGGACAAAATGGAATCCAGTGAAGTAACAGTCAAAAACGGCATTGCTTCCATTGCTACATTTAAGGACGGCAGCGATAATGGCTTCCGCATAAAGGCTTCCCTTCCGGAAGGCAAGACAATAAGCAGCTATAATAATATAGCGTGCCAGCTTGAAGGAAGTGAAGCAAAAGCGGCGGTATACTATGGAGATGCCTATACATCCGGGGAGAAATTTATAACCGAATCAAAAGTAAGGGGACTAAAACCGAGTAGTCTAGGTACTCCTAATATGTCGATAACTATTTCGACTACCAAATTAACGGATGTTCAGGAATCAAACCAATTAGATCTTACTTATCTATTCAGGGACAGAAACCAGAGCAAACTTTCCGTTACTTCTCTGTTTGTATATTCAAAACCGGGAGCGTAATAAAAAATATTATTTTACAGGGAGCTGCCGCACAGATGCGGCGGCTCCCTTTTGGTAATAGGAAAAGAGGATATCACATTTCAGATGCGATACCCTCTTTTGACTCACGGGACATTTCTTTTATCTGTTTTTTACAAAAATTTCTTGACACCAATCTACTATTGTGGTAAGATGGAAAATGCACTATTGTGGTATGGTAGGCGCACTAGCCCTATCTGATTTACAGTATACCACAGTTTTGTAGAAAAGACAAGGAGTGAAATCATCAATGGAGAAGAACAGAATACGTCCGGTCCAGGTGGGCAAAGGCGTCAGAATGAGTTACTCAAAGCAGAAAGAGGTATTGGAAATGCCTAACCTTATTGAGGTTCAGACAGATTCATACAAGTGGTTTCTGGAAGAGGGCTTAAATGAAGTGCTTCGCGATATTTCGCCAATCGCTGATTATAACGGAAATTTAAGCCTGGAATTTGTCAGCTTTGAATTATGCAGAGATGATATAAAATATTCCATCGAAGAGTGCAAAGAGCGTGATGCTACTTACGCCGCGCCTTTGAAAGTAAAGGTAAGACTCCATAATAATGAAACAGAGGAAATCAGTGAGCATGATATATTCATGGGCGACCTCCCGCTTATGACGGCAACCGGCACGTTTGTCATTAACGGCGCTGAGCGTGTTATTGTAAGCCAGTTGGTTCGTTCCCCCGGTATCTATTATGGGATTGCCCACGATAAGATTGGAAAAGAATTGTATTCCGCTACGGTGATTCCAAACCGCGGCGCCTGGTTAGAGTATGAAACCGACTCCAATGATATATTTTACGTTCGTGTAGATAGAAATAGAAAAGTGCCGATTACGGTATTGATTCGTGCCCTTGGCGTAGGGACGAACCAGGAAATTTTGGACATGTTCGGCGAGGAACCGAAGATTTTGGCAAGCTTTGCCAAGGATCCGTCCGAAAATTATCAGGATGGTCTGCTGGAGCTGTACAAAAAGCTCCGTCCCGGCGAACCTCTCGCAGTGGACAGCGCCGAAAATCTCATAAACAGTATGTTTTTTGATGTACGGCGTTATGATTTGGCGAAGGTGGGCCGTTATAAATTCAATAAAAAACTGGCATTTCGCAACCGTATTGCCGGTTTTACCCTGGCAGAAGATGCTGTCAGCCCGGAAACGGGAGAAGTAGTGGCAGAGGCAGGCACCGTAGTATCTGAAGAACTGGCAACAGAGATACAGAATGCTGCCATTGCCTATGTCAATATTCAGACAGAAGAGGGGCATGTGGTAAAAGTCCTTTCCAATATGATGGTGGATTTGAATACATTTTTACCGAATGCCGATAAAAAGGCTCTCGGTATTACCGAGGAAGTATATTATCCGGAACTGAAGAGAATTCTGGAAGAATATAAAACAGAGGAGGAACGCTATGAAGCCATTAAAAGAAGTGTTCCCCTGTTAATTCCAAAACATATTACGAAGGAGGATATTTTTGCCTCCATTAACTACAATATCCATCTGGAATACGGTCTGGGAAATGATGATGATATTGATCATTTGGGTAATCGCCGGATCCGTGCCGTGGGCGAGCTGCTCCAAAACCAGTACCGCATCGGGCTTTCCCGTATGGAGCGTGTCGTGCGCGAGAGAATGACCACACAGGATATTGAAGGGATTTCTGCCCAGTCGCTGATTAATATCAAACCGGTTACGGCGGCCGTGAAGGAATTTTTTGGAAGTTCCCAGCTCTCCCAGTTTATGGATCAGAACAATCCGCTAAGCGAGCTGACTCATAAACGACGTCTTTCCGCATTGGGGCCGGGCGGTTTGTCCCGTGACCGCGCCGGATTTGAAGTGCGTGACGTACACTACTCCCATTATGGTAGAATGTGTCCGATTGAAACGCCGGAAGGACCTAACATTGGTTTGATTAACTCACTGGCTTCCTATGCCAGAATCAATGAATATGGATTTGTAGAAGCGCCTTACCGCAAGGTCGACAAAAGCGACCCGACAAACCCGCGCGTTACCGATGAGGTTGTCTACATGACGGCAGATGAGGAAGACCGTTACTATGTGGCACAGGCGAATGAGCAGTTAGACGAAGACGGTTATTTTGTCCGCAAAAATATTTCCGGTCGTTTCCGTGAAGAAACCTCCGAATTTGAACGAAGCAAAATAGATTACATGGATGTATCGCCGAAAATGGTATTTTCTGTGGCGACAGCCATGATTCCGTTCCTAGAGAATGACGATGCAAACCGCGCCCTGATGGGCTCCAACATGCAGCGTCAGGCAGTACCGCTTCTTATTACAGAGGCGCCGGTAGTCGGCACCGGTATGGAGATGAAAGCGGCGGTGGACTCCGGCAACTGTGTGGTTGCCAAAGAAGCGGGCGTGGTAGATCGTGTTGAAACAAACCGAATCTTAGTCCGCAGGGAAGACGGAGAGCTGGATGAATATAAGCTGGCAAAATTTGTCCGCAGTAATCAGGGTACCTGTATGAACCAGCGTCCGATTGTGGACAAGGGCGAAAGCATTGAGGCCGGTCAGGTTATTGCAGACGGACCGTCTACTGCCGGCGGGGAGATTGCATTAGGAAAAAATCCGCTCATTGGATTTATGACATGGGAGGGTTATAACTACGAGGACGCCGTTCTGCTCAGTGAACGTCTGGTGCAGGAGGATGTCTATACTTCCGTTCATATTAATGAATACGAAACAGAGGCAAGAGATACCAAATTAGGGCCGGAGGAAATCACCCGTGATGTGCCGGGGGTCGGAGATGACGCTCTGAAGGATTTGAACGAACAGGGCATTATCCGTATTGGCGCTGAGGTTCGCGCCGGTGATATTCTGGTTGGCAAGGTTACGCCAAAGGGTGAAACCGAGCTGACGGCGGAGGAACGGCTTCTCCGCGCCATATTCGGCGAGAAGGCAAGAGAGGTCCGCGATACTTCTTTGCGTGTTCCTCACGGAGAATTCGGTATTGTTGTGGACGCCAAGGTCTTTACCCGTGAAAATGGCGACGAGCTGTCGCCCGGGGTAAATCAGACCGTGCGCATATATATTGCCCAGAAGAGAAAAATCCAGGTGGGCGACAAAATGGCGGGTCGTCACGGAAACAAAGGTGTCGTTTCCCGTGTGCTTCCGGTAGAGGATATGCCGTTTTTACCGAACGGACGTCCGCTGGATATTGTGTTAAATCCATTGGGTGTGCCGTCCCGTATGAATATCGGTCAGGTATTGGAGATCCATTTAAGCCTGGCGGCAAAGGTACTGGGCTTTAACGTGGCAACGCCGGTATTTGACGGCGCCAATGAGGTAGATATTATGGATACTCTGAAGCTGGCGAATGATTATGTCAACACGCCGCTGACGGAGTTTAAAGAAAAATATAAGGATGTTTTACTGCCGGAGGTTATGGAATATCTTCTGGAAAATCAGGAGTACCGCAAAGAATGGGAAGGGGTTCCGATTCGTGAGGATGGAAAGGTACAGCTTCGCGACGGACGTACCGGAGAATTTTTCGACGGAGAGGTCACGATCGGCTTTATGCACTATCTGAAGCTGCATCATCTGGTAGATGATAAGATCCATGCCCGTTCCACCGGTCCGTATTCTCTGGTAACGCAGCAGCCTCTGGGCGGTAAGGCGCAGTTTGGCGGACAGCGTTTCGGCGAAATGGAAGTTTGGGCGCTGGAGGCCTATGGCGCCGCATACACGCTGCAGGAAATCCTGACCGTGAAGTCGGATGATGTGGTAGGTCGTGTGAAAACCTATGAAGCGATCATCAAAGGCGATAACATTTCCGAGCCGGGCATACCGGAGTCCTTTAAGGTATTGCTGAAAGAGTTACAGGCGCTGGCATTGGATGTTGCCGTTTTAGATGAGGATGGAAATGAAGTTCAGATGAATGAGCAGCTGGAGGAAAACGCTTCCGATAATGTCAATGAGCTGATTAACGATAAAAACTTTGAACTTCAAAATGAGTCCTTTGAAGAAGCAGGTTTCCGTGAAACTACCGTAGAAGGTCTGGATGATGACAGCAGCATTAGCGCAGATTGATAGAAAGGACGGGTAAAATATGCCACAGTTTGGTAATGAAAATGAAAAAACATTGACATACGATAAAATAAAAATCAGATTGGCTTCTCCCGAGAAAATCCGTGAATGGTCCCGCGGGGAAGTAAAAAAGCCGGAAACGATTAACTATCGTACTTTAAAGCCGGAAAAGGACGGACTTTACTGCGAGCGGATTTTCGGTCCAAGCAAGGATTGGGAATGCCACTGCGGTAAATATAAAAAAGTCCGTTATAAGGGAGTTGTCTGTGACCGTTGTGGTGTAGAGGTTACAAAGTCCAGTGTCCGCAGGGAGCGGATGGGCCACATTGAACTGGCGGCGCCGGTTTCCCATATATGGTATTTTAAAGGGATTCCGAGCCGGATGGGACTGATGTTGGACATCTCTCCTAAGGTATTGGAGAAGGTACTGTATTTTGCTTCTTATATTGTATTGGAATCAGAAGTAAAGGATATTCAGGTAAAACAGGTATTGACTGAACAGGATTACCAGAAAGCCCGCGAAACCTATGGCGATATGTTCCGTGTCGGGATGGGGGCAGAATCCATTCAGGAGCTTTTGCAGCGCATTGATTTGGAGCAGGAATCGAAGGAGCTGAAGGCTGAGCTGAAAGAATCTACCGGGCAGAAACGCGCGCGGATTATTAAAAGGCTGGAAGTGGTAGAAGCCTTCCGCGAATCCGGCAACCATCCGGATTGGATGATACTGACGGTGATTCCGGTGATTCCGCCGGATTTGCGCCCAATGGTACAGTTAGATGGCGGGCGTTTTGCCACCTCGGATTTGAATGACTTATACCGTCGTATTATCAACCGTAACAATCGTCTGAAAAGACTTCTGGAGTTAGGGGCTCCGGATATTATTGTCCGCAACGAAAAACGTATGCTGCAGGAAGCCGTAGACGCCCTGATTGATAACGGCCGCCGGGGACGTCCGGTAACCGGTCCGGGTAACCGCGCCTTAAAATCCCTTTCCGATATGTTAAAGGGAAAACAGGGACGCTTCCGCCAGAACCTTCTCGGCAAGCGTGTTGACTATTCTGGTCGTTCCGTTATTGTCGTAGGGCCGGAGTTAAAGATTTATCAGTGCGGTCTGCCAAAGGAAATGGCGATTGAGCTGTTTAAACCGTTTGTAATGAAAGAGCTGGTGGCAAATGGAACCGCTCACAATATAAAAAATGCCAAAAAGATGGTGGAAAAATTAGAGCCTGCGGTTTGGGATATTCTCGAGGAGGTTATCCGGGAGCATCCGGTTATGTTAAACCGCGCCCCCACTCTGCATCGTCTGGGTATTCAGGCATTTGAACCGACCTTGGTAGAGGGTAAGGCGATTAAACTGCATCCATTGGTATGTACGGCATTTAACGCCGACTTTGATGGCGACCAGATGGCTGTGCATCTTCCTCTTTCTGTGGAAGCGCAGGCAGAGTGCCGGTTCCTTCTTCTGTCGCCCAACAATCTGCTGAAGCCGTCGGACGGCGGCGCCGTAGCAGTACCATCCCAGGATATGGTTCTTGGTATTTATTATCTGACTCAGGAAAGACCGGGAGCCAAAGGCGAGGGGAAGGCATTTAAAGACATGAACGAGGCGATTATTGCCTATGAAAACCATGAAATCACTCTCCATGCGAAAATCAAGGTAAGACGCAGCGGTTTGAATAAAAATGGCGTAATGGAATCCCGTATTATTGAATCCACTTTGGGACGGTTTATTTTCAATGAAATTATCAGTCAGGATCTGGGCTTTGTAGACCGGAGCAAGGACGAGAATTTCCTGAAACTGGAAGTGGACTTCCATGTAGGGAAGAAACAGTTAAAACAGATTCTGGAAAAATGTATTAATAATGAAGGGGCGACCAAAACAGCGGAAACTCTGGATAATATTAAGGCGCTGGGGTATAAATTCTCTACCCGTGCCGCTATGACAGTATCCATTTCCGATATGGAAGTGCCGGAATCTAAAAAGCAGATTATTAAAGATGCAGAGGATACGGTTGAGGTTATTTCCCAGAAATACCGCCGTGGTCTTCTCACGGAGGAAGAGCGTTATAAATCCGTTGTAGAAACATGGAAAAATGCCGATGATGAAATTACAGAGGCATTGTTAAATGGTCTGGACGAATATAATAATATCTTTATGATGGCGGACTCCGGCGCCCGTGGTTCCGATAAGCAGATTAAGCAGCTTGCCGGTATGCGAGGTCTTATGGCAGATACCTCCGGCCGTACCATCGAGCTGCCTATCAAGTCCAACTTCCGAGAAGGGCTGGATGTATTGGAATATTTTATTTCCGCTCACGGCGCCCGCAAGGGTCTGTCCGATACCGCGCTTCGTACAGCCGATTCCGGATACCTGACAAGACGTCTGGTAGATGTATCCCAGGATTTGATTATTCGCGAAACGGATTGCTGCGAAGGACGGGCAAACGATGAAATCCCGGGCATGTGGATTAGCGCTTTTATGGACGGGAAAGAAATAATTGAAACGCTGGAGGAAAGAATTACCGGACGTTATTCCTGTGAAACTATTTTGGATGACAACGGCGATGTTATCGTAAAGGCAAATCATATGATCACGCCAAAACGCGCCGCCCGTATTGTAAATACAAAGGCAATTTTAGATGCCGGAGATAAGGCGCAGGTAAAAATCCGTACGATCCTGACCTGTAAATCCCATATTGGCATCTGTGCAAAATGTTATGGCTCCAATATGGCGACAAAAGAACCGGTTCAGGTGGGAGAGGCTGTCGGCATTATCGCGGCGCAGTCCATCGGCGAGCCGGGTACTCAGTTGACCATGCGTACTTTCCATACCGGCGGTGTTGCCGGCGACGATATTACACAGGGTCTTCCCCGTGTTGAGGAGCTGTTTGAGGCAAGAAAGCCAAAGGGTCTTGCCATTATTTCCGAATTTGCCGGTAAGGTACAGCTCCGGGATTCCAAGAAAAAGCGTGAGGTTGTCATTACAAATGAGGAAACCGGTCAGAGTAAAGCCTACCTGATTCCGTACGGCTCCCGCATTAAGGTTTTGGACGGTCAGGAATTAGAGGCCGGCGACGAACTGACAGAGGGTAGTGTCAATCCCCATGACATCCTGAAGATTAAGGGTGTCCGCGCCGTACAGGATTATATGCTTCGTGAGGTTCAACGCGTTTACCGTCTGCAGGGTGTGGAAATCAACGATAAACATATCGAGGTTATCGTCCGTCAAATGCTGAAAAAGGTACGGATCGAAAATAACGGTGATTCGGATTTCCTGCCAGGCGTACTGGTAGATGCCCTGGATTACGAAGATGCTGTAGAGTCCCTGCAGGCAGCAGGAAAAGAAGCTCCGGAAGGAAAGCAGATTATCCTTGGTATAACAAAGGCTTCTCTGGCGACAAATTCCTTCCTTTCCGCCGCATCATTCCAGGAAACCACGAAGGTTCTTACCGATGCCGCCATTAAAGGGAAAATTGACCCGTTGATTGGCCTGAAGGAAAATGTTATTATTGGTAAACTGATTCCTGCCGGAACCGGCATGAAACGCTATCGCAATATTCAGATTCACAGCGATCTGGTGGATAGTCTGGAGCCGCCGGAGCCGGAAATAATGGAGGAAGCGGGAATGGAAGAAACATCGGAAAGCGCGCTGGATGAACCGGACGTAGAATTGACGTTCTCGGAAGAGGAAGATCCCGCAGCTGAACAGCCGGTGGAAGAAGATGAAGTTGTAATGTTAGAAGAATAAAGAGAGTAAGGGTTTAGTAAAGCGGGCGCTCAATGCTAAATCGGGCGCCCGTTTTCTTATTATATGCCGCGCAGTAAAAAATCACAAAAAGTAGAAAAAAGTGTTGACAGGCAAAAAATTATCTGATAAGATAATATTTGCTGACGCGATAAG
>CANQYY010000013.1 GCA_947628225.1 uncultured Lachnospiraceae bacterium
GGACTTCCGTCGAGGAGAACCCTGCCCTGTCATTATCATAGAAGATCAACATTTACAGACTTTTTATCACACACTCTTTTGCGCATATAATAACAGTTCCCATCATCCACCCTAACTCATTTCAGTGGGAAAGGTAAGTTACGACATTGCAACGGATTGCTTCGCAACATCTATTTCCCCTATCCCAAAATCCGCTATCTGCGGCGTTACTGCCTTTCCTAAAACTGCCTGTTTTTTCGATTCATCGGCTGTCTTCTGTCCGCATGCGCTTCCTTTTTCCATTTCCTCCTTAATACAAATTCCGAGATTCGTATGTCTATCGATAGAATTTAATCCAGCCTCAATATATGCCCACGACTCTTTGTAATCCCCATTCACAGAAAAATCCGAATTGCAAATAAAATCTATGAATCCTGCCACATTATCCTTATACTTTTGGGCAAATCTATATGCTCCCTCTTCTTTTTCATCGTCTGTGCTGTTGCGCTTGTTATGTAACACATGGTCAAGATTGCAGGACATGTAATATATTCTGTATGGCACTTGCCATATCTGTCCTGTCCCCCTTAATCTATACAAATTATCTGTCTTCTGTTTGTTCCGTTCAATAATCCCTTGCGGACCCGAAGTATGAATCCCGTCATCCTCATAGAATGTTTCGTCATGCTCTGAATCCAAAATGACATTTTCATCCGGAATATAGGCACCGTCCGTATCCGCAATATGAATTATCTGCTTAAAGTGTTTTGACGTATAGTGATTCTTCTTCGCATATGTACGAATTTTATCTCCTATTTTTGAAACAATATTGTCTGAACGTACACCTTTCCTTGTCGTGATGTCGTCATGCGTAATGTATATATACACTTTATCTTTATCATAAATCTGATTTAACATAACACCCAATGCTGTATCATCAGATAAACCCTCTACGATAACGAATACGATTTTTTTACGAGCCAAAAGCCTCACCCGCCTCTCTGAACGCTAACGCAATTTCAAAGTTATTTGTCGAATCATACACTTCCTCATTCTGCTCTCCCAAAACAATATCGCGGTAATAAAAATCCCTAAGATTGTTGTTACCTTTAACATTAGTAAATCGAATATAGCGATTCTCCGGATTCGTCGTCGTGAAAGCAATAAATCCTTTATCAATCGTTTCGAGAGGCCTTAAATTATGTGATGTAAAGATTAACTGCCCCTTACCCTTTTCTGAAATAATATTCAGCAGTTCTCCAAGTAAATATTCAAAAATCCCTGAATCCATTTCATCAATCGCCACTGTAATCGACGGATTATTATATACCATAATCAACAGCTGTAAAATCGAAACGATTTTTTTAATTCCCGCCGATTCATATTTAAACGGAATCCCTTTCCCATTTTTCAATGACATAAACTGTACTAATCTGCCGGGATTCCCTTCTTTTGAAACTACTGAACCTAAATCTACAACGCTTAACGTCAATCCCGGAACTAATTGCTGCAGGACAATATTCATGTTGTTAATAACTTTATTCACAAGTTCCATAGCTTCATTCGGAACCGCTGCCGGTACTTCTAATGGAAACACAAGATTTCCAATCATTTCCTTCTGGTTATCTCTATATTTAAAAGATAACGGTAATGCATTCATGTTAATTAAACCTTCATGTTGCGTATCGATGATAAAAAGCTCTCTATATCCAAATAAATTTAAGCTATTAATAACATCCACATATAATTTAACATTGCAATCTCTTCTAAAACGATTTATCATCTCTCTGGAAAAAATAAACGATCTTGACTGTTCTTGAGCCAATCGTTTTGTCAGAAGAAGCTCCATAATATCTTCCCCATTATTTTCCAATAATTCATTGTACTTTGACTTAGGTATAAATACTTCAGATGTATTCGTATCTATAAGTGTGCTTTTGCGTATTTTTTTTTCGTCAGATGCATAGCTAAAACTTAGTACTTCATCAAAAATCTGCGCCTTATATTTGGTTTTAGCACCTTCTATTTCATTATCTTCAGTCTGAGATTCATCAACCACTTTCCTCATGGAGAATTGATACCAAATGTCATAGAGTTCTTTTTCTTTCTGCATCCTAAATTGGAATTTAAGTGTTGAATGCTCTGCACTAATGTTAATATAATCTACATATTGCTCAGGAACAGATTTACCGCATAGGGAAAACTTCAGCACTTGCAACGCATCAATCAGGGCAGTTTTTCCGGAACCATTTTGTCCATACAATCCAACAATACTGGCAAGATAATCCTTTCTGTGATTTTCAAGATCAATCGTTCCCTTTTTGATATTCTTAAAATTCTCTATAGAAATATTTTCTATCCTAAACATACGTTTATTCATGGCATCCTCCATATACATCTTAAATAAATATTATATATTTTTAGTATTATATCATTTCTTTTTGTTTTTTTCAATATCGAATTTTAAAATCGATACTTTTTGTTCCGTTTTTTATTTTTTCTTCTTTCGTTGTGACCAATATTATTGCACGAAACCCAATCACTGTTTTTATACCTTTCGTATCTCGTTAAATTCTTTTAGTTATATGGCAGTAATGTTTACGGTTCCTCGCCAAAGACTGCGGCTATCCCTAATCTTCATAAATCTATTCCCGTTGTCCTCATCCCATCTCGCAAACGTGATTTCCCCCGGGGAGCAAATGTTCCAGCCTTACAATAGGATATCCTTTCTTACTTCCCTTAAGCAATTTTATTATTCCAAAATATATACTTGGAAATACAAAGAAAATCAATCGTATTTTTTTGCGATTGATTTTCTAACCGTTTTTGATTATTAAATTTTAAGATTCCGCCATATCAAGCCTCTTTCTCAAATGATGTAATCGCGGTGTAATAGCGCCTTCCGCTCACGCTCCGTCTTATCCTGCACACTTTTCAAGCCCGTTCTCTGCATCGTAGGAAGATTCCCTGCAAATATGGACTTTTCTCTGTCTGGCGTTGTCACATTCACAATACCTTCTCCTGTCCTTTTTCCTCCTGTTCCTTTTCCCACCAGGATTTATCTTTCACTTTATCCTTGTCTTTATTATCGCCCACTTTTTCGTCAATCGCATTGGAAAACAGTTTGGACAAAGTATCGGAATAAGCACCGTTTTTGGTATAGGCCGATCCGAGAGCGCTCGCTTTTGCGGTTGCATTAGCCGCCGCCCTTGAAATACCCTGTGCTTTCTGAGCAATCTTATCCGCAAAGGAGCCATATCCCGTAAACAGAGTTTTCAGCGTAGAAATATTATTCATCTCGACACTGCTTTCTCCCAATGTTGTCGTTTTCTTCAATGCTTCCTCGTCAAATTCCAGCTTATTGCCGGCTCCAATGGTAATTCCCACCTTTGAAAGAAGATTACCTGCTCTCTCTGTAATTTCCGTCATCCACGAAGCATCACGCAACACATTCTTAGTGTTGGAGTTGCCTGCCTGTTCCACCACAGAATTGTAATCGTCAACAAAGGTTTTGACCGCTTTCGTAATGGCATCCCAATCGTAATCCAAGCCCTCAGTTTCTTTCCCCGTTTCTTCATCCTTTTTCTTTATCTTCTTTTTCTCCCAGAGAGAAGCATTGTTTAATGCTTCGGCAGATTTTTTCAGGGAATCTGCACTGGAACGCATCAGGGTAAGCGATTTTTGGGAATCACCTGTCTGGGACAGGCTGTCCTCATCCAGTTTTGCATAGTATGCCTTCATCAGTTTTTTATAGCTGCCATTCCTGATCATTACGTAGTCGGACACATTGATTCCGCCTATTCCGCTTTCTATGTCGGGAGCCCCTCCGCCAAACAAGGCGGAATAATCAAAATTAGTATTATATTTACTTGCATAGTCGCTAAAATCGTTAAAATCATTTATTCTTGACATAATTCCTCTCTCCTCGCATTATAAACGAACATTTACATGAGTGTATGCAGCGGTCTGTTGCTTAGCAGAAGCTTTCGCCGCCGAAACCGATTCCTCTGAAAAATCATCCGTATCTTTATCCGTTACATTACCATTTGCATCTACACTGCCCTGCTGCCCGTTTTCCGATACATTTTCTTTTTTCGCACCGGAAGTCTTATTGTCTTTGCTATCTGCTTCAGCGGCTTCTTCCATCGCCTTGTTTGCATCGCCAAGAGTTTTCATCTGCGAAGCTGTCGCTGCCTGTGCTTTCTGCTCCACATCTGCAAGCTCCTCTTTCTTTTTCTCTACGGATGCACCTCTGCCTGCGTCCAGTTTGATCTCTGATTCCAGAACGCCAGCCCTGCCTTCCATCTTCGCAGCCACGCTGCCCTGCACCTTCGACTGTTTGACGGATGCATCTGCTGAAATCATCGCTGTCATGCTTGCCTGCGAAAGTCCGGCGCCCTTACTTCCTGTCTTTGCATTTGTCCCACCGAGCATCTCATCCATAGAAGAACCTTTCGCCTGCTGTTTTTCTTTACGCTGCTCCATCTGGTGCTGTCTGAGCTGCATATTCAGGTCATTGATCTGCTGCTGGATTTCCTGTCGCTTTTTCATCTTTTCTTCCAGCGTCATTTTCTCATTGGAAGAAAGCTCCTGCAGTTGCTTCTGCGCATTGGCAATCTGCTTCTGAAGGTTCCTGCTGTAGGAATCCATCGCCTGATTCATCCCCATCTGCGCTGTCTGTGTGTTTGCTCCGCTAATTCCGTTAATTGTCATTGTTATAATCCTCCTGTTTTCCGAAGGAAAATGCGAGCTCTGCGAGCAGAGGATTTTCCTCCTTGAATTTGGTAACTTGAACTCCGTTTCCCCACTTAGATCAGATTGTATAATCTACCTGTGTTCCTTTGCCCTTTTCGGGAATTTTTGCTGTCGTAACCGCACTATCCCCTGCTGTTTCTGTCGTCAAATCTGCTTTCAGCTTTTCCAAAAGCTGTTCCGCCGTTTCCGCCTGCTCCAGACGCTTTTCCTTTAACTTTTCTTCTTCTTTCTTTTTTGCCCGTTTTTCCTCTAACTGCTTCTGCACCTTTTCCTTATAGACTGTTCCGGGATTTTCATGCGGTTCTTTATCGCCGCCGATCGCCCAATAGGTAACTTTTCCGTCTTTGTCAATCACAACCCCTTGCGCATACACGATTGTATTTCTCGCTTCACAGTCTTTTACAAATTTTTCTCCCTGTTCAGGAGTTTCAGCAATTACTTTCTCGTACTTTGCCGCCGTTGCCGGATCCGATGCCATTCTCTCCACAATCTTCGATGAAATTGCAACATTGTTATATCCGCTGCAACTGAACATATACGCTTTCCGCTGTTCCAGATTAGAAAAGTCCGCCATGGTGATATTCACATCAGGATACTTCTGCCTTAATTCACCCAGATACTCCTGTGCTGTTTCGCTTAAACCGCTGCTTCCTTTTGTGCTGGCGCTGTTTTTCGCCGCATAAGTGTTTGTGTACTCATTTACTCCTGTTACTGCCATAATAAATCCTCCTTGAATTTTATTTCCGTGAGCAACAAGCCAAGCGGACGTGCCTGCACGTCCATTTGGCGACTGCCGCGAGGGTCGAATACTAAGTATTCGGCCGATTTGAACTCCGTTTCCGGCAAGTTACCATTTTTATATACCCCTTTCATTTTTCAGCATAACGGACAGGGTAAATACCTTATGCTTGATCGACCAGTCCACCGCCCCATGATATTTTTCTGCGGTATGTTTGATATTGATCAATCCGATCCCATGCACCTTTTTGTCTGTCTTTGTCGTGACCGGAAATTCCGCATCCCGTTTCCGCATTACTTTGCCGTCAAAACTGTTTTCCATTTCCAGAAAGAACATTTTCCCCTTTGCATAAGAGGACAGACGGATAAAAATTTCCGCTTCCTGTTCTTCTGCTTTCAGCTTTTTGCAGGCTTCCAAAGCATTATCCAAAGCATTTCCAAGAATAATCCCAATATCATAGCTCTGTATCATCAGCTTTTTAGGAAACAGCAGCTTATCCGCATGGAACTGCAAATCCGGCAGAGTGCGCATGATCTCATGGTATTTCGTGTTCAACAGCGTATCAACCACTGCATTTCCTGTCTTAAAGTGAAATTCCAAACGGTCAAAGCTCCGGCTTAATCCGGAAAGATAATCCCGCAGTTCCTCATTGCTGCCGCTGTCCGCAAGCTGCATGATTACGGTAAGGGAATTCTTCATATCGTGTTTCATCCCCCGGATGCCGGAATACATACGATCCATTTCCGCAATATGTTCCTGTAAACTGCTGACCTGCTTTTCTAAAATAATCTGACTGCTTTTTTCTCTGTTCCTGTCAATCATATCCTGAAACAGTCTGACATCGCTCAAAATAAATAACAGGCAAAAAAACAAAATTGCGGGAATAACCAAAAACAACAAAGGCGATGCCCTGTAAATTTCCCCATTTTCTATATAAATATAGGTCTGCAGCAAAATGCAGATTAGCAGGCTTACCATGCCCGGCGCAAGCAGGAAAAAAAGTTCTGTGCGCCCTATGGCATAGTCCTTCTCCCGAAAATTCCGCACAATTTTTCTGAATACCACTACCGGCAGGGCAACTGCCACAGTGCACAGAAACATTTGCGCCGCAATATAAGTAAAGGTTTGCAGAGTTTCAAACAGGCTGACAGAAAGGAAATATCCTTTTCCCATGCACCAATTCCAGAAGTCCATTACCGGATAATAAATCTCTCCCACAATACAGGCGCAGAAAACTCCGATCTCACATACTGCCATAAATGTGAGCACCAGAAAACCCGTAACCGCTTTGACTGCCTTATAAAAGAACAAGGCTGCCACAACTAAACCGATAAACGTGATAAAATGCGTTTCGATTGTCCTTCTGGTCCCATACCCCGATGGCAGACACAATCTCAAACATAATTTCAGCGCTACATAGAAAGCTGCCGCACAAAGGCTGTTTCTTGTCTTTCCCTTTCCTCTGCCCTCTAAAAAACTACCGTAAAAATATTGCAGACAATACCCCTGAAATATCCAGATCAGAAACAGTATACAGTTATTTACTGCATCATACAGCTCATTCATATGCCGTACCCCCATTCCGCAGATACCGCATATATTCCCTGACAAACTTCTGATATTTCTCTTTTGCCAGATAGACCCTTTCTCCGTTGTCCATCTCGATCATATCATTGCTGTATTCTGTGATATGAGCCATATTTACCAGATACCCTCTGTGACAACGGTAAAAACTGTTTCCAAGCTCCTTTTGAAGCTCATTCATAACAGCATAAACTTCTAATGTGTTTTTTGTAGTATGTATTGCTGCCTTTCTATTCCTGCTCTCAATAAAAATAATCTCACTTTGATTTAATGTATAGCTTTTATTTTTTGTCTTAATGAATAGCGCAGGCGTTTCTCTTTGTATCGAGCGTTCCCGTATTTCTCTCACGGCATTTTCAAAAACTTCCAAAAACTTCTGCTCCTCAATCGGTTTCAGCAGATAATGGAACGCCCCCACATCAAAGGCATCAAATACATACTCTTTGACTGCCGTAACAAAAATGATAACCGCTTTCCTGTCGTACTCCCTGACTGCCTTTGCCGTTTCAATCCCATTGATGCCCTCCATCTGTATGTCAAGAAAAATTATGTCAAAGTGCCTTTTTTCCGCAAGTAACTCATTTCCTGCCTGAAAACTGTCTATATGGCAGTCTGTGTTCTGCTTTTTTATCAAACCTGCGATGCATTCAATAATATTTTTTTCATCATCGCATATTGCTACCTCTGTCAACTTCATCACTTTCCTGTGTTTTTATTTTTAATCAATCATTTCCCTCAACATAAGCTGTCTGAAATCATTGATTCTTTTGCTTATTATATCGGCAGAAATTTTTCATTTTTTGTTTATATGGTATGAACCCCCCTGTTTAATGTTGTGAAACCTTTTGAGATTGGATAAAAATGCAGATCAGGGGTTAGGTTTTTAGAAATTTATCCGATAACTATCGTCTAAATTATAAAAAAGCAGCGAAACACGGCATATCATACCATGCTCCGCTACCTTTCTTATTTTAATTGTATTGAATATTGCCCATCCATAATTATAATAAGTTATTTAATGCCAGCAGTTTCCGTTTTATATTCACATTGTTTTCACTTGCAAGTTCTTTAATCCATTTCAGATCTTCTTCCCGATATGGATCTATAAAAAACCTTCTACTAAATTTTTTTATCTGGCTTTTAAATGCCCAATTTAAATTTGATGCAGTATTGATAGCATTAAAATCATGTATTGTTTGATTTTCATCTACGATACCAAATAATCTTGTCCATGATTTTCTAATTCAATATCACGAATTTGCTCATAGATGAATACGCCTTCATCAAAAAAATCGAACAGTATCTGCTGAAGACCGGCTCTATAGAAATGGATAATGGCATTTGTATCTAAAGAGGCTTTCAATCGTCTAAACCTCCTATCAAATCAGCTAAGTCGTCATCGTCATCGCTGTTGTGATCGACAATTTTATCTCTTACATCCTCTATATCAAGCTGAAAGCAATCAAGAACTTTTCGTAATGTTTCCTCGGGAATCGCATTATGATTATAATTGTAAATTGCATAATCAATATACTCATATGGCATATCAATCGCATTACTATGCTCATTCAATCTTACATTTCCGCCCACGTTTCGGAGTAGTTTATCGACGCTTTTTTGAATTTTTTCACTGTTGAGCCGCAGCTTTTGATTTATGTCAATAATGTTAAGACTTTCCAAACGATTCAACGTCATATCAAAGCTGACCTTGAATTCGGACATAATTCTGGCAATATCCATGGCAGACAGATCTTTTCCCTGAGAATTTGATATCTCCAAATCTATAAATCTGAAAACATCATCACGCGGCATTAATAAACAGGCTGCAAAATAATTTGCTTCCTGCTCATTTTCATCTGCACTTTTTTCGTTAATCGTTATATTATTATCAATAAAAGAGTTAACCTTTTCCAAATGTAAAATAACATGACCAATTTCATGAGCAAGCGTAAAGATTTCTCTTGACAGCCGACTGCAACTGTTTGTAAAAATTATAATATCATTGTCCTTTTTTACTGTAAATCCAAGATCCGCATTTTCTCCGAGAGGATACCTTAACAGCTTAAATTCTTGTCTTTTGCAGTCTTGAAACAAATCGATAATCCCATATTTGCTTACTTTACATTTTTCTCTGAAAGAATTCGCTTTTTTGCGAATTTCCCGTTTTCTTCTTTCCTGCATACATGTACCTCCTAAATCATATTCCTACGTTGAAGTTTGTCGTACATGTGCTTATTTGCATAGAATAAATCCAGCATATCAAATATCTTTTTAGATGATTCGCTTTCTCCGCCAATCCTATATGACACTGTGGGAGTTTCGTCCAGCACTCTTGTTATATCTCCTACTGTTACGCCAAGAACCTCTGCAACTTTAGAAAGAATATCAAGTGTAATGCTATTAACTCCACTCTCAATTCTTGCATATTTCTGTCTGCTGACTCCGATTTGGTCAGCAACCTGCTCTTGAGTGAAATTTTTTGCGCTTCTCAATGCCCTGATACGGCTGCCTAATTTTTCATTCATGAGCAATCCCTCCATTTCTTCCTTTCTCCACACTGGCTCTATACCACAAATAGTCAAAAGCACTCCTTACACTATTATTATACCATAATAGTGTATAGAGTCAATGCAAAATGTTATGTTTTTGTAACATATGGTTTGTATCATGTTTCAATTTTGTTATAAAAATATTTCTCATAGTATTCTTTTGTATAATCTTTTCTTTCACCGTTAGTATTTTGCTCCTGATAATAAACCATTCCAGCATAAACAAAATTCCGCCGTTTTTTTTTTCACCTCACCTCAAAACTCTGTCCGCGCTTCTCAATTCTGGCAATTTTCCCCTCATACTCCGGATGCGCCTCGCAGAACTTACGGATAATTCTGTATTTTGTCCAGAAGTGCATAGGAAAAACGATACGGCTGTCTGTATATTCCAAAAACAGCTCCAGCCCTCCAAAGGCCTCCTCCCGCTGTCTGGGGTCCAGGGGGACAAATGCCACGTCAATCGGCTTATCCCTCAGTTTTTCCAATTCCCGCCGATAGGAACTCTCCATATTGTTGTTATATGCCTTCGACTCCTCTTTCCACACCCAGCGGTTCAAATCGCCGGCGTGATAGATCCTGCGATTCCCGTATTCCAGAAGATAGGCAACTCCTTCGTCTGTGGAAGACAAGGTGTCGATCAAAAGTTTCCTGCCGTTTTGCAGCAGGAGCTCCTGCCTGCTGTTTTTGCGGCAGACCGTGATTTTATCCGTGAGTTCTACGCCCTTTTCCCGGTATTCACGGAAAACCGGCTGGAGATAAACATCCTTTGATATAACATAGTTTACATAAGGATATTTTTCTGCCAGCCGGAATATTACCGGGTTATAATGGTCGGGATGATGGTGGCTGACAAATACGACTAATGGCTTGCCAGCCTCTATATCCGGCAGTTTCCCCTTATAATAATCAAACAGGAATCCGGCATCACCCGCGTCTGCATAAAAACCACTATGGGCAATATAAGTAATCTTCATAACGCCCCGCACATTAACCTTAAACTCTGAATTTGTGTATGTTATCCATCAACGCTGTCACTTTGCTCTCCAGCTCGTTTACAATAGAAGCGGAATCTTCTACCACTTTCGCCAAATCGGTGGACATAGCCGATGTCTGCTGTGTCACTGCCGCATTATCCTGCGCCAGGTTATTTAACAGGGACAGCGACTCAATAACGCTGGAACGCTGTCTTTCTACTTCCTCCGTCAAAGTGTCAATAGACTGTACCGAGTTTTCGCAAAGATCCAGCTCATTCTTAAACTGCATAAAAATCTGCTGTGTTTCTGTCAAGGTATCTACCTGTTTTTCCACAGAAATATTGATTTCTTTCATTCCCTCCACAGACTTGGTCGCATTGCTCTGGAGTTCCTCTACCACCCGGTTGATCTCCTCAACGGAATCAGAGGACTGGCTTGCCAGTTTGGCAATCTCATCGGCTACTACGGCAAATCCCTTTCCTGCTTCGCCGGCCCTTGCCGCCTCAATGCTGGCATTCAGAGCCAGAAGGCTGGTCTGGTCGGAAATCTCGTTAATCAGGTTTGCCGCCATATGAATCTGCTGCACCGACTCATGCGTGGAATTGATCTGCTCCGCCATGGCGGCGATATTCTTTCTGGTATTATCATTTACCGTGATAAGCTGCTGCAGTGTTTCCATGGACTGCTTGCTGATATTATTCATATCCTTTGAATTCTGGTTTAAGCTGTCCACTTCACTCTCGGTCTGCTTAATCTTATCCGCCATTACGCTTACATCGCCATTGGCAGAATCCGTGGAATCCGCCTGACGGCTCACATTGCCGGTAATGGATTCTACCGCCGTGCTTACCTGAGTGATGGAAGCGCGCATATTATTGAAAGAGCTGTCAAACTGGTTCAATACGTCGTTTACGCCGTCTGCCACGCTCTTGATCTCCCTCAGAAGCTGCCGGATATTATTCTGCGCCATCTGAAGGGCGTCCGCTGTCTGGCCGATCTCATTCCTCTGTTTCACATTAATATCCCGGGTCAGATCGCCCTCGGAAATCCGTCCGGCAAAGGACTGTATCGTCTTGAGCGGGGCAATGATCCTGCGCCCTACTATGTAGGCAATGACCAGCGCGATCAGCACTGTGAGGATAAATACAATCACGACTCTTATCAGCACGCTGTTGTACATGGAATCCAACTCATTCCTCGTGGCGTTCTTTGCCTGGTCAATATCATCAATATAGTTTCCGGTAGAAACAATCCAGCCCCAGGGATCAAAAATCTGGGAATAGGCGATCTTCGGCGCCACGGTGACCCCATCTGCCTTCGTAAAATAAAACTCGTTAAAACCGCCTTTTTCGGCTGACTGGCATACCTTCACAATCTCCTGCACAATCATAACGCCGTTCGGATCCTTCAGCTCATAACGGTTATTCCCCTCGTTCTCCGTAAGAATCGGATGCATTACCAGCGTATAATCTGTCGAGTCAATCCAAAAATATCCGCTCTGGTCGTCGCGGTATCTCATAACGCGGATCGTTTCCTTCGCATCTCTCTTCGCTTCTTCTTCTGTCTTTTTCCCCTGCTTGAATTTGTCATATTCCGCCTGGAGGATCGCGATCGTACACTGCACCTGCGACTTAATCTCCGTATTATATCCGGAATCCTTCGACTCCTCATAGGTATTATATGCCGTACCTGACATGGAGTGGAGCGATACTACCGCATTGAGCCCGATGATCACAGCCGTCAGAACCACGATAACTGCGCTCATTACCATGATCGAAACGATCAGGCTCCTTTTTTTCTTTTTTCTATTTTTGTTACTCATATATACCTCCTCATGCAGTAAAATTTTACCTGTTTTTATTTTATACCCGTCAGGTAAATTTTGCAAGCGGAATAAAGAGAAACCAAATCCTTTATGATAAAAATCAGAACCACCTTTTGAGCATTTCCTTTTTCTGCTCTTCGGTATAAAAATGATCCATATACGGATTTCCCTTATAATAAAAATCTATCAGCTCCTGAGGGGGATTAAATGTCTTCATAAATTCTTTATAGGCAAACTGGTATTCTTTATCGGTGCTCCTGTTGGCATCCAACAGATGAAAATCGGAATTTCCCACAAAATCTGCCAGTTCCTTTTCCAGATTATTCAAATCTTCCATGCGGTATAAAAAAATCTCCACATAATCCGTCCGTATAATAGCATACCCTTTTTCTCTGTCAAAGGGAAATGCATATACATCTACTCCTAATTCCCTTTTCAGGCACTGGTCATACCAGTCAAATTCCATCCCATATTTTCTTCCTTTCCGGCATGCAGAGTAAAAACCGTATAAGGGATCCGGTATTTCCCCCTTTGCCGGAGGCAGCCAGGTAAATTTTTTGATAAATTCCAGACAGGCCTCCTGCATCGTCTGGAAATCCCTGCTTTCCTTCAGGCACAATTCATCCAGCAGCTGCCAATACAGCGAAGTACCATGGGAAACAGGCTCTCTGACCCCTGTGATGATACGCAGGGGAGCGCCGTGGACAGACTGGCGGCTCCTTATCAGGTATTTTCTCCATTCCCTTCTTTTTTCCTTTTCCTCTCCGCCTGCCATATCCATCCAGTCCATGTTGTTAGCGATGGAATGCGTGTGGATACACGGTATATGGAGCTGCTGCAGGGAACGATAAATCGTCCTGCTCCCGACTTTTGTAGGATTGCAGATTAAAATCGTATCGGGGTCATAAACCATACGGATAAAATCTTCATCCGGCAGTTGAAGCTGGCGGCGCATATAAAGATGCCGGTGCTTCCCCCACAGGGAAGAAACAGCCGCCGCCTGTTCTTTTAATGTTTCATCCAAATAATCCGCATCCGCGCACAGGGCAGAATAAATAGCCCTTCTGACACTCCAGCCGGTGCAGACCTCCAAAGAATCCGGCAAATCCATTTGCTCCATGGCGCCTATGATCTCCTTCGCATAAGAAGAAGCTATAATGATCCCGGCGTTAGCAGGATCGATATCGTTTAATGCCTGTGGCGGAATGACAGAACGGTCCTCCCACACGGTCCCTTGTTTTTTTTCATCGGAATCGATAAATGACGCCACAGGGATATTCAGTTTTTCCAGAAGATGGGACATTCTCTTTCCACCGCCCGACGCGCCGTAGAGATAATACTGCTTTTTCTCAAAGAGCCGCCTGGGATCATTTAATAAATCTAAATCTTTTATCTTCATATTTTTCTCCGTTTTTTTTATTTTATCATCCTTTCAGGATGGGAGCTGCTTTAAAAACAGCAAAATCTCCTTTCCCTCTGCCCGTATTCGTAATTTGTTTTCCCGCATTTCCATTATCTTTTCCCCACCCCCGGGCTCTTTTTCTCTGTACTTTTCAATACGGTATCTTTTCCCCCGGTACTCTGTCTGCAGTTTGGGGACCACTTCCATGCCCCGGTAGTCATAGCTGTGGAGGAGGCGTACCATATCCTTTATGGGCTGTTGTAAATCGAGCATACCGTTCATTGGCAAAACAGAACTCCTATATACCGGCTCATCCTCCGGGTACTCAACCTTTTTCCCTTCAAGATGCCGTTCTAGCAGTTCGCCGATAAATTCCTCAAATGCCTCCAATGCCAGAGCCATCCCTCTGCGGGTTATGTCAAATGCCGTAGTAGAGGGTCCGATATCGATTGTCTTCTGGGCAATGATGTTTCCGCGGTCAATTTCCTCATTCACATAATGCCAGGTAATCCCCGTCTGCTTTTCTCCATTAAAAATAACCCAGGTTGGAATATTCATCCCCCGGTAACGCGGTAATAATGCATAGTGGAAATTAATAATCTCAGTCCCGGTTGAATGAATAATCTCCGGAGTGAATATAAAGCGATTATTGGCGCTGATGATTAAAGAGGAGAAACCACTGATATTGTTTAAAATATGCTGTTCTGTTTGCTTCTTATCCGGAACGCTTCCGCCTGGATTCCGCCCTGTTGCCGCCGCCTCATAAGCTAATCCTTCCTGCCGGCATATGGATTCCAGCATCGAGAGAGAGCTGTCCGATGTTTCCATCACGACCAGTTTTTCCTTCTCCACCAGATGCAAAAGGCATTTCAGACAGTCGCCGGCGATTTTCCCGGAACCAATTAATATAATTTTGTCAAACCGCATAAAAAATCTCCTGATACTATAAGCAGTTTCCCATCAACCCATATAGTCGCAAATATCCTGTACCGTTTTAAAATTCTTTACCTCGTCAATGGAAAGCCTTCTCTGTAAATTCTTTTTTACCCAGGAAGCAAGGTATAGCTTACTCATGGAATCCCATTCTTCTATATCCTCCAGCTTTTCATCTGCGGATAACGTATTTTCATCCAGCTCCAACATTTCCTCTAACGCATTTAATTTTTCCTGTATTGTCATCTTCACTACCTCCTAAATATTTTTATACTCAAAGCAAATTATATTTGCCGTTTTACAAACTAACCTGTACCTTTCGCCCGCATCAGAATTTCTTGCCGCCGCTTCTCCAATTCCGGAAGTGGCGCCGGTAATCAATATCGTTTTTTTCATTTTCCCCTCCTCAATAAGAAATCCTGATATCAGTCCCTAATCTTCCCTCACGGCAATACGGGATTGGCTTACCATCTTAGAATCCTTATCCATAAGCCAGCATATCACATAGGCTAAATAGCTGCAGCGCGTCATATTCCGTGGGAGATTTTCTTCAAAATATTCCTTTGGCCATATATAATCCATGGAAACGCTCTCCGGAAATTTCAAAGATTCTGAATTATATTCTACTACATTCGTCCTGTATCGTACATCCTTTTTAAAATCTATCTCAGATATTCCGTCCCGAATATCATCCAAAACAACCACGCTGCCTTCCTCCGTATCATCAAAGCAGGAACGGGCCGCCAGTTTCTCCGCTATCGTAAGGGCTTTGGAATCGCCTATGACAGCATTTACCCGCAGTCCCTTTTCGGCCGCAAGTTCCACCAGCTGCTCCTCCGTCCGGCAGGCAATAATGTCGCTGTCCCAGAATATATTTTTCTGTAATTCAACCAGAGCATCTTCCTTATGTCCGCATAATACTAAAGAAGCAGACATTTTATCAAAAAAGGAAGCGAAAAATCTGCCCCTCTCTGTATCCGCCTCCAAAAGGAGTATCTTCCGTTCGCTTAATTTCCCCGCCGGTTCCTTATCTTCATCATAATGCCCGGAGGTTTCCGTAACATCCAGAATATGATCCGTATCCATCTCCAGATAGGTAATGCCGCTGGAAAGACCGACTCCGAATCCGCAGAAAAGGACTTTGATTCTTTTCTTTTTGGATACCATTTTTCTGTTGGCGCACAAAGTCAAAGGAACGGAAACGCCGGAGGTATTTCCATATTCATCATAAGAAATAAGAACCTTCTCCTCCGGCATCGAACAGGCATCCATGATACTCCGGATTATAAGCTGCTGCGCCTGATGAAGCACATAATAATCAATGTCGTCCTCCGACAGATGGTAATCCTTTTTAAACTGATTGATGTTATCCGATACGTCATTAATAGCAAAGTCAAATACCATATTGCCCTTCATCTGTGTTTCTACAAACATACTTCTCTTGACAATAGCGTCAAAGCGGCTTCCGTCGCACAATTCTGAAAACAGCATACCGGCATCTTTTCTTTTTTCCAGGGCGATGGCAGCGCCGGCTGAGCCTGATAACATAGAATAAGAAATAGAATCCGGCTGAATTGCCGTACAAGTGGCAAGTCCTTTTACCCCGTCGGCAATCAGGCAAATGCCTCTGCTGTAATCTTCGGATGAATTTAAAATAGCGGCCGCTGTATGCAATCCGTAATTGAAAGCAGAACATCCCAGATTTATATCAAACGCCGTACATTTTTTGTCTAATCCCAGTCTGTCCTGTAAAGCGACTGCCGTAGAGGGGATAACATAGTCGCCTGTCTGGGTAACAAAAATCAAAACCCCGATACTGCTTTTTTCCCAGCCGAGCTCTGCAAGCAGCCGCTCGACGGCCACCATTACCAGATCCGAACTGCGCTGCCATTCGGTAAGAACATGTCTCTTATCGATACCGGTCAGGCGGATCTGTTTCTTTACTTTGCGTTCTCCTGCAATAGAATAAAAATCCCGGTTGATCTCAAAATCCGCCGGTACGCAGGATGAAATACCGGCTATCTCAATCCCTTTAATTTTTGCCTCCATTTTCCGTAAACACTCCTTTTCTCATACAGATTGTATCGCATTTTTCAAATAATGGATAGATTTTTCCCGCTCTTCCCGCAATTTTCCACTCACAGCCTCCCAGTCAATTTCGCAAGCCATATCAATATCACGGTCATTTGCCATAATCCGGTTTCCGATTCCCAGACGGGCAAACAGATCCCGGAAACGGTATTCATCTTCAAGCGCATATTCTTTCACACGCTCAAAAACATAAAAATCTTTTTGAAAAACAATCGACAGGCAGACTCCGTGATACGAATCCGTACAAACTGCGGCGGCGTTTTTGATCAGTGATATAAATTCCGCCGGTCCCACCGTTTTCTTATAATCCTGCATCCTATAGTCCGAATATCGTCTTGTTTTGCCGTCAATGGTATCTGTATTAATAAAAACAATCCGGTCAGCCCCGCATTTTCGCCGGAGCCTTTCAACAGACAGGCGGTAATGCTCTACACTGCCCAGAATATAGCAGCAAAGATACCTCCCCTCTATCAGAGGCGGGGCGGCGGCCTTTTCCCAAAAAGTTTCTTCTACGGCAAGCGTCGGATCCAAAACGGTGGGAATCTCCTTATCCGTATAAGGGGAAACCAGCTCTCTTACCTTATCCTCTCTCCCGCTGATAAAGACATATCTTTCCAATGCCGCTTCTGCATTATCGTAAGTAAACTCCTCTGATTGCTGCATCGCTTCCAGTATTTTATCCCGCATCTGCCGGTACCGGAACATATTATAATTGACAGGCTCGCAGCCAAGATTGAAATATTTATCGCAAAAATCCGTGCGGGCGTCGTGGATATCTACTATATGTATCCCCTCGTAATTCTCAATAAAAAAGCGGTAATATTCCTTTAATCTCGCGTTGATTTCCTCGATTTCATGCGCGCCGCTGAATTTTTCCTCCGGTCTGTCATAGCCCCAATTTTCCGTCAGATATACGCAATTCAATATAATCTGCTCCGGCTTCTTTGCTTTCTTCAGCAGGGCGATAAAGGCAAGGCAGTTCTTTTGCCATTCGCTAACAGGCATATCCAGCATCGGAACCCGCTCCCTGACCCGCAGCGGGAAGAACTCCCCTATTTCCTGATACGCCTCGCTTTCCGTAACAGTTAAATGGTTTTCCATATGGAGAACCGGGAATCTTTCTTCTAAAAAATCAATAACGATATAGGCGCTTTCCTCTTCCAGATAATCCGGAAGGGATTTGTTTATATCATGGAACAGGGACTGCTGCCGGTATTCATTCGAGCAGGAAAGCCCCGCCATATCGATTGGTTTCTCCGTCCTGTCCGCCACCATGCTGGAAATCCCCGAGTTCGTGATATGCCATCCGATCTGTATGGAAGAATCATACCGGGAGCAAAGGAGAATGGCTTTCCGGGAAGTATATCCGCCGATGACCCCTATCTTTACCGTCGGTCCCGATTGTTCGATACGCCGGTAAATAGATTTCAGATCCCTCTCTCCCTTCTGCCACAGGGTATAAAATTTTTTTCTCTCTACCTTTTTCGTCTTTACAATAACAGCAGAGATTCCTTTCCCATTCCAAAAATCGGGATGGAATGACTGGATTCCCCAATAATCCCCCAATGTGATATCTGCGCCTGATCTCAGATTTCTGTAACGGCATTCATAACAGGACGGCCTCAAAAAATAGTAACAGCTGAAACCATAATAAAAAGCATCTTCTTTTGCCGCTACCACTTTCTTTTCCTTTTCCAGTTGATAGCTGACCGAAATTTTATCCCAGCCATTTTCTTTATCCCGGAACTGGAAATCGTATATCGCCCCATATTGGCTGCTGAGGGATTGGATATGTTCCCGGAACAGTTTATTACTCGGTACTCCATGGCAGATCAGATCTACTGTCAAAAGGGTGTCGTATTCTCTGCCTAAAAATGATTTCAGTCCGGCAATCTGGCACGGGGTGCCGGAAAACAGCACAAGGCGTCCGTCCTGTAAATATTGGCGGGCTTTTTTGTAACTATTTCCTATTTGACTCTGCGCATATTTTGATTTTAAGATTTTTTCCAGCCCCGCTAACGTATCCGCCTCCTGATGCCTCACTTCAAAATCATCTGTTAATGCGGCGCCAAAAACAACCCCTCCCCGGCTGATCACAGAGCCGGCTATCTCCTGAAATACCCCGCCGGAGGTACTTTTTAACAGCTTTTCCTCATTCTTCAGATAACAGGCATATGCTTTACAGTCATATATATTTGGGGGATCCTCCATAAGCTATATCCCTCCTTTTCCCCGGATAAATATATAGTCGTATGTCCCGTCAAAAGAAGCGCCCACTCTGTCGTTTGCCGCTTTGTTCCCAACTTCTATCCAGGCATAGGAAGAGTTTACCGGATAATGGTCGCGGGCATATTTATTCGCTTTTACTTCCAGATTGTATGTGATGTCCGCCGTCCCCTCGTTATAAATCTGATAGCCGTAATATTTCCTGCCTTCTATCTGATACATTAAAAAAGCAACGATTCTGTCGTTCTCCCGGTAGAGAAGCACCCAGTTCTTATCGATCATATCTGACAGCTGCTGCCTTGACGGGAGTCTGCTGACACGGTAATCAAATATCTTATATAACATGTCATACAGTTCCTCTGCATCCTCCTGCCGGGCAAATTCCCCGATGCTTTCATCATAAAACTGCTCTAAAAATAAGCTTCTCTTTGACTTTGGGCTCTCTTCCGAAAAATTGCTGTTTGTATGGCGCATTAAAGTCGTATAATGCTCAAATATCCCGGAATCCACCCACGGGAACTGCCGCATCTCTTCCCGCGATATATAATCCATAACAGCCCCCTCGGGGACATTTGCCAATAAATGGTTTAGCTCCTCCATATCGGTAGAGGCAAAGAAGCAGCGGACCAGATTTTCTTCCTGTACGCAAAAAACAACGGAGTTTTCCCCAATCCAGGTTTCAAAATCCTGCTGTGAATTCTGGTAGGTCAGGTAATAATTTGTTACCAGCTTCTTTTTTGTCTTACGCAATGCATGGATAAATGACATCAACTGATCATGTTTCATCTTTTCTCTCCGTTTCCAAATTATCTGTTTCTTTATACGCATGAAAGACTAAGTCGGCATAGGCCAGAATATTTTTGGCTCCCCGCACGTTTTTCAATTCCCTGCATATCTCCATATAGTGAGATACGGAAGTAACGACGATGGCATCGTAAACAAGGGAGTCCAGATCTTCCTTCCGATAGATATGCTCCGGAAAATTTTTTTGGATTTCCTCTGCGTTGCCCATCCATTAGATAGATTTTATCAAACCTTTCCTCCCGTATGCTGTATCTGAATTTTTCATAATATTGACCCATTACGCCGTATATCACAATCTTTTTATATCCGTTGTTTATAAAATAGGAATCCAGCTTCCTGCCTACCATTAAATTTTCTTTTTCCCATTCTTTCAACAGATTGTTCTGATACATGGACTTGTTTTCCGGCGCATTGATGCAGATAAAATTTTCATACAGCTTTCCGGCAAAAAAAGACAGGAGGACAAGCACTGCCGTCACAATATAAAATAGAATTATCATAAGTCCCCTCTCAATAATCTGAAATAATCATCTCGCAAAAGTCCAAATTGCCAAGTTCCATTACCATGGAACTCCATGACAAGCCTGCCCCAAATCCTGCCAGACAGCATCGGCAGCTGCTATTTAGCAGCAGGCGGCTCAGGTTATGGGTAATGGCGACAGGGATAGTAGAACCGCTGGAGTTCCCAAAATTTTCCACCACGTTCATTGGTACTTTCTCCCATGGTATGTTAAGTTTATCGGAGAGCTTTTGCAGCATAAATTTATTTGGCTGATGGAACAGATACCAGTCGATTTCCTCTTTTTTTACCCCGGCATACTCTAAAATCTCATCAATCATGGGCGGAACTTCTTTTTGCACAAAATTAAACACCCGGGAACCGTCCATCCACAGCTCATCATAACTTTTCATAGTCCCATCGCCTATATCCACCGGGACTGCCGTCTGCGGGCTTCTCGGCATCTTATAACCGCCGGCATGCATAATCAGGGCATCTCTCTGCGTCCCGTCGTTATAGAGGTTCATATAGATGTCCGGGGCAGAGCTGTCCTTTTCAAATACCGTGACCGCCGTGGCATCGCCGCCAAAAGATGCCGAAGACAGCTGGGTTTCTCTGTCCTTTCGGCACAGGACATCACTGTTAAACACTACCGCCTTTTTGTCGCCAATCACATCCAACAGTAAAAACGCCTGCAGGGCGCCCAGCATGAATCCCACGCATCCCTGCGGGATATCCATACAGATCACATCCTGCGGCAGGCCGCATTCTCCGTGGATGATATTACTCACATGCGGGATAAAATAATCCGGGGTCAGCCCGGTAACCACGATAGCGCCGATTTCCTCTTTTTTCAGATACCCTTTATCGAGCAGATAATTCATGCCGCATATGCAAAAATCAGAAACCGTGGAGTCCGCTTTGGCTGCTCTCCTCTTTCCAAAGCCCATGATCTTTTTTAATCTTTTAGTCTGTAGATTGGCGAACGGTTTTGTTTCCTCGTCATAATCGTATTCATTTTCAGGCATAACCGTGAGGATTCCCGAAATTCTCTTCCCGCGAAAGGAGGTAATCATATCGCTCCTCCGTTCTTTTTTACAACACCGGCAATCGCTTCCAGTGTTTCAAAGTTTTCAGGTACGATATCCAGCCCGTCAATCGATATGTCAAATACAGAATCCAGTTCTGACACTAAAGTTACCAGATCAAAAGAATCTAAATATCCATCTTCAATGAAATTCCCACTGGCGCCAAAATCAAATTCCGGCCGGATTTCTTTCAAAATTTCCATGATCTTTTCCATTTTATCATCCTCTTTTCTTTTTTATTCACTCAGCATATGAGATAACTTTAGACGGTCTATTTTCCCGTTTGTATTTCGCGGCAGCTCCTCCATAACATGGTAAGCGGTTGGCACCATATACCGCGGGAAGGACTTTTCAAGAGCCTTCCGGATTTCAAGTTCAGGTACCCTGCCCTCCTCATAAAACAGTACGATGCGCTTGTTATTATTATCATACACTACGCAGCAATTAGAAACCAGCTTTAAATTGTTTACAATTTCATGCTCAATTTCACCCAGCTCGATTCGGTATCCCTGATGCTTAACCAGACTGTCCTTCCTTCCCTTGAAATGGATGAGCCCGTCTTCCCCATATACCGCAATATCGCCGGTTCGGTAAATCAATTCGGGATATGCCTGATTGAGCGGGTTTTGCACAAAGACAGACGCCGTCTTTTCCGGATTATTATAATATCCCATGGCTAAGGACGTCCCCCTGACGCAGATTTCGCCCTCCTGCCCCTTTTCACAAATCTTATCCTCCTCGGAAAGCAGCAGGATATCTGTATTATTACAGGGTATTCCAATCGGCAGAGGCTCATCATCCTGAAACTCCCGGTCAACAATATAATAGATGCAATCAAGGGTTATTTCAATCGGCCCGTAGAGGTTGGCGAATACTGCCTGAGGCATATGCTTTTTCCAGTAATTAAACTGTTTGGTCGGAAATACCTCCCCCGCAAACCACACGGTTTTTATATCCGGCAGCGGAATCTTCTCCAACAGATCCATATTGGCAATATTGACCATAATGGTAGGAACCCAGAACAGAAAATTTACTTTTTTATCCCGAAGTTCCATTAAAAGCTTCGCCGGGAAAACCCCCAGCGTACTGTCAAGCAGGACAATCGAAGCTCCCTTCATCATCATCAGGCATATTTCAAAATCATAAATATCGAAAACAATGGGGGATAACGCCCCGATTATCTCCTCGCCGTTAAAACCAAAGGTTTCCACCGCCCATGCCATAAAATCAAAAAAACTGCGGTAGTTTAACACAACTCCCTTTGGCGTTCCGGTAGAGCCGGATGTATTAATAATGCAAAACGGGTCTGTATCAATTAATTTCTCCCGTTTTTCCTGCAGCAGTTCCTCCCTGACAGGCAATTCTCCAAATTCCAGCAAATCCATATTGACCGCTTTCATTCCGTATGTTTCCCAGTCAATCAAATCAAAGTACTTTCCATTTGTGATCACCGCTGCCGGCTCCAGCTGGCGGATAATATTCTGCAGACGCTGCGCCGGAGTTTTAATATCCAGATTATTAAATACATTGGAACTATACAAAATACCGATGTCCGCCACGACAGCATCCATCGATTTAGGAAGGAGAACTACGATGGGGCGGGACCCCGTCCCCGGCAGCTGCTCTGAGAGAAAGGTTCCCATCTGCCTTCCCTTCCGGCACAATTCAGAAAATGTGCAGGTTTCATCCCGATGAAGCAATGCCGTTTTTTCTTTATTTGCTAAAACTGTTTCCTCGAAATAATCTAAAATCGATTTATACACGCTTTTCCTCCTATTGAACTGTCGTAACATTTCCATATGAATATTCTTTTACAAGCGGCTTGCTGTCATATGGTTCTGCAAGAAAACAATTCACATCCCCTGTCAGCCATTCTACCGCTTTATCGTATGCTGCGCTTTCTGTAAAACAGGATACAAAGGAGTCGCCCAACTTCTGCTTCAAAAACAGACCCTGGTCTATCAGCTCCTTTTCAAAGGAAGGCGGTACGCAGGGCGCTACATCTCTGTATTTTACATACAGAATATGTTTATCCTCTCTTATATTCCCGTCCTTATCAATAATGTGTCCCTGAAATTCCAGATCATAGCGGTACGGCACCCTTAGCTTTTCCTCCACATAGTGCATATGGGTGTGGCACTGTGCCAATTCCGCACCTAAAAACATTATCCGCGCATTTGGCGTCTGATGAAAGCGGTCGAAAAAGCTTCCCTCTCCCAGGGATTTATTTCCGCTTATCTGCGCCAGTTCTTTGTGGGAACCGATCACGCATACCGACATCAAAGGGTCTTCGGAGCGGACGGCATCTTCTCTTTTTCTTGCATATTCATTGAGCATTCCCATTTTACATTTCGTATTTCTGACATCATAATCTTCCCGGTTTCCATAGCTAAAGGTAAAAGTCGGGAATACGAGGGTATCGACACCCAGCTCGCAAATCGCATCGTATAAAATCTCCATCAATTCTTTTCTTTTCAATTCCCGGTTTGGCAGCCCAAAGGACAAGTCCGTATGAATTAAAAGCACTTCGCAGTCATCCGCCCTGACCTTGCGCATGGCCTGTACCAGTCCGCCATAGGTTACCCACGACTTATCTCTGCTCTGGAACAACCTGAGGTTAGCATCTCGTTTCATTATAATCTGCCTCCATCCACATAAAAATTTCTTCCCGTAATAAACTTTGCGGCATCACTCAGCAGATAGGCTGCCATATTGGCAACATCCTCCGGCTCCCCTATCGGCATCAGGGCGCGCATTACGATATTTTCCTCTTCTCCCGCCATTTCTACAAAGGAACCCGCCATTGGCGTAGCAATCGGTCCCGGTATGATCGTATTTACCCGAATGTTTTTATCGGACAATTCTACTGCCAGCGAAGTTGACGCCATCTCCAGCGCCCCTTTTGTGGCGGCATAAATACTCATACATTTTTGGGGATAATGAGCATTATGCGCCGACAGGCAGACAATACTCCCCCCGTTATTGTTATTCTTTTTACTGTAATGCCGGACAAGTTCGATAAAAGAAATAAAGTTTACCTCAAACATCTCCCGGATATTGTTTAAGGACGCCGCCTTGATGGGTATTATCTTTGCTATTCCCGCACAGTGAAGCAATCCATCCAATTTTTCCCCCGTGCTGCGGACGGTCTGGAACAGTCTGCCATACTCGTCAAAGTTTCTCAGTTCCAGTGGGACAACCGTATGTTTATCCCCCTCCATGCTCCGGCATGTTTCCTCTAACCGTTTTTCATCCCGGCCCGTTAAAACAACAGAAGCCCCCAGCCGGCTTAGCAGCACCGACGCCGCTTTCCCGATTCCGGACGATGCTCCTGTTACCAATATTCGTTTTCCCGACAGTTCCATTGGATTATTCATAGTAATCTCCATTTCAAAATGTTATAAGCAATTCTCATTCTTCCATGTTATTCATTAAATCAATGACCCTGATATATTGTCTGATTTCCGAAGCATGCGGATATTTGCCAAACTTTTCATCCATCATGGCGATCACGGATAAAACCGCCACGGAATCCCAGGTTTCAAAGTCCTCTAAAACCATATCCTCCTCTAATTCGTCTGCCTCGACCTCCAGAATATCTGCGATGATCTCTAACTTTTCTTCTCTGCTCATCTTCCTTCCTCCTATCTTTTAAACACCGGACGTAACCGGTATGGCAGCTCCCGTAATATGTGCTGCTTTATCCGAAAGTAAAAACTCGATTAAATACGCTATCTGCTTCGGGTCGATAACCCCGAGCGGCATCTTGTCAATCCCCTGGTTCATCCCAAATCCGGCATCCTGAGAAACCATCGGGGTTGCCACATACGATGGCATAATCGTATTTACGCGTATTTTCCTTTTTAGAAACTCCTGCGCCATAACCTCCATGGCGCTGTTTAAGGCGGCCTTCGAGGGAGCATAAGCAACCTGTCCCTTAGATGGCCGGACGGCAGCCAGCGATGAGATTCCTATGATGCAGGAACCCTCCCCCGAATACTTTCTTTTGTAAAATTGTTTTCCAAGCTCTACAAAAGCCTGAAAATTTACCCGCATTATTTCTTCCACATTTTCCGGCGATATAGCGCGGACCGGGGTGGGATTCGCGAGTCCTGCCGAGTGAACCATGCCGTCTAACAGGATTTCCCGGCTGGCGCAAAATTCAAAAATTTTCTCTATCTCTCCCAGCTTCCGGAGATCGCAGGGAAAGAAACAGGCATTTTTTCCAATCGCCGACGCCGTTTCCCTCAGCCTGTCCTCATTTCGCCCTACAAGGATAACCTCCCCTCCCTGAGAGGAAAGGTAAAGGGCGGACTCCCTGCCAATCCCTGAAGACGCCCCTGTTATAAGAATTTTTTTTCCCTTCATAAAAGACCCCCTATAAATCGTTATAACAATAATCTGTTATTTCTATTGGCATAATGCAATCGGTATCAAGATCCAGCGCTACGCTTGACCACGCCAGCCCTACTCCGTAGCCGCACAGATAAAGCCTGGCTTTTTTCTTCTTCTGAAGTTCTTCTATATTGGCGCATATCGTAACGGGTAAGGTTGCTGTCGATGTATTCCCATATTCCTCATACGAAGTCAGTATTTTCTTTCCGTCAATTCCGCATTCCCTTCCGATTCCATCTAAAATCAGTTTTTGTGCCTGATGTAAAATATAATAATCAATCGTTTCCTCCGGAATTTCAAAATGCTCCTTAAATTCCTTAATGCTCTGGCATACCTCATTTAAGGAAAACAGCAGTACGGCATTGCCATCCATCGTCAGCGTCCCATCCAGAGCGACGCTTAAAAGGGAATGCCGCGTCCCGTCCGTCTTCTGGGCATAAAACATCGGATTCCCCTTTTCCAGTTCAATGGCAGTGGCGCTGGAGCCATCGCCGAATAAAAGAGAATCTGTGCTTGGCACTTCCGCCATTTCCGAATATTTGCCATCCCCGGCCAGCAACAGCCCTTTTCCCCCCGTATTCTGCAACAGGGCGGAAACAATCTGCAGCCCGCTCACATATCCCGTACAGCCGAGATTGACGTCAAAGGCAAGGCAATCCTCCCCTATTCTGAGACGTTTCTGTATTATCATTGCCGTAGAAGGGGTATGGAAATCCGGGGATTGTGTGACATTTACAATAACCCGTATTTCCTTTCTGTCCCAGCCCAGCTTTTCCAAAAGCTTTTCGGCGCATACGCAGCTCATGTCCGAGGCCGACTGGCCTTCCCTTACGCAATGGCGCCAGCGGATTCCGGTAAGCATTACCTGTTTTTTCGCCCTCCGGCTTCCCAGCTTTTCGGCGCATGCTATATTATCAATGACGCGGCTCGGCGCTGCCGCCGCAATTCCTTTTATTTTTATATTGTCATATTTCCCGTACATCGTACCCTTAGCCTCTCTGTTTTATTCCAAATAGCCGCATATGTCCTGAACAGTGACAAAGGCATTGATTTCATCCGCTGTCAGGTTTTTCCCATAGAGTTCTTTTACTTTAACAGCAAGAGATAATGTGGTAAGAGAATCCCATTCCTCCAGTTCCGATAATACCATATCCGTCTGCAATGGTTCTTCCACATCAAATATTTCTTCCAGTAATTCCAGTTTCTCTTTCTCAGACATTCTAACATATACCTCCTGTTTAATATCAGCCGGGCCTGTCCTGATCCGCATCCCCGCGGAATACATTCAGCCCTTCACTAATTGATGAAACAAAGTAAATATCTACATTTCTCCGCTCAAATGGCGAAAAGTAATTGGGTATTACCACTTCATCGGATATTCGTTTCAGAAAGCCGGCGCTTTCTAATATACTATCAGAAATCCCATAGCAATACAAATCCATATATTCATACTGTCTGTTATCCAGCAACTCATAAAAACAGGCAGAACAATTCATTAAGTCCTCATAGTGTCCGATATAGTCCACTATTTTGTAAGCCAAAGCGCCCCGGCAGGAAACTTCCCGGCCTACTATTATACTGCGGATCCTCCCGGCGGCATCCTGTATGCCTATCATCTCGTACTGGTAAACAGGGTGGCGCATATAGCGGTGGAGAATATACGGAGCGTCCTTATACGGGGCTTTTCCCCGCTGCCATTCATCGTCAATAACCGCTGCCACATCTTCCGGCTCGTTAAGAAATACAAACTTCTTATCGGTAAGGTCTTTCCGCCTTTCATAGCTTTTCTTTATCACGGCAAGCTGGTATTCCGGCCGTTTTCCCGGTATATAATAATGATTCAGAGGCGCCGACAGATATCCGAGCATCTGATTAATTTTCATCGCTCTCCGGTTGACCCCCGGCGCCACATCGCATCTTGCCTGATATACTTCATACATCTTTTTCCCGATTTCCATGCCCAACTGCGGATTTCCGCTTTTTTTTACCTTCCACATGGTACCCGCAAGGTCCGGATGCTCTGAGCTGTTATACTTGATAACCCCTTCCATGCCGAGCATATTTCCGTCCCCATCCACCGCAATAATAAAATTACAGCCGTCGCGGTCGACATACATCCAATCGAAAAATTTTCTATCTCTGGCAAGGATATGGTTCTCATCCCAGTTTTCTTTAATAAATCCCATGATTAATGGGATATCTGTTATTTCTGCTTTTCTTATGGCAATTTTATTTATATGGCATTCCCCCGCTTATCAATAATCTTTCCGAAAGCCGCATCCGGGCAGGAAAGACACACTAATTATATCGGATAAATCTTTATAATCTTTAGTTCCCCCTGCTTATCCCAGCTTACTATACTCTTCTCCATCCGCCTTTGTTAAACAGGCTAATCACCAAAAAAACATTCTAAGAAAGGAAACTCAACCGCCATGAATATTATAACACATTCACAACGATATTTGCCACATGAATTTAAATTCCTTGCTGTCCGCCCATAACAGTAAAACATCCCCTCTTTTATTCCGGCATTCCAACTCCCCTTCCCAAACCGAAGTATTCATTGATTTCTCCTTATTTTCATGTTAGAATAATATTGGTATATTATTGCAAATGAAAACTTTGTTTTATTGAAGAAAGCAGGTAGTTTTAGTGAAAAAATGGTTTAGAAAGCTTATGCCGTCATTTTTGATGGGCATCGCTGCCATTGCTGCCATTGCAATAGGCGTTATCTATTTTCATTTTATTTCCCAGCGGATTTATAAGGACAGCACCGGTCATCTGGGAGAAATATATGGTCAGGTAAACCGTTCCTTTGGCTCCTTTGTTGAAAAAAACTGGGGACTTTTAGAGGGCTGGGGCGATTCTTTTGCCGCATTGGGAAATAAGAAAGAAAATTGGATTACTGATTTTATAAAAAAGAAACAGAATTACTGGGGATTTTCTGAGTTTTACTTTTTTTCCAAGGATGAAACCTGCATGACGCCGGATGGCAAAAAGAGCCGGATAACACCGGGAGAAGAATGGAACCGCCTTATGAATCAGGGAAAACCGGTTATGGATGGAGGGACTTTGTCTTCCGGTCAGGACGTCACGGTTTTTGCCGCTCCCGTGCCGCAGGGAAAATATAAAGGCTTTTGCTATGACGCTATCGCCATCAGCTATACGAATGCCGATTTGTCGGAATCTCTGAATGTGGACGCTTTTTCCGGAAAGGCAAAATGCTTTGTCATCCATAATGACGGAAGCGTGCTCCTCTCTACACAGACCGGCGGCAATATATTTGACAATTATCTGGTCTATCTGAAAGGCGCCTCCCATCTGGATAAGGAAACGGTAGATGAGCTCTGCAACAACTGGAAGAAAGGGATTTCCGGTCTGCTGCAGTGTAAAATAGGCGATACCAGCTATTGTATTTTGTACCAGCCTGTCGGCTATCAGGATTATATTCTGCTGAGCGCTGTGCCGCAGAGCGCTATCAGCGCCGGCTTCTTGTCCGTCCAAAAGACGACGACTAATGTCCTGCTTGTAATTTTTCTTCTGGTAGGGATAGTTGTGATTGCCCTGATTGTCCGACGCAGCCGCAAACAATCTCATAAAAATAAAATGGAGCTCCAATACAGGGAGTTTATGTTCAGCGTCCTTTCCAACAGCGTAGACGATATATTCTTAATGCTGAATATCGAACAACAGACTGTAGATTATATCAGCCCCAATATCGAAAGACTGCTTGGCATCCCGCTGAAGGAAGCGCAGAAAAATATCAGGGTGATAGAAAAATGCGCGGTGAATGACAGCCTTATAATTCCCCAAAAGACACTGGAAGAAATTCCACTCTATGGCAGCAAATACTGGACATATGAATATATCCATCAAAACACCGGCGAACACCGCTGGTACCGCATAACCATTTATCATATGAGTATTCAGAATGTAAAAAAACATATTATTGTCATGTCTGACCTCACAGATGAACAACAGATGAAACAGCAGCTGCAGGACGCATTGGCGGCAGCCAAAAGCGCCAATGAGGCAAAGAGTAATTTTCTCTCCAATATGTCCCATGATATCCGCACCCCGATGAATGCCATTATCGGGTTTTCCATGCTTTTAGAGAAGGATGCGGACCAGCCGGATAAGGTGCGGGAGTATACCCGCAAAATAACGGCGTCCAGCCATCATCTGCTGGGTCTGATTAATGATGTTCTGGATATGAGCAAGATCGAAAGCGGGAAAACATCGTTAAATGTAGACTGCTTTAGCCTGCCGGAGCTTGTAGAAGAGCTGAATATCATATTGATGCCACAGGCAAAGGCGAAAAATCAAACCTTTGAAATTCATGTGCAGGGTTCACTGCCGGAGCAGATTATTGGCGATAAGCTGCGGCTGAACCAGATTCTTATTAATTTGCTGTCAAATGCGATTAAATATACACATGACGGCGGCCAGATTAAATTTACAGTGTCTAAGCTGCCCCAGGCTGCCCCGCAGTATGTCAAACTGCGGTTTGTTGTGCAGGACAACGGGATAGGAATGAGCGAGGAATTCCAGAAGCATATTTTTGCTCCTTTCAGCCGGGAAATCAGTTCCGTTACCAATAAGATACAGGGAACCGGATTAGGCATGGCGATTACAAAAAATATGGTAGATTTAATGGGAGGCATTATTAAAGTAAAAAGCCAGCCGGAGCAGGGCAGCACCTTTACGGTAGAGCTTTCCTTTGTCCTTCCGGAGCAGGGGAAAATGGAACTTCGCGTCTGTGAAAGTGTCACCCGCATTCTTGTTGCGGATGATGAAGAGGACGTTTGCCTGAATATTAAAGAAATGATGGACGATACCGGAGTGGATATCTCTTATGTGACAAACGGTTCTGACGCTGTGGATGCCGCTGTTTCGGCACATCAGCAAAAGGAGGATTTCCATGTGATTTTGCTGGATTGGAAGATGCCGGGGATGAACGGTGTCGAAACTGCCCGCAGAATCCGGGAACAGGTGGGAACGGACGTCCCTATTCTGGTTTTAACCTCCTATGACTGGAGTGAGATTGAAGCGGAAGCCAGAGAGGCAGGCATTAATGCCTTTATGCAAAAACCCTTTTTCCCGTCTACCTTCTGGCAGACGATCGAGCCTCTGTTTTCTGACCAGACCGAACAGGAAAGCAATATGACAGAAAGCGTGCTGAAAGGAAAGCTGTTCCTCGTGGTTGAGGATAATGAGCTGAATGCAGAAATTCTGTCAGAAATCCTGAATTTAGAAGGGGCGGACTGTGAACTGGCAGTAAACGGCAGGGAAGCAGTGGAAATGTTTGAACATTCAGAACCCGGACATTATGATATGATTCTGATGGATGTGCAGATGCCGGTAATGAATGGCTATGAGGCTACCAGACAGATTCGCGCCTCGAAACACCCCGAGGCAGTAACGATTCCTATTGTAGCCATGACTGCCAATACCTTTGCCGAAGATGTGCGGGATGCAATGGAGTCCGGAATGGATGGACATCTTGCCAAGCCGATTGATATGGCTGCCGTCCGAGAGCTGGTCGGACGGCTTACAGCCGCCAAAGAAGGAGGAAACGATAAATGAAAAGAATTTATTTTACCATACTATTGACGCTTGCCGTAACCTTTTTCCTGACATCCTGCGGACAGGACGAGGACGGTATTACCCTGACGCTGATGGGTAAAAAGAGTGATTTGGAAAAAAGCTATATGACAAACATTTTTGAACACTATGAAAAATCCACCGGAAATAAATTGGACATTATTTCCTATGAAGATAAGGATTATGAAACAGAGGCATCCGAAAAATTTGAGAAGGGCGAAGCCCCGGATATTTTTCTGCATTTTCATAATTCAGATTTAGGACGTTTCAATATTCCGGATAATTTTTACTATTTGAATAACGAAGACTGGGTTTCTGACTTGACGGACAACGCCCGCGCCTACTGCCGGGACAATGAGGGACACCTTTTGGGGCTGCCTTTTTGGGAAAATTCTGTTTCCGGATGTTACTATAACAAAACCATATTAGACAGCCTGGGACTGAAGCCCGCCACCACGCAGGCAGAATTTAACGTCCTGTGCCAGGTTCTTTCCGATACCGGTTATACGCCCATCTGCTGGCCGGCAGACGGCTGTTCCTGGATGATTCAATTCGGTCTGGATCCGGTTTTTGCCGATAACCCGTCCTTACTTAAAAAGCTGAATAATAAGGAAATTACTTTCGCAGATATCCCTGCGGTAAAAGCCATGACACAATGGATCGCAGATGCCGCCAATAAGGGATGGTTTGGCTCGGATTACCTAAAAGACGGCTGGGACGATATCAGCCCGGCTCTTAGCTCCGGCAAGGCAGTTATGACTTTTATCTGGGATACCTGGTTTTATACGGATTTTGAAAAGGGAGAGAAATATTCTCTGGATGATTTCGCCCTAATGCCCATATTTATGAATACGGCGGATAAAGGCACCTATGAGGGCGGCAATCTGAATATGATGATGGTCAACAAAAACAGCGGACAATTAAAAGCCGCCTTGGAGTTTCTGTCATTTTGTGCCCAAAAAGAAAATTATAATATCGCATTTGACGGAATTTCCACGGTAAATTGTTTCAAGGGACAGACGACCAATATCCAGTCAAAGATGGTAACAGACGCCAGCGCCTCCATTCGGAAAAATGAGCGTGTGTCCACTGCCGCTTCCCGAATTGCCGGCTACAGCGCGGATGATATGGCTTCCGCCTTTGTCAGCATGTTCCAAAAGGAAACCGATGTGGCGGGCTGCATAAGGCTTATGGATAATTACCGCATAAAGGAAGCAGGAAAATGGGAAACCAACGCCCCTTCGCAGTAATGGTTTCCCCTGCTTATCCCAGCTTACTATACTCTTCTCCATCCACCTTTGTTAAATAGGCTAATCCGATAGAGCCAAGCCCCCCGTTGCTGGCGCAGGATACCGAAGCCCTTTCCACAATGACTTTCTCAAACGGAATATGTTTTAATACTTCATCAACAAATTCTTTTTGCTCCCGGAAGGTACAGCCCGCATGGGTGATAAAGACAACTCTCTTATCGATTCTGTTCTTTTTGCGCAGCTTTCTGTGGATAAACCGTTTCCTCGCTTTATCCAGATTCCCGGAGCGGAAGCCCGCTATTCTGGCATTGCTCTGGTGTATGCGCACTATAGGATGCAGATTAAACATTTCACAGGATAATTCCAACAATCTGCCCCCATGCCCGCTGGCATAATAGCTCTGTACGCTCGGCATCAAAAACGAGGTTTCAATCTGCTGTTTCAGGATCTCCATTTCACGGCAAATCTCCTCGACCTGATTGCAGCCATTGCGAATCAGGCGGCCCGCAGAAAGCACTAACAATCCTTCTCCGCAGGAAATATGCCCCGCGTCAATCACATGCACATGGTCAAAACCTTCGGCTGCCAGGGCGGCATTGTGATAGCTGTCGCCGGCGCCGGACGCCATGGAAATATGAATCAGATCCTCTGCCTCTGTCAACGCCTCCGCATAAAAGGCTTCATACTCCTCTACCGATGCGCTGACAGCAAGCGCCCGGCTCCCTCTGTGGGATAAATGGCGCGACAGATTGTCCGAATCAATCTCGAGCGTATCACGGAAAACCCCCCGTTCTGTTTCAATATAGGAATAAATTATTTTCAAATCATATTTCTCAATATATTCTCTGGATAAATCACTGACGCAGTCGGTAGAAATCTGTACTTTTTTCCGTTTCCGGTGCATTACCTCCGGAATCGCCGCCCTATTGTATTCCTCCGCATTTATGCGGTATTCGATCAGTTCCTCCGGCAGGAATTTCAAAATCTCCGCCTCCAGCAGGCTTCCTTCTACCGGCTTGGCGAGATAACCGTCAAAACCGCTCTCAAAATATTTCTGCCGGTCTGCGGCCGATGCATTGGCTGTTACTGCAATGACCGGCGTCTGATACCCTATGCTGCTCTCCTGACGGCGGATCGCTTTCAGGGTCTGCGTTCCATCCATCCCCGGCATCATACTGTCCAGTAGAATGACATGATATATTTTTTTCTTTGCCATTTCCAGACATTCTTCCCCGTTTCTCGCCGTATCAATCTGAACCTTGGTGGCGCGCAGCAGCTTTTTAAGAACGAGCAGGTTCGTTTCATTATCGTCCACAAGAAGAATTTTAGCCAGCGGCGCCTCAAAGCTCTGCTTGTAATGCCTGCGTTCCCTGCGCTGGATCTTTTTGAGATAATTTACATTGCCCATTGGCTTGCCGTCTACGATCGGCTGATCCAAAATTACCGTAAATACGGAGCCTTTTCTATATATGCTGTCCACCCGGATGGTGCCTCCCATCAGGCTGACCAGCTGTTTTGTAATGGCGAGCCCCAGTCCGCTCCCCTCAATTTTACGGTTCTTTTCTCTGTCAATCCTCTTGAAATAATCATATAAGGATTCCAGATCTTCTTTTTTAATGCCAATACCGGTATCGGAAACAGAAATAGTCAGCCGCTCCCTGCCGTTTTCCAGCGCCTCTCCCTGGACGGAAAGCGCTACAGAACCTTTCTGGGTATATTTCGCCGCATTCGTCAATAAATTGATAAGGATCTGTTTAATACGCATCTCATCTCCCCGTAATACCGTAGGGAGGCTGCTGTCAATATTAATATAAAACTCAAGATTTTTTTCGCTCATGCGCAGCTGCAGCAGCCCGATGACATCATCAAATAACTCTCTCGTGCGGTATTCCGACGGGACGATTATCATTCGGTCGCTCTCAATCTGCGAAAAATCTAAAATATCATTGATCAGAGCCAGAAGTATTTTACTGGCATTGTTTACCTTTAGCGCATTTTCTTCTACTTCATCGGAAATATCCTCCCGCAGTATCATCTCATTTAAACCGATGATGGTGTTGATCGGCGTCCGGATCTCATGGCTCATATTGGCAAAGAAGGCATCCTTGGACTTAATGATCTTTTCAATCTCCATCTTCTGCCGCAGGGTTCGTTCACGCTCTTTCTCGTACGAATAAAGCTGAAACCGCATGATGAGCCCCACCGCCGCGCCTACCGCTATGACGGCAAAAAGAGAATCATAGTAAATAGCAGATTTTGAGCCGAGCGATACGATTAATTGCGGATGATTATAGGCAATGACATAAGTGCCGATATCCGCCAAAACTGCCAGAGAAAGAAAAATAGCAAGTTTAATTCCGCGGAACATAATAAAAATATAGAGCAGCCCCAGCACAAACCAGGTGGTAGCGCCGCCATTAATACCCCCGCTGGAGAAAAACACAAGGGGGAAAATACCGCAGATAATAAAAACAGCAAATATGCTGGAAGCAAAATCTACCTTGTGATACCGGAAGGTCGCCACCATTGCGATCAGGATAATGAGGAGCAGGCCAAAGATCGGAATGGCATTGCTGAGGGGATTTTCCAGCGCCATTCCCGCCACAAGGGCAAAAAAGGACACAATCATCCCTACGATTAAAACCAAACGGAATATCCTTTCCCTCATATCCGAAACATCTCTGTAAAGTAGTTTTATGATTTTTTTACGCATCATACCCTCGCATTCTGCCCCATAATCTGGCGGCATAAATTTCTGCACCCGTATTTTAATATTTTCTATGGATAAATCGTCTTGCTCCCGTTAAGCAGCTGCAATATCCGGGTGTACTCAAGCATCATCGCCTCATGGTTCTCCAAAATATACTCCTCGTCGCCGCTCTTGGCAGCGCGCTCCAGCTCCTTCGCCATACCGGACAGCTTCTCCACGCCGATATTGAGCATTGTGCTTTTCAGGGCATGGACAAGAGTGGCATAGCCTTTCCATTCCTTCTTTTCATAAAGCCCGGCAATGTTCTTTTGGTCCTCTTTGCCGGCATCACCGGTCAGGCGCAAGATCTCAATATAATTTTCCGGGCCGCCGCAATACTGTATCCCCAGCTGCTCATTAAAACTTTCCGGCGGCAGATCCGTATAACGGGCTCCATCCTCCCGGCTTTCCGAAGGCTTCTCCCCGTTTTTTGCCCCGGATGCCTTTTTTTCTTTTTTCACTGTTTTACTGCCGTTATCCTCCTGTACAGGAACCAGCTTCTCCTGCGGCAGATTCCGCCGCAATACACGCTCTAATACCGATACTTCTATTGGCTTTGCGATAAAGTCCTGAAATCCTTCCTTTAAAAACACTTCCCTCATGCCGCCAACGGCGTTTGCGGTTACCGCAATAACCGGAATCTTCTTAAAATAGTTCCCCTGCTTTTGGCGGATCCTCTGTAAGGTTTCGATTCCGTCCATCTCCGGCATCATATGGTCCATAAATACGACGTCATAGTCCATACTGTCAATTTTCTCCAATGCCTCCGCCCCGCTGGTCGCCATCGCCACCATGATCTCATAAGGACGCAGCAGACCCTCCAGCACACGGATATTCATTAGGTTATCATCCACAATCAGCACATTAACTTCCGGCGCGATAAACCTGCTCCGATAATCATAACCGGCATCCATTCCCTGTATCATCTTCTCATCATTCAGCACCATAACAATCGGCAGAATAAAGAATGGTTTATACAGCCGCCGGATTCTCGGATTGGAAACTCTGGCATCATTAAATCGCTCCAGAATCGTAACGACCCGCGTGGTTTCGGACAGTGTGTCAAAATACTCCTTATCCTCTTCATATTCCTCTATACTGATAAAAATATGGGTAAAGGCTTCCCGCTGCGCCCTCCTCTTTAATTCCTCCAAATTCTGGCACACATGGCTCTTTACCCGGAGCTGGGCGATCATCCGATAAATGACGCGGCTGTAAGCCTCCCGCACTTCGGGGCGGTCATACCGCTCCATATCAACATAAATCGCCACATTAATCTGTTCCCGGTTCCGAACCGACGCTATCGGCGTAGGGTCTGTCACCTTTTGAGGGATCACAAACTGAACCTCGCTTCCCTTGCCAAACTCACTGGAAACCGTAATAAATCCTCCCATCATATCCACCAGCTCCTGCGAAATGGCAAGCCCCAGACCGACGCCTTCCTTTTGACGGTTTCGCCTGGTATCTACCTGATTAAAGTTGGTAAACAGTTTCTCCATGCTCTCTTTCTTCATCCCGATGCCGGTATCTTTTACCCGCACGATTAGATTAATGCCATACTCTGTTTTGCGCACATTGATCATAATGCTGACGCAGCCCTCTACGGTAAATTTCATGGCGTTATTAACAAGATTCATAATAATCCTGCGGATTTTCTGTTCGTCGCCAATCAGTCCGCTGGGAATGCCCGCGTCACAGTCTACGACCAAATCAATCGGCTTATCGTTTTTGCATGCCATGGACATGTTGATAACATCGTTTATGGTGGAGGTAATGTTATACGCCTCCTCTACTAAAACCATTTTCCCGGACTGCATTTCCGTAAAATCCAGCACATCGCTGACAATAGACTGTAAATTGCGCCCGGCTGTCTGAATATCAAAAACATCCGTCCGTACCTGATCCGGCAGCTCCTCCCTCAGTACAATCTCACTCATGCCGCAGATAGTATTAATGGGCGTGCGGATTTCATGGCTGACATTTGCCATAAAATCGTCCTTACTCCGCTCCGCTTCTTTTAAAGAGGCTATCATCCGGTTCTGCTTTTGATCGCTCTCCCTACGGCTTTTATTCAAAAAGTAGATCACGCATTGGATAAAAAAAACGGAAATAATCTCCAACAAAGTTTGGAAAATCTTATTTCCGGATGATAAATCTACTGTCTTTTGGATCAGGAGATGATAAATATATAGAAAAACAGACACGGCAATGGTTATGTAGACAATTTCCGGTATGCCATAAAATACTAAAACTACAACAAACATCGAAATCACAGGAACCGTCATAGCCAGGCTCGCCGTGCATACAGACCAGAGGATGATCCCCATTTGCATAAGGCATGCCATCACGCAGGCGCGGAAGTAGTATGTCTGGATTTTTGCGCAGTACAAAATAAGGCCAAAAAGCCACCCTGCATCCGTAAACAGGGCAAACCAAAGTGACCATCCACATTTCAGGGAAATCAACGTCATTGCCAGGCTGCAGATAAAATAAAACAACAGCATGACTTTCTCTATTCGCGCTTGTTCCTTTTTTGGAATCTGATCTTGCGGCATCTTTCTCTCTCCTATTTTAACCTTTTCCGGGGCGGATGATTATTCACACAATATGCTCTGGATCGTTTCCAGCAGACGTTCCTGCTTAACCGGTTTTAACAGATAGCCCTGGGGCTGATATTTCAGGACTTCTTCCACATCCTTTCTCCCATCCACTCCCGTAAGAAAAACAACAGGAATCTTCTTAGTTTCCACGTGCTCCTTTAATTTCCGGAATGTTTCCTTTCCGCTCATAATCGGCATATCATAGTCCAAAAGGATCAAATCCGGCTGTTCATCCCGGGCAATCTTAATCCCCTCGATGCCAGAGGTAGCCATTATCGTTTTGTACTTGTGCTTCAAAAGCACATCTAATGTCCTAAGCTGAATCATACTGTCATCAATCAGTAAAATAAGTTTCATTTCGATCATCCCTTTATGTAATATTTCTGAAATAAGTATAACACAAGGAACGCCGCAAGAAAAGAAATTCTTTTGCCGTTTTTTTCTGTGTATTTTCCCTGTAAATTTTCTTTTCCCTGTGGTATAATGGCAAAAAAAACGGAGGCTGTTATGAATTATCGCAAGGATAGATACGGGAACGAACTTTCTATTTTAGGCTACGGATGTATGCGGTTTACCCAGAGCGGGGGGAAAATCAACCTGGAAAAGGCAGAACGCGAGATTATGACTGCTTTTCACGCCGGGGTAAATTACTTCGATACGGCTTATGTATATCCCGGAAGTGAAATTGCCCTCGGCAAAATCCTGCAAAAAAACAACATACGGGATAAAGTAAAAATTGCCACCAAGCTTCCCCATTATTTATTAAAGGATCGGGAGCATATGGAAACTTATTTTAAGGAGCAGCTTAAACGTCTGCAGACAGACTATATTGACTATTATCTGATGCATATGCTGACAGATGTGCAGACCTGGGAACGGTTAAAAAAACTGGGAATATTAGAATGGCTGGAAGAAAAAAAACAGAATGGCGCTATCCGCCAGATCGGATTTTCCTACCATGGAAACGCCGATATGTTTTGTCAGCTTTTAGATGCTTATGACTGGGATTTTTGTCAGATTCAGTACAATTATATGGATGAAAATTCCCAGGCGGGAAGAAAGGGTCTGCATTATGCCGGCAAAAAAGGACTTCCGGTAATCATCATGGAGCCCCTGCGGGGAGGCAGGCTCGCCAACCGCCTTCCGGAAAAGCGCGCCACATTTTTGAGCAGTATCCGGTAAAGCACTCCCCGGTACAGTGGGCATTGCGGTGGCTTTGGAACCAGCCGGAGGTAACCTGCGTCCTTTCCGGGATGAATTCAGTGGAAATGGTAGAGGATAATGCCGCAACGGCTTCCTCCGTTGAAGCAGGAGAAATGACAGAGGCGGATGAAGCTATGCTGCAGGAGGTGGTATCCGCCATTAATGCAAAGATGAAGGTAGGCTGTACCGGCTGCGGCTATTGTATGCCATGTCCGAAAAACGTGGATATACCGGGTACCTTTGCCTCCTATAACCGCTATTATACCGAGGGGAAATTTACGGCTCTCAAAGAATATATTATGTGAACGGCTATGCGGAGGGATTCCTCTGCCGCCTCCAATTGCATCCGCTGCGGCAAATGTGAATCCCACTGTCCCCAGCATATTGAAATCCGGAACGAGTTAAAAAACGCCAAAAAGAAATTAGAGGGACCGGTTTACCGTCTGGCGCGAAAAATCATAAAATGGAAGAAGGCGTATTGACGCCGTACCGATAATACCGTCAATTCTGATAGTTGATCTGCTGGCTCTCTATCAATGGATAGAGGGTCAGATTACTTCCCTCCAGATTTTCATGGTTCATATCCACTGCCGTAATCTGGCTGTTTTCGTATGTCTTATAGTAGTAAATCCCCTTGTCGCCATTGCAACAGGCGCTGTAAATCGTAAATTGATATCTGCCCTCTCCCAGATGGACGCAGCCTTTCTGCTGGATAACGGAGTCAAGGATATGAAAAAACTGGCTGATGCTTTCCGACTCCGACTCTCCCGAAACTGAATTCATCTTCGTAAACGCCGCCCTGGCAAACCGCGAGGCGGAGGACGGATCTCCGGGCAGCCCCATAGCTCCCATTCCCCGGCTGTAGGATTCCATCTTTAAATCCCCGCAAAACTGATTTTGGGGCGGCTGCGAAGTCAGCCCCCTGTAATGGCTTAAAAAAAGCATCTGGGTATCAAAAGGGGGGTTATTGGTTAAGACCCCCACCGGATTATCGTATATTTTTAATCCGTTATCTGTCGCTTCTGCAACGATGGCGCCATCCTTTCCTGCTATGAGCCAGTGCAGGGGGGACAAAGGCAGCTCCCTGCTGAAGCAGATGTCAGCGAGGTTTATCTTTTCCAATAATTTGCGCACCTCAGCCAGCGTGGCGCACTGGCCGAGAACCCAGGGGATAAATTCAAAGGGGGCAATATTATCCCGCCCTTCTTCCCTCGGCTTATATACGGCGTTTCCCGGGAAATTAAGCCCCGCCATCCCCAGTCCTTTTTCATTGACCGCATCATAATACAGAGGATAGTTTTCCACCACATACGCCATTCCAATCATGGCATAATGGTTGGGCAGGTCGCCGGTTTCCCGAAAGGGCAGCAAAAAATTTCTGGGCATTATCGTTACCGTTTCTTTATAAGAAAATTCCAAATCAAAATTTCGTCCAAAGTAAAAGTCCTTTGTCTGATACGTGAGCGCTGTACACATGGTAACCTCTCCTTTGCAGCTTCCCGCAGGATATCATATGACCCAGTATTCCCCTTCTGTTTTCTTCTTATTCCGTCCCTCTGTTATTTTTTCTTTTGCCTGCCCGGTGTTTTAGCGCAATGGAAAATTTGTATGGACAGCGGCGCCAGACGGCATTCGATAGAATTCGGCCTGCCATCCCACTTTATCCTCTTTGACTGTTTGAGCCGCGGATTGATAAAGCCGGTTCCTCCGTATTCCTCGGCATCGCTGTTGAAAATCTCCTTATATTTACCGGCAAACGGCACTCCCACACGGAATTTCTCATAAGCAACGGGAGTAAAATTACAAAGGACAAGCAGTGTTTCTTCTTTGGATTTCCGCAAAAAGGCAATGACGCTTCTGTCGGCATCCAGCGTACTGATCCACTCAAAGCCTGCCGGGCGGGAATCCTCTTTATACATTGCCGGATGCAGTTGATAAAACTGGTTCAGGATGCCGACATACTGCCGTAATTTTTCATTCGGCGACATTTCGCTCTCGATCGGTTTTAGCAGCTGCCAGTCCAGGCTGCGCTCCTCGCTCCATTCCCTTTCCTGTCCAAACTCCTGCCCCATAAACAAAAGGATTTTTCCGGGGTGCGCCGCCATATATCCATAGGACAGGCGTAAACTGGCAAATTTATCGGCAGGACTCCCCGGCATCTTCGTATACATAGAGCCTTTCATATGTACGACCTCGTCATGGCTGAGTACCAAAATAAACTCCTCCGAATACTGATACATCATGCTAAAGGTCAGCATGCCGTGGCGTCCTTTCCGAAACAGCGGGTCTGTCCGCATATATTCCAGAAAATCATTCATCCAGCCCATATTCCATTTAAGGTCAAAGCCAAGGCCGCCCTTTGACACCTCGCCGGTTACCATACTCCATGCCGTGGATTCTTCTGCGATAGACAATGCGCCGTCCTTTCTGGCATGGATTTTGTTATTCAGTTTTTGTAAAAATGCGATGGCGTCCAGATTTTCGTTTCCGCCATACATATTGGCTACCCATTCGCCATCCTGCTTTCCGTAGTCCAGATACAGCATAGAGGCAACGGCATCCATGCGAAGGCCATCCGCATGGAATTTTTCCAGCCAGAACAGAGCGTTGGCAATCAGAAAATTTGACACCTGCGGCCTTCCGTAATTGTAGATAAGGGTTCCCCAGTGAGGATGCTCTCCCTGACGGGGATCCAGATGTTCAAAAAGGCAGGTTCCGTCAAACCTTGCCAACCCGTGTTCATCTTTTGGAAAATGCGCCGGCACCCAATCCAGAATGACGCCGATTCCATTCTGATGCAAATAATCAATAAAGTACATAAAATCATCCGGCGTCCCATAACGGGAAGTCGGGGCATAATATCCGGTAACCTGGTATCCCCAGGAAGCATCCAGCGGATGCTCCATAACCGGCATTATTTCCACATGCGTATATCCCATTTCCAGACAGTAATCGCAGAGCATCGGCGCTAATTCCCTGTAGTTATAAAATTCTTCGCGCCCGGACGGCTCTTCCCCCTCCTCCGCCGCCGGCGGACGGCGAAAGCTCCCCAGTGACACTTCATAGATAAGCATTGGCTCTTTTTTCATTTTCCACTTTTTACGGGCCGCCATCCATTCCTTATCCTGCCAGTCATACCGGTTTATATCCCAGACGATGCTGGCGGTACAGGGGCGTTTTTCCGCATAGTTGGCAAATGGGTCAGCCTTCATTACCTTTTGCCCGGTACTGCCCAGTATCTGATATTTATAGATCTCTCCACAGCCGACGCCGGGTATAAAAAGCTCGTAAATACCGGCATCCGTAAGTTTTTTCATGGGGTGGAGCCGGTCGTCCCACCGGTTAAAATCCCCCACCACGCTGACTGCTCTGGCGTTCGGCGCCCAGACAGCGAAATAAGTACCGGCAATCCCCTGAATCGTCATGGGATGGGCTCCCAGTTTTTCATAGATCGTGTCATGGATACCGTTGTTAAACTGATTCATATCCATACCGTCTATCTGAGGTTCTATGGCATAGCTGTCCGGTCTTTCCACGGTTTCTTTCCCGGTATTGATTATGAACAAATACTCCGGAATCTTTTTTGCCGGAATAAAAACAGCAAAATATCCCTCCTCATCCATTTTTTTCATCAGATATTCCTTCCGGCTGTTTTGGTCGCGCACACTGACTTTGTCCGCCCCCGGAAAAAAAGCGGTAATCAGTACATGGGTCTTATCCGCCATTCTGGCTCCCAATACCTTCTCCGGGCAGCCGCACTCCGCATACGCCAGCGCCTCAATCTCCGGCCACTGCATAAAGTCTTCTAACTGGATCGCCATATCCATCCCTCCATTCCACACGGTTTTCCGCCTATTCATTATACCATTCTACAATTTCCTCGCCGTCTTCGGTATATCTCTTTTCCTGCTTCGGCATATATTTTCTCATAACATGCTCCATGGGAAAAGTGTATAAAAATCCTGCCAGTCCCGGCACAATTAAAAGCATAAGAATAATCTGCGTATAAATGCCCAGATAGATTCCAAGGCCCGCCAATATTAAAATAGCCAGCAGCAGTACCGTATGGATAATATGACGGAACGCGCAATATAAGCTGAGCCGCAGTATATGAGTGATTTTCATCTGGAAACGGGACATGATGGGAAAGACATAACAGCCGATGCAGGCGATTATTACCATCATGGCAAGATAGGCGCCGGCAAAATATCCGCCGTATTCCGATGCTTCATCGGTAATTCCCATTATCTGAATATTCCAGGCTAACAAAAGATAAACGAGAGCCATAATAACCCACACAATAGTAGACTGGCGGAAATTGTCCTTAAAACTGTGCCAGAACTCACGCCAGACATAGCTCCGGTTATGCCGGAGTACCTTCGCGCTGACATAATACAGAGAGGTAGTGGCGGCTCCGATCGTAAACACCGGAAGGCAAAAAACAAGATAGATCAGGGACAGCCAGCCCATATCAAAGATTTTGCTCAACGCGCGCATAACCGCATTATCTGAGTTTAAAAATTTGCTCATTAATTTTTCCCCCTTCCTTTCTCATTAAATTTCATGTATAAAGAGCCCGCTGCGCAGCTTCGGCTCAAACCACGTTGATTTCGGCGGCATAAGAAGCCCCTGATCCGCAACGTCAAACAACTCGTCAATCGAAGTCGGATACAGGGAAAAAGAAACCTTCATATCGCTGTCCGCTCTTTTTTCCAGTTCCTTCAGACCGCGGATTCCTCCGATAAAATCGATCCGGGCATCCGTTCTGGGGTCGCCGATTCCCAAAACCGGGCCTAACAGATAATCCTGTAAAACAGAAACATCCAGGCTCCCCACTGCATCTTTTCCCTCAAAAAGAGCCGGCTTTGCCGTCAGACGATACCATTGTTTGTCCAGATACATGCCAAAAACCCCTTTTTTTTCAGGTTTTACCGGCAGGTCGGACGGTTCTGCCAAGAAACACTCTGATACCTTTGCCAAGAAGGTTTCCCTGTCCAGACCGTTTAAATCCCGCACGGTACGATTATAGTCCAGAATCATCAGCTGGTCGTGAGGAAACAGAACCGACAAAAAGAAATTGTACTCTTCCTCTCCCGTGTGCTGCGGATTTTCTTTCCTCCTCTTTAAGCCCACCTTGACGGCAGAGGCCGCCCTGTGATGTCCGTCCGCAATGTAAATCTGTTCCATCCCGGCAAAGGCTTTTTCTATTTTCCCGATTTCCGCCGCATTGTCGATTTTCCATACTCTGTGGGAAACTCCGTCTACCGCGGTAAAATCATACAAAGGCTTTTTTTCCTTTGTCTTATTTACAATTTCATTAATAACCGGCTCCGAGCGGTAGGCAAGAAAAATCGGCCCCGTCTGGGCATTGCATGTATCCACATGGGTAATGCGGTCGATTTCCTTATCCTCTCTTGTGTTTTCATGCTTTTTAATCACATGATTCACATAGTCATCCACCGAGGCGCAGGCGGCTAATCCGGTCTGGGAACGCCCGTCCATAATAAGTTCGTATATATAATACGCGCGGTCCGGATCTTTTTGATAAATTCCCGCCTTTATATCCTCCTGCAGCAGTTCCTTCGCTTTCCGGTATACCTCCGGCGCATATGCATCCACCGAGTCGTCAAAGCTCGTTTCCGCACGGTCAATTTTCAGGAAAGAATAGGGTTCTCTCTCTACCTCCGCCTTTGCCTCCCGGCGGTTATATACGTCATAGGGCAGGGCGGCTACCCGGTCTGCCACATCCGCCGCCGGCCTCACGCATTGAAATGGTCTGATTACTGCCATGGTCTGTCCTCCTACTGTAAAATTCTTTTTCCAGTATAGCAGATTTATGGTTTATTATCAACAATTCGGGGCATACTATCCGTAAATTAACCAGGAGGGTATGTTCTGTGAATAAGAAAATGAAAAAACAGACTAAGAATTTTCTGAAATGCGGTCTTATGGGTTGGGGAATTGAATGCTTTTGGACCGGCTGCGGCTCGCTCTGCAGCAACCGGGACAAGAAGATGACCTGTGAAACCTCTATCTGGATGTTCCCAATCTACGGCATGGCAAGTATGTTGGAGCCCCTGTGCCAGAGGATGAAAGGAAAAAATATCCTGCTTCGGGGTTCGGTCTACACCGCCTGCATCTTCTTAACAGAATACGGCACCGGCAGCCTGTTGAAGAAAAAGGGCTGCTGCCCCTGGGACTACAGTAAATCCAAGGCAAATTATAAGGGCATCGTCCGTTTTGACTATGCCCCTCTGTGGTTTCTTGTCGGCCTTATGTATGAAAAAATGCTGACGAGCGAAGCCTGACCGCGCCGCCCCGCTCCTTTATCCCAGATGTTTTTTACAGATGTCATTCAGGCAGCAGATATTACACTGTGCGGCTCTGGCAGTACAGACCTTACGGCCATGGTGTACCAGACGATGACAGAAATCGCTTCCCTTTTCTCCCGGAATTATTTTCCACAGCGCCATCTCTACCTTTTTCGGCTCTTTTATATCATCCACCAAGCCCATGCGGTTTACCAGACGGATGCAGTGGGTATCCGTCACAATCGCCGGTTTCCCGAAAATATCCCCCATGATAAGATTTGCGCTTTTTCTTCCCACTCCCGGCAGTTGTAACAGAGCATCAAAATCCTCCGGCACCCTGCCGCCGTATTTCTCTACCAGTACTTTCATGCATTTATGAATATCCCGCGCCTTACTCTTTCCAAGTCCGCAGGGTCTGACAATTTCCTCGATCTCCTCCTCGGAAGCCTCCGCCAGAGCGGCCGGAGAAGGGTATTTCTCATATAAATCCTGTACAACCACGTTGACTCTGGCGTCCGTGCACTGGGCGGCAAGGCGGACACTGACCAAAAGCTTCCATGCCTCGTCATAATCCAGCGTACAATCTGCCAGTGGATATTCCGTTTCCAGCCGTTGTATAATTTCTTCTGCCCGTTGTTTTTTCGTCATTTTTTTCTCCTCCGTGTGCTGTGACGTTTTCTAATCTTTTTTTGCCGACATTTTCAGCTCCGGTGTTTTTACGCTCACTTTCGTTCCCGCCGGTACCGACTCCACAATAAAAGCATTTCCGCTGATGACCGAATCATGGCCGATGACCGTTTCGCCCCCCAGAATGGTGGAATTCGCATATATTGTGACATTGTCTTCGATGGTGGGATGACGCTTTACATCCCGGAGCAGCTGCCCCTTCCGTGTGGAAAGAGCTCCCAGTGTCACGCCCTGATAGAGCTTAACATGATTGCCAATTACCGTAGTTTCCCCGATCACAACACCCGTTCCATGGTCAATGAAAAAATATTCCCCAATCCGGGCGCCGGAATTAATATCGATACCGGTACGGCTGTGCGCATATTCTGTCATAATACGGGGGATAAAAGGAACATCCCGTTTATATAATTCATGGGCGAGCCGATAGACAAAAATGGCATATAAGCCGGGATAGGAAAAAATAACCCCCTCCTTGCTTTTTGCCGCCGGGTCGCCGTCAAATCCCGCCTGTACATCTTTTAGCAGAAGCTCCTGTATGCCCGGAAGGGATTCTATAAACTGATGGCTGATTTCTTCGGATACCGATATATCCTTTTTGCAATAAGCGCGGGCTCTTTTTACCTGACGCGTCAGCTCATTGCCGAGCTTTACCAGACTTTCCCCCACAAAATATTCCGACAGGCCGCACTTCAGATCGGCATCTCCAAAGTATCCCGGAAACATGATTTTCCGCAGCTCTTTCAGCATTGCGATAATGACACTGCGATCCGGCAGCCTGAGGCCCTCCCTGCCGCAGAGGAGCTCATTATTCTCATACTGGGCGGCAATCTGACGCGCCACCTGCTCAATACTCTGTTTCGTTTCCTTTTTCATACTATCCAATCCCTTTCCTTATCCGGCCTGTATCCATACCTTTTTCGCCGTGTAACAGCGTTGATTTATTATATGCCGGAGGTTAAAACTATGATACCGGAATCTCTTTTACAAAATAGTCGATATATTCCCATATTTCCTCCCGCCCTTCCTTTGTGACGGCGGAAAAAGGGATAATCGGCGTTTCCGGGGAAGCCCCCAGCTTTTTTCGGATTACTGAAATGCTTTTTTCCTTCTGATTTTTGCTTATTTTATCGCATTTTGTTGCAATGATCAGAGGATTAAATCCTTTTTGGAATAAGGTACGGTATACCTCAACATCCTTTTTAGACAGTTCATGCCGGATATCCACCAACTGAAAAACAACCCGGAGAGCAGCAGAGGAGGAAAGATATTTATCTATCATCTTCCACCATTTGCCCGCTGTTTCCTTTGACACTTTGGCATATCCGTAGCCCGGCAGGTCTACCATATAGCAGATCCTGTTAACATTATAGTAATTAATGGTCTGGGTCTTTCCCGGCTGCGATGAAATCCTCGCCATGGATTTCCGGTTCCACAGGGTATTCAAAAGAGAGGATTTTCCTACGTTGGAGCGTCCCCAGAATGCCATTTCTATTTTATCATGCTGCGGCAGGCTGCTGGTAATCCCGCATACCGTTTCCAGCTCCAGCGATTGAATTACCATGGCTCCATCCTTTCTGTCCGGTAAATTACCGCCCCTTGCCCCGGGAATTTAATCCGTCGGCCAATACTCGTTTCCATATATCCTGTATTCTTTCCGCGTAAAAAATCGTCAGCCCCTCTGTGATTTCACTTTCCAGTTCTTCCACGTCCGGACGATTTTCCATAGGGACAAAGACAATCTCTATTCCCGCCAGCTTTGCTGCCAGAAGTTTTTCCTTTAACCCGCCGATGGCAAGCACTCGCCCTCGCAGTGTGATTTCTCCGGTCATCGCCGCCTTACGCATTACCTTTTTCCCGGTCACCGCTGAATAAATCGCCGTAGCCATCGTAACTCCTGCCGAGGGCCCATCCTTAGGCACGGCGCCCTCCGGCACATGAAGATGAAAATCGTGCGTTTTAAAAAATTCATCCCGGCTCACAAGGCAGGCGCGTACAAGGCTTAATGCAATCTGGGCGGACTCCTTCATCACATCACCCAACTGCCCGGTCAGTACAAGGTTGCCTTCTCCCGGCATCGTGTTGACCTCTATCTCCAGAGTATCCCCGCCGACTTCCGTCCAAGCCAATCCTCTGACAATGCCCACGTCATCTTTTTTATTGGCAGGATTGCCCCGGTACTTCCTTTTCCCGAGAAAATCCGTAATATTTCTTTTGGTTACCCGAACGGCGTCCGTCTGTCCCTCCAGAATCTGCTTTGCCGTCCGGCGGCAAATCTTACCGATCTGGCGCTCCAGCTCACGGACTCCCGCTTCCTTTGTATAACCGGAGATTATTTCCCGCAGCGCCGTATCGTTAATTTTTAACTGCTTTCGCTCTAAACCGTTTTTCTCCAGCTGTTTTTCCATAAGATACTCTTTCCCGATATGAAATTTCTCATTTTCCGTATAGCCGGCAATGGAAATCATTTCCATACGGTCCTGTAACGGACGGGGAATGCTGTCTGTGGAATTTGCCGTACAGATAAATAACGCTTCCGACAAATCCACCGGTATTTCCACATAATGATCGACGAAGTTCCGGTTTTGCTCCGGGTCTAAAACCTCCAGAAGCGCAGATGCCGTATCTCCCCGGTAGTCGCTGCTCACCTTATCAATTTCATCCAGCAAAATCAATGGATTTTTGACGCCCGCTTTTTTCAGCCCGTCAATAAACCGTCCCGGCAGGGCGCCGACATAGGTACGCCTGTGTCCCCGGATTTCCGCTTCATCCCGGACTCCCCCCAGACAGATGCGAATATATTTCTTGTCCAGCGCTCTCGCCACAGACTTGGCAATAGAGGTTTTTCCGGTTCCCGGCGGCCCTACCAGACATAAGATCGGGCTTTCCCCTTTTTGGGTCAGGGTGCGGACGGCAAGAAACTCGAGGATTCTCTCCTTTACCTTTTTTAAAGCGTAATGGTCTTCTTCTAAAATCCGTTCTGCATTTTTTATATCGTTTTTATCTTCTGATACTTTATCCCACGGCAGCGCCAGCAGGGTTTCTATATATTTTCTGGCAATCATGTACTCGCTGGAGCTGGAGGGAATACCGGAAAGACGGTCAATCTCTTCCTCTATTTCCTTGCGCACTTCATCGCTGCAGACCAGTTCTTCCAGACGCTTTTTATATTTTTCCGCGTCATCCTCTCCGCCGCCTTCTCCCAGCTCATTGCGGATTACCCTCATCTGCTCGCGGAGAAAATATTCCTTCTGGTTTTTGTCAACCTCCATCTTGACTTTGGCGCGGTACTCCTCCTGAACCCGGAACATATTGATTTCTTCCAGAAGCAGGGTGGAAACCATGTCATAACGCAGCTGCCAGTCAATGGCAGATAGAACCATCTGTCTTTGCTCGTAGTTTAAGCTGATATTCATGGCAATCAGATCGGCTAACGGGCCTAATTCTTTTGTCCTTTTTATTTTATTCAGGGCACTTCTGCCCGCCCGGGGATTTTCATTAAGATAAACCTGGTAAAATTCCTTCAAATTCCGGCACATTGCCTCTTTTTCCACCCCGCTCAGATCCTCCGGCGCATCTTCCTCATAGATTTCCACATAACCTAAAAGAAACGGCTTTGTCTGGGTCAGGGCAAGAAATCCTCCCCGGCATTTCGTATCCAGCATTACCCGGATAAGATTATCCTCAAGTTTTACCTCCTGACGGATTTTTGCCACGACGCCAATTTCATGCAAATCCTGTTTGACCGCCGGAAATTCCTTCTGTTCGTCCGTTTGCGCATTGAGGAAAATCATGCCGTCCCCGGCCATTGCCTCCTCAACTGCCTGCTTGGTTATTTCCCGGCTAATATCTAAATGAACCAACATGCCCGGTAATACTGTCATGCCCCGTAAGGCGAGAACCGGCATTGTTTTTCTTGGCAGCTCACTCATAACAACCTCCACACATTTCAGGCGCTTTCTTCCTCTTCCTTTATCGCCTCTTTATCTTCTATCTCCGCCTGCGGTTTTATTTCCGGTAAAAATTTCGGTTCCCCTTCCCCGGTAATTACTTCCTTCGTAATCACACATTCCTTTATATCCTCATGGGAAGGTATCTCGTACATATATTCCATCATACTGGTTTCCAAAATGGCGCGCAAACCGCGGGCGCCTGTCTTTCTCTCATGGGAAAGCCTTGCCACCTCCAAAATGGCATCCTCTTCAAACGTCAGCTTGACATTATCCAGTTCCAACAGCTTCTGGTACTGTTTTGTAATGGCGTTTTTCGGGCGGGTAAGGATTTCCCTCAGCGCCTCTTCATCCAGCAGATCCAGAGCCACCGTAACCGGCACACGTCCAATAAACTCCGGGATTAACCCGAATTTCACAAAATCCTGCGGCAGCGCCTGTTTAAACAATTCCCCTACGTTCTGCTCGGTAGGGTTTGCAATATCGGCGCCGAATCCAATAGACTTTTTATCGATACGGGAGCTGATGATCTTATCCAGCCCGTCAAAGGCTCCTCCGCAAATAAATAAAATATCGCTGGTGTTTATATGGAAAAACTCCTGCTGGGGGTGCTTCCTGCCTCCCTGCGGCGGAACACTTGCCTCGGTTCCCTCCAAAATCTTGAGCAGCGCCTGTTGCACTCCCTCGCCGGATACATCCCTTGTTATCGATACATTTTCTGCTTTTTTTGTAATTTTATCAATTTCGTCCAGATAAATGATCCCGTGTTCTGCGCGTTTAATATCATAATCTGCCGCCTGAATTATCTTTAAGAGAATATTCTCAACATCCTCCCCCACATAACCGGCCTCTGTCAGTGTTGTGGCGTCCGCAATGGCAAAGGGCACATTCAGGATTTTGGCAAGCGTCTGGGCAAGATAGGTCTTTCCGGAGCCGGTGGGGCCTACCATAAGGATGTTGCTCTTTTGAAGCTCCACATCCATATTCTTTCCTGCCTTGATTCTTTTATAATGATTATAAACTGCCACCGACAATGTTTTTTTCGCTTCTTCCTGGCCTACTACATACTCGTCCAGAAAACTTTTGATCTCTTTTGGCTTTAGCAGATTAATTTCGCCTTCCTCATCTCTGTCGTCATAATTTTCCTGATATTCCTCTGCCAGGATTTCATCGCAGAGTTCGATGCACTCATCGCATATATAGACCCCGTTGGGCCCCGCTATCAGCTTGTGTACCTGCTTTTCCGTCTTGCCGCAGAAGGAGCAGCGCAAAAGCAGACCGTCATTATTTTTTCCTGTCATAATAACCTCCATTCCGAAGCGTAAATACGAACATAAAGTCCGTACAAATTTATGACGCTCCGGCACAAATTTGTACGAACTTTATTTATTCCTTCTCTTCGGTTTCTTTCCGATTGGTCACAATCGCATCCACAAGTCCGTATTCCTTTGCTTCCTCGGCACTCATGAAGTTGTCGCGCTCGGTATCCTGCGCGATTTTTTCCACCGTCTGACCGGTATTCGCTGCCAGAATTTCATTCAGTTTTTTCTTGGTCTTTAATATGTTTTCTGCCACAATCTGAATCTCCGTAGCCTGTCCCTTCGCTCCGCCTGACGGCTGATGAATCATAATCTCCGCGTTGGGAAGCGCATAGCGTTTGCCTTTGGCTCCGCTGGAAAGCAGGAATGCCCCCATGCTGGCTGCCAGCCCGATGCAGATAGTGGAAACATCGCATTTCACATAATTCATCGTATCGTAGATTGCCATACCTGCCGTTACCGACCCGCCCGGACTGTTAATATAGAGCTGGATATCTTTGTTCGGATCCTCTGATTCCAGAAAAAGAAGCTGCGCTACTACCAGACTGGCAGTCTGGTCGTTCACTTCATCTCCCAGAAAGATAATTCTTTCCTTTAATAATCTTGAAAAAATATCATATGAGCGCTCGCCGCCACGGCTCGTCTGCTCAATGACGTAAGGTACTAATGCCATATTACCCTCCCTTTCAAAACATCTACTCGTTATTTTGTTTCCTCTGTTTTTACTTCTTCTGTTTTTTCTTCCTTAGGAGCAACCTCAACTGCCGCTTTTACAAGGAAGTCTACTGCTTTTTGAACAGCCATATCCATAGAGATCTGCTCTTTTTCTGTTTCTCCAAGCATTTCCTTCAGTTTCTGCACTTCCATCTGGTACATGGAAGCCATATTTTCTATTTCTTTTTCAATATCCTTTGCCGTTGCCTTGATTTTCTCAGCCTTAACAACCGCCTCTAACGTCAGTCTTGTCTTAATCCGCTTTTCTGCCTCCGGCTTCATCTGCGCCATTAAGGCGTCCGGCGTCATGCCGGTCATCTGCATATACTGTTCAAAGCTGATACCCTGCTGTCCGATTCTTCCGGCAAATTCCTGAATCATCTGCTGCACCTGCTCGTCAACCATTGGTCCGGGAAGCTCTACGGAAGCATTCTCTACTACTTTTTCTACTACGGCGTTTTCCTTTTCCCGTTTCGCCTCTTCCTTTCGCTTTTCCGTCAGGGATTTTTTCACGCTCGCCTTGTATTCTTTCAGGGTTTCAAATTCGGATACCTCGCTGGCAAACTCATCATCCAGCTTCGGCAGCTCTTTTTTCTTAATTTCTTTTATCGTCACTTTAAACAGCGCGGGTTTCCCTTTTAAGGATTCCTCGTGGTATTCCTCCGGGAACGTAACATTGACTTCTATTTCATCGCCGATCTTTTTCCCTACTAACTGATCTTCAAAGGTATCGATAAAGGAATGGCTTCCGATAACAAGGGGATAATCCTCGCCTTTTCCTCCCGGAAACGGTTCGCCGTCCACAAAACCTTCAAAATCGATGACCGCGGTGTCATCTTTTTTAATCCCCCGGTTATCTACGGTAATCATGCGGCTGTTCTGCTCGCGTACTTTATTTAATTCCTCATTTACATCTGCCGCCATTACCTTTACTTCTTTTTTCTCGACTTCAATCCCCTTGTACTCTCCCAATGTTACCTCCGGCTTTACCGCAACGGTGGCAGAAAATACAAATTCCTTATCCTTTCCAATATCTACTACATCAATTTCCGGACGGGATACAATATCAAGCCCGCTCTCTTTTGCCGCTTCCTCATAAGCATCCGGGATAGCAAAGTTTGCCGCATCCTCATAAAAAATCTCGGGGCCGTATAATTTCTCGATCATTTTACGGGGAGCTTTCCCGCGGCGGAATCCCTGTACCGTGATTTTCTTCTTGTTTTTGTTATATGCCTTTACCATAGCAGCCTCAAAATCCTCTGCGCTGACTGTAATGGTAAGTTTTGCCATACTCTTCTCTAAATTTTCTACTGTAACACTCATTTTTCTTTCCTCCAAAATATTTTTCTTTCTTCCTGTATCTATAAGTAACTGTGGACTGTACAGCCTGCCGTTAATAAATCCGGTAATTTCCGCTTAAAGCAAGCAGGGCAAACAAATACAGGCAGTTATCATAATATCTTCTGTCGCCGGTGCGTAAAGGGGTATTCCAGAACCGCTCCACACATTCTTTCGCATAGGGGCCGTCTGCCGCCAGGGACGCCTGGGCATTTGTCGCCGTTACCGCTACCGGATGCAGCGCCGGCTCCTCAATCACAGTTCCGTCCCACTCATAAATTTTAAATTCTTCCCCCCTGTGGGTTTCACAGAAGAATTTCTGCACCTTGTTGTTGTTCTCTATATTCCATTTATCTGCAGCAAACCATTCGTAGTCCAGACCGATGTTGGCAATGACACGATATGAATCGCTGTAATACCAGTCGTGCCTTCCAAAAATATTTTGTTCTTTTTCGTATGGTCTGCCGTCATAATAAGCGTATTCCGCCGCCAGACCGGTTTCCTTGTGACAGGCTGTCTTTAAATATTCGCGGCTCGCTCTGGCTGCTTTTTTCCAAAACGGCCGGTCTTTTTCCTCGGCCCACAGGGCAAACAGTTCATAAAAGTGCGGGCAGTGATAGGACGGATCGCTGAATTTCCGGCTTGGAATAAATCGTATCAAATAATTTTCCGGCTCCATGATCGGGTCGCCCGGCTCCGTTTCTCCGTTGTGGATGCAGGCGCTGAGAATATTTTTCGCCTCTTTCGAGTAGTTAAAAATCCCCTCGCCATCTCCCCACCGGTGGGAAGCAAAGAACAATGCCATGGCAAAAAATTCTTCTCCATCCGGCGCGGGGCCATGATCATTTTTGGTTCCGTCCGTTTTGCATGACCAGGCAAAATATCCTTTATTATATCCATCTTCCATGTACATATAAGTTCTTGCCCATTTCCATACGCGGTCAAATTCTTCTTTCTTATTGAGCTGGACGCACATCATCATCGCATACGACATTCCTTCTGTCCTGACATCATGGTTTCCCGTGTCCTCAAAATAACCCATGTCGTCGCCGGATTCAAAGTAAAATTTTTCGCCCTCCGGGCCATAAAAAATAGTCTGGAAAGCATCGTTTATTTTTTTATCAATTTCTTCCTGAGGGTATCCCAGTTCAGAAAATACATTCCGATACTGCCCTGTGTAAAACGCACCTTTCATTTCTTCCTCCATTCTAACTATATCACAATGCCTTTGTTCCCTGTTATTCCAATATATGTCCTTTCTCTCTTAACACCTGTACAATATGCTCGGTATTCTCCCGGCACAATTCATCTGTGGAAGCCTCCACCATAATGCGGATCAACGGCTCCGTGCCGCTTTCTCTCAAGAGAAGCCTTCCGGAATTACCAAGAGCCTTCTCTATCTCGGCGGCAGCTCTCTGCACATCCGCATCCTCTCTGGCTGCTATTTTATCCTTTACCTTCACATTGACAAGAAGCTGTGGATAAATAATCAGATCCTTTGTCAGAATGGATAACGGACGGCCGGCATTCAGCCAGACCTCCATGATCATCAGGGAGGTCAAAATACCATCGCCGGTTACCGCATGCTCATGGAAAATAATGTGCCCCGAATTTTCTCCTCCCAGGGAATAATCATGTTCCATGATATTTTCACAGACATACTTATCGCCTACCGCCGTTTTTTCATAGCGGATGCCCAAGGCGTCAAATGCCTTGTAAAGGCCGATATTGGACATGATCGTAGTCACTACCGTATTATCTTTCAGTTTCCCCTGCTCCTTTAAATATTTCCCGCAGAGGTACATAATATGGTCGCCATCTATTACCTTGCCGTCGTCATCTACTGCCAGACAGCGGTCGGCGTCCCCGTCATAGGCAAAACCCACGTCAGCCCCCGTATCATATACCAAACTCTGAAGGCTCTCAATATGCGTGGAACCGCACTCCCGGTTGATATTTGTCCCGTTCGGGCTGTTATGGCGTACGATAACTTGGGCTCCCAGCGCTTCAAAAATTTCCCTTGCCATGGCAAAGGCAGAGCCATTCGCCAAATCCAACGCCACTGTCTTGCCGTCAAACCTTGTTTTGACAAGGCTTTTTAAGTATTCAATATAGTCGTCGCGCCCTTTTGCGTAATCAAAACACCGTCCAATCTTCTCCCGTTTTGCCAGGGGAATCTCCTCGGTTTCCCCGTCAATATATTTCTCAATCTGTTCTTCTATTTCCGGCTCAAGCTTATAGCCCTGCCCGTTAATCACTTTAATTCCATTATCAAAATAAGGATTGTGGCTGGCAGAAATCATAATGCCGCAATCAAAGGCTTCCTTCCGCACCAGATAGGATACGCTTGGTGTTGTCGTAACATGAAGCTCATACACATCCGCCCCGCTTGCATTCAGTCCGGAGGCCAGTGCTGTTTCAAACATATAACCGGACAATCTCGTATCTTTTCCAATCAACACTTTTACATGGTGATTTTCTTTCTGATAGTAATGTCCTAAAAATCTTCCCACTTTGTATGCGTGTTCCACAGTCAGAGTGACATTTGCCTCACCGCGGAATCCATCCGTTCCAAAGTACTTCATGGCAATCTCCAATCCGCCAATTACTGGCAAATAAACTCATTTGGGCAGACTTCGCCCAAAATTCCATATGTACTACATTATACACAACCGTCAAGGAAAAATCAACTAAATTTGCCAATTTTAAAAAAGTAGCAAAAAAGCGGTATAGCCGGGGGCTATGCCGCTTAAAACAGCTCTTTCATAATTATATTTCCCGGACGGCGCCCGGAAAGCCATCGGAGTTTCCTTCCGGCATCTCCCGCGGGCCGTTTATGGCTCTGCCGCCTCCTGCTCCTGTAGTATCCGGCGGATAGCAGGGAGCGCATATCCTTTTCGCGCCAGATAAGAAATCAACTTGTTTTTCTCCTGAAATTCCATGCCGGAAAGACGTTTCCCCCTTAATCTTTTCCGGAGCTGACGCCTCAACGCCGTGTCTTCGTCCTCTTTATTATAGGAAAAAAACGCCTCAGATATGGTTTCCTGCGGTACTCCTTTCTGTATCAGCTTATACTGCAGCTCTTTTTTGCTGCGGGTATCCTTGTGAAAGGATATATAATTTTCTGCATACCTCAGATCATCAATATAACCGAAATTCATCACATAGGCAAGGGCGTATGCCACTGCCTTTTCTGAAAATCCGGCACGGTACAGCCGCTCCTGCAATTCTTTTTTGGTCCGGTCCTGTACCAGAAGCAGATTCATCGCTTTCTCTGCTGCCTTCTTGTTTTCCTCATCCATTCTTATTCATCTTTCTTCGCGGCATTTCCCTGCGCTTTTCCCGTGTCCCCGTCTTCTTTGTCGGCTTCTCCCGCTCCCGGCATGCATCTGGCGCGGACTGCCGCCTCGACTTCTTCAAAAATTTCCGGCCTGTCTGCCAGATATTTTTTTGCATTTTCCCGTCCCTGGCCAATCCGTTCTCCCTTATAGGAGTACCATGCCCCGCTCTTTACGATAATATCATGCTTAGCGGCGAGATCCAGCACATCTCCCTCCCGGGAAATGCCCTTGCCGAACATAATATCAAACTCTGCTTCCTGGAACGGAGGCGCCACTTTATTTTTCACTACCTTTACCCTGACACGGTTTCCGATCTTTTCACCCGCCTGCTGTAAGGTTTCAATTCTTCTGACATCCAGACGGACAGAAGCATAAAACTTCAGGGCGCGCCCGCCGGTGGTCGTTTCCGGATTTCCAAACATAACGCCTATCTTTTCCCGCAACTGGTTAATAAAGATAACCGTACAGTTGGATTTATTGGTCACGCTGGTCAGCTTGCGCAGAGCCTGGCTCATCAACCTTGCCTGCAGCCCCACATGGGAATCGCCCATATCCCCGTCAATCTCTGCCTTTGGCACAAGAGCTGCCACAGAGTCCACGATAACTATATCCACCGCCCCGGAGCGTACCATGGTTTCTGTGATTTCCATCGCCTGCTCGCCGGAATCCGGCTGTGAAATATAGAGTTCATCAATATTTACCCCGATATTTTTTGCATAAACCGGGTCCAAAGCATGCTCAGCGTCAATAAAACCGGCAATACCGCCTTTTTTCTGTACCTCTGCCACCATGTGCAGGGCAACGGTGGTTTTACCGCTGGATTCCGGTCCATATATCTCAATAATGCGTCCTTTCGGGATTCCTCCGACTCCCAGTGCCAAATCCAAACTCAGGGAACCGGTAGGAACCGTTTCCACCTGCATCTGGGTCGTGTCCCCCAGCTTCATAATGGAGCCCTGCCCATAAGCCTTTTCGATCTGCGCTATGGCTGACTCCAGCGCCTTCAATTTATTCTGATCCTTTTCCATGCGAAGTTCCTCCTGATTTTCATTTCCGAACGAATGTTCTGTATGTGTTTATACTATACTATCCCGATAAAATTGTCAATAGCTTTTACGCAAATTCTTTTGGAAATATTATAATAGAAAAAAGAAAAAAAGACTATCGCTGTCTGATACGAAATCACCGCGCTTTAAACGGCAGGAGATAAAAGCCGCCGTTTCTTTTAGCTTTTATACCCCAGCCGGTATGTGGTTTTTACCTTATATTTATCGGAAACGGTAATCACGGCTCCGTCCCAGGGATCCAGAGCGATAAAATTATCTGCGCTCAGCGCCGAAATGGTTTTTACGTTTTTGTATCCGATTATCGTGAGCCAGTGCTGGCTGCTGGTCGCGCTTGTGACATGTAAAATGCAGGGCCTTCCGGCAGTAATTTGGGCGTATGCCGCCTGAAGGACGGCATTTTCCGATTCGTAGGCGTAGGTAGTATAGCCTCCCTTGCTCCATACGCAATCTACTACCGTCTGGGAAGTCCAATAGGAGTGCGGGCTTGGCATACTTCCATATAAGAGGCAATTACAATATGCCAACGCATAGGAGGCGCACGCCTTTTTCTCCAGAGCGGTCCCGGTGGACTGATGCCCTATTTTCGCAATTTTCGCCGCATCATAGGGAAGCAGCTTTCCATTCAGAATCGCAGGGGCATACACGCCGAAGCTGCGGTTGATTACCGTAAACACCGCGCCGGTACTGTCCTTTACCTCTACAACATAACGGTAGTTTCCCGCCGCCAGCTTGCCAAAGGTCATGGCGGCATCAATCCCCTTCAGATCATAAAAGCAGCTCTGCAGCTTTACCTCTTTTTTCAATACTGCCTTACCGCTGCTGTTGATAACGGAAGCGGTAAGAGCGCGCATTGTATAGTGCGAGGATACCGTTCCGCTCAGAACAAAGGAGGAACCAAGCAATACGGAGGTAGGATAAGTATAGTGGTCTGCCACCGCCTGGGCTTTTGGTTTTTTTGTCTTTTTTATACGGAATTTCCAGGACTTTTTATCCTTCCTTTTTGCCGTTACCAGATAGCCGTCCCGGACACGCGCATACTTTCCGTTCCCCGCATTTTTTATATAGAAATATGTACCGCCGGCGGACGCTGCTTCAAACAGCAGGGTTGTATCCGTCGCCAAATATTTTTTCTGGACAAAGGCGTCCCCGCTTTTTTCCTTCCCCTCTGCCAGTCCCAGATAGAGATTACTGTTCTCGTTTTTGAGGCGGAATTTTTTCCCTGCCGCCGGTTCCAGCTTCCAGACAAAATATGCGGCGGTTCCTTTTTTGCCGACTATCATACTCTCCTGTTCCCGCACAGAACCTGCCGGCGCTTCTACGGCTCCGCTCCTGTCGCTTTTCGGTATGAGATAGTACCGGCCGGATTTTTGTCTGACCGGCGTATTTGCCGCTATGGCATAGGTTTTCTTTTTCAGCTTCAGCCGGTATAGTTTTTTCGTCTTTTTTTTGCCATCGGAGGACGAGATTACCCTCACCGTGTACCAGCCTTTTTTGGAAATCATCAGTTTAGAGGCTGTCAGGGGAAGAGAAACCGCCTTTTTCCAATATTTATTTTTTTTGGATCTTATTTTCCCATGCCGGTATTGTACCGTTCGGGTCGTAGAGGAAAGGAGAATTTTTTCCAGCTTGTCCATATGAAATGAATTCTCAGAAGCGCAGACAGAGCGCGCCGGCGCCGCCCAGATGCCAAGCGCCAGTAAACAGCTCCCTATCCATATTATCTTTTGCATCTTCCCTGTCATTTCTCCCAATTCCTCCTGCGTCTTTTTATCATCCAAAGATTCGTTTCAGGAATACTACATATCCCTTCTTGGTTTCATACACATCCGCTTTGCTGGTAATCTCCCACGGCGCATGCATATTGAGTACGGCGACTCCGCAGTCGATGACGTCCATTCCGTATAACGCCATAATATAGGCAATCGTGCCGCCGCCGCCAATATCCACCTTCCCCAGCTCCGCCGTCTGGTATGCTACCTTGGCATCTGTTAGGATACTGCGAATTTGTGCCATAAATTCGGCATTGGCATCGTTACTTCCGGATTTGCCCCGGGAACCTGTAAATTTATTAAACACCATGCCCCTTCCAAAATAGGCGGCATTTTTCTTCTCATAGGCAGAGGCATAAATCGGATCAAAGGCAGCGCTGACATCCGAGGACAGCATCTTGGAATTGGCGAGGCAGCGCCGCAACGCTAATTCTGAATATTGTCCCAGACACTCCATTACCTCTGCGACTGTATTTTCAAATACATTAGACTGCATGCCGGTAGCCCCTACGCTCCCGATTTCTTCCTTGTCCACTAAAAGACAGCAGGTGGTATGCTCGGTATCCTCTACCTCCAGCATGGCAAGCAGAGAGGTAAACGCACAAACTCTGTCGTCCTGTCCGTATGCCATGATCATGCTGGCGTCGATGCCGGATTCCCTCGCCTTTCCCGCCGGTACTACCTCCAGTTCAGCGGAAAGAAAATCTTCCTCCTCCATATCATAGGTTTCCTTTAAAATAGAAAGAACATTTTTGCTGACCGCATCCTTTTCCTCTCCCTTGAGCGGCTGACTGCCAAAGAGAATATCCAACGCCTCTCCTTCAATAACCTTATTGGCCTTTTTTTCCATGTGCTCATGGGCAAGATGGATAAGTAAATCTGTCACGCCAAAGACCGGATCCTTTTCCTCCTCGCCAATGCAGACGTTGATCACCGTCCCGTCTTTTTTTACAACGACGCCATGAATGGCAAGCGGAAGCGTCACCCACTGATATTTCTTGATTCCGCCATAGTAGTGGGTATCCAGATAGGCAAGCTCCGTATCCTCATACAGGGGATTCTGTTTAATATCCATGCGCGGGGAATCAATATGGGCTCCCAGTATCGCCATCCCTTTTTCCATCGGCTTCCTTCCTATCTGAAAGAGGGAAATGGATTTTTTCATATTTACCGAATATACCTTGTCCCCCGGCTGCAGGATGGCGCCCGCCTCTATTACCGCCTTAAGATCCCGGTAACCGGCTTTTTCTGCCAGGGAAACAGCCTGAATGACGCACTCCCTCTCGGTCTTTCCTGCATTCAGAAATTCCCGGTACTGTTTATTCAGCTTTTCCAGTTCCTTTATCTCCTTTTTTGTGTAGTCCTTCCAGGCATTTTTTCTCTCCATGATACTTTCTTCCTTTCCTTTTATTCCTCAAATTCCACAACAACATAATATCCTTTTTCGTTGTGCTTAATTTCCTTTACAATCCCATGGTCCGACTTGAGCCGTTCACGAAACGTATAGTTCGCCGACATCGCCACCGCCGGATTGATAACATAATACCAGGCGCTGGGAAGCACTCCCTCCGTGACAGTGACTTCCTGTCCTTTTTTTACCAGATTCTCCCGCTCCATCTTAAATTCCATTTCTCGCACAGCTTGTCACCGCTTTCCTTTTTTGTCCCCGCTTAATCATATTTTATGTCAATCAGGGTAAGTCCCTTTGCCGGCGCTGTTTCTCCCGCAAGACTCCGATTCCCGGTTGCCAGTATATCGCGGATGCTCTCTATCTCCCGTTTCCCGGCGCCGATTTCCACCAGAGTACCGGTCAGAATCCGCACCATATGATAGAGAAAACCGTTACCCTCAAAGCGCAGGAAAATATCTTTTTGGGTTTCCCGCACCGTTACCGCATCCAGTCTGCGGACAGTCGATTTCTTTTTGGATGCCCTTGTGCAAAAACCTTTAAAATCGTGTTGTCCTAAAAGCAGAGCCGCCCCCGCCCGCATTCTTTCCGTATCCAGTTCCTGTTCTGCCTGCCAGCTGTATTTTCTGCTGAATACATCCTGGCATCCTTTTTTTAGCAGATGATACTCGTATACTTTGCCAACGGCGTTCAGACGGCTGTGAAAACGCCCGGACGCCTGCTTCACTTCCAGTATCCGTATATCCTCCGGCAAATATTCGTTCATCTTATCCCGGATCGTTTCCGGCGCATCCTCTGTCTGTAAATGAAAATTGGCAATCTGGCAGTACGCATGTACGCCGGCGTCTGTCCTCCCTGCCCCGTCTATTTCTATTTCTCTTTCATACAGGCGGCTCAGCACCTGCTCAATCTTTCCCTGTATCGTATCGTCCCTTTCGCCCTGCCTCTGCCAGCCCCGGTACCTTGTCCCATCATATTGTATTTTTAAACGGTAATTATTCAATATCTATCGCTCCGGTTTCCTTCATATTTATTTCGTATTTCTAATTCCGACAAAATGAAACGGTATCCGTCCACTCCATCCTCAATGGATAAATCCAGGCTGACCGCTATATTGTTCAGCATATGTTCATCCAGTTCATCCTTCATATTTACAAATAGTTTGATTTTTTCCTGATAGGTATCCGCATCAAAAAAGGCTATCAGCTTTTCCAGCCCTGCCTCCTCCGGCTCCGCCTCTTTCTCCTGCTTTTCCTCTTTTTTTTCATTTTCTTCTTCCTGTATCTCGCCCCGGGATATCCGCGGCTGCTTATCCGGCAGATCCTCTTTCTTATCCAGCTTCTTTTGCTCTGCCAGCGCCAGCTCGGTAAACTCCCTGACATATTCGGCAAAAAACTGCCGTTTTTCCATGACAAAATATTCATAAGGTTTTGTCAGTTCCTGATAGCAAATAACCTCCTGATAAGTAGGCTTTGTCTGTGCGCGTGCAATGATTTGTACAGGCTCGCCTGTTCTTTTGTGATAAAAAATTCCAGCTTTCATTACATACACTTCCTTTATTTAAACTCTATTTTATATAGTAACACAAAAAAGACCGCCGCACAACAGCGACGGTCTTTCTTTTTTTCACTTAATGTACAGAGATAGAACCCTGTCCCCTTAATCCGCTTGCTACTTTCTTTTTGCCGACCTTAATCAGATATTTCATGCGGATATAATAGGTCTTTCCCTTTTTCAGTTTCTTCTTGCCATATTTTTTAATGGTAATAGAAGTCTTTTTCTTGCTTAAGGTTTTTACCTTTTTATAACCGGAACCGGATTTTTTTGAAATATATATGGTATATCCGGCTGCGCCGCTGATTTTCTTCCACTTTATAGTGATTTTTTTGCTCTTACTGCTTATCTTGATTTTTTTATTGGAAGCATTATAGCTGTAAGAAGACCACGGCCCGAAAAACTTTTTATTTCCAATCGTTATATAGGCTCTGACGCGGGTTTTGGTAAATTTACCTTTCCAGAACGGGCTTACCCGAAGGCTGTAATAGCTTTCAAACTTATTTAACAGCGTCTTTCCTTTATAATCCTGAATCTGTATCTGATAACCGCTGCAGTTATTCACGCTGTTCCAGCCAAAGTATGCTACGTTGATACTGTCATACCAGTTTGTCATCCCCACGCTTGCCGGTTTCGCCGGTGTGGTCGCTACAGAATAAATTCCCTCATAATAATCGCTTGTTACGGTAAATTTAGCGGTAGTCGTCCTGGCGGCAAGGACATAAAAATTTGCCAAAGTAGACGGTGCAAGACCGCTTACCGTACAACTGTTTGTTTTGGAAGCGGCGACTTGTATATAATTACCGTTGATATAACGGTAAACATAGTAGCCTGTCGCCCCGCTGACCGGATTCCATCGTAACGTGACCGTATTTGCCGTTGCTGAAATCTGGGCGCCCCCCGTCACATCAGCCAGCTCGGTAGCTACCTGAATGGTATTAGAGGCAGCAATCTGCTTGGTTCTTGAAGAATCCGAATAGGCGCGAACCTGAACATAATAAACGCCGCCTTCTGTCAGACCGGAAATATAATTGTCGGTCTCATAGGCAGAATCCTTTCTGGTAAGGCTGGCAGCGCTCGTGCCGATATAGGTCGCATAATATACGTTGGTAGCCATATACGGCTGCCACTGTACGGTAACGGAACTGGAAGTTGCTTTTGTCTGCTTCAGTCCGGTAATGGTAGCTGCTGCCTTACTGGAGGTGCCATTAAAAAGCATAACGCCAAAGGCAACGGCAAACACCATTAATAATACTTTCCATGTTTTTTTCATTTTTGTTCTACTCTCCTTTTTAATAAGTAAAAAAACTACGACATCTTTATAATAACATTTTATTGAAAATTGTCAATAAATTATCAGCAATTCTTTTCCTTAATCAATCTTACCAATTTATGCCGGAAAGCCTTTTCATATACATTCCCCCGGTCAAACGCATATTTATTAAAGTCAAAACGGCTGTCGGCGATCATTTCTTTCGTATAAAACTTATCCTCTCCGTCCCGGAAGGTTACCCAGACCGATCCGAGCAGCTCTTCTTCCGTGTAATCGGAGGCCTCTGTCATAAGAGGTACCGCCTTTTTGTCCAACTGGAAAACATGGGCGTAGGTTCCCACTGTTTCAGCCAGTCTGGCAATATTTATCTGCCGCTCTTCCTCTTCATCCTCCACCGCTACGATTACCGGCAGGTTCCGTCCCGGTTCGGCAATAAACTCACTGAGTTTTTCAACATCTTTCAGGTTATGCACCTTTCCGGGCTTTAAGGACATCGGTATCACATCCTCATAGCCGATTTTCCGAAAAATTTCATCTACAAAACGGGGTTTGGCAAAGCTCTCCCGGATAAGCCGGTCCGGCGGATGGCAGTAATCGCACTGTACCTTCATCCGAATCCGTTCACTCCGCTCTATACTCACATTCGTCCGCCAGATTACCCCTTTACGCGCCATATCCACATAATCCAGGCTCAACCGGTAAAAGCCCAGGGATACATCGCCTAAAATCTGCAGATTGTACCCGGCTGCATGAAGCTCATAGTCCACCGGGGCTGTCGGTATATCTGTGGCGATATTGTGGAAACGGCTCTGCGCCCAGACGCCGATCATTTGTACCGCCGCCATAAATTCCTGATGAAGCTCCGCGTCCGGATGGTGGGTCAGCACAACATTCAACTGGAAATTCGGGGTGACATCCATAGGAATTAAATCCGCTCTCTCTGCCGGAGGCATTTTTTCCTCCTTCAACAGCTCGCCGCACAGCTTCGCCAGACGCCTCTGGGTTTTACTGTCATAAGACGCCACCGCTTCATTTGCCACCTTCACTAAAAGGTTGTAGGTCAGCTTATCGTAATTCCCCTCCCTTAAAAGGGCGTAAATAACCCGGTCCCGGGTACAGCGGTACAGGCAATACGCCACATCGACATTATTGTCCAAAAAGGCGATCAGTTCCGGAGCCAGCGGTTTCACATCAAAACGAAGCCGAAACTTTCCTTTCAGCATCATTTCCCAGTTTTTCTCCTCATAATGGTAGTAGGCAAGCCGGTCAAACACGGTGATAGTGGACCAGTCGCACAGCTCCAGATTCGCAAGCACGCAGTTCAGGGTCCGGGACAGATCTCCGTTGTTTTTCCAGAACTCTTCCCCATGGGGAGATTTGTAGCGCATATCGTGTTCGATTTCATGCCAGCCCTCGAAAGAAATCGTCCGCAACTGTACTTCAAAGGTTAAATCCGCCGGCACACAGCGGATGTCCCCGTTATAAATCCGCTGATACTCGTCGGGAATGCGGAATACGCCGTTTCGCTTTGATGCCTTAAATTCCTCCTCGGTCGTATCGGTTTCCGACCATTTGCCCACGCGACAGAAGGTTTCTTCTAAAATAGAGCGGACGATGTTCATATCATCCTGATAATAAACCACCACCCGCAGTCCTACTAAATCCTGTAATTTTTTTTCATTTTCCCCAAAGCCATAGCCGCCTTTTTCCAATTTCCTCGCAATGGAAAGGGGGGTTTTTGCCCGGTGGAAAATACGAAAATAAATGCCGGCCCGGGTTAAGATCCCGCCGATATCCTCCTCCAGTCTTTCCCCGATTCCTTCCAGCTGTCCCCGATGAAGCTTAGCTCTGATTTCTTCTATATCATATTTCATTACCGCACTCCCTCTTATAAATAACCGTTTCCGTCCTCATCTTCCTCCGAATCGAAATCCCCGTCCTCGTCTTCCTCCGAATCAAAATCCCCGTCCTCGTCAAATTCTTCATCGGAATCCCAGAAATCTTCCTCATCCTCCTGCCTCTCATACCACTCTTCTCTCCCTTTTTCCAGTTTATCTCCCGCCTTTGAGCCCCAGACAAATATACTGATGGCAAGAATGAGAAAGGTCAGTACCCCCACCACCAAAACCAGCGTTATCAGCAATCTGGTATTTTTTTTATATTTGCCGTCTGCCGGCTGATTAGCAAATTCCATCCTTTCTTCCGGCTGATTGGTAAATTCCATTCTTTCTTCCGGCTGCCCCATATTTTCCTGTTTCTTTTCATTATCCATACCGCGAACCGGCGTTCCGCAGTTTCCGCAAAATTTATCCTGTTCCTCCAATTGTGCTCCACAGTTTTGGCAAAACATAGCTTTCTCCTTTCTTCTTTCAGATCCATTTCTATAAATTATATCATTTTCTTGTCAAAAAGTCCATACAGTGCTATTCTTTGAATAGGGAAAAACCGCCCCCAGGAGGAAGAAAAATATGGAGTCAACGCCGCGGATACCGGACTATGCCTACGCCGGGAACCAGTCCTTATACAGAATAGAAATCCCGGACGGCACAAAGGCCATCGGAAAACATGCTTTTTATAACTGCCGCCATTTGGAAACGATCCTGCTTCCCCACGGCGGCATTGAGATTGAGGACGGCGCTTTTAAAAACTGCCAGCGGGTCAGCCATATCATCCTCCGGCAGGGCGAAGGGGACTGCGCCTGCTTAAAGGACATTCTGTATGATATGAATCAGGAAATTCAGGTAACGGTATTTTATGGCGGGGACGATCGCGCCGTGCTTTTATTTCCCCATTATGAATATGAATATATTGCCAATGAACCGGCAAGAATTTTCAGCGAAATAGGATATGGCGCCGGTTATCTTTACCAGCAGTGTTTTTTTGATTCCCGCATTGATTACCCCCGGTATGACAGTCTGTGGAAAAATGCCTGCGTCAGTGAGGAGATCCCGGTTCTGGCGCGCATTCTATCCCTGCGCCTGCGCTTTCCCCACCAGCTTTCCGACGCCTCTTTTTCCATGTATTTTGACTATTTCAGGGAACATGCCGAAGAGTTCCTTACCTTTTTTATGAAAGAAGAAGACATAGACAGCCTTCGGTTTTTTTTGGAAAAGATGCCTGTCGATACAGACCTGCTTACTCTTGCGGGCCAAATCGCCGCCTCCCTGGAATCTCCCAAGCTGATCAGCTATGTACTGGATGTAAAAAGACAGCGGATCGGAGCGGAGAAAAAGGGAGCCGGAAAATTTAAACTATAGGAGGAGGCACATGGAATATCAGGAGCTTGCCCGGTTAGGGGAAGAAATACTATCCACGGCGCGCAGCGAGCTTACCCTCGCCATGCGGTTTTTAGATGCGGCGCTGGCGGCTCTGGAATACCGGATCAGCCCCGCCGTGGCAAGCACCGCCACTGACGGGAAAACGCTGTATGTACAACTGAGATATTTGCTGTCCTCCTATGAGGAAAACCCAATCTTAATCCACCGCGCATATTTCCACAATTTGCTCCACTGCATTTTTTCGCACCCCTATTTAATACCGGAGGAGGACCGGGAACTCTGGGATTTATGCTGTGACATATGCGTGGAGGCTGTTATGGACTCATTGCCCGTCCCCTGTCTGAAAAAAATGCCATCCCCCCTCCGGGAACATGCCTACCGGCTCTTAGAGGAAAATAAAATCCTTTATACGCCGGAACGGCTGTATCATTTTTTGCGAAAAACGGTTTTTTACCGACAGAATATGCTGCTACTGGAGCAGGATTTTTGTATCGACTCCCACGCGCTCTGGAAAAAAGATGGCAGTCAGGAAGAGAAGCAGGAAAAAAAGTGGAAGGAAATCCAATATAAAACAAAAACGAATATGGAAACTTTCTACCGCGCGGCGGGCAGCTCCGCCGGCAGGCTGTTAGCGGTTTTACAGCTTACCACACAGGAACAGCGCCGGTATGATTATTTTTTGGAACGATTTGCCGCCTGGCGGGAAGATTTAAAAATAAACGACGAGGAATTTGATGCCGCCTATTATACCCTCGGAATGAATTTGTACGGAAACACGCCTTTATTGGAACCGTTGGAATATAAGGAGGAGAAAAAGATTAAAGAGCTGGTTATTGCCGTGGACACCTCCGGTTCTTGTCTGGGCAGCCCGGTGCGGCATTTTTTAATGGAAACCTATGGGATTCTGAAACAGGCAAAGCATTTTTTCCGGAGGTGCCGAATCCATTTGCTCCAATTTGATACCGTAATCCAAAAGGATTTTTGTATCACGGATTTCGAGCAATTTTTCCGCATGGCAGACGAGTTTCCGGTAAAGGGCTTTGGCGGCACCGATTACCGCTGCCTTTTTGACTATATCGAAAAGCAGCAGTCGGAGGGCGGGTTCCATGACTTACAGGGACTTATGGTTCTTACCGACGGATACGGCACCTACCCGGAGCATCCCCCCTCCTATCCTACCGCCTTTTTACTGGCTGATTTTTTACAGGAACACCCCGCCCACGTCCTGCCCGCTTTCGATAAGGTGCCAGGCTGGGCAATGAAACTGAGAATAGATGAAAATTTGTATAAAAGGAGAACACCATGAACCGGTATACCATGACAATCAAGGAAGCCAAGCAGGAAATCCTCCATACTCTTCAGGTTTATTTTGAGAAAAACGAATGGGGGCAATATGAGATCCCCGTGGAAAAACAGCGTCCTATCCTGCTCATGGGGCCGCCCGGCATCGGGAAAACCGCTATTATGGAGCAGATCGCCTCCGAGGCTGATGTGGCGCTGGTATCCTATACCATTACGCACCATACAAGACAGAGCGCCATTGGGCTGCCGGTTATCCGGGACAAAGAATATGGCGGCCGTTCTTTTTCTGTCACAGAGTATACGATGAGTGAAATCATTGCCTCCGTTTACGAAAAAATGCAGCAGAGCCGCCTCTCCCAGGGGATTCTCTTTTTAGATGAGATTAACTGTGTATCAGAAACGCTGGCGCCTACTATGCTGCAATTTTTACAATACAAGACCTTTGGCTCCCACCGGCTTCCGGATGGGTGGGTTATTGTGGCGGCGGGCAATCCTCCGGAATACAATAAATCTGTGAGAGATTTTGATATTGTAACCCTGGACCGCCTGAAACGGATCGATGTTGCCGAGGACTATGCCGCATGGAGAGAGTACGCATATGCCCGCGGCATGCATGCGGCTGTTTTATCGTATCTGGATATTAAAAAAGAAAATTTTTACCATGTGGAAACGACGATCCACGGCAAGGACTTTGTGACGGCGCGGGGATGGGAGGATTTGTCCCGGCTGATGCTCTCCTATGAAAAACAGTCGCTGCCGGTTACCACTGCCGTAATCCACCAGTATTTACAGCATCAGGAAATTGCCGCCGATTTCTCCAGCTACTATGATTTGTTCCGCAAATATAAAACGACATATGATATTACCGGGATTTTACAGGGAGAAAAACTGCCTGAGATGCTTGAGCGGATGACAAATGCGCCTTTTGATGAGGCGGTAAGCGTTATCGGGCTTTTTCTGGAGGCGCTGGGAGGCATGTTTGCCAGGGTCAGGGAGCAGGACGCCGCCCTGACCATAGTGTTTGAACAGTTACAGCGTCTGCAGGGGGAAACAGCATCCGGGGCGAAATCTCTGCCGGAACTGTTTTCCGATGAAAAAGAGCGGCGAAAACAGAAGTTAGAGAGAAAGAAGGCGGCGGGACAATTAACAGAGGAGAATGAGCGGATTTATTTTGAGGCAGAACAGATTCTCCACCGCTATGAGGCTCTTATTATGGACTTTTCCCCTTCGGAATGGGAAAAAGCCCTGGGAGAAATTAAACATTTATTCTCCCGCTCCGCCTCGGAATATGACAAGCTGGCAGAGAAAACCCGCGGCGCCCTGACTAATACGTTTCTCTTTTTGGAAAAGATTTTTGCCGGCAGGCCGGAGATGGTTCTTTTTGTGACGGAGCTGACGCTGAATCCCCATGCTGTCTGGTTTGTATCCGAGCATGGCTGCGATAAATTTTTTGAATATAATAAAGAGCTGCTTTTGGATGAAAAAAGGACAAAACTGCAGGAACAGATCCGCCGGCTGAAACAATAAGCGCGGTACGATTTCACAAACTGTTCACATTTTCCATGAATTTGAACACGGTTTTGTCACAATTACTGTTTATACTAAGAGCATAAGTTAAGGAACCTGATATTAATTCCTTCACTTATTAACAAAGCCAATCCCTAATATTTGATATTTTTTCATAAAACTCCTCTTTCAAAAGGGCAGTCGGATTACCGGCTGCCCTTTCCCTTTTTGGGGAGGTGTAGAGTTACAATTGATGTGACACTTTCCTCTGTACAAAGACGGCTGAGTCCTATAGAATGTTAATCACCACAAAA
>CANQYY010000014.1 GCA_947628225.1 uncultured Lachnospiraceae bacterium
TTTTTGTGCTTTTTATTCAACCTGTATAAAATTTTCAAAGTTCACAAATTTCTTCTTGACTTTTTATTTGCAGACTTACAATATTATTATTTTGTTTTGTGAATAAAACCAACTATCATAAAACTGTCCCGTATGATAACTAAGACAGTAAATGATCAAATTTTTTCCGAAACGCCTCCGTCACTACCGGGGGAACCAGTTTCGATACATCCGAGCCGTAATAGGCTACTTCCTTTGCCGTAGTGGAGCTTAAAAATGCATATTCCAGACTGGTCGTGAAAAACATCGTATCAATATCCGGCTCAATACTGTGGTTTGTCTGGGCAAGCTGCATTTCCGATTCAAAATCTGTCACGGCGCGGAGCCCGCGGATAATAAGTTTCGCATTATTTTTTTTCGCGAAATCTATGGTAAGCCCCTCAAAAGTCTGTACCGATACATTAGAAAACTCCTTTGTCGTTTCCTGCAGCATCCGCAGCCTCTCTTCCATTGTAAATAGCGGCTTTTTATTTTTATTGACCAGAACTCCGATGATCAACTCGTCGACAACTTTAGCAGCACGGTCGATAATATCCAGATGGCCATAGGTAACCGGGTCAAAACTGCCCGGATAAATCGCTTTTATCATGATTGCCTTCCATTCCGCATACATTTTTGTACACTTATACAGACTTTGCACCATGTTCTTATCATAACAAATGCCGTTCATATTGTCAACATTTTAACAAAGTTTTTTGAAGGATTTTTTTGTGGGCGCAGACACTTGACCGCAGGTATTTATAATGCTAGAATTGGGTTATGTTGCGAATTAGAAAATCCATTGGAATAAAGGAGGCATTTATGGATTACGAAGCATTATATAAGGAAAAACTGACTACCGCCCGCGAGGCGGCAAAAATAGTAAAATCCGGCGACTGGGTAGACTACGGCTGGACTGCCACCACTCCGGTCGCCTTTGATAAGGCGTTAGCAGAGCATATCACCTCTCTTACTGATGTGAAACTGCGCGGGGGCATTCTTATGTGGGTTCCCGAAGTTTTTAAAATCGAAAATCCGGCAAAACACTTTACCTGGAATTCCTGGCATATGAGCGGCATCGAAAGGAAGGCGGTTTCCCAGGGATTTTCCTTCTACTCTCCGATCCGCTACTCGGAGCTTCCCCGCTATTACCGGGATTTTGAAAATCCGTCTGATGTTGTAGTTATGCAGGTGGCTCCCATGGATAAACACGGATATTTTAATTTCGGCCCAAGCGCCTCCCATCTCGCCGCCGCCTGTGAACGCGCTAAATGCATTATCGTTGAAGTAAATGAAAATGTGCCGAGATGTCTGGGCGGTTTCGAGGAAGGCATCCATATTTCCAAAGTGGACATGATCATTGAAGGAGAAAATCCGCCTATGGCAGAATTAGGCGGCTCCGACGCCGTCACGGAGGTGGATCAGGCAGTAGCAAAGCTCATTGTGGAGCAGATACCGGACGGCGCCTGTTTACAGCTTGGCATCGGCGGCATGCCGAACGCCGTGGGTTCCCTGATCGCCGATTCGGATCTAAAGGATTTGGGAGTGCATACGGAAATGTATGTCGACGCCTTTGTTAAAATTGCAAAGGCAGGAAAAATAAACGGCGCGCGGAAAAACATCAATAAGGGCAGGCAGGTATATGCCTTTGCCGCCGGTTCAAAGGAGCTGTACGATTATCTGGATAATAACCCGCAGTGCATGAGCGTCCCGGTGGATTATGCCAACGATATTAATTCCATCGCCGCGCATGATAATTTTATTTCCATCAATAACGCGGTGGACATTGATCTGTTCGGACAGGTCAATGCAGAGTCTGCCGGCACAAGAAATATCAGCGGGGCCGGCGGTCAGCTGGACTTTGTTCTGGGCGCATATAAATCAAAGGGAGGAAAAAGTTTTATCTGCCTCTCTTCCACTTTTAAAAATAAGCAGGGCGAGCTCCAGTCCCGCATCCGTCCTACCCTGTCAAACGGCTCGATCGTGACAGATACCCGGGCAAATACCCATTATGTCGTAACCGAGTACGGCATGGTAAATCTGAAAGGCCTTTCTACCTGGCAGCGGGCAGAAGCGCTTATCAGCATTGCCCACCCGGACTTTCGGGATGAACTCATTGCCGAGGCAGAAAAAATGAATATATGGCGCAAAAGCAACCGCTAATTGTTTCGGCAAAAAATCCTGCCATACCGGCGGAAAGGCATCCGTCCTTTCCGCCTGATACGGCAGGATTTCTTTTTATGCATCTGTAAATCTTATCAGATACTAAAACTCTTTGCTATTTTCTCCAGTTTCTGCACCGATTCCATGCAGGCATCTACAAGCTCTGCATTCTGGGAGGTTTCATGCACAACATTACTTGTTTTTTCTGCTATATTCGTTACTCCAAGAGCGGATTCATCAATCGTGGAATTAATTCCGTTAATCGCATCCGCAATGGCAAGAATCGATTTCGTCAATAAGGTAACGGAAGTTTCCACCTTCTCCATACTGTCCTTTACCACATCGGCATCATTGTTGTATTGGTCGCTGACCTCTTTAAACTGCTGATAATCTTTTAATACTACCTCATCCAGGAATTTGGTCATATCCTCCATACTCCTGACCATATTTTCCACAGAAGCATTTACCTGTTCCACAATATCATTGATATTCGTTGCGGAATCTGAGGTTTCATTTGCCAGCTTACTGATTTCAGATGCCACAACGGCAAAACCTTTTCCGGCTTCTCCCGCCCTGGCTGCCTCAATGGAAGCATTTAACGCCAGAAGACTGGTCTGGGAAGAAATCTGCATAATGGATTCTGTCATTTCATTAATCTTATGAACGCATTCTGCCGCTTCTACCGCCTTATGGGACTGCTGTTTAATATCGTCATACATATCTGCCGTGCGTTTGGCAGCCACATTCGTAGATTCCCGGAGAGAAAGAGCGCGCTCCGTAATCTCACCGGAGAGTTTCACACCGTCTTTTTTCAGTCTGGAAATATCCTCCGCTCCATTTTTCATCCCGTCAATATTTTCGCTGATAGTTCCGGTTGTTGCGGAAGTCTGTTCCATACCTGCCGCCAGTTCTTCTGTTGTAGCAGAATTATCCGTACACTCCTCTTTTATTTTTTTACTGATATCATTTACCGTTGTTACATCTTTATATATATTGTCAGCTGTACTCCGGATATCAATGACCATTTTCCGGAGGTGTTCCCGCATTTTCGCAACGGATTTTCCCATATATCCGATCTCATCGCCACGTTTTGCCACCGTTTGCACTTCACTGTCATTGGTAAAATCAAAATCGGCTGTTTTATTGATTACCTTTATCAGATTCCGAATCGGTTTCAGGAACAAAAGTACAATGAGAACACCGAAAACGGTACAAATAACAGTAATTCCCACGGTTCCTGCCACTCCCAGCCAGGTAATCCGGTTGACCGAGTTTAAAATCTCATCCTCGTCAGCGCTGATAACCAGAATGCTCTTATCCGAAAGCACCTGATAGCCTGCATATTTAATAGCTCCCTTAAACAGATAGTCTACTACTGCCGGTTCCGGAGTTTCGCCTTTTTTTATTCTCTCCACCAAGCTTTTTACCACTTCATTTTCAACACTTTGTCCCACCTTATCTTTCGTCGGGTGATACTGCATCGTCCCGTTAGAATCCACCAGATAAGCATAAGAGGATTCCACGCCCTTAATCCCTACATCCTTCAATATACGGGAATAAAACTCGTAATCCGGCTTTACTCCCGTAGAGAGATTATCTTCCATCTCTGCTGCATAGGCAGTAACCAGGCTTTCCATTTCGTTTTTGTTCATATCGGTTATGGTGGAAATCGTACCCGGTATCGTAATAACCATACTGATTACCGATGCCAGCAAGGCTGCCAGCCCTACAACAAGCGCAATCTTAAAGCTGATTCTTTTGAAAAATAAAATTTTCATTTCTTTTTTGTCCATAAAATTCCCGTTTGTCCTCCTATTCACTCATTAGTTGCTGTTTCATCACTTCTTTTGCTTTTTTCAGCGCCTCCGGTATTGCCGCCGGATTTTTCCCTCCTGCCTGAGCCATATTCGGACGGCCTCCTCCTCCGCCCCCTACGGCAGAAGCAATCTCTTTAATCAGGTTCCCGGCATGCGCGCCTTTTTTTACTGCTTCCGGCGTCGCCATGGCAATCAGGTTTGCTTTTCCTCCGGACTCACAGGCAAAAACCAAAAAGGCTTCTCCCAGCTTGTCTTTTGTTTCATCTCCCAATTCCCTCATGCCATTCATATCAACATCCGACAGCTGCTTTGCCAGAATCGAAATCCCGTTTATCTCTTCTGCCTCGCCCGTCATGTCCCCGGCTGCTTCTTTTGCTATTTTTGCCTTTAGCTTTTCGTTCTCCTTCTGGAGCGATTTTACCTCTTCTAAAAGAGAAGCGACCCGGCCCGTTACCTCGGAAGGGCTTACTTTTAACGATTTTGCCGTCTGCTGTAAAATGTTTTCCCTGTCGCTATAATATTTCATTAAGGCGGAGCCTGTCAACGCTTCGATTCGGCGGACACCGGCTGCCACGCCGCCCTCTGAAACAATCTTAAAAGCTGAGATATTTCCTGTATTTTCGGCATGGGTGCCGCCGCAAAGCTCGGAACTGAAATCTCCCATCTGCACTACCCGGACAATTTCTCCATATTTTTCCCCGAACAGAGCCATAGCGCCTGTTTTTTTTGCCTCATCAATCGTCATTTCCTGCGTCACTACAGGCAGAGCCTTATGAATCTGACTATTTACAATCTCTTCTACCTTCTGTATCTCCTCAGGCGTCATCGGCGAAAAATGAGTAAAGTCAAAACGCAGTTTATCCTTATCAACCAGAGAGCCTTTCTGCTCGACATGATTGCCCAGCACAAGCCGCAGCGCCTTTTGTAAAAGATGCGTGGCGCTGTGGTTATTTGCCGTAAGTTTCCTTCTTTCCTCATCCACCGTCAGCGTCGCCATCTCGCCTTTTTTCAGCATTCCTTCTGTAACTCTCCCCACATGGCCGATTTTTGAGCCCTGCAGTTTGATTACATCCTCAACAACAAATCTGCCTCCCGGCGTCGTGATCACTCCGGTATCGGCAAGCTGTCCGCCCATAGTAGCATAAAACGGGGTTTCCTCTACCAGAATCGTACCGGTTTCGCCCTCCGAAAGTTGATCCACAAGGGCGGTATTCGTAGTTAAAACTGTAATTTCCGACTGATGCGTCAACCGGTCGTATCCTACAAATTTACTTGAAACAGAAACATCAATCGACTGGTAAATCGTTTCCTCAGCTCCCATATAATTTGTCGTTTCTCTGGCGGCGCGGGCGGTCTTTCTCTGATTTTCCATCGCAGCATGGAAATTAGCCTCGTCCACTGAAAATCCTTTTTCCGCTAAAATTTCAACCGTCAGATCCATGGGGAAACCGTAGGTATCATAAAGTTTAAAGGTATCCTCGCCGGACAGCGTGGTCTTCCCTTCCTTTTCCAGGGCGCGCATCCTGTCATTTAAGATAGAAAGCCCCTGGTCAATGGTTTTATTAAAATTCTGCTCCTCCACTGTGATCAGCTTCAGAATATATTCCTCCCGGTCTGCTAACTCCGGATAGCCCACATGGGATTCGGCAATTACCGTTTTACTCAGCTCTGCTAAAAATTCTCCCGATATGCCCAGCAGACGTCCGTGCCGCGCCGCCCTGCGCAAAAGCCGGCGCAGTACATAACCCCTGCCTTCATTGGACGGAGTAATGCCATCCGAAACCATAAAGGTCACGGAACGGATATGTTCTGTGATAATGCGGATGGATATATCATTTTTTTCAGATTCCCCATATGTCACACCCGCAAATTCACATACCTTATCCCGGATGGCTTTTATCGTATCGACATCAAAAATAGAATCCACATCCTGCATGATCACAGCAAGACGCTCCAAACCCATTCCGGTATCGATATTTTTATTTTCCAGTTCTGTATAATGTCCCTCCCCGTCACTCTCGAACTGGGTAAAGACATTATTCCATACCTCAATATAACGGTCGCAGTCACAGCCTACTGTACAGTCCGGCTTGCCGCAGCCATATTTTTCTCCCCGGTCAAAATAAATTTCCGAACAGGGACCGCAGGGACCTGCCCCGTGTTCCCAAAAATTATCTTCCTTCCCAAAGCGGAAAATCCGCTCCGGGGCAATGCCAATTTCCTTATTCCATATATCAAATGCCTCGTCGTCTTCCACATAAACGGAAGGATATAATCGTTCCTCCGGAATCTCCAGTACCTTCGTCAAAAATTCCCATGACCAGGCAATCGCTTCTTTTTTAAAATAATCGCCAAAGGAAAAGTTTCCTAACATTTCAAAAAAAGTACCATGTCTTGCCGTTTTACCTACATTCTCAATATCGCCGGTCCGAATGCACTTCTGGCAGGTCGCCACCCTTGTTTTGGGCGGGATTTCCTGTCCGGTAAAGTAAGGTTTTAACGGCGCCATGCCTGCATTAATCAATAACAGGCTTTTATCGTTTTGAGGAATCAAAGAAAAGCTGGGCAGCACTAAATGACCCTTGCTCTCAAAAAATTCCAGATACATTTTCCTCAATTCATTTAATCCGTACGGTTTCATCTCGATTGCCTCCTAAATTGTTCGCTCATAAATAATTTTATTATAATTTTTTTGGATTTAAATGTCAACTGTCAGGCGAAGTTTGCCATTTTACCGTCTTTTACCATTTTTTCTGGTAAGTTTATGTAGTTTTAATTTTCTTAACATTTTTTTAACATCCTGTGCTATAATCATAGCTGTCAGCATTGGTAACGAACCAAATACCGATTATTACAAAAAGAAAGGATGTGTTTTTATGAAACACAATCGCAATACAAAATCAAGAAAAACTTTTCTGAGCGGGATTCTTGCTCTGGCGCTTGTATTTTCCACCCTCCTGCCGGTTCCGGGCAGCGATGCCGCATCCGTCAAAATCAGCAAGAAGAATCTCACTCTGGAAAAAGGACAAAGCTATCCATTAAAAATAAAAGGCACAAAGAAAAAAGTAACATGGAAATCCGGCAATAAAAAGATTGCCTCCGTCACAAAAAAAGGAGTTGTAAAAGCAAAGAAAAAAGGAAAAACAACCATTACCGCTAAGGTAATGGCAAAAAAATACCGCTGTTCCGTCACCGTAAAGGCGAAAAAAGCGATTTCAACCGCAAGACCGGCGAACACGAATAAACCGGCAGCTACCGTCAAACCGACCGTTACCAATAAACCGGCGGCTACCGTCAAACCAGCCGTTACCAACAGACCGGCGGCTACCGTCAAACCGACCGTTACGCAGTCCCCTTCCTCTTCCGGTATGACGGAGAGCGAGGCTTACCGCATATTAAATTCCCTCAGGAGCACTTATCCGGAAGGGATGCCTCTGACAAACAGCTACTATTACTACTCTCCGAGATTTGGTAATGGGTATGGCTGCTACGGATTTGCCGCCAAATTAAGCGACACGGTATTTGGCGTTGAAAAAAGTTATACCACGCATTCCACCTTTGCTAACATACGGGTGGGGGACAATATCCGTATCGGGAATTACCACTCCGTTATTGTTTTAACGAAATCTTCCGAATTTATTACGGTAGTCGAGGGGAATTATAATTCCTCCGTCCACTGGGACCGCAAAATCACGAAAAATTCTCTGGCACAGGAAGGATTCCGGGTATATACCAGGTATTGATTCTTCTTCCTGAATATCCGCCGGAGCGATAAAAAGAGCGGGGGCAAACCATTTTCTGCGGTCTGCCTTCGCTCCTTTTTATTTTTCTTTGTCGTTTTCCGCCCGCTTCCACAGGCAGGATACCTGTTCTCTGGCATATTCCGCCAGCCTCTCGCTCTGCCGCTTCCGGTTAAATTCCCCCACAACCTCTTTCGGCAAAAATGGGGTTCCCGCCATAATTTTAACCTCGCCCTCCGGTATCATCCAGCGGCCGGCATTTTCAAATTTTGAAATCAATATAAAACAGGGGACAATTTTAACATTTTTTCTGACAACGCCCATAAAACAGCCTTTTTTGAAAGCGCCCATCTCGCTTTTTTTATAACTGCACTCCCCCTCGGGAAAAAGTACCAGGTTGTTTTTCTCCAAAGCCCGGCTGATTTCAAAGATACTCGCTTTTATTTTGGTAAAATCCTTTGTGTACCGCTCAATGGGAATACACTCGATGGATGCCAGATACCGATGCAGCAGCGGATAGTGATACAGCTCCTTTGCCGCCACAAAACGGATGGGTTTATCCACTGCCGCCAGAAGAATGACGACATCAAAAAAACATCGGTGGTTGGAAACAAGCAGAAAGGGAGTATCCGGCAGGTTCTCCATCCCCACTGATGCAAGTCGGATTCCGGCAGTTTTCAAAACTTTTTTGCAGATTTTTTTACAAATAATAAAATTGTGCTCTAAATCCCGATTTAGCGCCGGATAATTTTTTACCAGTTGGAAAATCAATACCAGTAAAACCCGAATCAGGCGCAATCCTTTTTTTATCCTCAAATAAAAACCTCATTTCCGAATCTGTCCATTACCCAGAATAATATATTTTGTGGTGGTCAGCGCCAAAAGTCCCATCGGTCCTCTGGCGTGAAGCTTCTGCGTGCTGATACCAATCTCTGCGCCAAAGCCAAATTCAAAACCGTCGGTAAAACGGGTCGAGGCATTTACATATACCGCCGCCGCATCGATTTCATTTAAAAATTGCATGGCATGATGGTAGTCAGATGTGACAATCGACTCAGAGTGTCCGGTATTATATGTATTGATATGCTCAATTGCCTCCTCTATGGAATCCGCTATTTTGACAGAAATTATCGCATCCAGATACTCTGTGGCGAAATCTTCCTCCGTAGCCTCCGTCATCCCGCTCCAAAAAGCACGGGCTCTCTCATCCCCGCGGATTTCCACAGAATGAGCCGCCAGCCTATCGCAGATCACCGGCAGGGCTCTTTCGGCGATCTTGCTGTGGATTACAAGGGATTCACAGGCATTACAGACCCCTAATCGTTGGGTTTTGGCATTTTCAATAATATCAGCCGCCATTGCCACATCCGCTGTTTCATCTACATAGACATGGCAGTTACCCGTCCCGGTTTCAATAACCGGCACGGTACTTTTTTCCACGACCGTCCGAATCAGCCCCGCTCCTCCTCTTGGAATCAGCACATCAACATAGCGGTTCAGGCGCATAAATTTTTCCGCCGTTTCGTGGGAGGTATCCGTCAGGAGCTGAATGCTGTCCACCGGCAGTTTACAGCGTAAAAGAGCCTCGCGGATAATCTCCACAATGGCATAGTTGGAATGAATAGCATCCCTTCCGCCCCGGAGAATGACAGCATTTCCTGTTTTAAAGCAGAGCCCAAAGGCATCTGCCGTCACATTGGGACGGGATTCATATATAATTCCAATTACGCCAAGGGGGACTCTTTTTTGTCCGATCTGCATGCCGAGGGGAGTGGTCTTCATGGAGAGCACCTCTCCCACCGGGTCCTCTAACGCTATTATCTGCCTCAGGCCCTCCGCCATACTGCTAATCCGCTCCTTTGTCAGGCACAGACGGTCGATAAGAGATTCCTTGATCCCCTTTTCTTTTGCCGCCGTTACATCTTCTTTATTTGCCTGAAGGATTTTATCCTGATGGGAAAGCAGAGCCTCCGCTACTGCCTCCAGTCCATGGTTCTTTGCCGTCACGCCAAGCCGGTTCATCTCCCGGGACGCCCGCTTTGCCCGGGCGCCGATTTCTTCTAAGGATACGCTGTTTTCTTCCATTATCGCTTCTCTCCTTCTGTCTTTCCTTTTTATTTATTGCCTTTTATACACTCTTTCATTTGTCACGATCTGTTCCGGCGGAATATCGCGCTCCGTTTCGGTTATCCCCTCGAGCCGCTGAGTTTCAAACGCCAGCATTATCCGGTGCCCCACTTGCTTTTGATGCGCTCCTAAATATCTGTCGTAATAACCTCCGCCATAACCGAGCCGCCGGCATTCTGTGTCGAAAGCGACGCCGGGCATCAGCATCAGTACCTTTTTCCCCATATTGGAAAGCAGGGAAGAAAGAGGGACATCATCCCCCGGCTCGGGAATATCCCGGTATCCCGGCGACAGGGAGGATAAATCTGTCCGGAAAAATTCCATACTATGGTTTTTCCCGTCTGTCTTTGGCAGAAACAGCAATTTCTTTTCCTCCAACGCCCATCGGTTTATCCTGCCTGTATCTACCTCGGAGCGGAACGAAGCATAGGATAATATAATATCCGCTTCCTTATACCAGACATGGCTGTGAATTCTTTCCTGTATGGTAAAAGACCACTGCCTGCGTTTTTCCTCCGGCAGCTCTTCTCTCCTTTTTATGGCAATTTTGCGCAGTTCAATCTTGTCCATTAATGTGTATCCTTTTTCCGAAGTTTATGTATCGTGCCGTCCGGCTCCTGTATGGAAGTATGCTCCAGGGTCTGGCGAAGGTTGTTTCTTACCAGAGCAATATATTCCGCGCGCAGCGCCGCCTGCTCTTTCCTTTCCTCCTCGGTCAGGACGCCCTCTTTTTTCTTCCGGTACAGTTCATTGATACGGTCTATTTTTGCCTGTTCCATATTTCCCCCTTATCGGTTTTTAAACACTAGCGGTCCAGATAATTTTTCAGATGAAAATGCTTTGTTCTGTGGGCGACAAATAAGGTTCCGATTTCCTCTCCCGCAAACAGGCGGTTAATATTTTCCATATCATTTCCATTGATTATCATCATATCGGCCCCGGCGTCATTTGCGATACCGGCAGCTCCGACCTTGGATGTCATTCCTCCTGTTCCCACGCTGCTTACCGGCCCCTTCGCCATGCCGAGCATTTCATCGGTAATCCGCTCAACAACCGCTATCCGCTCTGCCTCCGGATTTTGGTTTGGATCATCGGTATACAGCCCGTCAATATCACTTAACAGCACTAATAAGTCCGCCTTCACAATAGCGGCTACAACCGCTGACAAATAATCGTTATCGCCAAAATCAATCTCATCTGTCGCCACGGTATCATTTTCGTTCACAATCGGTATCACGCCCAGATTCAATAATTCCCGAAAGGTATTCTGGGCATTGTGACGGCTTGTATCATTGGCAATGGTTATTTTCGTCATAAGAATCTGCGCCGTAGTTTGATTATATTCAGAAAACAGCTTCTGATATACCATCATCAGACGGCTCTGCCCCACGGCGGCGCATGCCTGTTTCAGAGAACGCCCGGCAGGACGTTCTTTCATATTCAGCACGTTTCTTCCCACGGCAATGGCGCCGGAGGATACTACGATAATTTCCTTTCCCTGATTATGTAAATCCGTCAGTATGCGGACGAATTTTTCCATTTTTACAAAATCCAATCTCCCCGTTTCATCATGGGTAAGAGTAGAGGTTCCCACCTTAAATACAATTCGTTTTTTATCCTTCAACTGTGTTCTCATGTTTTTCCTCATTTCCCGCCTTCTCATTTCTTAACTGAGCCGCTATCTTCATGGCGACCCGAAGCCCGTCCATGGCAGCCGACATAATGCCGCCGGCGTATCCGGCCCCCTCCCCGCAGGGATAAATCCCCCCGGCAGATATACTGGTAAAATCCTGATTTCTCTCAATCCGCACCGGAGAAGATGTTCTGGTTTCAATCCCTAAAAGCAGGGTATCCTCTTTATTAAAATTTTTTATCTTTTTTTGGAATGCCTCTATTCCATCTATCATACCATTTATAATAAATTTTGGCAATGCCTTCCGGAGATTTGACATCTCCCATTTTCCCTTGACGCAGGGCTTTACTCTGCCAAATTGTGTCGTGGGACGGTCCTGGCAGAAATCGCCATAGCACTGTACCGGTATTTTCCCCTGGCACAATTCATACATGTTTTTTTCCCATTTTTGTTGGAAATGTACCCCCGCCAGACATCCGGTTTCCTCAAAGTCTTCTGTATTTACCGTAACTACAATGGCGCTGTTGGCATTTCCCGAATCCCTTTTTTCATTGCTCATGCCATTAACGACAAGAGCCCCCGGCTCAGAAGAAGCATTTACCACATAGCCGCCGGGACACATGCAAAAAGAATATACTCCTCTGCCATCCCTTGTTTTCCCGGTACATTTATAAGCGGATACCGGCAGATATTTTCTTTTTTCGCCGTATTGGGCAAAATCAATATCCTCCTGCCGGTGCTGCACCCTCACGCCTACGGCAAAGGCCTTTGGCGTCATGGCGATCCCTGCCTGATGAAGCATGGAAAAAGTATCTCTGGCGCTGTGCCCGATGGCGAGTATTAATTTGTCACAGGGAATTTCTTTTCTCTCCCCCGTTTTTTCCACATATATTTTTTTCACGCTGCCGTTTTTTATATCCAGCCCGGTAAGCTTTGTGTGAAAATGAAACTCACAGCCGTTTCTTTCCATTTCCTTGCGCATATTGACAATAACATACCGCAATATGTCGGTTCCGATATGGGGCCTGCTGTCATAAAGAATCTCCTCGTTCGCGCCAAACTTTACGAAACTTTCCAAAACAAACTGCTTTCTCCCATCGGTATCCCGCACTCCCGTATTCAATTTTCCGTCGGAAAAGGTTCCGGCGCCCCCCTCTCCGAAGGAAACATTGGACTCCGGATTTAAAATCTCCTTTTCCCAGAAAGCGGCGACCTCTTTTGTCCGCTCCTCCATGTTGGCTCCCCGCTCAATCAGCATTGCCTGGCATCCGCACAGGCTCAGGTAATAAGCAGAAAAAAGCCCGGCTGGCCCGGCTCCCACAATAACAATCTTCTCTTTCGTCTGAAGCCGCTCTATTTGATCCTCCAGCTTCGCTTCCCTCTTCACTGCGGTAAGGTTTTTATTCCCTCTGTTTTTACGCACTAGCCGGCTCTCCTCCGATACCCGGAAACGGACGGTATAGGTAAAAAAAATATCCGGCTTTTTTCTGGCGTCCACACTTTTTTTGACAACGGTAAATTCTTTTATATCCTCCGGACGAAGACGAAATTGCTTCGCCACCTTATGGAGCAAATATTCCTTTGAATCCTTTTCACATGGTATATTACATTGGGATAATTGGAGCATGTCAGATTTCTTTCCCTTTCTTTTTCTTTTTTACAGCCTCCGCCGCAATGCTCGCGCAGGCCCAGGCAAAATGCAGATTGTACCCTCCGCATTTACCGTCCACATCCAGGACCTCGCCGGTAAAAAATACGCCGGGCATCCGTTTGGATTCCATCGTTTCGCTCTCCACCTCTCCGGTATCGACTCCCCCGGCGCTGACCTGGGCTCTGTCAATCCCAAACGTATCGGTAACAGGAAACCGGAATTGTTTCAGGCAGTTTTCCGGCTCGGGATTCCCCCGGAGAATCTCAATCCATTTTTTCGGTACCAATCCTTCCATTCCGTAACGGACAAGCCATTCTTTCAAATCCTTTTTATCCATGGGAGGAATAAAATCAATCATTCCCTCCACCGGCTTGCCCTCCGCCAGAGCCCTTGCCGCTATCCGGCTGAGCTGGAACACCGGAATGCCGGATACGCCGTCTTTTACTATCTGTATTTCGCCGATTTCCCCCTCGATCAGCTGATTCCCGACACACAGGGAAAAACGCCCCTGGATTCTCGTTCCCGCCACCCGGCTCCAGAAATTTCCGGAGGCGACAAGTCCTGTCAGACCGGGATATACCGTATGTATATGGTGCCCCAGGCTTCTCGCCAGCTTATATCCGCTGCCGCTGCCGCCCAGCCCGGCATCCGCTTTTCCTCCGGAGGCAATTATGACATATTGGCAGGAAATTTTTCCCGCCGCTGTTGTTACTGAAAATCCGTTACCCTCTTTTTCTACCGCCAGCGCCCTGCATTCCAATATAATCTCTGTTTGTCCCTGATTGGCAAATCGCTGTAACGCCTCTATGACCGTAAGCGCCTGATTGGTATAGGGATAAACATAGCCGTCCCGTTCTCTGGCGTAAACTCCCAGACTTTCAAACAGACGGATAGCCTTTTTCGCCCCAAACTGTGACAAAACAGACTGAATCCATTTATTTTCTCCATAATAACAGGAGGTGTCCATTTTCAGGTTGGTAAAATTACACCTCCCGTTTCCTGTGGCAGAAAGTTTTTTCCCCACCTTGTTATTTTTTTCTAATATCGTTACTGAAAGCCCATCGGCTGCCAGCAGTCCGGCGCACAAAAGTCCGGAAGCGCCGGCGCCAATAACGACCGCATCGCTGTATTCCCTCATTGGTACCTCCCTTTACACCATATTATACACTAGCTGGAAAAGTTTTCAAGAATGGAATATAAGTCTTTCTCATTTTCCACTATATAGCCCTTTTTCAGCTTTTTAACCTCTTCCTCCGGTATATTCTTTACTGAAATCCCCGTTTTTTCATATAATTTATTTCCCGAGCGGTCATATATGGCTACTTCCCCGTCCAGAATCCGCAGAAAAAATCCCTTTTCCTGTTCCGGCTCCCGATAATATTTCCGCAGGATGATCTCCTCGGAGGAAAAAGAAATCAGGCGCATATCGGACAAGCCTGCTTCCTGTTCGTCTGCCGCCATTGCCTGAACACACTTTTTGAGATAGGATTCCAGTTCTTTCCGCTCCATTCCGATGTATTCCGATGGAATCCCCTGCTGCTCCCGGGTTAATTCTCCGCTATCCTCATTATATATTTCCAGAATATACTTTGTGTCGCCGGTGATTTTTTGCTCCTTTTTGGTCACTGTCTGCTCAATCCGGTTCTTTTCTTTTTTTTCCTGCGCGAGCTGCTCCGAATAACGGTAGCTCCCATAGCATAAAAAAGATAAAAGAAACGATGCAATAAAAAAACTGCTGATTACTATATACCTGCGCTTCATGACAACCTCCTAAGCCATTTTGTATATAGTATGAGCAGTTTTTTTGTTGTCTATTCAAACGGACGATTATCCCATAACGCGTCCAATCTTTACCGGATGCCGATAATAGGCGGTAGAAATCTTAATGCCGTCCCTTGGATTGCTGGCGTGGATTACCATGCCCCCGCCGATGTACATCGCCACATGGTTGATGCGGCTTCCATTACTGTAGAAGAACAAATCTCCCGGTTTGGGCGAGCTGACGCTTCTGGTAACGCCTGCCTGAGCCGCCGCATTATGCGGCAGGGAATAACCGTATTTCCGATACAGGCTCATCGTAAAGCCGGAGCAGTCCGTACCGCCGGTCAGGCTGCTTCCGCCCCAGACATAACGGTTGCCCAAAAATTGTTTGGCATATTCCACAATCGACGCCTGTCCGGAGGAAACTCCGGAAGATTTACTTGCCGATACGGTTCCCACCTTTACTGCGCGTTTTAATGAATATTGCTCTTTTACAAATTTCTTTGCCACAAAGGCATATTCGTCATCGACATGAATGCAGACAAAATCTTTCAGGCTTTCCTGCATCTTTTCATATCCGCCTGCCCGCTTGATCGCGTTGTCGGAAATTTTTTCCTTGCTGATAATTTTTTTCACATAATCCAATGACAAATCACTTTTCTTGATTGTAAATTCCTCTCCCTTGGAAACTACCGAATAGATCGGCGCATCCGTTGTCGGAAGGGCGCGGACGCGAAGAGAGTCCGTCATTATTTCCACACATTCGCGGGCTACCTTGGAAACCAAAGCTTCCGCTTTGGCGTCGGTAGTCATATAAGACGCCTTCACATATCCTTTTACCTTGCCGGATACAATCTTTGCCCAGCCCTTTTTTATCTTATATATATGGCAGCCGGCATTCTTAGTCAGCTTGCCGACAATTTTAGAACTTTCCGAAGGTTTTTTCCGGACATTTAAGTAGGTATCGACTTTATTGGCGATTCCCAGTCTGCTGTAATTAAGATTCAGCTTCACATGGGACTTAGCCTTCGTCTTTGTCTTTTTAATTTCCGGCTGCTTCGTCGGAACCGGCGTCGCCGTTTTCTGCGCCGGATTTATAAGCTTAACCGCTTCTTCCGCTACGGTTCCCGCTGCTACATTATCACAATACCGGGCAATTAATACATCGGCTCCCTCTAACGGTTTTTCGGTAGCAACCATTGCCGCCTGAGTCGGAATAACTAACGTGCCAATCACAAACACCCCTGCTATAGACAATGCCATTGCCCTTTTCATTTTGTTCATCATATTGCTATACCTTCTTTAATCTTGATTCCTCCTGTTTTTAACAGATTCCCTGAAAAACTGTCTGTTAAAAACTGTTTATTTGTTACAAAATTATTACATTTGTTAACAATTATAGCAACATGATTCTTATTTGTCAATAATATTTTCGTAAAAAATACCGTTTTATTTTATTCTACCATTGTAGGTTTATATAATTATGCATACCAGCCCGCCATTGGAATCATTTACCACCTTCTGGATAGTATCCTGTAACTTCACCTGGCTCTCCTCTGTCAGGCGGTTTACTTTGGAATTGATTCCCTCCTCAACAAGCTGCCGGATCGTTTTCCCAAATATATTGGTATCGAAAATGCCATCCGGGTTCTCGCTTCCATTCTGGCTGATATAATCGATCAGATCCTGCGCCTGTTCTTCGCTTCCTACTATCGGCGCGATTTCCGTTTCAATATTTGCCTGAATCAAATGGAGGGAAGGACAGCTCGCTTTTATCTTGACGCCATATTTGTTGCCGTGGCGGATCAATTCCGGATTGGCAATTTCAATCTCGCTTTCTGTCGGCGGCACAATACCATAGCCTTTGCCCCGCACCTGGTCGCAGGCGGTGGCAAGGGATTCAAATTCATTTCGTTTCCCCGCCAGTTCCCTCAGGGTGGCAATCAGGTCAAATTCTCCCTCGATCGTAGTTCCCACCATTTCGCTTAATATCTCATAGTAATAATTTTCTTCAAAATCCAGAGATAAATTTACAACGCCGTTTTCCAACTGCTTATCCTTAATAAAAATTTCCTTAATATAGGATGCCTCCATATTAATATTTTCCTCGGTCACATCTTTCATCGTATGGATGCGGGATATAATCTTCCGGCATTGCTCGACCAGATCCGCTTTCAGCCAGTTGTCCAGTCCCAGAAATTCCACCCATTTCGGCATGATAAAGTTCAATCTTGTAATCGGAAAATCGGATAAAATCTGCTCCATAATAGTAAACGCATCCTCCCTGCTCATTTCTTTTCCATTTATCGGCACCACTATCTTTCCATACTGCTCCTCCATTTGCTGTACTCTCTCAAGAGTTTCCTCCGCATCCGGCTTTGTCGTATTCAACAGGATGATAAAAGGTTTCCCCGCCTTTTTACACTCTAAAATGGTCTTCTCCTCAGCCCCCTTAAAATTTTCCGCCGGAATATCGCCGAAGGAGCCGTCTGTTGTAATAATGATCCCAATATTGGAATGCTCTCGTATTACCTTTCCGGTACCGATCGCCGCCGCCTCCGAAAACGGCATTTCTTCTTCTGACCAGGGAGTTTTTACCCTTCTCTCCGCCTCTCCCTCCTTTTGTCCCGACGCCTCCGGAACAAGAAAGCCCACACAGTCGATCAGACGGATTTTTCCGGTTTCCTGATTGGGAAAATGAATAACCGCCGCCGTTTTCGGTACAAATTTAGGTTCCGTCGTCATAACCATTTTACCGGTCGCCGACTGGGGCAGTTCGTCAATCGTTCTGGCTTTTTCATTCTCATCCGTTATTTCCGGCAAAACTACTAATTCCATAAACCGCTTAATAAACGTAGACTTTCCTGTCCTGACCGGTCCCACAACGCCCAGATAAATCTCTCCGCCGGTACGTCGGCTCATGTCCTGATACACATTATATTTGTCCATGAAAAAAAATCCCCCTTGTTTACCCGACGTGCCATAACCGGCACACAGCGGGCATTTACCTTACTGCTAAAATATATGCAGGGGGATTCTTTCCTATTCCTTTTTTCTGCCTGTAAGATGATAAAAGGCTATTTGCTATTTTCCTCCAATACTTCTTCCAATTCCATTCGCACCATCTGAAAAATTTCCAGCAGCCGCGGAGAAAATATACCGCACTCGCCCTCTAAAATCATATCAAAGGCTTCCTCCTTGGAAAAAGCAGTTTTATACACTCTTTCACTGACCAGCACATCATACGCATCCGCCAGGCCGACCACCTGAGCTTCAATCGGGATCTCCTCCCTCTTGAGTCCTCTGGGATACCCATCCCCGTCATATCGCTCATGGTGATACATGCAAACCTTGGCGCAGCAGTCCAGAAACTCATAGTCGGAACTGCCTTCTTTTGCCGTTTCCAACAGATGTTCAAAAATCATCCGTCCCTTTCGCGTATGATTTTTCATAATCTGGAATTCATCATAATTTAATCTGCCCGGCTTTTGCAGAATGCGATCCGGCACCGCCACCTTTCCCACATCATGGAGCGCCGCAGCATAGGCTATCATTTCACATTTTTCATCGGTCAGATGGTACTCCGGACAAAAAAACCTGATTTTATCTAACAAAATCTCCACAAACCGCCTCACATGATGGCAGTGGTACTCTGCGGATAAGTCCCTCGCTTCAATAATGGAGCTGAGATATTCCACCATCCTCTTATTTTCTTCCCGCATCGTTTTTACCTCCCTCTAAAGTCCGACAGAAGTTTTTTGTTTTCGCCATTTAGTTCCCGACCATTTCAATCTTGGCTTCGGTTTTCATAAACTGCACGTTCCTGCGCTGCTCAGATACTACATAGGGCTCTGAATTCATGTAGATGCGCACTCCCGGATAAACAATCCCGCTGACTACGATCCGGGCATTCCGCTGTTTCATCATCTGCTGCATCTGTTCTTCCCGCTTTTGCAAAAGTTCCTTTTTATGGCTTTTTTCCACATATAACGCTTTCGACAGACGCTGGCAAAGCTCCATAATTTTTTCATCTCTGTTTTTCTGCGCCATTCCTTTCGCCGCCGCCTCTTCCAGCGCCTTGATCTCGGAATCCACCTTCGTTATTTTCTTCATAAGCTCCTGATAAGCAAGCATATCCTCCTTGTCAATGCCAACCTCCAGGGTAGTTTTTATTTCGGCAACATTTCCTACACCATAGCAGCGGATTCCCTGCTTCGCGCAAATATAACCGCCGATGATAACTCCCCGTCTTCCCTCTATCAGAAGTTTTCCCTCTGTCTTTACCTCACAATTCAAAAGATAGCTGGCAACAATATCATCTCCGGCATATGCCTTCACAGACTCCATAAACTGTCCGGTAATCATTCCTCCTGCATGGAGTTCGCCTTCGTTCTGCCCCTGGCATCCCTTTCGTATCAGAATATCCTTGCCGGCGCGAATCACCGCTCCCTCACATCTGCCGTCTATCACCACATTCCCGGACGCTTCTACCGTAAAACCGCTCTCCACATTTCCCTGAATGTTGACATCACCCTGAAAACTGATATTGCCGGTGGAAACATCGACATCGCCGTCTACAACGTATATGTTCTTCACTTCGATATGATCCTCGTCCAGCCACTCCACAATACCATCCAATTGGGAAAAATACTGTTTCCGGTCATCAGACATCCGGATGCCCTGGCCATGCAGCGGTGGCAGTTCTTTCCCTTTTTTCGGCGGAAGCAGATTCCCTAATACATCATATCCGTAGCCGCCGGATGTTGCCGGCACATATTCGGCTAAAAGCTGCCCTTCCTTTACCGCCTCAAACAGCTCCATGCTTTTATAGTCGACGTTGCCGTTTTCCATTATCTTTGGTTTTCTCTTTAATTCCTTTCGGAAATAATAGAGATATTTTCCGTCTTCTCCATTGACCGGCATTCTTCCCTCTGCCACAACAATATCTTCCGAATAGAGTTTTTTATCTACGATTTCCTGAATTTTTTCCTTTTTAATCCCCTGGCGGATGCCGATCCTTTTTAACATTTGCGCCAGTTCCTGTACCGTGTGCTCCGTTCCCTCAGCAAAAAGAGAGAGATTAATTGTCGCCGTCATATTATCCTCCGCAATATGTACGCAGCTCTCCGGCGCGATCAACTGTTCCTGTTCCTCTCCCTGTTCATTTCCCTGTTCATTTTCCGGCTCTTGATTTTCCTCTTCTATTCCTTCCAGATACCCTTCAATCTGCGCCTTATCTACCGGCTCATGTTTCTCCTCCAACTGCCTGCGCAGCTCTGCCATCTGCTCCGGCTCAAAATAAACCTTAGCATACTGGCTGGCATCCAAATTTTCCAAAAGTCCCTGCCGTATCTCCGCCATCTGGCGGGCGGAAAAATCCGGATTTGCATAACAGGACACATCCACCTTGCTCTCCATGCCAAAGCGGATCTCCCGCATCTGGAACCAGTTAAATTCTTTTTTGGCATAGACGGAAATATCCAGATTCTGCTTGAGTCCCTTTACCATTTCTTCCAACTGCGCCCCGTGGAATTCCTTCGACAGATACGGCATGAGGTTTACCCCCGCCTCGTAAGCATGATTAATCTGCGCCAGCTGTTCCGCATGGTATCCCGATTCCAGAAATGAGCTGATGTCATTGCCGGACTCCAGCGCCCGCTTCAGCTCCATCAGTTCTTTTCCCTGATATCCCTTTTCGGCGTATGGGATAAGATTAATATCCTCTTTTAATGCTTCCCGGAGCGCCTGCATGGTAAAGTGCTTATATTCGGGCTTCGCATACAGAGAAACATCCAGCTTTTCCTGTAACCCCCTGCGGATCTCCCTCATCTGAAACCAGTCATAGCAGGGTTTGGCGTAGAGGGAAACATCGAGATTTTCCTCCAGCCCCTTGCGGATTTCCTGCATTTGGGGCGCCAGATATTCCAGCCTGGCATAGAGCGAAACGTCCAGCCCTTTACTACAGCCCTCCCGGATTTCACTGCACTGCGAAGCATCAAATCCCTGATTGATATAATCCGACATATCAATCCCGGTTTCCAGAGTGTTCCGAATGTTTTCCATCTCCATCCAGGACAGGGACGGATCCATATACCTCTCCGTGTCAATCCCGCTCTCCAGACCGAGGCGAATCTGCTCCAACTGATAAACATCGAAAGAAAGGCGGCGATACCTTTCAATATCACCACCTGCTTTTTGACATAATTCAAGCTCATGCTCATAGTTTTTTAAGGTTATTTCAGAATCGATATTTTCCATCTTCCTCATAAAATCCCCTCCCAAACATCCGTCTATTCTTTGATCTTTGCATTCTTACTTAAAATCTCTATTACCTTGGTATTCAGCATATCAATCCGGTAATACTCCTCTAACGTAAGCGAATCCCCATAAATTGATTTGAACTGTTCCCGCAGGGCGCTTTCGTCAACGCCGGAAGACGCATTCTGGGAAACTATCTCGGCAATCTGGTTACTTACCTCTTCATCCGTTACCGTAATCCCTTCTTTTTTAGCAATCGCCAATGTCAGCAACTGTGTTTTTGCCAGGGTATCTGCCGCGCTTGCCAGCTGTTTTTTATAGTCCTCCTCGGACATGGAACTTGCCTTTAAGAAGTCGTCAAACTCCATTCCATAGCTGGTTGCCGTATAACGGTAATAAGCATCCAACTGGGCGCTGCAGGAAGCCTTCAGCTCCTCCGGCATGGATTGAAACTTACTGTTTTTCTCTACGGTATCCATAGCCGTACTCCCCGCGCTGTTCTTCTTATTGCCTGCCAGTTCCTCTTTTGTCTTCGTCTTATATTCCGCGGTCGTTTTATACTGCGTTGCTTTTTTTACCAGCGCATCGTCAAATTTCGGAGTAACTTCATCTCCCTGGATATAATTTAACTTCACGGTAAAGACGACATCCTTGCCCGCCAATGACTTTTTATGGTAGGAAGACGGGAAGGTCAGGTTTAAGTCTTTCTTTTGTCCGACCTTCATGCCGATCACGCCGTCGTCAAAACCATCGATATAGCCGGAATTTCCCAGTTCGATCGTCGTATCTTTGGCGGAACCGTTATCAAATTTTTTCCCGTTCAGCTTTCCTACATAATCGATATTGACCTTTTGGCCTTTCTTGCAGGTGCCTTTTTTTATCTTTTTATTCGTTTTATTCTCTTCAATCAGCTTATCGATCTCCTGTTGGATCTCGGCGTCTGTTACGGTACAGTCTACCTCGATTCCCTTATATTCTCCCAAAGTAACATATTCGTCCGGATCATAATCCAAAAGGGATACGGCACTTCCTGTTGCGCTTTCTCCGATAAACTTTTCTTTAATGTCATTCCAGGAACATCCTGTCAGCACCATTGCCATAACCACCAAAAGACTGATGACCGTTACTTGTTTTCTCAATTTAATTTCCTCCTTATTGCCCGCAGGCGATTAATCAAGTTTAGTATACCATGAATGCCGGTAAATGGAAAGTAATTTTTTCTGAGCCGGTTATAAAACTGATTGTACTGCCTGCTTCATGGATTTAACATATTCCCGCACATAGGGAACGCAGTCCTCCCCATGCTCCGCCACAAGGCGGACAATAGCGCTTCCCACAATAGCGCCGTCGGAAATTGCGGCCATTTCTTTCGCCTGCTCCGGGGTGGATATGCCGAAGCCAATGGCACAGGGAATTTCCTTTACTTCCTTCACTTTCCCGATCAGCCGGGAAATTCCCGTATTTAACCGGGCGCGGACGCCGGTTACGCCCAGGGAGGATACGCAGTATACAAATCCGTCTGCCTCTTCTGCGATTTTTTTTACGCGGTCATCCGAGGTCGGCGCAATCATGGATATTAACGTCACATCATAATCGGCAAACGTCTTACGGATCTCCTCTTTTTCTTCAAACGGCACATCTGGCACAATAATGCCGCACACACCGCATTCTCTGCTGCGTCTGGCAAACTTTTCAATTCCATATACAAAAACGGGATTGATATAAGTCATAAATACCATAGGCACTTTCATTTCAGAGGAAAGCGACTGCACCATATCAAAAATTTTATCGGTCGTGGTTCCGGAAGCCAACGCCCGGATATCTGCCTGCTGTATAACCGGCCCCTCTGCCACCGGATCGGAAAACGGAATCCCGATCTCGATCAGATCCGCCCCCGCCTCCTGCATGGCAAGAAGCAGTTCCTTTGTTGTTTGCAGGTTCGGATCTCCCGCCGTTACAAACGGAATAAATGCTTTTTTCCCGTCAAATGCCTCTGCTATCTTATTCATAGATTTCAACCCCCCTGTATCTGGCGATTGCCGCCACATCCTTATCTCCTCTTCCGGATACATTAACTACGATGATACGGTCCTTTCCCATTGTGGGAGCCAGCTTTTTCGCATAAGCAAGGGCATGGGAACTTTCAATGGCGGGAATGATCCCCTCAATCCTTGAAAGATATTCAAATGCCTCTACTGCCTCGTCATCCGTGACAGGCACATACTGCGCCCGCCCGGTATCATAAAGGTTGGCATGCTCCGGCCCGATCCCGGGGTAATCCAGTCCGGCGGAAATGGAATACACCGGCGCTATCTGTCCGTATTCGTCCTGGCAAAAATAAGATTTCATCCCATGGAAGACGCCCAGGCTGCCCGTTCCAATGGTGGCGGCAGTTTCCGCTGTATTCACGCCCCGTCCTGCCGCCTCGCAGCCGATAAGTTTTACCTCTTTGTCCGGAATAAATTCGTAGAAGGCTCCCATAGCGTTGCTTCCGCCGCCCACGCATGCCATCACGACATCGGGAAGCCGTCCCTCCTTCTCATAAAGCTGCTCTTTGATCTCCTTTCCAATGACGCTCTGGAAATCCCTTACTATCGTTGGAAACGGGTGAGGGCCCATGACGGATCCAATCACATAATGAGTATCCTCAATCCGCCTTGTCCATTCCCGCAGTGTTTCATTTACCGCATCCTTTAATGTCTGGGTTCCGCTGGTTACCGGATGTACCTTTGCCCCTAACAATTCCATGCGATACACATTTAACGCCTGACGGTCGGTATCCAATTTCCCCATATAAATTTCACATTCCATGCCGAGAAGCGCCGCCACCGTCGCTGTCGCCACCCCGTGCTGCCCGGCGCCGGTTTCCGCAATCAGACGCTTCTTTCCCATTTTTTTTGCCAGGAGAGCCTGCCCCAGCGCATTATTCAGCTTGTGGGAGCCGGTATGGTTTAAGTCCTCCCGTTTTAAATAGATTTTTGCCCCGCCTAAATCCTCTGTCATATGGGCGGCGTAATATAAGCGGGAAGGACGCCCCGCATAATTGGCCAGAAGTTCATTCAGCTCCTTTACGAACTCCGGATCATTTTTATAGTGTTCATAGGCTTTTTCCAGTTCAATCACTGCATTCATCAGTGTTTCCGGAATATACTGTCCTCCGTGGATCCCAAATCTTCCGTTTGCCATTTATCATTCCTCCATTTTTTTATTTTTACGCTGGCAGTGAGATTATGAGCGGACTGCCTTTACCAGTTGTTCTATTTTCTTTTTATCCTTGTATCCGCCGGTTTCCGCCCCGCCGCTGACATCGACGGCGTAACAGTCTGTTTTGAGCGCCTCCCGTATATTGGCGCTGTCAATCCCCCCGGCAAGGAAATAGGGATGGCGGATATCCTTTGGAATCATATCCCAGGAAAACCTCTGTCCGGTTCCGCCATACGCGGAAGAAGAAAAGGCATCCAGTAACAGATAGTCACAGGATAATTTATCCGCCTCTCTTATATCTTCTTCCTTTTTCACCCGGACCGCCTTCAAAATGGGAACAGAGAGCCGTTCCTTTAATTTTCTTATCATATCCTCGGATTCATCCCCATGGAGCTGAATCCAGTCTATCGCCCCCTGCTCGACACAGGAAACTATTTCCTCCGGCGGCTGGTTCACAAACACCCCCAGAGCGATAATATCGTTTCGCAGCTGCCGTTTTAAGCTGACGGCTTTCTCCCTCGTCACCTGTCTTTTACTGGGAGCAAAGACAAAACCGATAAAATCCGGCCGGTATTCATTGACAAAAGCAATATCTTCTTCCCTTCTCAGTCCGCAGATTTTAATTTTCGCCATAGGGCACTCCTTTCAGTTCAGACAGCATGGCTTTTTTATTCTCGCTCCGCATTAGCGTTTCTCCGATTAATACCGCATTTACCTTACCCTTTTCCAATTCCAGAATATCTTCCCTTGTCTGAATGCCGCTCTCTGCCACAAAGAAACAATCCTCCGGCACCTGCTTTCTCAGACGGATGCCATTTTGTATATCCACGGTAAAATCTTTCAGGTTTCGGTTATTAACGCCGATAATCCGGGCGCCCGCCGATACCGCCATCCGGATTTCCTCTTCCTCATGCGCCTCCACCAGGGCAGAGAGCCCTAGGCTGTCGCATATGCCGATATACTGTTTTAGCTGCTCTTTCCCAAGCAGGGCGCAGATTAACAATACAATATCGGCTCCGGCTGCCTTTGCCTCATATATCATATACTCATCAATCGTAAAATCCTTCCGCAAAAGGGGAATCGATACCTCGTTACGGATCTGCGACAGATACCGGATAGAGCCCAGAAAGTAATCCGGCTCGGTCAGCACAGAAATAGCCGCGGCTCCCGCCTCCTCATACTCTCTGGCAATCCTGAGATAATCAAATTCCGCTGCGATGAGCCCCTTTGACGGAGAGGCCTTTTTTACCTCGCAAATAAAGGATATAGTTTCCTTTGCCAGTTCCTTTTCAAAAGGGAAACCGGTATCTGCATTTTTCTCCGCCGCCAGCCGCTTCATTTCCTCCAACGGTATCTTCTGTTTTGCTTTTTCCACGCGAAGTTTCGTCTTTTCCGCTATCTCATCCAGTATCATCCTATCCTCCGTTCCGAAACTTTTTTCCTTTACTTCCCGTTGTTGGTCGCCGCCACAAATTCCTGCATTTTTTCATAGGCTTTTCCACTGTCGATTATGCGGAGCGCCTCCTGTACGCATTCTTCCATTGTGGCATTGTCTTTGCAGATATAAATGCCAATGCCGGCATTCAGGGCTACAATATCGCGCTTTGCCCCTTTTTCCACGCCCGACAGGATCTTTTTCGTTATCTGGGCGTTTTCCTCCGGTGTGCCGCCAATCAAATCTTTTAACTCACATCGTTGGAAACCAAACTGCTCCGGCGTAATTTCAAACGGCGTCAGTGTTCCGTTATCTATCTTACAGCAATAAGTAGGCCCTGTCAGCGTGATCTCATCCAGACCGTCGCTACCGCATACGGAGATTCCCCGTTTTACTCCCAGATTGCTAAGCACCTGCGCCAGCTTTTCCACTAAATCCCGGCTATACACGCCAAGCAGCTGTCTGGTGGCATTGGCAGGGTTTGTCAGAGGCCCTAAAATATTAAACACCGTGCGCTCTCCCATTTCCTTTCTCACCGGCCCTACATTTTTCATGGAGGCATGGTGCTTCTGGGCAAACAAAAACGCCATGCCCTGTTCATCCATTACCTTCTGGTTTTCCTCCGGGGAAATCGAAAGATTTACCCCCAGGCTCTCTAACACATCCGCCGCCCCGCTTTTACTTGACACGCTGCGGTTGCCGTGCTTTGCCACCGGGAATCCGGCGGCAGCGACAACAAAGGCGGAGGTGGTAGAAATATTAAAGGTTCCCACCTCGTCGCCGCCGGTACCGACAATTTCCAAAACCTCATACTTTGGCTCTAATTGGATTGCCATATCCCTCATGGTCTGAGCCGATGCCGTAATCTCCGTGATTGTTTCCCCCTTCATGCGAAGGGCGGTCAAATAGGTTGCCATCTGTACCTGAGAAGCTGTCCCGGACATAATCTCTTTCATTACTTCCTTTGCTTCCTCATAGGTCAGATCGGTTTTGTTAATTACTTTGTGAATTGCTTCCTGAATCATTCTTATCTCTCCTTTTCTTTTTTTATAAAGCTAAAAAATTTTTAATCATTTTTTCTCCCAACGGCGTCAAAATGGATTCGGGATGGAACTGCAGTCCATATACATCATATTTCCGATGCTTTACCGCCATGACTTCCCGATTCTCATCCTCGGCTATGATTTCCAGCTCCTCCGGTATGGTTTCCCGGTCCGCAATCAGAGAATGGTACCTTGCCACTTCGATTTTTTCCGGCAGTCCCTTAAAAATATCCTTTTTTACATCAATGGTCACCGTGCTCTGCTTGCCGTGCATCAGTTTTTTCGCATGGCAGATAGTGGCGCCATATGCCTCGCAGATCCCCTGATGCCCCAGGCACACGCCCAGTATCGGCAGTTTTCCCTGAAGCCTTTTCACCGCCTCTTCGCAAATCCCGGCATCTCCCGGATAGCCGGGCCCCGGCGATATGATAAGGTGGGAAGGGTTTTTCGCCTCTATCTCCTCCACTGCCATTTCATCATTCCGGATTACCTGTATATCCGGATTGAGTGTTCCAAAAAGCTGAACCAGATTATAAGAAAAGCTGTCGTAATTATCAATGAGTAAAATCATGGCTTTACCGCCTCCTTCGCATTTTGGATCGCCAGCATTACCGCTTTTGCCTTATTTGCCGACTCCTCATATTCCAGCTCCGGCCTGCTGTCCGCTACAATGCCGCCGCCCGCCTGAACATATACTTTATTGTCTTTCTTAACTGCCATCCGGATGGCAATACAGGTGTCTAAGTTGCCGCTAAAATCAATATATCCCAAAGCCCCTCCGTAAATACCTCTCGGCTCGGTTTCCAATTCATCGATGATTTCACAGGCGCGGATCTTGGGAGCGCCGGACAGGGTCCCTGCCGGAAGCACGGATTGGATGGCATCCAAAGCGTCCATATTTTCCCGGATATCCCCTTCCACCTGGGAGCAGATATGCATAATTTTGGAATATTTATGAATCATCTTATATTTCGTAACCTCAACAGAGCCAAATTTCGAGATTCTTCCCAAATCGTTCCGGCCCAGATCCACTAACATATTGTGCTCGGAAAGTTCCTTGGCATCCCCCAGAAGATCCTCGATCAGTTCCCTGTCCTCTTTTTCATCCCTGCCTCTTGGTCTGGAGCCGGCGACCGGGAAAGTGGTCAGACGCCCGTCCTGCAGGCGGACGAGGGTTTCCGGGGAAGTACTCATAATCTCCACATCCTCCATATTCATATAAACCATATAGGGAGATGGATTTGTCGTCCGCAGCACGCGGTACGGATTTATCAGGCTTCCCTCGTAATCGCTGACAAACCGTCTGGATATTACCGCCTGGAAAATATCGCCGTCATGGATATATTCCCTCGTTTTTTCCACAACTGCGGCATATTCCTCCTTTGTCACATTACAGTTGAAATTTACATTTTCATAAACCGGCTCATCCTCCGGCGCCGAGTCGTCCCGTATCAGGGAAATAATCCCTTTAATATCTGCCTTTGCCTTGGCGTAGTTTTCTGCCAGAGAATCTCCGGTCGGCACATTTGCCACCACTACGATTTTTTGTTTCAAATGATCGTAGGCAATTACCTTGTCAAACAGCATCAGGTCGTAGTCGGAAAAATCGCCCCTCTTAATTTTTAATTTGGGCTCTGCGTGGGCAATCATGGCATAGGAAAAATATCCTACAAAGCCTCCGGCAAAAGGCGGCATATCATCCACCTTCGGCGCCTTATGGTGGGACAGGATTTCCCGGAGCACCCCAAGGGAATCCTCGGTTTCCACGACTTTTTTATTTCCCCTTTCCTCTATCACTACCTGCTTTTCCCTGCAGGTTACCCGCATGACCGGGTCATATCCCAAAAAGGAGTAGCGCCCCCATTTTTCTCCGCCCTCTATACTTTCCAACAGATAAAATAACTTTTTGCTTTTTGCGATTTTACGAAGCAGCAATATCGGTGTTACCATATCCGCATAAATTTCTGTCCGGATTGGTACAAGATCATATCCTGCCGCCAGGTTTTTCACTTGTTCTAACGATGGTTCTGTCATAGTTACCTCCCTTTCTCCTGCCGCTTAAAAAGCGGCGGCCGAGAATCGCGCCGCAATCCGGGTGGACTTTCCCACACGATAAAAAAGAGCCCTGTCACTTCCGTTTTATCGGAAAGGGACAAGAGCTCTGAAAATTCTCCTGCGGTACCACCCAGTTTGATTACTTTGTAATCCACTCAACCATGCACTATCATGCACTCCTGATAATAACGGTTCAGGTTTCCGTCAGCGTCTACTTGCCATATGGCGTTCAAGCTGCCCTCCCGGGTCCATTCAATATCCACCTGCTATTGTCTTGCACCAACCGACAATTCTCTGTAAGCATGATCAATATCTACTACTCCCGGTCAACGGTTTTTTTATTCTGATAATAGTATACTCAGATTAACAAAAAAAGTCAAATACTTTTTTCCTAACCCTGCCACTTCAGGCTCTTATACTCGCTCACTTTATCCCGCACAAGCAGATCGCTGACTGCCTGTTCCGCCGATTTATTTTCAAACAGGATCGCATTGATCTGCTCAACGATCGGCATCGTGACATGATGCTTGTTGGCAAGCGCCATCGCTGCCTTGGCGCAGTTTACTCCCTCGATCACCTGCTTGATCTCCGCCTTTGCCTCTTCTAAGGTCTTCCCTTTTCCGAGAAGATACCCGCAGTTATGATTCCGGCTGTGGGTGCTGGTACAGGTCACGATTAAATCTCCAATACCGGAAAGCCCGCAGAAAGTTTCCATCTTTCCGCCCAGTTCAATCCCCAATCTGGAAATCTCGGCAACTCCCCTCGTCATGAGCGCCGCCTTTGTATTATCTCCCAGTCCCATGCCGTCAAGGATTCCGGCAGCCAGGGCAATAACATTTTTTAATGCCCCGCCCAATTCAATGCCGATGATGTCCGGGCTTGTATAAACACGGAAATATTTTCCCATAAAGACATCCTGGACAAAGGTTGCCGTTTTTTCTGTTTTGGCGCCTACTACAACTGTAGTAGGAACGCCCTTGGATACCTCCTCCGCATGGCTGGGGCCGGAAAGTACAGCCACATCTGCCATAGGGAGCTCATCTTCCAGAATCTCACACAATGTCATTAATGTGCTTTCTTCAATTCCCTTTCCCACATTGACAATAATCTGGCCTTTTTCAATATAGGGCCGCGCCTCCTTTGCCGTGGAGCGGACAAAGGGGGAGGCTACCGAGCAGACAATAATATCCTGATCTTTGCATGCCCGCTCTAAATTATCCTCTATCACAATACTGTCGGGGAGTTTTACCCCCGGCAGGCGTTCTACATGTTCCCTGTTGTTGCGGAGCATATCGATTTCCGATGGGAGCTTCGACCAAAGTGTTACCTTATGCCCGTTATTTGCGCATAAAATGGCTAACGCCGTTCCCCAGCTTCCCGCTCCCAAAAAACTTACCTTTTTCATCTAACTGTTCTCCTTTTCTTTTTTCTCACCCAGTTTCCGCTCTGTTCCATTTAACAGGCGCCTGATATTTCCGGCATGTTTGATATAGGCAAGCCCCAGAAAAACAATGCTGATGCTGAGCAGCACCGGAAAATATCCGCTGTCCCGGTAACGCAGGACGGTATAGAGCGGAAAGCACCAGACGACAAGCAGCGAGCCAAGGGAAACATACCGCGTCACCCCCACTACCAAAATAAAAACAAGAAGCCCGATGCCAATCATAGCCGCTCCCGTCGCGGAATCCGAAGAGGATGCCACAATAACCGCAGCCGATACCGCAATTCCCTTTCCTCCCTTAAATCCCAGATAAAAGGGGAAATTATGGCCGATCACGACGCCGAGTCCGGCAAAGAGGGTAAAAAGATAGGTCAGATCCGCCGGATACCCCATATAGGCGCAAAAGAGGAAACGGACCGCCAGCGTGGGAATAAAGGTCTTCAATAAATCTCCGGCAAAGGTCAGGCCTCCTCCCTTCGCCCCCATAGTCCGCAGCGCATTCGTCGTCCCAATGTTTCCGCTGCCCTGGGAACGGATGTCTGTGCCGTTCATTTTCCCCACAAAATATCCTGTCGAAAAACATCCAAAACCATATCCAATCACTAAAAAAAGAAATGCAAATAACGCTTCCTGTATCATCGCCTACTCCTTTTCCTTTCTCTCCCGAATCAGTATGCGGATTGGCGTCCCGGCAAAGCCGAAGGTGTCGCGAATCCGGTTCTCAATATATCTCTGATAGGAAAAATGCATCAGTTCCTTTTTGTTGACAAACAGAACAAAGGTAGGCGGTCTGGTACTGACCTGTGTCATATAAAAAAGTTTCAGCCGCTTTCCTTTATCCGACGGCGGCTGCTGCATCGCCACTGCCTCCATCAAAATTTCATTTAGCACTCCCGTCTGGATTCTCAGGGAATGATTTTGTATTACAATCTCCAGTAAATCAAATATCTTCTTCGTCCGCTGCCCGGTCAGGGCGGAAATAAATATAATCTCCGCATAGGGGACAAAGGACAGAATATCCCGTATCCTCTTTGTAAATTCCTTAACGGTAGAATTATCCTTTTCCACGGCATCCCATTTGTTTACGGCAATAATCAGCCCCCGTCCCCGGTCGTGGGCAATGCCCGCAATTTTAGCATCCTGCTCGGTCACTCCCTCGGTAGCGTCAATCATAAGAATCACCACATCGGAACGCTCAATGGCGGCCACTGTACGGATAATGCTATACCGTTCAATATCCTCTTTCACTTTGCTCTTTCGGCGCAGTCCCGCCGTATCAATAAAAATATATTCCGTGTCCTGATACAGGAGCTTCGTATCAATCGCATCACGGGTCGTTCCGGCAATGTCAGATACAATAACCCGTTCCTCTCCCAGCAGTTTATTGATCAGGGAAGATTTTCCGGCATTCGGTTTCCCCACTATCGCAACCTTCGGACATTCCTCCTCTTCCTCCTGAAAATTACTGACATCCAGATTAGAAACCACGGCATCCAGCATATCGCCAATGCCCCGTCTGGAAGAAGCGGATACCGGATAGGGTTCCCCCATTCCCAGATTATAAAACTCATATACATCCGGCATATATTTCTGAAAATCATCTACCTTATTCACAACAAGGATAACCGGCTTTCCGGATTTCCGCAGCATATCCGCCACTTTATAATCCGCATCCAAAAGCCCCTGCCTGACATCCACAAGGAATAAGATTAAATCCGCCGTATCAATCGCGATATTTGCCTGCTCGCGCATATGGATCAGCATCTTGTCTTTACTGTCCATCTCAATCCCGCCGGTGTCAATCAGGGAAAAACTGTGGTTCAGCCATGTAATATCGGCATAGATACGGTCCCTTGTCACTCCCGGATAATCTTTTACAATCGATATTTTTTCTCCGGCTAATGCATTAAATAACGTCGATTTCCCGACATTGGGACGACCAACAATAGCAAGTATCGGTTTACTCATATTATCCTCCTGTATCTATACACAATATCTCCGTTTTTTCCATGTCTTTTCCATTATACTTCCTTTACCGCAAGAAATCAAGACGGCATCTGCCCGGTATAGGAAAAAGCATTTTTTATCACCCTAAGCTGTTTCCCTATTATAAATACTACGTCAAAACGCACCGGACTATCCAAAGGGAATTTCTTTTCCCTCATGTAATATTCGGCGCCCCGGCATATCCGTCTTATTTTTTTCAGGGAAATGGTACCTTCGCTTCCTCCATACCGGTCGTTTTCCCGGTACTTGATTTCAACAAAGCAAAGGTACCCGCCCTCTTTTGCCACAATATCCAGTTCCGAAAAAGCGCACCGGTAATTTCTGTCAAGAATTTCATACCCGTTTCTCTCTAAAAATTCCGCCGCTTCCCGCTCCTTTTCCCATCCCAGTTTACGCCTGTTCTTATTAATCTTTTCCCCGTCCCCTCTATTTATCCATTTTAATTTTACTTTGTATGCGGTCCATGCTATCTACAAAAACCAATACCTCCGCGACAATCGAATATAACTCCGGCGGGATATATTCTCCGATATCCAGCACCGAAAGAGAACGAGCCAGCTTTTCATCTTTATGTACCGGCACATTCGCTTCTTTCGCCACATCAATGATTTTTTCTGCCAGAATCCCCTTGCCGGCGGCAACAACCTTCGGCGCCTGCTCTCCCGGCGAATATTCCAGGGCAACTGCTGTCTTTTTCTCTTTTTTCTCTGCCATTTCATCAAATCCTTACTACACATAATTATGGATAAAAGTATGCCGGTGGATTGGACACGGCCCATATTTTTTCAACGCTTCCCTGTGCGACAGGGAGCCGTAACCCTTATTACTTTCAAAGCCGTATTCCGGGTAGAGCCGGGCATATTCCTCCATTAACCGGTCCCGCGTTACCTTCGCCATAATACTGGCGGCTGCGATCGAAAGACTCCTGCCGTCCCCTTTTATGATCCCGATCTGTTTGATGGCGACCCGGGGAATCGTTACGGCATCGTTCAGCAGCAAATCCGGCACTACCTCCAAATCCTCTATGGCATGCTGCATCGCCTCGTAGGTTGCCTGCAGGATATTAATCTCATCGATCCGCGCCGGGGAACTCATCCCTATCCCGATGCTGACCGCCTTTTCCTTTATTTCATCAAAAAGCGCCTCTCTTTTTTTTGCGCTGACCTGTTTGGAATCATTCAACCCCTTTATTTTCAGACCGGCGGGAAGTACTACGGCGCCTGCTACCACCGGGCCGGCAAAGGGCCCCCGCCCCGCCTCGTCAATGCCGCAGATACAGGTATACTCGTTTCCGTATTTTTTCTCAAATTCCAGCATCTTTTCCAGGCGCCTTTCTTCCTTTTCTTCTGCCAGCAATTTCTTCCGGTAACGTTTAATCAGTTCCTGCACTCCGGCACGCTCATCTTTCTCATATTGCGAAAAAAGAGCATGCCACTGCTCTTTTTCCGCTTTCGCAAACAAGTCTTTTATCTCCTGAATCTTTTCCATATAATCTCCCCGGTATTCCGTCTTTTTGCCTTTATTCCAGATTAAATAAAATCCGCTCCGATATTTCTACGGCGTTCGTTATTTTGGCACCGAGGGTAGAAACCTTAGACTTCTTTTCCACATACTTGCGCCCTTGGGTGACTAACTGGATCATGCTGTTTCCCTTCTGCCAATCCGCGCGCCGATACGGCACATAGAAGGTCAGGGAGCCGTTCGCCGGGACACGATAGCCTTTTACCGGATTCTGGTCATTAATATCTCTTATGTCCTCCTGTGACAGTTCCGTACTCTTTTCTTTTGTCTTTCTCGGCGTCAGTGTAATTCCCTCTGCGTCCTCTTCATTCTCTACCAGCTTTAACGACCTAAGAATGCCATCCTCATTATTCGTATTGGAAATCGTAAGTTTGACAAATAAGGTTTTATCATCCGGATTGCCGTAATCGGCATCCTTATTATAATCAATTAAAACCAGCGCATCGGATAACTTCTGATATTCCTTCCTGCACTGCTCCACCTTTATGGTCAGAGGCTCCACGGCAGGAGTCTGCTTATTCATGATCTGATAAGCCGTATCCATGGCGCGGTTCAAGCTGCCGGAGCCTTCGGCGGCTCCCAGTAATGTGGAGTGATTCGTGTCGGAATTACTGTCGCCGTGTACTATGCCGACATTTTTCCCATCATATCCGTCGCTTCCGCTGTGATGGTCCGCCACTCCGTCATGGAACACATCCGCATTGGAATCAAAGAAGGATTCCAGATACCCATATTTCACATAAACATCTTTATCCGCCGCCACCTGATTTCCACTGCTCAATTTGATTTCCGGCGGATAAAAGGTCCACAGATTCCACAGATAGAAGCAGGTCTTTTTCTCCTCGTCTGTCAGCTCAGTTTCTCCGCACACCGCATCTTCTACCAGTTTCCGCTCATAATAGCCGGTGGAAGACGCTGTATTTTTCTTTGCTCCCTTTAAGGCGTCCGGATTCAGGGCGATTGTCTGCAGCTTCGGCAGAATATCGTCGTAGAAGGTTCTCTCATAGCCGCCATCGCTTTTTTTCGCCAGCATGTCAAACTGCACCGTCAGAAGATACAGTTTTGCCATATTATTCAGGCTGCCCTTCGAGTCAATATGGCGGGATATGACGTCATCTGTCACATACATATGGGTATTATCCGTTCCGTCCACCCCTTTATTTACCATATCTCCAAGCCCCTGCGTCAGCATGAGCGGCAGATTCGGATTATTGCACAAGCGGTTAAGAATCTTATAACAGGACGCCCAGTCTAAATCATTTTCATCAAAATTCTTCATGTCCTCCGCAGAAAAGGTATAGTCCGTATCCCCCTTAATATATTTGTGATACATCTCATACACATTTTCAATCCCGTCGGTTTCTTCGTCATAAGAGCCCACATAAAACATATCCGCCCGCTCAACGATATCCAGGGTTTCCGGCGTGTCATCCCGGACGGCTTCATTAATTTCCTCCGGAGTCATGGCAATGACCTGCATATTAAAATCATTGCACTCCTCCTCATTATCAAAGGTAAAGAGCATCCGCTTCAGTATATCATTTGTCCTCAATCCATAATAGTTAAAACTGTAAATCATCTTATTATATTGATAGACATAAAACGTCACCGCCTTACCATACTTAAATTGGTAACGGTCGCAGCTGATCTCAAGGCCCCAGCTGCTGAAATCCTGGCAGGCAAAATATCCGCCGACCAGATCCTCCGCCGAATAATCCTTCGGCTGGGTAAATGGGTCTGTCAGCTTATCATAATCTTTGCGCTGGCTCAGGGGGAATGCGTCCGCCGGCAGCGTTTCACTGTAAATCCACTGATTTTTCTCCGGATCCTCGTTTTTTTCAAATTTCGCCCACGCGCCTCCATCGGATATGCCTACCTCTTTGGCATAGAAATCTCCTTTTCCCATGCCGACATTAATCATATAGCCATTTTCCTTTTTTTCTACCTTTCCCTTCGCTGTTGTAACGGTCCAGTTTTCATCATCCTGAAGCGCTTTCGCAGAAATTGTATCGCCGTTTTTATCTTTTTGGAAAAAAGCGGGGTATTTTTTAGCGAACTCGGAAACAACGGTATTCTCATCAATGGATTCTTTTACATCCAACTCGCTGATTTCCACATTGTATCCCGCCGAGTAATTTGTCTGTTTATTCCATTTCGCGCTATCCTGCAATTCTCCCTGCTTCACAATGCCGCCGTTCTTATCAAGGAGATTGCCCTCTTTATCCGTAGAAAACGCATCCGGATATTTTTTTACGAGCTCTCCGATTGGAAGATCCTCATCCCCCTTCTCAATTTCAGCAGATGAGATTTCCAGCTCATGGGCATATCGGGCGCTTTTTTCCCAGTTCTTATTATCTTTTATTACCGCTTCCCAGGTCCCTTTCCGGAGAGAATCATCCGAAGGAAACAAAGCGCTGAAATTCTGCTCCAAATCAGCCATATTGCCGTAGCCATTATTATAAATCCCTTTAAATCCGGACGGACTGTACCCTGCCTTCTCAATATCATCATCAGAAAAATCATAGGTATAAAGTTTATCGATTTCCACTAACGGTTTTGCCTCGGTTTTTTCCCCTTTTCCAAATTTATAAATATTGTATGAGTATCGGCAGAACCATTCGCCCACACTGTTATGGAGATTAAAATCCACTAAATTCCTGTACCAGATAAAACTATTCCCTTTGGCATCGCTGGCATCAATACCGATTTTGACCACATCCAGCGGATAGTTTTTATCCTTCCCGTTCATATATACCATCTGCTGCTGGGCATGCTCCGGTACAATCTCCAACAGCAGAAAAGGATTCGTTTTACTTCCCTTTTGTCCCTTTGCCTCGGGCACTCCGTCTAACGGCTCCTTTTCACTTCCCTGGCTTCCCTTTTGATTTCCCCCCTCGTTTGTCACGAAGGTAAGGCTGGAAGTATTACCGGCGGGCTCCCCGGTCACATATGGTTTTTCCGGAATAAACTGTCCGAAAACATTGGTTCCTGATATGGCAAAAAAGCCTACCGTGCAGATAAGCGTCAGCCCCAAAGTCAATCCCACATACTTTCTCATCCGATTTCCTTTCATATCAGCGCCCCCTTTTACTGATTCCTCATATAAACATCTTTGGTACAGGTAAATTCAGAAACATCATCTTTCATTTTAATCTCAATATGCAAAAGCTTATTGCCGGTATCTGCATTTACATTTGGCGTACAGGTAAAACTTTCTACATGATCTGCCAGTAAATGGTTTTTATCCGCCGTCAGCGCCGCCGGATCCACTTCGGATTCCCTGGCAAAATACAGGCCGTTATCCTTATGCCAGTACAGGAGATTTTCCGTCGCGCTCACCGTTCCGTCTATCCCAATGGAATCCTTTTGTACCGTCAGGATTTTCCCGGCATCATCCCAGGTAATATTGCTGGCTTCTGTCACATAGCTGGAAATATGATTGGTGGCATCCTTCGCCTGATCCTGCAGGGCAACCTTTGCCTGAGTCAGATTCATATTATGGGTGCCATAGCCAAGCAGCGCAATAACGGATATCATGACAATGGAAGATATTGCCATGGCAATCAGCATCTCTACCATTGAAAATCCTTCCTTATTCCATTCTTTCACAATATCACCGCCTTATCCTATTCCATATAATGCTTTCCGGTATCCCATACCAGTTTGATCCGGTAATGGGAGCCATTACTTGCCGAAACATCAATCTGTTTGGAGCCATGGGTAAAAGCGCCGTCCTTTTTCCGCACGGAAAAACGAACGTCTGAACCGTCAGACATCTCCGTTCCGTCGCAGGAAACCGTCACCGTGCTTTTCCCAATCTCTTTTCCGGAGCCATCCGGCGAAAAAGAGCTCTCCTCATCCTCAGAAGTATAATGGATATAATAGCTTCCGTCATATTCGTATAAATGCATGTAAATCTTTTTATTTTTCGCCATATTTTCTGCCTTTAAATCCGACAGCCCGCTGTTAATGGCATTTGCCACCCCTTTGGCGTCCGCCGTGCGCAGATAGCCAAAACCGAAAGCAGCTAAGCCGGTCAAAATTGCTATGATAGAAATGGTTATAATCAGCTCTACCAAAGAAAAACCGTCTTTTTTCCCTAACGCCTTTTTCATATCCGGCATATCTGCCACCTCCTAACCAATGCCTGTACTAACCCGCATTCTTTTCCCAATTCTGATAGGAAATGCATTCGCTGAGATTCGTCGGATCCTGTTTGACACTTCCGTTCAGGGCGCGGAACAATTCAGCAAGTTCATTATCCTTCTTTACCATCTCCAGCAGTTTTCCGGTCAGAATAATGTCTGCCTTCAAATCCCGGTTTCCCACTGTAGTCACTTTTCCCTTTGCTAAGATCAGACCGGTAAAATCAGCCTGCACGGTCACATCGCCGCCCGATATGATGATTCCCTTATCGGACGTATCCACCGTATAATCTCCCGGCTCTACAAGAACATGCCCGCCGGACTCGGCGTCCGCTCTGTCGATCCGGCCCGCCGCCTGCACCTTATCAAAATCAATAATCCGGTCTTTCACAAGAGCATCCGCCCCCTCTGCCAGCCGCATACTGCCGGTGGCGCCGGAGGCAAGCAGGGTAAGCTGCCTTCCCACATACTCAAGCCCGATCTTCTTTCCATCCTCTAAGAGTTCCGATTTCGGTTTGCCGCTATTGTCATAATAATTATCATTTTGAATGCTGGAGCCGCTTCCTGCATAATAATTGTGAATAATATTTCCGGCGATCAAATACAGGTTCGGCGAAAGTTTCATGCCGTTTTCATCAGAAGTGGATATGTAAGTCCTTGCCCGCTCATCCAGCTCCTCCTTATGGCTCACGGTATTCCCCTCTTCGTCTTTCCCCTCGCCGGTATAGTAGTGGCGGAAATACTCGTTTGCGCTTTTCGGATCCTTGAAATTCAGATAGAAATAGGTATACATATGGACATTGTTATAATTTTTTGTATAAGGCTCACTCGGGTTTAAATATTTCGCAAGCTCTGAATCCTCGCCCATAAGCCTGGCTTCATCCACCGTCATATCCTCCCCGTCCGCCACCGGATTGTGCCCTGCCGCCATATACTCGACAGGAAGCAGATACGCAATCTGATTACTCTTTACCGCCAGAGATTCTCCCATCATAATATCGGATACCTCTGATGTGCCATCCTCATTATTCCGGGATACAAAAGTACGTCCCGCCAGAATAAGCTTATCCAGGCCGTCTGTCTTTAACGTCGTATTCAGCCCGTTGATCAGAATGGCGCTGCTATAGGTAGAAAGCGCCTTTTCGCTGCTCGCCGCCTCATTTTCTTTATTATAACTGTAGCCGTAATATTTCCCGGCTATCGATACGACGGAGTTGTTGTCCGCAATATTTAAGTCGTTGGCAATATAGGCATTTTCCTTCATGGTAAAGCTGGTGGAAAGCGTAGACCCGGAACCCGCGCTCTGAGGTTTAAGATTAATATTGGACAGCCACAGATCGCCGACGCCGCTCTCCCCCGATACGGAAACATTGGCGCCTGTCAGAATATCCAGGCTCCCCCTGCTGATAATGGTCTGGCTGTGAAAGCCCGCTTTGTTTTGCGCTTCCACGGCAATACCGGTATTCTTGTTACCGGTGTAGATATTTCCGGTAAAGCTGGTTCCCGTCCCGTTCATACTGCTGCTCACGGATAACGTATCGTCGGATATCACGATATAGTCCTTTATCGCATCGAAAGTCGAATCCCCTTCAAATTTGTAATCCGGCACCCGCATCACAATATCCGTCTGAATACGGGAGCGGTAACCTGCCGCATCGGTATAATCAATCAGGAGATTCTTTAAGGTCAGGGAATACCCGGACCCTGTCCCGTCTGTGTTAATAACAAAGCCCAGATTCATGCCGGGAACTGCCATCACGGCGTCCGGCACCGTAGACAGCTCTTTTATTTTATCCAGCTCGCAGGGCTGGACATGTCCGATATCGCTGTCATTCCATGTATAGGAAGTCCCTTTCAGCTTTTCGGCAATCAGGGAAAGATATTCCTTCGTAAATGCCTCCTTCATGCCGGCTTTTGATTTTATGTAATTATCCATAATATCACTATAGGCGGTTTCACTGGCATCTCCGGCATACTCCAAAAGACCGGTCCGTATTTCCGATAAGATTCCCTCTGTCTGATAAAAATTATCGGTCGAGTTACGGTCGACATAAACCGTAACAATATAGCGGGTGGCAACAGTCAGGATCGTCAATCCGATTGCCGCAAGAAATACAACTCCGATAATAACAGATACCAGAGAAGAACCTTCTTTCCGTTTCCTTATTTTCCGGAATAAACGACCCATACTCATTCTCCTTTCGCCGTCTGTACCCGTACCAGGCGGTTTTCATCCGTAAAAGCGGTTTCATCTATATCATAAACATCTACCGTCACATTGGCGATCCTCTTTTGCTTTTTTCTGGTCACAATCTTATCATTCACAGAAAAATTAGAGGAGCTTACGCCATTGGTAAAATATTCCGCCTGCATATAAGTGCCTTCTCCGGTCACGCGCAGGGAATAGGCGGTAGGATTCGGCACCGACGCCGTCTTCTGATGGATAAAATATAACTTCAGTTTTTTCGCTTCTTCCATTCCTATATTATGAAAGTTTACCTTTAATGCTTCTTCCCCGTCCCGTAAAATATTGTAAAACAGATAAATGCCGGACAGGGTGTCCGCCTCTGCCTTCGTATCTTTCATAACTGCCGTGTATTCTTTTCCATTATATTCGTATTGATAATACGCCTTGATCTGATAAAAATCACTGGCGTCATCCTGTTTTGTCACATCGAGGCACAGGGTACGGTCCATGGCTGCCTTAATAGCCGCCTTGTCCACCGAGGTGTCCTCATAATAGAAATTGCCCGCCGCTATATCCGACTGATCCGTATCCTCTGAGATCACTACATTGTCCGGCGAATAAATTTCCGAGAGCTGGGGCACTTCGTAATCATTAAATTTTGCCGCGGTAGGATTCCCGCTTTCATCGATAGCGGAATAATCATAATCCAGCGTTACCTTCGCCCGGTAAGAGGTTCCGTCCACGGTCACATCCCGGGCAAGTTTTGACTCGTCCGTGCCGACAGATTCTACCTGCCAGGTACTTCCGGGTTCCCCCGCCAGTTTGTCCTCTATTTGTTCAAAGGTAGTACAGGAGCGCAGTTCCTCTGCCACCGACTGCGCCGCCATTTCCGCCTTCTGAATATCTTTTCCTTTGGAGGTGGAAACCGAGGCGCGGGTAAAATAAGCAAGAATTGGCATCACAAGAACAGCCAGTACCGTAATGGCAACAATCACTTCCACCAGTGTAAAACCATCCTGTTTTCGATTCATCCCTGCACCGCCTTTCCATCGGGTTTCCCTGACTTCTAATTTTTAAAGTTTCCAAATATATTATCGGTCCCCAACGTAATTCCTGAAACATTCGGCTCCTCATATGGCCTTCCGTTTCCATTCATAGCATAGAAATTCACGCCCGCCACGCCGCTCAGCTTACCGGTGCTGGCATCGAAAGAAAAACTGGCGGAGGTCACGGACATATGATCTTTATTTTTTGACACCCAGTCCATGGCAGCCATAATCTGTTTCATCGAACCGGTCATCTCAATCTCATAAAAAGCGGCCTTTCCCACCATTTCATCCACCGGTACCTGCTGCTCCGGATTTTCTTCCGCCGGGCTTGCCTTTACCGCTCCGCCGGAAGCTGCCTGCGCCTCCTGCCCGCTGGCGGCTTCCTCTTCTTCCAGACTGAGGAATTTCCCCGCCTCAAAAAATTTCTGTTCCTTTCCCGCCCGGATCGCCGTTACCTTCACTCCGCTTTTCAGCATCATCTGGTCGATATAGCTGATCGCTTTTTTCTGCGGCATCTGACTGGAAAATTTCTTCATATAAGCGTCGATTTCCTTTTGCAGGACAGGCGTTGTCTTCTGCATCTGGTTGACCTGCAGCTGGAGGCTGCTTAAATAATTTACCTGATTTTTATAAGTTCTGGTTTCGTTTTCCATCTCCTCTACCGTATCGGAGTTCCTTTGGAAAAGAAAGAAAAAGGTGCAAAGCAAGATTAAGATGCCGGCGGAAATTAAGATCGCCCTGCATTGGTTCGTGGTAAATTTTTTCCTCATATTACTGCGCCCCCTCTTTTTCATCGGAATCGGCAGTCCCGTCTGCATAAACAAATGTCAGCGTGTAGGAATACTGCCGTCTGCTTGTTGCCGTTTCTTTGGATTCCGAAATCTCGTCAATCCATACCTCTTTAATCTCTTTGATCTTTTCTAACTGCAGCTTTAAGGCGGAAAGCGAGAGCAGACGCTCGGTAGAGATAGCATTGATGGTAACATCCTTCTCATCGCTTTTGATACTCTGGATTTTGAAGCTTTTCGGGCATAAGGCAGAAAACTTATCCATCAGGGAGTGCAGCTTATTGTTATTGGTATCTACAAGGTTCGCCACCTGCTTATAAAGCTGGTAATTACTCAAAATCTTCATAAGGTCCATATACTCGTTTTGGACCGGAGCCAGCGCCTCGTTCCTGGCTTTCCAGTAATCCCTTTCCTCCCCGGTAGTTATGACCCGGTATATGGAAATCCCCGCCAATATCACGCTGATAAATAAGCAGCCGGCAAATACGATGCCGGAAGCCGTCAGGCTTCCCTTCTCCGCTTCCTTTTTCGCTATTTCCCTCGGAACGAAATTTACCGGGGAAAATACCGAGCCAAAGCAGTTGAGGTATTGTAAAATCGCCGCATCAATCGTAATTTTCCGATTAAACCGCACCCCCTGAATCACACTCGGAGTCGTAACCGGAATCCCAAGCTCATTACTGAGCAATTCGTGAATGCCCGCCACGCTGCAGCCCTGCCCGGTACAAATAATATTGGTAATCGGCTGATCCTTATATCTGGCATCATAATATTCAATCACGCGGGTAATGTTGTCAATCAGATAGCTGCCATTATCCGTGACCTCGATCCGTTTTCCCAGAGAAAAATCTCCCTCCGGGTTCTCCTCGTTCAAATTATGCATTAGCACCTTCTGGGTAGTAAGCATCTTATAGGCGTGTTCATAATCCGGCGCCTGAAAAGCCTCCTCCTGGAGCATGACCTCAGTAAAGACATTGACGCCATAAGGGAGCACGCGCTGCAATAACAGCTTCTGCGTGCTGATAATATTCACCAGGGTAGAATCCCGGTTTATCTGTATCGACATGGAAACACCCTCTTTTACCTGGCGTTTCATAAGCTGGAATACGCTGTTTCCATCCGCTTCTATCGCTACGATATTCATCCCCAGGGCATTGGCAAGGGTGTAATAAGAATCTATCAGCTCTGCCGGCGCGGCAAAGACGCGGACATCCACCACTTTTCCGTTTTCGCCGTCGTCGCGCTCCTCTTCCTGCTGTATATAGGTAAAAATATATTTCTCAGCATCAACCGGGAACAAATCCGGCACCTTCGCCATTACCACCTGGGACATCTTGACTTTATTTACTGCCGGGATTACCGTTTCCCGGCTGGCAATTTTAGAAGAGGCTACGGTAAAAATCACATCCTTTGTACGGATTCCCTTTTCCGAGCAGGCTTTCTTGATTCTTCTGGCGATTTCCCCAATATCCTCAATCAGACCCTCTTTTACCGTTCCTTCCGGCGTAGGCACGCGAACGCAGCCATATATTGTCGGATTTGATACGGTATTTTCCATATGGACAATATGTATTGTTTTGGCACCCACGCGTACCACTGCAACTTTTTTTGCCATCTATAAATTCCTCCTAGCGGTAATTTCTTTATTGATTTTACAATATTTTACCTTATTGGCTAAAACACTCTAAAAACAATAAAACGCCTATTTCTTCAGTATAAAAACAGATTGAGATACCAGTCGTAAATCCGGCTTCCCCAAAGCATGGCAATAAAGATTCCGATGGACAGATAAGGGCCAAACGCAAATTTCCCGCCTTTTTTGGTCACGGCAAACTGTATCCCCTGAATCAGAGAGCCCAGAACAGAGCCTATTACAAGCGCTAACAGGGAATGCCCCCATCCGATACAGAGTCCGGCGCACGCCATCAGCTCTACATCTCCCATGCCCAGTCCGTTCTTGTTGCGAAGCAGCCGGAATAAAAGAGAACATAACAGCAGAAAAAGGCTTGCAAAGAAGAAGCCAATCACATAATACTGCCAGTTATTCAAATTCCCTATCAGGTGTAATATGCCTGCTCCCAAAATCACAAGGTCTGCTCCGGTGGGAATCATCATCGTCCGATAATCGACCACACTCAGGACAAAAAGAGCGGAGGTCACGATACACCATAATACGCTTTCCAGATTCCATCCGTTTACCGCAAATATGATAAGATAGAATATGGCATTGGCAAGTTCTACCAACGGATATTGCGCCGATATTTTTTCTTTGCAGTACCGGCATCTGCCTTTTAAAAACAGCCAGCTGAAAACCGGAAACAAATCCCGCCATTTCAGCCGGTGTCCGCATTTCATACAATGAGAACCCACTGTGACAATACTTTCCTCTTTCGGTATCCGGTATATGCACACATTGAGAAAGCTTCCCACAATGATGCCGTATAGGAATACAATAAGATAAAAAATTAAGTACTCTGATGTCATAGTGGGTTCCCCTCATATTTCATCCGTTAAATTTACGCCTTACGCTTTATTCGAGGATTTGATGGTTGTTCCGGTTATTTCAACTTTAATCTCCCCTGTAGCGGCGTCAAATGTACATGTAATGTCTTTACCCGTTGCATCTTTAGACTCCAGTTTATCCGATGTGCCGGTGTGCATATCTCCTGCACCCGTAGCATTCAGCGCCTGTGCCATAGAGGTAAGGAAAGCAGTATCTTTTCCTGTTGCAAGTCCCGTAACACTAGCAGGATTTGTACCGCCATTTGGAATCGTCACAGTAATATCTGTCGCTACTTTCTGGTCTGCGATTGTTGCCTGGAATGCGCTGTATACGGTATCTACCGTCTGCTGGTCTTTTCCGACTCTGGATTTTTCCAGATAAGGAATGACAGCCAAGGCTACGATACCAATCAGGATTGCCATGATGGCGATAACGATGATCAACTCAACCAGAGAAAAACCTTCGCGTTCGCCGCTTAAATACTTCTGAAGTTTCTTTTTCATAATTATTCTCTCCTTTTTTTTTATTTTTTTATACTCTGCTGCGCAGAATATATAGTTACATTATATTATACAAAATTTTTAATCTTTTTGCAAGAATATCTTGTTTTTTTGTATTTTTTGTGCATTTTTACCAAAAAACACTCTGTTTTTCCCCTTTTAAGCCCCGTTCGCCATGTTGTAAATCTCAAGCATCGGCATGAGGATGGCTCCGATCACGCCCCCCACCAGCACCGCCAGCAGGATAATGATGGCAGGCTCCATAGCCGTCGTAAGGTTTCTGGTCGCCTCTTCCACTTCTCCTTCATAGTACTCGGCAATTTTATCCAGCATCTGCTCGGTCGTACCGGTTTCCTCTCCGATTTTTATCATATGATGCACCATGGGAGGAAATACGCCGGACGCCTCTAACGGCTCCGACATCGGGATTCCCTGCATGACCTCTTCCCGGCATCCCTTTATGGCTTTGCGGATGACCCGGTTCTCTACTACATTCGCCACAATATCCAGCGATTCCACCAGCGGCACGCCGGACATGATCAGGGTAGACATCGTAAGAGAAAATTTAGCGGCGGCATTTTTCACTGAAAAATTTTTAAAAATCGGGATTGCCATGGCAAGACGGCTGGTAAACTGCTTGCCCGGCTCGGTTCCTTTCCCGAAGGAAATGAAAAAGACCAAAAAGAGCAGAGTTCCCATGACCGCTATGAAATTTTGCACGATAAAATCACTGACGTTGATTACCATTTGAGTCAGCATCGGAAGTTCTGTGTCCATGGATTCAAAGGTGGATTGGAAATTCGGGATTACCTGGGTCATCAGCACGATGATGACAATAACCGCCACAATCAGCACCACGATCGGGTATATCATGGCAGAACGCACCATGGAAGTAAGTTTCATATCCTTGTCAAACTGCTTGCAGATCCGGTCAAAAGCTATCTCCAGATTACCGGTAGCCTCGCCGGCAGCCACCATATGGATAAGAAGCGAGGGAAATACTTTTCCCTCCATTTCCATGGCGTTGGCAAGAGAATCTCCCTTTTCCACACTGACCTGTACATTATATAACGCCTTCCGGAGCGCTTTATTCTGGGTCTGGTCCTGGATCATCTTAAGCCCGTCGATTACCGTTACGCCGGAAGTCAATATGCTGTGGAACTGCTTGCAAAAAATCGTGATATCCTTTTTCTTTACCGGATTGCCAATCTGTATATTCCAGCTGGCGTCCGAAAGCGATGTAAATTCTTTGATCTCCAGCACAAAACTGCCGTCGCCCTTCAGCTTTGCCACAGCGGCCTCCTCCGAAGTCGATTCCATCGTACCCCGCTTTTCTTTTCCGTATTTATCCGTAATACGATATTTGTACCTTGCCACCTGCACGGCCTCCTTTTTATAATCCTTTTTATAAGATTCGTTTATTCAGGCTTGATTTGTCCTGCGCAAACATTATCGCATCCTCTCTTGTGATCCGGTCGCTGCGATATAATTCATACAAGGCGTCATCCATGGTCGTCATGCCGCTCTGCTTACTGGTCTGTATGACCGAGGGAATCTGATGCGGCTTCGCTTCCCGGATCAGGTTTCTTACGGCGCTGTTAGCGTACATGATCTCAAATGCCGCCACGCGTCCGTCCCGCTCTACCGTCGGAATCAACTGCTGGGAAATGATCGCCTCTAAAAGCGTGGCGAGCTGAAGCCGTATCTGCGCCTGCTGATGAGTGGGAAATACATCGATAATCCTTTCAATGGTCGGCACTGCGCCAATGGTATGTAAAGTCGAAAATACAAGATGCCCGGTTTCCGCCGCCGTAATCGCCGTAGCTATAGTATCCAAATCTCGCATCTCTCCCACTAAGATGATATCCGGATCCTCCCTCAGCGCCGCCCGGAGCGCGCCGGCATAGGACTGGGTATCAATCCCAACCTCTCTCTGGTTCACAATCGATTTGGCATGGCTGTGTAAATACTCAATCGGATCTTCCAGCGTAATAATATGGCGGTTATAATTTTGGTTTATCACATTAATCAGAGAAGCTAACGTAGTGGATTTTCCGCTTCCGGTCGGGCCTGTCACAAGCACGAGCCCTCTTTTTTTCGTCGTGAGGTTAATCACCGAATCCGGCAGTCCCAGGCTTTGCGGTTCCGGTATCTGCGTATTTACCAGACGGATAACAAAGGACATCGTACCCCGCTGTTTAAAAATATTGACGCGGAACCGGCCGACTCCCTTTATCGCATAGGAAAAATCCACTTCCCCTTCCGTGTTGAATTTTTCCACCAGGCGTCCCGGTATCATCTGCTCTACCAAAGCCTTGGAATCCGGGGGCAGGATCTTTTCCTCCGTCAAATTACAGAGCTCGCCGTTAATCCGGCACTTCGGCGGAATCCCCACCGACACATGTACATCCGAAGCGCCAACCTTCCTCGCTTTTGCCAGTAAATCGTTAATTGTCATAAATTCTTCTCCTCTTTTTTACTCCGTTGCGATCCGTTCCACTTCCGCAATAGAAGTTACTCCACTGAGCACCAGCTTCGCCGCGCCGACCCGGAGCGTTGTCATTCCCTCTTCCAGAGCGGCTCTCTGGATGTCCTCCGCTCCTTTTCCCTCTGCGATAACCTGACGGACTGCCGGCGTTACCGGCATAATCTCATATACGCCGATTCGTCCCCGGTAACCGGTGCCGTTGCAGAATGCGCATCCGGCGCCGCCCGGCTCATAGATCGGCAGCGATGCTTTTCCGCGCACCCGCAGCCTGACTTTGTCGGCATCCGTAAGCGGACGCTCTTTTTTACATTTCGGGCAGAGCCTCCTTACCAGACGCTGGGCAATGATGCCAACGGTAGAATCTGCAATCAGATATGGCTCCACGCCCATATCCTCCAGACGGGTAATAGTGCTGGCGGCGCTGTTCGTATGAAGGGTGCTGACTACAAGATGCCCGGTAATCGCCGCCTTGACGGCGATAGACGCTGTTTCCTCATCCCGGATCTCACCGATCATAATAATGTCCGGATCCTGACGGAGAATCGAGCGCAGCGCCGAGGCAAAGGTCAGACCCGCCTTTTCATTGACCTGTACCTGATTGATTCCGTCTACGTCCGCCTCCACGGGGTCCTCTACTGTAATAATATTCACTTCCCCGGAATTTAGTTCGCTCAGCACCGTATACAAAGTCGTGGACTTACCGCTTCCGGTAGGCCCGGTCACCAATATGATTCCGTGCGGGTTTTTTACAAGGGCATCAAAGCGGCGAAGCTCTTCCTCCGGGAATCCGAGCTCGCTCTTATCCCGGGTAAGGGCGGATTTCGACGCCAGACGCATAACGATTTTCTCTCCGAATACGGTCGGCAGACTGGACACACGGATATCATATTCCACCCGGTTAAACCGCTGCGTCATACGTCCATCCTGCGGGGCGCGTTTTTCAGAGATATTCATTCCGCTGATAATCTTTACTCTGGCGATTATCGCGTTTAACAGTTCCTTCTCATAGCGCATCATTTCCTGTAATACGCCGTCGATCCGGAAACGGACGCGGACACTATCCTCTAACGCCTCAATATGGATATCGCTGGCGCGCTCATTTACCGCCTGCTCAATAATTTTATTGACAAGAAGGACAATCGGAGCGTTATCAACTTCGTCATTTCCCTCTTCCTGCGTTTTTTCTCTGGCAATCTGCTGCTTTCTGCGCTCCTCGGAATAGGTTTCCGCCATCTTCGCTACCTGCTCGTTTCCGTAATAGCGTTCAATGGCAAAATGTACATCCGAAGGGGTCGCCACCATGGCTTCAATCTGCATATTCGTGACAATGGATAAATCATCGATTGCCAGGATATCCAACGGATCCGACATTGCAACCCTTAAAATGTTCGGATTATCCTCATCCAGTTCAAAGGGTACGACATTATGCTTGCGCACAATATTTTCCGGCAAAAGGGCAATTACCTCCGGCGACAGCTTCGCCTCCCGTATTTTGGCAATCGGAAAACCCATCTGCCGATGAAGCGCCTCGGTAATTTCGTTTTCATCCGTAAACTTTAACTCAATCAGGGTTTCCCCCAGACGCAGCCCAAGCTCACGCTGCTTCTTCAATGCCTCCATCAGCTGTTCTTCCGTGATGACGCCGGCATCTACTAATAAATCTCCCAGTCTTTTTCTCTTTCTACCAATCATCGCAACTCACCTATTCTTCTGATTTCACTGCCTGATCCTTTTCATTTTTGTAACGGCGGAATTTAATTCCCAAAGCAATCCCCAGCGCCGCCACCGCCGTAAATATTACCAGCCGAATGAGATAGTATACAAATGCAGTCCCTACTGTCATAATCCTTCCTTCCTTTCCTTCTCCTGAATTTTGTTATCTTCGATTTGCCAGTTCCTTTGTCACATCCTCCCAGGTCAGACCGCATTCCGCCATGAGTACCATCATATGATAAAGAAAATCGGCAATTTCATACTTCAATTCCTCTGCGTCCGGATTTTTCGCCGCAATAATAATTTCCGAGGCTTCCTCTCCGCATTTTTTCAGGATTTTGTCAAGCCCCTTGGTAAAGAGATAGTTCGTATAGGATCCCTCTTTGGGGTTTTGTTTCCGCTCCAGTATCGTCTTAAAGTCCTCGGATAAAATCGTAAGAGGATTGGTATCGTTATAATCATTTTTTGCCAGCTCCTTAAAAAAGCAGCTTCTGGCTCCCGTGTGGCACGCCGCCCCCACCTGATGAACCCTGGCAAGGATCGTGTCATTGTCACAGTCTAAGGTTAATTCCTTTACATACTGATAATGGCCGGAAGTTTCTCCCTTGCACCAAAGCGTTTGCCTGCTTCTGCTATAATATGTCATCTTACCCGTTTCATATGTCTTTTGGTAAGACTCCTCGTTCATATATGCCAGCTGCAGGACCTCGCCGGTACGGTAGTCCTGGACGATGCAGGGAATCAGCCCGTTATCATCCGTTTTAAATTCGGAAAAGGGAATCGCTGTTTCAAAAGCATTTACCTCAATCCCCGCCTCTTTCATCTTCTTCTTTATCTTCCATAGATTTTTATTTTCAAAGTAGTTGGTCGCCACGCCCGTTACCGTCGGCAGCCTGAGTAAATCCTCCAAATCGTTGCGGAGGAGGCTGTCGCGGATAATGACGTTTTTCCCGCATGCCAACAGCTTTTTATCCAGCGGGGCGCCGGTGTCCACATGTTTTAAAAGCAGGGTGTCGACGGGAAAGGCAATCTTTTCATAGGAGATTTCTTCGTCTACCTCTATCAGGATTTTATCGCTGCCAAACCGCCCTACCGCCTCTTTTATAATGGTTTCGTTCGGACAGATCTCATATTTCAGCACCACACGGTCGGCGCCGGTATAAAACGCTTTTTTTACATCTTCAAACCGGCCGGCGTACATTCCCGCTATAAAGGGAATATCAATCTTTTTTCCCACTTCCTTCAGGATGGCAAGAAATTCCTCCCGCTCCTTTTCTATTTTGGAATAATTATACAGGAACAATTCATCCGCCCCGGCAAAGTTATACTGCTGCGCCAGTTTGACAATATTAGCCGCCAGTTCATTTTCCCCATTGATAAATGGAATTATCTTTTTATATGACATGTTCATTCTCCTGTCTGCGTTTTTATAAAACCCCTTTTGTTGACAATACCCCGTCTATCCGGCTGTCAAACCGGGAAGCCATATCCATGGATTTCGCCACTGCTTTAAACATCGCCTCCACGACATGGTGGGTGTTTTCTCCTGCCAGCTGTCTGATATGTAAATTCATTTCAGCGCCGCTTGCCAGTCCCATAAAAAATTCCCTCACGGTTTCTGTTTCCATGGCGCCCAGCTTTTCTGCTTTAAGATCGGCATCAAAGGCAAAATAGGTTCTGCCGGAAAAATCCAGGGAAGACAGCACCAGGGCATCATCCATAGGAAGGATAAAATATCCGAAACGGGCAATCCCCTCTTTTTCCCCCAGCGCCTTTTGGAACGCCCTGCCAAGGACAATGCCGGTATCCTCTACGGTATGGTGGGCGTCCACCCGGGTATCGCCATGCACGGAAACTGCCAGATCAAACAGCCCATGCCTGGCAAAGCCCTCCAGCATATGGTCAAAAAAACCGATGCCGGTATCGATCTCATATTCACCGGCTCCATCGATATTTAATTCTACAACAATTTCGGTTTCTCTGGTATCTCGCTCACATCGGGCAAAGCGACTCATGTCAGCTCCTCCTTTTTCTCATTGTCTTTCTATTCTATTATATCGTTTTACGGTTTAAAAAGCAAGTTTTCCTTTCGCCAGCTTTCATACAGATCGGGGCGTCTTTCCCGGGTTCGGATTTCCGACTGCTCCTGCCTCCATTTCCGTATTTTTTCATGGTGCCCCGACAGCAGAACCTCCGGCACCTTTCTCCCCAGTATTTCCGGCGGTCTTGTATACTGCGGATACTCCAAAAGCCCGGCGGAAAAACTTTCCTCCCCCGCGGATTCCCCGTTATTCAAAACGCCGGGTACCAGTCGGGAAATGGCATCCATCATAACCAGCGCCGGCAGCTCGCCGCCGGTCAGCACATAATCCCCTATCGATACATAATCCGTGACAATTTCTTCCAGCACCCGCTCATCAATCCCCTCATAATGGCCGCATAAAAATACCAGTTCCTCCTCGCGGACAAATTCCTGCGCCAGTTTCTGGGAAAAAACCTCCCCCTGGGGAGTCAGGCAGACGACCCGCGGCGTCTTCCCTATTTCACTGCAGAGCGATTCATAACAGCGGTACACCGGCTCTGCCTCCACTACCATGCCGGCTCCTCCCCCATACGGATAATCATCGACTTTTCGGTGTTTATCCAGAGTATAGTCCCGTATGTCCACTGCCTTTACTTCAATTTTTCCCTCTTTTCTCGCCCTGCCGAGAATACTGGTGTTCATCCCCGCCTCTATCAAATCCGGGAACAGCGTCATAACATAATACTTCATTCCATCAGTCCTTTCATCACATGGGCGGTAACAAGTTTATTTTCTACATCGACCTTTTTAATGCAGTCCGGAATGACCGGGAAAAGAACCTCTTTTCCGTCCTTTGTCCGTATGGCGAACACATTGTTTGCCCCGGTTTCCAGCACCTCTGTCACGACCCCGATCTCTTTCCCGTCTTCCTCGCAGACTCTCGCTCCGATGACGTCGCAGAGATAGTACTCCCCCTCCTTTAGCGGCAGGGCATTCTCCCTCGTCACCATCAAATCGCACCGGCGGAATCCCTCCACCTCATTTATATCATGGAATTCTTTAAATTTCACTATCACTATATTCTTAAAAAACTTTACCTGTTCGACATGTAAGGTGAGATTTCCCTGTCCGGTTACCAAAATCACTTCATCACATTGCTCAAACCGTTTCACATCATCTGTCGTAGGAAAAACCTTAACCTCCCCCCGCAGCCCATGTGTTGTTGTCACAACGCCAATCCGAAGCATATCTTCCATTGCGGCACCTCCGTCTTTTCCTTCCCTGTTTGCAAATACCCTGCAAGAAAACTTGCAGGGTATATTTTTTGTCACTGAATGTCTACCATTATTTTTTTATCGCCCCGGGAACCGGCAGCGCGGACAACCGTACGGATCGCTTTCGCAATCCTTCCCTGTTTTCCAATCACCTTTCCCATATCATCCGGTGCGACTTTAAGACTCAGCACAATCTCTTTGTCGGTTTCTGTTTCCGTGACAACAACCTCTTTAGGACTGTCCACTAACGCACTAGCAATCACTTCTACTAATTCTTTCATACTAGCCTCCATTCTTGTCCATCCGGCATTATTTTTCAATACCTGCCTGTTTGAATAAACGAGCAACTGTATCCGTCGGCTGGGCACCGTTTGCCAGCCATTTTTTTGCTGCTTCTTCGTCTACCTTAATTACACTTGGTTCCTGATTTGGGTCATAAGTACCGATCTCGGCAATGTTTTTACCATCTCTTGGCGCTCTTTCGTCAGCAACTACAATTCTATAATATGGCGACTTTTTTTGACCTAATCTCTTTAATCTGATTTTTACTGCCACGTTTTTCACCTCCTTCATCTATCCTGAGAAATTCTATCTATATCCAAAAAGGATGTACTCCTTTGGACTGCATTTTACATCCCCCCGAAGGGAAATTTAAAACCGCCGCCTCTTCTCCTGCCCTTTCCTGTCATCATGCCGGACATCTGTTTCATCATCTTGCGGCTCTGCTCAAACTGCTTCATCAGCCGGTTTACCTCGCTGATATCCACACCGGCGCCGTCGGCAATGCGGCGTTTTCTGGATGGGTTGATAATGGATGGGTTCGTGCGCTCCTCTAAGGTCATGGAATAGATAATAGCCTCCGTTCCCTTCAGGGCATCGTCGTCAATATCCAGATTAGACGGAAGCCCCATGCCGGGAAGCATACGGAGAATACCGGAAAGGCCTCCCATTTTCTTCATCTGCTGCATCTGCTCCAGAAAATCATTAAAGTCAAATTCCGCCCGTTTGATTTTCTTCGCCATCCGCGCCGCCTGTTCCTCATCGATCTCCGCCTCAGCCTTTTCGATCAGGGTCAGCACATCTCCCATGCCAAGGATGCGGGACGCCATTCTGTCGGGATAAAACGGCTCCAGATCCGAAAGTTTCTCCCCCATGCCGACATAGTAGATAGGTCTTCCGGTCATGGCTCGGATTGAAAGGGCGGCTCCGCCTCTCGTATCGCTATCCAGCTTTGTCAAAACGACGCCGTCTATCTTCAGCCTTTCATGGAACGTAGAAGCAACATTGACGGCATCCTGGCCCGTCATGGAATCTACTACCAAAATGGTCCGGTGGATTTCGAGATTTTTCTTGATGTCCTCCAATTCTGCCATCATATCGTCATCAATATGAAGGCGTCCGGCAGTATCGATTATCACTACATTATTTCCGTTTGCTTTGGCATGTTCCACGCTCGCTTTTGCAATGTTTACGGGGTTGTGGTTCGTCCCCATGGAAAACACCGGGACCTCCTGCTTATCTCCGTTGATCTTTAGCTGTTCGATAGCGGCGGGACGGTACACATCGCATGCCGCCAAAAGAGGCCGTTTGCCTTTTTGTTTCAGTTTCCCCGCAATTTTGGCTGCCGTGGTAGTTTTACCGGCGCCCTGCAAACCGCACATCATAATGACGGTGATCTCATTTCCCGGAAGCAGGGTAAGCTCCTCCGCCGTCCCCCCCATCATCTTAACTAATTCTTCATTGACATATTTAATAACGGTCTGCCCCGGCGTCAGACTGTTCAGCACGTCCTCCCCCACAGCCTTCTCCTGTACCGCCTTGATAAAATCTTTTACGACGCGGAAATTGACATCGGCTTCCAGAAGCGCCATTTTTACTTCCTTCATCGCCGCCTTGATATCGGCTTCCGTAAGCCTTCCCTTGCTTCTCAGACCCTTGAACGCATTCTGCAGTTTTTCCGTCAGATTATCAAATGCCATAAGCCGCCGCCTTTCTAAATAATGCCGGACCGGATATTTCCGGTTGGATTTCCCCGGAGGCATCAGAGCATGTCGTATATCTCTTCCGCCAGCTTCCGGATTTCTCCGCCCGCCTTGCTATCCCTGCTGTTTCCCGCAATTTTTTTAATCTCCTGAAGCTTCTCTCTGGTGCGCCGGAATTTGTAAACCAGCTGGAGTTTTTTCTCATATTCTTTCAATCTGATACGGCAGCGCCGCACGATGTCATATACTCCCTGCCTCGTAATCTCCCTCTCTCCGGCTATCTCCCCCAGAGAAAGATTGTTCAGCACATAATCCTCAAAAATAAGACGGTGATCCTCCTTTAACAGCGCCCCGTAAAAATCATAGAGATAGGACAGCTCTACTATCTCCTCTATCTCTGTCAGGGATTTTTCTTTTTCCAAAACAAAACCACCACCTGTAAAGTTTTTTTCTTTACAGGTGGTAGTATATCGTAGAAACGGCAGGATGTCAAGATTTTTCTATCATTTTTCCCGCCCTCTTTTTCATCCCGTTTTCCTATCAGCTCTCCACTGCTTCCGGATCGTACGCCATGTTATTATTTTCTATGGAAAATCCCTGCCAAAAAGACTCCATTCCGTGGTCAAAGCAGCTCCCGAATTTCAGGATTTCCTTTTTTTTCATTTTCCGGAGTTTGCCGGCGCTCAGGCTATAAAAAGCAAAACAGCCTTTATTTTTTGATTGGGATAGCCATAGAAACGCCTTATCTCCCATAACGGCAAAGCATCTCCCCGCATTACAGCGGTAATCCATGGTTTTCCCGTTTTCATCTGTCCATATCCCCTTTTGAAAGGCGCCGTTTTCCCAGATAACTTCCGACAGCTCCCGCTCATAAACCGGCGCTCCTCCCTTTAAATCCATACGGAACAGGAAATACCGGCTCTCGTCGTAACGGTCTGTCCTTTCGGATACCTGCGCCTGAATATATAACTGTTCTCCCGCCGGGAATACATCCGTCAGCCAAATGCCGTCCTCCTGCGCCTTCTTTCCCAGCGCCGCCCTCAAATCGGATTCCGTACACAATTTTGTATCCCGGTTTTCCTTAAAGTTATAGCAGCGCAGGACAAATTCCGATAAGCCGTCCTCTGTGCGATATTTCTTATAGACAGAATAAACCACCCTGTCTTTATCATAACCGTAGACAGCCGGCCAGGCATCCACATCCGGACGCAGGCAGCCCTCATCCGCCCAGACAGTTTCCCATTCCTTCGTGTCCAGATCCTGCCGACACACGGTAGAGTTTTTACCGCTGCAGCCTACTAATACTTTATTTTCCGATATTCTTCCCATTACAAAAATTCTGTCCTTTTTTCCCGCAAACGGGGTTTCCACTCTTTTTTCCCCTGTTTTCCGGTCATAGCAGACATATTCGCCCTTCCCTTCTATAATGTAAACAAAATATCTCCCGTTCCCGATTATCTGAATATATTCCGTAAAATTTTCTGTCAAAAGGATTTTTTCCTTTTTCCCATCTAAAAGCTTATCTCCCGCGGAATCTTTTGTAATCGGCAGATAGCAGAGCATCACTTTTTCCTCGTCCGCATCCGTTTTCGTATAATACAGGGCGGCGTCATCAACATAGACAAGGTCCATCAGATCCCCGCACGGAAATTTCCCCTGTATCGTCCCGTCATTCTTACATTGTACGATACCGGTAAAATCCCCAATAAAATCAGCGTCATATGAACTCAGATATCTCATATAATAATTTGTGGAATTTCCATAAAAAGGCTGCGTTTCCTTTTTCTCCTCCCCTGCTTTTTTTGCAGAATCCTCTATGGCGCTTCCGCCTGCCTGCGTATTGCCGGCAGAAGTCCGGGTGCCGCAGCCTGTAAATACAAGGACAACAGCGAGCAGGATACTCAGCATTCTTTTCATTGATTCTTCCTCCCTTTTCCGTCTACTCTGCGGATGGTATCTCCTCCATACCCGTTATCATCCACCTGGGGGCAATATAATCACAGGTATACTGATATTTCTGCCGGATCATTTTCCGGCTGCCGTCTACATAGGAAACCTTTATTTTTTCCTTAGAAGTAATCATAACCCGCGTCGGCGTGATAATTTTAAACGACGAAACCGAGCAGGATTTTATTTTCTCCCGGATTCCCCGCTTATAGTAATTTTTTGCCAGAGCGTACTGCTGCCTGTACATATCGCTCCCCGTATATACTATCTGGCGCAGTTTATCGGTATTTCCGGTATTTACGGCGTCCGTAAAAATTTGTATGTATTGCCCGAATGCTTTTTCGATTGCCTCCAGCTCCGGTTTGGCGTCCGGTATATCCTCCTGTTTTGTTCCTTCTGGGAAGACTGCCGTTTCCGCGCCGTCTTTGTCCCTGGCGTCCTCTCTTTCGCTGTCGGATACCGCGCTCCCTGTAACGCTTCTTTCCTCCGGCGCCCTTTCCCCGCCCTGTGACGGTACGCTCCCGGCGCTGCAGGTTATCCCTGCCGCTATGACTGCCAGAAGGACAAGAGGCAGTACCTTCCAGCGCGAATAATTCCTTTTGCCGCCGATGGCATGGATTCTATTCGCCATTTCCCTGCCCCGTCTGCTCATAGACAGGAGGGGATAACGGAATTCTCCCCAGGGGGAATCTCCTGCCAGCCTGATTAACAGCCTGCCATAAGAAAACCGCTTTTTCTCTCCCAAAAGCCGTATGACGGTTTCATCGCAAAACAGCTCGGCGTCCTTTCTGGAGCAGGATACCGCCAGCCATAAAAACGGGTCAAACCAGTACGCCGCTACTAAAAGCACCCGGAATATCGCCCAGATATGGTCGCCATGCCGGTAATGCACATACTCATGCGTAATGATCTGTTCCCTCTCCTCTTCCTCCGTTTCCGTCCCGCCGTTATCGGAAAAAGGGCTTTCCGGCAGATAGACAGCCGGCCGGAAAAAGCCATATAAGCATGGATTTTTTACGAGAGGCGCCACATAAATTTTCACACCGCCTCTTTTCCCATAAAACCGGCGGCTCCTTCTCAATCTTATCATCAGGCTTATATTGGATATGGCAAACCACAGCAAAAGGATTCCCGAGCCGGCCAGCCAGATTCCGGCAAACAGCGCATGCCAATTTATCGGGGAACCCTCTGCCGCCATCCGGGAACCGCCGCTTTGATTGGCGGGGAGTCCCTGCGCCGACAGGGCGGCAGGAGCAAGGTCTTCCTTTTTTTTCGTCCGGACGCTTTCCCCGGATTTTTCATCGGAAAACACATAACCAGGCTGCCCTGCCGCATACTGCGCCTGTCCCGGATTTCCTCCCGCCGGGTTTTCTTCCGTCTGCGCCGTCGTCCGGGGAAGGAGCATGCCCGCGCTAAACGGGGTGGAAATAACATTTACCGGTATTAAAAAGCGAAGCAGCGCCAACAGCCAGAGGGCATAGATTCCGGCATACCGTATTTTCCCTGTAAAAACTTTCCGAATCCCCAAAATCATCAGCACCAGTAATGAGGATTCCAGCAAAAATTCCAAAAAGAACATATTTTTTCACATCTTTCCTTTTTATCTGTTTTGTTTCTTGTCCGATTCCTGCTCTGCCGCTTTTAATATTTCCTGCAGCTCCTGTATATCCTCTTTGGATAGATCATTTTGCTGCACCAGTGCGCTCATCATCATCCCAATACTCCCGTCATATATCCGCTGCAAAAAATCCCGTGTTTCCTGCACTACCACTTCTTCCTTACGCACCTTGGGGAAAAAGTATTTGGTCTTTCCCTCTTCCTTATATCCGATTAATTTCTTTTCCGCCATTCTCCGCACCATGGTTGCGCAGGTACTCTTGCTCCAGCCTACCCGTTCCTTTAAAATTGGCACAAGCTGCATCAGGGTTCTGGGGTTCTCCTCCCACAGGCAGCTCATGACATACCATTCGCTGTTTGTTACACGAATTTCCTTCTTCACAGTATCCTCCTTTGCTGTGTGTTTCCACACAATGGAATTTTAATTTACATTGTAAACCATATTATAGTAGAATATCTTTTCCCTGTCAACTTATTTTCCGGGAGAAAAATATTTTTTTAAATAGAGGTTGACATCTTAAACCTTATGGTGTATCATTTGGTTTACAAAGTAAATCCAACGTAAAAACTTACCATGAGAAAGAGGGGATTCACAATGAATAAAAACAATAAGGAACAGCACAAAAGGGGATTGGATACTCTGCGCGGGATCGGCATTACGGGAATCGTCCTGTATCATTTGTTTCCCTCCGTAGTGCGGGGAGGTTTTTTAGGCGTCCCCCTGTTTTTTGTCCTGTCCGGTTATCTGATGTTCACTACAGGCGAGCATGCCTTTGCCGGTGGGAATTTTCATATAGGACAGTATTACAAAAAACGGATAAAAAGGATACTCCCCCCTCTCTTTATTATGGTAATGGCTGTATGCTGCTATCTTACCCTGACCAAAAGCAGCCTGCTCATCGGCATGCGCCATGAGATCTGCAGTATTTTCCTCGGGTATGATAACTGGTGGCAGATTACCAGAAACGCTTCTTATTTCAGCAGTTTTACAGACATCTCGCCATTTACCCACCTTTGGTTTCTTGCCGTGGAAATCCAATTTTATCTGCTATGGCCCCTCCTGTTCTTATTTTATAAAAAGTGCTGTCAGGTAATCGGCGGCAAAAAAATGTGCTTTTTCTTTTTATTGCTTGCCCTGCTGTCAGCAGGAAAAATGTTTTTTTTGTACACGCCGGGCGAAGACCCCTCCCGTGTCTATTATGGTACGGATACAATGGCATTTCCACTTTTTATCGGGATGTTTTTGGGAGCTGTCAGGCAGGAGTATAAAAACTTCCGCCTTCCGGATAAAAGGAGCTCCCTTCTATGCTCCGGTATTTTCTGCCTGATTATTTTTGTTTTGTTTTTTGTGGTTGACGGGCAATATCGTTTTCTTTACCAGGGAGGGATGTTCCTTCTCAGCCTGTTTTTCGCCCTTATGATACCTATTATGGAAAATCGGGAGCATAGCCCGGATAAACAGAAAAGACCGCCCTTTTTCTCCTTTCTCGGGAAAAACAGCTACGGGATTTATCTGTGGCATTACCCTCTTATTGTTTTAGCTGTCATGTAATGGAAAGGAAGGAATTATGAACGTCAAAAAAGTAATACAATATGTTTTTCTCATTCTCTTAATCCCTATCACTATTATCGGATGCTATGGCATCTGGAAAGCTCCCGAATCCGACCGGGAAGAACTGGATCAGGAACTGCGGCGCAACGAGTATGCGCTGCAGCAAAATGAGGACGCGCCGGAAGCCGAAACGGCAGCGCCAAAGCAGAACCAATCCCCGGCGGCAACCGCCCGGACAGATAGAAAAAACACCTCCTTATCCGTCATCGGGGATTCGGTGTTTTTGGGCGCCGCCCCCGCCTTTTTGAAATTACAGAAAAATGCCGTCATTGACGCTAAGATTTCCCGGCAGGTTTTTCAGGCGCTGGATGTGGCGAAAAAACTGAATAAAAAGCATAAATTGGGGGACACCGTCATTATTGCCCTTGGCACAAATGGTAATTTTAATCCCGCCACTGCCACAGAATTAATCGATTATCTGGGAAGTAAAAGAAGCATTTACTGGATAGACGTATATGGAAAGAAATTGGCAATGCAAAAGCAGATTAATGCGAATATAAAGAAAATAGCGGAGAAATATGAAAATGTACACCTGATTTGCTGGTCGGAGGAAGGGAAGAAACACCCCGGCTGGTTTTATCAGGACGGCATACATTTAAACACAAAAGGACAGACCGGGTTTGCCGACTTTATCTGGCATTCCGTAATGATGCCGGAAAATCCGTCGTAAAATAGAAAACGCCCTTTACCGTGTCACTAATCCGCGGCAAAAGGCGTGGGGTAAAACTTTGAGGTTGTCATACTATCCTCCATTCTTATGCTCGGTAATCTGCTTCTGTGGAAAAGATAAAACAAAACCGCCTTGCTCTTTTGTCATACTGATCCAGTCCGCCCATAAAACGGAGATGTTCGTCTTTTCCGATACCCGGCATTGTCCGTTCAGCATTTTGTCTGCTCTCCTGCTCCTCTCTCAGGAACTGGGAAAACGAATGCTCTGACGAATGTTTCTTTTCCTCATCCCGATATTGGTTTACTTTTTGTACGCCAATAATGGGATTAACGGATTTGATTTCATAAGCTTTAAATATTTCATTTGCGATAATCCCCTCCTTGGGCTTATTTCAGCAGTTCCTTATGTCAGCACTCCGTTGCTTCCTTTCATTTACTATATCGGCATTCTTCTTAAAATCCTTAAATAAAATCGTATTCCCTTTACCCGCCGTTCTCATGCAATGCGGTTTCCTGCAGCAATTTTTCCAATGTGCCATGAAGGTTCATGCTGTCGCACAAGGTTTGATATGCCTTTTTATCCCCCGGGTTTCCTCCCTTTCCCTTTACCGCCCGGATCATAAGGTTTTTGGGCGTGTGCTCCATATCGATAAATTCCAGTATCTGAACGTCGTACCCCTTCTGCTCTAAAAGATTGGCGCGCAGCCCGTCTGTTATAAGAGCGGCTATTTTTTCCTTTAATATGCCGTATTTTAATATCGGCTGCATAAGTTCGCCGGTTATCTTGCCGTTCATTTCATGCTGGCAGCAGGGTACGGATAAAATTACCTCTGCTCCCCAGCGCACTGCTTTATCCAGAGCAAAATCCGTGGCTGTATCGCAGGCATGGAGAGTCACTACCATATCCGCCCTGTCCACTCCTTCATAGGAGCCGATGTCCCCCTGTAAAAAGGTCAGTCCGCTGTAGCCAAGTTTTTCCGCCAGACGGCTGCAGTCGCGGATAACCTCCTGCTTCAGATCCAGCCCGATCATAGTTACCTCATAGCCCTCCATGATTTTCAGATAATGGTACAGGGCAAAGGTAAGATACGCTTTCCCACAGCCAAAATCCAAAATGGTCAGAGGCTTTCCTTTTTCCAGTCTGGGCAGGACGTCCTGTACATATTCTAAGAAACGGTTGATCTGCCGGTATTTTTTGTATTTTTTATCCATAATCTTCCCGCTTTTGGTCTGGACGCCCAGCTCAACCAGAAAGGGGACCGGCTCATCTGCCGGAAGAAGGCAGTCCTTTTTGCGATCATGGGAAAGAGAAAGTTTTTTAAAGGTTTCCCTTTGCCTTGTGCGGATCGACGCTTTTCCCTTTTTGCTCACCAGCGCAGTATGCACGGAAGTATCCGTGGTTATCTCAATCTGCTTATAATCCTTGATAAGAAGTCTTTCGATCTGGCCTATTGCCTCTTTCTTTTCAAGATTTTCGTGAAATACCTGATGATGTTGTATCATTTTAGTTGACAACTTATTCTCACGGATTTGGTGTATAATCAAGTAGAGAATAAGGAGGCATT
>CANQYY010000015.1 GCA_947628225.1 uncultured Lachnospiraceae bacterium
CACTGTCACTTTGTAACCGAACACATATCTATGCTCTAAAGCCCTAAAATCATAAAATAGACTTACAAGCAACAAAGATTTTATGGTTAGGAAAAGGAGCGAAAACATGAATAATGAAAAGGAGATTGTCGAATTAAAAAACGAAAAGCAGGAGATAAATGCGGTTTCTAATATTCCCCTATGGGAAAAGTACACCCTTTCTGTTGAAGAAGCAGCATTATATTTCCGGATAGGAAGAACAAAACTCCGTAAACTGATTGCTGAAAACGAAAACGCATCTTATATTTTGTGGAATGGCAACAGACCGCAGATTAAAAGAAAGTTGTTTGAAGAGTATGTTGATAAAGCCGATGCAATCTAAGGTTACTTATGATCATCAATTTGGAGAACAAATAAAGGAAAAGCCATTAATCGTAACGTTTAGCGTTCATTATTACAAATTTCCTGTGGCAAAAGGAGTTTTCAGGCGGTATAATGATTTTATCGTATTGAAGTTCCTTGTTGAAAGGAGCGGGACAATATGTCAGAGAAAAGAAGAGATAAAAAAGGTCGTATCTTACGGAAAGGAGAGAGTCAGAGAGCAGACGGACGGTATATGTATCGTTATCTGGATTGCAGTGGAAAATATCAGGCTGTATACAGTTGGCGGCTTGTGGAGACCGATCCGTATCCAAAAGGCAAGAGACAGGAGGATGCTTTACGCACTAAGATAGTGGCAATTGAGGAAAATAACAGAGATTTGATTTCTAACATTGCCAGCAGTATGACATTAAATGAGCTGTTTGAGCATTATGTAAATATGCAGACAAGGCGTAAGAAAGTTAAGATAAGAACCGCGCAGAACTATACCGGTATCTGGAATAAGAATATGCGTCAGTTACCGATGGCAAATATGCCCATTGGGAAGATACGCAGGACGCATATATTGGATACCTATCAGGCAATGCAGGAAAACGGGGCCGGAAATGGTAGTATTATCCTGCTCCACAAGGTTTTGAATGCAATGTTCAACTATGCGGAATCAGAAGATATGGTAAGACGGAATTACGCAAAAGGGTGTACGAAGGAACTGGGTATTTACAGCAATAAGAGGGATGCCTTGACTATGGAACAGCAGAAGGAATTTCTGGATTTTTTAGAAAACAGACAGGAATTAAGCTGGTATTATAACCTGTTTGTGTTTTTCCTTGAAACAGGATGCCGATGTGGAGAAGGAATCGGACTTACTTGGTCAGATGTGGATTTTCATAAGCGGTTCATCAAGATTGACCATCAGCTTATCTATGAGGTGGATGAAGATGGTAAACTTTGTTTCCAAGCCACAGAGCCAAAAACAATCAAGAGTATCCGCAGGGTTCCTTTAAGTCAGAAAGCATTACAGGCATTGAAAATGCAGAAAGCGCAGATGCAGAAAGCCGGTTTGCTGGAAAACCATATGGTAGACGGTTACAGTGATTTTGTATTCTTGCGGGAAGATGGGCAGTTGCTAACTGCCGGTAGAATGGATATGTTGATCCACCGTATTGTATATGAATGCAATGCAGTAAAGATTGCAAATGCGATCAAGGCAGATACGGAACCGGAACTGCTGCCGAATATTTCTACCCATATACTCCGGCACACCGCCTGTACCCGTATGGCAGAACAGGGTATGGATCAGAGGACATTGCAGGAGATTATGGGGCATCAGAATCTGGCACTTACCATGAAAGTTTACAACCATGTGGACGACAAACGGATGCGAGACGAAATGGACAAGATTGATGCTGCGCGAAATGGCGAAAAAGCCAGTAAAATCAAAGCATCATAGCCTGTTATTTGTACACGGAAATGTACACAAAAAAAACACCGTTTTACACAGTTTTTACACACGTTCAATGAGAAAATGCGAAAACCTATAAAAAGTTATGTTTTCTGCAAGCATTTCTAATTCCCAAACCAAGGGCATTCGACAAGATATAAAAATTTCTGGGAAAATTCTAAATCCCCTCCAACCTTACAAAATTGTAACCGTTTGAAAACGACAGCGGCTGACGGAAAAAATGTTTTACCGGCGTTTCTGATACCGCGCAGCTTTTATGTATCATTTAATCCATTCCACTATAAATAATGCGAACAATATTTACAGTTTTTGGGAGGCGTCATTAGAATGTGTGGAATGCCGCAGTTTAGCTATGGTCAATACTCCGTTGTTTTACCCGGGTGATTTCCGGTGGTATAATTCAGACAGAAAGAACAGGAGGGATTAGTGTGAACAATCGCACGGATGCATAATTACTTCCGCAGAAATTCCAACATTTCAAGGCGCCCCGCCCCATACATAATGGTAAAGTGGAACGGGGCGCCGTAATGACCGGGAACGATTCTATAACCATATCCCTTTTTTCATACCAATTATCAGGACAGCTTTTTATATTCGTACTGTGCTTTCCTTCCCCTTATATAATTCATTAGCGATGGAATAATTGCGATAGCAGTCAGTGCATAGCCGATAAGTAAATCGTGCCAATAGGCATCTGCAAATTCTTCATATTCCATAAAAACAGGAATACCCTGATAAGCGCTGGAGAAAGTGTATCCGTCAACTTCCTGCATAATGCTGACGGCAATCGAAATATTATGCGCAAAATATACGGCAACAATATTAAGGACAATACAAATAATAATGCCGGCAACATTCATTCTGCCCCCTAACAGTTCAAAGCCCTTAAAGGAGCAAATCATCATAACGGCGCCGGCAATCCCCGCAATATAGCCCAACTGATAGATTGCAATCCATAAAATAACGCCAATCAAAACGCCGACAAAAGCGCCGACAATACCGGTAACAAGGTTAACCGGTTTCTGGTTTTCCTCTTCTCTGGCAGCATTTAAAATCTGCTCGTTCTGGGTACCGCATTCCGGGCAGATATAATGTGCCTTTCCCTGCACGAGGCAAAGAGAAAGGGATTGCTCTTCCTTGCCGCAAAGACCGCAGCAGTTTATGTAACCGTTCTGGGAAAGATAATTCCATACCCTGTCTAAAATTTCCGTGATCACCGGCGGGACATTCTTCATCAAATTGGGGCGGCGCAGGGAAATCTCAATGCGGCTGTCAATATAATTAGCAGAAATAATATGCTTATTGGATGTTTTCAATTCAGTCAGAAACTGCTGCACCGGCACGGCAGAGGCATAGCTGCCCTCTTTTGCATTAATGTTGATGATAGCAATCGGCACAGAAGCATTGTTTGCAAATTGAACCACTGTGTAATATCCTCTGGCATATCCGCTGATAATATCATTTGGCGCCTGAACCAGTGAGTCATTGCGAATAATCATTTGTGCAAATTTTTGTTTCATAAATTCCTCCTCATTTTTTCTTTTTGATTTTTACTTTACAATAGGCCTTCTTTTTCGAGCCGTCTTTGGCGCGGGCATATATTTTTACCGTATGTCCGATCCCTTTTTTCTTTGCTTTTACTATACCACTTTTTGTTACCGTTGCATACTTCTTTTTTGAGGAGGACCAGGTTATTTTTTTGTTCGTGGCATTTTTGGGGGTGACAGTAGCTTTTAATTTTAATTTTTTCTTATAACGTAAAGTAGCTTTTTTCTTATTCAGCTTTATTTTCTTTACCAAAATTTTTCCGGAAGGGTTCCCCCCGGCAGTATTTCCTCCGGTAATGTTTCCCCCGGTAATGTTTTTCAGAGGGGAGCTTTGCGGCAGAGTAGAGGAGGAAATCTTACTCATATCCAGAATGCCGCTGGTCTTGCAGTGCATGGAAAATGCCGGGAGCTTACGCGTGCAAAGAAGCAGGCGCGCCTTTCTCTGCGCCGCGGTATCGGTTGTAAAATGAGCTGCCATGACGGCGGCGGCTCCGGAAACTAAGGGCGCCGCCATAGAGGTGCCGCTCATAAGGCTGTACTTGCCGAAACGTTCCGCATCCGGCGCGTCGACAGAAATGGCGGGGTTATCAATGTAAATAGCCGGAATCTCAGAGAGGGAGCCGGATAAGCCCAACAGCCGGACATAGGATTTTCCGGAACGGGAAATGAAATAAGAAGAGGATATTTCTCTGCTATAATGCTCCCATGATACCGCATCGCCTTCCCGGATGCCCATGTCACAGGAAATATAGTGGGTTTTGGAAGTATCCAGGTTCAGTCCTGTCACATCCATATATAGAAAGAACGTGGACGAGTCCCTTTTGGGGGCGTTGATATTTACCATAAAGGAACCGTCCTTTGCGTTTCCAAACAAATCTTCCGTAGAGTGGGAGATTCCGAGGTATTCTATTGCCGTAGCGGCCGGCTGGGAAATGCCAATATCTGTTGGCGTATATAAAATTGTCTTTCCGTCCCCGCAGGAAGAATAATAGGCGCAAAGCTCATTTCGGAGGGACTGGGGATACAGGGCGGGGGAAAATACGGTTTCTTTTACCGTGGATAAAATATCCGTTCCCGGCGCAAACAGCTCCACGCTGGATGTGCCATAATCGGAAAAGGAGGCGGGCAGCTCGTTTTGATCGGAGGCGCCGACTTTGACAATATAGGTATCCGGCAAATCATAGGGGCATTCTTTCCGGGAGGCGGTATCCTGATTTTTCCCATCGTTGCCCGAGGCAAAGATAAATAAAGCTCCGGCGTCGCCGATTTTTTTTACAAGTTCCGCCATTGCCGACGCCGAGGGGCCTCCTCCCCAGGAACAGTTGACGGCGGCAATATTAGCCCCCAGCTGCTGGGCGTTATAAATATAATGAAAAGCGCTGATAATAGCAGAATTTGTTATCGTTTCCGATGCGTCAAATACCTTTAACGCCATAAGGCGCACAGAATCGCTCACGCCGGCAATGCCTTTGCCATTATTGCTAACGGCGCCGATGATCCCGGAACAATGAGTGCCGTGTCCGTCCTCGTCCATCGGATCGCTGTCATTATCTCCAAAGTCATAGCCGTACACACCCGGCAGGGAAGGATATGGATTTTTCCACATCCGGGCGGCTAAATCCTCATGGGTGTAATCGACCCCGGTGTCTACCACAGCTATGATAGGCGTTTTCGACGAAGAGAGGTTCTTTCCCTCTGAATACCGGATCCCTTTGGCGGAGCCGGAAAAGGTTCCGGTTCCGTCCAGGTACCACTGAAAATCAGAAAACGTATCGTCGGTAACCGACAGTTTCTTCTGGTAATAGTCCGGCTCTACGGAAACGACGTACGCCTTTTTTTCCAGCTTTTCCACCAGTTCTTCGGTGGAATAAATATCGGAGGAAACCGTGGAAACATACATGGTTTTATCTTCCAGAAACTTTTTTTGCTCTTCCGAGCTGCCCAGAGTATCCGCTTCTCCAAAATCCCATGAATTTTCTACCAGAATATCGTCGTCAAAAGAAGCGACGCCTTTTTTAGACAGGGAAGTTTTCGACGGCGCCGCCAAAGTCACGATGACGGAGCCCTCTTTATAGGAGCCCTCTTTTTCCGGGGACAGGGAATCGGCGTCAGAAGCCGCTGCCGTATAGGACGCCGGGATAATCTCTGCCGGAGCAAGCAAAAGCAGCAAAAAAGCCAATGTGACAGAAACAGATTTTTTGATACGGAATCTTCTTAGCATAGTTTTCTCCTTTTTCCTAATTCTAAAGAAATTTTACAGAAAAAATATTATTTTTCTCGTAAAAGTATTGTTTTTCTTGTAAAAGTATTGTTTTTCTTTTTATTTATTGATATTATTAATAAGTATGATACATTTATATTGTGACGAAAATATGATATTGTATCTGTTTTTCGGCAAAAGGTATAAAAGATTGGAGGATTTACATTGATATTTGTAAAGACAGATGACCTGAAGACCGGCATGCGTCTGGGAAAACCGATTTATAACAAAAACGGTGTCCTTCTGTACGATCGCGATACAAGGTTGACGAGGCAGGCAATTCATGGCATTAAGAACTTTGGTTTAATGGGGTTGTACATATTAGAGCCGGCGGAACCGCTGCCGCCTATGACGGAGGATGATATTAATTTTGAGCGGTTCCAGACGATGGCGGTGTTCAGTATCCGGGAGGATCTGGACTTGATTGCCACGGGAAAAAAGGATAAGGGACTGGACTGGCTGTGCAGCCTTGTTATCCGGAACTATGGCGATTTAAACAGAAAAATAAATTTTGTGCAGAGTCTGCGGAGCAGTGAAGACTATGTTTATAAGCATGTACTGAATGTAGCAATCTTATCCGCTATCATCGGAGGACAGATGGGGCTGCCTCTGGGAAGGGTAAATCTGTTAGTAAAGTCTGCTATCCTGCACGATATCGGCGCCCTGAAGGTACAGGGCACGCGGGAGGAGGAAGAGGACGCCCAGATAAAAGAGGCGATCAAGAAGAATACTCAGGAAATTTTACAGCAGTATCAGGATCTGGACGAAGACATCCTGCAGCTGACCGGACAGGTTCAGGAGCTGTATACGAGAGAGGACAGCGGGGAGGAAATACCGGAAGGGCTGAGGACAAATGTAAATGCCAATATTCTTTATGTGGCAGATGCCTACGACCGGATGACGGCGATGAAATCCTATGAGGAGCCGACTTCAGAGGTAAAGGCAATCCGGCGGCTTTTGGAGGAGGAAAACCGCTATGACAGAAAAATAGTAAATGCTCTGATAAAGGCTATCAATATACTGTATCCGGGAGTATGCGTGGAACTGACGAACCGGGAAAAGGGACTGGTCATTCTGGAAAACGAAGATAATGTCTTTGAACCGTTGGTATTAAATTTCCGGGACAATCAGCTTTACGATTTGTCATTGCCCTCCGTACAGGAAAAAATGCAGATTGTGGATGTTATGAAAACAATGGACAACCGGATCAAGATGGACCCGGCTTTGTTAAAAGAATATCAGTAACGCTAAAGATTTCACGCTTTCCGGTCGAAATATAGGGTAAGAGATTGGAAAGCGAGAGTGAAATCTATGGTAATACAGACAAATAAGATTTCCCCTAACTTTAACGATACGGAAGCGGTAAAAAAGCTTGGCGTGTCGGTACAGGATGCCAGGGAAGGCAGCATTTCCAATATATTTTTGGATTCGACAAAGGATTGTGCCGTACAAAAAGAAACGGGAAGCAGCATTGTGTATACAGAGGCGCAGGCAAAACAATTACATAACAAAAATCAGGAGTTTTTTGAGGACGGAAATATTTCCCCGGCAGCTTTTATTACCAGTTGCATGACCGGAGAAGATTTAAAAACGTTGTCCGAGGAAGAAACTCCATTAGAAGAATATACTTCATCCCAGCTTGAAAGAGCGGTGAGCCGTGTAAAGAAACAGCGCTCGGAGAAAGAGCAGGCAGTGGAAAAGCAGGTGGAAAAGGTTCAGGACGAGAGAGATGCCTTAGAACGCCATCTGATTGAAAACCTGCCGGTCACTCCGGAGAATACAGCACGGCTTTCTAATGCTGTCAATATGTTGACAGAACTCGATACCTTTTCGGCTGCGTCGATGAAGTTTTTTATTGCGAAAGGCGAGCGCATCACACCCGAAAGGATCAGCGCGAGCCGGATTGCGTCAGGAACGCAAACAGAGGCGTCCGGTGTCAATCCGGAAGAGGATTTTGAACAGATGAAAGAGCAGGCGGTTGACATTTTGCAGGAAGGCGGGCTGCCGGCAACGGAAGAAACGCTGGAAATTGCCAAGTGGCTGTATGAAAATGATTTGCCGGTAACGGCAGAAAATGTTACAACCTATCAGCAGATCGAGCAGTTAAAGGAAGAAAGCAGGGATACTTTGATTGCCCGTATTGTTGATGGCATGGCAGATGGCATCCAGGCAGAAAAGACGGATCTGACGAAACTGTCTGTCGATGAAGCGAAGGAAGCTGTAGAAGCCTTTCTGGCGACAGAAGAGGAGGCCTTCCACAGGGAATACCCGACAGAGGCAGATTTTATACGGGCAAAGAGGCAGATGGAGGAAATTCGCCTGACCATGACCGTGGAAGCAGCCCGAACCATGTCGGCAAAGGGGATTACATTAGATATTTCACATTTGGAAGAAATTGTAGAAGAATTAAGAATACAGGAGCAGCAGGCAAAGGAATCCCTGATGGCTGAAACGGGAACGCCGGTAGAGGGAAAAAATACGGCGGCAATGACAGATACTGTGCAGGCGGCGAAAAATGTGCTGGCGGCGCCAGTGGAGCTGCTGGGGACAACGAAGCAGGCGGGATACACGCAGACTTTAACGGAATTATCGGATTCCGCCATTACCCTGACGGCGCAGTATGAGAGGGCGGAACGCTCCTATGAAGCAGTGGGGACGGAGGTTCGCCGCGATCTGGGTGATTCCATGACAAAGGCATTTCAGAATGTAAATGATATATTGGGAGAACTGGATTTAGAGATAACCGGAAGAAATCAGCGGGCAGTGAGGATTCTGGCGTATAACCAGATGCCGATAGACAAGGAAAGCATTTTGGAGATGAAGGAATACGACAGCCGCGTGACAACATTGATGGAAAGCCTGAAACCGTCCGTTGTTTCGGAAATGGTAAAAAAAGGAATCAATCCATTGGAGATGTCCCTGGAGGAGTTATCTGCGGCGGTGGGAGAGATACAGGCAGATACAAATTCAGACGAAATCTCCTTCCGGAAATTTCTCTGGAAAATGGATCGTTGCGGTGGTTTGAGCGAAGAAGAACGGAAAAGCATGATAGGAATTTACCGTCTTCTGGATAAAATAGAAAAAAGTGACGGCGCTGCTATTGGCAAGGTAATAAAGGAAGGCAGGGAATTGTCCTTTTCTTCTCTTTTGTCGGCGGTGCGGACCAAAAAGGCAGAAGGGATGGAAGTTCGCATAGACGATGATTTTGGCGGATTGACAGAAATTCTTACTGCGGGAGAATCCATTTCCGACCAGATTCAGGCGGCATACAGCGCCACCCTGACGTCCGGCCTTGTAAAGAAACTATCGCCGAATGTGATGGGTAAACTGCTGCAGGAAAAGGGGGATATGTCGTTAGAGGCTTTTTTGGAGGAATGTGAAAACGACAGCGAGAGGGGAATGTCAGAATATTACAGCAGTCTGGCGGAGGAAATAAAGGCTGTTACGGCGGACTCCGGGGAGCAGCTGCAGGAATTTTTACAACAGCTTGATTTGCCGGATACACTGAATCATCTGGCCATGGCGCAGGCATATCTGAGCAGCGGGGCGAAGGAATATGAGGCTCTTTGGAAAAAGGAGGAAAGCCGGGCAGTCCGGGAAGCCTTTGATGAGCCGGAGGCTCTGGAGGAACTCTATGCGCAGATGGATAAAAATCATGAAGAAAGCCTTGAGAAAAGAAAGGGAAGTGACGATATAACATATGATGACGCCGTTTCCCTCGCTAAAATGGCAAACAGCATTTCCTTTTACCGGACGCTGCGGAGCCGTCAGATATATGAGGTACCGGTTGTGACCGAACAGGGCATCACCACCTGCAATGTCACGATAGAGGACGGCAAAAGCGGAGAAAAAGGCAAGGTAGAGATCTACATGGAATCGGAATCTCTCGGCGGCGTACAGGCAACCTTTAAATTGAGCGGGAAGCATGTCAGAGGCTTTGTGACAGCGGAAAACGCTGACAGTCTGGATAGATGCCGGGATATCTTGAATGGTTTTGAAAAGGATTTGGAGGAGAATGGCTTCACAATGGATAGTGAGAGCCTGATTCAGGGCAGCCGCCGTTCTCTTCATGCAGGACATAAATCAGAAGGTGCAAAAAATCGTGATTTGTACCGAATAGCAAAAATGTTTATTCTGAACATAAACGGAAAGGACGATGAAGTATGAAAATCAATACGAATATAACCGCATTTCGGGCAAACTTTAACCTGAACAGTGTACAGAAGCGTCTGACGGCAAGTACCTCCCGGTTATCCTCAGGATACCGGATTACCAAGGCGGCGGATGATGCGGCAGGACTGGCAATTTCCCAGAAAATGCACGCTCAGATAAGAGGCCTTGAGAGAGCGTCGAAAAACGGCTCAGACGGAATTTCTTTCATTCAGACGGCGGAGGGTTCTCTGACAGAAATAGAATCCATTTTACAGCGTTGCCGTGAATTGTCCGTGCAGGCGGCAAACAGTGGTATTTATACAACTGATGACAAAAAGGCAATCCAGAGGGAAATTGATTCTCTCCGGGCAGAGATAGATCGATTGTCGGAGCAGACAGAATTTAACACAATGACAATGTTAGACGGTTCCTGCTGCCGGCAGTCCTCCTCCAACAATGTAGGAGTCAAATTGATTTCAGCAAGTGATGAGGTAAGCCTTACTACCTATTCCTTTACCGTGGATGAGGAGGCTACTCAGGCGACGCTTATGTCCGGGGTTATCGCTTTTACTCCGGATGAGGAAGTAACGGAGGAGGCAGCCGGACAGATTGAGATTAATGGAGAAGTATTCAGGGTGGAAGCGGGACAGACCTATGAGAGCGTATATGCTTCCATTCGCGACTATTGCGAGATGATGAATATCGATGTAGTGCCGGTAGACGCCGCCGGGGAAGAATGCGAACTTGCCGATGCTACCAACCTTTCCTTTACTTCGGTTCTTTATGGCTCTTCCCAGAAAATCCAGATGTCGACGGATAATGCCATACTGGCGCAGAAGCTTGGCGTAGATGGGGCCGCTGCCACCGAGGGGACAGATGCCAAAGTGACTTTAGATACCGAATCCGGTTTTTCCAATACCGCAACGGTATTTGTCGATGGCGGGCGTATTACCGTATCGGACAGAGGCGGCTTCAGCATGATGTTTGACGTATCCGGAGCCGAGGCAGGCTCCTCTGCTGATATTACAATGCTGGACGCCGGTTATGTGGCAATTCAGATTGGCGCAAATGAGGGACAGACGATTGACATTTCCGTGCCTCCGGTAAATACAAAAGCATTAGCAGTGGATTATTGTAATGTTTGTACAAAAAAAGGAGCGTCTGATTCCATTGCGGCATTTGACAGCGCGGTAGAACAGATTTCTGCCATCCGTTCAAAATTGGGAGCATATCAGAACCGTTTGGATTCTGCTGTGGCAAATCTGGATACTTCCTCCCAGAACCTGACAGAGGCGTGCTCCCGCATTGAAGATGTGGATATGTCCGAGGAAATGACGAAATACACCCAGTACAGCGTGCTGGTACAGGCAGGAACCTCTATGTTGGCTCAGGCAAATAACCATCCGCAGACGATCTTGCAGCTTCTGCAGGGCTAAAAAGCAGGTATAACACCTCGGAATGGAGATTAAAATGGAAAAAGAAAAACTTCAGGAGTTTGCCGCCAGAGTTTCCCAGGCAAACCGGAGTGAATTGGTTGTTATCATATACGAGGCGGCATTAGCCAGTATAGCTGAGGGAAAGATCCGGTTAGAAAAAAAGGAAATCGATAAGGCGCGCAAGGAAATAGAACGCGCCAAAGGAATGCTGACAGAGCTGATGGGCAGCTTGGATATGCAGTATGAAATTTCCCACTATCTCCGTCAGTTATATATCTATGCCTACCATGAGTTATGCCATGGGATTGCCTTGCGGCAGCCGGAGTTATTCAATCACGCTTCGGATATATTAGAGGCGCTGCTTACCTCTTTCCGTGAGGTGGCAAAGCAGGATGATTCCGATGCGGTTATGGGAAATACCCAGCAGATCTATGCCGGTTTGACTTACGGACGCGGCAGCCTGAATGAAACGACAGCCATGGATGCGGCAAACAACAGAGGATTTGAAGCATAAAGCGAATGGCTCTCTCCATAGGGATAAGGATATGGAGAGAGCCATTTTTATAATAAATTTCCCTGTGCTTCTATGCTTCTCATCAGCCGAATCAGATACTTATACCGAAAGGATATGGCATTCATCTCATAAATGTAGCTGTCAATCAGATCGGGGTCTGACACATTTTCAAAGTTAGAATTGGCGATTTCCATAGACTGGTTTAATGCTTCAATCTCTTTCATCAATTCTTCCTTCGTCTGTTTGACCCGGTCTACTCTTTTTCGTTTCATGTCGTCCTCCTTTCCGGATTGCGAACTTTCAAAACACTTATTCTAGTATCAGTATAGTCAAAATTTTCCAAAGTTATTCATGTGAAAAAAATAGTTGACAGGAAAAAATTAATGTGGTAATGTTGTACTCACATCACAATAGGAGGTGGAAATTATTCCGGGCAGCGAGTTATTTTTTCTCGTCCTCCTGCCGGCATCCCTATTTGATATTTCGCAGTATAAAGTACCGAATGGTCTGCTTGTTTCTGCTCTTTTTATCAGCCTGTTCAGGCGTTTTCAGTTACAGGGATTCTTTGGCATATGTCCCTGGCTGACAGGAATCCTCATTCCCTTTATCCTATGTTATTTTTTTTACCGCTGCCGTATGCTGGGCGCATCGGACAGCAAAATGTTTTCGGTAGTCGGAAGTTTTACCGGCGTCAGCCTGCTATTAAAAATCATGGCATTCTCTATATTCATAGGCGCCGTTATGTCTGTAATCAAAATGATTCTCAGAAAAAATTTTATCAAGCGATTTCAGTATCTATGGAGCTATATGCTCTGTGTTTCCCAGAGAAAAAAATGGTATCCCTATTATGACAGAGAACAGGAGGGAGAGGAAGGCGTTATCCCCTTTACCGTGGCTATTTCCCTTGCAGTACTCCTGTGTGCGTATTAAGAGAGGTGGTTTTAATGGAGCATATTATTTTATTGCTTTATTTAGAGGATGTACAATACGGAAGGCGGCTTTTGCGCTTTTTGATGGGGAAAAAGAATCCCAGACTCCATCCGGAGTTAATAACGGTAAAGGAAAAAATAAAAATGAGGAAAGGGAGCAAAGACGAAGCGGTGGCGATACTGACGGACTGCATAGAGATCGAGGAGGACGAGAAGCATAAGGTAATTTATTTGTGCAGCGAACAGGATGCAAAACAGAAAAAAATATTTCAGTATCAGAAAGCAGAAGAAATATACCGTATCCTGCTTACCTATCTCGATATAAGCCCAAGGGGGCAGACAAGCGGCAATACAAAAGAAAGCGGGATAGAAAAAGGTATCTTTTGCGTCTTTTCCCCGGAGGGAACAGAGAGGACAGCGTTTGCAGTGACATTGTCCCAGTATTTGGGGCAGCAGGGAAACTGTTTATATTTAAACCTATCCGGGTTTCCCGTTTTTTTCGAGGAGGAATTAAAGGAGGAGCCTTCCTTTGAAAGAAAAGGACTGGCGGAGCTTTTATTTCTTGTCCATCAGGATAATTTTGAAACCCTTTGCCGGGAGCTTCAAGAACCCTTTGGCAGCGCCTGTATGCTATCGCCGGTCACCAATTTTAAAGATCTGTTAGATTGCTCAATGGAGGACTGGGGAGCTCTCTTTGACAACCTTCTTTCAAAATGTGGCTACGACAGTATTGTAATAGAGATGGGGCAGCTTTTTGAGTATACATTGGATTTGCTCGGGCGCGCCGACCGGATTTTTATCATTCGGGAAGAGGGACTTTGCGGAGCAATCCGCGCCGCTGTCTTCCGGCAATATTGCCGGGTGGAAAAAAAGGAGGCGTTAGAAAGGAGGACGGAATACATAGTCCTGCCCTTTGATAAAAAGGAATGGGAGAGGGAAATTTCCTGCCAGACATTGAAGGAGCTGTCACAGGATACGCAGAAGATGAATGAAATCCGCAGGGTATTGGAGGAGGGGGAAACAGGAGAGGAGGTTTGTATTATTGAAGACGACGGATGAAACCAGAGAAATCATTAGAGAGCGTGTTTTGGAGGAAATTCCGGCAGGAGTTGAAATATCTGACCGGGAATTACTTGAAATCATCGAGAAGCAGATTGAAGAGGAGGCGCAGGCGCAATATATCCGCCTGGAGGCCAAAAAGGAGCTGAGGCATTTTATTTTTAATTCCATTCGGAAAATGGATGTGCTGCAGGATATTTTGGAGGATGAAGAAGTTACGGAAATTATGGTAAATGGGCCGAACCATATTTTTATAGAAAAAAACGGCAGACTGATAGAAACCGGAATGAGGTTTGAGCATCAGGCAAGACTGGAAGATATTGCCCAGCAGATTGCCTCGGCGGGAAACCGGATTGTGAATGAATCAAATCCCATTTTAGACGCCCGGCTGGCAGACGGTTCCCGCGTCAATATTGTAGTGCCTCCCATTGCGATAGAGGGGCCGGTTATCACAATACGGAAGTTTCCCAAGGAGGCTATGACAATGAAAAAGCTGATTCGGATGGGAGCAGTTACGGAGGAGGTAGAGGAATTTCTCCGAAAGCTGGTGGAGGCGAAATATAATATTTTCATTTCCGGTGGAACCGGCGCCGGAAAAACTACGTTTCTAAATATTCTATCAAATTTTATTCCCCATAATGAACGGGTTATTACCATTGAAGATTCGGCAGAGCTTCAAATTCAAAATATTGATAATCTGGTAAGGCTGGAGGCCAGAAATGCCAATGTGGAGGGAAAAAATGAAGTCACGATCCGCCATTTGGTAAAAAGCGCCCTGAGAATGCGTCCGGATCGTATTATTGTAGGGGAGATCCGGGATTCCGCTGCGATTGACCTTCTGACTGCCATGAATACCGGACATGATGGGAGTCTTTCTACCGGACATGCCAACAGTCCCTCGGATATGCTGAACCGGCTGGAAACTCTTGTCCTTATGGGATTGGATATTCCGTTAGCGGCAATCCGGCAGCAGATCGCTTCCGGGATTGATTTCGTAGTACATCTGGGACGGCTTCGGGACAAATCCAGAAAAGTGCTGGAGGTAACGGAAGTAGGACAGGTATCCGATGGAAAAATCCAGATGTTTCCCCTCTATGTTTTTGAGGAAACGGGAGAAAAGGGAGGAAAGATAGTAGGGGAACTGAGGGCGACCGGACAGAAGCTGCGGGCGTTGGAAAAATGCAGACGAGCCGGAATAGAAATGAAAGAAGCCGGAGAGGAAAAAGGGGGTGGAAGTTACCAATATGCCGGATTATAAAAAGTATTATTTTTCCCCAAAGGAATATATTTGGCATTTGTTTTTCTGCATAGCGGGGGCATTTGCCGTATTCTATCTTTTTTATTGGAGTTACCTGATTTCCTTCCTGCCTTCCGTGGCAGCCGGCATCTGTCTTTTTTCCTATCGGAGGACGGGGCTGGCAAAAAAGCAGCAGGAGAAGCTGCTCTTAGAGTTTAAAGATGCCATGGACAGTCTGGTTTCGGCACTGGCGGCCGGATATTCCATGGAAAACGCCGTATCTGAGGCATATCGGGATTTGCAGCTGATGTATGAAAAAGAAGCGCCTATACTTTTGGAGCTGAAAAATATTGAGCAAAAATTGAGGTTACAGCATCCGTTAGATGAATTGCTGTTAGATCTGGGAAGAAGGAGCGGGCTGGAGGATATTCTTACCTTTGCGCAGATATATGCGACAGCCAGAAAAAGCGGAGGGAACCTCGTCCGGGTAATGAAGCGGACGGCAGCTAATATTGGAGAAAAAATGGAAGTACAGCAGGAAATCCAGACTATGATAGCCGGTAAGAAAATGGAGGCGGTCTGTATGATGGTAATTCCGCTCTGCATTATTCTTTATCTTCAGTTGTTCTCCCCGGGGTTTTTAGAGCCCCTCTATACGGGGCTTATCGGCAGGCTTATTATGACCGGCGCCTTAATTTTCTATGGGGCGGCCGTTTTCTGGAGCAGGCAGATTATGAACATTTCCTGCTAAGTTAAAAGGCGCAAAAAAGAAAAGGAGGGATGGGAGGCCATGGGGAAAAAGCATAAGGAAGGGTTTTCCCTTATAAAACTGCTTCATTTAGAAAGACTTGCAGAAAAGGACAGAATCAGCCGTGAGCATATCGAAATAATGGCGAGGCGGAAAGATGCCAAAAAGGAATTGCTTTTACTATGGGAGAAGCGTATCCGCATCCTGCTGTTACTTGTTCTTGTAATTATCCTGATATGGCTGTCCTGCCTGTGGGCAGAGCCGGAAGACTCCGTATTATCAGAGGGATATTATGTTGTCCGCCAGCCGGAGGATGAAACCGTGACACTGCGGGTAGAAGGAAAGGGGAAACAGGGAAAGTGGGGAAAAAACATATCCGTTCCGCTGAACAAACGGAAGTTTTCCCGGGAAGAAATGGCGCAGTTGGAAAAAAAGACAGAGGCCTATGTGAGGGATAAGCTGCCGGGGAAAAACCCCTCGCTGAAGCAGGTGTCAAAGCCATTGGTATTTGTGACGGCGATACCGGAAACGGAGATAGAACTCCAATGGACCTATGACGAGAAGTATATAAAGGATTCGGGAGGTCTGATTGCCTCCCGGATACCAAAGGAGGGAGTCGATACCGAAATTATGCTGCAGGCAAAATGCCAGAACTGGGAAAAGACCTTTTATTTCCCGGCGCATCTTATTTTGCCAAATCTTTCATTAGAGCAGATATCTGTTCAGGAAGTAAAAAAAGCAATGAAGCAGGCACTTTCTTCCCAGGCGGAAAAACAGGTGGTAAAGCTGCCGCAAAAAGTAAAGGATATGACAATCACTTACCAGGATAAAAAAGAAGAAAAAAGTTATCTTCCGGTATATTTAGCGATCGCAGTAACACTGCTCATGCCCTTTGTCTGGCGGGAGCAGCAAAAAAAACAACAGCAAAAAAGAGAGGAGCAGATGTGGATGGATCATCCCGAAGTTGTCAATAAGGTAATGCTGCTGCTCAGCGCCGGCCTTACCGTGAGAAAGGCAATGGAACGGTTGGCGGCGGAATACGAGAGGGAAAAAGAAAACAGTGGGGTATGCCGATTTGTTTATGAAGAAATCTGCGTCTTAAATCAGGAGGTAAAGGATGGGGTATCGGAGGCAAGAGCCATAGAACGATTTGGAAAACGGTGCCGCCTCCTGCCATATCTTCGGTTTTCCTCCGTTATCTCCCAAAATTTGAAAAAAGGAGCAAAGGGAATTTTGGATATTTTAGAAAAAGAGTCCCTGGAGGCGTTGCAGCAGAGAAAGCAGCGCGCGCTAAAATTAGGAGAAACGGCAGGGACAAAGCTGCTGTTTCCCATGATTATGATGTTAGGGCTGGTAATGGGAATCATTTTAGTCCCGGCATTTATGACAATGTAAAAAACAACAAAAATGTATGAGAATGGAGGTATGTAAATGAAAGATTTTGTATTATTTTGGAAAGAAGAGGATGCCATTGGAGTGGTAGAAATTATTTTAATTCTCGTGGTATTAATTGCGCTGGTATTAGTCTTTAAAGGAAAAATAACCACGGTCATCAATAAGGCGTTTAAGACGTTTACAAAAGACTCGGGAGATATTATTGGTTAGGAAAAGGGGCAGTATCACAGTATTTTTGTCATTAGCAGGAATTTTGATTTTTGCCCTGTTAGGAACACTGCTGGAAACTGCCCGCTATACGGCATGCGGCAATCATGCGGCGCGGACCCTACGGACTGCTTCGGAGGCGTTATTATCCGAGTACAGTCTGCCCTTATATGAAAATTACGGATTGTTCTTTTTAGAGAGCGAGGGCAAACCGTATGAGGAAGTAATGGCAGCCTATGTAGGAACTTCTTTGGAAAAGGCAAAAAAGGGGACAATGGATTTTTTTACAGGGCAGACAAATGAAATTCAGGTGACAGAGAAAACTTATGTCGGGGATAATGGGGCAAAGCCGCTGCAAAAAGAGATTACACAATATATGGCAAGGAAGATAACGTCGGAGCAGCTAAAGAAATTTTTAAATCAATCCCAAAAGGTTGCCGAAACGGAAAAACAGGCAGAGGATATTGAAAAAACAGTAGAGGAGCAAAAAGAGGCGGCAGAATTAGACGAGGAATTTTTAAAGCTGATGGAGCAGGTAGACGGCATTACTGTTTCCAATGGGAAAATATGCTGCGCCAATGAATTTGTAAAGATGTTTGTCACGGGAAAAAAACAAAGCGGCAGCTTTGGCATTACCGAAAATATGGTATGGGAAAAAATGAAGAAAAAGCTGGACGATACGCCAAAAAACTGGGAGAAATTGCGTCCTAAAGAATTTTCTTCCCGGGTAAAAAGGGTGCGAAAGCTGACCGAAGACGCCATGAAGCAGGCAGAGAAGCTAAAACGCGCCTATCAAAAAAGCGCCGGCAGGGAAAGCTCCTTTGCCGGACACGATAAAAAACTGGGAGAGCTTATCCGCAGCCTGTCTGTTCTCAGTGAAAATAAAAAAATTCTGGAGGAAACCGAAAGGCTGCTACAGGAGAAAGTGACAGGAGAAACAAAAGAGGAACTAAAAGAATTGTGGAAAAATTATGACACGGCAACTATTGTTTTTGATTATACCGGGATAGAAAAGAGCGGCGGAAAAAATCCGCTAGAGGCGTTGTCCGGCTCATGGAAAGAGGGCATTTTAAATCTGGTCTGTGAAAAACCGGATCGCCTTTCCCGGAAGGAAGTGTCTATGCCGGATGGTTTTGCCGGACAGTATCAGCAACAGGAAAAAGGAATGGAGGATTATGGGAAAAGAGTCAGCGGGCTTGCCGATGAAGAAGAGGTGGAATTATCCGGAATCATAAAAGATATGGGCGGTTATGCCATGGATGAATTTTGTCTGGACTCTTATATCCGTCACAGGTTTGACAGTTTTACCCAAAAGACTTCCGGCTGGGAAAATGCGCTGGATTATCAGTGGGAGTATATCGCCTCGGGAAAAAATACGGACAAAAAAAATCTAAAATGCGTATTGAACCGGATTCTTCTGATTCGCACCGTTGCCAACTTTTTTTCTATCTGCCGGGATTCTGCCAAAAAGACGGAGGCCTATACCGCCGCTGCCGGCATAGTGGGATTTACCGGACTGGAGCCGCTGATCCGGCTGACCCAGACGCTGATTTTACTTGTCTGGTCCTTGGTGGAAAGTCTGGTAGACGTGGCGGGGCTTTTATTAGAGAAAAATATTCCCATTGTAAAATCCCCTGCCCGGATACAGACAAAATTTTCGCAGCTTTTTCAAATTAGCGGGCGGGAAATTATAAAACGGGCAAAAAAGCTGAAAGCGGCGGGCGAACAATCCTTTGGTTATAAGGACTACCTTTTTCTTTTTCTTGCTGCGACAAAACAAGGTACCCGGCTGTACCGGATAATGGACATCATACAATGGGATATGAGAAAAAACGGTCATCCCCGCTTTCAACTGGGCCGATGCGTATTTTCTTTCCGGGTAAAGGGAACATTTTCCTTTCCCTCCCGTTTTTTCCGGATGGCGCCGGTGGAAAAACTGTTGGGCCGCAAACTTTACGCCCATTCGGTGTCGTGTGAAATAACGGCGGGATACTTATAAAAAAGCCTCAAGACGGGAAAGGGTATTCTAAAAAAACAAAAGAGGGTTAATCCAAATCCAACCAAAAATAAATAAATCATTATTACAAAATAAACCAAAAAAACGGAATACCCTTTCTCGTCTTGAGTGTGAAAAAATAAAAAGCGAGGATCTATATGAAATTAAAAAAAGCATCATTGACAGTGGAGGCATCCTTTGTGCTTCCGATCTTTCTTCTTGCCATGCTGCTTCTTGCCTATCTGGGGCAGATGATAAAGTGTCAGGATGAAATGCAGTGGGCGCTCACAAGGATTGCCCGGGAGGCAGCAGCGGAGTACGGCGCCACAAAAAATAGCGCGTACAAAAGCCGCGCCTATTATCTTGCCAGGCTGAATCAATACAGGAAGGGCGCGGGAATCTCCGTATCGTTGTCAGAATCGGAGCTATTAAAGAAAAATGATGAAATAATTTTAGCTGCCGGTTATCGCATGGAATTGCCGTTTAAGCTGCTGCCGGTTTCACATTTTACCTTTTTTCAGCGGGTGCATACCCGCGCCTTTACCGGGGTAGAAAGCCGGGAGCCGGCAGGCGGCGGGGAAGATGAAACGGTTTATGTCACAAAAACCGGGAGGGTATATCACAGAGAGCTTACCTGTACCTATTTAAAACTTAGTATATCCCAGATTTTATATGCTGATATTTCCGGTTTAAGAAATGAGGGCGGCGGGCGTTATCAGCCATGTGAACGCTGCTGTAAGGGAAAAAAATTTGGCGGGCAGTCGGTAATCTGGATTACCAATTTTGGCGACCGGTATCACAGTAGCCGTTCCTGCAGCGGAATAAAGCGCAGTATATTGACAATCAAGCTGTCGGAGGTGGGAAACCGGACCTTATGCAGTAAGTGTGGGAAAAAAAGGAGGTAAATATATGAAGGAGGCAATTTTTATTATGACAGGCATTTATTTGGCGGGAATGGCGGTTCTTGACAGAAGATATAAAAGGATTCCCATTATTCCCGGCATTGTTTGTCTGATCTTTGTAATATTAGGGCAATTTATTGCCGGAAATTGTGTGGTACAATGGCTTGCCGGAGTTTTGATCGGCGCCTTTTTGTATGGGGTGAGCCGGATAAGCAGGGGCAGCATTGGAGAGGGAGATGCCATCGTTTATCTGGTAACCGGGGCGGCGCTGGGCTTTTACCGAAATCTGGAACTTCTTATGCTGAGCCTGACGCTGGCCGCGATGACATCCCTCATACTGCTGGCGGTAAAAAAGGTGGGAAAAAAATACAGGATTCCGTTTATTCCTTTTACTGCGGCTGCTTACGGAGTAATAACATTGCTATGAAAAAAAACGGTTATTTTACAGTGGAGGCTGTCTTTATTGTGACAATATGTATCTGGGTCTTTGCAGCGCTTGTTTTTCAGGGGCTCTATGTACATGACACAGTGGTAATGGAATCCGAAACAAATGAACGGACAGCGGAGTGGTTATCCGGGGGAAAAGAAAAAAAGGAAACGGAGTGGCAGACGGATATGACAAAGCGGCTAAATAACAAATTATTCCTTATGAAAGTAACCCGGGTAAAAACGGAAGAAAAGATTAATAAAGTTATAGTAAAGGCATATTATGAACTGCCTGTTTCGCTGCCCTATCTGAAAAAAATATTGTCCGGAGGCAAGGCCCTGTCCGCATTTGAAACAGAGAGGGAAAGTTTATGGGCGGCAAAATACCGATGGGATTATGAAGCGTTACAGGAGAGGAAGGGGGAGTGACAGATGGAACATCAATTTTTGCAGGACGGAACGGGAAATTATTTAAAAATAAAAGGAGTGGGAAAAGAAACTCTGAGTGACCGTATTTTTTCCTTTCAGGAGGTAAAAGGCTTTCTGCCAATGGAAATCCACTGGATAAACGGGCAAAAGGAGGCAGTCTATAATATTTCGGGACGGGTATCGTTGGCGCGCTATTTATCAGAAACAGCGTTTACCCTGGGGGATATAAAAAGTATATTTTCCCAGTTAGCCGATATGGCAGATCAGCTGACGGAATACCTGCTGGATGCCGGCGGTTTATTTATCCATGAGGATTTTCTTTATATTGAGCCAAGGCTGGGGCAGATAGAGGGGATTTTTTATCCGGAGGGAGAAAAAGGAGATGTAAAAGCCTTGGGAGAATTATTAGAATTTATAATGGAGAAAATGAATCAGCAGGACAAAGATCTGGTATTTTTTGTTTACGGAATGCACAGGCTGACAAAGGAAGAGGGGTGTACGCCGGCGCGACTGTGGGAATATGCGAAGGATAACAGGAGCCATCCCTCCCCTCCCCCAAAAGAAAGGATTATTTATCCGCCCAGAGATGAAAAATCCGTCAGGCAAAAAAAAGAACGAATAGAGCCTGCCTTATTACGAAGGTATCTTGCCCCTGTCGGAATCGGCTTATTTGGGATCGGCGCTTTTCTTTTCCTCTGGGGGATGGGGCTGTTCCGTATGCCATTGTCCAATCAGATAGACGGGAAAAAAGCGCTGGGGAGCGCCCTCTTTTTTCTTGCGGTTTCGGGATATGGAATATGGAAGGCGCTTCCTCAAAACAGGAGGAGGAAAAAAGAGGAGGACGAAATAGATTATCAGGAGGAAGCGGAAGAAAAAACGGTCTGCCTTATACCCTGTCAGGGAAAGGAAGAGCCGATACCGGTTACCTGTTTTCCCTTTCGGCTCCGTCGGGCTCATCTTCAGATATTACAGGAAGGGGAGGATATTTTTGCCGTGGATGAGGAATCGGCAAACGGAACCTACCGAAATAATGAAAGGCTGGCGCCATGGCAGAAAACAAGGCTGCGCGACGGGGATTTACTGCGCCTGGCAGAAAAGGAATATGTGGTGGAAATTACTCAGTCAGAATATGTCATATGATGGATAAATCGTTTTTCAAAATACGGACTGTCTGCCAGACTTATCTGTTTGACGGCTGGCAGGGTAAGGGAGTCCGGGGTTTTTATGGCAAATTCCCGCAGCCCGCGCAGGCAGGTGTTTCCCATGAAGCGGATTTTGTCCGGAGCAACCGATGAAAATAGTTTAAGCGTCTGGCAGTCCTCTAAATTGAGATAAAAACCAAAGCCGCCCCCTAAATAAAAATCCGAGATCTCATCAAGGGAAATCCGGGCGGCATCGGCAAGCGTTTCTATGCCGGCGGCAATGGCGGCAACCGCGAGTTGGATATTCCGGAAATCCTCCGGGGTGAAAAAAAGAGGAGTGCCCTGTGCGGACGGGGAAAGGAAAATCCCGTCAGCAGGAAAGCGTTCACTTAACACCCCTTTTTCATTTACATAGCCGTTTCGGATTAGCTCGGCGCATAATTGAATAGCGCCGGAGCCGCATATTCCGATGGGCAGAGTATTATCGATCGTGGCGACTACCGGGCGGAGGCGTTTGAAACGGACGCCGCAGATAGCGCCGGAAACAGCCGGACAGCCGCAGGATAATCCGCCTCCCTCAAAGGCGGGACCCGCAGCGGCGGCTGCGGTATACAGAGTGGAGTTATGATAAAGCGCCATTTCTCCATTTGTTCCAAGGTCAAGAAAAAAAGCGGGGTTATCCCTGTCTGTTATCTGACAGGCAATAAGACCGGCGGTAATATCGCCGCCTACAAAGGCAGAAAGCCAGGGTAAAATAGTAATGGAGCAGTTTTGGTAGAAAAAGGGCTCCGGGGACGGTACTTCGATAGCAAAAGGGCTCGAGCCAAGACTGCGGCAATCATATCCCATGAGGAGATGAATCATGGCAGTATTGCCAGCGATAAAACAGGAAGTTATCTGCTCCGGCAGCTGGCGGTTGTTCCGGCATAAAAGGGCAATTTTTTCCTTCAGCGCCGATATAACGGCATGCTGGAGTGATTTTAAGCTGCCGGAACAGGCGGCATGGATCCGGGCAACAATATCCGCGCCATAGGTTCTCTGGGGATTGGAAAAGTTCAGCGTCTGCCGCAGGGCGCCGCTGCTCCGCTCAATCAGGGCAAGAGCGATCGTGGTAGTGCCAAGATCAATTAACAGAGTATCTCCGGTGCCGGAGGTTACGGTCATATCCTCCAGGGCGATTCCGGTAATCCTACCTGAAGTATCGGGGAGTGAAACGGTAAGGGGTTCTTTAGGGATTAAAGAGCAGTCAAAGGGATACTGTTTTCCGTTGCAATGATGCTGTCCATGGCAGTTGCAGGGAAGGGAATAACCCATCTGCTCCAAAAGCGTCAGAATATTTTGCTTATTCGTTTTGTCTGCCATTACGGAAATTTTCATCCTTACGCATCCTTTCTTTTATGATTTATTGACCGGTTTTTTGTTCTGTGTTACAATTTCAATCATAGCATAAACAAAAAATACAGTCCAGCACAAGAAAGGAAAGTTGGAATGCAGGGAAGAAACAAGATTCCTGTCGTTACGATTATATTGGCAGCGATAAATGTTTTGGCATACGGTTATGTGGAATGGAAGGGTTCCAGCTATGATGCCGATTTTATGCTGCAGATGGGCGCTGTTTATGAACCGTTTATACTGGAAAACCATGAGTATTACCGGCTGATCACTCATTTTTTTCTCCATTTTGGATTTGAACATCTGGTAAATAATATGGTATCCCTTATTATATTAGGCTATGCGCTGGAAAATGTTATGGGCAGGGTAAGATATATCGTTTTATATTTTCTTTCGGGAATTCTTGCAGGAGTTACTTCTATCGTATATAATGTAGTTGCCGGTAACGAATATGCCGTTTCCTGTGGAGCGTCGGGAGCGGTGTACGGGCTTACCGGGGCGCTTCTCGTTCTTCTGATCGTGGGGAACCGGGGGCGCAGGACGTCAGAAGTAACCCGGTATATTTTATTTATCGGACTTAGTTTATATAGTGGGACTCAGGATATCAGCATTGATAATGCCGCCCATATTGGCGGATTTATTACCGGATTTTTAATATGCCTGCTTATGTCGAAAAAGAAACGGATGGAGGTTACCTATGAGAGTTAATATTTATTATGGGGGGAGAGGGCTGATTGACGACCCGACCCTGTTTACTATTGAGAAAATTGCCAAAGTACTGGATGAATTGCATGTTACTGTGGAACGATATAATCTGTACGAGGAAAAAAGCAGCATTACTGTCTTGCCTAAGACCTTAAAGGATGCCGACGGCGTGATTCTTGCTGCTTCCGTGGAATGGTTTGGCATCGGGGGGTATCTGCAGCAGTTTCTGGATGCCTGCTGGCTGTATGGCGACAAAGAGAATATTACCCATATTTATATGATGCCGGTTGTCATGGCAACGACCTACGGAGAGAGGGAGGCCGAATATAACCTGATCCGCGCCTGGGAGATGTTAGGAGGGATTCCCAGCAATGGATTATGCGCCTATGTGGATAACCATGTAGATTTTGAAACCAATGCGGAATATAATCTAATGATAGAAAAAAAGACGGAGAATTTTTATCGTGCGATTTCCAAAAAATCAATAGCATTTCCGAATAGCAGCATGCAGATCAAAAAGAAAATGCTGCGCAGCAGCAGCCTTTCCCTTACCCCGCAGGAAAGCGAACAGCTCTCTGTATATGTTTCCAACGATAATTATGTTAAGAAACAAAAAGAGGATATTGAAGAACTGGCAAGTTTATTTAAGGGAATGCTGGGAGAGGGCGAAGATGCGGATTCCTATATCCGCAAACTGAAAGAAAACTTTTATCCGATGGACGATATGGAGGCAGTATTCCAGATTGATCTGACGGACGAAAATTCCTCCCTTGTCATTGAGATAAAGGAGGATAAGCTGAACTGCTACCGGGGCAGTGTGGAAAAGGCGGATGTGACGGCGAAGGTGCAGACCGCAGTATTTAACGATATATTAAATGGCGGGAAGTCGTTTCAAAGCGCCTTTATGTCGGGAGATTTATCTGCCCAGGGAAACTTTAAGATTTTGAGAAATTTTGATACGATTTTCCGTTTTGGGAAATAGGGCGGGTGTTGATCAGGAAAGATAATGGAGGTAGAAAAATGAGAGATGAAAATTGTATTTTTTGCAAAATTTTAGCAGGTGAGATTCCGGCGCAAACAGTTTATGAGGATGATTCCTTTCAGGCAATCTTAGATGTAAATCCTGCAGCCAGAGGGCATGTTATCATTTTGCCGAAAAATCATGCAGAAAACCTGTTTGAATTATCGGAAGAGGATGCGGCAGGCATTATGATAGTGGCGAAAAAAATAGCTGCGGCAGTGAAAAAAACCTATAAGTGCGACGGCATTAATGTATTACAAAACAATGGCGCGGCAGCGGGGCAGTCGGTTTTCCACCTTCACGTTCATGTCATACCGAGATTTGAGGGTGATACGGATACAATTAATATTGGCTGGAAACCCAATGATACGCCAAGTGATATTGCAGAGATAGCGAAAGAAATAAAAGCAAATTTATAAGGGGGTATTTCGGTGAAACGAATCATACTGACAGGCGGTGGAACAGCCGGGCATGTGACACCCAATATTGCGCTGATTCCTGAATTGCAAAAGAGGGATTATGAAATTCATTATATTGGCTCCAAAAATGGAATTGAAAAAGAGCTGATCCGTAATTTTGACATTCCTTATTATGGGATTTCTTCCGGTAAACTTCGCCGGTATTTCGATATTAAAAATTTTACCGACCCGTTTCGTATAATAAAAGGTTACAGTGAAGCAGATAAATTAATCAAAAAGTTAAAGCCGGACGTAGTGTTTTCCAAAGGGGGATTTGTGACAGTACCTGTCGTAAAAGCGGCAAAAAGAAGGCATGTTCCCTGTGTTTTGCATGAATCAGATATTTCTCCGGGACTGGCGAACCGCCTCTGTATTTCCTCTGCGGCTGCTATTTGCGCCAATTTTCCGGAAACGCTGGAAAATCTTCCGAAGGAAAAGGCGTATTTGACCGGTTCGCCAATCCGGAGCGAACTTTTTTCCGGCAACCGGTTAAAGGGCCTGGATTTTTGCGGCTTTACTGCCAATAAACCGGTGATTCTCGTTATCGGCGGAAGTCTGGGATCGGTACGCGTAAACGAGGCGGTAAGGGAAATTTTACCGGAGCTGTTACAGCGTTATCAGATTATTCATTTGTGTGGAAAGGATAAGATAGAGAAATCCTTAGAGGGGACAGAGGGATATGTTCAGTATGAATATATCCAAAAAGAGCTCTGCGACCTTTTAGATGCGGCGGATATGGTTATTTCCCGCGCCGGAGCCAATGCCATTTGTGAATTGCTGGCGCTTCATAAACCGAATATTCTCATTCCGCTATCTTTGGAGGCCAGCCGCGGCGACCAGATTTTAAATGCGGCTTCTTTTGAAAAGCAGGGCTTCAGTTATGTCATCCGGGAAGAAGAGCTGACAAGTGAAAAATTGTTAGAGGCAGTTTATGAGGTAGACGAAAACAAGCAGAAATACAAGGCGGCGATGTCTGCCAGCGACCAGCAGAATGCGGTGGTAAAAGTGGCGGATATTATCGATAATACTGTTTTTTCCACGGAACAGGAATAATCTGCTCGAATAATGTCATACGATTTTTAAAAAAGTTGGGAATACATCTGGTCATCCCTCCCCTTTCGCTGTTATACTGGCGGAGAACTCGGAGAATTTCAGCCGGGTTCAGAAATGGAGGGATAGATTATGCGGGAATTTTTAAATGATAATGGTGCGGTATATGGAGTGGCTGCTCTTTGTATACTGGAGATCCTCATAAAAGGAATGCTTAGCCATACATATAAGCGCCTTTTAAAGGCAGCGGAGGATATGGGACACTCGGAGCACCGGTTGATGAAGTCGCTGCGGATGAAGTTTGAAACCTGTTACAAGTTAAAGATCGGTGTTCCCAATGTTGAAATATTTGTGGAAAAATATCTCAGGCACTATCAGCTGCTGGGGCTGCGGCTGAAAACCTGGGAGGTCTTTTGCAATCAGTGTATGCTGCTTGCTATGATTGGCAGTCTGGGATTTGGAATCTGGGCGATGATACTGGATCTGGATCCGAAGATTATTTTTTCCAGCCTGTTTGCCGGCGTACTGGGGAATGGAATCCTCCTGTTGTTTGACGGGATGTTTGCCATCAGCGGCAAGAGGGAGCTTTTGCGAATTGACATGATGGATTATCTGGAAAATGTATTGAAACCCCGTCTGGAAAATGAAACGTTCCATTCCCAGATGCTGGAGGAATATCAGCAGGAATATTTCGACTTCGATAAGGAAGAGGAGCAGCCGGCAAAGGTAGTGAATCTGATTCCAAAAGAGGAGGAAAAAATGCCGGAGGTTTCCATTGATTTTACAAAAGAAGAGGAAGAAATAATCCGGGAAGTAATTCGGGAATATCTGGGATAAAGGTTGACAGGAGGATTTGCAAAAGAGTATAATTTACACAGAAAACCGCTCTTATAAACGTAAGAGCTGCGTGAATAACGTACAGGAGGATTTGTATAATGAAAAACCATGTTACATTTGATTATTCTCTTGCCGGAAAATTTATTCGTGAGGATGAGATTACATCCATGAAAGCGCTGGCAGAAACGGCAAGGGATACCCTGGAAAACAAAAAGGGCGCCGGGAATGATTTTCTTGGCTGGATTGATTTGCCGGTAAACTACGATAAAGAGGAGTTTGCGAGAATACAAAAAGCGGCAAAAAAGATTCAATCCGATTCAGATGTTTTAGTTGTTATCGGTATTGGCGGTTCTTACTTAGGAGCCCGCGCGGCAATAGAATTTTTGCGCCACTGCTTTTATAATAGTGTGGACAAGTCTGTGCGCAAAACACCGGAAATTTATTATGCCGGAAACAGCATCAGCGGCACTTATCTTTCCCAGTTAGTTGAAACCATTGGGGATAGAGATTTTTCTGTCAATGTAATCAGCAAGTCCGGTACAACTACAGAGCCGGCGATTGCATTTCGTGTGTTTAAGGAAATGCTGGAAAAGAAATATGGGAAAGAGGAAGCGGCAAAACGTATTTATGCTACGACCGACCGGGAAAAGGGTGCGCTCAAAGGTCTGGCAGACGAGGAGGGCTATGAAACTTTCGTTGTGCCGGATGATGTGGGAGGACGTTTTTCTGTTCTTACCGCAGTGGGACTTTTGCCAATTGCCGCCAGCGGGGCAGATATCAGCCTGTTAATGGAGGGCGCCCGGAGCATGAGAGAGCTGTGTCTGGAAACTCCGATGGAAAAAAATGATTCCATACTGTATGCCGTTATCCGGAATATTTTACACCAAAAGGGTAAAGCGGTAGAAGTGCTGGCAAACTATGAGCCAATCTTCCATTATGTGGCAGAATGGTGGAAGCAGCTGTATGGCGAAAGCGAGGGAAAGAATCAAAAAGGTATTTTCCCGGCAGCGGTAGATTTGACCACCGATTTGCACTCCATGGGACAGTTTATTCAGGATGGTTCCCGTATTATGTATGAAACAGTTATGGAATTAGAGAAACCGTCATTGGATATTACAGTAAAAGAAGAAGCAAAGGATTTGGACGGATTAAATTATCTGGCAGGGAAAACCATGGATTTTATCAATAAGAGCGCTATGAAGGGAACGCAGTTAGCTCATACCGACGGGAATGTCCCGAATCTTATTATCCGCATTCCGGAGCAGAATGAATTTTATCTTGGCGAGTTGTTCTATTTCTTTGAGTATGCCTGCGGTATCAGCGGGTATCTCTTAGGAGTAAATCCATTTAATCAGCCGGGCGTGGAGAGTTATAAAAAGAATATGTTTGCGCTCCTGGGTAAGCCGGGATATGAAGAGCTCAGTAAGGAGCTGTTGGCGCGGCTGGGATAGAGCTGCTCGATTCTGAGAAAGCTGCAATAAAGAAATGCAATAAAAAAGAAGTTGTCACATCTGTGGCAACTTCTTTTTATAAATCGTAATCATTATGCCTCAATAGCGCCTGTAGGACATGTAGCAGCGCAAGAGCCACAGTCTAAACAAGAATCGGCATCAATTTCGTAATGAGCATCACCTTCAGAGATTGCCCCAACCGGACATTCAGAAGCACATGAGCCGCAGCTGATGCAGGCATCCGTAATTTTATAAGCCATTTTTACTTCCTCCTTTTTCTATATTGAACATATTCACATGATAATACAAAATAAGAAAAAATACAAGTAAAATTTAACAGATAGCATGATTTATCAGCTTATAAAAAAGCAATTCTAGGGGAATACTTTCTTGACAAGGAAGAAAGTTCTTACTATAATCGAAACATGGAATGTTTTCCAAAAGAGAGTGTCTGATAATAAGGAGGATATAGAAATGTTAAAGGAAGTATCAAAGGATATGCTGATAGGACAGATTTTACAGGAGGATGCTACGATAGCACCGATCATGATGGCCTCCGGCATGCACTGTCTGGGCTGTCCGGCCTCTCAGGGCGAGAGTTTAGAGCAGGCAGCTATGGTGCATGGCTTGGATTGTGATGATCTGGTTAGCAAAATAAATGAATATCTGGCAACTAAAAATGAACAGTAATAATATGGCAATTTTCTTTATTAAAAAGAGGCGTTTAAAACACGCCTCTTTTTAATAAAAGTTTTATATTTAATCGGTCAAAGCATTCATAACGCCATAATAGGCTGGTTTCGGCTTAAAGTTTTGATCAAATAGTCTTGCCCAGCAATCCTGGTCAGGCTTTGGATTGGAGCCGAATACGCTATAAGGATTGTCGATGAGCCCGAAGAATGTAACATTAGTAATATTAGCAGTTCCGCCTCCCGCCGTATCCTCAGCGATCAGCATATTCATTAATTCCTGATAGTTTTGTCCCTGCTTAGTATAATCTTCCGCCGTAGGATTGTTATAATCCGGGACCCGGTAGGTTAGTTCCGTCAGCTGTATTTCCAGACCGGCGGCGGCAAAGTTTTGAATGGCAGTTTTGACACTGGCAACGCCGGGCCAGTCGCTGTTCAGATAGGACTGCATGCCAACCCCGTCCAAAAGTCCCGCTTCTTTCAGCGGTTTGACAATTTCAATAATTTTTTTGTTTTTATCCATTTGGAAGGTATTAAAATCATTATAAAATAGTTTTACATCCTTATCGGCATATTTTCTTGCATAGTAGAAGGCATCTGCAATAAATTCTTTCCCGATAATATTATACCAGGTAGAACGGCGGTATCCGTCCCCTGTAGAGGTGTCGACAGCCTCGTTTACCACATCCCAGCAATAAATAACTCCCGGGTAATAGGTCTGGCAAAATTCCAAAATCTGCCGTATATAGCTGCCCATTCGTTTTTGCATGGTTACTTTATCTACATAGGCGCCCGTATTGGAAAAGCCGTCCCGGAAAAACCAGTCCGGCGTCTGGGCATGCCATACTAATACATGTCCCCGCATTTTGATTCCGCTTTGCTTGCAGAATTCCAGATTATCGACAATCGGACTGTAATTAATAGTGGGAGTGTCATTTTTTCCTGCCGTTGCATTTGCCGCGCTTCCTGATTGGTCTAACAGATACTGAGGCTTCAGAAGATTACTCAGGGTGGTGCTGTTAAAATGCCGTTTCATTACCTGACGCATTTCAGGGGATGCCGCTGTGCTGGTTCCTGCTGAAGTGCCATTGACAGCGGCGCCGATACTAAAATATTTACGGTAGCCTTCCTTTACGGAATCCAGATTCAAAGCGGTTGTTAAATCATAGGATGAAGAAGGAGATACCGTGTCGCTATAGCTGGAATTCACATTTGGCTTTGCCGGTACGCTGACAGCCGCTGCTTCCGGCAGGGAATCCGGTATGCCGGATGGAACGGGAGAGGCGGGCTTCAAACTGGTATCAGGCGAAGCACTGGGCAGGATACTGGGCGAGGCGCTGGGCGAGGCCGGTGTTGTGTCTGCCACGGGAGGAGTTGAAGTGCCGGTAAAGCCCGGTAACGGTGTTTTAACAGGCGCAGTCCTCCCAGGAGTGACAATTGGTTTTGTTGTATCTTGCGCCTTTTGTTTTTTGGCGCGGATTGTTATCTTACAGGAAAGGCGGTATGTTTTTTTCCCTTTTTCCCGCTTTAAGGTAACCCGCGCCGTAACGCGTGAAGAGCCCCTTTTTACTCCTTTTACAATAACGGAATTTTTCTTTTTGGACTTCAGCTTGATTTTCTTATTGGAAGTTTTCCATTTCGTTTTTTTAATAAGGCTTTTTTTAACGCCGGTTACTTTTAATTTCTTCTTACTGTTAAGCGTTATTTTTGCTTGTTTTGCTAATTTAGGCTTTTTTACCTTGGCGGATGACGGCTCTGCCAGTGAAGTAAATAGCAGGGCGGATAAAAGTAAAAAAGCAGTAAAACGTTGTTTTGCCTTTGACATAATTTACCTCCTTTGTAACAATAATACTATTACTGTTATTGTATCATGAATATAAAATTAAGCAAGATATTATAAACCAAAAAGCGGCGGCAAAGCGACGGATTTTCCCATATAACAGAAAAATACCCTCCAAAATCTGGAAGGTATTTTACTAAAAACAAATTTTACTGTCGGCGAATGATCGGATTACAACTTTGCCAGCTGTGCTAATGCTTTATCTTTAAGGATAATTTGAAAATGTTCATTAAAATAGTCCTGCGTGGCATAGGTTACCGCTTCTTCTTTTCCGAACTCCGAAATAACGGAACATGCCAGTTGGAAAGAACTTTTGGCATTGCCGCGGTTTAAAAGAAGATAATAACGGTTCTCCACCGTATCTTTCCATATCGTGTTTTTGCCCGAATAGTTTCCGTCTACCAGGTGGGCAACCTCAATGATCGGGTTCAGGGACAGGAAAGAATAAACCTTAATGCGTTCCTGAATGTTTTCCGCATTCTTTTTCCTGTTTGCTTTTTTCCCTTTTTTTCCTTTTTGCAATGCCTCGCTTAACGGAATAAATTCGGAGGAGCTGTGGGAGGAATTTTTGCTCTCTGCCTCTTCAATCAAATCATGCAGCTGCTCAAAGCAATTTACAATCTCGGAAGAATCAAGAACTGAGGCGTCATCCTCGTCTGTTTCTATTTCCAGTTCCTCTTCGGTTTCGTCCTCAAAGTCCTCATCCTGAATGCCAAAGCGGGAAAATCTTTCGTCAAATTCCTCCGGGTTATCTACTTTAGTTATAACGAGGACAATAGAATCCCTCGAAGTCGGGATTGCTTCTATCATTAAAGGAATGTCATCTGCATCAAATCCAAAATCGATGTTGGCTTGTTCCATCATATCACGAAAAAGTTCTTTCGCTTTCTCGGAACCGTAAGCCAACTCACTTATTTTAAGATGGCGTTCCATCAAATCATGTTTGCTTAATGTACAGCGGATTTGATTTTCACTAATTCGTTCAATCTTCACAAGCACACTTCCTTTCTAGTCAACTGACTTATATTTGTATCAAAAGTATAAGTTATATTGGTGCTAAAGTCAACTGGTTAAGGCAAAAAAGTATCTGGAAATATTTATGTGTTTAAACGGTATGGATTTTCGCAGATACAACACTTGCCTCTTTCAAAGTCGTCAGGATATAATATAGTGGAAGGTAAAGCTGCACTGAAAAACAGGGAGGTGATAATAAGCGTACACTACATTAGGATAAATCAATGCAAAAAAAGCCATGTCAATTTTTTCGCAATTCTTTTTTTCTTTTTTATTCATTGTATTTAGTTACATTATAGTTATATTTCGGCAAAAAATTCACAAAAATAAACAGGCAGTCTTTACCTGGGAACTACAAAAGAATACATTTACATCACGGAACGCACTTTCTTTTATTGTAGTTTAAATAGGAGGAACATATGCAAAACAATCACTGGATACTGGAGGAAGCGGCATATGCCATAAAAAACGGAATACCCATTGATGTAGAAGGTATTTCCTACGATAATAAAAGTTCAAAAGAGCTTCTGAAGGTATTGGAAGAAGGGTCCTATATGCTGGATTATGAGGGAGATGCCCTCGGCCGCATTGTTGCCCTGCATGTTGACAGGGTGGGACCGTCTGAGAAACCGTCTTATAAATCTTTGCGGTGTACAAAAAAATAGGCCGGAAAAGGGGCACGGAGGATTACGCGGCCTCCGTGCCTTATCCTAATTTATTCCTATTGGTAAAAAAATTTAAAAAAATTGTTGACAAAAAAAGTAGAACGGGTTATAATCCTATTATTCCTAGTAAAAAAGTATGAAAAATAGGAATTAAAAAAGAAAGGAAGCAATACCATGAAAAAGATACTAACGCAAAAAATAATGCAGAAAAAAATGTGTTGCTGTAGTTTCATGCAGATGTGTATGGCTATGGATTATTTTCATGCGTGTTGTTTCCCGCCAGATTGCAGATAAAAAATGCAAATACATATGGCGCAGATACATTACGCATGTATCTGCGCTTTTTATTGTATAAACAGGTTCGCTTTGTTAAAACAAAAACAGAAAGGAATGCGACTATGAGTCAATTTAAAAATCATTCAATAAATACAAAATTAATACATGGAGGAATTTCATCAGATGAGGCAACAGGGTCAGTAAATATTCCGATTTATCAGACTTCTACTTTTAAGCAGGAAATACCGGGTGTGCATAAAGGATATGAATATTCGAGAACCGGCAATCCTACAAGAGAAGCGTTGGAAAATTTGATAGCAGAACTGGAGGAGGGGATAGCAGGATTCGCCTTTGCTTCCGGTCTGGCGGCAATTACTGTCGTACTCAGTCTGTTTCGGGCAGGCGACAAGCTGGTCGTTTCGGATAACGTATATGGAGGAACTTTTCGGGTAATGGATAAGGTTTTTCAAAATTTTGGCATCGAATATATTTTGGTAGATACTACCGATAGTGAAAAAATAGAAGCCGCCATAGATGAAAACGTAAAGGCAGTTTATATTGAAACTCCGACCAATCCACTTCTTGGCATTACAGATATCCGTACTGTGGCAAAGCTGGCAAAGAAAAAGCACATTCTCACTATTGTGGATAATACATTTTACACCCCCTATTTGCAAAGACCAATTTTGGAGGGCGCCGATATTGTCATTCACAGTGCGACAAAGTATCTGGGAGGGCATAGTGATCTGGTAGCAGGTCTGGTTGTCGTAAATGACAAAGAACTGGCAGAAAAAATTGCCTTTTTGCAAAATGCTACCGGGGGAGTGCTTTCCCCCTTTGATTCCTTTTTACTTATCCGGGGAATCAAAACACTGGGTGTCCGGTTGGATCGGCATGTGAAAAATGCAGAGAAGCTGGCACAGTTTCTGCAGGGGCATCCCGAGGTAAAAAAAGTATACTATCCGGGTCTAAAAGACCATCCGGGATATGAAGTGAATAAAAAGCAGGCAAAGAACGGCGGCGCCATGATTTCGTTTGAACTGACGGAAAACCATGATATCCATACATTTTTCAGGAATCTTCATATCATTAGTCTGGCAGAAAGTCTGGGGGGAGTGGAATCCCTTATCTGCCATCCGGCATCTATGACCCATGCGGCGATTCCGGAAAAAATCAGGGACTCGGTAGGAATTACAAAGGGACTTCTCCGTTTTTCCGTTGGAATTGAACAAGAGGAGGAATTACAACAGGATTTGGAGCAGGCGATCGCCGCATCACGGATCTGAAGGAGGAAGTTTCGATGAAATATTATGAATCCGCACAGGATATGATAGGCGATACTCCCATGGTAAGGCTTCCCCATATGGAAGCCGGTCTTAGGCTAAAAATATTTGCAAAATTGGAATTATGTAATCCGTCGGGCAGCGTAAAAGACCGTATCGGGAAATATATGATAGAGGATGCTGAGAAAAAGGGATTGCTGAAACCGGGCTTTACAATCGTGGAAGCCACAGCGGGAAATACCGGGTTAGGAATAGCTTTTGCCGCATTAAACAGAGGTTACCGGGTAGTGTTTGTTGTGCCGGATAAATTTTCGATAGAGAAACAGCAGTTGATGAAAGCGCTGGGAGCTGAACTTGTACATACACCGAGAAAGAATGGCATGCGGGGGGCAATAGAGAAGGCGGAGCAGCTGCGAAAGCAAATTCCCGGGGCTGTTTCTCTGGAGCAGTTTAAAAATGAGAGCAATCCACTGGCGCACTACGAAACAACCGGACCGGAAATCTATGAAGCGCTGGATGGAAATATCGACTATATAGTGTTAGGCGCCGGAAGCGGCGGAACCTTTACAGGAATCGTAAAGTATTTGAAAGAAAAAAATCCGAAGATACAGGGGATTTTAGCAGACCCCCTTGGCTCTACTATAGGAGGCGGAGAACACGGCGATTACAATATAGAAGGAATTGGAAATGATTTTATTGCAGACACAATGGACATGAGCCTTGTAGATGAAGTAATCAAGGTGTCGGATGAAGAGGCCTTTTATGCATCCCGCGAATTGGCAAAAAGAGAGGGGATATTTGCCGGAAGCTCCTCTGGCGCAGCATTGGCCGCCGCCATGAAGCTGGCGGAAACAAAAGATAGTGGAAATATTGTTGTGGTATTTCCGGACAGGGGCGATCGATATTTCAGCGCCCACTTATATGACGGTAAATGAAAGGTGGTGTAACCATGGGTGAAGAAACAGAGATTTTCTGGCTGGAGCATATATCAAAGGTTTTCCGGGATAAAAACGCAGAAGTTACAGCGATAGATGATGTCAGCCTTAGTATCCGCAAGGGAGAAGTGTTTGGCATCATTGGCATGAGTGGCGCCGGTAAAAGCACGCTGGTTCGGACACTGAACCGGCTGGAGAAGGTGACAGAAGGAACCGTTTTCTTTGATGGGGAAAATCTGGGAGAATTGTCGGAGAAAAAGCTTCGCAAGGTCAGACAATCCATGGCCATGATATTTCAGAATTTTAATCTTTTAATGCAGAAAAACGTATTGGCCAATGTGATGCTTCCTATGAAAATAGCTAAAGTAGAAAGGAAAGAGCGGCGGGAACGTGCCATGGAAATGCTGCGGATCGTAGGACTGGAAAGCAGGGCGAAAGCATATCCGGCACAGTTATCCGGCGGACAGCGGCAGAGAGTTGCCATTGCCAGAGCCTTGTCCATGAATCCAAAGGTGCTGCTCTGTGACGAAGCCACCAGCGCTTTAGATCCAAAAATCACGGAGGAGATTTTGACGCTGTTAAAAGAAATTAATCAGAAAATGGGGCTTACCATTGTCATTATTACCCATGAGATGTCAGTGGTAGAAAAAATCTGTGACCGGGTTGCCATTATCGACAGCGGAAAGCTGGCAGAGGCAGGGCCGGTGCAGGAAATCTTTACAAATCCGAAAACAGAAGCGGCAAAACATCTTGTGCTTCCATCAAAACAGGAACTGAGTAATCCGTTCCATATGACAGATAAAAGATGCGTCCGTATTGCCTTCGACGGGCTTACCGCAAACGAACCGATTATTGCGAATCTTGTACAGGATACCGGAGAAAAGGTCAATATTCTCTGCGCTGATACAAGAAGCGTCGGTGGGGTGGCATTCGGGCAGATGATAGTAGAATTGCCAAAAAACCCGGAGGCGGCACAACGGGTATTGGAATATTTTAAGCAGGCAGGAGTAGTTACTGCCGAGGTTGAAAGAAAGGAGGAAAGATTATGACACAACAGATTTGGGAAATGATTGGCAAGGGAGTGTTAGAAACCCTGCAGATGACAATTATATCCACAATATTAGCCTATGTTGCGGGACTGCCGCTGGGAATTGTTCTGGTGATAACGGATAAAGGACATATTTTGCCAAACCGGTTTGTAAATGGGATTATCGGAGCCCTTGTAAACATTTTCCGCTCGATTCCTTTTCTTATCCTGCTGGTATTCTTAATACCGTTTACCAGATGGATAACCGGCGCTTCAATCGGAACAACGGCGACGATCGTTCCACTGACAGTTGGCGCAATACCGATTATTGCAAGAATGGTGGAATCTTCCTTAAAAGAAGTGCCGGCGGGGATTATTGAGGCAGCGCAGGCGATGGGGGCTTCCCCCCATGAGATTGTAATGCGCTTTTTATTGCCGGAAGCAGTGCCTTCCCTTCTTTTGGGGGGAGCAATCAATCTGGCAACAGTTCTTGGCTATTCTGCCATGGCAGGATGTATCGGCGGCGGCGGTCTGGGCGCGATAGCATTAAATTATGGATACTACCGGTATCAGACAGATGTTTTGTGGGTGACCGTGGCCATACTGATTATTATCATGCAGATTTTTCAGGAAGCGGGAACCAGGCTTTCTGTTAATCAAAGACATTCATAAAAATAATTAGATTAGGAGGAAAAGAAACATGAAAAAAATTTTATCATTCGTATTTGCAGCAGTATTAACATTAGGTACTTTAACAGGCTGCGGAGATAATAATACTTCTGCCTCGGGAGAAAATCCGGATGCTACAGCAGAGAGCAGCCAGACTATTACGATAGGGGCTTCGCTTACTCCTCACGCCGAAATTCTGGAGCAGGCAAAGAAAATTTTAGAGGGCGACGGAATTACATTGAATATTGTAAAAATTGAGGACACGGTAACACCAAATACCGGATTGGCAGAGGGAAGCCTGGATGCAAACTTTTTCCAGCATCAGCCGTATCTGGATGACTTTAATAAAGAAAACGGAACCGAATTAGTATCGGTCGGGAAAGTACACTATGAGCCGTTTGGCGTTTATGCCGGAAAAACAAAAAGTCTGGATGCGCTTCCGGACGGAGCAACCGTTGCCGTGCCAAATAATGTTACGAACGAGGCGAGAGCTCTTCTTTTGTTACAGCAGGAGGGACTTCTTACGCTGAAAGATGGCGTGGATATTAAAGCAACCGTAAATGATATTGTAGAAAATAAAAAGAATTTGCAATTTAAGGAAATTGCGCCGGAGCAGTTAGTACGTTCCCTGCCGGATGTGGATGTAGCGGTCATCAATGGAAATTATGCTATTGAGGGCGGCCTTCATGTAAAGGATGCGCTGGCAGTAGAGTCCGACCAGTCGATAGCGGCAAAAACATATGCCAATATTGTTGCAGTACAGAAAAAGGATGAGAATAATGAAGCGATTAAAAAACTGGTAGAAGTGCTTCAGAGCGAAGAAATTAAAAAATATATTACCGATACATATGATGGCGCGGTAGTACCGATTAACTAAAAACAATGGATATGAAAGGAGATAGAAAAAATGGCAAGGGTAAAATTATTAGAGTTAAACGAGGTAACCGGAAAAGAAAAGGAAGCATATGAAGAGCTGGCGGGAAGAAATGCCGTGACAAATATGAAAAAAGCGCTGTTACAGGATTATGCCACCTATGATGCTTTTATGGGATGGTATACCTCCTGGGATCGTTTAGTTGAGGTTGTTGGAGAAAAGGCGGCAACCATTTATGCGCATTCCGTTTCTACGACAAACGGATGCCTGTTATGCTCGTTGTTTTTTATCAGCGATTTGAAAGCGCTGGGGCTTGACCCGAATAAGCTGGAATTTGATGAAAAGGAGGAATTGTTGGTACAGCTTGGGCAGCAGATTGTCAAGGATCCGACGGCGGTATCTGACGAGCTGATCGACAGCCTGAAAAAATTCTTTAATGACAAAGAGCTTGTTGTTATTGTAGGCTTTGGAGCACAGATGATTGCTACCAATAATTTTAACTCTGTATTAAAGATAGATTTAGATAACCGGCTGCTTCCGATTCAGGGAGAGTTTAAACCGGCAACATGGAGAGAAAATATTCAGTAATGCGAAGAAAGGAAAGGAACAATGGTTAATTTTCAATATCATAACCCTGCTAAAATTATATTTGGACAGGGAGCGGAAAATGAGTTACAACGGCTGTTTAAGGAAGAAAAAGCGACTTCCGTCCTGATGGTTTACAGCGGAGATTTTATTAAGGAACTTGGTATTTATGATACCGTGGAGGGAATTTGCCAAAAATCAGGAATTGCTTTTTATGAAAATGGAATGGTTGTTCCGAATCCTTCTGTGGAACTGGTACGCGAGCTAGTGGCGATTGGCAGAGAGAAAAAGGTTGATTTTGTTCTTGCTGTAGGCGGTGGAAGCGCCATTGACACAGCAAAAGCAGCTGCGCTGGGCATTCCGTATGAGGGAGATGTCTGGGACTTCTTTGATAAGGGTGTCCTGCCCGAAGAGGTTTTACCGACCGGCGTTATTTCCACTCTGCCTACCAGTGGCTCGGAAACTTCAAATTGCGCCATTATTTCCAACGGAAAGTGGAAATTAGGCTTTGAAGATGACCGGATTATTCCGAAATTTGCTATTATGAATCCACAATATACAATAGGATTGCCGGCATATCAGACCTCCTGCGGAGTGGCAGATATTTTATCCCATTTGTTGGAACGTTATTTTTCAGATGTGAGTCATACGGATGTCACGGATTATTTGCTGGAGGGAGCCATTAATGCGCTGCTTGTGAATGGGGATAGATTGATGAAAAATCCCAAAAATCCGGATGCCAGGGCAGAAATTCAGTGGCTTGCCTCGATTGCCCACAACAATCTTTTAGATACCGGAAGAATAGCAGATTGGGGTTCTCACCGTATTGAGCATGAATTAAGCGCCCAATATGGCATTACTCACGGAGAGGGCATGGCGGTGGTACTGGTGGCATGGACGAAGTATATAGCGAAAATAAAGCCGTGGAAGCTGGCACAGCTTGCCAACCGTGTCTTTCATGTGGATAATTGGAATCATACAGAGGAAGAAATGGCAGAACTATTATCGGAAAAGCTGAAAGAATTTTTTGTGTCACTAAAATTAAAAACCTCATTGTCAGAGCTATCGATTGGCACGGAGCATTTTGAAGAAATGGCGGACCGGGCGACAAAGAATGGTAAAAATACAGTAGGACATTATGTTCCTCTGGACAGAGAAAAATTTCAGGCGATATTAAGATTGGCTCTTTAAACTGACAGGGAAGCGTTCCTGAAAAGGAGAAAAGGATGAGATTTTCAGTAAAAAATTCATACCGGGATTTGGAATACAGGGAAAAGAAAGGAATGCCGGATGCGGTACCTCTTAATATTATCAGCGGGGGATGTCATCTATATGGTTATCTTTTGACTCCGGGGGATATTTATGAGGATCCTCACCCTGCCGTTATTATGTTTCACGGATTCCCCGGATATACGACTAACAATGATTTGGAATATGCCCTGATGCGGATGGGATGTGTTGTAATCCATGTCAATCACCGTGGCGCCTGGGGAAGTGGAGGCTGCTATCTGTTTTCCAATTTAGTGGAGGATGCCGTTGCAATAGCAAAATGGGCGCATAATCCTGCTGTCGCCACCCAGTACAAAATAGATGAATCATCGATTTTTCTTGTAGGGCACAGCATGGGAGGAATGACCGTTTTAAATGCAGCGGGGAAATTACCTTTTATTCGGGGAGTGGCGGCGATTACTCCCTATGATTTGCATGCGGCATTTCAATATGGGCTGGAAAAGGAATTGTTTCTCCTGATAGAGGGGGAGGGGCAGTGCCTTCATATGACTTCCGCCAGCGATGTATATGAAAATGCTATGAAATATAGCGGAAGTCTTTCCGTTGCCAACACCTACCGGTATCTCAAAGATCGGGAAGTGCTTTTTGTGGCAGCGACAGAGGATGTGGTAGCGCCGGCAAAATACATGATCTTACCGGTTTATGAACATCTGAAAAAAAATCCGGGAAAGGGACAGTGCGAGCTGGTTACTCTGGATACGAACCACGGGCTGTGTGGACAAAGGATCGTTTTAGCTGAAAAACTGGGGCAATGGATGGAGAAGCAGTTAGGATAATAGATGCTCTTCGGACATTTCAGGATTAGTGATAAAATCTATCTAAATAATAAAAAAATTTTTTTTTAAATTTTGCAACATTTTCTCCTGTTCATTCGTTTTATTGGTATAACAAGGAAAAGTCCGGACCATTAAAAAGAGTGACAGGAGGTTTTTTTTATGAAGAAGAAAATTCTTATTACTGCCATGACATGTATGCTCGCAGCAGGTACTGTGTTTGGCATCAGGGGAAGTGAGGCGCAGGCAGCGTCCAAGGTAGCGATTAACAAAAAAAATTTTCCGGATAAGGTATTCCGGGAGCTGGTAAGAGTAAATTACGACAAAAATAAAGATAAAAAACTCTCGAAGTCGGAAATCAAAAAGGCAACCAGCTTTGGAACCGGCTCCAGAAAAACAAGCGTAAAGATAAAACCGTCAAAGTATGCGAAATATACCAAAAAATATGTCAGCGACATTAAATCCTTTAAGGGAGTTTCCAAGCTGACGAATCTGAAAAAATTTGTCGCCTGTGAAACGACAGTAAAAACCGTAAGTTTCAAGAAGAACAAAAAGCTGACCAAGGTTGTGATGACAGACGGAAAGCTCAAAAAAATGGACTTAAACAGCAATAAAAAGCTAAAATATGTAGACCTTTCTTATAATCAGCTCACTTCTTTAAAAATAAATAAGTGCAAAAAGCTGGAGTTTGTAGACCTTACCGGCCATATGATAAAGAAGTTAAAAATTAACCGGAACAAAAAAACCGAGGTGCTGGGAGAAGAATATTACAAACCATATGAATCCAAAAAGATTTCCGTAACATTAAAGGAGTTGAACGACGGAGGATGTCTGGACGCCAATGGAAAATACTGCATTTATGAGTGGAGCAGTGATTATTCCTCCTGTGTGAAGCGGACGATAAACGGAACTTCTGTAACGGCAGCGACGGTAGTTATGGATGCGGCGGCGCAGGCAAAGGCAAAGATTATGCAGAATATTACGGCGCAGTGGCAGGATGCCCAGGGAAATTTCTATTTTATTGCCGACAGGGACGGCGATATGATTGCCAAGACGGTGAATTATCTTTATAAAATCAGTCCGCAGGGGCATATGGTACAGGAGATTGTCCTGAATAATCAGATGAGCATTTCAGCCAATTATAAAAACCGTTTCCATCTGTATTTTATGAACCAGAAAAACGGGATAGTTACTCTTAAGCTTCTGACAAATAAAACGACAAATGGCGTTGTATATTTTGATATGGCAAAAATGCAGGTTGTCCGCCAGGCAGAGTGTAATTTTGAACCGGTTGCCGCAGAGGGAGATGTGGTAGCGGGAAAACTGGAAATCGAGGATAGGGACTATGCCGTTGTCAGCAAGATGCCGGCAGGCAGTATGGTGAAGACAGAGAGCGGAACGCAGGTAGAGGTGAGCAAGCTGTCTGCAAGCCATAGAATGAATATCCCCCTGCGCAGTGAGGAGTACCTCTATCCGTTTGCCCTGACGATAAACAACAATTATGTGTATCTGATCAGCGGAGAGGGATTTTTCAAAGCGAAGTTTACGGATAAGAAATTTAAACAGATTTACGGGGTCAGCAAAATTTCCGGTTTGCAGGATACCTGGCTTACCTGTAGCATGGCAATGGTAAGTGAAAAGGAAATGTATCTGCTGACAAAGAAAGTGAAAGACGAAGACGAAAGCGTTACCTATAAGCTTATAAGTAATACAGTAAAATAGGATAGGGTCTGAAGGGAAAGTTTTTTATAATATGCGGGACGCCAATCCGGATGATAACCGGATTGGCGTTATTTTTTCTCTTATTCAACTGTCAAACTCCCGGTATGTGGCGGACCCGCTCTGCCGTTTGCGCCTGTAAAGCACATTTCGCACAAATTGGTTGAAGATATTTTTCATAACTGGTAAAATATAATAATGTAGTAAATGATCCGCTCACAACGTATATTAGACATAACAAGACAGAAAGAAGGGAAGGAAAGTGATACAGATGAGAGGAATAGTGAAGCGAACCGGCAGGCGCATACTGGCGGCAGTCCTGCTGACGGGACTGGTGCTCGGCGGAGAATGGACGGCTCCTGCGGCAGAGGCGGTGGGGACATCTGTGAGGGAAGTGGTTATCTTCCACACAAACGATATTCACGGCCATGTAGATGAGGGAGTCGGGCTTGCCCGCGTGGCTGCAATGAAGAAGAATACAGAAAATGCCCTGCTGCTCGACGGAGGGGACGCCATTCAGGGGGCGCCGTTAGCCACATTGAGCAACGGCGAAGACGTGGTGAAACTGATGAATGCGGCGGGCTACGATGCGATGTGTACCGGCAATCACGAGTATGATTACGGACAGGAGCAGCTTGGAAAGATTCGTGAGCTCGCAGAATACCCGATACTCGCCGCCAATGTGGAAAAGGACGGGACTCCCCTGCTCAGGGGAACTTACGGAACCGAGAAAAAAGAAAGTAACGGGCAGTATACGATAATCGAGAAAAACGGAATAAAAATCGGTATTTTCGGCCTGACTACACAGGAAACGAGGACTGCGGCCAATCCGGCCGGTCTGACGGGGATTACGTTCGGTGATGAACTGGAGGCGGCGAAAAATATGATAACCGCCCTGGAGAAGGAAGGAGCCGGTGTGATTCTCTGTCTGGCCCATCTGGGCGAAACAGAAACGGGCACCTATACGGCGGAGAAGCTGGCGGAGAGTCTGACGGGAGATTATCAAGGCAGACTGGACGCAATCATCGACGCCCACAGCCACACCGTGGAAAACAAACGGGTCAATGGCGTGCAGATCAGCCAGACGGGGACGGCGCTCACAAATCTGGGGAAAATGACGATAACCTATGATGAAGATACGAAAGAGGCGTCGGTCAAAGAGGCGGAACTGCTTCCGGCAGAGGATTTTGCGGAGGGGGGAAAATACGCGGACATTGTACCGGACGCGGGAGTGGAGCAGGCGCTTGCCTCCATACAGGAAAAAAACGAGGAAGTGACAAAGGAGCGGAT
>CANQYY010000016.1 GCA_947628225.1 uncultured Lachnospiraceae bacterium
TACGAGTGTTATATATAAAGTAAGGGCAGGACTTCCGTCGAGGAGAACCCTGCCCTGTCATTATCATAGAAGATCAATATTTACAGACTTTTTATCACACACTCGTCTGTCGTTCTCCGGCAGCTGTTCGCTCCACGGTGTTTTATAGCGGTCGTTCGCCCAATCGTGACGGTATATCTTCCGACAATATCTAAAAGAAAATCTTTTTTGGCGGCTGTAACTACGCTACCGACTCTTTTAATATCCCCCTTGGACGCCAGATTTGTTCCTTGCAATGCTGATGATCCATGCTTTAAACGAACTTTTTGCCTATGCGTGATGAAAACCGGTTTTACTGATATAGACGGGAATCGGTATCAAAAGGTTCATTTTTACGAATTATTTTCCGAATAAAAATCTAATGGGTCTATTTCAAGTTTTCTGCAAATTTTTATTACTACATCAAAAGATGCCCCGCCAATATCACGAGATAGCAATGTCATTAGAGTACTATACGGAATGTTTGCCTCGATAGCGAACTGGCGAAGACTTGTATAGCTATCAAGGATCAGATTCCGTAGTTTTTGCCCACGGTTCATTTTGGCTCCTCGACAACCGTTATTTCGACGCCTTTCTCTTCGATGGCCGCTATCTGATCTTCCATGCAATCCCAGTCTGTGATAATTGAATCAAAAGTATCCGCATCACATACTTTAATGAAGGAATCGACGCCAATCTTTGAACTCGGTATAACAAGACATTTGCTACGGCTGTTTTTAATTACAGTGCGTTGGAATGTTGCAGTTTCATCTGTACCGTTGGAGAGACCGAACTCTGCTGTCAGACCTGCTCCGGTTATAAAACAGAGGTCAAAATGTAATCTGCTTACAAATTCATTTGCCAGGCTATCTACTAGCGAGCCGCTTTGTCGCATCTTACCACCGGCGATATATACGTCAATATTTTCAAAACCTCTGAGTTCCTTGCCAATATCAACCGAATTCACGACTACAGTGTAATGGATATCGCGAGGCAAAAAGGAAACCATAATATGACCAAAGGATCCACCGGTAAGATATACCGTGTCATTCTCACGAATTTTTCCCGCAGCAATACGGGAAATTTCTCTGTAGTTATCAAAGATAGGCATATCGTCAAAATTCCTATCGACCGGGGGCCTTACGTTCACCTGTCCTATCGAAATGGCACCGCCGTGAGTTCTCTTGCAAATGCCTTTTTGTTCAAGCAATCGCAGATCCCTGCGTGCAGATTCATCGGATATACCGTATTTACTCGTGATTTCGGCAATGGTAATTTTGCCATTCCTTTTAATAGTATCTGAAATTTTTTGATGGCGTTCTTCAATAAACATAACCATACCTCCAAATTGAAAATAATGTATTATCGAATTCGACATCATCATTATACAACATAAACGGTAACAAATCAACACATTCGGTAATCGAATTTTCGTATATTTGAGCAAAGAGAAAAGCGCTGGTGAATTTGAATTCAAAAAGAAGATTGTTGAAGGGTATTTCTCCGCTTGGGGAATAAGAGTTCATTTCATACGGTAATTAACGCATGAAAAAGCTACAACATCTCTGTCATAGCTTTTCATTGGGAAGTCCCGTTTTTCTGTTAATCTGCTTTTTCAGCAAGTTCTTTCTCCTGCTGTGCCTTTTCTTCCTCGGTCAGTTTGGTTTCCTCAGGGGGGTATCTCGATTTTGCCGATATAATTTGAGAATATCTCCACTTCCTGTGTCCGTCCTGAGCCTATGCCCTCGGCTTTATGGACTACGATTTTTGAAACAAACTCGTTAATCATGGCGGGGGTGAGTTCCTCAAAATCGGTATACTTTTTTGCAAGTTCCATAAAGAGGTCTGCGTTCTCCCTGTCGGTGTTGATTTCTTCCAGTTCCGCATAATTGCACGTTTCCCTTATCGTTTCAAGGACAATCGCATTGACCGCCTTTGTCTGTATTCCATGTGAGGAACACTGCTGTCTGTTGGAGCAGTTGTAATCATCTTCGGGAGCAATCCAGCGTCCTTTTCCTGCGATGCACAAGCGGAATATCCTGCGGACAACTTCGGCTGCGGGTTCGTCCATTACCCAATGGGCGCTGTCAAATGTGTCTTTTTTGTAACCGTAAGGGCAGTGGTTTGATGAGTGTGCTGACTGGTGTTATGATGATATTAAATTTTGACAGGCGCTATAAAGATGCAGCAAAGACGGGCTTAGCAGCTGGTGTTGATAATAGTACCGTGCAGATAAATATTTTTACATAATTCCCACACAATAAGGTTGCAAAAATTATGTGCCTGTGGTATTCTGTACCGTGAGCGGTATTCATAGGAAACTGCATCAGATGATAATGTGTTATCACTGGGTTCGGGGGTGATGACATGGATATTGGAATTATAGGCGCGGGGAAGGTCGGCTGTTCCGTGGGGAAATACCTGAAGGAGCGGGGCTGCCCGATAGCCGGATATGTAAGCAAAACGAAAAAAAGCGTGGATTCTGCCGCGACTTTTACAGGCACAAAGGCCTTTGGCTCCCTGGAGGAGCTGGCGGCGGCCAGCGGGATTATTTTCATTACGACGCCGGATGATGTCATTCCTTCGGTGTGGAAATGTCTGGCCGGACAATCAATTCAAGGAAAAATAATATGCCATTTCAGTGGCTCATTATCATCCGCTGTTTTTTCTGATATGGAAAAAACCGGGGCATCCGGTTGTTCCATTCATCCTATGTATGCGTTCAGCAGTAAATTTACATCCCATGAAAAACTAAATCAGGCGCTTTTTACCATAGAAGGGCAGGAAAAGGCTCTTGCTGTCATAAAGCCTTTACTGGAGCAGGCGGGAAACCGCGTATGTATCCTTTCTCCTGAGAAAAAGATACGGTATCACGCAGCGGCTTCAATGGTCAGCAATATGATGATTGGCCTGTATCAGCTTGGTCTTGAAATGTTTTTGGACTGTGGCTTTGATACGGAAACGGCGAAAGCCTTCATAAAGCCTCTGGTGCAGGGAAATTTAGAGGCAGTACTGGAAACATCGCCCGAACAGGCGTTGACAGGGCCAATAGAGAGAAATGATAATAATACGGTAAAGCGGCATCTGATGGAATTAACAGAGAGAGAAAGAGAAATTTATGTAAATCTGGGGAAAATTCTGGTGGAAATAGCCAGCCGGAAAAATCCGGACAGAGATTATGCGGCGATAAAAAAGACGCTTGGGAATGGAGGAAAAAATGAAGAATACAGTAGTGACATTTCTACAGGCGAAGGAGAAGGGCGATAAGCTGACAATGCTGACAGCCTATGATTATTCTACGGCAAAGCTTATGGATGAAGCAGGGGTAAATAGTATTTTAGTAGGAGATTCCCTGGGAAATGTAATACTGGGGTATGAGGATACCATATCGGTTACCATGGAGGATATGATCCACCATGGGGCGGCAGTGTCAAGAGGGGCAAAAGACGCTCTGGTTATTATTGATATGCCTTTTATGTCCTATCAGGCTTCCGTTTACGATGCCGTGGTAAATGCCGGACGGCTGATGAAAGAAGGCCGCGGCGGGGCGGTAAAGCTGGAAGGCGGCAAAGAGGTGTGCCCGCAGATAAAAGCGATTGTAAACGCCGGAATTCCGGTTTGCGCCCATATCGGCCTGACGCCCCAGTCCATTCATGCGTTTGGGGGCCATAAGGTGCAGGGGAAATCCGAAGAGGCAGCGAGAAAGCTCATAGAAGATGCCGAGGCAGTGCAGGAGGCAGGAGCCTTTGCTGTTGTGGTAGAAGCGGTGCCCAAAAAACTTGCCCGGCTGATCACCCAAAGGCTGCAGATTCCGGTTATTGGAATCGGAGCAGGAAACGGCTGTGACGGACAGGTATTGGTGTATCAGGATTTACTTGGCATGTTTTCCGATTTTACACCGAAGTTTGTAAAACAGTATGCTAAGGTAGGAGAGGTTATGAAGGACGCTTTTCGGCAGTATATAAAAGAGGTAAAAAGCGGAGCTTTTCCGGCAGAAGAGCATGAATACAAAATGGACGATGATATTATTGAAAAATTGTATTAGAAAGGACAAAAAATGTTAGTAGTTTCAACGGTTGAACAAGTGAGAGGACAGGTAGCCGAATGGAAAAAGGAAGGGCTCAGCATCGGGCTGGTTCCCACGATGGGATATTTGCATGAGGGGCATAAGAGCCTGATAGACAGAGCGGTGGCAGAAAATGACAGGGTAGTTGTCAGTGTTTTTGTCAATCCGATCCAATTCGGGCCCGCAGAGGATCTGGCAACGTATCCGAGGGACTTTGAGCGTGACAGAAATCTGTGCGAACATGCCGGCGCGCACCTGATTTTTCATCCGGAAAAGGAAGATATGTATTTTGACGACTTTTGCACCTATATTGATATGAAAGATTTAACCGAGGGGCTCTGCGGAAAAACAAGGCCGTCGCACTTTCGCGGTGTGTGTACGGTCGTAGGTAAGCTGTTTCATATTGTCCAGCCAGACAGGGCGTATTTTGGACAGAAGGACGCCCAGCAGCTAGCAGTAATCCGCCGGATGGTAAGAGATTTAAATTTTGACCTCGAGATAGTGGGCTGCCCGATTATCCGTGAGGAGGACGGTCTGGCAAAAAGTTCGCGCAATACCTATCTTTCCCCGGAGGAGAGAAAAGCGGCCGTGATTTTACATCAGGGTTTGAAAAAGGGCGAGGAAGAAATCCGGGGCGGAGAGCGCCGTGCCGAGGTAATAAAAACGGTAATTCGGGAAACGATAGAATCGGAGCCGTTAGCAAGGATAGATTATGTGGAAGTGGTGGATTTTGACAATATGAAACCATTAGAGGATCTTCGCGGCACGGTTCTTGCGGCAGTTGCCGTATATATTGGTACGACTCGTTTAATCGACAATTTTATTGTAACAATTTCCTGAGCCATATGAGGCGCGGAAAGGTATCAAAAAAGCAAAAGGAGAAATTTATGACGATTCAGATGTTGAAAGGGAAAATCCACCGAGCTGTAGTGGTACAGGCTGAATTGAATTATGTGGGCAGCATAACGATTGACCCTGAATTAATGGAGGCTGCCGGGATTTTAGAGTATGAAAAGGTGCAGATTGTGGATGTGGAAAATGGGAGCCGTTTTGAAACCTATACCATTGCTGGAGAGCCGGGCAGCGGTATGGTCTGCCTGAATGGCGCGGCAGCGCGCATGGTACAGGTAAACGACCATATTATTATTATGAGCTACTGCGATATGACGCCGGAGGAGGCAAAAAGCCATAAGCCAACGGTTGTCTTTGTCGATGAAAAAAATCAGATTAAGCAGGTGGCAAAGTATGAAAGACACGGGCAAATATCCATTTGAGGAGAAACAGGAAATGAAGAATGTAAAAACGGTTGTTTTGGGAGTGACAGGGAGTATCGCAGCGTACAAAATAGCAAACCTTACCAGTATGCTGACAAAATTAAATTATGATGTCCATGTATTAATGACAAAAAATGCCGCGAATTTTATCCATCCGATTACTTTTGAAACCCTGACAGGACATAAATGCCTGATAGATACTTTTGACAGGAATTTTAACTATAATATTGAACATGTGGAACTGGGAACCCGCGCCGACGTCGTACTGGTGGCGCCTGCCTCTGCGAATATGATTGCCAAGCTGGCGAATGGGATTGCCGATGATATGCTGTCTACTACCGTACTGGCATGCCGGTGCAAAAAAATTGTAGCGCCGGCGATGAATACCAATATGTATGAAAACCCCATTGTCCAGTCCAATCTGGAAAAACTGAGAGCTTTTGGCATGGAAGTTATTGAGCCGGCGGAGGGGATGCTTGCCTGCAAAGCGGTGGGGAAAGGGAAAATGCCCTCTGAGGAAACGCTGTTGGAATATATTCTGAAGGAAATTCAATATGAGAAGGATCTGACAGGAAAAAAAATATTGGTAACGGCGGGGGCAACCCGCGAAGCGATAGACCCGGTGCGTTATATAACGAATCACTCTACCGGGAAAATGGGCTATGCCATTGCCACTGTGGCAATGAGAAGGGGAGCGGAGGTAACCTTAGTCAGCGGACAGACAAATCTGCCCTTGCCAATCGGTGTAAAGGTAATTTCAGTGGAAAGCGCGGAGGATATGTTTCAAGCGGTAAAAAAAGAGGCGCCGGGGCAGGATATTATAATAAAAGCGGCTGCCGTGGCAGATTACACACCGGCATCTGTCAGTCCGGAGAAGATAAAGAAAACAGAGGGGGATTCCCTGCTTACCTTGCAGCGCACAACGGATATTCTGGCGTGGCTGGGGGAACATAAAAAGAGAGGACAGTTTCTCTGCGGTTTTTCCATGGAAACAGAAAATGTATTGGAGAATTCCAGGGAGAAACTGCAAAAAAAGAAAGCGGATATGATTGTGGCAAATAATGTAAAAGTAGAGGGCGCCGGATTTGGAGCGGATACAAATGTGGTAACGCTGATTACAAAGTCGGATACGGTTAAATTGCCGCTGATGAGCAAGGAAGAGGCTGCCTGCCGCATTTTGGATGCCATTCTGGCGGAGCAGAAACGTTTCTGATTTTTTGTGAAATCATCATGAATAAAATTCCAGAAGTTACATATACTGTTTATAGTGAAAAAAATTATCCTACCGGATAAAAATTTTATCCGGTAGGAGATAAAAAATTTTATCCGGTAGGATAAAATTGACAATTACCACAATTTATGGTATAATGACTTGGAAATTGACATGATATTGTGGTAAAGGAACGGAGGGATATGATATGGCAAATGCCAATGTAATAGGCGTTCGGCAGGCGGTGGCGAAGCATGTGGGAAGTAAAGTACTTGTACGCAGTAATCTGGGACGGCATAAATATGATGTGACAGAGGGTGTTATCGCAGAAATATATCCCAGTATATTTTTGATAAAAGTGAAAAACGAAGCGGAGGATAGCTTTCAGACAGTTTCCTACAGCTATACAGATGTTATTACGAGAGATGTACAGTTGACTCTTTGTTAAGAAAAAAGAAAAGGTGTGGTTTTTGCCACACCTTTTTTTCTGCCAATATTTTATTTTCTATTGTTCATTGCCACCAGTTGGGCGATGGTAGTTATGCCAAGGCGATTGTAAATCGCAGAGTAGACGCTGCCTTTTTGGGAATTCCGGTATGCTTTATTGTGGATGTTTGCCTTTTTGCCATTGTACGCAAGTGTCACGGTGTTGCTGCCAAAGTTGTTGGCGGACACTTGGAAGGGAGCTTGCACCCCACGGAAATTCAGGCAGAAGGTATCCTTTATGAAAGTGTTGCCGGCAATGTTCACATTTTTCCAGTTCATCATAAAAATAGCGGTTTCCTTTATATTTGAAAAGGTATTATTCCGAATTATCATATTTTCATGGTAGCAGTTCAGCGCCCATTTCCCGTTTACTTTTTTCTGGGAATATTTATGGGTTCCGACGCCGCGCTGAAGGTTACTGAAGCTGCAATTTTCAATCACTATATTTTGATTTGGCGTTTTATCCGGCTTGCTCCAGGAAAGAGTCAGCCCGCCGGTCAGAGCATCCGGCGTATCGATATTAATCGCCTCCTTGTTATAAGGAGAATTCCTGGATGCATTGGTAAAACGGCAGTTCCGTACCGTTAAATTCTTTGCCGCGTCAATTTCCAGAAAATGTCCCGTATTCATATTAGTAAAATGAATGTTTTCAATCTGTACGTTCTGACAGTGCGCGGCAATAATGCCCTTTGCGTTTTTTACATAGGCAAGATCAATCGTAGCGGTTCCCTGTCCAACAAATTTGACATTTCGTGAACCGTTATATTTTTTTGTCTTTTTCTTCTTTTTGCTCAATTTTGGCGTGACGACCTGGAATATGGATTCTGCGGATTTAAACTGCGCCTTGCCGGTCTTTTTTGTCTTCTTTATGCAGACGCCGTTTTTAAATAGGATCGTGACATTCCGGGGAACATAAAGGGAATTACAGATTTTGTAGGTACCCTTTTTTAAGGTTAGCGTGCCGCCGCCATTTTTTTCCATTTTTTCTAAATAAGAGCGCAGCAGAAAATAATGCTGGGTATATTTGTTGCGGTTCGGGCTTTTTTTGTAATTCCATTTAATTTTAGATTTGGGAGAAATCGTATAATTTTTGGGTTTTGCCTGTGAAGTATTCCCCAGTGTGAGCAGGGAAAGCAGTATAGTCATAAAAAATAAATAGCAGATTCTTTTTTTCATAAGATTATCCTTTCTGTATTGAAAATTATAGTGTAAGTGGATACTCGTATATATATTATATCATAAAAGTGGCAGACGCAAGTTCTAATTGTTAATTTTATTGAATATATAGTATTGTAATTTATGGAAGCCTGTTGAGGGCAACCTGCTTAAAAAAATGAGCAGGCAAAAAAGGACGAGGAGGCAGCGAAATTGAAACTGATAACACAGCGGGTTCACATGAATAAGTGTAATTGCCGGGACAGCAGGCAGATTACCTTAGACCGTGATTTCAACGTGCCGGATGCAAAGCCGGACGCCCTGTCTATAATGAAGGAGCAGGGAAACATACAGATTGAGGAGGTCCGCATGGTGGATGGCAAAGCCGGCATAAAAGGCGAGCTGGTGTTTCAGCTTCTTTACGCTGTGGACGGGGATATGCCGGTAAACGAAATGAGCGGAAGCATTCCCTTTGAGGAAATGATTCCCTTATCCTGCGCAGACCGGGATGATGAATTGACGGTAAACGCTACGGTTGAGGATTTGCGAAGCGAATTAATTAATTCCAGAAAGCTGGGATTAAAGGCGGTACTGACGTTAGAGGTCGTGGCAGAAACTGTATGTGACGGCGAGGGAGCCGTGGATCTGGAGGAGGCGGAAGATGTCTTTTCGCAGAAAAAGACGCTTTCCATTTCCCGGCTGGTATTTAGCAAAAAGGATACTCTCCGGGTACGGGATGAATGGAAGATACCGGGTACTAAAGAGGCGATTGGGCAGATTTTGTATTCTACCATGCGACTTGGCGAAATCAATACCCGGATGAATGACGACGAGCTGCAGGTGGACGGTCAGGCGCAGCTTTTCGTGATATATTTAAGCGAGGAAGAGCAGCCGCAGATGAATTTTTATGAGAATACCATTCCAATCGAGGGAAAAATAGAGTGTAATGGCTGCGAAGCGGATATGGTGGCGCAGGTAGTGACCGGCATCCACAGCAGAGATTTGGAAATCAAGGAGGATGAGGATGGAGAAAGCCGTGTGCTGGATGTAGAGCTGGTAATTGATTTTGACATTAAGGTGTATGGACAGGATCAGTTAGAGCTTTTGACAGACTTTTATTCCACCTCGCGGAAATGCCAGCCGGTGTATGAGGATTCCTATTTTGAAAACCTCATTGTACAAAATAAGAGCAAGGCGCGCGTCAGCGGAAAAATTTCAGCGGATAGCGACCGGACGCCGTTACAGATATGGGATGTAAATGGCGAGCTGCGGATTGACCGCAAGGAGCAGCAGGAAAATGGAATTTTAGTAGAAGGCGTCATTGATGTCAGCGTTTTATATCTGACAGAAGATGAAAAAATACCGCTGACTTCCGTTAAGGGTTCCCTGCCCTTTGAACAACTGGTAGAGGCGCAGGGATTACAGGAAAACAGCAATATATGGCTGCGGGGGACGCTGGAGCAGATCAGCGGTTCTCTTTCCGGCGACAGGGAAATAGAAATTAAGGCAGTGGCAGCGTTAGAAGTTATTGCCTTTGAGAGAATTGAGGTACCGATTATTACCGGCTATGAGGAAGAAGAGATTGACTGGAAAGAAAGAAGCCGTGAGCCGGGTATTATCGGCTATGTTGTGCAGGGGAAGGAAGAACTCTGGGATATTGCCAGAAAATTTTTTACTACGATGAGTTCTATCATGGAAATCAATCATATGGAAAACAATGAAGTAAAGGAGGGAGATATTTTACTCATATTAAAAGAAGTTAATATGCCGTAATGACAGCACATAGTAAAAATCCAAAAAAAGAGGCAGGAACAATCGTTCTTGCCTCTTTTTGTTTTAAACTTCTGTCATTATGTCTGCATTAAGCTTCTACGGTATCCGTAGAAAGGCTATCACGCCATTTTGTCAGTTTTTCTACAGCAGCATCTACTGTTTTCTGGCAAATATCCGGCAATTCGCCGCCCCATGCCTCTGCAGCCTGATCAAATCCCTTCTTCACTGCCGCTATCATCTCATCTGCTTTGGAAGCATCGCCGCCGCTGAGAGCCTGCGCCATCGAGAAAAGACGTTCACTGGTCTGCTCAATGCCCCAGTAACCATCCTCGCCGATGTCCTTCTGAGCCTGTGCTATGGTAGCAGGGTCAGCTTTAATGTTTTTAAACAGATCAGCCAGAGTGGTATATTTGTTTGCCTGTTTGCTGAGAAGCTGATTTACCAGATTCTGAAGCTGCTGATTTTTTGTAGCCAATTCCTGCTTCATGCTGCTGACAATGGAAGAATAATCTTTCATTTTGCTATCCGTAGCTTTGGCGGAGGGTTCATATACAACGCCGGTATCCTTAGCGGCATCTTTTTCTACTGCTTCTACTGCTTTTGTTGTCTGTGAAGTAGTTGGCGTATAGCTGCCTGCCACCGCATCTGTAACTCCATTTACACTCATAATATCCTCCCTTTCTGTGCACTGCACGGTTATTTTCATAGTGATATAATGGTCTATCTATTATATCGGCATAAATTTCCAATACTTTAACATTTTTTGAAAAAAGGAAACAATTTTTTTGTTACCGGTATAAGTCCGTAACAAAGGAAAAACAGCGAAACGGTAATGCCATACAGTTCTCCTTTGCCGCTTTTGCCTTATCCGGATCATCAAAAATACCAAAAACAGAAGGGCCGCTCCCGCTCATCAGAGAGCCGATGGCGCCGCTTTCCATCATACATTTTTTTATGGTTGCGATTTCCGGGTATGCCGGGATAGTCACAGCTTCCAAAATGTTTCCCATATTATCACAAAGCTCTTTCAGATTCCGTTTTTTCATAGCGGCGATCATACTGTCAATGTCCGGATGATAGGTGTTTTCATCCAGAACCAGATGGGAGTAGATATATTTGGTAGATACATGGATGCCGGGCTTGGCAATAAGGATGTAGCAGTCCGGCGTCTGGGGAATCGTGGAGAGTTTTTCCCCGATTCCTTCTGCTAGCGCCGTTCCTTTTAAAATACAATAGGGAATATCGGCTCCCAGGCGCAGTCCCCGTTTCATCAACTGCCGTTTGCTCAGCCCCAGATCATAGAGCTGATTAATAGCCAGCATGCAGGAAGCGGCGTCGGTGCTTCCGCCCGCCATGCCGGCTGCCACGGGGATGCGTTTATCCAGCTGAATATCTAAACCGCCGGAAATGTTAAATTCCTCCATAAGGAGCCGGGCGCTCTGATGGACAAGGTTATCCTCATTAACGGGTAAAAAACGCAGATTTGTTTTGAGATGAATGCCCGGGGTGGAAGATTTTGTCAAAGTCAGGCGGTCAAAGAGCCGGATGCTCTGCATAATCATTTTTACCTCATGGTATCCATCCTCCCTGCGACGGATAACATCTAAGCCGATATTGATTTTGGCAGGAGCATTTATCCATGTAGAGTCCATAAAACAGTTTCCTTTCTTTCTTTTGTTCTACGAGGAGCAGTTTTCTAAAAATAGTTTAACACATTTTTGTATAAAAAGGAAATACCCGGCAATGCTTTTGATATAAAAAATTTTTTTGGAGGGAACAAACGTGAAAAAAAACCATAAATATAAATTAAGAATAGCAGGCGCCGCTATGGTTGTTATAGTGACGGGGATATTAATGCATCTGTACGGGGAGGCAATAAAAGGCGAAGAAAGGCAGCGGGCGGTCGCCAATGAAATTATCCGTCTGCATGTAGTCGCCAACAGCGACAGCGAGCAGGATCAGAAATTAAAATTACAGGTAAAGGAAACCATCGTTACATACCTCAGAGGTGAAATGAAGGATGCGCAGACGGTGGCAGAGGCAAGACAGGCAATCCGGGAAAATTTATCGGAAATTGAGGAAATTGCCAATGAAAAAATGCAAAAAGAAGGCTTTGATTATCAGGCAAAGGCATCGTTAGGCGTATGCTATTTTCCGGTAAAGCAATACGGGGATATGACCTTCCCTGCCGGAGATTACGAGGCGCTGCGGGTCAGCCTGGGAAAAGGGAGCGGGAAAAACTGGTGGTGCGTTATGTATCCTACCCTGTGCTTTGTGGATGCCACCTATCAGGTCGTGCCGGACTCCTCCAAAGAGAAGCTGAAACAGACGCTGACGCAGGAGGAATATGACAGTCTCCTGGACGGCGGCGAAGAGGTAACTTATTCGTTCCGGATTTTGGAGTGGCTGAAAAATATTGTATAAATTTACCCCGCGCCGCTCCAATTTGACTTGAATTTCCAACCCTTCCATGGTAAAGTTAATTTAGCTTAAAATGAGAAAAGAAATGGTAAAATGGTGTCGGAGGAATGGAAACATGAAAAAACAGGTGGCAGTAATTTTTGGCGGGCAGTCCTCGGAACATGAGGTATCTTGTGTTTCGGCGGCAAATGTAATAGAAGGATTCGATTTAGAAAAATATGATATACATATGATTGGCATTACCAAAGACGGGCGCTGGCTCTATGTGGACAGTCCGGCAGGGCTGAAGGATGGGAGCTGGAGGGACGGGGACATAACGGCTGTCATTTCTCCGGACCGGGCCCGGCAGGGAATCTGGAAATTACAGGGGAACGCGGTGGAAAAAATTCCGGTTGATGTGATTTTCCCGGTACTTCATGGCAGGTACGGGGAAGATGGCGCTATCCAGGGGTTATTTGAGATGTCCGGCATTCCCTATGTCGGCTGCGGCGTGTTAGCCTCCGCCGTCAGTATGGATAAAATATCCACAAAGCTGTTTGCTGAGAAAATCGGAATACGTCAGGCGGCTTATGTGACAGATACGGCGCCCGATTTAAGCGGGCTGGAGCATACGGTACGGGAGGCAGAGGAGAAACTGGGATATCCGATGTTTGTAAAGCCTTCCAATGCCGGTTCTTCCCAGGGCGTCAGCAAGGCGCATGACAGGGAGGAGTTAAAAAAAGCGATTGCGCTTGCCAAGGAACATGACCGGCGTGTTTTGATTGAGGAAAACATAAACGGCAGGGAGGTAGAGTGCGCCGTGCTTGGCGGATACAAGCCGGAGGCGTCCAAGGTAGGGGAAATTCTTGCGGCAGCGGAGTTTTACGATTATGATGCCAAATATAATAATGCCCGGTCGCAAACGGTGATAGACCCGGATCTGCCGGCAGAGATAAAAGAAGAGATAAGAAAAAATGCGGTTGCCATATTTAAGGCAGTGGGCGGATTTGGACTTTCGAGAGTAGATTTTTTTGTGGAACAGGACACGAAGGAAGTTGTTTTCAATGAAATCAATACGCTGCCGGGATTTACCGGTATCAGTATGTACCCGATGCTGTGGGCGGATATGGGTATCGAAAGGCAGAAATTGATTGATTCACTCATTGAAATTGCCTATACGAGATAAAAAGGAGTTTATATTTTGAAACAGGAAGTAAAAGTTACCATTAGCGGAATACAGGGACAGACTCAGGGAAACGAACAGGTAGAGGTAGTTTCTGTCGGTCAGATGTATGAAAAAGATAATAATACCTATGTTACCTATGATGAAGTTGTGGACGAGGGGGAAAACGGACTGGTTCAGGCAGTAAGGAACCTGCTTAAGATAAGTGAGGATCAGGTAGAAGTTATCAAAAAGGGACCGGTAAAAAGCCATATGGTTTTTGTCCCGGAGCAGACAACTTATACTTATTATTCCACTCCGGCAGGAGAACTGGAGGTAGGCATCCATACAAGGAGTATTGACAGGAAGAAGGAGCCCCATGGCTTTTCACTGAGGCTCTGGTATGATCTGGAGATGAATCAGACGTTTATTTCCAGCTGCTATGTCGATATCGCAGTTGAAACTTAAAGGAGGTATGGCGTATGAAGCTGCATTTTACAAAAATGCACGGGACAGGCAATGATTATGTGTATGTCAATCTTTTTCAGGAAACGGTAAAGGATCCGGAAAAGCTGGCGGTAAAAATCAGCGACAGGCATTTTGGAATAGGCTCGGACGGGCTGATTTTGATTGCCCCGTCGAAGACAGCGGACTGCCGGATGATTATGTATAATGCCGACGGCTCGGAGGGAGCTATGTGCGGGAATGGCATCCGGTGTGTAGCCAAATATGCCTATGAACATAATATTGTGGACAAGACGCAGCTGCAGATTGAAACAAAAAGCGGGATTAAGTTTGTGGATCTGACAGTGGAGGATGGCATTGTCACTTATGTTAAGGTAAATATGGGGAAGGCGGTTTTACGGCCGTCAGAGATTCCGGTTAAGGCAGAAGGGGAGGATTTTATTTCCCGGACGATTTCGGTCGACGGAGTGGATTATAAAGCGACCTGTGTTTCCATGGGAAATCCCCACTGTGTTATTTTTACAAAGGATATTGAGAAACTGGATTTGGAAAAGCTGGGGCCGGGGTTTGAAAACCATAAACTTTTTCCTGACCGGATAAATACGGAATTTGTAGAGATATTAGACGGACATACGATTAAAATGCGGGTATGGGAGAGAGGCTCCGGGGAAACGATTTCCTGCGGTACGGGAACCTGCGCCTCCACAGTGGCGGCGGTGTTGAACGGCTATTGTAAGAGGGGAGAAGAGATTGAGGTACGGATCCGGGGCGGTAAGCTGTATGATACTTATCAGGAAAACGGAGAGGTATGGATGAAAGGGCCTGCCGCTACGGTATTTGACGGTGTGATTGACGTGTGAGCAGCACCGGAAAAGGAGATGCAAGAGATATTTTTTTACCCCCGGGCTGTCAGATAGCGCTCTGATATGTCCGGGGGTATCTTTGTTAATTTCCTGCTTTTTTCAGCGCTTTTAATTTGGTTCGCTGCCACCAGCCCAGCTTTTCCTGCGGGCTTTCCAGTGCATTACGCCCCTTTACATCCATAATATAGATACCGCTGATAACAACCTTTAATTCCTTTTTTACCGGGAGTAAAGGGAAAATTTTTTCATCACACATCAGCGACATGATTTTAGGGCCGATTTTTGCTTTCACGATAGGTACTTTGGAACCGCGAAGATATTTAGGAGTATTGTCTAATACGATTTTGGGCAGACCGGCATCCTTTAACTTCATTCGCTTTTTATCAATAACCAGAATGGAGGCTGTCTGGGAAGAAGCCTGCATCTGCGCCTGAGATTCGTCCTGTTTTTTCTGCATTTTCTTTCCGACAAAATACAGGACAACCATAGCAATAATCAATACGAGAACAATAATGCCAAGTACAATCAATACGGTGCGCATTCTATTTCCTCCTTCCTTTTATCACAAAATATATTCTATCATTAATCCGGGAAAAAATAAATACTTATTTTTCTGCCGATTCATACATTTTTGCAATGACATTGCGGACATAAGCGCCCAGATGCTTTTTATCGTCCGGCGCTAACCGCTCCGGATAAATGGGCTCGCCATATTCAATCGATATCGCTCCCTTATGAATCCAGGGAAGGCAGTTCTCGAATATATTTTCCGTATTGCGGATACAGACGGGAACGATGGGGCATTTCCCCTTGAGGGCAATTTTCATGCTCCCTTCCTTAAAATCTAACAGAGTATCGGTGGCGTTTCTTGTACCCTCCGGGGCAATATAAATGGAATACCCCTTTTTTACAAGACCGATAGCAGATAAAATGGTATCCAGGTTTTGTTTTACATCTCCCCGGTCCATAAACAGACAATTTAAGAAATACATCCACTGCGCCACGCAGGGCATTTTTTTTATCTCCATTTTGGATACAAAGGCAGTCTGGTTCGGCACTGTGGCATAGGCAAGGACAATGTCGTAAAAACTCCGGTGGTTGGCGGCATACATGACAGGGGTGCCAGAGGGAATGCGCTCCACGCCAACAATAGTTTTCTTACAGCCGGAGAGAGCCATTACCAGATTAAAAACATGGCGGACAATAGTCTGGGCGACCTTTGCCGCTGCTTTCTCATTTATCTTCCGGATAAGAAATTCCACCAGATAGAGCGGAATGCTCAAAACCGAAATGATGATATATAAAACTAAGATTATTATTGTTCTCATAACGTCCTCTTTCTCATTTATTTCCTTTTTCTCTTAGGAGCCGGCGTGCCGGAGGCATTCTTCGTCGGCTTCGGCGTCGCATATTTAACCTCGTCCGGTTCTTCTACATCGACGCCGGTATCCTCCTCCGACTTATTGCAGCTGACGCCGTAATATTCCTCCAGGGTAAGCTCATTTTTATATAGGTAAGTGGCAACGGTAACGCCGACATACCGGATGTGCCAGGGCTCATAATGGTAACCGGTGATCTTGGATTTCCCATAGGGATACCGAACGATATATCCATATTTGTGGGCATTTTTTGCTACCCAGCGCCCCTCTTTCGTATCGCCAAAGCTCTGGTCTAAACGGCAGCCCACACTGGCGGCGGAAATATCGATCGTCAGGCCTGTCTGGTGTTCGCTGCTCCCGGGAGTGGCGGAAACGGTATCGGTGGCAGAATGCCCCCGTGTCGCCACATTTCTTTCATATATTTGTTTTTGGCGCTGGTAAGAGCGGTACCCCGAAACGCCGTAAAGGATAATGCCTTTTTTCCTTCCGGCGCGGAAGAGCTTTTCCAGTGCCTCCGCCGCGATTTTTCTCATCTTCCGTTTGTCCCCCTGATAGCTGAAGCTGAAGGAAATATCCGGCTCCGTTAAATCCGAGGGAGCATAGCCCGCGGGAAGAAGATAATTACGGTTCACCAGCGCAGTAATACTGTTTGGGATAGTATCTAACGGTACGGCATTCGATCTGTGGAGAATCGTGCTGAGATCCCGGGGCAGCAGGGGATTTCCCGCAACAGCGCCGGAAGTAGCGGAAACCGCAACGGGAGATACGGTTGGTTGTACAAAGGATACAGAGGCAGATGGTTTATTTTGGAAAAGCCAATATCCGGCAGTTCCCAGCGCGAAAACCAAAATACATATTATAATTGTTTTTTTCATGTGTATATAATCCCTCTATTCTGGTACAATGCATCAAAAGTGAGTAAATGTTCTATGTGCATTATACGCTTAAAATGGGGAAAAATCAATGCATTTCAAACAGAGAACGGCCAAATTTTCTCAGAGCGGACAAAAGGATTGTCCCAAGCAGGCAGCAGGAAATAACTTCACCGATACCTACCGTGAGCATCATATAAGGGATAGGAAGGGGCAGCCCGTAGGCATAGCGGAGCACCAGCGGGACGATCAGAGTGTTGGCGGCAAGGGGCGGCAGGGAAACAAGCCCTGGGAAGCGGCGCAGCGCATAGGAGCCCAGAGCGCCGATTAATGTGGCAAGAGTGCCGAAGATAACATCCGGCAGAATACAGCCGGTAAAAAAATTACTCAGCAGGCACCCTGCCGCAAGCCCCGGGATAGCAGCCGGAGTAAAAAAAGGAAGAACCGTGAGCGCCTCGGAAAGGCGGACCTGGATCTCCCTGCTTGCCAGCGAAAAAGCATTGGAAATAAACGTGAGTACGACATAAAGAGCAGCAATAACAGCTGCCTGACAGATAAATACAATTTTTTTGTTCATAATAAATTCTCCTTATTTTTTTTAATGAGTGGATGGTTGCGACACTCTTTTGGAAAAAGCCTCCTTTCTCCTTTGTACAAATATTCATTCTACCTAAAAAACGCTTGTTTGTCAAAAAGAAAACGTATATAATAAAAGTATGATTAAAAAGATAAAAATTCCGGAGCAGGTAGCGTTTATCCTGACGACATTAGAACAGCATGGTTATGAGGGTTATGCCGTGGGCGGCTGTGTGCGTGACAGCATATTGGGAAGAGAGCCGGAGGACTGGGACATTACGACTTCCGCACAGCCCGAGCAGGTAAAAGCCCTTTTTCGCCGTACCGTAGATACCGGCATTTTACACGGCACGGTAACGGTTCTTTTAGGGGAAGAGGGATATGAGGTTACGACGTATCGGCTGGATGGAGAATATGAGGATCACAGACATCCGAATAAGGTAGAATTTACGCCGGATTTGATTGAGGATTTGAAGAGAAGGGATTTTACGATCAATGCGATGGCATATAATCCCGGAATCGGGATCGTGGATAAATTTGACGGGATCCGCGATATCCGAAAGGGCTGCATCCGATGTGTGGGAGAGGCGGAGGAGCGCTTTGAGGAGGATGCCCTCAGAATGCTCAGGGGAATCCGTTTTGCCGGGCAGCTTCTTTTTACCATAGAACCTCTGACCTTGCAGGCAATGGAAAAAAAGGCGCCCCTGCTTGTGAATGTCAGTGCGGAGAGAATCCGGACGGAACTGACCAAGCTGCTTATTTCTAACGGCGCCGACTGCCTGCTGTTAGCGGTAAAGACGGGCTTGAGCCCACATTTTTTGCCGGAACTGGACAGTATGCTTGCCACCCCGCAGAGGAATCCGCATCACAGATGGGACGTGGGAAATCATTCCATACAGACTATTTTGCATATAAATAAGTTGTGGGGAGAAAAAAGGGAGCTGGGGCAGAAGGCTCATATTATTTTAGCTTACAGTGCGCTTCTCCATGATGTGGCGAAGCCGGAGTGCCGGATGACAGACGAGGACGGGGTAGACCACTTTTACCGGCATAATGAGCTGGGGGCGGAGAAGGCGAAGAAGATCCTCCGCCGCCTGAAATTTGACAATGAAACGATTTCCATGGTGAGCCGGCTCATTTTTTACCACGATACAAGACATGAAAATTGTCTGCAAAATGGAGTATATTCGAATAACGGAAAAAAGGAAATGCGCCGTCTGATGGGTAAAATAGGGAAAGAAGCCATGCCGCTGTTGTTTTTGTTGCAGCGGGCGGATTTACTGGCGCAGAGTGATTATAAAAGAGAGGAAAAGCTGGCAAAGCTTTCAGCGGGGGAACGCTGCTATGAGGAAATTATGGCGGCGGGCGAGGCAGTTACCATAAAGGATCTGGCAGTGGGAGGACAGCAGATTATGGAACTGGGAGTAAAACCGGGCCCCGAGATTGGAAGGGTGCTGCAGGAGTTGTTAAAGGTGGTCTTGGAATCGCCGGAGAAAAATACCAAAGAGAATCTGTTAGAAATTGCAGGAAGGATAGTAGACGATACGGCTTGAAAGGAGAAGCTTATGTTTTCCAATCAAAGAAAAACCATTGGTGTGTTTGTGGAGAGTGTATTGAGCGAATTCCCCAACAGATTATGCCAGGGCATTATTTCCAGAGCAGAAGAAAAAGGATATAATGTCGCTATTTTCACTCCGTATGGAAATTACGGGGAGAACGATCTCTATTTTGCAGGGGATAACCAATTATACCAGTTGCCGCCCTATGAGGATTTTGCCGGTGTGATTGTAGCGCTGGATACGATGCAGGAGGCCGAGAGCCGGGATGTGCTGCTTGGGCAGATAAAAAAACGCTGCCGCTGCCCGGTCATCAGCATAAGAGAATTAGTGGAGGGCGCGGATAACTTCCTTGTGGACAATACCACCTGTATGGAAACGGTTATCCGGCATTTCGTAGAAGTCCATGGATTTACCAGATTGTGTTTTATGTCCGGGCCGGAGAGCCATTGGGATGCCGTAGAGCGGATGGCATGTTTTAAGAGGCTGATGCAGGAATACGGGCTTTCTGTGGGAGAGCATCAGGTTTTTTATGGGGATTATTGGAAGAACAAAGGAAAGGAAGCCTGCGATTGGTTTTTTGAGGGGCAGGAAATGCCTCAGGCGATTATCTGCGCCAATGACTACATGGCGACTGCCGTGGCAAGCGAGCTGATTGGGCGCGGCATTCGGATTCCGCAGGAAATCTGTGTCAGCGGCTATGACGGCATGAACGACGCCCTCAATTTTACGCCTTCTATTACTACGGTAAACGTCCCGTTTTATGAAATGGGGAAGAGGGCGGTAGAGATTATTGATGAAAAGCAGGAAAATCCGGGGGAGAATAAGAATTACTATTTTGATACCCAGCTTAAAGTGCGGGAGTCCTGCGGCTGCTTAAAGGAAGGCGGGAAAGAGGTAGTTAAGATCCGGCGCGACTGGCATGAGGAGGCGAAAGTAAACCAGAACCGCCAGCTGCAATTCCATTTTCTGTCGATCCATTTATCCGGATGCCATACGATTGATGAGATGTCCGAATATTTATATCAATATATTTTTAATATTGAAGGCCTCAGGGATTATTGCGTCTGCTTTTGCGAGGATTTAAAAAGCCGGGAAGATTTTTCGGATTACTCCGACACCATGGAAATGCGTATCGCCATACGAAATCTTGTCAATATGGGCAGGATCAATATACCGTTTGAAAGAAAGGAATTACTTCCGCCGGAGATGACGGATGAAACGCCGCAAATCTGGTATTTTACCCCGCTTCATTTTCAAAACCAGACGTTCGGATATGAGGCGACCCGTTTTCTGACGCCGGAGGTAACCGGCAACCTGTACCTGTACTGGAATATTATTATTAGCAGTAAGGTTCAGGATGCCCTGATCTATTACCGGATGCAGAACCTCATTGGCGAATTGGAGAACCTGTATGACAGGGATTCTCTTACCGGCATGTACAATCGGCGCGGGTTGGAAAACCATGGGGGAAAGCTCTTTGAAGAGGCGCATCAGAAGGGTTGTCCGCTGTTTCTTGCCATTATCGATTTGGACGGGATGAAACAGATTAATGATAACCACGGCCATGTGGAGGGAGATTATGCGCTGAAAATGGTATGTAAGGCGATTTCGGAAGCCTGTGCCAAAGAAAGTATCCAGGCAAGGTCCGGCGGGGATGAGTTTGTTGTAATCGCTAATGGCATTGACGAGTCAGAGGGAGCCGCCTGGATGGAAAAAATGGAGGCCGTTCTGGATGGCATGAATCAAAGAGGGGAGAAAAATTACGAGATCCATGCCAGTTATGGTTATGTATGCCGGGTGCCGGGGGAAGAAGATTCCATGGAAACCTACATAAAGGAAAGCGATGATATGATGTATAAGAATAAAATAGAAAACAAGAAAAGAAGAAATGAGCCGCTGCGATAGCGGCTCATTTTTCTGTTGTCTATAAAAGTCCCCGGTAGTCCGGAAAAGGCTGAATGCTTCGTTTTAAGATGCCATTAATCCCGGCAATCAGAGTGCCATAATTAACAATTGGCGTTTGCTGTTCCTTTGCCCTGGCAATACGGAAAGCCATTTCTTTCTGGCTCAGGGTACAGCCGCCGCAGTGGACTACCATAGCATATTTGGTTAAATCTTCCGGGAAACCGCCTCCGCTGCTTGTTTCAAAATTCAATTCCTTTCCGGTGTATTCCCGAATCCAGCGGGGGAGCTTTACCGTTCCGATATCATCGCATTGGCGGTGGTGTGTACAGCCCTCTGCCATTAACAGGGTATCGCCATCCTGCAGGGTTTCCAATGTTTTTACACCCTGAATCTGCTCTGCCAGATCGCCCTTGTAACGGGAAAATAAAATGGAAAAGGAAGTCAGGGGAATTTCCTTTGGCGTAATTTTTGACACAGAAGAAAACGCCTGGGAATCGGTGATGACAAGCTTTGGTGTTTTTCCCAATTTTTTAAGGGTAGCTTCCAGCTCGGTATCCCGACAGACCATGGCGCTGGCGCCGGCTTCTAAGACATCCCGGATTACCTGCTGCTGGGGCAGGATAAGACGTCCCTTCGGCGCTGCCGAATCAATAGGTACGACAAGGACGACAAAATCCTCCGGCGCTAAAAGGTCGCCGACAAGCTTTCCGGTCTGGTCGTCTGCCGGTATTTTTTTTGCTATCATTTCCTTTAGTTCATGGATATGGTAGCCGGTAACGGAGCTGACGCATATATCTCCCATATTGGAAATTTCCTTTTCTTTTTCCTTCCATTCATCCTGTTTGTTCAGGACAACCAGGAAAGGAATGTCCTTTTTCTCAATCAGATCCAAGATAGATCGTTCAAAGGAAAAATCAGAAGCGGCATGGGCGCCGTCGGCTACGATCAGGGCAATATCCGTTTTGTTTAAAATGCCTTTCGCCTTTTTTATCCGCTCCTCGCCGAGAATGCTGTCATCATCCAGTCCGGGAGTATCTATTAACATAACCGGTCCGAGAGGAAGAATTTCCATCGCTTTATAAACCGGGTCGGTGGTTGTACCCTTTACCTCGGATACAATCGCCAGATCCTGTCCGGTAATGGCGTTAATAAGGCTGGATTTACCGGCATTTCGGCGGCCGAACAGGGCAATATGGACCCGTTCGCCCTTTGGTGTGCTGTTCATTGACATGAAATGCCCCCTTTCCTCATTCAAAAAATTTATACTTAAATGTTATAATAGTTTTTTAGAATTTGCAAGGGAAACTACTTGTAGTGAAAAAAAATTTATGATATGATAATAACAGATACTTTGTTATGGGAACACAGCAAAGGAGGGGAAGATGGAGCAATTTTTAACGGATGACGATTTGTTCGGATTACTGGAAGAGTTAGATCAGGAAGATACGGAACTGGAGATCATGGAAGAGGAAATGGAGGCGTCCAGCCGCAGATACGAGCAAATTATCCAGAAACACAGAATGGAATAAGAGCATCCTTATGGACAGGCTGCTCTTATTTTTTTTCAAAAAGGAGGAGCAGGATGAGTCGGTTATTTTATAATATGCCCGCGGGAGGAGAATGGGAGAGAGCGCTGCCTGTGGGAAATGGGAAGCTGGGGGCGATGATTTTTGGCGAGCCGGATGCAGAACATTTCCAGTTAAACGAGGATTCTCTATGGCATGGCGGGAAGGCGGACAGGGTAAATCCCGATGCGAAACGGAATCTTCCAATCATACGCGAGCTTATTTTTAAGGGGAAAATACAGGAGGCAGAACGCCTGTTAAAATATTCTTTTACCGGAACTCCGCAGAGTGAGCGCTGTTATCAGACTCTGGGGGATATGTATTTGGATTTAATGGATACGGTGACAGAGCTCGCCGGATATGAGAGAGAGCTGGATTTGGAAACCGCAGTCCACAGGGTAAGGGTAAAAGATAAAGTGAGTGGCATCACTTATACAAGGGAAACCTTTGCCGCGAAGGAAGAAAATGTTATAGTGACCCGTCTTAGCGCGGACCGCCCCGCCAGTGTTTCCGTGGGGGCGATGATTAGCAGAAAATGTTTTTATAATCGGGCATGGCATGATTCGGATGCCGCTTATTTTTCCGGAAATACCGGTGACGGCGGGGTAAATTTCTGCGCCGGCATTCGGATGAAGGCGGAGGGAGCCGGAGTGGAAACCCTGGGAGAGCATGTGATAACCCGTCTGGCAGATACCGTTACTATTTTTGTTACGGCGGCTACTACTTTCCGGGAAAAAAATCCGGAAGAGGCGGTAAAAAAATGTCTTAGCAGGGCTTCGCAGCAAGACTATGAGGAAATGAAAAGGCGTCATATAGAGGAATACCGGCATTATTTTCAAACCTGCCGATTGAAGCTGGATTACAATAGGCAGAAGGAATTCATACCCACCGACAGGCGTCTGGCGGCAGAGGATATAGATAACGGACTTATCAATACTTATTTTGATTATGGACGGTACCTGCTTATTTCCTGCAGCCGCCCGGATTCTCTCCCCGCTAATCTGCAGGGGATATGGAACGACAGCCTGAATCCGCCGTGGGGCTCTAAATACACCATTAATATTAACACCCAGATGAATTACTGGCCGGCAGAAAGCCTGGGGCTTTCGGAGTGCCAGCGGCCCCTTTTTGATTTATTAAAAAGGATGGCGGAGAATGGGAAAGAAACGGCAGAAAAAATGTATGGCTGCCGGGGGTTTGCCGCGCATCATAATACCGATATCTGGGCGGATACGGCGCCGCAGGATATGTATATTCCGGCAACCTACTGGGTTATGGGAGGAGCGTGGCTCTGCACTCATATTTGGGAGCATTATGCATATACCGGGGATATGGATTTTTTGAAAGAAATGTATCCGGTCGTAAAAGAGGCGGCGCTTTTCTTTGTAGATTTTTTAGTGGAGCATAAAGGATATTATGTGACCTGCCCGTCGGTTTCCCCGGAGAATACTTATATTCTGCCGGATGGGACAAGGGGCTGTTACAGTTTTGGCGTAACGATGGACAATGAAATTCTGCGGGATTTGTTTTGTCAGTTTTTGCAGGCGGCAGAGCTTTTACAGGAAAAGGATGTTGATTTTCTTGCTCAGGTCCGCAATCGTTTGGAGAAGCTGCCGCCAATGAAAATCGGGACAAAGGGGCAGCTGCTGGAGTGGATAGAAGAATACGGCGAGGCAGAACCGGGGCATCGCCATATTTCGCATCTTTATGGTCTGTTTCCCTCCACTCAGATTATGGTGGATAAAACCCCGGAGCTTGCTGAGGCGGCCAGAGTTACTCTTGCCCTGCGCCTCCAAAACGGGGGAGGGCATACCGGCTGGAGCCGGGCATGGATCATTAATCTGTACGCCAGGCTATGGGAAAAGGAGAGCGCCTATCAAAATCTCATAGCCCTGCTAAAAAAATCTACGCTGCCCAATTTGTTAGATACCCATCCGCCTTTTCAGATTGACGGGAACTTTGGCGCCGTAGCAGCCATAGGTGAAATGCTGCTGCAATCCAACGGCGGGAGGACGGTAATTTTACCGGCGCTCCCGAAGGAATGGGACAAGGGCGAAATTACGGGAATCCGGGGACGGGGAGGAGTCCGGTATGATTTTTCATGGGAAAACGGAGAGATAACGGAACTTACTGCCGAGGCAATGTGCAATGTGGAAAATCTGAAGCTGGTAATAAATGGAAAGGAAAGGAGCTTTTCCCTGAAAAAAGGAGAGAGCTATCGCTATAAAAAGTGACAATCGCGGGAAAAAGGACAGAAAAAAACTCTCAGCTAAAAAGCTGAGAGTTTTTGGTTTTCAGATATTTACGGTTAAGCCAGTTCGTCAACCAGTTTTTTCAATGCAGCCAGCGCTTCCTCCGGCAGCTTGTCATATCCGCCCTTATCGGTAGAGAACTTCTCTACGGCGTCTACACGGTTCTGCATTGCATTTTTCAGCGCTTCTTTATAAGAGGCGTCATTCAGATCCGGAACAAAGCCCTCCCAATCCATGATTTCAATGTCTTCAAAAGGTCCCCACTGCTTGAAGGCGGCTTTGCCCTCTACAATGGCCTCCAGAATACCGAGAGTATCCTTTGGCTGTACCTTTTTGCCCATAAAGTCGCCGGTATTTACAATATAGCAGTCAACATTCTTTTCCTCTACCAGCTTTTTAAATTTCTCATAGTCATTTACCAGAGGATACGTTCTGAACGGATTCGCATAAGGAACAATGCGAAGCGCATTCAGGTCAGTGCCGGCGGCTACACGCTCTGCTGTTGAAGTCTTGGTTGCCAAAGTTGCGCCCATTACGGATGCCAGGGCAGAACCCTTCAGTTTTACAACAGGCGGGATACAGGGGTCTTTCATAATCCAGATAATAGAATTAACCGGAGCGTCAATTTTATCTACGCGGTTTGGCGACCACAGCTTCGACTTGATAGCGCGTCCGTTACCATTACGGATATCCTCTGTTACTAACTGAACCTTGCCGTCCTCATCCAGAGTGGCGGAACAGTTCTGGGCAGTTAAAAGATATTTGTTATCCGGACAGCCTGTCGGATAATCTGCTGTCTTATCAAAATAAGTAGGCTCTAATGCAATAGAAGCACAGGTGTCCGTGTTAATGATGAAAGCATCGTCATGGAGAACCGTAACACCGTATTTTCCGTCGTGCTTTGCATGGGTCAGGGTAGATTTACCGGAACCGGACAGGCCAAATACAGAAGCAACGTATTTGGAGCCGTCAGCCAATGTATATTCCTTCTGTCCACCGTGGCAGGAAGCGTAGCCGTTGCGGTTTGCAATCGCCCATGCCATAGTCAGCGTACCCTTTTTATGTTCTCCAAAATATTTCATGCCGAGGATAGCGGCACAGTTTTCATCGGTATCAAAATAGCACAAAGTCTGATCATCGCTTAAACAGCTATAGTCCACATCCGGACTTGTAGTCGGTTTCCACTGCGGGTCAGAGAAAATATAAATATCCGCTTCTTTGCCATCGCCAACGGCTTTGGACTCCTTATACATTTTCACATAGCAGTCGGACATATACTGGAAGTTTAACATCCAGTTGTACATAATATTCTCTTCTCCTTCCGGAATAAGAAGATGGGCTTTCACCATAAATTCCGGATCGAGTCCGACAAATACCTGAGCGTGGTATAATTTTTTGAAACGGGTTTTGTACATAGCGTCCATAACTACCTTATCCAGTTTCGGAGCATCGACACCCGGCTCTCCTTTAATGCGGCGGGCGGCTGCATAGCGTCCGGTTACGGCGCCGTCGTTAAACAGCAGTACCCTGGCATCGGAATCCAGTCCGAATTCCTCTCCTCTGTATACCGGCATATCCGTAACAATGGTTCCCGGTGAATTTTTTGCTAAATTATATGCCTCTTTTAAGGTATTTACTTTTACTACGTTGTTTCCATAGAATCCTGCCTCAATGATAGCGCGGGTTTTGGAAAAACCAACCTTACCGGCGCCAATTTCTTCCAGTTTGTAATTTGCTTTTGTTGCCATTGAAAAAAACCTCCTGTAATAAAATTTATAAATATCAAAATTACTTAAATCAAAAGTACCCTGTTCAGGCATTTTTAATTAAGTATAGATTTTTTTCCCTGAAAAGTCAACGAAAAGATGAAATATTAATAAAAACTGCCCATTCCGCCAAAGAACAAGTCTTTGATATTAAAGTTAACATAAATGGTAAACATGATAATAAATAAGACAAAGATAATGACGGCAGTTAGACCGACAACCCAAAATGCCTTATTCACAGAAATCCCAAAACTCTTCTGTATGGTGATGAAGAGAAGGAGCAGGGCAAAAAATTCGCCGGCGGTAAAAAGAATAATTCCAAAAAGGGCATGGAGCATGGTAAACAAAATCGCCACAACTGTCAGCGGTATGGTAATAAAACAGCGGTTTCCGATAACAGCCAGCGCGGATTTGGCAGTCAGTTTGCCCTTAAACGCCTTGCCAAAGCATAAATACAGTCCGAGCATGGCAGCGGAAAGAAGCAGGGAACAAATAACGGTAAAGAAAAAGAGGATGGCAAGATCTCCGCCCCGGAATGAAAAAACGGCAAAGCCGATACCGACGGTAGCCAGAGAAAAGAGGCCGGACAAAACAGCTTGGGCGGCAATAAGAAGGATTGCCATCAGCCAGTTTTCCTCTTTTCCCAACGTCGCAGCCGCTTCTTCCGGATTTTTAAATATGGTTTTCACAGCGGTCAGGAGATTTTGAAGTCCCGCTTTTAATGCTGCGGTGCTCTGTCCCGGCGCTTTTGGCGGAACCGGAGCCTGTGGCTGCGGTTGTGCTTCAGCCTGTGGCTGCGGCTGATTTGCCTCCTCCCGGGCGCAGTTACATACTTCGCCTTCCTTTAGCGGGCGTCCGCAATTTGTACAAAAGTTTCCCATAGGGTTTCCTCCATTCTGCTGCCGGCAGGACAGCATTTGATTAATATTTTATATAGTATATACAGGTATCCAGCGCCGTCGTGCCAAAAACAGACCAGACTCCATTTTTATAATGGAAGGTCGTTGTAAATTGGGAACTGCCGGAGGTAGATTTGCTCTGGCCTGCCGCAGTTTCATTTCCCGGCAGAGTTTCCCTGACAACAACGCTATCTGCCGTATAATCCATATCAGAAGTTACTTTTACTGCATAGCACCCATCTTCCGCATAGGTAACAGAAGCCTTCGCCTGAAAGTCTGAAAAGGATACTCTCGTCAGATGAGTGGCGGATTTTATATGGTTGGTTACCAGGGTGTTATATGCCTGGGAAAGCCGTTCCTGTTCGGAAGTTTCAAACGCATATTCCCCGGCAATTTTTTCAAAGGGTTTTTCCCCGAGGGCATTTTTATAAATAGAGCGGATCAGTTTTTCCGTTTTTTTCAAAAGATTCTTTTCCGTTGCCTCCGTAATAGAGAGCAGGCTGGGGGTTATGGTATAAATATTTTGACTGCTGTAATCTCCGCTTTTCAGATAAAAGGAGGTGGAATAGTCCTGAAAGTCCTTCATGGAAACCCGGATAGTATGAGTGCCGGTAAACATATCTCCCAGAGAATAAAGAAAAAGGTTCTCGTTTTTTCCATCCGGCACATGGGGGGAGTTACCGGTCACTTCCTTTCCGTCCATATAGACAGTGGCTCCGGCGGGGGCGCCAAGAGTGCAGTTTCTGGCTAACAATTCAGAGGTGTCGATTTCCCATTTATCAAATAAAAAGTAGCGTTTTTCCGAAGATTTTTTCAGGGTGAGGGTTTGATTGAAAGCATCGCCCCGGCTGTTATTACCGTACTGGATGCCATAGGGAATGGTATCCGGGCTGGATGTTTCGTATTGTACCAGACTATAAGAGGTAAGGGTGCTGTATTTATAAAGCTCTTCCAGAGAAGCCCGCAGTGTTTCCGGTGTAGTAAAAGCGCCCTCCGTAAATTTCAGTTCCTGAAAAAGAGCGGAGGTATCCTTTGAGAGAAAGGTTTCTACATACTGCTGTACGATATGATTGGGGTTGCTCTGCTGTTTCATGTAGACATAAAAAACGGAAAAGGCAATAACCAGTAAAAAAACAAGAACGATAATCCACTTTACAAAAAGCGGTATAGTACGATTTTTCTTTTTAGTTTTCTTTGTCAGGTTTTCGGTCATATTTCTCTACCAAATCCTTTCTCCTGCCCGATTCTGCAAGATATTAATATAAAAAGTATAGCAACAAAAAAAGTTATTTGCAACCGTTTTGTGCGTACCAGACGGAAATATAATGCGCCAGTATATCAAAGGAGGCAGGCCCCATATCCAGCACATAGGTGTGGAAGGTTTTTTCCGTAAAATCGGCTCCCAGCTTTTTCTTCATCCTATCCTTCAGCCGGTCAAATTCCACATATCCCACCGTATATTTTAAATACGAGGCGGGTTCATCCACCACGGCGGAATAGACGGAGGAGGCCGTTTCTGGGCGATAAGAGCCATACTGGTTGAGAAAATTGTTTATTTTATTTTCATCCCAGTTTTCATAGTGTACGCCAATATCGCAAAGAGCATACAGGCACAGGGAGGCAATCATATTATTCCGCAGAATGCCGACCTCATCCCGGGAAATGCCGGTATATTTATAAGAATAAATTTCGGCGTAGGTCGCCCAGCCCTCTGTATATCCGCCGTAATCTAATATGTGGCGCAAAAGAGGAAGTTTTTTACTGTGCATATAACAGGTCTGGTACAGGTGACCGGGATAACCCTCATGGGCTAACGTGTTAAAAAGGGAAGAACGGTCATATTTTTCGGAGCCGTTTATATAGATAACATTGTTGGCGCTGTCATCCACGGGAGGCGTCAGATAAAAGGCGGGACTTAAATAGTCTTCCAGAGATTCATCGACATATTTTATTTCGCAGTTTGTGCCGTCGCATACCGGGAAATCCTCGGTTATCTGCTTTTGCAGGGAGGATAAAATCACATCAGGGGAGGAATACCGGGTGACATAGCTTTGGCAGGAGGAAAAAAGAGAGGGATCCTTTGCCGCATATTGAAGCAGCGTGTTCTGCGCGGTACGAAGGCGCTCGGTCAGCAGGGTCTGGAGTTCTTCAAGGGAAAGCGAGGAGCCGGTAGTCCGGCGTACCAGATGACGATAATATTCCTTCCCGTTTGGATATTGGGAGAGAGATCCTTCTTCTCCGGCAAGAGATAATAGTCTGGTAAGCCCGGCGCACAGATTTTTATATGCCGGCTGCACATAAGTATTTACATAGGTTTTGTTTTGGGCAATGGCCTCCTTTTTTTCCTTTTCCGACAAAAAGGAGCAGCCGGTTATTTTTTTCTGAAAGGTAGGAAGTAAAAGGTTTGTGCCGGAATCCGACAAAAATTTATTGCACTGGGCAATGATATTGCGGAGAGTAGAACGGCAGGGCAATGTCCCGAGGGAACTCTTTTTTTCCTCGACAGAGAGCAGGGAGTCAAAATAGTCCGGGACGGTTTGCAAAAGGGAAAAATATTGTGTGAGATCCTTTTTGTCTTCAATCCGGAACTCTGCCAGCAGGACGGGAAGCTGCGCCTGGATTCCGGTGGTCGGGCCGAAGCTTTCCGAGAAGGCAAGATAATTTTGCCCCTGTATATCTAATTCTAACGTATCCTCTAACGTATCGTAGAGAACCTGCTGCTCGAAGGAAAGAGAATTCTTATCGAATTGTTTCAGGGCAGCCAGAAGATTTTCAAGGGACAGGGCTTCTTTTTTCAGATCCTCAAAGGAAAAAGAGGAAAATCCTTTAGGCAGGTCGGTAATTCCGTAATTTTCCGGGTGGGCGAGGGTGTAGCCCAGCGTAAGGGAGTCCGAGCCGGACTGCGAACGGAACAGCTCGTCGGTAAATTCGGTAAAGGCATTATTGGTAGGAGTCGCTTCGGAAGTGGCGCAGCTGCAGGACGTAAGGAAAACTGAGAGAATAACGGTGGCGATCAGATAACGTATCCGCATGGGAACCTCCATTCAGAGTGCTGCGGCATGAATTACCGCAGGTTTTGTTTAAATATACGACAGGAAAAAAATAAATATGATTTTCGCATATTTTTTCAGGGAAATCATAGAATTTAAGGCAGACAAAGTGGCAGATAAGGAGGGGTTTTGTGGACGATAGGCAGGAACAAACCATAGAAAAATACGGTTTTCAGGTAAAAAACCGTTACCGGGCAAGAGGGGCGGTGCTTCTTGATACCAACGAGGGTCCCCGTCTGATGCGTGAATACAGTGAAATAAAAAGTCATTTTGCCTTTGAAAATTATATTAAAAACCACTTGATGGAAAACGGGATCAGCATGACCGACTATGTCATTCCCAACCGGGAGGGGGAACTTGTTACCGAGTGGGAAAGCGGTGAAAAGTATGTGGTTTATCAGTGGTTTTATGGAGATGAATGTGATTATAAAAGCCGTCAGGGGCTTTTTTTAGCAGGACAGAACCTGGGACGCCTGCACAAAAATCTCAGGCAGCTGGCGCAAAAAAAAGTGCCGGTTTCCGAATGCCTTTTGGCAAAATATGAGCGCCATAACCGGGAAATGAAACGGGTGTACGGATATATGAAGGAAAAAAAGCGGAAAAACGAGTTTGAGTTATTTGCCATGGAATGTTTTCATGGGTTTTTCAGTCAGGCGCAACAGGCAAAGGAAAGACTGGAAAAATCTGATTATTTTCAAAAAAACGGCCATGAAACGCAGGATGTCTGCCATGGCGAATATAATTATCATAATTTAATTATAACAAAGACGGGTGTGGCAACGACCAATTTTGAACGGGCGGCATTTGGCATGCAGTTAATGGACCTTGCCTATTTTTTTCGTAAGGTAATGGAAAAAAATAGCTGGAACGCCGAAAAGGGGAAGGTAGTTTTGGAAGCGTACCAGAGCGAGCTTGGCTTAAAAAAAGAGGAGAAAGAGTTTTTATCTATTGTGCTGGGATATCCGGTAAAATACTGGAAGCTTTTGAATCAGTATATCAATGGCAAAAAGTCATGGATTTCTAATAAAAATATGGAAAAACTAATCGGTGTGCGGGAACAGGAAAAAGCAAAAAAACATTTTCTGGAATTCATGTCAAAATTGTGATACAATCAATATACATAGGAAAAAGAAGGAAAGAGTAACAAAGAGAAAATGGCAGGTGGAAAATGAGAGTGCGAAAACCGATAATGTTTATCGTCGGCATAGCGGCTGTCCTTATCTGTTTGAGCGGCTGTTCTTTAAACAGGCGGAAGACGGCGGCGACCGAAAAGCCTGGCAGTTCCCCGGCGATTGAGGAAACAGCGGATTTTGTCGGTGTTGTCAAATCTGTGGATACGCTGAATCAGAGGATTGTTTTTTACAATACGTTACGGGACAGTGATGAGAGCTACGGATATTCCGGAGGTACCCTCATTTACTCCAAAAACGACAGAGATATGTCCATGGAGGAGATTGAGGCAGGAGATGTCTGCGATGTGTATACCGGCGTGGATGGGGGAAAACTGGTAAAGCTGAAGGAATCCGCAGATATAATAGAAACCGAGAATGCAAAAGTATCGGTGGATGCCAGTCAGAAGAGAGTGACCGTGCAGGGCGTGACCTATGGATATTCGGATCGGATAGCTGTTATTTCCGAGGGAAAACAGATTCAGCCCATGGAGCTGACGGAAAATGACGAGGTGACTTTCCGGGGCGTTAAGGGACAGGCCTATTCTCTGGTAGTGACAAAGGGACATGGTTATATACGCCCCACCGGATATAAAGATTTTCTGGGAGGAACCCTGACTGTACAGGGGGAGGCGATTTTACCGGTATCAAAGGACATGCTGTTGACCGTGCCGGAGGGAACCCGGAAAATCACGATGGCAAATGGGGATTTGACCTCCTCCGCGGCTATTGAGGTAAAGAGAAACCGGATAACGGATGTCAATATGTCGAAATATCAGTCCCAACTGCCGGACACCGCCCGGGTAAAGTTTATTGTTGAACCGTCGGGCGCTGAGCTGTACATTAATGGGAGCCTGACGGACTACTCGAAAACGGTGTCCATGAAATATGGAAAGCATTCGGTAAGGGTTATTTTAGAGGGATATAATGAGTACAGCGGGATTATCCATATCAAGGATGCCGCTCCGATTATCCGTATCGATCTGGCAGAGGAAACGGCAGAGGTGGATTCCCAGGAGGATTCGGAATCCTCTGTTTCTTCCGATGATTCTTCTCCTGCGACCTCTCAGGCGGATTATGATACGGAGCATAAGGTTACGGTAAGCGCGCCGGTCGGCGCGGCGGTATATGTTAATGGAACCTATAAGGGGGAGGCGCCCTGCAGCTTTACCAAAATGCTTGGCAGCGTCACGGTGACGCTGACAAAGGAAAACTGCGAAACAAAGAGCTACAGCATTGAGATACCGGACGACAGCCAAGACATCAGCTGGAGTTTTCCGGCGCTGGAAAAGAAGGGCAGCGGATAATATACGCTGCGAAAAATATGACTCAACTTTCCGACAAGGGAGTGAAATAAATAAAAAAGGAAGCCGGATAACGGCGGATAGGAGGAAATTATGGACTACAGAGAAACATATGAGGCTTGGCTTAAAAATCCATATTTTGATGCGGAAACAAAGGCAGAGCTGGAGAGTATTGCCGGAGATGAAAATGAAATAAAAGAGCGTTTTTATGCCGATTTGGAATTTGGAACAGCAGGCCTGAGAGGAATTATCGGGGCGGGAACAAACCGTATGAATATTTATACGGTCCGGAAAGCGACACAGGGGCTTGCTAATTATATTGTAAAACAAAACGGACAGAAAAAAGGGGTGGCGATTGCCTATGATTCCCGCCGCATGTCGCCGGAGTTTGCCGATGAAGCCGCCTGCTGTCTGGCTGCTAACGGAATTAAGGCTTATGTATTTGAATCTCTTCGCCCGACGCCGGAGCTGTCCTTTGCGGTGCGTGAGCTGGGCTGCATTTCAGGCATTAATATAACGGCAAGTCACAATCCGCCGGAATATAACGGATATAAAGTATATTGGGAAGACGGGGCGCAGATTACCCCGCCCCATGACAGCGGCATTATGGATGAGGTAAAAGCAGTAACGGATTATGCCGCCGTTAAGACCATGGATAAGGAGGAAGCAAAAAAAGCCGGCCTGTATGAGGTCATCGGGAAAAAAGTGGATGACCGTTACATGGAGGAGCTAAAGAAAAACGTCCTCCATCCAAACTGCATAAAAAAGGCATCTGCTGATTTAAAGATTGTTTATACGCCGCTTCACGGCACCGGAAATCTTCCGGTACGCCGCATCCTGAAGGAACTTGGTTTTACGAATGTATATGTAGTGCCGGAACAGGAGCTGCCGGACGGCGAATTTCCGACAGTCAGCTATCCGAACCCGGAAGCCGCGGAAGCCTTTGAACTGGCGCTTAAACTGGCAAAGGAAAAGGATGCGGATTTGGTACTGGCAACAGACCCGGATGCCGACCGTCTGGGTGTTTATGTAAAGGATACAAAATCCGGCGAATATATCTGCTTAACGGGAAATATGTCCGGCTGTTTTCTGGCAGATTATGAGATTGGACAGAAGCAGGCATTAGAGGGAAAACTTCCGGAGGATGGCGAGCTGATCAAGACGGTAGTTACCTCGAATATGGTAGACGCCATGGCAAAGCATTATGGGATTAAGGTAACGGAATGCCTTACCGGCTTTAAATGGATAGGAAAAGAAATCCTGCGTATGGAAACAACCGGAAAGGGCCATTATCTCTTCGGCTTTGAGGAGAGCTATGGCTGTCTGATTGGTACTCATGCCAGAGATAAGGATGCTATTGTGGCCTCTATGGCGCTCTGCGAGGCAGCCGCTTATTATAAGCTGCGTGGTAAGACAATTTGGGACGCCATGATAGATATGTACGAGAAATACGGTTATTATAAAGACAGTGTAATTGCTATTACCCATAAGGGAATTGAGGGGCTGGCAAAGATTAAGTCCATCATGGACGGGCTTCGCCAGAATCCGCCGATGGAGTTTGGCAGATATCAGGTAACAGCGACGAGAGATTATCTTCTGGATGTGATCCGGGATGTGAAAACCGGCGCGACAAAGCCGACCGGGATTCCCAAATCCAATGTACTGTATTTTGAGTTGACAGAGGATGCCTGGTTATGTGTACGGCCATCCGGAACCGAGCCCAAAATTAAAGTATATTTTGGCGTGGTAGGGAGCAATCTTTCCGATGCAGAGAAAAAGTCAGAGGAATTGGCGGCAATCGTGAAGGATTTACTGGATAAAATTGGTTAACGGTGGAGGGCTACGGATGAATCAATATCTGATAAAATGGGCCGGAAAAGAGCTTATGGCAGAGTTGGAGGAAGGTATCATCAATGCTCCGCAGGATTTACTGGGCTGCCACATTTTTAAGGAGGAGGGTGTGCAGATTTTTACGGCATACCGCCCCTGCGCCGAAACAGTCTGGGTTTTGAGCAAAGACGGAACGGTTGCCGGCGAAATGGAGCCGATGGAAATAGAAGGCCTGTTCGGCTATGTGATTGAAAAGAAGAAAGATTTTTTAGACGGCTATCGGTTCCGGGTAAAATATACAGAGGACGACGTGATTGAAATAGAGGACCCCTATGCTTACGAGAAACAGATTACAGATTTTGACTGTTATGTTTTTGGCGAGGGGAAGCACTATCAGATCTATGAGAAACTGGGAGCTCATCTGGAAACAATACAGGGCGTCAGGGGAACCCGCTTTGCGGTGTGGGCGCCGTCTGCCCGCAGTGTCAGTGTGATCGGTGAGTTTAATATGTGGGATGGCCGTCTGCACAGGATGATGTTACATGGCGGCAGCGGAATCTTTGAATTATTTATCCCGGGAGCCTGGGAAGGGGCTGCCTATAAATATGAGATTACCGCAAGGGATGGAGAGAAGCATTATAAAACTGATCCCTACGGTAATTACGCACAGCTTAGGCCGGATAACGCATCCCGCATTACCTCCCTGTCCGGCTATGAGTGGCAGGATGAGGAATACCGGAAAAAATTCAAAAAAAGGCCGGTGTCACAGCGCGACAGAGAGCCAATGAATATATATGAGGTACATCTGGCTTCCTGGAAAAAGAGAGTGGAAGAGGACGATAACGGAAACTACAGCTATCGGGAACTGGCGTCCATGCTGGGGGATTATGTAGTAGATATGGGCTATACGCATATTGAGCTTATGGGAATTGCCGAATATCCCTTTGACGGTTCCTGGGGCTATCAGGTAGGCTGTTATTATGCTCCCACCAGCCGCTATGGCGAGCCAAAGGACTTTATGTACTTTGTGGATGAAATGCACCGGCGCGGCATTCAGGTTATCTTAGACTGGGTACCGGCGCATTTTCCGAAGGATGCCCACTGTCTGGGAAATTTTGATGGACAGGCGTTATATGAGCATCCGGACAGGCGCCGGGGAGAACATCCCGACTGGGGTACTTACATTTTTGACTACGGACGCAAGGAGGTAAGGAATTTCCTCGTTGCCAATGCCCTGTTCTGGGTCGATAAGTTTCATATTGACGGGCTTCGCGTGGACGCCGTTGCTTCCATGCTCTATCTGGATTATGGAAAACGGGATGGGGAATGGCTGCCGAATAAGGACGGGGGAAATGAACATTACGAAGCGGTAGAGTTTTTACAGCATTTAAATTCCGTTATGGCAAAAGAACAGCCGGGTTCTTATATCATTGCCGAGGAATCCACCGCATGGCCGGGGGTTACGGCTCCGGTAAAAAAAGGCGGTCTGGGCTTTTCCTATAAGTGGAATATGGGCTGGATGAACGACTTTCTGGAATATATGAAGTTAGACCCGTATTTTAAACAGTTCCACCACGGACAGCTGTGCTTTAGTATTGATTATTATCTCAGTGAGAAATACATTCTGGTGCTTTCCCATGACGAGGTAGTACACGGAAAATGTTCCCTGTGGAATAAAATGCCCGGACTGGAGGGCGATAAATATGCGGCGCTCCGCGCTGCCTATGGCTTTATGTATGGCCATCCCGGGAAAAAACTTCTGTTTATGGGACAGGAATTTGCCCAGAAACGGGAATGGGCGGAAACAAGGAGTCTGGATTGGTTTCTTCTGGAGGATGAGCGGCATAAAAAAATGCAGGATTATATCCGGGATCTAAACCATCTCTACACAAAATACCATGCTCTTTATTATAACGATTTTGATGTGATGGGATTTGAATGGATGGATTGCAGTCGTCCGGAAACCAGTACCGTAGCCTTTGTCCGGCGGGGAAAGACAGCGAAAAACCAGTTGATGTTTATCCTGAACTTCACGCCGATAGCCCATGAGAAATATACGGTAAAGGCGCCATGCAGGGGAAAATATACCGAGATCCTGAATTCGGATGATGAAAAATATGGCGGAAAAGGACGCCTGAACAAAGAAGCGATTACAGCACGAAGAGTAAAAATTGCTGACGAAAAAGGGAAGAAGCAAAAGACCGGCTATGAGATAGAGCTCTATCTGCCGCCGTTGTCTGCTGTCGTGTTACATTATGATTATCAGGCTTAAAAAAAGAGATGTCCCGGAGGGAGGCACTTCGTGAGGAAGCTGCCTCCCTTGTTTTTTTGTAATTAGTCGGTTCCTTTTTTGATTCCTTGATAAATTAATATAGCTTTGATATACTTGATTCTGGTGTGATGAAAAGTCTATAAAGACTGATTTTTTGTCAATATCTGCGTAATATGTTGAGCTATTATCCGGTTTATGATATGGTTATTATATAAAGTATACGAGGGAAAAGCAATGGAGAACGATAAAATACAATGATTTGAAGATAAAAAAATTCGCACGGCATGGGACGAAGAAAAAACTTATCAAGGCGCGCGAAATTATTGGAAGGTACTGAAAAAGCGGCTTGACGATGAGGGGAATCAAACGGTTACAAATTGTAAGGTGAAGGAAATTCGGGAAAGGTAAAAATATATTACGGCGTATGTTTAGTAAGGGGAAGCGGACAAAATACAAATTTATTGCTTTCGATAATAATGATTTTTATGCCTTTGTCATAAATAATGTAAAACAGTTGAAAATAGATTTTAAGAGCGTTACCACACAAATGGGTGGCAGGCAGATGAATTTTACACTGGAACCAAAGACAATGGAATTTGCCATTCCAGAGGTGGAGGTTTATAAATATAGTGAAGTAAAAAGCAGACGCTGTTCCGTTTAAATGTATATAAGCAATATACCAACGAATTTTGTACAGATAAGACCAGAAGTCTGTCAGAACGATTATTTGAACGTTATTGCGAATCAAATGAAAATGTAGAGAGGTTCTATAAAAATGGAGATACCAGACAGCAGTACCTATTCGTGGTGTATATGGATGCTCTTTTCAAACAATATGCGAAGAAATATAACCTGAATTGAGGATTCGTCCGAGATAGTAATGAAGAGCTTTACATCAATAACACAGAGTATGTGGACGGTATGAGCGATGACAGATGGAAAAACATTGAAGATGCTTTCTGATGCTGTACATAAATACCGTGTATTGAATGAAATCTGGCAAAGTTTTTGTTTTAAGGAGATATGTGATATGAATCAAAAAGAGATAAAATCAGTTGCAGATAATGATGTGATGATGAATAAATTGTGTGCAGATTCCGTGGAATTGATCCATTTTGCGCGTAATATCGTTGCAAAACAACTCAATGTAATTCAGATTATGACATATTACTCTTTAGGAAAATGGATTGTTGATGTGCAGCAAAAGGGTGAGAAACGTGCAAAATATGGAATGTATGTAATACAAAGATTATCAGGGGAATTGCAACGGGAGTTTGGGAGAGGATTTTCAGAGGATACATTAAAAAATGCAAGAAAATTTTATTTGACATATAAAGACCGAATTAGCGAAACAGTGTTTAGCCTTTTTGCTATTGAAAAAAGTGAAACAGTGTTTCGTTTTTTTGAAGAAAATCAACCCTTTATCGTATCGTGGTCGCATTATCTACAATTGATGCGTATTGAAAACGAGGAAGAGCGAAGGTTTTATGAAATTGAATCCTCTAAATCTGCTTGGAGTGTACGCATGTTGCAAAGACAATATAATTCCAGTTTATATGAAAGGCTGGCACTTAGCAGAGATAAAGAATCCGTGTTGCAATTATCTCAAAACGGTAATATTGTTACAAAACCAGAAGATATCGTAAAACAGCCTACCGTACTTGAGTTTCTAGGAATGGAGGAAAAGGCGGCATATTCAGAAACTGATTTAGAAACAGCGATTATTGATAAATTACAAAAATTCTTGTTGGAAATGGGTAAAGGCTATTTGTTTGAAGCACGACAGAAAAGATTTACTTTTAATGAAGATAGTTATTTTGTGGATTTAGTATTTTATAATCGTCTGTTACGTTGTTATGTGCTGATTGATTTAAAAGTGGATAAATTGACACATCAAGATATTGGGCAAATGCAAATGTATGTAAATTATTATGACAGGTACGAAAAATTGGAGGATGAAAATCCGACGGTTGGTATTCTGCTTTGCAAAGAGAAGAATGATGCACTAGTAGAAATTACTTTGCCAAAAGATGCTAATATTTATGCATCGGAGTATAAATTGTATTTGCCTGATAAAAAGCTCTTACAGGAAAAATTGAGAGAGTGGATTGACGAGGAAGAAAATGAGGTTTAGGATAGATTTATAATACCTAAATTATTTTAAATATAAAGGAAGTGGGGAAGACTAATGTTTGAAAGTTCGATAGAAATACGAAGTTTTGTAGAGGGAATACAGCGAACCAAATTAGCAAATGATGATAGGGAGTTTCATAAAGCTGTTTTTGCATTGAGTAAATATATGAAACAGCAACAAATGTCTCCTACGACATGGCAGAAATTAGACCAAATAGCATTTTATGAGATAGATGATTTTTCAGAAGAACAAACTACAGCAAATAGACAGAAAGCGAAAGAAAGTGTTGTAACCTATATAACTGAATTGTTAAATGAGGATAGTAACAATACGATATTGTATCGTGTTTTGGAGAATTTTCACGAGTATGTAGAAGCATTACTCGAGCGTAAACCACATAAAAAGTCTAATATATCGAAGTCTTTATCAAATTACATAGTTATTAATAATGAATATGATGTACAGTTTTTGCTTTTTGCATATTTAAAACCATTATTTCCGAAAGAAAGAGCGGAAGTATCTGATGATACAGGGTATGAAACTGTCAGGACGGATATTTTAATAGATCAAAATACTTGCATAGAGGCAAAGTGTTCAAGGGATAGTATGAGTGAGAAAAAATTAGGTGAAGAGATAAAGGCGGATATGGTTCAATATAAGCAGAAAAATATTTATTTTTTTATTTATGACAAATCCAAGATAATAAAAAATCCATTATTATTTAAGGAAGAATATGAAAAGATGGAACCTAATAAGAATATATACATAATTATTCATCAACCTAAGAAACTATAGAAATTTGGGATTTTATGAAAGTATTTTAGATTGGAGAAATAAAGTGTTATGTGTTGGGATCTTTTTTGGACGGCATTTGGTGCAATAGGAGCAACTTTGGGGGGTAGCCACAACTTTAGCAGTCATTGTGGCTTTATGGCAGACTAAGTATACTCATAAGAAAAATTAAAAATATATTTTATAGATAATTTTCAACTATACAATCAAAATACAGGTGCTTCTGTGAAATACATAGGAGTTAGAGTTACAAATATTGGAAACAGAAAACTTATCGTTCAAAATTAGGGTGTACACATGAAGAAAGGAGATGTTATTATACTCAAACCAACAGAAGCGGGTTGGTTTGAAAGGCTAGCATATACAGATTTACCAAGAACTTTGGACTTAGAAGAATTTATAGACTTACAATTACAAATAGATAGATTTAAGACATTTCTCCAAGAAAATAAGGATAATTTGGATATTAATAAACCTTTAGCCTTTTTTGTTAGGGATAGCACAGGTAAAGATTATTGTGTCAAAACAAAAAATAAAGCGAAAGAATATTTCTAATTTATTTTCTATGACCAATTATCATCAGAATCTGGCACTTACCATGAAAGTTTACAACCATGTGGACGACAAACGGATGCGAGACGAAATGGACAAGATTGATGCTGCGCGAAATGGCGAAAAAGCCAGTAAAATCAAAGCATCATAGCCTGTTATTTGTACACGGAAATGTACACAAAAAAAACACCGTTTTACACAGTTTTTACACACGTTCAATGAGAAAATGCGAAAACCTATAAAAAGTTATGTTTTCTGCAAGCATTTCTAATTCCCAAACCAAGGGCATTCGACAAGATATAAAAATTTTTGAAAAATTCTAAATCCCCTCCAACCTTACAAAATTGTAAGCTGACTGAGATTTGGGAAAAGGTCTGTTTTTGGGGATGTGTAAAGGCTGGTAATGAAAAATTGTACAGGATTTACACAGATTGAAGGGAACTTCAATACGATAAAAAATGGACTAATAGTTGAGTGGGTGGAGTGTGAAAACATTGCATCCACTTTTTCAAATCACAAAATAATTGTTGACAAGTAAGAACGACATAGCCTTGATATTGCTCTGATATAGAAAATGGCAAAAATGATATAGTTTCTGGAAAATGAAAATTTCTAATGATATAAGAATGATATGATAACCGCCCAAAATGATACAGAAATGATGTAGGGGCGATATGACAATGATATAGTTATTGAAAAATGAAAATTTCCGATGATATAAGAATGATATGAAATTACCCCAAATGATATAAAAATGATATGAGGAGGGCGATTTTTGATATAGAAACTATATAGTATTGCATATTATCGGGGTTTCAGGGGTGTCCACTGACCAGAAAGCCTTCAGGCTTGCATTTTGTGATACAAAATGCGTATCTGGCGAAAACCGAAAGGAAGTCTAAGATGAGTAATGAAAATTGTAAATAACATGTTGCAAACGTCGGGGTGCTAACGGTAGATTTGTTCACGATTCTGTGGTACAATTTATTGAAAAGTGGATATATATATCTGCCCGACAAATCGGAAGTTGTGGAGGTAATTATCAATGAGAAATATTTACGATAATAGTGAATTTTTTGCCGCATATGC
>CANQYY010000017.1 GCA_947628225.1 uncultured Lachnospiraceae bacterium
TTCTTAGTGCTCCACTTCATGGATTTGTAAGAAGGCTTCTTCGGTGAGAATTTTACACTTATCTTACAGGTATATGTTTTTGACCTAATCTTTGAAAAAAAGTAATAAATGTGTCATATATGTGTAATAATAAACGTAGTACAATAAGAAAAATATTTTACAGAAAGAAGTGATAAACGTGCGTCTGCCTAATGGATTTGGAAATGTATCGAAGTTACCCGGGAACAGAAGGAACCCCTACCGCGCAAGGTTTACCGCAGGCTGGTATACGGATAACGAGGGGAAAAGACACCAGCAGTTTAAGACCATCGGATATTTTAAAACAAGAGAAGAGGGAATTATCGCGCTTGCCAATTACAAGCAGAATCCCTATGAATTGGGCGACCTTAATCTGACCTTTGAAGATATTTATAAAAAATGGTCTAAGGAACATTTTTGCAAAATATCAAAGAAAAACATCCAGGGATATTCCACGGCATTTTCCATTTGCAAGCCCCTTTATAATATGAATTTTACGGAATTGCGGCGGCTTCACATGCAGCATATCATAGACAACTGCGGGAAAAATTACCCATCCCTGAAAAAACTAAAGATACTATTCAGCCAGCTTTATAAATATGCTCTGCAGAACGACTTGTGCCAAAAGGATTATTCCAAATATTTAGATATTAATCAATATAAAGAGCGCAATCCTAATTCCTATGAAAGGATTCCTTTTCGGCAGAATGAAATTGAGCAATTATGGGAAATTGCGAATAAAGAGCTCTATCCGACTATTGTACTCATGTTGATTTACAGCGGTTGTCGGATTAGCGAGCTGTTAGATTTAAAAAAAGAAAATGTAAATTTAAAAAAAAGATATTTTTATATTGCACAGGCAAAAACAAAAGCCGGAATACGCTTTGTCCCGATTTCCGAAAAAGTATATCCGTTTTTTGAACAATGGTATTACCGGAATGACTGTCCTTATTTAATCAGCAGTACCAAGCAACAGCATTTTTTGTACCGAAACTACTATGATACCTACTGGAAACCGCTTATGAAATCATTAAATATGAAACACCGCCCGCATGATACCCGCCACACCTGCGTCAGCATGATGACTGCTGCCGGAGTCGATGATAAAATAATCAAAAAAATTATTGGCCATAAGGGACAAACTCTTACGGAAATAGTTTATACCCACTTTGAATTGCAGGAACTCTTAGACGCAATCAACCGTATATAAGCGGCAAACTTTCCAATACGATTAAAAAACAGAGCAGTTTCCCCTGCAAAAACAGGGAAGCTGCTCTGTCGAAATTTTGTGTTATATGTGTGTCATATTATTGGAATCAGTTATCCAAAAATCTCATTTTACTTTCTGAACTTCTCCTCTTTGCCGGCTGTCCTTTCGGGGCATTCGACTCTGTTACATTCAGGATTTGATTTGCCAGTGTGGATTTACATGCTTCGCAGTATCTTCCGGTCTTAATCGTCTTTCCACAGCTTTCACAGGGAATGCCAACAGGAGAATCATCTGAAAATTTCAATCTTTCCTCCCGAATCCAGCGCTTGATCTGCGCTACGCTGACATCCATTTCCGTCGATAACTCATGGATTTCAATATCGGGATGCTCACGGACATATTTTTTTACTTCCAGAAACTTTTTCTCCAGTTCCTTCTGGCATACAGGACATATACGCACTCCCGAAATGTAATTGAATATTTTACCACAGCTTTTACAAGTTACTATTTCCATTCTATCTACCTCCTGTATTCATTATCCCTGCCAATGCAAAGACAGGAAAAATATACGTTTTCCACACCTGCTTTACGAAGGATGACGGCGCATTCCCTTATCGTGGCGCCTGTTGTGTAAATATCATCCAGCAGCAGAACCCGCCTGAACCGGCATATCTGCCCTTTGTATCCGGGATTGACTTCAATAGCGCCTTTTAAATTGCGCTGCCGCTTTCTGTTGTCCAGACTATTTTGAGGTCTTGTATACCGGGTACGGATAAGGGCATGTTCCAGAACCGGTATTTGCAGCAGCATTCCCAATTTTTCTGCCAGATATGCCGCCTGATTAAAGCCGCGGAACCACCTTTTTCTCCAATATAACGGCACCGGTATTATCACATCCGGATTCCAGCTTCGTATTTTGTTCCCCCGGTAATGGTAAAGCTCGCCGGCAAAAAAATCCCCGTCCGTATAACAGCCTTCGTATTTAAAACCCGCTATTGCCTTTTTTACCTGCTCGTCATAAACCCACAGCGCCGTTCCCCGACAGACCGGACTGTCTTTTTTTTGGCAATCCGCACAATATTCCTCCTCCGGGGTAAAAATCGGCTTCCCGCACCTTTTACAACAGGGCTCCGTTATTACCGGCAGCCCGGTTCGGCAGCTGTCGCAGGCTCCCGGCCCATGCCGATTTAAAATTTTGCCGCAAAACGGACATTTTACCGGAAACAATAAATCCAACGCCCTCAACTAATCCCTCCCTGCCTTTATACTATCATACCAAATATTTATCCATTTTGCACCTCTTTCTTTTCAATTTCTTGAATTTGTTTGTCCAAAGATGAATATCGCAGCTGTTCCGGCTTGTGCCGAATCATATCTTTTACGGTTTCCGGGTCCCCCACAATCGTTACGCATCGCTTGCCCCGGGTCACTGCGGTATATAAAATATTCCGGTTCATAAGGGGTCTTGGCCCTGCTAAAAGAGGCAAGACTACCGCCGGATATTCGCTCCCCTGAGATTTATGTACCGTAACCGCATATGCCAATTCCAGCTCCTCAAAATTCCCTTGGGAATAGGTTACATATTTTTCATCATCAAAGCAGACGGTCATCTCCTTGTCAAAATTATTAATTTGCGTCACAATGCCGCAATCCCCATTGAAAACGCCGGCTCCCTCTTCGAGCGCCATACCCTGATAACCGCGAATTTCCCATTTTATCTGATAATTGTTTTTCATCTGCATTACTTTATCGCCTTCCCGAAACAAGGTGCCGTGGCTCTCGATCTGATTTTTATCCGGGCTTTCCGGGTTTAAATATTTCTGCAGTATTTCATTACAACGATACACGCCCAGCTCTCCCTTTTTCATGGGAGTCAGCACCTGTACATCAAAGGGGGTGCAATTTGTATAACCGGGCATCTTGTCCCGTACCAGCCACAGCATGACCTCCAATACCCCATGGCTATCTCCTCTTTTGAGGCAAAAAAAGTCTTTACTCTTATTATCCAGGGAAATTTCTTCCCCGGCATTTATCCGGTGGGCATTCACGATAATATCACTCTCTGCCGCCTGCCTGAAAATATGGGAAAGCTTTACCACATTGAAACAATGGGACTGGATAATATCTTTCAATACGTTTCCGGGACCTACGCTCGGAAGCTGGTTTACATCCCCCACCAGTATCAGTCGCGTCCCCACTGCCACTGCCCTGAGAAGGCTATGGAAAAGATAAATATCCACCATAGACATCTCGTCAATAATCAGCACATCCGTTTCCAATGGGTTCCATTCATTGCGCCCAAACAGTTCAGACTGTTTCTTTTCCTCCCGGCTCTCACTTTCCAGCAAAGAACCATTGTATTCCAAAAGCCGGTGGATGGTCTGCGCCTCATAGCCTGTGGCTTCACTCATCCGCTTTGCCGCCCTCCCGGTGGGCGCCGCCAATAATATACTGAGCCCCTCTTCCCGCAGCGACTGGATGATCATATTTATCGTAGTAGTCTTTCCGGTGCCCGGACCTCCGGTAATGATCAGCAGGCCGCAGTTCATCGCTTCTTTGATTGCCGTGCGCTGTCCTGCGTCCAATTCCAGATGTTCTCTTTCTTCAAGTCTTCTGATCGTTTCCTCCTGCCCCTTCACTTTCCCCCTCATCGGGACATTCAGATCAAACAGTATTCTGGCGCAATTCATCTCTGCATAGTAAAGCGCCGGCAGATAAATATTTTTGCCCTCTTCGGATTCGGCTGATATGACTGCCTTCTCCGCTTCCATTCTCTCTAATACATCGATAATCTGCTCCCACTTTACTTCCAACCGGTACACCGCCTCCTGAAGAAGCAATTTCTCCGGCATATATACATATCCCTCCTGGCTCCCCCTGTTTAAAACATAATAGATCCCCGCGCGGATTCTCTCGGCAGAATCCATGGAAAAGCCGCTTTTTTTGGCAATATCATCCGCTATCTTAAACCCTACGCCATAGATGTCCTCGGATAACCGGTAGGGATTTTCCCTGACAATGCCATACAGCTCTGTGCCGTATGCCTGATATATTTTTACGGCCAGCTGATTGGATATGCCATACTGCTGTAAAAATATCATGGCGCTTCTCATTTCCCGTTTTTCCTCAAACTGACGGGAAATTCCCCGCGCCTTTTTTTCACTGATCCCTTTTACCTCCGCCAGCCTCTCCGGTTCCTTCTCTATTATTTCAAAGGTTTTATCCCCAAATTTATCAATAATTCTTTTTGCCAGACCGCCGCGGATACCGGCTATGGCTCCGGACGACAAATAACGCAGCATCGCCAGTTTATCGTCGGGGTCCCGAACCTCGTAGGAAGTTACCTTCATCTGCTCCATGTAAACAGGGTGCGTTACCATTTCCCCGCGCACACAGACATATTCTCCCTCATTGATAAAGGGAAAATTGCCCACGCAGGTTTCCTCATCGCCATCGGCGGTTTCCAGTTCAAATACGGTATAACCATTCTCAGCATTGCGAAATACAATGTGGGAAACATATCCCTTTCGTTCTTCCATCGTATCACCTTTTCTACTGTTCTTTTTTTATTATAGCATTTTAGGAAAATACTGCAATAAGGATAAAAGAAAAAGCCAAAACCGTTCTTTGTACCGCAATCCGATTGTCACAGTATATTCACAGTCTTGACTTTATTTTTGTATCAGAAATCCCTGTCATACTATCCGCTATGGGTTCTGACGTTTTATCGATTCATACAACTGCTCGGCAATTCCCAGTCCCTGCCCGCTGTTGACCATCCGATTCGCAATATCTTCTAAATAGGTATCGGAGAACATCTCGACATAATCGTTGCCGCTGTCCTCATCCTCCTCTGAAAACAGCTTGGCTGTCCGCTCCATATTTTTATACATCTGCTGAATCATATAGGCCTCAAACTGACGGCAGGCGTCCAGAGTTTCCTCATCCGTGTCTGCCTGTTTAATCTGGTTTGTAACCCGGTCGGCGGAAAAATCTGCCGCATCGGTAGAATATTGGGTCAGGTATGTGTTTTCGATTGATATTGCCATATCGTTTCCTCCCTTCAAAACTTACCAATTATCCTCTCTCATAATTTATCGGCGCCTAAGCGCTGCCTGTTATGAGCGGAGGTTATTTGCCTGCTGCAGCATCTCATCGGAAGCAATGATCGCCTTGGAATTCATCTCATAGGCGCGCTGGGCAATAATCATATTTACCATTTCATCTGCCGCCTGCACATTGGAGCTCTCCAGATATCCGGAAACAATTTTGGAATTTAAATCTGACGCCGTATAAATAGTCGGAACGCCGGAAGCGGCGGATTCCAAATAATTGGATTCCGAACCTTTGTCCAGACCGGACGCATTTGGGAAATGAGCCAGACCAATCTGTATTCCGATATACTGCGGATTATTTCTGGCGTCCGGATAGGTAAGATTTCCGTTCTGATCTATCCCGATTTCGCTGGCGCGATAGGTACCTGCCAGAGTAATGGGTTTTCCCGCAGTATCCAGTACCGGGCGTCCGTTACTGTCTGTCAGGGCGAGGCCGTCACCGGTAACTGCCATAATGAAATGCCCGTTTCGGGTGTAGGCTGTAGTCCCATCCGGCATCTGAACCATGAAAAAGCCCTCTCCCTGAATGGCATAATCAAAGGCTCCGCCGGAAGCGTTTAAAGGCCCCTGGGTAAAATCCGAAGTAATGGATGCCACTCTCGTGCCAAGTCCCACCTGGGCGCCAACCGGCTTGGGATCCCCCGTGGTAGTCGTGGAATACCTCTGTAAATTCTGATATATTAATGATTTAAAATTAGCTGCCTGAGTTTTGTATCCTGTCGTACTGATGTTGGACAGATTATTGGCAATCACATCCAGATTGCTCTGCTGCCCGATCATTCCGCTTGCCGCTGTCCACAATGAACGCATCATAAGCATCTACCTCCACAATTCTTATTTATCCGAAACTACTTCTTATCCCTGCAATCTGCCTACCTGATTTACCGCGCGATCTAACATCGAGTCGTAGGAACGGATGACTTTCTGATTCGCCTCATAAGCTCTCGTTATAGTAATCATATCGACCATTTCCTTCACAACATTAACATTAGATTGCTCTGTATATCCCTGTAAAATTTCGGCAGAAGCATCTGTCATTGTGGCTCCGTCCACCGGTTCATACATGGTATCTCCGTATTTTTCCAAATAGTCATAGTCGGCAAAATCAACTATCCGAAGCGTGTCAATCACTTCCCCGTCCGCCGTCACTACGCCGTCACGGGAAATACTGACCGTTTTGGCAGAGGTACTGATGACAATATTTCCACCTTCCCCCTGAACAGGGTTACCGTCAGTATCTACCAACAGCCCCTCTTTCGTCAGCATAAATTTTCCACTCCGCGTATAACGGGTATGAACCTCTCCATTCCTGTCCGTTACATTTACCGTGAAAAATCCGCTGCCGCTCAATGCTAAATCGTATGTACCTCCAGTCTGTCGAATTGACCCCTGAGAATAATCGGTATAAACCTCGCCGATTTTTACCCCCAGACTCAAATGCCCGATTGCCTGATTGTGATACGCCTGAGATCCATCTCGTATTTTAATTCCAAGCACCTGATCAAATGCCTGACTGGTAACCCGGTCATCCTTATAACCAATCGTGTTGGAATTCGCCATGTTGTTAGAAACAACATCCAGCCGCTTCTGCTCGTTTACCATCCCTGTCCAAGCAGTATAAAGACCTCGCAGCATATATTCCCTCCTTACTGAAATTTCCGCACAGCCGCCATGTTCCCGCTCTCTATGTTTCCTATTCCTCGCTGCTGCTATTGCCGCTTAAAAATTCAACATATTTGCCGGTACCGATAGCCACCGCCGTCATAGGCTCCTCTGCGGTCATTGTTGTAATTCCGGTCTTGGATTCAATTAATTCCTCCAGACCATATAATAAACTTCCTCCTCCGGTCAGGACAATCCCCCTGTCCGCAATATCGGCGGCCAGCTCCGGCGGAGTTTTTTCCAATACACTGTGAACGGCTTCTACAATCTGCGCCGTCGTATCCTTTAACGCCTCTTCCGTTTCCTCCGAGGTAACGGTGATCGTCTTGGGCAGCCCTGTCACCAGATTACGCCCCCGGACGTCTACCGATACGCTTTCCGGACGCGGAAAAGCAGAACCGATACGGATTTTAATATCTTCCGCTGTTCTCTCTCCTATTAATAGATTATGCTTCTTTCTCATATAGCGTACGATCGCATCGTCAAAGTCATCCCCCGCAATCTTAATGGAGGTGCTGACCACCGTGCCGCCCAATGAGATCACGGCAATGTCCGACGTACCGCCGCCAATATCGACAATCATATTTCCACATGGTCGGGCAATATCAATGCCGGCGCCTATCGCCGCTGCAATCGGTTCCTCAATAATTTTCACATCCCTGGCACCTGCCTGGAATGCCGCATCCTCTACTGCCTTGCGCTCCACCTCGGTAACCTGGCTCGGCACGCAAATGCTGATGAGCGGCTTGCGGAACCTCTGCTTGCCCACTGCTTTATGAATAAAATATTTTAACATCTTCTCCGTCACGGTATAATCTGAAATAACCCCCTGACGAAGAGGACGAACAGCTACAATGTTTCCCGGTGTGCGCCCCAGCATCAGACGCGCTTCCTCACCAATAGCTTTAATTCTGTTTGTATCGCGGTCAAAAGCAACTACACTCGGCTCTTTTAAGACAACTCCCTTTCCTTTCACATAAACCAGAATACTCGCGGTTCCCAAATCTATCCCAATATCAAACGCCACGATAAAACTCTCCTTTCACTATCTCCTGTATATTATTCCCAAATTACACATACATAGTCTTATTATAAACCCATTTCAAAATAATTCAAATCCTTTTTAGAAAAATTAACATTTATTTCATACTTCTGCAAAATTTTATGGTTTTTCGACACCTTCCGCATACGCCGCCTGAAGCATAATCGCGCATTCTACCCGCTTTTTCTGCAATTCGCAGCCAATTTCATAGGGTTTGTTAATATCTCCATGGCTGTGATAGGCATTTGCCGCGCACCCGCCGCTGCAATAGAATTTGGCAAAGCAGTTTCTACACTCTTTTTTAGCATATACGTTGCAAAGCTTAAAGGCGTCCCTGATGTCGGTTTTTTTAATCCCCTCATAGACATTCCCGAGGAGGAAGTTTTCCTCTCCGACAAATTGATGGCAGGGATATAAATCGCCCCACGGAGTCACCGCCAGATATTCGGTTCCCGAACCGCAGCCGGACAGCCGTTTGTAGACGCAGGGTCCCCCGCTCAGGTCAATCATATAGTGAAAGAACTGAAATCCCCTGCCCTCTCTGTTCCTCTTCAGCATCTCCTCTGCCAGCTCGTCATAGCCCCGGCAGATTTCCGGAATATCTTCCTCCCGTATGGCATAGGGCTCCTCCGGCCCCGCCACGACCGGCTCAACGGATATCTGCTGAAATCCCTCGTCCGCCAGATGTAAAACATCCTTTACAAAATCCAGATTATAGTGGGTAAAGGTTCCCCTCACATAATATTTTTTCTGTTTTCTTGATTCTGCCGCCTTCTTAAACTTATCCAGTATGAGATCATAGCTGCCGCTCCCGTTTTTGAAGGGACGCATATGGTCATGCACCTGTTTCCGCCCGTCAATGCTCAGTACAATATTATCCATTTCCCGGTTGACAAACTCCATGACGTCATCTGTCAGCAGAACGCCATTGGTAGTCAGGGTAAAGCGGAAATGCTTCTCTTTTTTTTCTTCCAGTCCACGTCCGTAGGCAACCAGCTCCTTTACCACGTCAAAATTCATCAGGGGCTCGCCGCCAAAAAAATCAACCTCAAGGTTTCTCCGGTTCCCGGAATTTTCAACCAGAAAATCCAACGCCTTTTTTCCCACTTCCAGGCTCATCAGGGAACGCTCCCCCTGATATTCCCCCTCCCCGGCAAAACAATACCGGCAGGCAAGGTTGCAGTCGTGGGCGATGTGCAGGCACAGAGCCTTAACCACCGTCTGACGCTTCTTAAAATCTATAACGCCCTCCCGATATTCATCTTTTGTAAAGAGGGCGCCGTTTTCCTCCAGCTCCCGCAGATCGGAAAAAACTTCCCGCATATCCTCTTCCTTTAGCATTTCACCGGGATATTTCTTTATGATTTCGGAGGAGATTTTCTTAAAATTTTCTTCTCCATATTTGTCCGCATCCTCTTCTTTCATCATCGATAATGTATCATATACCACATCATCTACAACATGGACTGAACCGCTGTTTACATCTAATACAATATTGTAGCCGTTATTTTTATACTGATGTATCATCTCTATCTCCATTCCCAGACGCCTGTTCCGGCGCATTTTCCCCGTAACATGGAATGAGGACAGACCGGAAGCGTACTTCCAATCAGCCCTCCATTGCTATTCTATGCTTTCCATTCCCTATTTGTTTTCACAGCTCTGATTTCCCACCGTGCAGGACGTCTTGCATGCAGACTGGCAGGATGTCTGGCATTCGCCGCATCCGCCTTTTTTCACTGTTTCTTTTAAATTCTTTGTCGTCAGGGTCTTAATTCTTTTCATGTCATGTCCTCCGTTCCGGTAATAAATACCTTTGCGATGGTATTCTGGCAATACCATTCAATAATTACAGGTATTGTAACATAAGTTGGGAAGTTTTTCAAGATGGAAAGAGGAAGTTTGGGACAATTCCCTTTTCCGGATTTTTGCATTTTTAATGCTGATTTAAAAAGAGAAGCAGCCTGCCGCCGCTTCCCTTCCTGTTTTTCTTATTTATTATCATCCGCTTAGTATGTTCTTGTTACAGAATATGTTGTCATGCTTTCTGACTTGCTTCCCTTGTAGTAAGTTACCTTTAGTTTCATACGGTATTTTCCCTTTTTCGTGAGTGAATATTTTTTGGAAATAGATAAAACAGAGGTATTATTTGTTGCCGACCACGCTTTTACCTTTTTCCAGGATCCGCTTGCATATCGCTGCAAAGTCATAGTAGCCGTGACTTTCGTTACGCCGATGCTTCCGAAAGCGCCTCCCGTCAACGAAGCCTTCGCGCCGCTAAGATTCAGGGCTGTCCACTGATTTACCCATAAGGCAGCCTGCGCTACATTTCCTTTATTGCTCACAGGAAAAAGGACGCTCATCGACAGACAGCCGACTAACAGCAAGCAGATAAATATTCTTCTCGTCCGAATATCAATCACCTCCTTTCACCTGTAGTAACGTAAAAGGAAGGCGGTTTGTTTCAGCTTTTTATTCTTCTTTTAATTTTTTTCCCATACCTGCTCCATAAATTGTCAATTTTCTTTTTTTTCATACATACTCTCTGCCATTTGGAGCAATTCCGACTCGGATAGCCCGTCCGCCCCCAGGCTGTTCTGATATTTGGCATCCTCCCACAGCAGATACCTGTTTTTTCCTTCTGTTATCAATTTCGCCGCATATCCGGCTACCGTAACCTTTTTTGTTTCCTTTTTCCCCAAATTAGTGGTTGCCTTTGCATTTTCCGATATATAATTTCCCAGATATTCAATCGTGTTTCCTTCTTTATTATTCCATACCGCCAGAGTACTCTCCCCCATTTTTCCCTCGCTCTGCAGCAGTTCATAGCCCTCCGGCGCATAAACGGGTATTTCCTCTGTCCTCTCTCTTACCGTTGCTTCTCTCGTTTCTTCCTTTACCGGTTCCTTATATTCCGTTTCATATAAATTCCCCAGAGAACGCACTGCCGTTTCCCACGGATCAAAGCCAAAAACTTTGGCGCTGACGGTATTGACTGCCGCTAACGACAGCACGACAACCCCAACGGCCGCTACGCGCCGAACCATATAACCTGCGCGGATGTGGGCGCCAAAATATTTTTCATTCCATAGCAGCCTTTTCATTCTTTTCTGATGCCGTTTGGAATATTGGACTTCTTCATCTTTATAATTTTTTTCCGAATAGACGGTATTCATCCGGGACTCGGAAAATTCTTCCAGTATTTTTTTCAGATATTCTTCTTCCATTCTCCGGCATCCCCTTTCTCTTCTTCCTTTGTTGCTGCTGCTTCTTTTTCCACTTTCAATTCTCTGGATTGAGCTAATATTTTGTCTATTATGACTTCCAGACGTTTCCGTCCCCTCATCAGATTTGTCCGCACCGTACTTTCTTTCATGTTCAAAAGTCCGGCAATCTCGCTATTGGTAAATCCATTTACATACCGCAGCAGAAGAACCTCGCTGTATTTTTTGGGAAGAGAACGTATTGCCCTGAAAATCCGGTTTTCTTCCTCATCTTCCAGATCCTCCATGATATACGCCGTCTTCTCCAATTCCTCCGCCGATATTTCATTTGCCATATACTTTTTCCGTTTTCGATAAATATCAATCGCCGCTCTTTCAACTATAATAACGATAAAATTCTTTGTTTTGCTACACTCAAGAGAATTTTTAACAGAAATTTTAGAAAAATTTTTCGCAATTCTTATAAACGCTTCCTGTAAAGCGTCCTCTGCCAGATAATTATCTTTTAATATGCGATTAGCCGCCCAGAATGCAAGTTTATGATAATAATTGTACAACCTGGTAAATTGGCTTTTTTCATCCGGTTCCTCTAATATGCTGAAAAACAGTAACATTTCCTTCTCCTTTTCCCAAAGCCATTGATATTCCCGCCCCTCAACATTTTTTCTAAATTTTTTGCTTTTGTAATATTTTTCTATCCCGTTTTTTCTCTATTAAATTATTGTAACATATCTTCCAAATTATTACAAATATTGGAATTCTTGCCAGAAGCGAAAAGGCTTGTCCTCTTTTATCGCCTGACGCCTCCCCAAAAATTATCTGCCGCTATCCCCTCCGGGGGGGTCGGCAGATCATAAAATCCGGTTGTTTTTATTTTTTCCCCGCCTGAAGCATGCCTCCTAACATTCCTCCGAACAGGCACAAAAAGAGAGCGGGTAATATTCCGGGAATATTTACAAACAGGGTACGGTTGCAAATCATAGAAGTAACGAGCAGTATAAGGTAGTAAACAGCCCCCATCAAAAGCCCCCACAGATACCTTTTCCCATTGTGATTCCGGCTCACTGCCATGCCGCTGATAAAGCAGGAAAATACATAGGCAAAAATAATGCCGCCCCGGACTATCCCCTCCGATACGTCCCACTGAAACATTAAAAATGCCAATATGGCGAGAAGAATTACCGATATGCCATATGCCAGCACAACGCCTTTGATTATTTGTACAATGGTTCTTGTTTTCATATATCCTCCATTCCGCAGTCTGCCAAACTGCTCTCCATCTGTTCTAACAAAAAATATGATGCTTTTCAAAAAAATATAACTATGCTATGATAGATAATACGAGAAAAGGAAGGGACAAACGGTTATGCAATATATCGATTTACATGTACATTCTAACTGCTCGGACGGCACCTGCACGCCGGAGGAACTGGTAGACCTTGCCACGGACAGCCGTTTAGTGGCATTCGCGCTGACAGATCACGATACCGTGGATGGGGTGGAGCGCGCCGTCGCCGCAGCAAAGGATAAAAATATTCAGGTGATTCCCAGCGTAGAGCTTTCCTGTGAGTACCGGATATCGCCGGAGAAGAAAAAAGAAATCCACATATTGGGCTATCATATTGATTATCATCAAAAAGACTTGCTGGATGCTTTGAAGGAGATCGCACAAGAACGGGATAACCGCAATCAGAAGATGTGCCGCAATCTTTCCGGCGCGGGATATCCGATTGATTATCCATCTCTGACAGAGCGTTTTGGCTCTACGATACTTACCCGGGCGCATTTCGCCCGCTTTTTGCTGGAAAAAGGAGCAGTGCCTAGTATCAGCTCCGCTTTTAAAAAGATTCTTGCTGAAGATGGGCCTTATTTTGTGGCGCGAAAATATCTGACGGCAAAAGAGGGAATCGAACTGATCCAAAAAGCAGGCGGCGTGCCGGTGCTGGCACATCCGATGCTGTATAAGCTCTCTGTAACGGAGCTTCATAATCTTTTAACAGAATTAAAGGGCTACGGCCTGAAAGGAATCGAGGCCATGTATTCCCGCAACCGGGGAACAGACGAAGCCTTTGTCCGAAAACTGGCGCATGATTTTGACCTTATAATTACAGGCGGAACCGATTTCCACGGCGCTAACAAGCCGGATTTGGAAATCGGGAAAGGAGAGGGGAATCTGAGGGTGCCGGTTATGCTCCTCGAAAATTTGCGATAAGCGCCTGCGCTGCTGCCGTAATATCTTTCTGCCCCACTATCGCAGAGATAACGGCGGCGCCTGCCACCCCTGTTTCTCTCAAAAGGGATATATTTTTCTCTGTTATCCCGCCAATCGCCACTACCGGTATCTGCACGGTATGGCAGATTTCTGTTACTTCTTCTAAGGCGATATGCGTCGTATTTACTTTTGTACTGCTGCCGAATACGTCCCCCACGCCGAGATAATCCGCGCCGTTTTTCCACGCTTCCACTGCGGCTTCCACGGTATTTGCCGTAGCGCCCACAATCTTATCGGCGCCCAAAAGATTTCTGGCTGCCTGCACCGGAATATCCTTCCCGCCCAAATGAACGCCGTCCGCCCCCACAGCCATGGCAATATCCACGCGATCATTGATAATCAGCGGGACTTCATAGGCATCCGTAATCTCTTTGACTCCCTTTGCCTGTTCATAAAATTCACGGGATGTACTATCCTTTTCCCGAAGCTGCACTACCGTGACGCCGCCCTTTATCGCAAGCTCTACCGACTCCTCCAGCGTATCGGTTGTCATAATGCCGCGGTCGGTACACAGGTACAGGGTATACTCTATTTCCGGTTTCATTTCACTTGCATCTCCTGACTCAATATTCTTTCTACTTCTACTGCATATTCCGGTTTTTTGTCCCGGATTTTTTCCATTTCTTCCAGACATTCTTCCATAATGCCGGTATTATAATCCAACTGCTCTCTGAGCTTCTGGCGCCGCACATTCAGGTCGTGCCGCACCTCCACCATTTCCTTTGGATTTATCAGCGCCTTTGCCTGCGCAAACCAAATATCCCTGTCCTTTACGCCAAGCCGCTGTAATTCGCTCATCAATATCTGGTTATTTTCATTGATCCGTATACTGCTTTCCCTCTGCTTCGCCCACTCTCTCTTCGCCTTCCGGTACTGCCCGAATACAAAGTCCAATTCGGTAGCGTTCCGCACCTGATATTTGTGGTAAAGATAGTCTAAGGTTCTTACATTATTGACATACTTGATTTTTACACGGTTACTTAGAAATATGGCGCGGTTGCATTTCTTTTCTGTGATCACCATATCCATTCGGTTTTTCTTCGCTTCATTTAGTATAATCGCCGCAATGATAAAGCCAAATGCCACCGTAGCCAAAAAGGGAAAGGTAATATCTACCCTAAAACAATAGTACAGGGCGGCAAGCATGGCGCCTAAGGCAATTAAAATGGCTGTCAGGCATTTCCCTATCGTCTTCAGCGTCCGCTGACCCCGGATAATATCCCTTTTATCTGCCAGCAGTAAATTTTTTTCACTGCTTAGCTGCCTCAGATCATTTTTGATTTTGACCTGATACTCCTCATATTCCAAAAGTTTCCGGATATCTTCCTCTACCGATGGCTCATAATTTTCCATCGCCCGTTTTTGGGCATCCGTCATCTTATATTTCTGCCGCTGCAGACGCAGGCGCTCCTCTGTCAAATCTACAATACGCCTTGCCGCCGTATACATTTCTTCCTTTTCCTCTTCCGGCGCCTGATCGATTAATTGAATATCTTTTAAATATGAGGTAACTTGTCCATATTCAAATTTAATCTCGCCGCACTGCCTTTTTGCCTCCAGAATCCCCTCATGCAGCCGGCCCAGATATTCAATCCGGGCGCGGTCATTGCTGATGTCTACCTTTTCCTTTTCCACCTTGACCGGCTCGCGGACCATCTGCTCTACTGTTACTTCCGGCTCCTGCGGCGCTTCTTCCGCCGGCGGCGTGCTTTTTTTCTGAAATAAACGAAACCGCAACTTTATACCTCGCTTCCTAGCATGAAAATGCCGTTTTTAACTGTTCCTTATAGCGCTCTATATCATCCTCTTTTTCCTCCGGAAGCTGACAGCCGGAAAGGGTTTTCTGATAGGCCCGTTTTGTTTCCAGCATTTCATCCAGCGACATGCCAAAGGAAACTGCCTCTGTTTCAAACAGGCGGTTTTTCCCCTGCATCAAAAGCAGCCATAGATAGTGCTGCAGCGATTCCGGTTTGTTATTTCTGACATAGGCCTCCTTAAAGTCGGTTTCCGCCTCGGCGAAGGATGAAGTATAAAAATGGGCGATTCCCTGATTATGCAGAATATCCCCATACTCCTCCGTGGTAAAGTTCACGGCAAAGCTCCCGTGCAGAAGATTCCGGTAAGCAAGGAGGCTTTTCCCGTAGCGGCCCGCCCGCAGGTAATTGTCTGCTTTTATTTTCTTTTTCCGGTATAAGGGAAGATTTTCTATGCCGTCGATAACGGCAAGGATTTCCCGGATTTCTTTTTCCCGATAATAATCGCAGCCGCACAGGATTGTCACTGCCAAATCCTTCAGGTTCTTATTTCCGGCAAGCATTCCCTTTATTTTTTTTGCCAACAGGGTATTCCCCGTTTCCTCCCGCAGCCAATCGGCCAGGGATTCCTGAAAAAAATCCTCCGTTATGCTGTAAATATTATGGTAAATATAATAGCACAGCTCCTCAAGAGAATACACCTTTTGCTCGGTATAAGGCATTTGATAAGGCTTTTCTGCCACCTTTCCCTTACACAAAATAAACATGCCGGCACCTCCTTTTACTCTACTGCTATCGTCTTTTCCCAAATACGGTTTGAGGTGGGGAATAATTCGCCAAATCCCATATCTTTTACCGTAACCGTACAGGTATGGACATCCTCAAACCGGATTCCGATACGGAGCCGGCATCTTCGTTCCACCCTCCCGGACACCGGTTCCAAATCTATCATATAGGTTTTTTCTTCTTTGGAAAATATATTTTTTATGGTCAGTCCCAGTTCATTTTCCCCATCGGGTATCATTTCCCATTCTTCCTGTATCTGGTACCAGGGCGTGCCCGCTTTGGCAAGAATCAGCTCCTGCTCTTTGGCGTCTGCGTACACCGGAATCGTTATATGGGAGGAAATCATATCTTCATCCAGCAGAAGATAATCATCCAGCTTCGACGTTTCCCCCCATTCCTTCGCCGCATAGCAGGCTCCGCTGACATAGAGGTTGCGTCCCTTAAACAACCGGCGCCCGACACACAGCTTTTGAAATACTTCATCCGACCAGCTCTCGGAAAAACCGGCTCCTGTCATATAGAGGGAAGACAGGATCTGCTTGTGAATCGCCCCATATACAATATTTTCAAAAATCGCCCCTTTTCTCTTTTCGTCCCCGCCGGCGGCTCTCATCCCCTCGGTAAAATCTTTCTCGGTCACTCCTACTAACGCCGGAGTTTTCCGCCTGTCCACCTGCATCTGATAATAGCGGAGATTTTTCCCGTCATAATCAAACATACCGACATCATTTACCCAGAGCTCCTTTTTCTGGTACAGCATATAATATAAAAAACTCTGCTGGTGGCTGATGACCCGCGCCCGCTCTTTTCCTATCCCGAGCAGTCCCAATGCCTCGTAAATAAGCGCCGTAAATTCCGGCGTCTGCTCCGGAACAGTTATAACCAGCTGTTTGATTGTTTCCGAGGGATAAACCTGTCTTGTCATAGACAGCGTTTTCCGAAAATAATAAGCCAGCACGTTGATTGGATTTGAGGGTTTTCCCTTTACCGTAATATCCTCTCCCCGGCGAAGCCGCGGCAGAAAGCCCGACAGCGCGCTGCCATCCTCAAGCAAAATTTCTGTATCCGACAGAGCATCCGGATTTTCTTCGGTCTGCCCCACCAGTTCCGGCTCCCGCTCCCGGCGGCTATAGACAGCCATCTGGGTCTTATCATCACAAAGATCATATCCTAGCAGCAACGTCCTCTCGCCCATAGTTACCTCCCTTTCCAAACATCCTGTAGAAAATTTTTCTCCTTACAGGATCCGGAATAATTTTTCCGCCGCATACCTTGTTTCCTCGTAGGTTTTGCGAATCTGTTTATATTTCTCATCCTCGTCCGCTTCTTTTGCTTGTATCATCCGGTTTACCAGTTCAAAAAAGCCGGATGGACTTTTTCCGTTTTCCGGTCTTGACACAAGCATCTCCTCCGTTCTTGTATTGGTTTCCTCCTCATAAATATAACAAGTTTTCTTTTCTCCGGCAAAAAGCAGCAATTCCGTCGTATAGATCCCGTCAAATACCCGCTTCATCGGTTGGGGGGCAAACTGTCCATCCTCCTGCTTCACAAAGAGGAATACCCCCTTTGCCGTGCCGCTGTTATACTGGATCAGCACGGCATTTTCAATCTCATACGGCACTGCCGCCCTGCCGATAAAGTCTTTCATAAAAGTCAATATCAGCCCTTCGCTGGCACAGTTTTCCAACATCAGCTCAATAAATTCTTTCTGCCGTTTCGTAAATTCCTTTTGCCCGCTGTAATACTTCAGCGCCGCCAGAATCATTACCTTTTCTTTTTCATAAAATGCCTCTTTTTCAATTTTTCCGGCTATTTCGCCGGAGAGCGTTATCCTGTCCACAATAAACTCATAGGCAAATGCGGATAAGAATGCCTTTACCAGCACACGATTATTTCCTTTTTCGTAATATTCCAAAAACAGAGCTTCATAGGGCTTGGGATCGGCTCCGGTAAATAATACCTGTCCCAACAATCTCTCCTTGGATCCATCGTCAATGATCATCTGGGGAATTTCCAGACAGGTTTTATAGATGGAGGTCAGTATCTCTGTCCGCCCCATATAATACTGCAGCAGATAACGCATGGCGCCCCGCTCCAGATAATGCTCCTGATACAGATAAAACGCCCATTTAACAAGCATCGGCGAAAATTCATTTTTCCTTTCCTGTATTTTTTCCAGAAGAAGCATAGCAAGAGCCCGTTTCTCACAGCCCCGGACGCCGTACCGGGAAAGCATTTTTTCCGCCTTGTCATACATGCCATGGTAAATGCAGTCGGCAGCTACCTCTCCTAAACGCTCCCTCTTTATTTCCTCCGGGACAATAGCGTCCAGCACGTCGAGGAGCATTTCGGCATCCTTTGTTTCCTTGCAGTAATCATATAGCCTTAACAGCATTTTCCCCCGGGTATAGGGACGGAATAAATCCATTTTTACCGCCTGATGTAAAATCTGCGCCTTTTCCTTTGTCAGTCCGGCTCCCCTCTCCGCTTTTACCGCCAGATATGCCAGCAGGCGCGGATGGACTGCCCCATTTTCATAGCAATATATCGAAAACTTGTCCAAATGCAGCAATTTCTTTTTATCGTATTGAACGGTTCCGGCATAATAATTCCCCTCCCCGTCAACAAAATACAACTGGTAATTCGGAGTATAAATTTGTATATTCGCCCGTCCCTCTGTAAAGGGATAATAAACTTCCTCCTTCGTTTCCACATGGGTTACCAGCACTCCTGCCATTTTATCATTATAACAGGTCAGCTGCTCGGCATACATCACAAAAGGAAGCTCCTGCGCCACAAAATCCTGTATGTTTCCCGCCTGGAATAAAGCCTCATAAATCGTCCCGATATCTTCGTTAATCCGATGGCCTGCCAGCTGCTTTAACGCAAATTCCCGGATATGGTTTCCGTAAAGATGAAAATATTCCGGCTGCTGTTCCCTCTTTCGCACGATATAGGCATATAAAAATGCTTTGCAGGTTTCATTCAGATGATTTTCATATTGGAAATAGGATAGTACAGAATCCGGAAGAGAGATAGTATCCGTCCGGTTCATCGTATACATATAGTATTCATACAGATCCGTCAGCCTGAGATGTTCCCGGACTCCTTTTTCAAACCACGGGAAATATTTTCCCTCGCAAATTTCATTGCGGATCAGAATGCTGCAGATAGCCCGCAGGGTATCCTCCATCGGGTATTTCGCATACAGCCGCTCCAGTACCGACAGCACCAGCGCCAATTGTCCGGCCGGAATCAGGCGCTCCGCCAGAAAACTAATAATTACGGCATGTTCTTTATTTATTAAATCTGCCTTTAACCCATAGTTTATTGTAGCTAACGTAATCTCATCTAATTCCGTTATCAGGGAAGGTTCCTCTTCATATACCTGCATCAGCGCCGAATATAACAACGGGCTGTTCTCTCCTGACGCCAGCTGTTCCCGGATATCCTCTTCCATCAGGCGGATAGACTGATACCGGCTATCGAGCTTTAGCTGCAGGTAAAATAACAATACGCTGTTATATCCGTTTTCACTGTAATTCTCTATCTGACGGCTCAGCCGCACCCGGTCCTCCTCCCGTCTGCCGTAGAGAAATTTTACATATTCAATCAGGATATAATTTTCTATTTCCTCAATTTCCGGCTGAGCGGAAGGAGCCTCGACCGTTTCCGTCTGCCGGTAAAAATCTAAAATTTCATTTTCTTCCTGTAGGATAACCCGGATATAACCCGACATCGGCAGAGGATAGGGGGCAATTTTTTCAATGACGCTCTGATTTTTCCGCAGCATATTTTGAAACTCTGATTTTTCCATCCGGTTTTCCTCATAGGAGAGCCATGTGCGGTACAGCGTTACAAAGGCTGCCTTCTTTGCCCTTTCCAACCGGCGTTCTTTTACCCCTGCCTGATTGTGGGCGCAAATCGGTATCTCCTGCCTCTGATAAGGAGTTTCCAGAATCAGGCTGCCAAATCTGCGCCCTGATGCCACCTTATCTGCCAGAATGCTAAACGTCAGGGCATCCTCCCCATCCATAAACTCATCCGTCCATAGAATATATTTCTCCGGCTGGATAAAGTCTGCGGTGGAATGCACGCGGATCCCTGTGCTGCCCCATGTGTTTACCCGAACCTGAAGGGCGTCCTGTATATCGTTCCCCTCCACTTCATAATAGAGCTGCTCCCGCACTGCCTGTTTTTCCCTATCCCGTACTTCAAAACGAATTTCCTGCTTTTTCCCGATTGCCACAAGAAACTCTTCCATGCTGTGTATTTTTGTATTTTTCTTTTTTAAATGATCGTATAAAACCTTCCCCGCCTCATCACGGTATAAAAAGTTTTCCTTAAAGTTCGGGTCGTGGAACAATCTGGCGCCATTTTCCGGATTTTCCTGTATTCTCTCCTGAAGCATGAAATAATCTCCCACCACTCCTTTGTCGTCGGAAAGCTTTGGCGCCACCACGGTGATGTCGTAGGGGAGCAGATACTCGCCACAGTCCGTTACCAGCGCAATTTTGCCCCGCAGATGTTCTCCCGGTACCAGTTCCCTGGCATTTACCGTAATTTCCAGTTCGTTTTCCTCTCCGTGAAAAACAGGAAGAAACTCTATCTCCGCATCCTCCACCGAGCCGAAGCCTTTTATCTTCGTTCCCCTCTCGTTGGCAATCCGAAAACTCTCTTTCTTTGTTTCGCCTGCCGTCACGGTAAACTCCAGTTTTTCCGGGGTCACTATAAGACCGGGCGCTTCATATATGAAATTTCCTTTTGCCAGCGACAAGACTTTTTCCTTCATTTGCAACCTCACCTTACGTTTTATCCCGAACAATTTATATCTATTCTAATTTTATAGTATACCATTTTTTCTCACATATTGAAATAGTTATTTGACGAAAAAGCCCTGCATGGCTATAATAAGGGAAAGAAATGGAAGGGAGGATGCCTCGCATGAAACCAAAAGAACATTTTCACGGCAGCGATTTGGAAAAGATAGAGAGAATTTACGGCATAAAAAAAGAGGATATCATCAGCTTTTCCGCTAATGTAAATCCACTGGGAGTATCCTTTCGGCTCAAGGAGAGCCTGACGGAACACATTGATGCTATTACGACATACCCCGACAGAGAATATACTTCCCTGCGAAAATGCATTGCCGAATATATTCATTCGGATATTCATAACATTGTGGTGGGAAACGGCTCTACCGAACTGATTTCTCTGTTTATTCAGATTACCCACCCCAAAAAAGCCTTTATTGTAGGCCCCACATATTCGGAATATGAAAGAGAGGTCGCTATGGGCGGCGGACGTTCCCATTATTTCAGTCTGACGGAGGCGGGCGAATTCCGCCTGGACACCCCGGCGCTGACAGAAGAACTGTCGCAGGATGTGGACTTACTGATTTTATGTAACCCGAACAACCCTACCTCGTCGGTCATAAAGCGGGAACAGATGCGGGAAATTTTAGATTATTGTAAACGCAGGTCTATTACCGTCCTCGTGGACGAAACCTATGTGGAATTTACGGAAAACCCGGAGGAGGTCACCGCCATTCCCCTGACAGAATACTATAATAACATCATTATTCTCCGGGGCATCTCCAAATTTTTTGCCGCGCCGGGACTGCGCCTCGGTTATGCGGTCTGCGGAAACCGGGATTTGCTAAAGGAAATCGACCAAAGAAAAAATCCGTGGACCATCAATTCCCTTGCCGCCATAGCGGGAGAAATCATGTTTACGGACGACGCCTATATCCGGGAAACCCGGCGTCTGATTTCGGCAGAGAGAGCCCGGGTTTGTCAGGCGCTGAAAGACAGCCCCGACTATAAACCGTTTCAGGCTCACGCTAACTTTGTGTTGGTAAAAATATTAAATCAAAATTTTACTTCTTCTGATGTTTTTGATGCCGCTATCCGAAAGAATCTAATGATACGGGACTGCTCTACCTTCCCGTTCCTCAATAACAAATACATCCGGCTATGCTTTATGATGCCGGAGCAAAACGACGCGCTGTTAAAGGTATTGCTCGAACTCGGGCAAAAATATAACAGATGTTAATTGATTAAATGTTGATTTAATAATTGACATCTGTTATATTCCGGTATCTATTCTTTTCTTCTACCGATAAATAATCTCATGCCGGCCCGGGCCGTTAGAAACCATCTTGATGGGAACTCCCAGCTCTTTTTCTATAAATTCAATATAGTTCCGGCAATTCTCCGGTAATTGATCATATTCGGTGATTCCTCGGATGTCCGTTTTCCACCCCGGAAGGACTTCATAAACCGGTTTCGCTTTCTTTAACTCTCGGGTAGTCGGAAAATCCTTCGTTATTTTTCCGTCAATTTCATAGCCCACGCAAACCGGAAGCTCATCCAGATACCCCAGCACATCCAAAACCGTCAGGGCAACTTCCGTAGCCCCCTGCACGCGGCAGCCATATCGGCTCGCCACCGCATCAAACCAGCCCATGCGGCGCGGACGTCCCGTTGTGGCGCCGTATTCGCCGCCATCGCCGCCCCGGCGCCTGAGTTCGTCCGCCTCTTCGCCAAAAATCTCACTGACAAACTCTCCGGCTCCTACTGCGCTGGAATAGGCTTTTACTACCGTTACAATCCTCTTGATCTCATACGGAGGCAGCCCGGCGCCCACCGCGCCATAACCCGCCAGCGTAGAGGAGGACGTAACCATCGGATAAATACCATGATCCGGGTCTTTCAGAGAGCCCAGCTGGCCTTCCAGTAAAATCCTTTTTCCCTGCTGCCTCGCCTCGAAAAGAAAGGCGGACACATCACATACATACGGCTCCACCATTTCACGGTATTCCCTCAGTGTCGCCATCAGATCTTCTTCCTGCAGCAGCGGTTTATGATACAGATGTTCCAACAGTACATTTTTTTTCTGACAGATTCCCTGAATCTTTTCCCTCAACGATTCCTCGTCAAAAAGCTCCGACACCTGTATCCCGGTTTTTCCATATTTATCGGAATAGAATGGCGCAATGCCGGATTTTGTCGAGCCAAAGGATTTCCCTGCCAGACGTTCCTCCTCATACTGGTCAAACAAAATATGATACGGCATAACAATCTGGGCGCGGTCCGATACTTTAATCTTCGGCATCGGAACACCTCTGTCTACGATTTCCCTGATCTCCTGAAACAAATCCGGAATATTCAGGGCAACGCCGTTACCTATAATACTCGTCGTATGATCATAAAACACTCCTGACGGTAAAATATGCAAGGCAAACTTACCATACTCATTTACGATGGTGTGTCCGGCGTTGCTCCCCCCCTGAAAGCGGACAATAATATCGGACTCTTCTCCCAACATATCGGTAATCTTACCTTTTCCTTCGTCACCCCAGTTGGCTCCTACCACTGCTGTTACCATAGCCATTCCTCCTAACAATCTCATTTTATGAGATCTGCTTATTTTGCATTCAAAAGCACATACGCTACTATTATACACGAAACTTCGCTGTCCTTCAACTTTTTTGTAAAATTTGTTTACATTCCTCCAGACGTTTCTGCGGCCAGTCGGTGGAGGTATGGAGATTCAAAATGCTCTGGGTTTCGTGGATGGCATTGTAATACCACATGGCTGCTTCCTCATAATCCCCATGGGAAAAGAAATATTCTCCCAGTTCATAGCACATTTCCGACGAGCCCTCTGTCAGCATATCCTTCAGGCACATTTTCAGAAGAGTCCGGCTGTCATCGCGCAATCTGGCCCCCCGGCACACAACGCATGCCGCTTCCTTTACCTCGTCCAGACTCCGTTCCGGATCCTGCGCCGCAGCGGTAAAAAACTCTTCCGCTTCCCAAAAATCCTCTGCCTCCCCTGAAATATACAGCTCCATGGCATACATATGGTGCAGCCGTTTCGACAGGCGGCCCCCCTTTTTTATCTCCTTTTGGAATGTAAAAAAATCCCGTTTACTGTGGCTGTTTTCCGGACGGTGCTCAATCACGATCTCCGAATCATAAACAACCGGCTCCAACCGCACGGTTTCATGGATTGGCTCTATCCAGGTAAATTCCCGCAGACGCTTAAACAGCTTTGGCCGGTACTCCTCATCAAAATTGTACGCCGTGCCATAAGAGAGCTGATTGGCGTATTTCATCTGTACAATATCAATTTCCGGCAGCAGCACTTCCTTCATTTCACGAAATTTTTTCCGGTTCTCCTCGTTTATGACCTCATCGGCATCGGCAGAATATATATACTCTTTTTCCGCTTTGGAAAAAGCAAAATTCCTTGCGGCAGAAAAATCGTCTATCCACTCAAAATCATATATTTTATCGGTATAGCGGAGGGCGATTTCCTTTGTCCGGTCTGTGGAGCCGGTATCTACAATAATAATTTCCTCCACTAAATCCGCCACGCTATCCAGACACCGCGCCAATATTTTTTCTTCATTTTTCACAATCATGCAACAGCTTATCTCTATCATATCCCTTACCGCCTCCATTCCGGTGTATCACGCTTGCTCTTTTTTTACTCGGCAAAAGCCGGTTATCTGTATCTGGATGCTTCGCATTCCCTGATATTCGTTTATCTGCGGGTAATAGGTAAACGCCACGTCCAGTCTGTTTTCCTGCCCCGCATACATTCTGGCTAACTCCTGCGCTCCCCATTCCTCCCGGACAAAGGCGTCAAATTCATCCGCCTGCCGGAAGCACAGGGCGTCGCACTGACTGCCCCGGCTGTTTTCCACCCGGAGTTTCAATACCTGCTTTTCCCTGCCCAGACGCCACCCGCGCCGTATGGAAAAGTGCTGCTCGGCAAATATCGGCCTTGGGTTTCCCACGCCAAAGGGCTCCATCTCCGCCATCTGTTCGATCAGCCGCTCGCTCGCAAAACCAATGGGCATCGGGGCGTCAATCCGCACAACGGGCAGAAAGTCATCCTCCGTCAATCCGGCGTTTTCGTTCAGGCGTCGGGTAAGCTCCGGCAAATCTTTTTCCCTCAGGGTCATTCCGGCCGCCATTTTATGTCCGCCAAACCGCACCATTAAATCCCGGCACTCCATAAGCCCCCCGAACATGTGATAGGCTTCGATAGAACGTCCGGAGCCCTTTAGGAGGCCATCGGCGGTGCGGGTAAACACAATCGCCGGATGATTATATTTTTCCTTTACCCGTCCGGCGACAATCCCCACCAGACTCTCGTGCGTGTCCGGCAAAAAAAGAATCAAAAGCGGCGGCAGAATTCCCGTTTCCCGCAGTATTTTTTCCACCTGCGAAAAGGCCGCCTTTGCCCCCTCCTCGGTCATCTGTTTACGGGCTTCATTAATTTCTTTTAAATGCTGCGCTTTTTGGAGCGCCCGCTCCGGATCATCCTCCATCAAAAGAGAAAACGATTCTTTCACCGTGGCGATGCGCCCTGCTGCGTTAAAACAGGGGCCGAGAATGAATCCGACATGTCCGGCGTTTATCTTCCGCCCGGCAAGCCCCTGCACCTCCATCAGCGCCCGCAGGCCGGCATTTTTCGTGTGTGACAGAGCCTCCAGCCCGTATTTTACCAAAATCCGGTTTTCTTCCCTTAGCTCCATCACATCCGCCACAGTAGCGATAGCTACATATTCCAGCAGCTCCTCCTTCTCCTCCGGCAAAATCCCGCAGGCGTCGTAGAGAGCGCAGATAAGCTTAAACGCCACCCCGGCGCCGCACAGGCCGGAGAAGGGATAAGTTTCATCCTCCCTCTTAATGTCCAGAATGGCGTTCGCCGCCGGAAGCTTTTCCTGTATCTCATGGTGGTCGGTAACAATTACCGTCATGTTTTTTTCTCTGGCGAGAGCCACCTCCGGTATGGCGGCGATTCCGTTGTCGCAGGTAACCAGCACCGTTCTCCCTTCCGCCAGCGCCTCCTCAATAATGCGCTTATTGAGGCCGTACCCCTCTTTTACCCGGTCGGGAGTATAAATACGGCTGTCAATGCCCAGTCTTGTAAATCCCTTCCACAAAATGTACCCTGCAAAAATCCCGTCGCAATCGAAATCCGAGGCGATGGCAATTTTCTCCCCGCCCTCTATGGCGCGGCAGATCAATTCGACTGCCTGCTGCATATCCTTCATTTCCAGAGGATTATGTAAATCGACTAATGTCCCCCGGAGATATTTCTCCATTTGGGGTAAATCGGTAATCCCCCGGTTAATCAGGCAGCGGACTACCAGGGGAGATACGCCGAGCCTTTTGGAAAGGCCATCAAAATCCCCCTTTTTTGTTTCAACAATCCATTTTTCGTGCATGAGGCTTCCTTTCAATTCTCAGTCGGCCGGTAAATATGGAGATTGGATTTCATCGTTATCCTCTTCTATCTCATCCTATCTATGCTGCCGGATTATTCCTGTTCCTTTTTCAGTATAGCGGATTTTTCAAAAATTTTCTACCCCCTCTGCAAAAAGAGGCAAAACCGCCGCCCGCCTCTTGATTTTCCCCGCCCCACCCGTTACAATGGACATATCAGCATGAAAGGAGAAGTTCCTATGAAATGGATTCGTTTTACCTTAGATACCCATACCGAGGCGGTAGATATGCTAAGCTATATGCTGGAGGAAATCGGCGTAGAGGGAATTGAGATTGAAGACCATGTGCCATTAAGCGAAGAGGACAAAAAGAAAATGTTTGTGGATATTCTCCCGGATCCGGTGGAAAATGACGGAAGCGCTAAAGTACATTTTTACATGGAGCCGCAGAATTGTAATCCGGAAAAAATAATGCTTCAGGTGCAGGATATTTTTCAGGAAATAAAACCCTTTTGCCATATCGGAAAAGGGACGGTTTCTCTATCGGAAACGGAAGATAAAGACTGGATAAATAACTGGAAAACTTTCTTTAAGCCATTTCGGGCGTCAGAAACTATTGTCATCAAACCGACATGGGAAGAGTATGAAAAAGAAAGGGAGGAAGATATTGTAATCGAAATCGATCCCGGCATTGCCTTCGGAACCGGCTCCCACGAAACCACCAGACTCTGCATTCAGGCATTGGAAAAATATGTGGATTCCGGCGATTCCATTCTAGATGTGGGCTGCGGCAGCGGTATTTTATCGATTGCCGCTTTAAAGCTCGGCGCCGGACATGCTACTGCTATTGATATTGATGAGGTTGCTGTTAAGGTTGCCGGAGAAAATATGGCGGTCAACCGGATTCCTTCCTCACAGTACGCCCTGTTTGACGGCGATTTGATCACCAACTCCTACCTGAAGGTAAAAGCCGGCGCCGGGCATGATATTGTAGTGGCAAATATTCTGGCAGATGTTATCATCCCGCTCACCGGAGTTATCCGCCCTCATTTAAAAAAAGGCGGTTTTTACATCACCTCCGGTATTATTGATACGAAGGAGGAAGAAGTCCGGGACGCGCTTGTCAGGAATGGATTTAAGATTCTTGGAGTAGAACATATGAAAGAATGGCGCTGCTTTATCGCGACATAACACAGGAGCGCGCCTCCTGTCAGCCGCATAGAAAAAAGGCAGTCAACATCCGGTGATGTCGACTGCCTTTCCTTTCGTTTATGCGGATAACAGGACTTGAACCTGCACGGGGGTTGCCCACTAGAACCTAAATCTAGCGCGTCTGCCAATTCCGCCATATCCGCAAACATGGTACATTATATCAGACCGCCCGCTTCTATGTCAATCCCTTCCGGCAGGCGTGTTTCCCCATCTATTCTATTTCAAGAAAACGTTTGATTCTTCTCATTTTTTCCTTTGTCATACGGTATCCATGCCAATAGGACATTTCCAGACGGCGTATATCGCTCTCAAAGCTGTTCAAAAGATGATTAGGGCGGAGTATCAATGCTTTTCCCTCTTTTACTAATTCATCACAATATTGGACTGCCTCGTTATAGAGATTGGGACGCTCCAAAATCGCGCGCCTGATTTCCGGATAACGGCGTCCCAGCATACGGGCGCCCATCTTGTCATATTTTCCAATACGCTTCACATAACCGCGGGGCTGCGTCAATATGATCAATAGCTTATCGCATCCATCCTCCATCGCCTTTTTTACCGGAATCGGATCGCTTATCCCGCCGTCATAATACTTATTTCCATCCAATTCGATTGCCGGAAAAAACATCGGGAGCGCGCAGGTGGCGCGAAGCATCGTATATTTATCATCCATCTCCATCGCATCTTTATACTCTGCTTTCCCGGTTTCTGCATTTGTGACGCCCACCAGACATTTTCCCTTGTATTGGAAAAAGGTTTCGCGGTCGAAAGGAATTAATTTATTTGGTATTTCATCAAAAACGAAATCCAGTCCAAAAATACTTCTGCTTTTTTTCCAGTTGCTTCTGCTCATATAACGTTTATCATTACGGTACTTCTGCATAATCTCCAGATTTCTCTGGGGCTGTTTTGAAATATAGGAAACACCGTTGGATATGCCGGCGGAAACACCGATGCAGTAAGGAAGTAAAATATTTTCTGATAACAGGGCATCCAATGCCCCTGAGCTGAATACCGGGCGGAACGTACCGCCCTCCAAAACAATTCCTGTCACGTCCTGACTCCTTTCCCTGTTAATCTATTATCATGTTCCATTATACAAAATTATGATTGGCAAGGCAACCACTTTCTGCCTTGTCAAAAAGGGTACGAAGCGCCGACACGCTCCGTACCCTTCCGGCATACCATTTTAAGCTAAAGCCTTTTCATGCCTAACATCTGCTATATTCGGTTCCTGTCATTAAGGTTTTATTTTTTGCCTTAAAAAGTTCCGATACAGAAACGACCTGATACCCTTGTTCATTAATAAAATAATCTAACAGCGTATCAATCGCCTCTACCGTATTCGCCTCTGTTTCATGCATAAGGACAATATCGCCATCTTTGGCTTTTTTCACATTCTCTATGATTTCTTGCGTTGTTGCTTTATTCCAATCCTTACTGTCAATAGAGGAATTAATAAACGGAGCCTTAATATAAGCCTTCATAGTGGAGCTTACCGCCAGTTCCGGCGCCCGGAACAAAAAGTTGGAGTAACCGGTAGCCTCTTTTAAAAGCGCATTCGTCTTTTCAACAGACTCTTTTACGCTCTTCTCACCCATAGAAGACATATTGCTCCATTCATAGGAATGGTTACCGACTTCAAATCCATTCTCCTTAGCCTGTTTAATTTCCTCTTTGCCCGAAGCATTGATCCGGCTGCCAATATAGAAGAAGGTAGCATGAGCATTATACTTCTTTAATGCCGCCTGGATTTTCATACTCTTACTGGTGCTGGCAGTCCCCTCCGGACCGTCGTCAAAGGTAAATGCCACCATTGGCTTGCTCGTGTCAATCCAGCTGATATCGGTTCCCTCATAGGAAAATTCTTCCGGCGCATAGGTTGGGCCGGGAGTCGGCGTCGGATCAACCGGCGCATTCGGATCCGGATATACGGCGCCGGATTTCGCCACAAACTCAATTCCGGTAATGGTAACACTGGTAAGCTTCTTCGGCCAGGCATAGGTGGCATTCATCGGCTGAATGTTGATTCCCATTACCGTTCCGGCAATCGTTTCTCCCACCAGACTTACCGTTGCTGTATTTCCGGTGGCTGTCATTCCGTAAGTATAAGCAACCCCATTGGCATAGCCATCTAATGTAGTGCTGTCTTGTGCCACACCAATCTTTCCCTGTACATAATCCGAGGTATCATTATCTTCAAATTCAAGAGAATATGTTACCTTCAGACTGCTGAACAGCTTTAAGTCAAAGCGGCTCTCAATCTGGTCGCTAAAATCAATCTTTGCCGGACTGGAGGTAAAGGTAGTCTTATATTTGCTTAAATCGATTACGATATTTTTAACCGGCTCCGGCACATAGGTGGAACCCGGCTGAGCGGTATCGGCGGGCGGCGTTGTCGTAGTGTCACCCGGTACATAAGTTGATCCCGGCTGAGCAGTATCGGCGGGCGGCGTCGGGGTTTTTACCGTTATGATCGGCTTTTGCGTAATGCCTGAGCCCGGCGTCTTGTTCGGCTTTGAGGTATTAATTGGCTGTTTTCCGTCCTTGTTCTTATTCTTTACCGTTACCTTGCAGGACAGTTTCTTTTTTCCTACCTTAGCAACAACAACCGCTTTTCCTGCCTTTTTCCCCTTGATTGTAACACTGCTCTTTTTCTTCTTTGTTATCTTAATGTATTTTTTTCCTTTTTTGATCGACCATTTTGCTTTCTTCTTTGTGTTCTTCACAGTAATGGTTTTTTTCTTTCCGACCTCAACCGTTACTTTTTTCTTGTTCAGCTTTGGCTTCTTCGCTGCAGAAACCTGATTCACAGATATTCCCGTCACAAGGGAAAACACTAATAACAGGCTCAACAGCATCTTTGTTTTTTGTTTCATAGTAAACCTCCTCGTCATTATAATTAAGTATTATCATTATATTATTAATTTGAAAAAATCTTAATAGTAAATCAAGAAATAATTTCTAATATACAATCGTGTCTGATTTGCCGTAACAGGAGCTTCATCATTCTCTCCGGGATGGAAATGCAGCCTGCCGTCGGATGTCCCTGGGCGCAGTGGAGAAAAATACCGGAGCCCCTGCCGGGTATACATTCTTTATTATAATCGGTTGCCAGCGCATAGTGATAGGCAGTCCCCATGGAAACTAGATGTTCCGCGCTTTTCCAATCTTTTTCTACCGTCCCTTCCTCCACCAGACGGTTATAATAAATGGAGGAAACATCATCCACCATATAGCAGTTTTCATTTATTTTCAGGTAAGGGAATACCGTCCCGGGATTTTCCCTGCTGCCAAAGGCATACAAAAATTTCAGTTTACCCGTTGGCGTCTTATTGTCCCCCTCCCGCTCTTTCCCCAGCCCGTTTTTCCCAATCCAGCCCCGGGTAAAGAAGCGTTGTCGCCAGTTTCCTTTTTCATCCTTCTCCAGCAGGGATACCAATGCCCGGACCCCCTCTGCCTTCACGAAAAGTTTTTGTTCGTTTTCCATTCCATTCTACGCTCCGAACCATTCCCGCTTTCGTTTAATATATGGAACCGCCCCGCCTAATAGTACCATGTCCCGCTGTATTTTATTTCAATACATCATATACATTTTTAAACGAATCCTTTACTCCGTAAAGTTCATCAAACAGTCCGCAGTAGGGGCCGTTCATGGAATAGCCGTAGGAGCCCGGCGTCAGAGTCGGGTCGTCGAACATCCCCCAGATGCTCACTGCCTTTAATGGCTTATTGGCGCCGGCATTTATCTGGACAAACATCTGGAACAGTTTTTTGTAAAACTCCGCATGCTTCTTTTTATTCTTTGCGCTGCCGGAATAATTGCGCACCGCCATTTCCGTCAGCTGCACTTCCATGCCCAAAGAGGCGTATTTTTGAATTGCCTCCCTTATCATGGAAATATTTGCTGTATCCATGCATCCCGTCTGGGTTCCGTAACCTCCGATATATCCCTGCATGCCAACACCGTCGCAGAGCTTTCTGTACTTGCCGGACGAATCCTTGGCATAGTGGTTGATGCTGGTGACCAGATTGCAGATTTCCTCCCTCTTTGCCGCAAAAAAAGCATTATAGTCATTGTAATACAGTTTAATGTCTGCGCCCAATGCCTCAATCGTATTTCTGGCATACAAAAATGCCTGCTCGACATAATCGCTTCCCAGTATTTTATAAAATTGGTTATCGGTTCTCAGATTTCTCTTATCCGTCCCCACAGAGCTGTCCGCCACCGCCTCATTTACCACATCCCAGCAATACAGCGTGCCGGGATATTTCTTTTCAAAGTGGGTGATGACATCCTGAATATAATATTGCAGACGTTTTTGCATAACTGCCTTGCTTACATATTTTTTATCCTGATCATATCCCTCGCGGAAGAACCAGTCTGACATATAGGCATGCCATACAAGGACATGTCCCCGTATTTTAATTCCATTTGCTTTGGCAAAGTCCATAATGGCATCTGCCATTGCATAATTCATAACCGGCATCCCATTTTTATTTTGCATGGATTTTTTCTGGTCTAACAGAGAATAGGCTTTAAATTCATTTCCCGCCGTCAAACTGTTAAAATGGTACTTAACCAGATTTTTATAATTGGCATCCGACATGTACCCATAATTTACCACCGTTCCCATTTTCATGCCATGTTTTGCCGCGAGTTTTGCCAGAGAAGCATACTGGGTCGTTGCCTTTTTTACATTTGCCTTTATCTTTGCCGCCCTGGACACATATACCTTTACCTTTATCTTACAGGACAGCGTAGTCTTATATACTTTTTTCTTTCCTTTTCGGCGGTAACGGATCACCGCCCTGACTTTTGTGCTCCCGGTCTTTTTCCCTTTCAGTTTAACCGAGGTTTTCTTCTTCTTAGAAAAAGAAGCAAGTTTCTTGTTCTTAATCTTCCAAACGGTCTTTACGATTTTTTTCGTACCATTCTTTTTTACCTTCAACGTCTTCTTTTTGCCGATATATACCGTCATTTTCTTTGCGGAAAGTTTCGGCTTCTTCGCCGCCTCCGCCGGACAGCTGTTAAAGGCTGCCCCCATACTCAGCAGCATACACATCGTCAGAAAAAATGCGACAACACGATTTCTTATTTTTCCCACTATCTTCATCCTCCATTTATACTATATTATCCATACACATCAACGGAAACCGGTACGGCTTCCACCGCCCCGCCTTCGGGGGCGGGAACGGCGTCAGGCGCTTCGACAGGCGCTTCGCATAGCTCTGCATCCATGGATATATTTTCCAGAATCGCCTCCCGTTTTTCCTCCCTTATCTTTTCCTTCAGGTAGCGCATATCAGCATCCGTGATTTTACCGTACTCCTCGCTTCGATTTTTCCGCCGGAGTTTTTTTAGCTCATTCTTCATCCTCTGCCGGAGTTTATTTTCCGCTTCGGCATCCAGAGAAACATTTTTCTTATTTCCCCTGCTCTCTAATTCCTCTTCGTTTTTCAGATTTTTCAGTTTCTTCTTCGCGCAGGCTACCATTCGTTTGGCATGGAGCAGGGCTGCCTTTATCTCTGCCTCGTCATAATTGCCGGTAAGAGCGCAGCGCTGTAAATACTGAACCTTTCCCTTGGCGCGGATTAGAATTACCGACACCCCCGCAGAACGGGTGGCGCGCATCAGCTGTCCCGAAATCTCTCTCGGACTGTAGCCTAAACTTTTCTTTTTTTTCCTTTGTACTGTTTTTTTCTTTGATTTGGAAATCCTTGTCTTTTTCGCTGTTTCCAACTGATTCTTAAAGGCCTGTATCGACGCCTCCATAGAGTTCTCAACTGTCATATCCATATGACCATCTCCTTTTACTGCGGCAAATCCGTTTGCCTGATGTGAGCGCGCTAATTCTCTATTATGGTTATCGGCATTTTTCACCCGAAACTTAATTTGCTTTTCCCACTCGTTTCCTATCCTGTCAAACAGGCATTTTTGCCAAAACATATTTGCTTTTTTTATGGAAATATTTATAATATGATTAAAGGCGGTAATTTTTACCATTTTAGCCTTAAATCTATTATTTATCAGGAGGTATTACCATGAAAAAAGAGTTAGGAGTAAAACCATATTTATTTCCGATGCCGGTCTTGATGATCGCAACCTATAATGAGGACGATACCGTAGATGTCATGAATATGGCATGGGGCGGGATTTGTGCAAACAACATGGTTGCCCTTAATATTGGCGAAGCCCATAAAACCGCAGATAATATCAAAAAAAGAGGCGCTTTTACCCTCAGCATCGCCGACATCCCACACCTCAGGGAATCGGATTTCTTCGGCATTGCTTCCGCCCATAAGATGACAGATAAATTTGAGCGCAGCGGGATGCATGCCATAAAAAGCGATAAGGTAGACGCTCCGATCGTAGAAGAATATCCTGTGACACTGGAATGTAAAGCAGCCGAACTCCAGCAGACGGCATATGGCTTTCGCGTACTTGGCGAGATCGTAAATGTGCTGGCGGACGAAAAGGTCCTGAATAAGGATGGCAATATTGAACCATCAAAATTAAATGCCTTCGTATTTGACCAATTTCAAAACGGCTATTATGCCATTGGCGAAAAGGTCGGTCAGGCATGGGACAGCGGTATGGAATTAACGAAATAATCGGAGCATAAAAACCTGCAAACCGGAGGAGGGATGCGACATGAAATCATATAAGAGGCTGCTCCTTATTCTTTTTATGTTGCTGGCTGCCGCCGGCATATCCGGCATAGGATACCTGTATATAGAATACCGGAGCAGTCAGGACAAAGAAACGCTCCGCAGCATACAGCAGACGCTTTCTGCGACCGCTGACGCCTATCAAAACCGCACCGTAACTCTTACCATTGACGGCAGGCCCCATTCCTATACGATGGCTGAACTGGGCGAGCGCATTTACTATCAGGATGCCAGACATACAACGTATGAAAGGGGAGAGGAATCTTCTCTTGCCGATGCTGTTTTCCGTACAGGACATACTATGACCGGGGAAGAAATATCCCGGATGGTGCAATGTGAAGCAGATGAAAAAAAAATCGGTGCCGTAATAAAAAATTTATCAGACACCTATAATACTCCCGCTAAAAATTCACGGATAAATTCCAAAGGAAACCTCATCGCCTCTGAGCAGGGGCATAGATTGGACACGGAGGCGATACAGACTTCCCTTACCGCCTATCTCAATAAGCCGACCGCCGATAATTATTCTGCCTCCTACCGAACCTCCGCCATAGAACCGGACTGGAGTACGGAAGAAGTCAAAAAAGTAACTCATGTTATCAGCCGCTATTCCACTTTCTTTGTACCTGCCAATCCGCGGGGCGCTAACATCCGGATTGCCGCTTCCCGTCTGGACAACACCTTTCTTTTGCCGGGGGAATCGGTTTCCTTTTTAGATATTTTATACGATGACTCAGATGGAAAGTCTTATAAAAAATCCGGCGCTTTTTTTAAAGGAAAAGTAATTCAGGCAGAGGGCGGCGGTATCTGTCAGGTGTCTACTACCGCCTACGGCGCCACCCTTTTAGCCGGGATTATCCCGGTAAAAAGATACCCCCACAGCATGCCTGTCAGCTATTCGCCCCTCGGCCTTGACGCCGCCCTCTCGGTGGGCGGCAAGGACTTGCAAATAAAAAACACACTGGATGTCCCGATTCTTTTTCAGGCTAAAACAAAAGGCAGCCGCCTTACCATCCAGATTAAATCCTGTAAAAATGCCCTGAAGGGATTCCGTTACCGTCCAAGAGCCGAAAAAATATCCGACAAAAAGGCAAAGTCTTATCTGGACGTATATAAAAAGGGAAAGAAGAAAAAAACTATTTTTTTATCGGAGGATCATTATGATTAATCACTCCCGTATTGGTACCAAAGCATCACAAATAGCTGTGGCGGCAGACGCACTGAAAAATACGCCGGCGGTTTTGATTGGCGCTGGAGCCGGGCTCTCCACATCCGCCGGATTTACCTATAGCGGCGAACGCTTCCACCGGCATTTTGACGACTTTATTAAAAAATACCATTTCCGGAATATGTATGAGGGCGGTTTTTACCCATTTGACACCCCGGAGGAATACTGGGCATATTGGAGCAGATACATTTATATTAACCGCTATATGTCCCCTCCTTATCCTGTTTATGAGAAGCTTTTTCAGATGGTAAAAAATAAAGATTATTTTGTCCTTACGACAAATGTTGACCATTGCTTTCAGAAAGCAGGTTTTGAAAAAGAGCGGTTATTTTATACGCAGGGGGATTACGGCCTGTTCCAATGCAGCGTCCCCTGCCGGCCTTATACCTATGACAACGAGGCGCAAATCCGGGATATGGTGGCGAAGCAAAAGAACCGGAGGATTCCGGCAGAGCTGATACCGAAATGTCCGGTCTGCGGAAAGCCCATGACTATGAATCTCCGAAGCGACAATACTTTTGTGCAGGATGAAGGCTGGGAACAGCATGCCGGCTATTACGAAAAATTTCTTGAGAAGCATAAGGACGGAAAAATCGTCTTGCTTGAGCTGGGCGTAGGATATAATACTCCCAGCATTATCAAATATCCCTTCTGGCAGATGACAGCGCAAAACAAAAACGCCACTTACATCTGTATCAATCAGGGGGAGGCAAATGTACCGGCGGAAATCAGATCCCGCTCTATCTGTATCGATGCGGATATTTATGAGGTCGTGGATTATATTTTGACGGAGGAGATTACTGTATGAATCAGGAAGAACGGTTAGATTATCTGATACGGAAACTGTGCACGGAATCCGGGGAATACCAAAACATAAAAGTACCGCAGGGACTTATGCAGGAACGGCCGCGGCTGCTGCGCTCCCTGATGAATGTCCGAATGCCAAAACCCATTGACACAGAGTTTTTGAAGATACAGGATGAATATCTAAAGGAAGAAGCTCTGGCAAAAGGCATCGTTACTCTGAGTGATATTCCCACCATAGAAAAACAGTATAAGAGCAAATCCAAATATGCCGACAAACTTTCTATCTGGCAGGGAGATATTACAAGGCTTTCTGTTGACTGTATTGTCAATGCGGCAAATTCCCGGATGCTCGGATGCTTTGTCCCCTGCCATGGGTGTATTGATAATGCCATCCACAGCGCTGCGGGAATCCAGCTGAGGGAAGAATGCGCAAAGCTCATGCAGCTACAGGGGCATGAAGAACCTACCGGCAGCGCCAAAATCACAAAGGGTTACAACCTTCCTGCCAAATATGTCATCCATACAGTAGGGCCTATTGTATATTCCTCCCTTACGGAAGAAAACAAAAAAGAGCTGGCATCCTGCTACCGATCCTGTCTGGAGCTGGCAGATCGTTACCAGCTGAGAAGCATTGCCTTTTGTTGTATTTCCACAGGAGAATTCCATTTCCCCAATGAAATCGCCGCCCGGATTGCCGTCGACACCGTTGCGGGCTATTTGCCGGAGAGCCGGATTGAACGGATAATCTTTAATGTTTTCCGGGATGAGGATTATGATATATACAAAAAAATCTGTCTGGATTCATCCACATGCGGCATCTGAATATCCATAAGAATCAGATTGTAGCAGTTCACTTCACTTTCAGCAAAACGCTCAACTGCCTTTTGTCCATCCTCCGCCTCTTCAATCACAGCGCTCGTGAGCGTTCCCGGCAGCTCAATGGCAATTTCACGTTTTTTTCAATTTCTCATATGCCATCTCAAGGTGTTCCTGACTCCTGAGCCAAAATTTATAAGTATAATTGTTCCTGTCCGTGACCATCAATATATAATAAACATAAGAAGTCCCCTTACGGATTTTAACCATGGTGCCCATATCAAATTTGACAATATCCTCCCGCTTGCAGGCATTGGCCCTTAAAAGATTTACTCCGTCCGTCCCGACAAGCCAGTGTTCCGTAATAAAGAAAGCATTGTATTTGTGCTTTTTGGACACATCCGCATACACAGGGTTTTCCACTTCTGCCTCGATGGCGTCAAGCTGCGCCACAAGCGCTTTCCCCTCCAAACCGTAATATTTCTTTAAGTGCTTCCCCATTCTGGCATTTGCCAAAGTCACTATATTGCTGTAAAAATGATAAATCACGCAAAAAATGATAATCACATAGGCCAAATACCCCAGCTTTACTCCCCAGCCTATTTCCGTTTCCGGAATGAGCAATACAAAAATCCCACCGGCGCATAAAATATGTAACAGCATCAAAAATATCAGATAGCCCTTTGGCGTTCTGTTAAAATATTTATTGATGTTGGGATATTTTTTCACTTCGGTTTCCCTCCTTCGGATAAAGCTATTTCCCGCTGCTGCCCTTCGCCGCCACATAAGTTTTTTTGAAGATATTTTGGTAAAACACTCCCTCCGGGAAAAATATGATCATATAATTTTTATTTCTTATTGCAATATAAATATATCTGAATTTTTCAACTCTGCATTCTTTATATCCCATAAAGTAACAATGTCATCTGACACATCAATATTAATAGTTGTATCACTCTCAAATACTTTACTTACTTTATGAGTGTGAATATTTTCAACAAACAGTTCTTTTTCCTTCCGATATATCATCCAAGTTTCATCCCAGTATGCCAGTTCTTTACCATCATAGATATTTTCCACATAAATAGAATCCGTGTCCTGATCATATTGTAAAAGTAAACTGCGCTCTATGTCCTTTGTAAAATGTTGCAGAAAACCTCCCGACTGACTATAGATACGACAAATAACAAATAGTTTGTTCCTAAACTGCAAGGAGAATACTTCAAAGTTTTTCTCCTTTCCCCCCATAAAACCCTGTATTTGATTTATATATTTTTGGGATTTTTTTGCAATATCCCAATCCAAACCTGACACCTCTTCCCCATCTACATAATTCATCCACTTCAACACATTATATGCATCACAATAAACCGTATCTGTATAATAAGGGACAGAGTGTTCGTAATCTTTTTGACGAAACCATTCCTTCCCAGCCAATGACAAACTCTCTCCGGTTATTGGTTTCCATTTCTCTATATTATTATCTTCTCTATTCAAAAATTCTTCCTCATCCAGATAGTGTGTTACCTCCATACGAGTCGCTGTCCATCCAAGAGAGTTTTCGGATTCATTATGACCATTATAATAACCAAAAATAATACTTCCACAGGCATAAATCCATTCACAACAGCAGTTCTTTGATGCAATAATTTTCCCATTTACATCCATAACCAACACATTTGTTTTTCCTCCCCATTCATCCGAGGTCTCCCTGCCAGACAGATAAAAATATTGATTGGAACTGGATATTTTATCGATAGCAAAGTTTTGTGATACATCGTCTAATTTTCTTGAAACATCGCTGTTTTCCAATTTTATATAGGTGCCATAATCCTGACTGCAATCATAAAGTACAGTATCTCCAATTCGGGCTGAACGTCCATTCTGAAACACTGCTATCTCCCCTTCATCAGGTACAAACTCATCTGAAGTTCTAAGAGTACAACCTGACAATATCATCATTATAACAGATATAAAAAAAATTTTTTTCATAAAACCTCTCATTCTGAGAACGTCTACGTTCGAGGAATCGCACGAGAAAGTTGCGAATATGGCAATTCTCCCGTGTCGGATTAGGGCTTGTTTGTGACGTTCCCGGCACAAATAGCTGTGTAAAAAATAATCTAATCAGCATTATTTTTATTTCATACCGGGCCTGCTGCCTAATCGATTTCTTCCAAAATAAACTGAAAATCATCCGTCTTTTCTATTTCATCCGGAATACGCTTCCTGATTTGCTCCTCAACCGTTTCCACTGCCGTGTCAAACAGTTCATCCTGAAAGTCGCAGTCAGTACACATCAGCATGATACCAAGTGTTTCGTTGTCAAACATGATTAGATTTTCGATCGGATAATCTCCGGCATTGTCAGCGGCGGCAGGTTCTCCTCCACATGCGTCAATGACTGCTTTCATTTCCTCCCGCGTGCCCGTCCGGACAGCAATTTCGACCGCTTCCCCATCATAAAAGGTTTCCAGAAATAACCGCGCGAGTTTTTGCTTCCTGCCGATAATGTCCGCAAATATATGCTCCACCTGAGCCTTGGCAAAATTCAAAAGGCATTCCTTCGCCTCCCCGTCATCTTGGAATTGGATATAGAGCAGCCGGGAGCATCCCGCCTCCACCAGTTCAACCCGGTCGAGTTTTCCACTGTCGCCATATACAATAGTCAGCCCATCCGGCATCTGGTTTTTTGGTACCGTGTATATCCTTGCTTCATTTCCGTACATTGGCACATCATATGTCAACAACTCATGCTCCTCATCATAACAGAGAAACAAACTCTCCTTTGTTTTTCCCATATCCAATGCATCAAATCTGAATTTTCCCGTTTCCCCTCTCATGGGAATTTCATAAGTAACCATGTATTCGCCTCCTAATGCTTCTTATTTCGCATAACCTTTCCTTCGTGCATAATCTCCCCTGATAAAAGCAACTGCTATAATCAGAAAAATAAATCCGGACAATATATCCCAAACATCAACCGCGGGCTCGCCAATCATCCTTGATAATGTAATACTTACCAAAAATATAAATGGAATGATAAGCAAAAATGTAATACCTGTTGCCAACAGTTTTCGTTCTTTCAGCCGATTATACAGAATATACACGATCCATGCAAAGGCTAATGTAATGATTGACATAACCGCGCCAATGCGAAATACCTCATTGACTTTTATCAAAAGACTTAACAGATACATGAACGGTAAAATAAAGATACTCATAGCTGCCAGCGCTGCCAAAACCCCCTTTTCCCCCAGCAAAATAACCGGAAAAGACACAATCCCTGTAAGCAAAGCAGAACTGAGTACAATAAGCGACCATGTAAATCTCCCCGAAATAGCAACATCACAGATACAACATACCATAATACCAAGAACTAAGGTAATTGTACAGATAATTGATGTCATGGTATTCCTGTTCATATGATTCTCATCTTTGCGTTTCAATTCCAGGAGATTCTCGTCCGCTTTTTCTTTATAATGATTCATTTCTATCCTTTCTCCTCCTAATCGTTCGTTGACCGTAACACCTAATATATTGCAAAGTTCCAACATGATAGATGAATCGGGCGTACATTTTCCTGTTTCTTTGTTCTCGCACAATGAACCGAAAGTTATCACGGCAAAGCTTTTTTCAAATCTGATATGTATTGATTTTGTTGTTTTTTCAGAAATATTTTCACAAAAGGTTTCATAATCAGCTTCTTGGCAGTCACTTCCTCTATAAAATCAATTTCCGTTTGACCGTCTTTTTCTTCAAAAATCCCGATCCAGCTCCCTCTCATATTGCTGTTTCTCATAGTAAACTCCCAACGTTTATACGGTTCCGATACGGTAACTGTAAAGGTCGTGGGAAAGCCATCCTTCGTATATTCTACGAATTGCTTATCATTCAGTACCTCTATCCTACTCAAATCACTTCTCCACTGATAATTCTCCAAAGAAGTGACAATGTCCCAAACCTCTTGCACACTTGCTGAAAATACAGCCTTGATCTCCGAAACTGCCATCATAAATCCCTCCGTCAAGTTGACATTTCTGCACAATCTATTTCCCCCAAATTCTTTTCTGGATATTCCTTTGAAAAAATCTTTCCTCATATCTCTTTTACTATGGAATATTAATTCTTCTGACCTTGTTAAATTCTTTCCTGCTGCAATTTTAAGTTTTAACAATTCCAAAATCCTGAAAGAATTCCAAATTATTACGGATAAATTGCGATATATCTCTTGCCATCCCAGCTTCCATTTTAAATATATTATTGTAATCACTCTTATAAAATACAAATGTCTTATATGTAATATCACTTTTAACAG
>CANQYY010000018.1 GCA_947628225.1 uncultured Lachnospiraceae bacterium
CCTAGAGGAGTATGCCCGGGCGGCTTACGAGCAGACTGTACGGGAAACGCCAAAGCTTTACGGGGAGAGCGGAGAGGAAAAGAGAAGACGGGAGATATCCTATCTGAACTTAAAATGGTTTATGCAGACATTGCTTGACCGAATGGATCGAACCAGCATGTACAGCGGCTTAGAGGCGCGGGTTCCCTTAGCGGACCACAGGATTATCGAATATGTGTGGAATGTGCCCTGGTCTATGAAGTGTCATGACGGAATCGTAAAAGGACTTTTGCGGGCGGCAGGGGAGAAATACCTGCCGGACGAGGTGCTTTACCGGAGAAAAAGCCCATATCCTAAGACCTACGACCCCGCCTACGAAACGCGTTTAAGGCAGGAGATGACGAAGCTTTTGCATGAGGGAAATGCGCCGATTTGCACCCTTTTAGACCGAAAAAAGGTAGAAGATTACATGGAAAGCCCTACGGACTATGGAAGACCGTTTTACGGGCAGCTAATGGCCGGGCCGCAGCTACTTGCTTATATGCTGCAGATTAATTACTGGCTGGAACGATATAAAATCCGGCTGGTATAGATTTTTTTCATATTTCTTTTGACAAATGGGGAAATATCGTATAATATATACAAGGGTTAAATGAATCGGTCTTTGGTTCATTTAACCTACCGGGGTATGGCGTAGCTTGGTAGCGCGCACGGCTGGGGGCCGTGAGGTCGCAGGTTCAAATCCTGTTGCCCCGATTTTACATCCTGCGAACTGTGATTTTGCCGCAAAGAGTTCCAGTCATTATGTTAAAGTCCGGCCTGCTCTGCGGATGATTTATCCGGGATCCTATGGCGGGAAATCATATTTGATTTATCTGAAATTCTTAAAACCACTGGAAACATAGCGTTTCCGGTGGTTTTTACAGTATGGGGCCTGTGGGAAAGAAACTTAGGTTTACCCGGCAGGCAGCCAGATACAATAAACAAAAAGGGAGAAAATTATGTCAGTATTAACGGGACTTGAACCGGAACCGGTATTCCGGTACTTTGAGAAAATCTGCGGTATTCCGCACGGCTCAGGCAACACAAAACAAATAAGTGATTTTTGTGTTGATTTTGCAAGACAGCATGGTCTTTGTTACCGGCAGGACAGCAGGAACAATATAATCATATGGAAGGATGGCTCCCCGGGGTATGAGCAGTCTGACCCGGTCATCCTTCAGGGACATCTGGATATGGTATGTGAGAGGACGCAGGATTGTCAGATTGATTTTGAGAAAGAGGGACTGTCCCTGTGTCTGGAGGATAACAGTATCTTTGCAAAAGGAACTACCTTAGGGGGCGATGACGGGATTGCCGTTGCCTATGCCCTTGCCATACTGGAGTCAGATGAGATTTCCCATCCGCCCCTGGAAGTGGTTTTCACGACAGAGGAAGAGGTCGGAATGCTTGGCGCGGATGCTCTTGACTGCACCCCGTTGAAGGGGAAAAGAATGCTGAATATAGATTCCGAAGAAGAAGGAGTATTATTAGTCAGTTGTGCCGGCGGCGTCTGCGTAAATTGCCATTTGCCGGTAAAATACGGGAGCGCAGAGGGGATTTATGCCAAACTCATTCTTGACGGCCTGACGGGAGGGCATTCCGGCGTGGAAATTGATAAGGAGCGGGGAAATGCCAACCGGCTGCTTGGCCGGGCATTGAATGAAATAGGGAAAGAGATCCCTTATTCCTTGATTTCTGTATCCGGAGGAGAAAAGGATAATGCGATCGCGCGGACCTCTGTCGCAGAACTGGCAGTGGGAGCGGAGAATGTTTCTGCCCTGAATGAGGCGGTAGAGAAGTATCGGAAAATATTCCGGGAGGAGCGGAGCATGACAGACCCGGAGCTCTCCCTCCGTATAGATTTTGGCAGAGAGGGAAAATTTGCGGTTATGGAACAGCTCTCGCAAAAAAATACCATAGCGGCTCTTGTCAATCTTCCGGGAGGGGTTCAGAGCAGAAGCGTCACTCTTTCCGGCATGGTGCAGACATCGCTGAATATGGGGGTTTTAAAAACATCAGAAGACGAGGTAACGATGCAGTTTTCCGTCCGCAGCAGCGTCAGCACGGAAAAAGAGGAGGTGGTCAGCCGCCTGGCAAATTTTATGGAGCTCGTCGGCGGAAGCATTGACTGTGCCGGGGACTATCCGGCATGGGAATATAACAGAGATTCCGTCCTGTGTAACCGGATGGTGGAAATATTTAAAGAGCTGTATGGATACAGCCCCGTGGTACAGGCGATTCATGCCGGATTGGAATGCGGGATTTTCGCAGGAAAGCTCCCGGGACTGGATTGCGTTTCCTTCGGCCCGGACATAACGGATATTCATACGACAGGGGAGCGTATGGATGTTGCCTCTGTCCGGCGGACTTGGGAATATATTCTGGAGATACTCAGACGCTTGCAATAATAGAAGGAACAGAGCGGTGCGGATTCGATGGCTGGAAGGGCTGGCTTGTTTGGATTGAAAAAAGAAGGGTTCTCTGATATACTGATTCAGGATAGAAATGGGTGGGGAGTGTAGCGGGAAATGAAAATAGCAGTTTAGAATGGAGATAATTATGAGCAGACGGATAGATATGACAAACGGTACGCTGGGGGATAAGATCATAAAATATACGATACCCCTTGCCATAACCGGTATTTTACAGCAACTGTTTAATGCGGCGGACGTGGCCGTAGTCGGTCAGTTTTCCGGAAAAGAAGCGATGGCGGCGGTAGGAAGTAATGCGCCGGTCATCGGCCTGTTAGTAAATCTGTTTGTAGGGATTTCCCTGGGAAGTAATGTCATTATTGCAAAATCCATCGGACAAAAAGATGAAGAGAAGATTTCCCGGGCAGTACATACGTCCATAATCGTAGCGATCTTTGGAGGGATTCTCATCGCTGTGCTGGGAGAAATATTGGCGCCGAGGGTAGTTGCGATGCTGGATGTGCCTCCGGAGGTATTTCCGCTTTCCCTCAAATATCTGCGGATTTATCTGGTCGGCATGCCGGTGATCCTGCTTTATAACTTTGAGTCGGCAATTTTCAGGAGCTGTGGGAATACCAGGACGCCGCTTATCGCCCTGGTTATTTCCGGCGTGCTGAATGTTATACTTAATCTGCTGTTTGTCCTCGGTTTTGGAATGGATGTAAACGGAGTGGCGACAGCAACGGTGCTCTCGAATCTGGTTAGTTCTGCCATTTTGTTTTATTCACTGCGAAAAACCAATCTTGTGATAAAGGTATATCTGAAAAAGCTGCGCATCCATCTGGATGTGTTCGGGCAGATTTTAAAGATCGGAGTGCCGGCAGGGGTGCAGGGAATGATTTTCTCCTTTGCCAATATCATCGTCCAGTCGGCGGTCAACAGTCTGGGGAGCACTGTTATGGCGGCTTCCTCTGCGGCATTTAACCTTGAAGTCTTCGCCTATTATATTATGAATTCTTTCGGACAGGCATGTACCACCTTCGTTGGTCAGAATTACGGCGCCGGCAAGGGAAAACGGTGTAAGAGAACATTAAAACTGTGTCTTTTGCAAAGCGGTATCGGTACGTTTCTTTCCTGCGGCCTGATTTATCTTTTCGCCGCCCCTCTGCTTCAGATTTTCAACACGGATCCCGAGGTTGTCGCTGCCGGTAGGGTTCGTCTTGGCTACATATTCATTGCGTATCTGTTCAGTTTTGCCCAGGAAGCCATGTCGGGATACCTCCGGGGCTTCGGGGTGTCTTTTATACCGGCGGCATGTTCTGTGATCGGAATCTGCGGGGTGCGCCTTACCTGGATATTTACCGTATTCCGGCAGTCCCCTTCCTTTGCCACTGTGATGCAGGTTTATCCGTTAAGCCTTGCGCTGACGATGGTAGTAACTTTAATTGTGATGATTATCATCAAGCCCTCCAGACGATATATGACGGCAAAAGCGCAGGGAGAGAAAAAGACCGCTGCGATTGAATAAAGAAAAATGAAAACAGATAAAAATAAGATAAAAATAAGTGGAAAAAATCTTTTTTTATGATATAATGAAAATAGGTATGTGCAGGTTAACGAAATGGGGGATAAAAATGTTTGGAAATGGACGAAAGACAATAGGAGTAATTCTCTGTGACGTATCATCGCATTATCAGGAGCAGGTATGTCATACGATAACCTCTTATGCCCGGGAGATCGGGTACAATATCGCTTATTTTACTTATTTTACCTGTTATGGTATCGACACCAGGAACGGGCGGGGGGAAACGAATATTATTCACCTCATTCCCTACGAAAAGCTGGATGCTATTATTATCTGCCACGACACGATCGTAAATCCGGCCGCCCTCAGTAAAATATGGGAATCCGTAGAGAAAAGATGCAACTGCCCGGTGGTTACTCTGCGCCATGACGCGGAAAAGTATCCCTGTGTCTTAGTGCGGCAGGAGCATATGATCGAGCAGCTTGTCTATCATTTTACGGATGAACACCACAAGAAACGGATTGCTTTTATGAGCGGACCCTTTGATCATCCGGATTCCAAAGAACGGCTGGAGGATTATAAGCGGGGACTGGCGAACCGGAATATTCCCTACGATGAATCTCTGGTATTTGAGGGGGATTTCTGGAATAAGAAGGCAAAGGAAGCGGCAGATTACTTTACGATGGAGTTAGATGAAATGCCGGAGGCGATTATCTGCGCCAATGACTATATGGCGACCTCTCTGTCCAATGAATTGATCTCCAAGGGATTTCTGATACCCGATGATATTACAGTTTCCGGTTTTGACGATATATGGGAATCCTCAATTTATATGCCGCCGATCACGACAGTTTCCGTTCCGGTAGAAGAAATGTCCCGGCGGGCTGTCCGCTTAATCGAGCATATGTGGCAGGGGAAGGAAATCGAGAGGGTTAATTATCTGGATGCCAGTGTGGTAATCCGGAATTCCTGCGGATGTCAGACTTTCAGTATGCAGGCTATGCTTGCCAAGCGGGTTCGTCAGGTAAAGGAGCATTCCCGGATACAGGAATTGATACAGGCGAATACCTATATGTTTGTGGACTTGTCCGATATTGACAATCTGGACGGGATTGAAAACCGTGTGAGGCTGTTAGATTATTCCGATAAGCACGTCAGGAACTTTTTTATATGCCTTGGAGAGGGAAAGGGAACGCACTATCCGAAGTACCGTTCGGCAGGTGCCGGCTTTGCTAAAAAAAGCAAGGCGGTCGGCGCCGTGATGAACCGGAAGTCCATTGAAACAGAGATATTTGATACCAGTGATCTTTTGCCGGCAGAGGCGGTAGAACCGGGACCGATGATTTATTACTTTTTCCCGTTACACAATAATCAGTATTCTTTTGGTTATTTTGCCGTCAGCTATGAAGGGGTTTATGGTATTGACAAGGTCTTTGAAAACTGGCTTGCCATATTGGGAAATGCGTTGGAAACAATCCGGATCAAACAGAAAAATCAGGGGCTCTTACAGGAGTTGAATAATCTGTATGTTCACGATGCCCTGACAGGGTTATATAACAGGAGAGGCTTTGATTCCATATCGCAGATATGTTATTCAAAAGCGAAGAAGGAGAAGACCGGTCTTGCCATCATTGCGATTGATATGGATAATCTGAAGGTGGTAAATGACCGTTTCGGGCATATGAATGGAGATTTGGCATTAAAGACCATCGGAAAGGCGATGGAACAGGCGGCAAAAAAAGAAGACGCCTGCGCCCGTGTCGGCGGTGATGAGTACAATGTTGTCGGCGTAGGATATACAAAAGAGGATGCCGAAAAGTTTGTGGGGGATTTTCAGGCATATCTGGAGGATTTTAATGAAACCAGCGAGCTGCCGTATCTGGTACAGGCAAGCGTCGGTTACTTTATTCTGGAGCCTGGCGACGAAAAGGGATTGGAAGAATGCATCCATGCGGCAGACGAGCAGCTATATGAGCACAAAAGGAAAAAGAAAGAAAAGAAACTGGATTCAGTAATCCGCTGGGAAGAATAAGGAGGCAGCGCATTGACAGGGGATACGGTAGAGAAATTAAGCGCACAGTACCGCAGAAGACGAGTGAAACGGATTAAGAGAATCATTGTTACCGGCGGTATTATTCTGATTCTGCTTCCGACGGTGTTATCTGTTTTTTTGCTGGTTAAAGTATTCAGTATGCAAAAGCAGTTGGATAAGGTGCTGGAAGCGAAAGCGCAAACGGAGCAGAACGGGAAAACCGATGTGGCTCAGGCGAAGGAGAAAAAAACAGTCCCGACAGCTTCGGCAGTTCCGAAAACAGAAAAAAAGGTGTATCTTACTTTTGACGACGGCCCGGGGACACAGACGGCTAAAATCCTGAATGTACTAAAAAAGGAAAAAGTAAGAGCTACCTTTTTTGTGACAGGGAAAGAAGACTCTTACTCAAAAAAAATCTACCGGAGAATTGTCCGGGAGGGTCATACGCTGGGAATGCACTCCTATTCCCATATTTATGCGCAGATATATGATTCACCGAAGGCGTTTACCAGGGATTTGGATAAAATATATAAAACGTTGTACAAGGCGACAGGCATAGCCCCGTCGTTTTACCGTTTTCCCGGAGGAAGCAGTACGACGAATACGAAAATTCCGATTCAGAATTTTATCCGTATTTTAAATGAGAAACATATAGCTTACTTCGACTGGAATGTGATCAGTCCGGATGCCGATAACCCCGGCATTTCTAAAGCAGACCTGACCAAAAAAATCCTGCGGGACATATCACAGTATGATACATCGGTAGTTTTAATGTATGATGTGGAGAACAGACCGGTAACAGCGAAGGCCCTGCCCGGTATTATCCGGAATCTCAAAGAAAAAAATTATAAGCTATTGCCGATAGACTCCAATACAGTTTCTATCCGGCATAAACAATAAAAAGCAGGAGGATATACTATGAGTTTTTTTAAAGAACTAAAAGAAGACATTGCGCAGTCCGTTAATGAACTGACAGAATCCTTAGAGGAAGAACTGTCAGAAACCCCGCTGGAAAAGGAAGCCGGAACGGATAATGGCATCGCGGAACAGGAGAAATATCCGGAAGAAAAACCAGAGGAAAGACCGGAGGAAAAACCGGATAATCCGGCTGCTTTCGACAAAGAGCAGGAAACTGCCATAGAAAATGAGCCGGAGCCGGAAGTGGAAGAAGCGGATAACGTGCCGGTAATGGAAGAGATAGAAGAAACGGAAGAGATTCCGGCAGAGGATGTAATGGATGATATAATGGAGGAGGAAGCAGTTGTGAAAGAAGAAAAAAATCAGAACATGATGGATATGGAAGAAGAGGAAACACCGGAAGTTACTGTCATTACGAAAGGAACTACGATAAACGGCGGTATCAAATCGGATACCTCCCTTGTGGTAAAGGGTACGATTGAAGGAGATGTAGAGTGTCAGGGCAAACTGACTATTACCGGACGGGTAGCCGGTAATACCATTGCTTCTGAAATTTATGTCAACACGCCTCGCCTGGAAGGCGATATTAACAGCAAGGGAATTGTGAAAATTGATGTAGGAACTGTAGTAATCGGTAATGTGAACTGTACCTCTGTTGTTGTTGCCGGCGCCGTAAAAGGCAGTATTGAAGTAAATGGCCCGGTTGTAGTGGACTCCACCGCAGTTGTGAAAGGAGATATTAAGGCAAAATCAATCCAGATTAACAGCGGCGCCGTAATTGACGGACATTGTTCCCTCCAGTTTGCCGATGTGGATTTGGAATCCTTCTTTGCATAAATAGCAGGAAGCAGGGAACAGGATAAAGATGGAGGCAGATATGGGACAGTATAAGAGAGTTCTTTTAAAACTGAGTGGAGAAGCGCTCGCCGGGGAAAAAAGGACAGGTTTTGATGAAGCGACCTGTATTCCTGTGGCAAAGCAGATCCGCGCATTGGTAGAGGATGGAGTAGAGATAGCGGTTGTCATCGGCGGCGGTAATTTCTGGAGAGGACGTACCAGTGAAACCATCGACCGGACAAAGGCAGACCAGATCGGCATGTTAGCTACGGTTATGAATTGCATTTATATGTCGGAAATCTGCCGTCATGCCGGCATGATGACACAGGTTCTGACTCCGTTTGAGTGCGGTTCTTTTACCAAGCTTTTTTCAAAGGACCGCGTAAACAAATATCTAAGCAAGGGCATGGTGGTATTTCTGGCTGGCGGAACGGGTCATCCTTATTTTTCCACCGATACAGCGACAGCCCTGCGCGCCATAGAGATTGAGGCGGATATTATTTTGGCGGCAAAATCCATTGACGGGGTATACGATTCAGACCCGGCTAAAAATCCGAATGCGAAAAAATATTCTTCCATGACAATGGCGGAAATCGTGGATAACAAACTTGGCGTGGTGGATTTGGCGGCCGCCGTATTATGTATGGAAAATAAAATGCCAATGTACGTCTTTGGCCTGAATGAAAAAAACAGCATAATTAACACGGTAAATGGTATCTGTTCGGGAACCATGATTACTGCGGAATAAAGGGAGGCTCATTATGGAATTTGATTTAACAGTATATGAAGAAAAAATGGAAAAATCCTTATCCAATCTTCAGGAGGAGTATACGGCTATCCGTGCAGGACGCGCCAATCCCCGCATTCTGGATAAGATTCAGGTCGATTATTATGGCGCGATGTCACCCCTTCAGAGCGTGGCAAATATTTCCGTACCGGAGGCGAGGATGATTCAGATTCAGCCCTGGGAGCAAAGCCTGATTAAGGATATTGAAAAGGCAATCCTGGCATCCGATCTGGGACTTACCCCCGTCAATGACGGAAAAGTGATTCGGCTTGTATTTCCGGAGCTCACAGAAGACAGGCGTAAGGAACTGGTAAAAGAGGTAAAGAAAAAAGGAGAGGCGGCTAAGGTGGCGATTCGCAATATCCGGCGAGATGCCAATGACGCCGTTAAAAAGGAAGCCAAAGCAAATGAAATCTCCGAGGATGAACAAAAGCAGTTAGAGGATAAGATACAAAAGCTGACGGATCGTTTCGTGGCGGATATTGACAGCGCGATCGACGGAAAGTCAAGCGAGGTATTGACGGTATAAAAGGGAAAAACGGCGGGACAGAGGATTCAGATTGAATCGGCCTGTCCCTCATTTTTGTAATGAGAATTCCGGCTGTAGAGCCGTATGGAGGAAAAGATGGAATATTCGGAGCAGAATGTCCCCAATCATGTAGCCATTATTCTGGATGGAAACGGGCGGTGGGCAAAAAAGAGGCATCTGCCCAGGACGGCAGGTCATGTGGCAGGGAGCAGAGTCGTAGAGCAGATTTGTGAGGATGCGTATAATCTGGGCATTCATTATCTGACGGTGTATGCGTTCTCTACGGAGAACTGGAAACGCCCGCAGGACGAAGTGGATGCGTTGATGAATTTGCTGCGGCAGTATTTGAAGGACTGTATTAAGAGGAGCACAAAAAATAATATGTGCGTTCGCATAATCGGCGATATTACACCCCTGACAGAGGATATGAAGGAAAGTATCCGGCAGCTGGAAGAAGCAACGAAGGATAATACCGGCCTGCATTTCCAGGTAGCGTTAAATTATGGAAGCAGAGATGAGATGCTCCGCAGCATGAAACGGATGTGCCGGGATATAAAAGACGGAATATTGTCGGAAGAGGATTGGGAGGAAGAAACCTTCTCCCGGTATCTGGATACCGGAGGGATTCCGGATCCGGATTTACTTATCCGCACAAGCGGAGAGAAAAGACTGTCAAACTTTTTACTCTGGCAGCTGGCATATACAGAATTCTACTTTACGGATGTATTATGGCCGGACTTTAATAAAAAGGAATTAAAAAAAGCGATTGCATATTATAATGCCAGAGAAAGACGCTTTGGGGCAGTTTAGGAGGTTGTTTTATGTTTGTCACGCGATTGATAAGCGGAATTGTCCTGATGGCTGCCGCCATACTGCTGCTGTTATTTGGCAATGTATGGCTTTTAGCTGTATTAGGGATTTTGTCACTGGTCGGTGTATTTGAAATTCTGCGGGTTTTTCAGATGGAAAAACATTCATTGGCAATCGTTGCCTACCTCAGCACGGCAGCCTATTATCTGATGATTTATTTCCATCTGGAGCGCTGGGTCATGGGGCATTTTGTACTGACCTTAGTAGTCATGCTGATTTTTTATGTCCTCCAGTACCCGGGTTATAAAATTGATAAAGTGGCCTGCAGCCTGTTTGCCGTGGTTTATGTCGGATATATGCTTTCCTTCATTTACCAGACCCGGGGGCTGTATCAGGGACACTGGCTTGTATGGCTGATAATCATTGGGGCATGGGGGTCGGATACCTGTGCGTACGTTGTGGGAATGCTGTTGGGCAAACATCATTTTTCCACGCTCAGCCCGAAAAAAACGGTAGAGGGCTGCATCGGCGGCGTGATAGGAGCCGGTATCATTGGATTGATATATTCCTGTTTTTTCCCCTATGGCAATATGTTTCTCCTCCCGCCGGGAATTGTCTTCCCGCTGGTGACAATGGTCGGGTCGGTAATTTCCCAATTTGGCGATCTGTCGGCATCGGCGATCAAACGCAATTATGAGATAAAGGATTATGGAAACCTGATACCGGGACATGGCGGGGTGCTGGACCGTTTTGACAGTGTGATATTTGTGGCGCCTTTTGTGTATTATTTATTGGCGCTGGCCTCTTACATCCATATATAGGGAGGAAAAAAGAATGAAAACAATAACGATATTGGGCGCCACCGGTTCTATCGGAACCCAAACATTAGATATTATCCGGCGTAACCCGGGGGATTTTGCTGTGGCGGCGCTGACGGCAAGTGAAAATGTGGAGAAGATGGCAGAGCTTATCCGGGAATTTACTCCCCGCTATGCCGTAATGAAAAATGAAGAGAAGGCAGGGGAACTGAGAGAACGGCTTGGGAAGACAGATTGCCGGATCCTTTCGGGGATGGAAGGATTTATCTATGTTTCCACCCTGACACAGGTAGAGGTTGTCGTAGCGGCCATGGTGGGGATGATCGGACTGCGGCCGGTTATGGAAGCAATACGGGCGGGAAAGGATATTGCCCTTGCCAATAAGGAAACGTTAGTGACGGCAGGTCATCTGATTATGCCCTTAGCAAAAGAATACGGCGTCGGAATACTGCCGATAGACAGCGAACATTCTGCTATTTTCCAATGTCTGAACGGAGGGAAAAAAAGTCAGATAGAAACGATTTATCTGACGGCTTCCGGCGGCCCTTTCCGGCAATATACCAGAGAAAAATTAAAAACAGTGACCGTGGAACAGGCGCTTGCCCATCCCAACTGGTTTATGGGAGATAAAATCACGATTGATTCTGCCACTATGATAAATAAGGGACTGGAAATTATCGAGGCAAAATGGCTGTTTGAGGTGTCGCTGGAACAAATCCATGTACTGGTGCAGCCTCAGAGCATTATCCATTCCATGGTGGAATTTCAGGACGGAGCCGTTATGGCTCAGATGGGAACTCCGGATATGCGGCTGCCGATTCAGTATACCCTGTACTATCCGGAACGCCATGCCCTGTCGGGGAAACGTCTGAATTTTGAAGAAATAGGAGAAATACATTTTGAAAAACCGAATACGGAAGTCCTTCGGGGAATACCGTTGGCAGTAGAAGCCTGCCGGGCAGGGGGGAGCATGCTGACAGTAATGAATGCGGCAAACGAATATGCCGTGGCAAAATTTCTGAAAAAGGACATCAGTTTTTTACAAATCTATGATATGATAGAATATGCGATGAAGCAACATAAAAAAATAGAGCATCCGGATTTAGATGAGATTCTTTTGATTGAAAAGGAAACCTATCAGCGTCTGGATAAAGAATGGAGGCTGGCATGAGCATTTGGAATATCTGTCTGGCGATTCTTGTTTTCAGTATCATTATTATTGTACATGAATTCGGACATTTTATTGTAGCGAAAATAAATAAAGTCGGAGTAATTGAATTTTCCCTCGGAATGGGCCCGCGCCTGATCACGCTGGGAACTACTGCCGGAGGACGGAAGCTTCTTTTTTTAAAAAGCACAAAATATTTCGAGGAGCATCCCGAATTTGAAGATCACACCCTGTATTCGTGGAAATTACTGCCCTTTGGCGGCTCCTGCATGATGTTGGGAGAGGAAGAAGAGATTGAGGATGAGAGAGCCTTTGGGAAAAAGTCCGTCTATGCCAGAATGGCGATCATATTTGCCGGACCGTTTTTTAACTTTATTCTTGCCTTCCTCCTTGCGCTGATTGTGATGGGGTGCGTCGGATATGACGCTCCGGTCATTGAAAGTGTAAATGCCGGGCAGCCGATGGCGGAGGCAGGGGTGCGGCCGGGGGATGTTATTACCGAATTTAATGGCAGAAACATTTTACTGGCGCGTGAGTTAAACCAGTACCTGCAGTTTCACCCGTTAAGCGACACGCCGGTTCAGCTTACTTATGAGAGAAACGGAAAAGAACAGGAGATTACCGTAACCCCGGAATTGGTGAAACAAAAGGATGGCGCCGGCAGTTATATGCTGGGGTTTGGCTATAATGTAAGGACAAGGACGAGAATAGGCGGATGGGCTACGATAAAGTATGCTGCCTATGAAGTAAAGTACTGGATTGTTACTACGATTGAAAGTTTGGGGCAGATGATTCGCGGCAAGGTAAGCGCCAAGGATATTTCCGGTCCGGTGGGAATTGTACAGGTAGTGGGAAATGCCGTATCAAACAGCCGGCCTTCCGGAGTGTCCGCGGTTGTTCTCACGTTGTTAAATCTCAGCATCCTTTTGACGGCGAATCTGGGAGTTATGAATCTGCTTCCGATTCCGGCGCTGGACGGGGGACGCCTTCTGCTGTTGATTATCGAATGGATCCGGCGTAAGCCGATAAACCAGAAAATTGAAACCTATGTCAATGTTACCGGGTTTATGCTTCTTATGGGATTAATGGTATTGATTATGGTAAATGATGTTATGAAAATAGTTCAGTGACAGGAGTGTTTTGCGTGGAGAGGATGCAGACAAAAGAAGTTGCCATAGGCAGTGTGAAAATCGGCGGGAATCATCCCATAGCCATTCAGTCTATGACAAATACAAGGACGGAAAATGTGAAAGAAACCGTGGCCCAGATTATCGCATTGGAAAAAGCGGGCTGCGAGATTGTGCGGAGCGCCGTGCCTACGATGGAAGCGGCAAAGGCATTCCGGGAAATAAAAAAGCAGATTCATATCCCGTTAGTGGCGGATATTCATTTTGATTACAGGCTGGCAATCGCAGCGGTGGAAAACGGCGCAGATAAGATCCGTATCAATCCCGGCAATATCGGAAGCAGGGAGCGGATACAGTCTGTTGTTTCCTGCTGCAGGGAACGGCAGATCCCGATCCGGATCGGAGTAAACAGCGGCTCCCTGGAGAAAGAGCTGATAGAAAAGTATGGCGGCGTAACGGCGGAAGGGCTGGTGGAGAGCGCTCTGGAGAAAGCAGCGCTGATCTGCGACATGGGATATGACAACCTTGTAATCAGCATAAAATCTTCGGATGTGATGATGTGCATCCGTGCCCATGAATGTATTGCCAAACAGACGCACTTTCCCTTACATGTGGGGATCACGGAGTCCGGCACGGTTTATTCCGGCAGTGTGAAATCTGCCGTCGGGCTTGGTAATATTTTATATCAGGGAATTGGCGATACGGTACGGGTATCCCTGACCGGGGATCCGATATCGGAAATTTATGCGGCAAAGATGATTTTAAAGACACTGGGCCTGCGGGAGGGCGGTATCAGCGTAGTGTCCTGTCCGACCTGTGGAAGGACCCAGATTGATTTGATTCCCCTTGCCTGCCAGGTAGAGGAAATGGTCAGGGAATTTGATCTGGATATTAAGGTAGCGGTAATGGGCTGCGTGGTAAACGGACCGGGAGAAGCCAGAGAAGCCGATATTGGCATTGCCGGCGGCATTGGGGAAGGCCTTCTCATAAAAAAAGGCGAGATTGTGAGAAAAGTACCGGAGGAGGAGCTGTTAGAAGCGTTACGGCAGGAGCTTCTTCACTGGGACAGTTGAGAAAGGGAATGATAGCGTGGTACAATTTTTTGAAGCATTTCCGGATTTATCCGTAGACGAAAGATCTTATGGCTTTTTTGCCGGCGCCATGGTGGAAAAAGTCAGTGCTTCTACGACAAAAAAGCTGGCGTTTATCTATTGCAGATGCGACCGGCTTTTGTCTTATCGTGTCATTGGCAATATGGAGAAAAAATTATATAAGCAGGTATTTAAAAAGCTGGGATTTCGTCCCAGACTGGAAATTTCCTTCCCGTTTGCGAAGGATTATGAGCTGGACAAACTGCTTACGCTGTATCAGGATACGTTAGCGGAAGAGATGCGGGAACAGAATGCCATTGATTATATGAAATTTTTCCATGAACCCATGCGGGCGGAAGAAAATACGATTATAGTATCCTGTGACGATGACTTTTTGTGCCGGGAGAGAAGCGGCGAAATCAGGGAATTTCTTACCGAGCGGTTTCAAAAGCGTTTTGACCGGGATGTGGAGGTAAAATTTCAATACATAGAACGCGAAAGGGAAAAAGCATCCGAGCCGGAAGTATACCGGATGGTCATTGCGAAAGAGGAAGGAGAGGGGGAAGACTTAAAAGAGGACGAACGGAAGAAGAAATTTGCGCAAAAAAAACATAACTACCGAAAACCGGCAAAGGACCCCTCTGTATTTTATGGGAAAAATGTGGAGGGAGAAGTTATTCCCATCAAAGAAATTGTGGACGGAATCGGGGAAGTTGTAATTGACGGGATGATCCGCAAGGTGGAAGAGAGGGAAATAAAAGGGGACAAGCTGATTGTTACCTTTGCCGTCACGGATTTTACCGATACGATTATCGCCAAGGTGTTTATCAGGAAAGAACAGGTTAAGGAGCTTTCTTTTTTCGAGTTTGTAAAAAAGGGGAATTTTATCCGGCTTAAAGGAATGGCGGCTTATGATACCTACGATAAGGAAGTTCGCATCGGAAATATTATCGGTATGAAAGAAATAGAAAACTTCAAGGCAGGACGCAGGGATAATGCGCCGGTAAAACGGGTGGAACTCCATGCCCATACTCAGATGAGCGATATGGATGGCATGACAAACTGTACCCAGATGGTAAACCGCGCCCATGACTGGGGGCATCCGGCTATTGCCATTACCGACCATGGCGTCGTGCAGTCATTTCCTGACGCCAATCATGCGGCGGAACGCTTTGAAGATGATTTTAAAATTATCTATGGCTGCGAAGCCTATCTGGTGGATGATTTAGACGATACGGTGCAAAACCGGAACGGACAGTCCCTGCAGGATTCCTTTGTCGTATTTGATTTGGAAACAACGGGATTTTCTCCCGTCAGGAACCGTATTATTGAAATCGGCGCCGTAAAGGTGGAAAAGGGAAAAATTACAGAACGCTTCAGCACCTTTGTCAATCCCGGAGTACCAATCCCATCGAGGATTACCGAGCTAACAGGGATAGACGGCTCCATGGTGGCTGAGGCGCCGGCAATCGAAACTGTCCTGCCGGAGTTTCTGGATTTTTGCCGGGGTTCTGTTTTGGTGGCGCACAATGCCGGTTTTGATTACAGCTTTCTCATAAAAAAAGGAAAAGAACAGGGGCTTGAGGCAGCCTTTACTGTGGTGGATACCGTGGGGATTGCCCGCGTGCTCTTTCCGCATCTTGCCCGATATACGCTGGATAATCTGGCAAAGACAATGAAAATTCCTCTGGAAAACCATCATCGCGCCGTAGAGGACGCCGAGGCGACAGCGGAAATTTTTGAAAAAATGATAACGCTGTTAAAAAAAGAGGGAATAGAGGATTTGGATGCCCTGTATGAGAGAACCCATTGCGCGCCGGAGATTATTAAGAAAAAACCGAGCTATCATGCTATAATCCTGGCAAAAAACGAGGTGGGACGGGTAAATCTGTACCGTCTGGTGTCTATGGCGCATCTGGATTATTTCTTCCGGCGTCCCCGTATTCCCAAGAGCCAGCTCCTCAAATGGAGAGAGGGGCTGATTATCGGTTCTGCCTGTGAGGCGGGAGAGCTGTACCGCGCTCTGCTGGAGGATGAAGATGAGGAGCGGATAAAAGAACTGGTGGATTTTTATGATTATCTGGAAATCCAGCCGGTTGGAAACAATGAATTCATGCTGGAAAGTGACAGGGGCGCCTATGAGGATATTAACTCATGGGAGGACTTGAAGAATATGAACCGCCGGATTGTAAAACTGGGAGAAAAGTACGGAAAACCGGTTTGCGCCACCTGTGATGTCCATTTTCTGGATCCGGAGGATGAGATTTACCGCAGGATTCTTTTTGCCGGGAAAAAGATGGAGGATGACAGGCAGCCGCCGCTTTACCTTCGCACCACGGAGGAAATGCTTGAGGAATTTTCCTATCTGGGAGAAGAAAAAGCAATGGAGGTTGTAGTGACGAACACAAACCTCATTGCGGACATGGTGGAAAAAATGTCGCCGGTATATCCTGACAAATGCCCGCCGGTTATTCCCAATTCCGATAAAGAACTGCGGGATATATGTGAGAGGAAGGCGGTTTCCATGTATGGGAACCCCCTGCCGCCGCAGGTGTCAGAACGGCTGGAGCATGAGCTGAATTCCATTATAAAAAACGGATTTGCCGTAATGTATATTATTGCGCAGAAACTGGTTTGGAAATCGAATGAAGACGGCTATCTGGTGGGCTCGCGCGGTTCGGTAGGATCATCCTTTGTCGCCACCATGTCCGGCATCACGGAAGTAAATCCGCTTCCGGCTCATTATTACTGCCCCAAGTGCCACTATGTGGATTTTGATTCGGAGGAGGTAAAGGCGTTTGCCGGGAGCTCCGGTTTTGATATGCCGGCGAAAAACTGTCCGGACTGCGGGGCTCCGTTAGTCCGGGACGGACATGATATCCCCTTTGAAACATTTCTTGGCTTTTACGGGGATAAAGAGCCGGATATTGATTTGAATTTTTCCGGGGAATATCAGAGTAAGGCACATAACTATACGGAAGTGATCTTTGGCGCAGGACAGACTTTTCGCGCCGGGACGATTGGTACTCTGGCAGACAAAACGGCATATGGCTATGTAAAAAATTACTTCGAGGAACGCCAGGAACATAAGCGGAACGAGGAAATTGAACGCCTCTTAGAAGGGTGCGTCGGGGTACGCCGCGCCACGGGCCAGCATCCCGGCGGAATTGTTGTTCTGCCGATGGGATGGGATATTTATACCTTTACGCCGGTGCAGCATCCGGCGAATGATCAGGAAACCAGTATTATCACTACCCACTTTGACTATCATTCCATTGACCACAATCTGTTGAAGCTGGATATTCTGGGGCATGATGATCCGACCATGATTCGGATGTTAGAGGATATGACCGGTGTGGACGCCCTGAATATCAGTCTGGATGATGCCGGTGTGCTGTCGCTGTTTGCAGATACCAGCGCCCTGGGCGTAGAGCCGGAGGATTTATTTGGCTGTGATCTGGGAAGCCTTGGCATACCGGAGTTTGGTACGGAATTTGTCATGCAGATGCTTCGGGATACCAAGCCGAAGAATTTTTCTGACTTAGTGCGGATTTCCGGGTTGTCCCACGGTACGGATGTATGGTTAAATAATGCCCAGTACTATATTGCCAGAGGGGATTGTACCCTGTCTACCGCCATATGTACCAGAGATGATATTATGACCTATCTGATTCATACCGGCGTGGAGAATGGCCTCGCTTTTAAAATCATGGAGAGCGTGCGGAAAGGGAAGGGACTGACGCCGGAATGGGAGGAGGCAATGACAGCCGCCGGCGTAGAGCCCTGGTATATTGAATCGTGCAAAAAGATTAAATATATGTTCCCCAAAGCGCATGCCGTCGCCTATGTTATGATGGCATTTCGGATTGCTTATTTTAAAGTATACTATCCCCTTGCCTATTATGCCGCTTTCTTTAGTATCCGCGCCAAGGCGTTTGATTATGAAATTATGTGTCAGGGCAGGGAAAAACTGGAAAATACGATGAAAGATTATAAGAGGCGGATGAATGAACTGAGCCAGAAGGAGCAGGCGGCATACGGCGATATGAAGATCGTGCAGGAGATGTATGCCAGAGGTTTTGAATTTACGCCCATTGATATTTTCTCTGCGCAGGCGAAGCATTTCCAGATCGTGGACGGAAAACTGATGCCTTCGTTAAACAGCATCGACGGTATGGGAGATAAGGCGGCAGAGGGAGTGGTAGAGGCGGCAAAGGAAGGCCCCTTTACTTCCTGTGAGAATTTTAAGAACCGCAGTAAGGTCAGTGGAACCATAGTGGAAAAGATGCGGCAGCTCGGACTGCTTGGCAATCTGCCGTTGAGCGATCAGATGTCCCTGCTGGACTTTATTTCATAGAGGATGGCAGTCCCGTTTTTTTGCATATAAAAAATGGAGTATACGGGACTTGAACCCGTGACCTCCACACTGCCAGTGTGGCGCGCTCCCAACTGCGCTAATACCCCATGCCATTATTATAGCATGAAGAAAATAAAAATCAAGGCGGAGAGTTAAAGCTTCCCAAAAGGGAGGGACAAGCAGAAAAAAAGGCAGCGGAAACGACAGGATTCCGGTACCTTTCGGGGATTCTCAATTATGAATAATTATGAAAAAGTAGTCCGTAGGGGAATCGAACCCCTGTTTCTGCCGTGAGAGGGCAGCGTCTTAGCCGCTTGACCAACGGACCGCTAACATCTGCTATCATACTATAATCGAACAAAAAAAGCAAGTATTTTTTAGAAAAAAAAGAAAAGTATGGCAATAAATTTTCCGAAACCCCTTGCAATATCCAGAAAATGGTGCTATACTATTCCCATGATACAGGTAATGCTGATGAGTGGACGAGAGTCCACTCATTTTCGTGTAGAACCGGATATCAGCAACAAAAAGAAAGAATGGTGTGCCGTTCCAGAATGGAGGTTATGGCTTGGGTAAACATCGGGATTATGAAAAAAAGACAGAGGAACTTATCCTGCCGATTCTGAACCGTTATGGCTATGAATTGGTAGAGGTAGAATTTGTCAAAGAAGGAGGAAGCTGGCATCTGCGCGCTTATATTGATAAGCAGGGCGGCATTACGATGGATGATCTGACGGCAGTGAGCCGTGAACTAAGCGATCTGCTGGACAAAAACGACTTCATCGAAGAATCTTATATTTTGGAAGTCAGTTCTCCCGGACTTTTGCGTCCTTTCAAAAAGCCCGGCGACTTTTTGAGAAATATCGGCGAGGATGTAGAGGTAAAATTATTTGCCCCTGTCGTCTGGGAAGAAAATGGTAAAAAATATTCCGACCGGGAATTTATCGGAATATTAAAGGACTACCGGGAACAGGAAAATGCGATCACTCTCGGCTTTGATGACAGAGAGATGGAGATTGCCGTTAAAGATATTGCTTTTATACGCAAATTCATTGAATTTTAAAATAGAGTAAAAGGAAAAGATTGGAGGATAAGAGGAAAAATGAAAAAGACAACAACACAGAAAGGAAATCCGGAGTTAATCGAGGCATTGAACGCGATAGAAAAGGAGAAGGAGATTAGCAAAGAGATTTTATTGGAAGCGATTGAAAATTCCTTACTGGCTGCCTGCAAGAACCAATTTGGAAAAGCGGATAACATCCGTGTGATGCTTGACCGGGAAACAGGAGAGTTTCATGTATTTCAGGATAAAGAGGTGGCGGAAGAGGTGGAAGATCCCATGCTCCAAATATCCTTGACCGAGGCGGAGGCGAAGTATCCGGGAACGGGGATAGGGGATGTCGTGAGTCTGGAAGTCACCCCGAAAAACTTCGGACGGATAGCGGCACAGAAGGCGAAACAGGTTGTAGTGCAGAAAATCAGAGAGGAAGAAAGAAAGGTACTCTATGACCAGTATTATACAAAAGAGAGAGATATTGTAAGCGGCGTGGTACAGCGTTACAGCAACGGCAATTATAATATCAATCTCGGTAGGCTGGATGCGATATTGACGCCTCAGGAACAGGTCAATACCGAGCAGTTTTCCCCGAATGAGAGAATAAAAGTATATGTAACGGAGGTAAAGGATACGACAAGGGGACCGCGGATCATTATTTCCCGTACTCATCCGGAGCTGGTAAAGCGCTTATTTGAATATGAAGTGGCAGAAATTCAGAGCGGCGTCGTAGAGATAAAAAATGTATCCAGAGAAGCCGGTTCCCGTTCCAAAATCGCGGTATACAGCAGTAACCCGGATGTGGACGCGGTAGGCGCCTGTGTCGGGATGAACGGTATCCGCGTCAATGCCGTAGTAGACGAGCTGAGAGGAGAAAAAATTGATATTGTGGAGTGGAATGAAGATCCTGCCATATTCATTGAGCATGCTCTGAGCCCTTCCCGGGTAATTTCCGTAACCGTGGACGAGGAGGAAAAAACAGCCCAGGTAGTTGTCCCGGATTATCAGCTTTCGCTGGCAATCGGGAAAGAGGGTCAGAATGCCAGACTGGCAGCAAAGCTCACCGGATATAAAATAGACATTAAGAGCGAAACACAGAGCTTGGAATAATTTTTCCGGGGAAGTGAAAGAAAGGAGGGGCCGCGTTGCCGGTTAAAAAGAAACCCAACAGACAGTGTGTCGGATGTCGGGAGAGCAAGGAGAAAAAAGAACTCATCCGGATCGTAAAAACGCCGGAAGGCGAGATTGTGTTGGACCGGACCGGGAGAAAAAATGGAAGAGGAGCCTATCTTTGCGACAGCGAGGAATGTTTGAAAAAGGCGCGTAAGACAAAGGCGCTCAGCCGTTCTTTCAAAATGGCTGTACCCGAGGAAATTTATGATGAACTGGAAAGGCAGTTGAAGTATGATACAAAGTAAAAAAGTTCTGGGAACACTGGGACTTGCAATGAAAGCTAAAGGTGTGGCAAGCGGTGAATTTCTGACAGAGAAAGCAATTCGTGACGGATTGGCGTATCTGGTTATTGTGGCGGAGGACGCCTCCTCCAACACAAAGAAGAAATTTTCCGACTCCTGTACTTATTATAAGATACCGTATAAGGAATTTGGCAGCAAAGATATGCTGGGAAAGGCTATCGGAAAAGAATTTCGCGCATCGCTGGCAATTACAGATTCAGGGTTCGCCACATTAATCGGAAAGAATTTAGAGCTGGAGGTAACAGAGTATGGCAAAAATGAGAATATATGAAATTGCGAGGAGTATGGCGCAGCAGGATAAGAACATAAAAAGCAGTGATTTGGTTAAACTGTTAAATGATAACGGATTTGAAGTAAAAAGCGCTAATAGTAATATTGAAGATGAGGCTATTGCCTTTTTAATGAAATCCTTTATGCAAAAAAAGGCGGCGTCGGCCAATACAGAGAAAGCTCCGGTGCCAAAAGAGAAAAAGGAAAAGCCGGCATCGGTTGACAGCAGGGAAACCAAAAAAGAAGAAAAGAAAACGGTTAAGAAAGAGGCGGAGAGTCCGGAGCCGCCCAAAAAAGAAAAGCCGGCGGCGACCGGGAAAAAGCCGGTTAAAAGCGAGCGCCGGGAAGAAAGCTCCGGCGAAAACAAAAACACGGCGAAAGGCAGCAGCTACAATGACCGGCCGAAATCCGGGGCGGGAAAAGAGAGCCGCGGCGGGTATCATAACAATGCGCCAAAAAGCGACAGGCGCGGAGCCAGAAAACGCAGCGGAGGCGGCAGCGACCGTGTGTTTGAGCGGTTCGAGAAGGCTCAGAGCGGTTTTGACGGTATTAAGCAGGAGCAAAAAAATTCCCGTCAGAGAAATGCCAGAAAGAAAGAGGAAAGAAATAAGGTTGGCGGCTACCGTAAGAGCAGCAAAGAGGAAATGAGCAGGATCCGCTCACGGAAGGACCCGAACAGAAAGGGAGCCTTTATCAAACCGGAACCGGTAAAACAGGAGCCGCAGGAAGAGATCAAGCAGATAACCGTGCCGGATTCCCTGACAATCCGCGAGCTGGCAGAAAAAATGAAAATGCCGGCGGCAGCCCTGGTAAAGAAATTGTTCCTGCAGGGACAGATGGTATCCCTGAATCAGGATATTACCTTTGAGGAAGCAGAGGAAATCGCCCTTGGCTTTGATATTCTGGTGGAAAAAGAAGAAAAGGTAGATATGGTGGCAGAGCTTCTGAAGGAGGACGAAGAGGACGATAGCAAAATGAAGAAGCGTCCGCCGGTTGTCTGTGTTATGGGTCACGTTGACCATGGAAAAACCTCTCTCTTGGATGCCATTCGTCAGACGGATGTAACCGAGCATGAGGCAGGAGGGATTACCCAGCATATCGGAGCCTATGTGGTACGCATTAACGGAGAGAAAATCACCTTTTTAGACACCCCGGGACACGAAGCCTTTACTTCCATGAGAATGCGGGGAGCCCAGTCTACCGATATTGCGGTGCTGGTCGTTGCCGCAGATGACGGCGTCATGCCACAGACAGTGGAGGCGATCAACCATGCAAAGGCGGCGGGCGTTGAGATTATTGTAGCGGTAAATAAGATTGATAAAGAGGGAGCGAATATTGAACGTGTAAAACAGGAGCTCTCCGAATATGAACTGATTCCGGAGGACTGGGGCGGCAGTACAATTTTCTGCCCGGTATCGGCGCATACGAAAGAAGGAATCGAAAATCTGCTGGAGATGATCGTGCTTACTTCCGAGGTGCTGGAGCTGAGAGCAAATCCAAAACGCCGCGCCCGTGGGATTGTCATAGAAGCGCGTCTGGATAAAGGACGCGGCCCGGTGGCAACCGTGCTGGTACAGAAAGGAACCCTGAATATTGGCGACCATATTGCCGTGGGGACTGCCTACGGTAAGGTTCGCGCCATGCTGGACCACAAAGGAGAACGGGTGAAACAGGCGAAACCTTCTACTCCTGTAGAAATACTGGGTCTGAATGGCGTGCCGGATGCCGGAGAGGTATTTGTGGCTACCGAAAATGATAAGGATGCCAAACAGATCGCCCAGGCATATATTGACCAGAGTAAAGATAAGCTGTTAGAGGAAACCAAGGCGAAGAAGCTTTCCTTAGACGGTCTGTTCAGCCAGATCCAGGCGGGTAATGTGAAAGATCTGAACCTGATCATTAAGGCGGATGTACAGGGCTCCGTAGAGGCAGTAAAACAGAGTCTTTTGAAACTGAGTAATGAGGAAGTAGCCGTCCGTGTAATCCACGGAGGCGTCGGCGCCATTAATGAATCCGATGTTAATCTGGCGAGCGCTTCCAATGCGATTATAATCGGTTTTAATATCCGTCTGGACAATGCGGCAAAGGAAACGGCAGAGAGCGAAAATGTAGACGTTCGCCTGTACCGCGTCATCTATGATGCGATAGAGGATATTGAAGCCGCTATGAAAGGAATGCTGGAGCCGGTTTATGAGGAGCAGGTTATTGCCCATGCAGAGGTACGTCAGACCTTCCGGGCATCGGGCGTCGGTACGATTGCCGGTTCCTATGTCCTGGACGGAAAGGTGGAGCGCGGCTGTAAAGCCCGCATCAGCCGTGACGGCGAGCAGATTTTCGAGGGCGACCTTGCCAGCTTAAAGCGCTTTAAGGATGATGTGAAGGAAGTCGCAGCCGGTTATGAATGCGGTCTTGTTTTCGAGGGCTTTAACGACATTCAGGAGGCTGACCAGATCGAATGTTATAAAATGGTAGAGGTTCCAAGATAATAAATCCGGAATGGGAGATCAGAATGAAAAAAAACAGTGTAAAAAATATTAGAATCAATAGTGAAGTTCAGCGTGAAATGAGCCGGATCATAAGAGAAGACCTAAAGGATCCCAGGATTCATCCGTTGACCTCCGTGATGGCAGTAGAGGTAACGCCGGATTTGAAATATGCCAAAATCTATGTCAGCGTGCTGGGAGATGAAGAGGCAAAGAAAAAGACGATGAAGGGGTTAAAAAAGAGCGCTTCCTATGCCCGCCACCAGCTGGCAGGCAGGATGAATCTTAGAAACACGCCGGAGCTGACCTTTATTTTAGACACCTCGATTGAATACGGAGTCGAGATGGCAAAGAAAATTGATGAGGTAAACAAAGCCGGGAAGGGAGAGGAAGAGCATGAATGATTTTATGAAGGCAGTGAAAAAGTCAGATACTGTTGCAATCGGAGGGCATGTGCGCCCGGACGGCGACTGTATCGGTTCCTGCATGGGGCTTTACTATTACATAACAACTGTTTTTCCGGGTAAGAAGGTCAGCGTCTATCTGGAGAAAATTCCCGATGCCTTTTCCTATCTGGTGGATGAGAAAGCCTTTGTGCCAAAGGCGGAGGAATATGATTTGTTTGTATCGCTGGACTGCGGAGATGAAGAACGTCTGGGGGACGCCGGCGCGATTATGAAAAAGGCGCGTTTTGTCTATAACATCGACCATCATGTCACGAATACGAAGTTTGGAGATGCGAATGAGGTAAGGCCGGATGCCAGCTCTACCTGCCAGATTTTGTACACGCTGATGGAGGACGAAAAAATTTCTTATGAAACTGCCTGCGCCCTGTATACCGGCATTATCCACGATACCGGCGTCTTTAAACATTCCAATACGACAGCGGAAACCATGCAGACAGCCGGAAGGCTGATGGACAAGGGCATTCCTTTTGGGAAAATTATTGACGGCAGCTTTTACATGAAATCGTATAAACAGCTTCAGATAATGGGGAGATGCCTGTTGGAGAGCGTCCGCATTTTAGACAACCGCTGCATTTTTTCCATTGTTCGGAAAAGTGTAATGGATCTATATGAGGCGGAGCCTTCCGATTTGGACGGAGTGATTGATGAGATGAGGACGACGGAGGGAATTGAGGTCGCAATTCTTCTGAATGAAAAAGAACCGGGAAGTTTCAAAGTCAGCATGCGCTCCAATGATATTGTAGATGTCAGCCGGATAGCGGAATATTTTGGCGGCGGAGGACATGTGCGCGCCGCCGGCTGCGCCATTAAAGGGTCGCCCTTTGATGTAATAAACAATTTGACGGAGCATATAGAAAAACAATTAGACCTGGGTGAATAATAAATGGATGGAATATTGAATGTCTACAAGGAGCGGGGATATACTTCCCATGATGTCGTAGCAAAATTGCGGGGAATCCTGAAAGAAAAAAAGATAGGCCATACCGGGACACTGGACCCGGAGGCAGTCGGCGTGCTGCCGGTCTGCGTCGGCAAAGCGACAAAGGTCTGCGAATTTCTGATCGAACAGGATAAGACCTATCTGGCGGAAGTGCGTCTGGGAATCACGACAGATACTCTGGATATGAGCGGGACAGTGCAAAAAAGGAGAGCGGTTTTAGTAACCTCGGAACAGTTGGTTTCGGCGCTGGAGGCTTTTACTGGAGAGATCAATCAGATTCCGCCGATGTACTCAGCGGTAAAAATAAAGGGAAAGAAACTTTATGAGCTGGCGAGAAAAGGGGAAATCGTTGAGAGAAAGCCAAGAACTGTCACGATACATGAGATCAAGCTTATGGACGACAATCTGGAGGAAGGGGAATTTACCATTTTAGTTACCTGTTCCAAGGGGACTTACATACGCTCTCTTTGCGCCGATATCGGCGAGAAGCTGGGCTGCGGCGCCACAGTAAAATTACTGGAGAGAATCCGGGTGGGAAATTTTTCGATGGAAAATTCTATGACTCTGGGGATGATTCAAAGGTTTTGCCAGACCTCCTCTCCGGAACGGCTGCTGGATCCTATTGATTCTGTATTGGAACAATATGCCGCCTGCCGCGTATCCGGGGAAGGCATGCATTTTTTGGAAAATGGGAATCCGATAGCCGCCTCCTTCTGCGATTATGCGGCAGGGGACGGAGAAACGGTCCGGATGTACGACTGCCGGGGAGAGTTTTATGCCCTGTACCGGTATTGTGCTGACAGGAAAAGCTACCGCGCGGTAAAAATGTTTCATGGATAAAGGAATCAGACAGGATGAAGATAATTACAGGTTTAGAGTTCAGATTGAAGAATACTGCCGTCTGCATCGGAAAATTTGACGGCATTCACAGAGGACACAGACTGCTTTTACAACAGGCAGGACAGTCCGGCCTGTCCACGGTTATGATGACATTCTTATTTCCGGACGGGACAAGTATTTACAGCAAAACGGAGAAACGGCTTTTGGCAGAAAAACTGGGAGTAGATATTCTGATTGAGATCCCGGTCAGCAAAGAGTTTTTTGCCATGGAGGCAGAAAGCTTTATAAAGGATATTCTGGTTGAAAAATGCGGCGCGAAGGAAATCGTAGTGGGAGAGGATTTTACCTTTGGCTGCCAGCGTAAGGGAGATGTGCGTTTGTTGGAAGACAGCGCTTCCCAGTATGGTTTTCAGGTATTTGCGTTTGAGAAACTGAAATATGGAGGGGAGATTATCAGCAGCACGTCCATCCGGAAAAAAATCTCGGCGGGGCATATGTCCGAGGCAAATAATCTGCTGGGAGAACCCTATTTTATTTATGGAAAAGTGCAAAAGGGCAATCAGATCGGACGGACCATATCGGTACCCACCGCCAATATCTTGCCCGAAGCAGACAAGATACTGCCGCCCTTTGGCGTTTACGCTATCCGGGCAACGCTCAGGGGTAAGCAATATAAGGGAGTGGGAAATATCGGGATTAAGCCAACCATACCCGGAGAAAATCCGGTGGGCGTAGAGGTGTGGCTGTTTGGCTATGAAGGAAACCTTTACGGAGAAAATATTACCGTATCGCTCTTAGAATTTCTGCGCCCGGAGAAACGGTTTGATTCTATCGGGGCGTTAAAGGAGCAGATTATGAAAGATGTGGCTTTGGCTCAGAAAATACTTTCTGCGCCAGATCCGTGATGCCCTCTTTGATCTGATTTTCCTCCAGATTGGCAAAACCAAGTAAATAAGTGGGAAGATAATCGGCAGGCACGTTGGCGTAATACTCCCTTAGGGAGCGCAGACGGATGCCGTTTTTATCTGCCCTTTTTTTCAGCTCTTCTTCTGTGAGGGCGCCATAGTAGTGGAGGATAATATAAAGCCCGGCATTATCGCCGGTAATATCGAATAAACCGTCGGGAAAGAGCCCGGTGATATACTCGATCATCCGGTCATGCTTTCCCTTATAGATTTTCCGCATCCGGTTGAGGTGCTTTTCAAAATACCCCTCCCGGATAAAGTCTGTCATAATTGCCTGTCCCATGCGGGAAACCGGACAGGCATAGCCGCTTAACCGGCGGCGGTAGCGCTCCATGAGAAGAGGGGGGAGTACCATATAGCCCATGCGGATAGCCGGGGAAACCGCTCTGGAAAAGGTACCGATATAAATGACTTTCTGGCTGTTGTCCAGGCTTTGGAGAGCCGGGATCGGCTTCCCCTTATAGCGGAATTCACTGTCATGGTCATCCTCGATAATGTAGCGGCTATCCTTCCGGGAAGCCCAGAATAACAGCTTTTGCCGTCTGGAAATTGGCATAACGCTGCCGGAAGGAAACTGGTGGGTTGGCGTCACATAGCAAATATCTGCTGCTGTTTTTTCCAGACGCTCCACATCAAAACAATTCTTTTTTAGCGGAATATCCAAAACCCGGTAGCCGCCGGAGAGGAAAATCTGCCTGGCGCGCGGATAGCCGGGGTCTTCTAAGGCAATAACCGGTTTTCGCTCAAAAAGGATACAGAGCATCTGCAAAAGATAATCCAGACCGGCGCCTACCACAATCGTTTCCGGCGAACAGTTGACGCCGCGGGAGCCGTGGAGATAGTCGGAGATGGCATGCCGGAGCTCCCTGTCGCCGAGCGGATCTCCCATCTGAAAGTTATCCGGATTATCTAATTGCCTTTTTCCTATTGATTTCCAGATAGAATAAGGAAAATGGGCAGTGTCAATGGCGTCCGGGTTAAAATCACAGGAGAGGGGGAGAGCCTGTTTTTCCCGGGAATGATGATTGGCCTTTTCCGGCTGCGACACGGGGAAATTCTGGGTATGGGTAAGAGGATTGACAAAATACCCCCGTTTTTCTTTTGCCTCGACATATCCCTCGGATACCAGCTGGCTATAAGCCGCGTCCACCGTACTCCGGCTGACCTGCAGATGAGAGGCAAGGGAGCGGGAGGAGGGGAGTTTTTCTTGCCGGGCAAGACGGCCGCTCAGGATCTCCGCCTTAATATATTCATAGATCTGTACATAAATAGGCTGCCCGGAATCGGGATTAAATGAAATGGTAATCATCGTTTCCTCCATTAAAATATATCGTAAGTTTTGTCGTGTTTCCTATGTGCACAGCTTTATTGTAGCAGAGTGAGGATAAAATGTCTATTCATTGAAATCAGGGAAAAAACATGATATAGTAAAAAAAATAACAGCATGGAGGAAAGACATGGAAGAAAAAGGAATGGAAAAGGTCATTGTTTTCGATATGGACGGCGTAATTTTCGACACGGAGAATCAGATTCTTGGCATATGGATCTACCTGGCGGGGAAATATGGCATCGAGGGGATTGAAACCGCTTTTTACCAGTGTATCGGTACGAACCGGGAAAAGACAAAGAAAATTATGTTAGAGCATTATGGGGAAAATTTCCCCTATGAAAAATTCCGGCAGGAGTCCAGTATGCTGTTTAAGGAGAGGACGGCTGCGGAAGGGATTCCGGTAAAGGCAGGGGTACGGGAGCTGCTTTCCTTTTTAAAAATTAACGGGTACAGGCTCGGGCTTGCTTCCTCCACCAGATATGCGGTAGTAAAAGAAGAATTAGAGGGCGCCGGTCTTTTCGATTTTTTTGAAATCGTGGTGGGCGGCGATATGGTGCGGAGAAGTAAACCGGCGCCGGATATTTATCAGAAGGCATGTGAGGAACTTGCTGTGGAGCCGGAGAGGGCATATGCCGTTGAGGATTCAAAAAACGGCGTCCGCTCGGCAGTGGAAGCGGGACTGCGGGTATTTCTCATTCCCGATCTGATAGCTCCGGATGATGAAATGAAAAAAATGGCGTATCAGATATATCCGGATCTGATTGAGCTCAGACGGCAGTTTTTTGCCAGATAAAAAATCCCCCGAACCGATGGCCCGGCGCTGTATCGCTCCGGAGGATTCGGTTCGGGGGATGATTTTTTTATATCTTGTTATTCTACACTTCAAAGAGCATATCACCGTAAGCCGGTACCGGCCAGTAGTCTTTATCGACTAAATCTTCCAGCGTGTCAATCGGCGCGCGGAGGTCGGCCATTGCTTTAAATACCGTATCACGGAAGAACTCAGCCTGCTCTTTTCCTTCTACCATGCCGGCGGCTTTTGCATCTGCCTCCTTCAAAGCGTCCAGCGCTTTCTGTGCCTCTGCCAGAAGAGAAGAGCATTTTGTCAGCAGTGTTTTTTGTACCGATAAATCGGCGTCGGCACAGGCAGAGGAGATACTGTTGATAGACTCTGCCAGACTGGTCACATAGCTGATAACGGACGGGATATATTGTTTGGAAGCCATTTTGATCATTGTTTTTGCCTCAATATTAATAGCCTTGGCATATGCCTCATAGTTAATCTCGGCGCGGGACTCTAATTCCGTACGCGAGAATACATGCTGTCTTTCAAACATGGCAATCGTTTTTTCATTCGTCAGGGAAGCAGTGGCGTCTACCATTGTCCTCACATTGGGGAGTCCTCGTTTTTCTGCCTCCGCAATCCATTCGTCCGAATATCCGTTCCCGTTAAAGATAACCTTCTGGTGCTCTTTCAGGGTACTGCAGATCAATTCGTCTACTGCCTTGTCAAAATCGTCAGCCTTCTCCAACTGGTCAGCCATCTTCTCAAGAACATCGGCAACCGTAGCGTTTAATACGGTGTTAGCGCCGGCAATGGACATGGAAGATGCCACCATGCGGAATTCAAATTTATTTCCGGTAAAGGCGAATGGTGAAGTTCTGTTACGGTCGGTGGCGTCTTTGCGGATCGGCGGAATCGTCTGGACGCCGATATCCATTTTCTCTCCCTTGTTGCTGTGGGTAGCCGTACCGGTAGCAAGAATCTGCTCTACAATGTCTTCCAGCTGCTCGCCGAGGAAAATGGAAATAATAGCCGGCGGCGCCTCGTTTGCCCCAAGGCGGTGGTCATTGCCCGGATTGGAGGCAGACATGCGAAGCAGCGCGGCATGGTCGTCTACGGCGGCAATAACGGCAGTTAAAAACAATAAGAACTGCTTGTTGTCATAAGGGGCGGAGCCCGGACTTAACAGGTTCTTTCCGGTATCCGTAACAAGGGACCAGTTATCGTGTTTGCCGGAGCCATTTACGCCCGCAAATGGTTTTTCGTGCAGCAGGCACTCTAAATTATGGCGCCTTGCCACTTTTTTCATGGTTTCCATTACTAACTGGTTATGGTCCGTGGCAATATTGGCAGTACTGTAAATCGGAGCCATCTCATGCTGCGCCGGAGCCACCTCGTTATGCTGCGTCTTGGAAAGAATGCCAAGTTTCCACAGCTCAATATTTAATTCTTTCATAAAGGAAGCCTGACGTTCTCTAATGCTTCCGAAATAATGGTCGTCTAATTCCTGTCCCTTTGGCGGCATAGAGCCAAATAAGGTACGGCCGGTAAAGATCAAGTCATCGCGTTTCAAATACTGGTCGCGGTCAATCAGGAAATATTCCTGCTCCGGGCCGACAGAGCAGCTTACATTTTGGGTTTCCTCATCGCCAAACAATCTCAGCACCCGGACAGCCTGTTTACTGATAGCTTCCATGGAGCGGAGAAGAGGAGTCTTTTTATCCAGCGCTTCGCCGGTATAGGAGCAAAAGGCTGTTGGAATACACAGCACCGTACCGATAGCATCTTCCCGGAGAAATGCCGGAGAGGTACAATCCCAGGCGGTATAGCCTCTTGCCTCGAAGGTTGCGCGAAGTCCGCCGGATGGGAATGATGAAGCATCCGGTTCGCCCTTAACTAACTCCTTTCCGGAAAATTCTAACACTGCCCGGGCATCCGATTCAGCGCTCAGAAATGAGTCATGCTTTTCTGCCGTAACGCCGGTCATAGGCTGAAACCAGTGTGTGTAATGGGTAGCGCCGTTTTTCAGCGCCCATTCCTTCATGGCATGAGCGACGACATTGGCTACATCACGGGTTAATTCTTCCCCGTTTTCCATTGTACTTTTCAGAGCAGCATAGGTTTTCTTTGGAAGATATTCCTGCATTACTTCATCATTGAAAACTTTTGTTCCGAAAACATCTTCAATTACATTTTTCTGCATAGTTAAATCCATCCTTCCCATTATTTTATATTTCCTTTGGACGTGGTAAAAATAGAAAAAGGTGTCCTCCTGTAGAGAACACCTTCGTCCTTGCCAAACGTACTATGTGTATACCATAGCACTTCTTCATAAAAATGTAAAGCGTTTTTTTAAAAAAATTAATTATTACGCTCCCACATTTTGTTCCCGAAGGTTTCCAGCCACATATCGGATACATTCCTTATTGTATCAGAAAAGACAGATTTTTCAATGCTTTCCGCAGGAAAAACAATCTCCTTTTTATACAATCTTCCATTGATATAGAAAGAAACGCTCCCGATACCGGTGTTTTCCCGGATAGGGGCATACAGTTTGGAAGGCAGGTCGTATTTCACGGTAATCGCATCAAAACGACTGAGGAGGGTGCGGGGGACAGCCGGCTGCTTACAGGCGACAAAGGTTTTTTTCCCTTCCTCTACCGGGATTTTTGCGGCAGTAAGATCCTGGAGGGGAAACTCAGCCTGTTTATAATAGGAAAAGCCATAATCCATAAGCTCTCTTGTATCCATCCATTTGTAGCTTTTATTTGGCGGCCATCCGCTGGCAAGGACGCAGCTTGTCAGGGTAATCTGGTTTCTCCTTGACGCCCCCACAAAGCAGTAACCGGCATTCCCGGTAAATCCTGTTTTGATTCCCAGAGCCCCGTCATAATAAGAAAGAAAGGCGTCCTTATTGGATAACGAATAGGAATGTTTACCGCTCAGATCGGTAAAACTGTGGGATTTTGTCTGGATGATCGAGCAAAAGGTTTTATTTTTAATGGCATAGGCCGCAAGACGGCACATATCCGCAGGGGTACTGTAATGTTCCTTTGAATCCAGGCCATTAGGCGTGACAAAATGAGTAGAGTTCATGCCGAGCGCCTTTGCTTTTTTATTCATAAGGAGGGCAAAACCCTCTACAGAACCACCCAGATGTTCGGCTATGGCTACGGCAGTATCATTGTGGGATTCCAGCATAAGGGAGTATAACAAATCTTTCATATGGTAACGGCAGCCTTTTTTCATGCCAAGATGAACTTTGGGCATAGAAGCGGCATAGGAGCTGGCGGTAACGGTATCGGAAAGTTTTCCGGACTCCAGGACTAAAAGGGCGGTCATAATTTTTGTTGTGCTTGCCATTGCCGCTTTTTTCGTATATTCTTTCCCGTACAGGATGCGTCCGGAAGCGGCGTCTGCGACACAGGCATACCGGGCATGCAGAGAAAGCGGCGGCGGCGCCGTGGCGGTTGCCGCAATATGGATTTGCGGTTCCGGCAGACGGGCAGCGGGGGTTTCCTCAGGGATATGGCGCGGCATAAAAAAAATACCGGCTGCCATCAGCAGTAGTAAAAGAATGAAACAGGGTATTTGGGATAGTTTCATAAACAGCCACCTGACAAATCGTTACAACAATATATGAAACAAGCATTTGTCCTATTCATTTTTTGAGAAAAAAAACGAAAAAAGAGTTGCTATTTGAGGAGAAAAGATATACAATTAAAATCGGATAAAATTTGAGTTTTACATAAAAACAATGAGTAAAAATGGAGGGCTGGAAATGAGTGACACAGCTAAACTGTCAGCAAGGGAACGGATTGAAAATCTTGTTGACGCAAACAGTTTTGTTGAGATCGGCGGACTGATCACAAAGAGAAATACGGATTTCAACATGCAGGAAAAAGCAGTGCCGGCCGATGGTGTAATTACCGGTTACGGTATAGTAGATTCTAATCTTGTATATATCTACAGCCAGGACGTGACAGCGATGAACGGTTCTGTTGGCGAGATGCACGCAAAAAAGATTGCGGCGCTCTACGACATGGCAGTGAAGGCGGGAGCGCCAATCATTGGGCTGATTGACTGCGCCGGTATCCGGGTACAGGAGGCAGTGGACGCATTGGCGGGCTTTGGCGAGATTTATATGGCGAAGGTAAAAGCCTCCGGCGTAGTCCCGCAGATTAGCGCTATTTTAGGCTCCTGTGGCGGAGGAGTGGCAATTTCTTCTAAATTAAGCGATATAACGTTAATGGATGAAGAAAAAGGACGTCTTTTTGTCAACTCCCCGAATGCAGTGGAAGGAAACCGCGTGGAAAAATGCGATACGGCGGCGGCGGATTTTCAGGCAGAGGCAGGAAATGTTGATATTGTGTGCCGGAATGAAGCGGAGGTGCTTGAAAATATCCGGACTCTGATTACTATGCTCCCGGCTAATGCAGGAGTGGCGGCAGAGGTGGAAAACTCTGATGATAAAAACCGGCTTCTCCCCGGATTTGACCAATATGCCACAGAGGCAGGGAAGGCGCTGAGCCAGATTGCCGATGATATGAAATTTATAGAGCTGAAAGCAGAGTACGGGAAAGAAATGGTTATCGGCCTGATGTCTTTGGACGGCGTGACGGTGGGCGCCATTGCCAACGCAAAGGAAGGAATCTTATCCACTGCCGGATGCAAAAAGGCAGAACAGTTTACCTATTTCTGTGATGCATTCGGAATTCCGATTATAACATTGACCAATGCAGCGGGATATGCGTCCTCTATGGAAGAAGAGAAAACAATATCTCAGGCAGTAGCTGATATGACCTATGCCTTTGCCAGCGCCGATGTGCCGAAAATCAACGTCATTACCGGAAAGGCATATGGCAGCGCCTATGTGGCGATGAATTCCAAACATGTGGGAGCCGATCTGGTTCTTGCCTTGGAGGGGGCAAAGATCGGCGTCATGGATGCTAAGGCGGCGGCACAGATCATGTATGAGGATGAAATTATAAAAGCAGGAGATACAAAGGCGGCTCTGGAGGAGAAGGCAGAGGAATTTGATAAAAAGCAATGCGATGCCAAAGTAGCTGCCGGCAGAGGATATGTAGATAATATAATTGAGGGCGAAGCAGTACGCAAGCACTTAATTTATGCAATGCAGATGTTTGGAATGAGGTGATGAGATGGTTTTACAGAATGTATCGACTGAGGTAACCATTCCGGAGGCGCTGCTTCATACCATTATCAGTATGGCGATTGTATTTTCCGTGCTGATTTTGATTTCCTTTATTATTTTTCTTCTGAAGTTTGTACCGATGCTTTTGAGCAGAGAGAAAAAGCAGAAGACAGAGATACGGACAACGCCGACGCAAGCGCCGGCTTCACCCGGGAAAGCGCCGTCAGGCGCGCCGACAGATGACACCCAGCTTGTGGCGGTTATCACAGCGGCTATTGCCGCTCAGATGGAAGAAAAGACCGGCGTTCCGACAGCGCCGGACGGACTGGTTATCCGTTCTATTAAAAAACGTACATTTTCAATTTAATTGAAGGAGGATATAAAAATGAAAAGTTATACGATCACAGTAAACGGCACAGTATATGATGTAACGGTGGAAGAAAAAAACGGCGGAGCTCCGGCTCCTGCGCCTAAGGGGGCTCCCGCCCCGGCGCCAAAGGCAGCTCCCGCGCCAAAAGCAGCTCCTGCGCCTAAGCCGGCTCCGGCAAGCGCCGGTTCCGTGAAGGTCACGGCTCCTATGCCGGGTAAAATTTTATCCGTGAAGGCAAGCGCAGGACAGGAAGTGAAAAAGGGCGAGGTTATCCTTCTTCTTGAGGCGATGAAAATGGAAAACGAAGTGGTTGCCCCGAAGGATGGCAAGGTGGCCAGCATCAATGTAAACTCCGGCGATATGGTTGAATCCGGCGATGTGTTAGCGACGTTAGAGTAAGAAGACCAATAAAAATAACCGGAGGTAATTAAGATGGAAGTTTTACAGAATCTTATAAACCAGACAGCATTTTTCAATGGGACAATGGACTGGCGGAGCTATGTAATGATTTTAGTTGCCTTTCTTTTTCTGTATCTGGCAATTAAAAAAGGCTATGAACCGTTACTGCTGATTCCCATTGCCATGGGTATGCTGTTAGTTAATATTTATCCCAGTATTATAGAAGAAGGCGGCCTGCTCCATTATTTCTTTATGCTGGATGAGTGGAGTATTTTACCGTCCCTGATTTTCCTTGGGGTTGGCGCTATGACGGACTTCGGCCCGCTGATTGCCAATCCGAAGAGCTTCCTTTTGGGAGCGGCGGCGCAGTTTGGCATTTTTTCCGCTTACCTGTTAGCGATTATAATGGGATTCAATGGAAAAGAGGCGGCGGCGATTTCCATTATCGGCGGCGCAGACGGTCCTACTTCCATTTTCCTTGCCGGAAAACTGGGACAGGGACATTTGATGGGCTCGATCGCCGTGGCGGCGTATTCCTATATGTCGCTGGTACCGATTATCCAGCCGCCTATCATGAAGCTCCTTACAACGAAAAAGGAGCGGGCGATTAAAATGGAGCAGCTTCGTCCGGTATCTAAACTGGAGCGCATTCTGTTCCCGATCGTAGTTACTACGGTAGTGTGTCTGCTTCTTCCCAGCACAGCGCCTCTTATTGGCATGCTGATGCTTGGCAATGTATTTAAGGAGTCCGGCGTAGTAAAGCAGTTGGCGGAAACGGCGTCGAATGCGATGATGTATATTGTTGTTATCCTGCTTGGCACTTCCGTCGGAGCCAAGACCAGCGGCGCGGAGTTTTTAGTCCCGGCGACACTGAAAATCGTAGTGTTAGGACTGGTAGCCTTCGCGGTCGGCACGGCGGCGGGCGTGTTGTTTGGCAAACTGATGTGTATCGTCACGAAAGGGAAGGTGAATCCGCTGATTGGTTCCGCCGGCGTATCGGCAGTGCCAATGGCAGCCCGGGTTTCCCAAAAGGTTGGTTCTGAGGCAGACCCGACCAACTTCCTTCTGATGCACGCCATGGGGCCCAATGTTGCCGGAGTCATCGGCACCGCAGTGGCGGCGGGTGTATTTATGGCAATCTTTGGAGTATAAAAGAAATAGAAAGAAAGCAAGTAAATAAAAACAGGAGGATATGAAAATGGCAGAAACAGCAAAAAAGCCAATCAAAATTACGGAAACAATACTGCGTGACGCACACCAGTCTTTGATCGCAACGCGAATGACAACAGAACAGATGTTGCCGATTATTGATAAAATGGATCAGGTAGGCTACCATGCCGTTGAGTGCTGGGGCGGCGCTACCTTTGACGCCTCTCTCCGGTTTCTGAAGGAAGATCCCTGGGAGCGGCTCCGCAAATTAAGAGATGGTTTTAAAAATACAAAATTACAGATGTTATTCCGCGGGCAGAATATACTGGGATATAACCATTACGCTGATGATGTGGTGGAATATTTTGTACAGAAATCTCTGGCAAACGGAATTGACATCATTCGTATTTTTGACTGTTTAAATGATATACGCAATCTGGAAACCGCAGTGAAGGCTGCCAATAAAGAAAACGGCCATGCCCAGATAGCCCTTTCTTATACCCTGGGAGATGCCTACACATTGGATTATTGGAAAGAAATCGCCAAAAAGATAGAGGACATGGGCGCAAAATCCCTTTGCATCAAGGATATGGCGGGTCTTTTGACCCCGTATCAGGCCACGGAGCTTGTAGCAGCCCTGAAAGAGGCTGTGGAGATTCCGATTGACCTTCATACCCATTATACTTCCGGCGTTGCCGCCATGACCTACATGAAGGCAGTAGAGGCCGGCTGTGATATTATTGATACGGCGATAAGTCCGTTTGCGCTGGGAACCAGCCAGCCGGCGACAGAAGTTATGGTGGAAACCTTCCGCGGAACCCCATACGATACCGGTCTGGATCAAAATCTGTTATCAGAAATTGCCGAATATTTCCGTCCGCTGCGCGAAGAGGCGCTGGCAAGCGGATTGATGAATACCAAGGTGCTGGGAGTGGACATTAATACGTTACGCTATCAGGTACCGGGAGGCATGCTCTCAAATTTAGTGTCCCAGCTAAAGGAAATGGGACAGGAGGATAAGTATGAGGCGGTTCTGGCTGAAGTGCCGAAAGTAAGAAAAGACTTTGGCGAGCCGCCGCTGGTTACTCCGTCCTCCCAGATCGTAGGAACACAGGCAGTGCTGAACGTCGTGGCGGGCGAGCGGTATAAGATGGTAACAAAGGAATCCAAGAAGCTGCTTGCCGGTGAATTTGGCCAGACGGTAAAACCGTTTAATCCGGAAGTACAGAAAAAATGCATTGGCGATACGGAGCCGATCACCTGCCGTCCGGCAGACCTGATCGAGCCGCAGCTAAAGAAGCTGGAGGCTGAGATGTCCCAGTGGAAAGAACAGGATGAGGATGTTCTCTCTTACGCCCTGTTCCCACAGGTAGCGACGGACTTCTTTAAATACCGGGAGGCGCAGAGGACGAAAGTTGACGCCACACTGGCGGATAAAGAAAATCAGGTATATCCGGTTTAATAATAAGAAACTGACTTTGACGGCGTCATGCGGCGCCGTCAAATTATGTATTGAGAGGGTAAAGATGAAACAGCTGTTACAAATATTAGAAGATTCCCTGGATGAAAAACTGGCGCGGATTATTATAAGCAATAAAAGAAAAGCCACGGCGGGGAAGAAAGTCATAGTTCGTCCGTTTAAGAAAAAAGAGAAGCTGTATTTTCAATTTGAAACGTATAGAGAGAATCATGAAATTGTCAATATTAGTTGACACTTTCTTCTCAAGGATACAATGCCTAAGCAGCGGCGGATAGTAAATCATAAT
>CANQYY010000019.1 GCA_947628225.1 uncultured Lachnospiraceae bacterium
AAGGCCTCCTATAATTTTTATTTTATCATAGAAGACCTTAAGTTTCATTCTTTTACAGAAAAAGTTTCACAGACTCAACTCGTTTTTTAAGTTGTTCTCGCACATTTCCTTTTGACATTGAATGGAGAAACTGATAAGAACGGCTTATTCACACCGTTTTTACCAGCCTTTTGAGGTTTAATGCCGTTGCTGACAAGAGGCATCTTTCTGTTGCTTTCTGAATACCTCTTTTCTGTATTTTATTCAGTTTATGTTCCCGTTTTAAAACTGCAAATGTCCCTTCGGCCCATATCTGTCTAAGTCGCATTATCCTTAGATAATCACTGGTCCCAACTTTCTTATTATTTCGATAAAAAGATGGATAATAGGCACCGGTATTGATTCTCACTGTCCCCGGATCTGTAGCGCAGGTGGCAAAAGATGGACACTTCTTACATTACTTCATTCTCTCATTCTTTCCATTTGGCGTAAAGGTAAAAAAAATTACAAAGAGAAAATACTGGACAAATGTCATATACAAAGGGACAAAAGGTTACATTCCTACTAAAAATTTGTAATGTTGTTTATTTATCTGGCGTATACTATAATGACAAAGGCAAGATGAAATGGTCATAAGAGCAAGGGAAAAAATCCCTGAAAAGTAGCATTTCCAGGGATTTTTTAATCGCAAGCATCACATATTAAGAAAAAGGAATGTTAAAAGATTCGCGAATACACTTGCAATGAGTGAAACAAAAAAAGATATTATAAGACTCATAGATGCTCCTTTCTGCTCGTAGATTGGTGGACAAGTTTCGTATATTATAAAATATGCATTATGAAAATAAAAACGAACAAGAATCGAAATTTTTTTAGGATATACTCAGATACTTAAAAGATTTGCTTGAAGCTATCAAAAAAAAATAATGCAGGCGAAAATTTTCGCCTGCATTTGATATGACTCAACATGTACTATTGCAAATAAAGAAATGCCGCAGAATTTGTCTGCCATTGGGATCCAACTTTTGCGGCCTACCTTCCGAAAAAAACGAGCAGAAGGTAAATATTACAATGTCGCCATTTCACATGCCGCAAAAAAACTGGTACGCGTTATCTATCAGTTGGAAAAATCCGGTTAGACATATATCAAGACGGCATAAACTTTTCTAACCCTATATCTCCTCTTTGAGCACCTGTAAAGATGCGCTGTTTGTCATGCAGTTTTCAAGGTTCTAAGAACTGAATTACAGTTCTTTTATATCTGAAATGCCTTCCGGCAATTCATTCAAAAATTTTCATTTTAGGTCTTGACTTTTAATAGTTAGTCTTTTGGTTTGTGACAATGTTTATTTGATACTTTGTGACTGGACACCAATCATAGCGCCAAGTTCTTCAAGGGTATATTCTCTTATTTTTACGAAGATAATATATTTTTTTCCGAGTTTTCATAATATATTCCTGTATTTTATATAGTCTAAGTAATGTTTTATAAGTTTTTTCGCATTCTTTGACTAACTCGATACTGTTCAGCATCTGGTATATCAATGAATTCTACAGTTTTGTCAAAGTTTTCCCGAATTACAGTCTTAATTTCTTCGAGTGATACATTAAAAAATTCCCTTCTTTTATTAACCATATTAACTTTTCTATTTTCAAAAGCTTTATGTAATGCATTTTCAAGGGCAGGAGCATCATCTGAAAAAATCATAGCATGTACATCAAATTTAAATGGAACAGATGCATCTCCAAGTTCATCGATACGTTCTTGTGGATTTAGTCGTCGAGTCATGCCGATTTTATATATATTTTCTCCGAATGCACCTATATTAGAAATAACATAGACATAGCCAGCTTTCATATTTGCCTGCCGATAGTCTATATCTATCAATGCTTTATCAATTTCCTCTAATCTATTTTCTAATTGAGCCTTTTTTTCTAATAATTCTTTATCATCAGGCTTATCTGCCAGTTGTTTTTTAGCCTTTTCGTATGCTGTCAAATAATGTGTCTGTTCTTTTTCCACTTTTTTCTTTTGTTCTTCTATTTCGCGTTGAAGTTTAGCTTGTTCGCGCTGTTCTTCTCTAGCAGCTTTAGCTTCTTCTTTTTCTTCCTGTTTTTTTTGACGATATTCAAAAGCCAAACGTAATTCTTTTGTTTTAGCTTCTAAATATGCAGGGGTAACGGAAATATCCATTATTGTTCCTAGTTTTGATATAGTTTCAGATAATTTATATATTCTATTTAGTGAAGAATCAAAGTTAGTATACTTTACTTTTGATATAATATCATCACATTCTGTATTAAAGGCTCTTAAAAGAAGTTTTTGAGTGTCAGATACTAATTTTCTGCCTTTTGTTGTACTCCCATTTACTTGCCAGTGATTATTTCCAGTAACCGCAATTTTGTTTTTTATTAGTTCTTTTTGTAACGCCCTGATTTTGGCGAGTTCTTCATTATAGTCTAAAGAATTAGCAAAGTCATATTGTGGCTTATATAGACCAAATTCTTGAACTAAAATTTCCTCATCCAGAGATATAATATTTTCCCTTTTCTTGTCTATTTGGTCATTAAGGTTCTTTAGCATAAGTTCTAATTTTTGTATATTATCGGATAACGAATCTTTTTGAGATGAAAGATTTGTTATTTCGTTTTGTAAAGCAATAATGTCCCGCATTTCCGGTGTTAATAATTTCTCATATTGTTTATTGCTTGATTCTAATTGTTGCACAAGTTTCTGTGCATTCTTTTCTTGTTGTATTTTTAAGTACAAGAGGAAAATACCTATTGGTATAGGTATAAGGAAAATCCATAATGCAAAACATAGGCATATTAACCATGTTTGTAAGTACCAATTTTTTTTCATTTGCGTCTTCCTCCTCGTCATTAGATAATATTAAATTTAGAAATATGAATAGTATTTTATCGAATATAGATTTTTTATCATTAGTATTTTTTTGAGAATTCTCATAGTTTAGTAAAACAATAATAGTTTACAATATTTATCTACAAAAATCAAATGCAACAGGGAAAACTTACAAAAATATATTAAAAAAAATAACACTTGAAGAAATAGAACAGATGCTTTATAATAAAAGAACATTTGTTCGTACATGGCAAAAAGAGGGGGTTCAATAATGAAAAAAGATAAGCAAGATGCAAAAGAAGTAGAATACAATACGGATTATTGTGGGCAAATAATTGAGATAATACCGAAATTTAAAAATAAAAAACTGCTAAAACGAATATACGATTTAGCAGAATATTTGTATTTATATGAGGATGGCAAATAGCTGTCCTTTTATATTTAGTCAGAAAGTTTTTTAATAATTTTTTCTAGTAGGAGCCATTCATTTTCATCTAATTCAGAAAATTTTTCAAAAGTTTTTTTGGCAAATTCATTTTCACCAGTCATTAAAGCGTCTATACGAGCCATAGCGGGCATATTTATGTTGGATTGCATGGAACCAACTCCATTTGTAAGCCAATCATAGCTTACATTAAATTCCTTACATATAAGCTTTATAGTCTGTTCTGATGGGTTATTTTCTCCGGATTCTAACTTGCAAACGGATGAGCGAGTTATTCCTATTCTTTTTCCGAATTTTTCCATAGATAAATTATTTAATATTCTTATCTGTTTTATCCTATTTTTCACGATATAATCCTCCTTTATGACTATAGTATATCAAAAAAAATTTCCTTAGTCAACAAAAAAGTATTGACAATGTGTATTAGAGATACTATAATGTGTATTAAAGACACAAAAAATAGTAAATAAGTATGTTAAAGGAGGTGTGTAAATTGAAAGAAGAAATAATTGCTAGAACAGTAAAAAGATATAAAAGCCTACCGGAAAGTAAACAGATATATGTACTTGGTTTAATGGAAGGCATGATGTTGGATCGGAAGGAGAGTCTGGAGAAAAACTCCGAAAAGACCAGCAAGGAAACCTTTATTTGAGCTTGTAAACACATAATAAAGAAAAGACAGAAAAGAACAACAGGGACATATGGTACCCCTTATTTCAGGAAGGGTAGCCGGTTCGAATCCGGCATGTTCCATAGCCCATGTATATGGGCAGTATAGCACATTCTACAAAAGCCCTTTTCATCTGTAGGTGGGCGATAAATGAACAGATGAAGTGGCAGTACCAGGGGAGCGGCTGCCCCGCTCCCGCCACTCAGGAACATTAGCTCAACAGGGAGAGCACCTGAGCGCAGCAGCACAGGAAGAGCCGGTTCGAGTCCGGCATGTTCCATAGCCCGGTTTTTCATTTTACAAAAGATAATGACAACGGATATAAAGCCTTTTAAATTCCCGACATATTATATGAAGAACCGGGCGGTAAAAAAAGCGTGCCGGTCATGCCGGCGCAGAAAGGAGTCGCCATGAAAAACTCAATCCTATGGATCCTGTTTGGTTGTTCCGCAGGGTTCATCATTATGTATGCTGCACATATGACAGCCGTAGGGAAACCCTTCACGGTAGAAGTACTACCTTTGATAATAGGTACCGCCTGTACCATATACATCATCCTATTTATCCTATCCAACTGCCGGAAAAAGAAAGAACCCATTTATATAGTGTTCGGCCGGATGATGATAAATGCCATATGGCTGAACTTTTACTGTGGCATAGATGTTTACCTGTGCCTTCAGGGGAACACCGGCTGCATCTGCCTTACGGTGGAAGAAAACAAGACAGTAGTGTACCAAAATCGCAGCTTTCTATCCAACAAGGATTCCATCCAGAAGTTGCTCCGGGACGTGCAGGCAATGAGAAGGTACAAGCACAGGCAAAGAGGTCATTTTATATGAGGACTAAATATTATAATGACGGAGTTACAAAAATAACGGCTCCATTCTATGCGTGCCGATGTCCGGCAGGACATCAATACTGGAGCATTACACCGATGGATACTTGCCATATATGTGGCAGGAGGTTGAAAGAATGTGAGCCAGCAAATAAAAAAAGAGCAACCAGTGGGGACTAGTCGCTCTCGGCATATTGCTATACCAAAACCATGTATAAAGTATAGCATGTATGCCACAAAAAGTCAAGAAAATAAGGGGTTCAAATCCCCTTTTCACAACTTGCTAAAAGTATTAGTTTTAGGAGCAAAAAACATGCCATACATCGAAAAAATCACAAAAGCAGGAAAGGCAGTCTTTGTTGACCGCTGTCAAAGTCCACGCTATCACGCAGAAGGAATCAAGCGCGGGAAACGCATGGAGGATACCAAACTGGCACAGGAACTGGTAAATGCCAGAAAAACACACCGAAGCATAGCGGTAGCGATGGATGCCTCATTTCATCCGGGAGACTATCATTTTGTTTTGACCTATGAATATGGACGCCGGCCGGCAACGCCGGAACTTGCGCAGCAGGATCTCAGAAATTGGCTGAAGGAGATAAAGAAGGAAGCAAAGAAGCACGGTGTAGTAATCAAGTACATAGTAGGTACCGAGATAGGAAGCCGGGGCGGACTCCATCATCACGTCATCATGAACCGTATTTCCCGTGACTGGATATGTGACTTGTGGGAATATGGACAAGTAAAGTTCGGGAAAAATCTGGATCAGACAGGGGAGTGGTCAAAGCTGGCTTCCTATATCGTCAAATGCAAAACCCAGTGGAAAAAAAATAAATGCAAGGGCCGGGGCTGGAGCTCATCCCGTAATTTAAACCGACCGGAACCGGAAGTAAGAATCATATCAAACCGGCAGCAGTACCAAGAGAACCCAAGACCGTGGAAAGGATACTACATCGATAAAGAAAAAACGAGAAAGGGAGTCCAGGAGTTTACCGGATGGCCATATTTATCTTATGTCATGGTAGAGTTACCAGAGAGGAGGGTAGAAGAAGATGTTGGTGCAGATATACATAGAAATCGTTACCACAGGAAGATTTGAATGTTGCGATGGGAAATACGCCTGTGTGCTGGAGGTGCAAAGAAACGGCCATCCGGTCAGCCGTACACATTATGGAGCATGGACGGACATATCCATACAAAGGCTGCAGCTGAGGGCGTGCATAACAGCAATGGAACATATCATAAAAGAGAGCGAAGTTGAAATTCATATAAATGCACCGGCACTTGCCGCAGCATTTGAACATAAGACATTGCAGAACGAAGGGAAAAATGCAGATCTGTGGAACCGTCTGATGAGCCTGTGCGAACCGTATCTGGTTACTGTCATCCACGAAAAAAGAAATATCTGTACTCCGGCACTCAGGGAAGAATTAAAAGACCGTCCAATACCATCCAGTCCGGACAAAAATATGAAACAGGAGACGATATAATGAAAAGTATCATGCAAAACAACTGGAATGAGTGTTACCTGTGCGGGCGAAACCGTACAGCGGATCCATGCGGACTGGAGGAACATCATGTATATGAAGGGAATCCGGGAAGAAAGCTGTCAGAGAAATATGGGCTGAAAATACACATATGTGGGGAACGCTGCCACCGGAACGGGAAAGAATCCGTACATAAGAATAAACTGGTAAGAAAAACGGTACAGGCAGCAGGTCAGAAAGCTTTTGAGCGGGTACATGGTACAAGGGAGGACTTTTACCGCATATTCGGACGGTATTATGATTAGGCACCAATGGTTTGCATCACGGGTAAGCCATTTTCAAAACCTCCCGGTAAAATCCGGGAGGGATAGTTTTGGAAAAACAACGAAAAAACGCCTGTGAACCCACTTTTAAAAAAAGAAAGGAAAATATGAAATATGAGTAGACGGACAGAAACCATTAACCTATATCCGGGAAAAGAAATACTGCTGCAAAAGGAAGGAGTTGTCCGAGTGTATACCGTAGAAAAATTAACGCCGGACTTTGTCGTTTGCAGTGTAGACAATAGATATAATGAAACTTTTCGGTATAGGGACCTTCAGGACATAAAGGAAGGCAGAAATAAAGATTATGAATGGATAGCGTGAAAGGAGGACAAGTATGAGAACAGTAAAAATTACATGTAATCGCTGCGGAAGGGAAATAACCGGGTACCCGGTAAGCATTGTTCCCATTTATACGGAATTCTGGAGGAAGCTCCGCAGCAGAGAGCGCAGGAAACAAAAGATTATTGTGAAGACTGAAAAAAAACGAGAAAAAAAGGAAAAGACCAGCAATAAGAAATCCCAACAAAAAAAACTGGACATGGGAAAAATATTTGCCCTAAAAGATGCCGGCTGGACGTATAAGCAGATAGCAGAGGAGTTTGGAACCACGGAAAATAGTATAGCAGTGTCGATTTACAATTACAAAAAGAAAAATGACAAAGAATGAGTTTTTAAAACGGTACTATGATTCATCGGATAGTAAAAAGGACATTGAAGGCTTGGTACAAATATATGAAATGTCTGTTGATTGGGGGCTGGATGTAAAAGGATTGTATGAAGAAGATACTGGAAGTACAGAGAAAATATTAGAGAAGAAGGAGGCCGAAAGTAACTAATATGTTTATCAATACACAAATTTTCAAAAAATTAGTAAAAGAAGCATTTAATCAGGGAGCAATGAACCTTTCACGAGTTGGAAAGGATTATATCATTCATGGGAACTATTGGGCTATCAGTGCAAAAGCGGAACAATTTCCCAATAAAGAGAAGGCAGCAGTTGTGGAACTGGCAGGAGATATGCCGGCAGAAGGAGAATCGTTTCTGTTAAGCAAGGAAGAAAAACAAATCATAATAGGCCCGGCACCGTGGACGAAATATCTAAACGATGAACCGGAAGAATTTTTATATATAACTCAGACTATTGTTCAGGAAAAAAGCAACAGCGGAATAATAAGTCGTATTTTGCAAAATGACAATATGCAGATAACGACAGTAAATGAAATGTTCATCAGTATGCTGAACAAGAATAAAAAAGAAAATGAAACACAAATAGAAGGGCCATATGTAGTAAGAGGGTGTGACTTTGGGGTCTTTTTTCGGACAAACCTTTGTACCCTGATGGCAGCAGTGCGGAATTGGAGCGAAGATGCAAATTTAATGAAAATAAAAAAGATGTTAGAAATGGTGGAATTGCCGAGGGAATGGTAAGAAACAACTTATACAGTAAAACATGGAATCGGCGGTTTTGTGCCGCCGGTAGAAAAGGAGAATAACGATTATGAGTAATGAAATTGTAAATATTGAGATAAAGAACATATATCAGCATCCGGATAATCCGAGAAAAAACTTAGGGGATTTATCTGAATTAACAGAATCAATTAGGAAGAATGGCGTAATGCAAAATCTGACGGTTATTCCGGGACACCATATTACAGATGAAGAATGGAGTGAAATGGCCGCAAAATATAAAAAAAGTCCCACAGAAGAATTAAGGGAAAAAATGAATACAATTCATTCCGGCAAATGGCTTGATGAAGGATATACGCTGATTATTGGACACAGGAGATGTGCAGCATCAAAGGCAGCAGGGCTTGAAACTGTGCCTTGCATGATTGTTGAGAATATGGAGAAAAAAGCTCAGATTTCTACAATGCTGGAAGAAAATATGCAGCGTAACGATCTGACGATATGGGAGCAGGCGAACGGTTTTCAAATGATGCTGGACTTGGGAGAGACAGAGGAAACCATAGCGGAAAAGACTGGCTTTTCCAAAACAACTGTAAGGCATCGTCTGAACATTGCGAAACTCAATCAGAAGGTTTTGCAGAAGAAGGAAAAAGACGAAGGTTTCCAGCTTGCACTTAGCGACCTTTATGCACTTGAACAGGTTGAGGATATTAAGACTAGGGATAAGATTCTCAGAGAGGCCAGCAATTCAAGGGATTTGGTATGGAAGGCTAGGGGTGCTGCAGAAAAGGCACGAAGAAACAAGGTTGCAGCAGAAATCATCAAGTTACTGGAGGATGCAGGAATCCAACCAGCACCGGAAATCTATGAAAAACAAATGTACTCTGGTAAGTGGGAAACAATGGAATCATTCAGTTTGGAAAAAGCGGCGCCAAAGCGCATTATAAAGAAAAAGGTCGAAGGTGGTATGTATTACAAGTATTACCGAGAGGTCCGAGTTGTCAAGAAGAAAGACAAGCCAAAGGAACCGGAGACTGAATGGCAGAGACAGCAGAAACAGAAAGAAAAGAACGCTAAGACCATCAAAGCGATTGCAAAAGAGATGGCAGCGCAGAGAGAGGATTTTGTGCGCAGTATCATGTCTGGAAAAATCGAGCCGCTAAAGGAAACAGAAAAGGTTATGTCAGATCTGTGGAGAGCAGTAGTGTATGCAAATGGATACTTCGGAAAGAAGACCATGGCGGAGTTTCTGCTTAATACAAAGAAAAGTTGGTATAACACTCCAGAAGAGGACAGAAAGAAAGCACTAGAAGAGCTAGAAAATGTAAGCACCCTGCATCAGCTGATGATTGCAGCCTGTGTCACTACACAGGATTTAGTCTATATGGACTATAATAACCACTATAAATCAGAGACAGGAGAGGCAGTAATGGCGGTAACCAGGGCGCTGAATGAGTACGGATTTTCGTATTCAGACGATGAGCAGAATAAAGTTATGGAAGGTTCGCACGAATATTATGTAAAGGAAGTGGAAAATGCAAAAGAGTAACAGGCCTGAGATTACAGCTATATTATCTCTGTCCATTCAAAGGCACATAGACGAGCGTAATGATCCGAGGATTTATTGGGCCAGAGAAGTCACGTTTGACTATGCCACAGATAAGGCAATCCGGGTAGACTATATGCGGTTCAAGCCTGTCAATAATACCGTGTCTGGAATAGAGAAGGGTGATTTTTATTGCTATGAAGTGAAGTCCTCAGTAGAGGACTTCCACTCCAAGAACGGACATAACTTTCTGGGGGATTATAACTATTATGTCATGCCGGAGGATGTGTACGAGAAGGTTAAAAACGAGATACCATACGGAGTAGGTGTATATGTTCCAGACGGAAAGCATTACCGGGGCGAATGGTATAATCTGAGGTCCGTAAAGAAAGCAGCAAGGAGAGACAGGGCAAGACCTGTATCGGAAATGTTGCTCATGATGTTTAGATCGGCAGCAAGAGATTGCATAGACAGAAGGAGAAAGTGATGGATAAAGGGTTTATAGTAAAGGAACATTGGGGAACCTCATATTTGGTATCTGAAGGATGCAATCAGATTTACAGAGCCTATACCATACCAACATAAGAAAGGAGCGGTAATTTTGGTAAACATTAGTTTCTGAAAAGTATGGAAAAGAAGAGATGAGGAGGATAGCAAAGATGAGTGAAGAATTTTGCAAGAAAATTAATGCAGATGGTTGGAATTACGATATGGAAAGTTGCCCATTAGACACGAAAGTTAGACTGTTATCCACTGATGTTTCCTTATTTCTTCCACAAAGAGAATATGTAGGAACGATTACATTTAATGGAAGATTTAAGACAAGGGGTGAGCTATATGATGGTGACCCTGATTATTTTTACCGCTCTGCAATAGTGGCTTGGAAAGAATATAAAGAACGAGCTGTGTACCATAGATAGAGGCGGTGAATAGGTGGCAGCAGTTGAAGAATTTATCAAAAAGTCAGTGAATATAATAAAAACACGAGAGGGGGCTATCATGTGGGAAAAGCAGGATTAAACGTGCCGATATGGGAAAAAATAACCCTAACGATAGACGAGGCAGCAGCCTACAGTAACATAGGCGAAAATAAACTAAGGGAACTTGCCAGTGATGCAAGATGCACATTTGCACTCCATTTAGGGAAAAAAACACTGATAAAAAGGAAAGAGTTTGAAAAGTATATTGGGCGAACGTTAGAAATATAAACATATTTTACAAAAAGGCCTATGATATGGTAATATGGTACTGTATCAAGGCTCTTTTTGTAAAGAAAGGGGCTTAACATGGGTAAAAATTTAAGAGGCAAAGAATTAGGAACTGGTTTAAGCCAGAGAAAGGATGGTAAATACTCAGCCAGATACATGAGCAAAAGCGGAAAAAGAATTGAAAAATACTTTCCTAAATTGCAGGATGCACGGCAATGGCTGTCAGAAGCAAAATACCATGAAAAGCATGGAAATATTGGAATGGCGGCCAATATGACAGTAGATGCCTGGTTTCAATACTGGTTATATAACATAAAGAAAAATACAGTACGCATGTCTACCTTTGAAAATTACAGAGGACGGTACGAATGCGATATAAAAGGTATAATCGGCGATATGATAATCAGTGATGTAAAGCCGTTTCATTGTCAGAATATTCTGAATGAGATGTATGAAAATGGTTATGCAAAAGGAACCATAGGGCAAACAAAAATAACTCTACATGCTGCCTTTTCGAGTGCTGTAGCCAATGAGATTGTATTGAAGAATCCAATCAGCAGAGAGATAAAATGTCCCGGAGAGCAGAAAACCGAACGGCGAGTGCTTACCGTGGATGAGCAAAAAGAATTTATAGAAGCCTGTAAGGATTCTCCGTACAAAGAGGAATATTGTATCATATTGCAGACAGGACTTCGTATTGGTGAATTGTTGGCTCTGACGTGGACAGATGTTGATTTCCGGAAAAATGTAATAAAAATAAACAAATCACTGCGTTATCAAGGAAAGAAAGAGCGACAATTTGTCTTATCGGAAACAAAGACAAAAAAGGGAATGCGGGAAATACCGCTTACAGCTGGGGCAGCAGAGATTTTAATGGAAAGAAAGAAACGCCGGCGGAAAAGGAAAGTAACCTCAATGGAATATGCCGATAATATTTTTCTGAATAATAAAGGACGTCCTACGTATCCATCCTATTATAACAAGGAGATAAAGAAGATAGCTTCTGAAATAGATATGGAGGAGTTTTCACTACATACATTGCGGCATACTTTTGCAACTCGGTGTATCGAGGCGGGAATGAGGCCAAAAACCTTGCAGGAAATACTTGGTCATTCCAATATTTCAATAACAATGGATTTATATGTACATGTAACGGATGATGAGAGAGCTGCTGAGATGAAAAAACTGGAGGATATGTACAGAATGGCGTAGATATGGCGTAAAAGGAAAAAGGAAAAAGTGTTGAAAATAGCGAAAAAACGTTGATTCCAGAAAAGGTTTATATAAACCGTCATTAGAAGTAATAGGAAAAACAATTCTGGGAGATTAGCGGAATGAGCACGAAAAAGCAGCGGACGGTTGGCTTTGCCATAACCGGTTCTTTTTGCACATATGAGAAAATTAAAGGTGTAATCAGGCGGCTGGTAGAGGAAGATAACAGAGTAATTCCGATTTTCTCCAATCAGGCGCAGACCATAAATTCCCGATTTGGCAACGCAAGAGATTTTATTATAGAGATACAGGAGATAACGGGGGAACATGGAATATTTACCATTCAGGAAGCAGAGCCCATCGGACCCAAAAATTTTCTTGACATCCTGATCATAGCGCCATGCACAGGGAACACTATGGCAAAACTGTGCGCGGGGATAACGGATTCTCCGGTGCTGATGGCGGCGAAAGCCCATATGCGGAATGAAAAACCCATTGTCATATCGGTATCGACGAATGATGCGCTGGGAGCTAACCTGAAAAATATCGGCGAGCTTATGAATACGAAAAATATTTATTTTGTACCCTTTGGACAGGATGATTATGTGAGAAAGCCAAAATCAATGGTGGCGCATATTTCACAGATTTCCGATACGATGGAAAAAGCCCTGCAGGGAAAACAGCTTCAGCCGGTCATCCAATCTCCATATACGAATTGATTCCCTGCATTTTACCAAAAAAAGAAACGAAAAAAAAGAGCGGCATCTGTCATTGCGATTAGCCGCTCTTTTATATTACAGTTCAATACTTATTTGATATTTTCTTAAAAAATAATCAATCTGCAAAAGATAGGCTATCATCTGCGGCCCTGCCATCAGTTGTCCATACCAGGGCGCGCCATAATCTTTCGGATTATCTAAAAATTGATAGAGCGCCGGCATATTCAACAGAGGAAGGAGCGGACTTTGGGAATCCGCGAGAATCTCCCGAAGACGGTCGGCAAGCAGCGTTTCGTAATAGGGATTATAGGTCTTTGGATAGGGGCTTTTTTGGCGGAATAGTATTTCATCCGGAAGAAGTCCCTTAGCCGACTGGCGCAGCATGTTTTTTACAATTCCGTCCTTAGCCTTCATTTCCCATGGAATATTAAACACATAGTCGACCAGAGCTTTATCCGCAAAAGGAACCCTTGCCTCCAGGCCGGAGTGCATGCTGGTCCGGTCCATCCGGTTTAACAGTGTCTGCATAAAAAAGCGTATATTCAGGTAACTAATCCGGCGCCGGTTTGTTTCGACTTCATTTTCACCCGGCAAAATATTAATTTCACTAACTGCTTTCTCGTAAGTATTCTGCACATAATCTTCCATATCTAATGCCTCGATCAGGTCGGCGGACAGAAGCGCCTTTCTTGGCTTCAGGGATGGCGTCCAGGGGAATGTGCCGGAAGAAAGCATATCCTCTCTGTGAAACCAGGGGTATCCTCCAAAGACCTCGTCCGCGCATTCTCCGGTCAGGACTACCTTATGGGTTTCACTGACTTTTCCGCAGAAATATAATAAGGAGGAATCAATATCCACCATACAGGGAAAATCATGGGCGTCTACCGAGCTGGTCAAAAGATCTGCCTGCCTTGTATTGCTGCATTCCAGAAAATAATGATCCGATTGTAAAAACTCCGCCATTTTTTCAACATAGGGCCTATCCTGTGACGGCTGGAACCGGTTTGCCTTAAAATATTTATCATTTTCCGTAAAATCAAAGGAATAGGTAGTTAAGGTTTTCCCTTCCTTTTTTAATTCTGCGGCACATACGGCAGATACCACACTGGAATCTACGCCGCCGGATAAAAAGGTGCAGATGGGGACATCAGAAACCATCTGACGGCGTATGGCATCCTGAACCAAAAACGAGGTTTTTTCCACCGTTTCCTCATAAGAATCAAAATGCGGACGGCTTTCTAAGCGGAAATAATTTGTGACAGCATACCCATACGGACTGCATACCATGTAGGTACCGGGTAAAAGCTCATGAAAATTTTTAAATATGCCGGAACCCGGCGTCCGCGCCGGCCCCAGCGAGAAAATTTCATTTAACCCCTTTTTATCCAATTTGGCTTTTACTCCGGGAAAACAAAAGCATCCCTTTGGCTCCGAAGAAAAAATAAGGGTTCCGTCATAGACGGTAAAAAAAAGCGGTTTTACACCAAAAGCATCCCGGAACAGGGAAAGTGTTTTATGCCGCTCATCATAGACGGCAAACGCAAAAATACCGTCTACCTCTTTTACAAAGTCAGCTCCGAAGGCAAGAAAGGATAAAAGAAGAACCTCCGTATCCGAAGTGGTTTCAAAGGTATAGCCCAGTTTGAGAAGACGTCCTTTTAAGGCGTCCAGATTGTAAATTTCGCCATTGTAAATGATGTGATAAGAAAATCCGTCTACGGTTTTTGTCATGGGCTGATGACCGTTTTGCAAATCGATGATGGACAGGCGGGTGTGCGCCAGTCCGCAGTGCTCGGTCAGTAATCTGCCATTTTCATCCGGACCGCGGTGGGCAAGCGTCTGTTTCATTTCATCCAAAATATGCAAAAAATAATCCCGTTGCCCGGTGAAGGAAGCAAAAGGGTTATAAAATCCGGAAATACTGCACATAAGACCTCCTAAACAAAATACTAGTAATATAATATAGTTTATGTATAGAAGGAAAAATTATTACTTGTCTGTTTTTCATAATACTGTGTATAATAAAACCATACGATTGTAAATTTGGAAAGGAGATCAGCGATGAAGATTCGGAAAGCGGAAGAAAAGGACAAGGGGAAAATCATGGATTTGCTTAGTCAGGTATTAATGGTGCATCACCGGGGACGGCCGGATTTGTTCAAGGGAAATGTCACAAAATATACGGAAGAAGAGCTCAGCGGCCTGATTCACAATCCTCAGACCCCGATTTTAGTTGCCGTGAATGAAGCGGAGGAGGTTCTTGGATATGCCTTTTGCCAGTTCCGGCAAAAAACAGGGGACAATATTCTCACAGACATAAAAACCTTATATCTGGACGACCTGTGTGTGGATGAAATACATAGAGGAAAGGGAATCGGAAAAAGAATATATGAGGAAGTACTTCGGTTTGCCAAAGAGAACGGGTGTTATAATGTGACCTTAAATGTATGGGAGTGTAACGAGGGCGCCAGGCGTTTCTATGAAAAATGCGGGCTTGCCGTACAAAAAACAGGACTGGAGAAAATACTGTAAACATCCGATATAAAAAAGAAAAGGATGTGGGGATATGTCTGGGACAAATGAGTATTATGTAGATTATATGACTAGAACCTGCCATAATTTTCTCCAGAGCTATAAGATGGAAAAAAATCCGGAGGCAAAAGGCGCCTTTGCCGGAGAAGTGAATCGGAAACTGGCGGAAAAGAATGCGCGGACGGAGAACGCCCTGCCAATTGGCGACGTTTTTGTGATGACTCCGGAAAATATGACGATGGAGCAATATAAACAGTATATATATGATAAGATTTCCCAGATTCCGCTGCATCCTTCCCAGATAATGAATTCTATCTCTGTCCATATCTCGGAGGAAGGCTTCGAGGCAATGAAAAAGGATGCGGAATATGAAAAATGGGTATTGGATACGCTGAAAGCAAACTTTTCTTTTTACGACCCATGGGCGAATTTATGCGGCGGCTCATATCAGATCCATTCGTTTGGCGCCACTAAGGACGAATACCACGGCGAAGGCTGGTACAAAGGCTATCGAAACGGAAAGGGCGAAGATCTTTTTGACACAAAAGCCGAAGACAGTTTCTGGGAAAGAAGGATGCGCCGGAAAAAATGGAGGAAGATACAGCAGGAAAAACTCGACGCAAAAAAACGCCAGCTCAGTGAAATGCAAAACCGAATGTATGAAACCGAATTATATAACCGGAGCCTGGCTGAGAGAGCCCGTATCCGGGGAACCGATATATGGAGTCCGGGACGCCATATGGAAGCAGTACCCATGTCATATGAAACGGGTATGCTGTTACAACTGTTACTGATGAACAGCGGCAGCTTTCTTCTGTAGAAGAAAGCTGCCTAAAGCTGCTGTTTTATTTTTTCACAGATTTCTTTTATTTTTTCTTCCGGGATTTTTTTATCTAAGAAAATTTCTACCGCATACTTTGCCTGGGCAACCAGCATTTCCAGTCCGGTTACTCCAATCATGCCGAGAGATTTGGCCTGGGCGGTCAGCTTTGTTGTCAACGGGTTGGCAATAATATCAAACACTGCCTCGCAGGCTGGGAATTTTCTCAAATCCACCGGAGAAGCATCTACCTTTGGGTACATGCCTACCGGGCTGGTATTAATGAGAATCTGGGCGTCTTTATGCAGGGCGAAGCATTCTTCATAAGTAATAACCCCTTTTTTCATAACATGATGCCCCACTACAATGAGTTCAGAAGCATTCAATTTGGTGACGGCAGCCTGAACCGCCTGAGATGCCCCGCCATTGCCCAGTACTACCACCTTCTTGCCGGACAGCTCCACTCCATTGGCGGTAACCATATAAATAAAGCCCGGCATATCGGTATTATATCCATATAACTTTCCCTTCCGGTTAACTATGGTATTTACGGCGCCAATAGCCCGGGAACTTTCATCCATGGCGTCCAGATACGGGATTACATCGCGTTTATAGGGAATTGTAACATTAATAGCACGAAACTCTTTTTTCTCCATAAATTCTTTAAATTCTTCTTTTGTCAGCGGACAGGGCTCATAGGTATAGTCCGCTAAAAGTTCATGGATCTGTTTGGAATAACTATGTCCCAGTTTTTCTCCGATTAGTCCGTATTCCATTGTGTTTTCCTCCCTTTCTTTACGTCCTTGGCGCGATTGAGCGGCAGGTTTCATAACTATGTGAATTTTATCATAAAAAGTTGTCCCATTCAAGGAATATTAAAAAGGGACAGGCATATATATGTATCAATTACAAAATCAGGAGCAGTTGGGGAGGAAGAAAATGAAGCAGGAAGAAATTCTACAGGTGCTGCCGGGACGGCTGCAAAGCCTGATGAAAAAGGAAGTAAAGGACTGGGAGCAGCTCCAGGAAATACATATCCGATGTGGGAAAGCAGTAGCTCTTACCATGAGGGGGAAAAAGATAGTGCCGGAACAAAATGGACAGGTTGTAAGCCGGAAGGAATTTCGGGAAACCCTGGAATACCTCAGTAATTACTCCCTGTATGCCTTTGAGGAGGAAATCCGGAAAGGATACCTGACAATTCCGGGGGGACACCGCATCGGGGTGGCGGGAAAGGCGGTTTTGGAGGGGGAAAAGATAAAGACCCTGCGTTATATTGCCTTTTTAAATATCCGCATATCCCATGAAATAAAGGGCTGCGCCGATAGCGTACTGCCGTATCTTTTCTTTCAGGATTGTTTTTTATCCACCCTGCTTGTGTCCCCTCCGGGGGCGGGAAAGACAACACTTTTGCGGGATATCATAAGAAATGTGTCCTCGGGAGGCGCTTTTTTTTCTGCCAGAAATGTGTCGGTTGTGGATGAGCGCTCGGAGATTGCCGGCTGTTATCTGGGAGTCCCCCAGAAGGATGTCGGAAAATATTGCGATGTGTTAGATGCCTGTCCCAAAGCGGAAGGAATAAAAATGGTAATACGCTCCATGGCTCCGGAGGTTATTGCCGTGGATGAAATCGGGACAAGGGAGGATTATGAAGCGATGTCCTATGCTCTGACAAGCGGCTGTTCCCTGCTTGCCACGGTGCATGGAAACTCTCTGCAGCATATCCGGGAAAAACCTTTGCTTACCCAAATATTAAAGGAGCAGATGTTTGAGCGCATCATTTTTCTCCAAAAGGGTTCCCATCCCGGAAAGATCAAATCCGTCTGCGACGGAAAAGGGCAGGTGATAGCAGAATGAAGTGGCTGGGCATGGGTATGGTACTGGCAGGCTGTTTTGGCATCGGAATGTGGTTCAGCCTGATCTATGCCGGACGGATAAAAAATCTTCTGGACTGTAAAAAAGCCATTCTGATCATACGGGGGGAAATCAGCTATGGGCATTCTCCCCTGCCTCAGGCTGTGTTTCAGGCGGCGGGGCGGGTATCCGGAAGCATACGGACATTTTTGGAAGAAGTCAGCGAGAAAATGGAGCAGGGCGGCATGGGGCTGGATGACATCTGGCAGTCTGCGATAGAAAAGCAAATCGGCAGCAGGGAGATGGGAAGGCAGGAGAGGATGGAATTGAAGGAGCTGGGAGAAACCTTAGGGTATCTTGACGTGGAAATGCAGCTGCAGACCATCCAGCTGTATTTAGAGAGGCTGGATCAAAGCATCGAAGAACTGGAGAGGGAAAAAAGCAGCCGCATCCGGCTCTATCCGGCGCTGGGAATGATGTGCGGCGCGCTCATTTGTATTATCCTGCTGTAAACAATAGAGTGGAATGGAGCAATCAATGGAAATTACAATTATTTTTCGGATAGCCCTGGTAGGGATCTTAGTTACTATTTTGAACCAGATACTCAAGCAGTCGGGACGGGAGGAGCAGGCGTTTCTTGTTAGCCTTGCCGGTCTGATCTTAGTTCTGTTCTGGGTTATTCCGTATATATCAGATTTATTTGAAACGGTGGAGGATTTATTTTCCTTTTAAAAGGGAAATGGATCCCATCACGCCGACGCCATGAAGGGGAGGAAACCGATGCTGAAGGTAGTTTTAATAGGATTTACGGCAGTATTTCTGGCGCTGTTAGCCGGGAGCATAAAAAAAGAATATGGATTTATCATAGCTGCCTGCGGCGCCCTGATGATATTTTCCTACGGCATTACAAAAATATCCGTCATATCGGAAGAAATTAAATCCTTTGAAAAGAGCATAGGATTAGAGGGGGAATACATCGCCATTTTATTAAAAATGGTGGGGATCGCCTATATGACGCAATTTGCTTCCAGTCTTTGCCGTGACGCCGGTCACGGAGCCATTGCCAGCCAGATAGGCTTCGCCGGAAAAATCAGCATGCTTATCGTCAGTATTCCGATTTTGGAGGCGCTGGTTCATACGATCGGGGAATTATTCAGATGAGGGGACGCATGCTCGGAGTATTCCTTTTACTGGGCCTGCTTGTCCCGGGAATCTGTTATGCAGAAGAGAAAACAGGGGAGAGCGGCTGGTCCGAAGACTGGCGGGATGCTATCTCTTTAGAAGAAGTGGAAAGGGTATTTGATCAGATGCAGGGGAAGGAGAGCGATTTTTCTCCCAGCCGGTATGTGGAAGAGGTAATGGAGGGCAGGGTTGATTTTTCCCTCCCCGGCCTGTGGAAGTTGATTATCGGGAAACTGGAAAACCAGTTGGCAGACCAGAAGAAATCAATTTTTCAAATTCTGGCATTAGGGATTATCGCCGGTATTTTTATGAACTTTGCCGGGACGGTGGGAAATAAGGATTTAAGTGAAACCGGATTTTTTATTACCTTTTTACTTCTTTTTGCCACGTTATCAGCGGGATTTTATACTGCCTTCGAGGTGGCGGGGCAGGCGCTGGAGGCCCTTCTTACTTTTATGAAAGCGTTAATTCCGGCTTTTTCCCTTACTCTCTGCTTTGGCGGCGCCACCACAACTTCTCTTGCCTATTATGAAACGATGTTAATCACTCTTTCCCTGATTGAAATGCTGATGGTTCATGTGTTTTTACCCGGCGTACAGGTTTATTTTTTAATCAGCATGATAAATCAGCTTGCGAACAACCGTTTTTCCCGGATGGCTGAGCTTGTCCGCAGTTTTCTCCGTTTCAGCCTTAAAGTGTTATTTGGCGTGCTGATTGGTTATCAGGGGATACAGGGCATGCTGATTCCGGTTATGGATAAAGTAAAAAACAATTCGATGCTGCAGGCGGCAAAGGGGCTGCCGGGGGTGGGAAATACGCTGGGGAGCTTAGCGGATACGGTATTTGGGAGCGGGATGCTGATTAAAAGCGCAATAGGGGTGGGAGGATTGATTTGTATTCTTCTTCTCTGTTTCCTTCCTCTGGTAAAGATATTTGTTTATACGGCTCTTTACCGGCTTGGCAGCGCGCTTTTACAGCCGGTTAGCGAGAAGCGGGTGGTATCAGCCGTTTATGCGGCGGCAGAGAGCGGTAAATTGCTAATGGGGTATTTATTTGCGGGAGCTTTGATGTTTTTGCTGTCCATAATTATTATTCTGGTATGTACGAATCTTATATAATGGGAGGTATTTGCCGTGGATTCTGTTTTTACCATGCTTCAGAGGGTAAGTATTTTTATTCTGGCGGCGTCGCTGGTCACTAATCTGTTTGCAGAAACCGAATATAAAAAATATTTTCAATACGCTGCCGGGCTAATGGTAATTGCCATGGTAATCACGCCGGTGCTTGCCCTGGCAGGGGAAAAAAACAATCTGGAAAGCTGGGTGGGCAACCGCATTTTAGATCAGAAGGCAAAGGAAACGGAGGATAAAATACGATTGTTGGGAAAGGAGTACGAAAAGACTGCGAAGGAGCAGTTTGAAAAGCAGATGAAACAGGATATAGCAAAACAGTGCGGCGTCGGGGAGGAGGACTGCGAAGTCATAATTGACAATAACCGGATTGAGCAGATCCGGGTATGGGTAAGCCGGATGCCGGAGGATGTATCGATGCGTATCAGCCGGCTTGCCATCCGGTATGGGCTTAGCGAGGATGCTATTTTTATACAGGAAGGAGAAAGATAATGGAGGAATTAAAAAAATGGATACAAAAGGCAGGGCCCTTTCGCATTGCCGCAGTGGTGCTGTGCGGTATCTTTTTAGTCTTACTGTCCTGTGGAAATCCATTTTTCGATGGAAAAACCGCAGAGCAGGAGAAAGAGGCGGAAGAAACCCTGAAACAGACAGAAACGGCAGACTCTCTGGAGCAGTATAAGAAAAAGCTGGAACAGGAATTATCGGAGCTGCTGCAAAAGGTCGAGGGGGTAGGAAAGGCACAGGTCATGCTGACCCTGAAGGCGTCCAACGAAAAGGTTACCTTAAAGGATAATAGCAGCAAGGGAGCCGACAGTGAGGAGGAAACGGTGCTGATTGAAGACAGCGAGCGAAACTCCTCCCCCTATGTCATTCAGGAAAAGGAGCCGGAAATCGAGGGGGTAGTCATTGTGTGCGAGGGAGGGGAGGATGCCGTAACGAAAAGAGAAATTACTGGGGCGGTTAGTGCATTATTTCAAATTGAAAGTCATAAAATAAAAATAATGAAGAGCAAGGAGGCAAAGGAGTGAAGAAGCTTTTGCGTAAAAATCAGATTATTATTACGGCACTGGTTGTCATGGTGGCGGTAGCAGGATACCTTAGTATGACAGGAAAGGATGAACTGAGCATTACCACCAGCAACGACTCAGTAACGGATAAGGAGGTGGCGGATATTTCCGATGAAGACATCGTATTGGATGAGGATGAATCGGTCAGTACCGCTTCTGTGTCAGCGGTAGTTTCCCAGGATACCGCCTCCAGAGAAAATGCAGGGGAAGCAGTACTGGTAAGTAACTCCGTGACCAATAATTATTTTGAGGAGGCTAAATTATCCAGGGAGCAGACCCGGGCAAAGAACAAGGAAACGCTGACCAATCTCGTCAACAATAAAAACGCCACGAACGCGCAAAAGGACAAAGCCATGAATGAAATTATGAAAATGACTGCCATCAGTGAAAAAGAAACCTCAACAGAAAATCTTCTGGCGGCAAAGGGTTTTCAGGAATCGGTTGTCACCATTGTAGATGACAGTGTGGATGTTATTGTAAACGCCGAAAATCTGACGGAACAGCAAATTGCCCAGATTGAAGATGTGGTTAAGAGAAAGACAGAGTGCAGCGCCGATAAAATTGTAATTTCTCCTGTTGGCAAAAACAAATAAATCTGCTATAATGAAGAAAATTAACCGTATGCTGGTATCATATACCATGCGAACAGGAGGTACCAAAGTTATGACAGAGATGAGTCGCGATACGTTGGAAAATCAATCGGATATCGGAGAAGTGCAGATTGCAAATGAAGTAGTGTCTACCATTGCCGGAATTTCTGCCGCAGAGGTTGAAGGAGTAGATTCCATGGCAGGGGGATTTACCAACGAGCTGGCGGGAAAATTCGGCGTGAAAAATCTTTCTAAGGGCGTAAAGGTGGAAGTGGAGGACGATACTGCCACCGTGGATATGGTAATTAATATGAAATACGGCTACAATATTCCCAGAACCTGCGTACAGGTACAGGAAAAAGTGGCGCAGGCGATTAACTCTATGACCGGTCTTGTAGTAACCAGGGTAAATGTACGCATCGCCGGTGTTATTTTGGAGCAGGAATAAGAAACAAAACGGGCAACCCTTATCGTTGTATGAGGGTTGTTTCGTGTTGTTAGAATGGAGATTATTATGACAAGGCATGAGATGAGGGAGTGTATTTTCTGTCTGCTGTTCCAGAATGAGTTTTACGGGGCAGAGGAGTTTGAAGAGCAGAGGGATAATTTTCTGAAGGAAAAGTCGCTCTCAGAAAAAAAGCAGCGGGAAATTTCAGATAAGCTGGAAAATGTGATCCATATGCTGCCTGTTATTGACGAACAGATTTCCGCTAAGGCAAAAGGATGGAAAATTGATCGGATTGGCAAGACGGAGTTAGCGATACTCAGGCTTGCTGTTTACGAGGCGAAATATGACGACAGCATTCCGGTGGGGGTGGCGATTAATGAGGCAGTGGAACTGGCAAAACAGTACGGAGGAGAAAACGGCGCTTCCTTTGTCAATGGGATTTTAGGAAAGGTTGTAAATGAATAGGGGAAAAATATACTCGGTTACATCCATTAACCAATTTATAAAAAATATGTTTTCGCGCGAATATGTCCTGTCCGTTGTTTTTGTAAGGGGAGAAATCTCAAATTGCAAATACCATAGCTCCGGGCATATTTATTTTACGATTAAGGATAGTTCTTCGCAGCTTGCCTGCGTAATGTTTCGGAGCGATCGGACAAGTCTGGATTTTAAGCTGGAAAATGGCAGAGAGGTTGTTGTGGGCGGTTCCATTAACGTATACGAGCGGGACGGCAAATATCAGCTCTACGCCAAAAAAATCGTGCCGGCGGGAGCCGGCGATTTGGCAGAGAAGTATGAGCAGTTAAAACGGAAACTTCAGGAGGCGGGATATTTTGATGAAGACCGCAAGCTGCCGCTCCCAAGGTATGTAAAGAGAGTGGGGATTGTAACATCGGAAACCGGGGCGGCGATTCAGGATATGATTCAGATCGCCCGGAGAAGAAATCCTTACGTGCAGTTGGTTTTATACCCGGCAAAGGTGCAGGGAGAGGGAGCGGCGGAAACGATTGCCCGCGGCATCCGCAGGCTGGAGAAGGAAAACGTAGATGTTATAATAGCCGGCAGGGGCGGCGGCTCCATGGAAGATCTGTGGGCTTTTAATGAGGAAGCGGTGGCAGATGCCATCTTTTCCTGCCGGATACCGGTAATTTCAGCGGTGGGACACGAAACCGATGTCACCATTGCAGATTTTGTGGCAGATCTGCGGGCGCCGACGCCTTCGGCGGCGATAGAGCTGGCCGTATATGATGTCAATCAGGCTCTTTCTGCCTTGTATGATTACAAGGACTGCCTGATGCGGTGCATGTTAAAAAAGATAGACGATGCCTGCGAAAAAATCGCCGATATGGCAAAGCGGCTCCGCCGTCTGAATCCGGAAAGCCATCTGGTACAGAAAAGACAGTATCTGACAGATATGGAAGATAAATTAACCTATCTTATGGAGCAAAAGGTAAAGGATCAAAAACATGCCCTTGTCCTTCTCGCCGGAAAGCTTGACAGCCTCAGCCCGTTAAAGCGCCTGCAAAGCGGGTACGCTTATATAGCGGATGAGGAAAATAAAATGATAGATTCCGTCCATAAGGTAAAAAAAGAGGATGTCCTTTGCATCACCGTGGCAGACGGAACGATGAAGGCAGAGGTAGAAGAAATCACATATTTTAACAGAGAGGATTCATTATGAATTTAGAAGAGATTATGGAAAAGCTGGAGGAAACCGTACGGCAGATGGAGGAAGAAAAGCTGACGCTGGAGCAATCCTATCAGCGCTTTTCCGAGGGAATGAAGCTGGTTCAGGAAGGAAATAAAGCCATTGACCGGGTAGAAAAGAAAATACAGATCTTAATGGAAAATGAAGGTGAAGAAGATGAAGCTTAATACACTGCCGGAGCGGATACAAGAGGTGGAGCAGGGATTTTTGGCTTATCTGCCCGGGGTATCAGGCTATCCGGCAACAGTACTGGAGGCTATGAACTATAGCCTTCTGGCAGGTGGAAAACGGTTAAGGCCTCTTTTTATGTACGAGATGTACCGTTATCTGGGCGGAAAAAACGAGGAAGCTATCCGTCCCTTTATGATGGCGATTGAGATGATTCATACCTACTCTCTGGTACATGACGATCTGCCTGCCATGGACAATGACGATTATCGCAGGGGCAAACTGACGACACATAAAAAATATGGAGAGGCTATGGGGATTTTAACCGGGGACGCGCTGTTAAACGCCGCCTTTGAAACTGCTTTCCTTGCTTTTGACAGCGGGGAAGATGCCTCTGCAGTCGGAAGAGCCCTGCAGATTCTCGGGAAAAAATCAGGGATTCACGGCATGGTGGGGGGACAGGTTGTGGACGTGGAGAACAATGGGAAATTTGTGGATGAAGAAACCCTGTACTATGTATATAAAACAAAGACGGCAGCGCTTATTGAGGCAAGCCTGATGATAGGAGCCGTACTGGCGGGAGCAGACGAAGATACTATAGACTGTACCGAGAAGATAGGAACCAATATCGGGATTGCTTTTCAGATACAGGATGATATACTGGATGTGGCGGGGGAGGAAGCGATAATTGGAAAGCCTCTCCACAGTGATGAAAAAAATGGCAAATCCACCTATGTGGCAGTATACGGCATGGAAAAAAGTAAAAAAATGGTTCAGGAATATACGGATAGAGGTCTTGCACTATTATCCACCCTGGAGGGCGGCGACGAGGAAAGAAGGCAGTTTATACAGGAGCTGTTTCTCTCGCTGGTGGAAAGAAAAAAATAAAAGAGGTACGGTTTTGTGGGCAGATTGTTAAAGCAGATTATAAAAGAAAATGACATAAAGAATATTGCACCGGAGGATTACCGGGAATTAGCGAAGGAGATAAGAATAAAGCTGGTACAGAGCGTCAGCCGCACCGGAGGCCATCTGGCTTCCAATCTGGGAGCGGTGGAGCTTACCATGGCGCTTCACTTGTGTTTGGATTTTCCCAAAGATAAACTTGTCTGGGATGTGGGACATCAGGCTTATGTGCACAAGCTTCTGACCGGCAGGGGAGATGCCTTTGGCACCCTGCGCCAGCTGGGGGGACTCAGCGGCTTTCCCAAAGTCAAAGAAAATCCCAGTGATACCTTTAATACCGGACACAGCTCTACCTCTCTTTCGGTGGCGCTTGGCATGGCAAAAGCAAGGGATCTGCGGGGAACGGATGAAAAGATTTTTGCCGTGATCGGGGATGGCGCCCTGACCGGCGGAATGGCATTTGAGGCGTTAAACAATGCGGCGGCATTGAAATCTAATCTTGTTATTGTATTAAACGATAATAATATGTCCATTGCCCCGAATGTGGGCGGAATGTCAAATTATCTGGGGAAAATAAGAGCCAACCGGAACTATCGGAATTTAAAGGCGAATGTGGAAAAAGCATTGGACAAGATACCGAATTTTGGACATTCTCTTTCCCATCATATCAAACGGGCGAAAGATTCCATAAAACATTTATTTATTCCCGGCATGTTCTTTGAGGATATGGGGCTGATATATATCGGACCGGTGGACGGGCATAATATCAGCGAGATGAAGACTGCCTTTGAAACAGCCGCCTCCGTGAAGGATCAGCCTGTCCTGATACATGTTCTGACGAAAAAAGGAAAAGGGTATCAGCCCGCCAGCAGACACCCGGCACAATTTCATGGCGTGGGGCAGTTTAATATACGGACCGGGGAATCTCTCTGCGAGGAGAAAATAACCTATACAAAAATTTTTGGACAATGGATGCTGGCAGTAGGTAAAAAACAGGAAGAAATCGTGTCTGTCTGTGCCGCAATGCCGGATGGAACCGGGGTACAGGCATTTTCCGAAAAATATCCCGACCGGTTTTTTGATGTAGGAATCGCCGAGGAGCATGCCGTTACTTTTGCGGCGGGACTGGCGGCGGGAGGATTACGTCCGATCGTTTCCCTTTATTCTACCTTTTTGCAGAGGGCCTATGACCAGATACTGCATGATGTCTGTATCAATGAACTGCCGGTAATATTTACCGTGGACCGGAGCGGCATTGTAGGACGGGATGGGGAAACCCATCAGGGGATTTTTGATATATCCTATCTTTCTTCCATACCGAATATGACAATCTTATCCCCGATGGATGGGGAGGAGCTGGTGTCGGCGCTTAATTTTGTGTTGTACCATATGGATACGCCGGCAGCGATACGCTATCCAAAAGGAGAGGCGTATTATATCCAAAAAGAAAACCGTCCGGCATTTGAGTATGGAAAGGCAGAGGTACTGGTAAAAGGACGGGACGTATTGATATTAGCCGTGGGAAATATGGCGGAGAAGGCGCTGGCGGCGGCAAAGATACTGGAAGAAGACAAAATCTTCCCCACGATTGTCAATATGAGGTTCGTAAAACCTTTTGATGAAGAATTAGTCTGTACTTTAGCGAGAAAACACCGGCTGGTAGTAACGATGGAGGACAACGTATACAGCGGGGGTTTCTCCGAAAAGGTACAAGCTGTTTTACAACGGGAGCGCATCAGCCGGGCAAAGTGCCTGCCGATCTGCCTGCCGGATGTTTTCGTAGAACACGGCGCCCCGGAAGAACTGTATAAGAAATACGGCATGGATGAAAAGAGTGTGGCGAAAAAGATAAACGAGGTTGTGGTAAGGTGAAAGAGCGGTTGGATGTACTGCTGGTAAAGCGCGGACTGGCTGAGTCAAGAGAAAAGGCAAAAGCAGTTATTATGGCAGGCGAGGTATTTGTAGATAACCAGCGGGAGGACAAAGCAGGACAAACTTTCCCGGAAACGGCTCAAATTGAGGTTCGGGGAAAAAAAATGAAATATGTCAGCCGGGGAGGCTATAAGCTGGAAAAGGCGCTGCAGAGTTTTTCCCTCGATCTGACCGATAAGATTTGTATGGATGTAGGTTCTTCTACCGGGGGATTTACGGATTGCATGCTGCAAAACGGCGCCGCTTTCGTCTATGCCATTGATGTGGGAACAAACCAGCTTGCCTGGAAGCTGCGGCAGGAAAAACGGGTCAGATCCATGGAGAAAACGAATATCCGGTATGTCGTACCGGAAGATATCGGCGAAAAGGTGGATTTTGTATCCATTGACGTAGCCTTTATTTCCCTGACAAAAGTATTAGCTCCGGTTCAGGAGCTGATGAAGGAACAGGCACAGATAGTCTGCCTGATAAAACCGCAGTTTGAGGCGGGGAGGGAGAAGGTCGGGAAAAAAGGCGTCGTCCGCGATAAAAAAGTACATCTTGAGGTAATAGAAACGGTAATAAATTATGCTCTGGGGCTTGGATTCCATATCCTCGGGCTGGATTATTCCCCCATACGCGGACCGGAGGGGAATATTGAATATTTATTATATATGAGAAAGGAAAACGGGGAGCCTGTGGCTGCGACAGAGAAAACAAAGGAAGAGATAATGGCTCTGGTGGAATGCGCCCACGAAGCGCTGCAGCCTGGAAAGGTGGTAAAATAATGGAAAGATTTTATATTATTTCCGACGGGGAAAAGGATATAAACCATGAGGTGGCGGCGGAAATAAAAAGATATTTGGAAAAGTATGAAAAGTGTGCTAAAATAGTAGGGCACTCGTCGCAGATAGATGAGAAGTTTCAGGCAGACATGGCGATTGTGTTAGGCGGGGATGGCTCCGTCATCCAGGCAGCCAAGCAGTTTGCCGGGAAACAGCTTCCGGTACTTGGTGTGAATTTTGGCACTCTGGGATTTCTCACGGAGGTTGAAAGACCGAAAATACAGAAGGCATTGGAGGCTGTACTGGCAGGACGCTATGAGGTGGAGAAAAGGATGGCGCTCACCGGACATTTACAGAAAAAAGCAAGAGAGGACGGCACCTGCCTTGCCATCAACGAGTTTATTATCAGTAAACAGGATTTCGGACATATGGTGACTGCCAGCGTATATGTAGACGGCTCGCTTTTAGACACCTATGTAGCGGACGGGGTCTTAGTATCCACACCGACAGGCTCCACAGCCTACAATCTGTCGGCAGCAGGACCGGTACTGGCGCCGGGGATGGAGGCGTTAATTATTACCCCGATATGCCCTCATTCCTTAAATAAAAGGAGTGTGATAGTATCCTCTGACGCCAGGCTTCAGATTGAAGTAGGAAAGACGAAGGAAAACTACATTGATGAAGCGACTGTCCGGGGGGACGGCCAGATGGTATGGAGCGTATCGACCGGAGATATTATTCAGATCGAAAAGGCGGCGGAAACCTTTGATATGGTAAGATTAGGAGATGTCAGTTTCTTCGATAAAATGCGAAGTAAGCTGAATCGGCAGTAAAGGGGCGGTTTTTTGAAACGGACACGGCAAAGTAAAATACTCGAACTGATCGAGCAGTATGAAATAGAAACGCAGGAAGAGCTCGCCCGGCGGCTTTTACAGGCAGGCTTTCGCGTAACACAGGCGACGATCAGCCGCGATATAAGAGAGCTGGCGCTGACAAAGGTGGCGGGCAGCAGCGGCAGGCCCAAATATGCGGCAATGGATTATGGAGGGAATAACTCCCCTGTTTATTCGGAGCGGTATGCCAGAGTATTACAGGATGGCATGGTGTCGATTACCCAGGCGGATAATCTTGTGGTAATACGAACCGTGAGCGGTATGGCAATGGCAGTTGCGGCGGCGGTAGACGCTCTGGATATTGAGGAGATTGCCGGCTCCATTGCAGGAGATGATACCATAATGTGCGCGGTAAAAACAGCAGAGTTGGTACCGGGAGTTATTGAAAAAATAAAAATGAACCAGTAAGGAGAGAATACGATGTCAGGACATTCAAAATTTGCAAACATTAAGCACAAAAAAGAAAAAAACGACGCGAAGAGAGGAAAGATTTTTACCGTTATCGGACGCGAGATCGCAGTGGCGGTAAAGGAAGGCGGCGCAGACCCCGGCAATAACAGCAAGCTTCGCGATGTTATCGCCAAGGCAAAGGCAAACAATATGCCAAATGATACGATTGAACGCGGCATAAAAAAGGCGGCGGGAGATGTAGATGCCGTAAATTATGTAGCCTGCACCTATGAGGGGTATGGGCCGAACGGCACGGCGATTATCGTGGAAGCGCTGACAGATAATAAGAACCGTACGGCGTCAAATGTGAGAAATGCGTTTACAAAGGGAAATGGAAATGTAGGCACTACCGGATGCGTGTCCTATATGTTTGACCAGAAAGGCCAGATTATTGTGGATAAAGAGGCTTATGATGCAGATGCCGACGAATTTATGATGATGGCGTTGGAAGCCGGGGCAGAAGATTTTTCCGAAGAAGAAGACTGCTATGAAATCCTTACCCTGCCGGAGGACTTCAGCGTCGTGAGGGAGGCGCTGGAAAAGGAAGGGGTTCCGATGGTACAGGCGGAGGTAACGATGATTCCGCAGACCTATGTAGAATTGACAGATGAAAATGATAAAAAGATGTTTGCGCGGATCATGGATATGTTGGACGAGGATGACGACGTACAGAATGTTTACCATAACGTGGAAGAATAAAGCAGGATGGCGGGACAGATGAAGCTGAACGGAGTTATTTTTGATTTGGATGGCACTCTGCTGGATTCTAACTGGGTATGGCGTCAGATTGATATTGATTTTTTAGGAAAGCATGGATTTTCCGTGCCGGAGGATTATGTAGAAAAAATTACTCCCATGGCGTTTGGAGAGGCGGCGCAGTATACCATTGAGCGTTTTCACCTAAAGGCTGCTCCGGAGGAGGTCATGGCAGAGTGGAATGAAATGGCGCTGGAAGCCTATTCCGAGCAGGTAGAGCTGAGGAGCGGTACCAGAGAGGTTCTTTCCTGGCTGAAAAAAAACGGAGTTTTAATGGGGGTTGCCACTTCCAATAACGCTGCTTTGTTTGAACCGTGTCTGCGGCATAACGGAATTTATGATTATTTTCATTCTTTTACGGAAATCTGCGAGGTAAGCCGGGGAAAGGAATTTCCTGACATTTACATAAAAGAGGCGGAAAAACTGGGGTGCGCTCCCGGGGAGTGCCTTGTGTTTGAAGATCTTATCCCGGCGCTGGAGGGGGCGAAGCAGGGAGGATTTGTCACAGTGGGAGTACAGGAAAAAGCCTGGCGTTATGATGCAGAAAAAATGAAACAAAGCTGCGATTATTGTATAGAGGAAGTAGGGGAGGCGCTTTTATTGCTGGAACAGCTGTTCCGGACATGAGGATAGAAAAAAAGAAAGGGAATCTACAGGGAGGACGAGAAAATGCCAATAACAGAACTATTAGAACGAAATGCCAGACAATATCCGAATGAAGTAAGTCTGGTGGAAATTAATCCTGATATCCAGGAAAAAAGAAGGGTAACCTGGCGGGATTATGAATTAATTGAATCCAGTCCGCTCTGTCATTACCGCCGGGAGATTACCTGGCATGTATTTGACGAGAAAGCAAACCGCTTTGCCCAGCTGCTCATAAGCCGGGGGATTGGAAAGGGCGATAAAGTAGCCATTCTCCTGATGAATTGTCTGGAATGGCTCCCGATTTATTTCGGCATATTAAAAACCGGCGCCCTTGCCGTGCCGCTGAATTTTCGGTATGCGCCGGATGAGATTGAGTATTGTTTAAACCTGGCTGAGGTGGATGTCCTTGTTTTTGGCCCGGAATTTATCGGCCGTGTAGAGGAAATTGCCGACGCCATCAGCCAGAACCGGCTTTTATTTTATGTAGGGGGAGATTGCCCCTCTTTTGCAGAGGATTATGATAAACTGACGGCAAACTGCGCCAGCCTGTCGCCGGGAATCCCGCTGACTGACGAGGATGATGCCGCTATTTATTTTTCCTCCGGCACCACGGGCTTTCCCAAAGCAATCCTCCACTCACACCGAAGCCTGATGCAGTCCTGCGAGGTGGAGCAAAAGCATCACGGCCAAACGCATGAAGATGTGTTTTTATGTATTCCGCCTCTTTATCATACGGGGGCAAAGATGCACTGGTTTGGCAGTCTGATCAGCGCCAGTAAGGCTGTACTATTAAAGGGCGTCAGCCCGGAAACAATTCTGGAAACTGTTTCCGATGAAAAATGTACTATTGTGTGGCTGCTGGTTCCGTGGGCGCAGGATATCCTGTTGGAATTAGACAGCGGCAGGCTGAAAAAAGAAAATTATAATTTAAAACAATGGCGTTTGATGCACATTGGCGCCCAACCGGTGCCACAGAGCCTGATTCGGCGATGGAAGGAATATTTTCCGGAGCATCAGTACGATACCAATTACGGGCTCAGCGAATCCATCGGGCCGGGCTGCGTCCATCTTGGCGTCGAGAATATACATAAGGTAGGAGCGATTGGCATACCGGGCTACGGTTGGGAAATTAAAATCATAGACGCACAGGGGAACGAGGTGCCGCAGGGGAGCGTTGGCGAACTGGCGGTAAAAGGGCCCGGCGTTATGAAATGCTATTATAATGATGAAAAAGCGACTGCCGAGGTGCTGCATGACGGCTGGCTGTATACCGGAGATATGGCGGAAATGGATGAGGATGGTTTTGTTTATCTGGTAGACCGCAAAAAAGATGTTATTATCAGCGGTGGAGAAAATATATATCCGGTTCAGATAGAGAACTTTCTGAGCCGGCATGAGGCAATTAAGGATGTCGCAGTAATCGGGCTGCAGGATGACAGACTGGGAGAGATCGCTGCCGCTATCATTGAATTAAAGCCGGATATGATCTGCACAGAGGAAGATATCAATATATTCTGCAAAGAACTGCCCCGCTATAAACGGCCGCGGAAAATATTTTTTGCCGATGTGCCGAGGAATCCTACCGGCAAAATCGAGAAACCGAAGCTGAGAAAAATGTACCAGAGTGAAAATCTGGTGGACGCCCAGAACAGGGGATAAAAAATCAATCCGATTAGAAAAACGCTGCAACCCGGCAGTTATAGGGTTGCAGCGTTTTTTTCATTTGGATTAAAAACAACCCGCCGGCTGTGCCGGGCAGGATTGTCCTCCGGAATATATTATGTTAATAATTCAAGAAAAATATTGAATTTTTTATTAAGTATTGATATAATGAAAACATGGCATTATTTCCATTACTTTTAGAGTATTAAAGATATTTAAAAATAGCAGAAAATAATTATGCCTAATTTATAATACAAAGGGTGTTTCTATGCGATACGGAACAGAGGAGGAGAAAAAGGTGAAATTTTTAAAAGAAACTTATAAAACCGGGATTGTGGCAGGTATTATATTGGCGATGTTTGTGACAAGCTTATTTATGCAGGATATGTCACAAGATTCGGATGCAGCAGAAAAAGTGGCGGAGATTACCCGCGGGGAGGCGGATATTACAGAAGAATATATCGCCGGGCGGACTAAGTTTACCAAAAAGTATGCTTTGTCGGACGGAAGTTTTCTGGCGAACGCTTACTCCATGCCGGTTCATTATAAAAAGGGTGGAAAATGGAAAGAAATCAATACCACATTAGTAAAGGCGGGAAAGAAGAATTATAAGACCCGTTCTACGGATCTGCGTATTACAGTGGCAAAGAAGGCAAATAAAAAGGCTGAGGTAACAATGAAACGCGGTTCTTATAAACTTTCCGTTGCTTTACAGGGCAAGAAGATAAAGGCAAAGAAGGTTAAGATTCAGAACCCGAAGAAGAAAGACAAAACAGACATTCTCAACGATAATCAGATCCAATATAAAAAAGCCTACAAAAATCAGACATTAACCTATGAAATTTATCCGGAAAAAATCGTAGAGAAAATATCCGTAAAAAAGAAATCTGCCGCAAAGAGGATAAAAATCAGGGTAAACAGCGGCAAACAAAAGGTAAAGGTCAAGAAAAACCGCATTTATTTCAAGACGAAAAAAGGAAAAACCAAATACACCCGCCTGAAAACCATAGTTACGGATGCGAAAGGCGTGTCTGCCTCAAAGATCAAGGTAACCTATAATAAGAAAAAGAAGATAGTCACACTGACTCCCAATAAAAAGTGGTTAAAAAGCAAAAAGCGTAAATTTCCATTATCATTCCGCACCGCTTACATTACCAGTAAACACGAGAGGGATGTGAAAATCGGAGCTGCCTATGCCGGTGCGCCAAACAGTAATTATACTTATAATGAATCCCTGCTCCTGCAGGCAAACAAATGCATGGCATTTACGCAGATGAGTACTCTCGCCGAGTTAGGCAATCCGAATGTCAGGGTGCGGAATGCAAAACTATATGTGAAAAATGAAAAGACATTGAAGATGGGAGCCGGAAATACATTCAGGGTCGAAGTACATAAAGTAACGGAAAAGTGGAGTGGGAAAAAGGTAACCAACAAGAACCGTCCGTCGTATGAGCCCCAAAGTTCTGCCATTTTGTCTATGCAGAAGAAGGGAACCTATTCCTGTGATGTAACGGGGATTGTAAAGGCCTGGTATCAAGGCGCGCCGAATTATGGCGTAGCGCTGGCAGCTGATAACGGTAACGGCTCTTACCAGACAAAAATTGGGAAAAATCCCCACTTCTCCATTCATTATGAAATAGTCGGGTTTGATGGGGCAGTAGAGCTGAAGGAGAATCAGGATATTACCAGAGATGTTGTAAAAAGCGGGCAGGAAAACTATTATTACTTTGATACAAAGCCGGGCATAGCCTATGACCTTTACACGACATCTGTTTTAGATACCCAGGGAATCCTGTATGATAAAAACAAAAACCGTCTGGAGTACAACGATAACAGCGGACTTGGCGAAAACTTCCGGTTTATCAAAAGCTATACGGGAAGACGTTATCTGAAAGTCAATGTAAAAGGAACAGCAGTGGGGAAATACACGCTTTCCCTGAAAAAGCGTTTTGCCATTCCGGAGCCGACGGGCATAAAAGGAAAAGATAAATACAGCATCACCTGGAATGCGGTAAAAAATGCCAGAGAGTATCTGATCGGCATTTACGATGGGGGCAGGAAAATAAACGAAGCCGTTGTAACGGGCACCTCGTATGATTATATATACAACAGTGAAACAGCGGGAAAGATCCTTGGTTTTACCGTAACGGCAAGAGAAAATGCTTCTCTTACCGGAGAGGCCTCCCGTATGATTTTTAGCACGGACAGCCAGTCTGAGTGGGTATATGACACACCGATGCCTGTCGCCAGAAAGAATAGCTCCGTCACGGCAGCGGACGGAAAAATCTATGTGCTGGGCGGGGAAAATGCCACAGGTTCACTAAGGAGCTTTTCTGTATACGATACGGAAAAGAAAATATGGGAAACGCTGCCGGACTATCCCAGTGCGGCAGGCGGCATCTGCAAAGCAGCGATGTTTGCCTATAACAATGAAATATACATTATTGGCGGGCAGACTGACACCCGCGCGACGGCAAAGCTGTACCGCAGTGTTTATACATTCAATACAGAAACAAAACAGTGGCGCAAAAAAGCGGACATGACAGAGGGAAGAACCAATCTGGCAGCCGTATTCAGCAATGCCGCCGGCGCAGATAAAATATATACATGGTCAAAAGCAGGGTCAACTGCTAAAGCGGAAATCTATGATGTCAAGGCGGATACATGGGAAACGGCAGTGATGCCGGACACCAGCGCCGTCATTGACGCCGTCAGCGTGGACAACCGTATCTTTGTATTAAAGGAGGATGGGGAAAAAATGTTCTGGCAGGAATATCTGCCGGAGGACAACCTGTTTGAGGAGGCAGGGACAACGTGTCCGTTTGCGGCATCGGATAAATACAAGGCTTCTGCTGTCATCAGAGGGAAAATTTATATGGTAAAAGAAGCGCAGACAAAGGAAGTCCTCGTCTATGACGCCTATACGGACGAGTGGAGCCGGATTTCCGCTATGAATCTGACAAAGAAGGACTCCTCGATCGTGGCGTCCGGCAACGATGTGTACAGTATTGGCGGAGAGATGGCAGGCTTTGGCGTGCTTGATGCGGTAGAGCGCTATACGGTAAAAGTGCAGAGCATCACAAAGGAAATGCCGGTAAAGAAGGGGGAAGCCTATGAACTTCAGGTAACTGCCGGAAACTTAAAAAAAGGACAGACAAAGACTGTGAGAGTAAGCGTCAATCCCGACGAATTGCAGATAGTAAATGCCTCCTCTTTTGAGGAGGAGGATGTATTAAAAGAGGGAGCCGGCGGAGTTACCCTTTTGAAATACCAGCCCCGAAAGGGTGTGATGGTGATGAAGCTGACCGGAAGTCTGGAGCAGGGCAAGAGTTTTGAGGCTTACCAGTCGATTCCGGTAGAGGGAAAGAAAGACGGGAAAACGAGGGTAGAGATTACCCTTGAGGAAAAAACCGAAACGTAAGAATAGAGGATTTTGAATTGATGAAATTAACTGATAAAAGGAAAAAGGCTTATATTATGGCCGCTTCAGTTATTTTGCTGTTTGTTATTGCAGGGACGGTGTTTTTGCTTCTGCGAAATAGTAGTGGGAGCAGGAATAAGCAGAGCGAAAAGCAAAAGAAAGAGGAAATGTATTTTTCCCTGAGCGCCTCGGATAGGGAAACGGCGGATTTGTATGCGGAGCTCTATGAGCTGTCAAGGGAAGAGGTAGCGGAGAAGCAGGTTAGGACGAAAGACTGGAAAAAGACGGCAAAGGAGCTGGAAAAGGAATTTTTTACGATTCCGGAGAACAAAAAATATCAGATGGGAAAAGAAGGCTATGCCCTGGAGGATCTGGAGAAGGCGGAGGAATTGTCTGCCAAAACCGGGAGAAAGGCGATGGAGCTGGCGAAAGCAAAAGGAAAATCCTCCGATAACCGGAAATGGTCGGATATTGTCAAGGACAGTGAGATTCTCACTACAGAGGAGCAACTGGGACTGACTAAGGAGCAGGAAAAGAAGCTGGAGGAGCAATCTCTGGGAAAAGAGGACAGGGTGGAGGTGGCTATCCTGCTTATGAATGGAACCTATACCTTTGAAGAAGTAATGAAAGAACTGGGCAAGGGAAAAACGGTAAAAGAACTGAAAAAGGCCGGGAAGAGATAAAAGCAGTATTATAAGGCGGCAAGTATTTGACCGTATGCGGCATAAGTATTGCGAAAGGAAGGAGTTTAAAATCGATGAAAAAATTAAAAGAGATACGATTCGGGTTAATCGCTGTCACTCTGATATGCGCCACGGCGCTGTGCGCTAAGAGCGGGATCTGTCA
>CANQYY010000020.1 GCA_947628225.1 uncultured Lachnospiraceae bacterium
TAACGAATTTTCCCATATTTGATTCGAAAAATTTTTTGATTTTTCGAGGTTGTTCCACTGTTCAGTTATCAAGGTGCATCCACTGATTTTCTACTGTTTATCAGCTTTTTGACGCCCCGTGAACGTCCCCTTTTTTCATAAGACCGTTCGTGCGTCAGCGAATACTATCATACCAAAGATACCGCCTATTGTCAACACTTTTATCCAATTTTTTTCAAAATTATTGAATAAAATGAAAGGACACTATATCTTGTATTTACCGCCTGATTTTCCGCAAGACTTTCTGTCAATATCAAAAGGCGGGGCTGTGGCATCCCATAGCCAGCCGTCAGATTAGGCTGTCCAATCGAATCTGCCTGTCTATCCAGCTTTTCTGGACTGCCTGGTGGATTACATCGCCGGGCATATCAGTTCCAATCAAAAAGGGCGATTCCGGATTATGGTTTTTCCTGTTTTCCTTTACCGCCGCAGCATTCGTATTGGCATAACAGTATTTGCACAAGTGCCCGCAAGTATCATAAGCTCCGATATCCACGCCGAGAAGACAGGCGCACTGCCCATTACGCTGGTTGCCCTTTGTCTTTGGAACGCAGAGAGAATGACGCAATGCTCTTTCATAGGCGCTTACCGTCATACAGCCGGCGCAATCCGCCCCATACGGTTCCAGTTCCTTCCCCTCGGCGCACGGTTTTATTTTCATCCCGTGCTTTGCGCCAATTCTTATAAATTCTTTTCCCAGCGCCAGCCTGTCGGCTTTTTGGACTTTTGTTATCCCCGGGAAATTCCGCTCTACCTTTTTATATAGATCGATGAAACTGATTACGCAGGTATCGGTATATCCCTGCAGTGCTTCTGCCATTTTCCCAAACTCTGAAATATGCCATTCCACGGAATAATCGCCGCAGATAAAAATCGGGTCATACCGCCATCCCACGGAAGCTGTCCCGACCATTTCGGAAAGCTTCTTAAAACTTTCCAGCACGGTTTCTTTATCCGGGACATTTGGCTCAATCTCTTTTCCGTAAGGCGTAATAGTGACAAACCAGTATTGTCCGTAGGGCTGTAATACATCCATGTAGGAAAGCATAGGCTCCGGATTTTTTGTGCAAAACGCAATCAAATCCACTACATCCGGGGACAGGCTGTATCTTGTTACGCTGCCTGGATTATACGGATTCCGCACAAGTACATATCCTTCTTTTATTCTGTTTAATAGCCACTTGTGGTAAAATGCCGGAATATCTGTCCGCATTCCTGTCTGTATGATCATTTCATCCCTGCTTTCCCGGACTTCCCGCCGCCTGTACCCAGACGTCAATCTCTTCTCTCTGCGGTTTCTCAAACAGGGAATCCGCCTTTTGAAAAAGCCCCTCATCCACAAAGTATGCGGATGTTTTTCCTTCCAAAACCATCCGGTTCCTCCGGTCTATGCGGCTCCTCCATTCTTCATCCTCCAAATCCAGGTAGTGGATTTCACAGGGGATACCCCGCGCGGCAAAAAAGGCTTTTGCCTCTCTGCGCTCTGCTTTGGTCCAGAGCCCCCAGTCAAAAATAACATTTATCCCTGCCTCTAACAGCTCCAATGATTTGTCCAATAAATATTTTTTCAGCCTTATAACATAGGTATCATGTGCTTCTCCGGCATCCCCGCCAAACATTGCCAGCATAATTTCATCAACAGAAAGAGTTACTGCCCCTCGTTCTTTTCGCAGCTTCCCTGCATAGGCGGTTTTCCCGCTGCAAAGTTTTCCACAGATCATAATAACCGTCGCCATTTCAGATACCTCATAACTTCTTTATTTTAAGCTGTCGTCTACATGGACACAGGTTTCCCTTCGCTTGTATACATTTTCACATCTGTATTTTCCAAAATCGGAACCTCTCCCTTTTCTTTCGCATCATTTTTAAGCGCAGTCTTTCCCTCTTCACTGAATTCTACATTAACTTCTCCCTGTAACTCGGATTTATTGCCCTCCTGCAATTTTTCCCTATATTCTTCCGCTTCTTCTCTGCGCTCTGCCTGCTTTTCTTTTACAAGTTCCTCTTGTGCCTTATCGCTGTACTCATCCGCTTTCCCCTGAAAATGCGTGACATATCCCATAGCGCGCTCCATCGCCGCCGTATCTCCTCTGCGCTCTGCCTCTTTATATACCCGCAGGGATGTGTCTGCCGATTCCATATTTACGCTTGCTCCAATTAATCCTTCCATACTTCCGGCTTTCATCATAAAAATCCTCCTTATCTTATCTTCTCTTCTCTGTCCTTATCCGGCTAACCCTTTCTCGACCGCGCGGCACGGAAAGCCGCCTCTGTCATACCTATCATCACGGCAATAAATACGGCAAGATATACGGGAAGTATTGCAAAGCCGATCCGATTGCCAAGGAATCCAAACAGCGGGGGGATAAAGGTGGTGCCGACATAGGCGCTCGCCATCTGAATCCCGATAATCGCCCCGGAATTTTCCGCGCCGAAATTATACGGTGTGGAATGAATAATGCAGGGATAGATGGGCGCACAGCCAAATCCGATGATAACAAATCCGGCGAGGGAGATCATCGGAGTCCCCGCCGTGATTGGCAATAAGAGAATGCCAAAAAGTAAAATACAGGTACCGAAAATGATCATCTTTCTATCGCCAAGCCGATTGGCAATAAACCCACTTAAAAATCTGCCGACCGTCATCCCTATATAAAACAGCGATGCGAATCCCGCCGCCAAATCCGAAGCAATGCCCTTTACTTCAACCATGTAAGTGCTCGCCCAATACATTGCCGTTGCTTCCGCAGCGCAATAGGCAAAAAAGCCAATTAAAATCCAGGGAACCCCTCGTATTTTCAGCGCCGCAAACAGCCCGATGCCCTTTTCCTTCGCGCCATCCTTTTTTCCGCCGGTCTTCCAGATGGGAAGCGTGACTAAAAGAAGCAGAGCGATTCCAAGCTGAATAAAGGCAATCATACGATATCCGCTGTTCCATGTCGAGCTTTTCAGCGCATAATGCATGACAAACGGACTGACGATCGTCCCCACACCCCAGAAGCAGTGCAGCCAGCTCATATGCTTTGACGCATAGTGGAGCGCAACATAGTTATTTAACGCCGCATCAATCGCCCCGGCTCCCAGACCATAGGGAACGGCAAATACGATGAGCATCCAAAACCGGCTGGAAAAGGAAAAACCAAACAGCGCAACTGCCGTAAGAAATATACTGGTTACTGTCACAATGCCGGTACCAAATTTCCTTGTCAGCCTGTCGGAAAAAAGGCTGGATATAATCGTACCGCCTGATATAATCATGGACACAATTCCCATATAGGATATCGGAACGTCCAGTGAATTATGCATGACGGGCCATCCCGACCCAAGCAGGGAATCGGGCAGCCCCAGGCTGATAAACGCAGTATAAATAAGGGCAAGTAAAAGTGTGTACATTTTGTTTTCTCCCAACTTTCCGCATAGCTGTTATTAGACTGTATTATCAGGTTTTTAAGGGCAAAAAATAAACCGCCATTGCCTCGCATGTAATGACGGCGCGCCTGTAAAGGGCTAAAAGCCATCGGGGTAAACCGTTTCCGATTTCCTAAGAAAAGTCAGAAGGGCTTCCCTTTTTTTTATCTATACTATATCACGATAATCCGGATTCATCAAATAAAACTTTCCGCTCCTATATACAGGATTCGGTGTATTCCGGCAACGGTAAATGAAAGCCTTATTTTTGCCCTTCTGCGTTTTCCTCACAATCTCTTTTTTCAAAAAAAGCATTAAAATCACAATCTAAAATATCCGTTAGCGCAATTAACAAATCCACAGAGGGATTGTTGTAGCCATTCTCTACCTTTGAAAATGTCCCAACATTTATGTTTAGACCTTTCAACTGTAATCTTGCAATAACATCGATTGATTTCATGTTATGTTCTTTCCGCAATCGTTTAATGTTTCTTCCTACAATCGGATTTTTATGCTGATTTACTCTTTCCGCCATTCAAAGACCTCCATATACAAAATTTTATCCAAAATGGCATAAAAAAGTTTCCAAAATAGCATATATTATGATATAATAACTTTGTTTTCAAAAAATACATTACATATATATAAGGAGGAATCAATATGATGAAAACAAAACGAAAACTGATAATATATTTTCTTTCCTTCGCTCTGGCGCTGGGAATGATTTTCCCTGCCGGCGCATCCGCAGCAAAAAAAGTAAAGCTGAGCAGTAAGAAAATATCCATTGTCAAAGGAAAAAGCAAAACTATCAAAGTAAAGAATACAAAGAAAAAGGCAAAATGGAAAATCTTATCCGGGAAAAAATATATTACCCTAAAGAAAAAAGGAAAAACCGCCGCAAAAATCAAGGGGAAAAAGGTAGGAAAGGCGAAGATACAGGCAAAAGCAGGCTCAAAAAAATTAAAATGTACCGTGACGGTAAAGAAAAATCCGACGGCAGCTAAAAAACCAACTAACAGCCCGGCGCCAATCAAAAAACCAACTAACAATCCGACGCCAAAACCCTCGGTTTCTTCAAACCCTGCAAACGCACCGGCTGGGGCAAATGAAAAGGATGTGGCTGCGCTGAAAAAACTAATTGCAGAACAGCGTGGACGGGGCGCTACCGTAAGCGAGGATTTGAACAATGAGGAGGAATATGGTTGGGAAGATGGCAAATTGACGAAAATTTGCTGGGAGAGTAAAGACTTATCCGGCAGTCTGAATGTGAGTAATTTGACTAACTTAACTACCCTAACCTGTAAATTCTGCAAACTGTCCAGTTTGGATGTTAACAATTTGACTAACTTAACTTTCTTAGACTGTACATTCTGCGGACTGTCCAGTTTGGATGTTAACAATTTGACCAACTTAACTTTCTTAGACTGTGCCGGCAACAAACTGACCAGCTTGGATGTTAGCAATTTGGCTAACTTAACTGACTTAAACTGTTGTTTGAACGAACTGATCAGTCTGGATGTTGGCAATTTGACTAACTTAACTTACTTAAGCTGTTATGGCAACCAGCTTACCTCTTTGGATGTGGGCGATTTGACTAACTTAACTAAATTATACTGTTACGAAAACCAACTAACCAGCTTGGATGTTAGCAATTTGACTAACTTAACTGAATTATGGTGTACCGAAAACCAACTGACCTGCCTGAATGTTAACAATTTGACTAACTTAACTGAATTATACTGTTACGACAACAAACTGACCAGCCTAGACGTAAGCGATTTGACTAACTTAACTGACTTAGAATGTTTCTACAACCAGCTCACCTCTTTGGATGTGGCTAATTTGATTAACTTAACTCACTTGTACTGTGCCTACAACCAGCTCACCTCTTTGGATGTTAGCAATTTGACTAACTTAACTGAATTATACTGTTACGACAACCAGCTTACCTCCCTCGATGTGACAAACAATACAAAATTAGAAACCTTATGGTGCGATGATACAGTTACCGTCATAGGCTATAAGGGAGATTAATAGCTGAGTAAGGATTCCCCTCAAAACATCAGACAAAAAAACCGGGAAATACCACGTTGTGTTGTGGTATCTCCCGGTTTTTCTGAGCGCAGCTCAAAATGCACTTTTCCTAAACGGAGAAGGAGGGATTTGAACCCTCGCGCCGCGCGAACGACCTACACCCTTAGCAGGGGCGCCTCTTCAGCCACTTGAGTACTTCTCCAGCTGAACATGTTTATCCATATTCATTTACCTGCTTTTTTAAGCAGGAATTACACTGTTTTTCTTTTCAGTGCAAGTGATATTCTATCAAACATTTAGTTTTTTGTCAATTCTTTTTTGTATTGTTTTACTGCCGTTTCATACATATTATTTCCCTGACAGTCTATAACGGTAATGACCGGTAATTTCTCTACATATAACCGCCGGATGGCTTCGGTTCCGAGATCCTCATAGGCAATCACTTCGCTTTCTTTAATGCACCGGGAAAGAAGCGCTCCGGCACCTCCGACGGCGGCAAAATATACCGCACAATTTTCCTTCATCGAATCTATGACCTCATTGCTCCGTTTTCCCTTTCCTATCATACCGGTAAGTCCCCTCTCTAAGAGAGTCGGCGCATATTTGTCCATGCGGCTGCTGGTGGTAGGTCCGGCAGAGCCGATAACCTGTCCTTCTCTGCTCGGAGTCGGACCGAGGTAATAAATGATCTGGTTTTCAACGTCAAAGGGAAGTTCCTTTCCCGCTGACAGCTCCTCGAGCATCCGCTTATGGGCGGCATCTCTTGCCGTATAGATTGTCCCTGTCAGGTAAACATAATCGCCGGCAGTTAAATCCTGAACCTTTTCTTTTGTCAACGGTGTTTCTATTATTTTATCCATGCTTTTCCTCTCCTTGTTCCCTCCGGCGCATGCCGGCATTCTTTCACTATTTTGCCAAAATCTGTGCGGCAAAAACGGCAAGCGCCCCTAATATCACACTGGCGCCCATATAAAAAAGGCTTACCGCCATATTTCCATTTTTTATTAAATCCACGGATTCATAGGCAAAAGTGGAAAAGGTGGTAAAACCACCGCAGACGCCTATCCGGAGCATTAAAATAACGGAGGGATGAACGACTTCATTTTTGGAAGCCAGCGCCGTAATCAATCCCAGTAAAAAGGCCCCCGCCACATTAATAAAAAGAGTTTTAACCGGAAATCCGTTCTGTGGGCCAATCGGCACAAGTCCGATAAGATAACGGCATACCGTTCCGATAAAGCCGCCAATCCCAACAAGAATACAATTTTGCATGCCGTAAGCCTCCTATAATCTCCGGCTGATATGCCGGTTTACATGGCAGCATATATTGATTGCCACCGGAAGCCCCGCAATATGTGTCGGGTAGGTTTCAATATTTAGTCCGATTGCCGTCGCCCGTCCGCCCAGTCCTCCCGGACCGATGCCCAGATTATTTATCTTTTCTAACATTTCTTTCTCCAATTCCCTTACATACGGAATGGGAGAATATTGATTTAACTCTCTTGTCAGGGCTTTCTTCGCCATAAGGGCGCACTTTTCAAAGGTGCCGCCAATACCTACTCCGATTACCATAGGCGGGCAGGCATTGGGGCCTGCTGCCTCGACGGTTTCAAGAATCGCCTGTTTTACCCCCTCTATGCCGTCTGCCGGTTTCAGCATAAATACCCGGCTCATATTCTCGCTGCCAAAGCCCTTGGGCGCCACCGTAATTTCCAGCGTATCGCCGGGAATTATCTCATAATGGATAACACCTGGTGTATTGTCCCTTGTATTCTCCCGTAAAATCGGATCCCCGACCACGGATTTGCGAAGATACCCCTCCCGGTAACCCTGACGGATTCCCTCGTTGACGGCATCCTCGATAAAACCGCCTTCCATATGGACTTCCTGTCCGATTTTCAAAAATACTACCGTCATTCCGGTATCCTGGCAAATCGGGATTTTACTCTCTCCGGCAATCTCCATATTTTCTTCCAACTGTCCAAGGATCTGTTTCCCGATGGCAGATTCTTCCTTTTCCTTTGCCGATAGCAGGGCGCTTTTTACATCCTCGGATAGGCGGATGTTTACTTCCATACACATTTCTTTTATATTTTCGGTAATCTCTTCCGTCCTAATTGTCCTCATTTTCGCCGTCCTCTTTTGCTATCTCTTTTCCGTCTGCTTCTTCCGATTCTTCCCGGGAGTCCTCTGCATTTTCTTCCTCGCGGACTTTCGCAATACTTGCCACCTTAATATCCTTTGTGTTGTCAAGGTTCATCAATTTCACGCCGGAAGTAACTCTGCCAAACTCAGAAATATCATCGACCCCAATTCGTATAATAATTCCCTCGCTGGTAATGAGCATAACTTCTTTTCCGTCCTTTACCGCCTTGGCTCCTATGACATTTCCCGTCTTCTCTGTAATCTTATAGCATTTTACTCCCTTGCCGCCACGGCGCTGTACCGCAAATTCTTCAATACTGGTCCGCTTACCCATGCCAAATTCCGATACAAACAGAAGTTTCGGCCCCTGGGTATCCATCTGCATTGCCACCACTTCATCATCAAAGCCGAGATTCATTCCCCGGACTCCGATTGACGCCCTTCCCGTCGGTCTGACGTCCGTTTCCTTAAAGCGGATGCACTGTCCATGCTTTGTTACAAGGAAAATATCCTTTTGATTATCGGTGACCTTAACCTCGATTAACTCATCTTCTTCCCTGAGATTAATCGCCTGAAGTCCCGTCTTCCGTATATTTGCATATTCGGTAATTGCTGTTTTCTTTACAATGCCGTGCTTTGTTGCCATAAACAGATACTCATTATCCGAATATTCCCGAATGGAAATAACGGCAGAAATTTTTTCTTCCGGCATCAACTGTAAAAGATTTACAATCGCTGTTCCCCTTGCCGTCCGGCCTGCCTCCGGGATTTCGTACGCCTTCATCCGGTAAACCCTGCCTTTATTCGTAAAGAACATTAAATAGTGATGGGTCGTTGCCATAAACAGATCTTCAATATAATCCTCCTCGATGGTCTGCATCCCCTTAATGCCCTTTCCTCCCCGGTGCTGGCTTTTGAAATTATCGCTGGTCATTCTCTTGATATAACCGAGATGGGTCATGGCAATAACGGTATTTTCTACCGGGATCAAATCCTCCATGGAAATATCAAATTCATCAAACCCGATCGCCGTCCTTCTCTCATCGCCATATTTATCCCGGATAATGCAAATCTCCTCCCGGATAACGCCAAGCAGCAATTTGCGGTCGGCAAGAATCGCTTTATACTCCGCTATTCTTTTCTCCAATTCCGCAAACTCGTTCTGGATTTTTTCTCTCTCCAAACCGGTCAATGCCCTCAGGCGCATGTCGATGATTGCCTGCGCCTGCACATCATCCAGCCCAAACCGTTCGATTAATTTTTCCTTCGCTAAGGCGGCGCTTTCCGAACCGCGGATAATCTTTATGACCTCGTCAATATTATCTAAGGCAATTAATAATCCCTTTAAAATATGGGCGCGTTCCTCCGCCTTGTTCAAATCGTATTTTGTACGGCGGGTAACAACCTCTTCCTGATGCTTCAAATAAATTTGCAGCATCTGTAAAAGATTCATTACTACCGGCTCATTGTTGACAAGAGCCAGCATGTTCACGCCAAAGGTATCCTGCATCTGCGTGTGCTTGTATAACTGATTCAAAACAACATTGGCATTTACATCCTTTCGCAGCTCAATGCAGATGCGCATTCCCTCGCGGCTGGATTCATCCCGCAGCTCCGTAATTCCGTCTATTCTTTTGTCTTTATGTAATTCTGCGATTTTTTCAATTAATCTCGCCTTATTTACCATAAAGGGGAGCTCTGTCACAATAATCCGGTTTTTGCCGTTTGCCATGGCTTCAATATCCGCCACGGCGCGCACGCGGATTTTTCCGTGGCCGGTTCGATATGCCTCTTCAATTCCCCGGCGTCCCAAAATTGTCGCGCCCGTAGGAAAATCGGGCCCCTTGATAATATCCATAATTTCTTCCAGCGAGGTCGCCCTGTCTTCTTCTACTTCATTATCGATAATTTTTACAACGCCATTAATAACCTCCTTCAGATTATGAGGAGGAATATTGGTAGCCATGCCTACCGCTATGCCGGAAGTGCCATTTACCAAAAGATTGGGAAAACGGGACGGAAGAACGGTGGGCTCTTTCTCCGTTTCATCGAAGTTCGGCATAAAATCTACGGTATCTTTATTAATATCCGAGAGCATCTCCATGGAAATCTTACTGAGCCTTGCCTCGGTATAACGCATGGCGGCGGCGCCGTCGCCATCGACGGAGCCAAAATTTCCGTGGCCATCTACTAACGGATAACGGGTGGACCAATCCTGTGCCATATTAACGAGGGCGCCATAAATCGAACTATCTCCATGCGGATGATATTTACCCATGGTATCGCCGACGATACGGGCGCATTTACGATGCGGCTTATCCGGACCGTTGTTCAACTCTATCATGGCATACAAAATTCTTCTTTGTACCGGCTTCAATCCATCCCTTGCATCCGGTAAGGCGCGGGAGGCAATAACCGACATGGCATAGTTGATATAGGATTCCTCCATTGTCTTTTTTAAGTCCGCCGGTTTGATGACGTCAAATCCGGCAGTATCTTTATCAAAGATATTTTCATCCATTTTCTACTTTCCCCTTTCGTTTCCTTTGGGTATAATGATTCTTTACTTATATATCCAGATTTCTTACATATTTTGCATTTGCCTCGATAAATTCCCGGCGCGGCTCTACCTTATCTCCCATTAAAGTCGTGAAAATCATATCAATTTCCGAAGACTCTTCTTCATCCATCGTTACTTTTAAAAGAATCCTTTTCTCCGGATCCATCGTGGTATCCCAGAGCTGCTCTGCATCCATCTCTCCCAGACCCTTGTACCGTTGGATACTGTTGTTTCCATCGCGTCCGATTTCCTCCAGAATGTCATTTAATTGTTCATCACTATAGGCATAGTACGTTTTCTTATTTTTATCAATTTTGTATAAAGGCGGCTGCGCCAGATATACATAGCCCTGCCGGATCAATTCCGGCATAAAGCGATAAAGGAATGTCAAAAGCAGGGTAGCGATATGGGCGCCGTCCACATCGGCATCGGTCATAATAATAATTTTGTGATACCGTAGTTTGGAAATATCAAAATCTTCGGAAATGCCTGTCCCAAACGCCGTGATCATCGCCCTGATTTCATTATTGACTAATATTTTATCCAGCCTTGCTTTTTCCACATTTAAGATCTTGCCGCGCAGAGGCAAAATCGCCTGAGTGGCGCGGGAACGCGCCGTTTTTGCGCTTCCTCCGGCGGAATCTCCCTCCACGATATAAATCTCGCAGTTTTCCGGATTTTTATCGCTGCAATCCGCCAGCTTTCCGGGAAGGCTCGTTCCGTCCAGCGCAGTTTTTCTTCTTGTCAGATCTCTCGCTTTTCTTGCCGCATCGCGGGCGCGCTGGGCAAGCAGCGCCTTTTCGCAGATTAATTTTGCCACCGTAGGATTTTGCTCGAGGAAATAGGTAAGCTGTTCACTGACAACGCTGTCCACGGCCCCTCTTGCCTCTGTGTTTCCTAATTTCTGCTTTGTCTGTCCCTCAAACTGAGGCTCCGGAATCTTTATGCTGATGATTGCCGTTAATCCTTCCCGGATATCTTCCCCGCTTAAATTTACGTCATTTTCTTTTAATATTTTCTGGTTTCTCGCATAATCATTAAAGGTTTTCGTCAGCGCATTTTTAAAGCCGGCAAGGTGGGTGCCCCCCTCCGGTGTCGTAATGTTGTTGACAAAGCTGTAACAGCCCTCGGTATACGCCGAGTTATGCTGAAAAGCAACCTCTACCATAACATTGCCTTTTTGTCCTTCACAATAGATAATATCCTCGTATAAGGGCTCCTTATGTTTATTCAAATATTGGACATATTCCTTTATTCCGCCCTCATAATGATACGTTTCCGTGCGTTCTTCGCCCTCCCGTAAATCCGTCAGGACAATTTTTACCCCCCGTGTTAAAAATGCCATTTCACGAAGACGCTGCTTCAAGATACTAAAACTATATTGCGTTGTTTCGGTAAAAATTGTCGCATCCGGTAAAAAAGTAACGACCGTACCGCGCTTATCTGTAGTCCCTGTTTCCTTTAGGGGAAACATCGTCTTCCCTTTTTCATACCGCTGGACATATTTTTTTCCGTCCTGATGAATCTCTACCTCCAGCCAGTCGGAAAGAGCATTGACAACCGAGGCTCCCACTCCATGCAGTCCGCCGGATACTTTGTATCCGCCGCCGCCGAATTTTCCTCCGGCATGCAAAACAGTAAATACCACCTCTACTGCCGGTTTTCCTGCTTTATGATTAATGCCTACCGGAATTCCTCGGCCATTATCCACTACGGTAATTGAATTATCTTTATTAATGAAAACCTGAATTTCATCGCAGTATCCTGCCAATGCTTCATCTATGGAATTATCTACGATTTCATAAACTAAGTGATGAAGTCCTTTTTCCGATGTGCTTCCTATATACATTCCGGGTCTTTTCCTGACAGCCTCTAATCCCTCTAATATCTGGATCTGGTCTGCCCCATATACTACTTTCTTTTCCTCACTCATTTCCTATGCCTCCATCTGTCTTCTTTTTTATGTTTCCCTCTATAATTTCAAAAGTACGGTCTATATTGATTTTGTTTTTTATAAATTCCTCCAGACCGGTACAGGTAATAATTGTCTGGATTCCTTTTATATTTTCTAATAAATAATTCTGCCTGTTTCTATCCAGTTCGGACAATACGTCGTCTAAAAGTAAAATCGGTTTTTCCCCTGTTATTTCTTCCACGATTTCTATTTCTGCCATCTTCAGGGAAAGCGCCGCCGTCCTTTTTTGTCCCTGTGAGCCATATTTTCTTAAATCTTTTTTCTCTGTTATAAAAAGCATATCGTCCCGATGAGGCCCTGCCGTGGTGGTGCCAAGAAAAATATCCCTTTCTTCTTCTAAAAACAACTGACTCTCAAACTCTTCTTCCCTGCAGTTTGGACAATAGGAAATATCTATTTTTTCCTTTCCCCCCGTCAGGCTGTCGTGCTTTTTTTTCATAATCATATTTAATTTTTCGATAAATTCTTCTCTCAGCCGGATAATCTTCTTTCCGTTTCCGACCAACTGGCTATTCCAGATTTCCAGAGTTTCCTTTAATTCCGGTTTTTCTTTTATCTGCTTTAACAGCGCATTCCTCTGCTTTAGTATTTTTTTATACTGCGTTAAATAAAAAAGATACGACTTATTTAATTGGCATAACTCCATATCGATAAACCTTCTTCTCTCCTCCGGGCCGTCCTTGATAATACTCAAATCCTCCGGCGAAAAAAATACGATATTGGATAAGCCGAGTAATTCATTGCTGCTTCTGATTGGTATTCCGTCTATGGCGATTCCCTTGGAACTGCCCCTTTTCATATGTACTTCTACTTTAAAGGTTTTTTCCTTTTTTTCGACAAAATAACGTAAATGAGCTTCTGTCTGACCGCTCCGGATCATTTCGTGATCCTTGCTCCCTTTGTGGGATTTTGTAGTTCCTCCCACAAAGATTGCCTCTAAAACATTCGTTTTCCCTTGGGCATTATCCCCATATAATACATTTGTCCCTTTATGAAATTCAAATATTTCTCTTTCATAATTTCGGAAATTGCTTAATTCTATCGACTTAATTATCATAAAGAAACAACCTTTACTTCTTCCTCTCCCAACCGGAAACTATCTCCCGGAAAAAGTTTTCTCCCTCTTCTTTCTTCCCTTTCTCCGTTGACCTTTACTAATCCGTCCTGAATTACCATTTTCGCCTCTACGCCGGAGCTGACAAGACCGGCAAGTTTAAGAGCCTGTCCCAGCTTAATAAAGTCATCTCTGATTGAAATTTCCATCATTTCTTATATCATCTCCACTTAATTCATATTGACCGGAAGAATAAGATAAATATAAGTTTCCTCATCATTTTTTATAAAACAGGGAGCATTGGAATTAAATAAATATAAATATACTTCCTCGTCGTCAATTACCTTTAATACATCGATAATATATTTTGGATTAAAGGCGATTTTTAAATCTTTTCCTTCCTTTTGCGCTAAAACCTCTTCATCCATCGAGCCGATTTTCGTATTCATTTCCATTTGGATTTCATTCTCTCTTATATTCATAATGACCGGTTTTTTTTCTGCCTCCCTGAGCAGCAGAGTAGCGCGGTCGATACATCCGAATAATTCTCTTTTATTTACCTTTACTTTTGTTTCATAATTATTTTTCATCATCTGCTCTATATTGTAAAAATTACCTTCGATCAAACGGGAAATTACCATCGTTTCATCAAATTCAAAAAGAACATAGTTTTTAGAGAAAGAAATCGTTATTTCATCTTCTGTTCCGCCGGTCAATATTTTGCTGATTTCATTTAACGTTTTTCCCGGAATCACTACCTTAATATGGTCATAGTTTTCCTTTAATTTAATTTTGCGAATCGATACCCGAACCAGATCCAACGATGCGATTTTAAATTCATCCCCATTTATCTCAAAAAGCTCGCCGGTCAATATTTTGTTACTCTCATTATCGGATATGGAAAAAATTGTCTGTCTTATCATTTCCTTTAATGTAAACTGGGAGAGCTCTATTTTTTTCTCCACCTCAATCTGAGGCAGCATCGGAAATTCTTCATGGTTAATGCCGGGAATATTAAATTTGGATTTTCCGCAGAACAACAAAATATTATTATTTTCATCTACCTCAAAATTAACATCCTCGTCCGGAAGGCGTCTGACAATTTCCGCTATCATTTTTGCGTTTACTAAAATGATGCCTTCCTCCTCTATATCAGCCGGTACTTTTGTTTCGATTCCCAGCTGCATGTCATTCGTAGTCAGCTTAATGCTTTCTCCTTTTGCTTCGATAACGACGCATTCTAATATCGGCATTGTCGTTTTACCCGGTACTGCCTTTAAGGCAATGTTAATTCCATTATTAAAATTATTTTTTGAACAGGTGAATTTCATAATGTGAATAACTCCTTTCGTCTTTTATAAAAATAATAATTAAGTTTTAGTTAGTATAAAGTAGTGATAGGGACGGTGGATTTGTGTTTAAGTCCTACATCCGCCTAAAAAACAGGATTTTTTCTTTTTTTTCTCCTTTTATAAATTGTGAATAGCAGTGGATGGGTGGGGATAAAAAAGACAGGTAAAAAAGTAAAATAATAAATATCCACCCGATATGTACAAACTATCCACAGGTTATCAGGAATTTAGCTTCTTTTTCAGCACTTGTATTTTTTCTTCTAATTCTTTATCCACAATCATGTCCTCGTTGATTTTGTTAATGGCGTGGATAACTGTCGTATGATTCTTTCTTTTTAGCTTTGCCGCGATTTCTTTTTGTGTAAGATTTGTCAATTCATTGCATAAATACATGCATATCTGTCTGGGAAGAGCAAGGTTCTGAGTTTTTTTCTCAGACAGAAGCGCTTCCTTTTCCAGATTAAAATGATCTGCCACGATTTCGATAATGTATTCGGCGGTAATCATAATTTTTTCGTTGGGAGAAATAAAATCTTTTAATGCCTTCTCCGCAATATCCAGTGTGATTTTTTGATTTGGATTTGTCAGCTTGGCATATAAAATAATTTTATTGTAAGCGCCCTCTAAATCCCGGATGTTGGATTTGATATTCGTGGCAATATAACTTAATATTGTATCATCCAGATGAATGTCGGATTTTTCCTGCTTATTCCTGAGGATAGCCATACTGGTTTCATAATCCGGCGGCTGAATGTCAATCGGCATCCCGGAGTTAAAACGGGAGCGGTATCTTACATCCAGCTGTTCCATTTCACTTGGCGGCTTATCACTGGAAATAACTAATTGTTTTCCGGATTGATATAGCGCCTCAAAGGTATTGAAAAATTCAATCTGGGTACTTTCTTTTCCGATGATGAACTGGATATCGTCTATTAAAAGTACATCTACGTTGCGGTATTTTTTCCTGAGGTTAGCCGTAGCTGCCGTATCGCCTTTTTGTTTATTGGTACGGATGGCTTCTACTACAGAATTCATAAAATCTTCGCTGGTAGTATAAGTTACAGTATAGTTCGGATGATTTTCAATAATGTATCTGGCAATCGAATGCATTAAATGAGTTTTTCCTAATCCTGGTCCGCTGTAAAGGAAAAGGGGGTTATAGGTCTGCCCATTTGGATTTTCCGCTACTGCTACTGCTGCGGCATAAGCAATATTATTACTCGAACTGACAACGAAAGATTCAAATGAATGGCCGGATTTTAAAAACGGATATTTTTCTTCTAAGATTTCCTCTTTATTATAGGAAGAAACTCCTTTTTTTTCTATCTCGCTTTTATAGCGGAAGATAATATCGACCTGTTCATTTGTTTTCACTTCAATCGCAACCTGTAAGGGAATTTTATATTTTTTATCAATTAAATTAAGGATATCGCCCTGTTTTGTTTCATCAATGGCGATAATGAGAGTATGATCGGCATAAGAAATTACCTCCAACGGTTCAATCCAGGTGCGGAAAAGAACTCCGTTGATAAGGTATTCATCCCTTAGATATGTAATTATTTCGTTCCATTTGTCCTTAATTTGGTTTTCCATTCAAATTTCCTGCCTATCTCTTAAAAATTAAAATGAGGGTAAAAACAATCAATTTTATTGTACTACAAAATGTGGACAAATTCAATTTTTTTCTCTTGTTTTTAAAAGAAAATGTGGACAAAGTAGAAGAATCCGCTTGACTATTCAAAAAATCGCTATTATAATTAGGCTTGATACGGATTTTAGAAATAATGAAAAAGGAGGTGTTTTTTATGAAAATGACATATCAGCCGAAAAAGAGGTCCAGATCAAGGGTTCATGGCTTTCGCAAGAGGATGAGTACTTCTAACGGCAGAAAAGTACTTGCGAAAAGAAGAGCAAAGGGAAGAAAAAAATTATCGGCATAATGTACAGAGATACGGCAGGGGTCAGTATTTTCTCTGGCCTTTTCTTCTCTGTGAGGGAAAAAAGTGTTTGAAAAATTAGGTAAAAATCCCGAATTTCAGAAAGTTTACAAAAACGGCAAATCAAAAGCAAATAAATATCTGGTTATGTATGTAGTAAAAGGGGAAAGTGGTCCCAATCGTTATGGATTTTCCGTAAGCAAGAAAGTCGGTAATAGTGTTGTGCGTCATCGCATTACCAGATTATTAAGAGAATCCGTTCGTAAGAATGATGCACTGGTTAAGGAAGGCAACCAAATTATAATTGTTGCCAGAAAAATGGTAAAAGATAAAAGTTTTGAAAATGTAAACGGCGCAGTCTTTCATTTATTGAAAATACATGGATTATTGAAATGAAGTGATAGATTGAAAAAAATATTTTTGTTTTTATTAAAAATATATCAAAAGTTTATATCACCGCTGAAAAGAACACCTACTTGCATTTATACACCATGTTGTTCTGAATATGCCATTCAGGCGATACAGAAGTATGGTGCATGGAAAGGTGGTTTTTTGGCTGTAAAGAGAATTTTGAGATGTCACCCCTTTCATAAAGGAGGCTATGACCCTGTGCCGTGATTAACAGGAGGAAAATATCTTGTTTGATTGGTTATATTGGATTTTTGGTAAGATTCTTTTTGGCATTGACTGGGTAGTATTTCACACATTGGGAATCCATAATACAGGTCTTTGTATTATTTTATTTACAGTTGTTGTGTATTTTATTATGTATCCCCTTAATTCTAAACAGCAGAAATCTTCCCGGCTGATGACAAAGATTAATCCTGAAATTCAGGAAATCCAAAAGAAGTATAAGGGGAAAAAGGATCAGGAATCCCAGTTAAAGATGAATCAGGAAACGCAGATGGTTTATTCAAAATATGGAATCAGTCCCTTTGGCGGCTGTCTTCCCTTATTGATCACCATGCCGATTCTGATTTGCCTGTATCAGGTAATGTATAAGATAGAAACGTATATCCCGGCATTAGCTGAGAGCAGCGCCAATAATTTTTTAGGTCTGGATGTAAAAATGAGTCCGATGCAATTTTTCAGGGACCCCAATCATCCATACGGATATTTGGCTTTTCTTGTTCCTATACTTGCGGTAGTATTCCAGTTTATTAATTCAAAAATGCTGCAGGCAAAGACGGATCAAAAAAGCAATGAACAGGATTCCATGCAGCAGTCGATGAAGATGATGAATTACTTCATGCCGCTTATGTCCGGATTTTTCTGTTTGAGTTTAAATATGGGAATTGGCTTATACTGGATTACCGGTAGTATCTTTCGGATTGCCCAGGCTTTCTTTGTAAACCGAAAAGTGGATAAAATTTCTTTAGAAGAGTTGATAGAGAAGAATAAGGATAAGGCTTCTAAGAAAAATGCAAAAAGGGAACAAATGAATCGCCAAATGGAAGAATATGCGAAAAAGAGAACCGCATCGATAAAAACAGCTTCTTCTTATCAGAATAAGGAAAAAAATTCGTCCGAAAGAAATAATGCATCATCGAAAAATGTGATTGTAAATAAAAATATTAAACCGGGAAGTATTTCCGGTTATGCGAATATGCTTTCCGGAAAAAACGGAAAGGATAAGTAGGAGGATTGAAAATGGAAGAATGGAAAGAGTTTTCTGCGAAGACGGCAGATGAAGCTTTGACAAATGCATTGATACAGATGGAAACGACAAGCGACCAGATTGAATATGAGGTTTTAGAGGAAGAAAAAAGCGGTATTTTAGGATTATTCAGCAAACCGGCGCGTATTCGCGTCCGCAAAAAAGGAGATGTTGTAAACACCGTGCGCAATTTTCTCCAAAAAACTTTTGAAGCCATGAATCTTGCTGTAGAAATTATTTTGGATTATGATACCGTAGATAATGTAATTAACATTGAGTTAAAAGGGGAAGATATGGGCGTGCTGATCGGAAAGCGGGGACAGACGCTGGATGCGTTACAATATCTTACCTCTCTTGTAGCGAATAAAAAACGTCCGGATCAATATATCAAAATTAAGATGGATACGGAAAATTATCGTCAGAGAAGAAAAGAAACGATAGAAAATCTGGCAAGAAATGTGGCAAGCAAGGTTAAGAAGACAGGCAGGCCGGCTTTTCTTGAGCCGATGAATCCTTATGAGAGAAGAATTATCCATGCAGCATTGCAGTCGGATATTTATGTGGAAACCCACAGCGAGGGAGAAGAACCGCATAGAAAGGTAGTAGTAACAACCAGTAAAGATTACACAGGCATGCCAAAGAAAAATAATTATCGGGGAAGACGAAACAATAATTATCACAGAAATCGGAAAAAAAATTATCCGGAAAATGAAGATTAAGTGTGAAAGGCTGAATCTTATGATTCAGCCTTACTGTTTCTTAGGTAGGAAAAAAATATGAAATATCAGGATACGATAGCAGCCATAGCTGTTTCTTCCAAAAACGGAAGCATTAGTGTAATTCGGATCAGTGGAGAAGATTCGCTGAAAATAGTCAGTGAAATTTTTTTCGATGCGCAGAAAAAAAATATAGATTTGGAAAACTGCCCAACCCATACGATTCAATATGGTTTCATCCAAAAGGAAAAAGAAGAAATTTTGGATGAGGTCTTGATTTTAATTATGAAGGCGCCCCGCAGCTATACGGCGGAGGATGTAGTGGAAATACAATGCCATGGGGGCGCTTTTATCTGTCAGCAGATTTTAGGATTGCTGGTCAGAAAAGGCGTAAGAATTGCGGAGCCGGGAGAATTTACAAAACGAGCTTTTTTGAATGGGCGTCTGGATTTATCGCAGGCGGAATCGGTTATGGATGTAATTCAGTCGAAAAGCGAAGCGGCGTTAAAAAATTCCTTATCACAGTTAAAGGGAACGGTAAAGGAAAAGATTGTTTTTTTGCGGGAGATGATGCTGCAGGATCTGGCGTTTCTGGAAGCTGCGCTGGATGATCCGGAACATTTGTCACTGGAAAATTTTTCCTCCACTATGGAGGAACATGCCAAAAAGCTCCAGGACGAGGTTAATGAGCTAATAAAGAACAGTGACAATGGCAGAATCATAAAAGAGGGAGTGCGGACAGCCATTATCGGAAGGCCGAATGTGGGAAAGTCTTCTTTTTTAAATTGTATTTTGCGGGATGACCGGGCAATCGTAACCGACATACCGGGAACGACCAGGGATACGCTGGAAGAGGAATTAAAAATTGGCGAAACCCTCCTGCAACTAATCGATACGGCGGGCATTCGCGATACAGAGGATAAAATTGAAAGCATAGGAATTGAAAAAGCAAAAAAATCTGTCGCGGATGCGGATTTTATCCTTGCCATTGTAGACAGCAGCCGGGAACTGTCCGAGGAGGATATTCATGTTTTTGATCTGATGGAAGGAAAGCCGGGAATTATTTTACTGAATAAATCCGATCTGGCTTCTGTCCTTACGCCGGAACAGATACAAAAAAAGACAGACAGAAAGGTATTTTTATTTTCTGCCGCGACCGGAGAGGGTCTGAAGGAATTAGAGGCTTACCTGAAGGAATTATTTTTGTTTGACAAAGTGTCCTGTCAGGATGAGATTTATATCACAAATATAAGGCAAAAGCAGGCTCTTTATGAGGCGGCGGAAAGTTTAACGAAACTTAGGGAAACGATCGAGGCGGGGATGCCGGAGGATTTATATTCCATTGATTTATATTATGCTTATGAGGCGTTAGGGAAAATTATCGGCGAAACGGTAGAGGATGATATTATTGATAAAATTTTCAGGGAATTTTGCATGGGAAAATAAGAGAATTTTCTGTTGAGGGGAGAGAAAAATGAGCGAGTCGGTTTTTACAGAAACATATGATGCGGTCGTAATCGGAGCCGGACATGCCGGATGCGAAGCGGCGTTAGCTCTTGCCCGCCTGTCGCTGAATACAGTTCTGTTTACAGTGAGCGTAGACAGTATTGCCATGATGCCCTGCAATCCGAATGTGGGAGGCACGTCAAAGGGACATTTGGTTCGGGAGGTGGATGCTCTGGGCGGAGAAATGGGAAAAAATATTGACCGCACTTTTATCCAATCCAAGATGCTGAATAAATCGAAGGGGCCCGCTGTTCATTCTCTGAGAGCGCAGGCAGATAAAAAGGAATACAGCTATTCCATGCGAAAAGTTCTGGAAAAAACGGAAAACCTCACAATTAAACAGGCAGAGGTTACGGAACTTCTGACAGAGGACGGCGCCATAACCGGTGTAAGAACAAATACCGGGGCGGTGTATTACTGCCGGGTATGTGTGCTCTGTACCGGAACTTATCTAAAAGCGAAATGTATTACCGGCGATATTTCTACTTACACAGGACCGAATGGCCTTCAGGCGGCTAACTATCTTTCGGAATCGCTGGAAAAATTAGGAATTAAGCTGCGGAGATTTAAAACCGGTACGCCGGCAAGAATTGACGGGAGTACGATTGATTATTCAAAAATGGAGCCTCAGTACGGGGATGAGAAGATTGTTCCCTTTTCTTTTACCAATTCCTCTGAGGATCTGGAGAGGGAACAGGTAAAATGCTGGCTGACCTATACAACAGAAGAAACGCATAAGATTATCCGGGATAACCTCAAGCGCTCTCCTCTTTATTCCGGTTACATTAAGGGAACCGGCCCAAGATACTGCCCGTCTATCGAAGATAAGGTGGTGCGATTTGCCGATAAGAATCGTCATCAGGTTTTTATTGAACCGGAAGGCAATTATACAAATGAAATGTATATCGGAGGGATGTCCAGTTCCCTTCCGGAGGATGTTCAGATAGCCATGTACCGGAGTGTGCCGGGACTGGAGAAGGCAAAAATTGTCCGCAATGCCTATGCGATTGAATATGACTGTATTGATTCGCTGGAGCTCCTTCCGACTTTGGAATTAAAAAAGGTAGCGGGATTATTTAGCGCGGGGCAGGCGAATGGCAGTTCCGGTTATGAAGAAGCGGCGGCGCAGGGGTTATTGGCAGGTATCAATGCGGCAATGAAGGCAAAAGGAAAGGAACCGATTATTATTGACCGTTCACAGGGATATATCGGAGTATTGATTGACGACCTTGTAACGAAAGGGACAAACGAGCCGTATCGGATGATGACTTCCCGCGCGGAATACCGGCTGCTCCTCCGCCAGGATAATGCGGATGAACGGTTGACGCCGATTGGCTATCGGGCGGGTCTGATACCGGAGGAAAGGTATCAGCGTTTTATGGAAAAAATGAAAAGGATCGAAGAAGAAATAGAAAGAATCCGAACGACATATGTAGGGAACACCAAAGAAGTTCAGGATTTATTGGAGAACTATCACAGCACGCCATTGATCAGCGGAATTGCTTTGGCGGAGTTGATTCGGCGGCCGGAGCTTTCGTACGAGATATTGGCGCCTATTGATAAAGACCGGCCGATTCTTCCGGAGGAAGTAAAAGAGGAGGTCAATATCCGTTTAAAATATGAAGGCTATATTAAAAGGCAGCAAAAACAGGTAGAGCAGTTTCACAAATTAGAAAACAAAAAAATCCCGAAAACCATAAATTATTCTGAAATTGGCAGCCTAAGGTTGGAAGCAATCCAGAAACTTTCCGATATTCGGCCGGAATCGGTTGGACAGGCGGCAAGGATCAGCGGGGTTTCTCCCTCTGATATTTCCGTACTGTTAGTATATCTGGAGCAATATAAGGAAAAGTAAAGAAAACGGGGTATTTATTATTTATGGAAAAAATATGGGAAGAAAATGAAATAAAGATTTCAGGGGCACAGCAAAAAAAATTTGAAATTTATTTTGAATTATTAATGGAGTGGAATCAAAAAGTAAATCTTACCGCAATTACGGAAAAAGAAGAAGTTATCCGAAAGCATTTTGTAGATTCCGCCCTTCTGGCAAAATCCCCTCTTTTTTCCCCGGAGCCGGGGACGGAGGTATTGGATGTGGGAACAGGAGCCGGATTTCCCGGTATGGTTCTAGCCATACTATTCCTGGACTGTTCCTTTACCTTATTGGATTCCCTGAAAAAGCGAATTAATTTTTTGCAGATTTTAATGGAAAAATTGGAGTTAAATAATGTTCAGCTCTTTCACGGAAGAGCGGAGGATTTTGGAAGAGATGCCAATTTTAGGAACCGATTCGATTTTGTTGTTTCCCGGGCAGTGGCAGAACTCCCTCTTTTATTAGAATATGGGATACCGTTTGTCAAAGAAAATGGGTATTTTGTGTCCTATAAAGGGAAAAATTACAATAAAGAAATTAAACTGTCAGAGAATGCGTTTCGCCAATTAACCTGCCAACTGGAAACCGTAGAAACTTATTCCCTGTTTGGAAAAGAAACGGAAAAAAGAGTTTTTTTATTTATAAAAAACAAGGAAAAGACGAGCAGTAAATATCCGAGAAAAGCAGGAAAACCCAAAAAAAATCCGCTATAAATAAATGTTTCACGTGAAACATGTTTCATGTGAAACATTTCAAAGTATTTTATAAATAATAGTGGTAATGTAATAATAAAGATGATATAATTATTACTAGCGCAACAGAAAAACTGTAAAAGATGGAGGAAGCAATGAGTGAAATAATGGCGATTGCAAACCAGAAAGGCGGCGTCGGGAAAACTACTACGACAATTAATTTGTCTGCCGCTCTGGCAGAAAAGAATAAAAAAGTTTTGGTAATTGATATGGATCCTCAGGGGAACACGTCCAGCGGATTGGGAATTGATAAAGATGAATTGGAAACGACAGTATATCAAATGATGATCGGGGATAATACTTTTGAAGAATGTGTCCAAAAGGATGTGTTTGAAAATTTGGATGTATTGGCGGCAAATGTTAATCTTGCCGGCATAGAAATAGAAACAATGGACATGGAAGATAGAAATTATATACTGAAAAAAATAATTTCTCCGGTTCAGGATAATTACGACTATATTATTATCGACTGCCCTCCTTCCCTGAATTCGCTGACAATTAATTCTATGACAACGGCGGATTCTGTCCTTGTTCCAATCCAATGTGAGTATTATGCGCTGGAGGGACTCAGCCAGTTGATTTATACTATCAATCTGGTAAAGGAAAGATTAAATCCGAAGCTGTGTATTAACGGTGTTGTTTTTACAATGTATGATGGAAGGACGAATCTTTCCATGCAGGTAATTGACAATGTACGGAATAATTTACAGCAAAATATTTATAATACGATAATTCCAAGAGGAGTAAGGCTGGCGGAGGCTCCCAGCCATGGATTACCGATTACACAATATGACAGCCGCTCGACAGGAGCAAGAGCTTATATCGCGTTGGCAGATGAAGTGATTGAAAGGAGCAACAGATAATGGCAGCAAAAAAAATGGGTCTGGGTAAGGGTCTGGATTCCATGATCCCCCCTAAGGCGACTGCCCGGGCAACAGGAAAATCCGAAAAGGTATCAAAAACAGGAGAAACCATTTTAAAAATAAATGAGATAGAACCAAATAAAAAACAACCGAGAAAAAATTTCAATGAAGATTCTCTGTTGGAACTGAGCGAGTCAATTAAACAGCACGGTATTGTCCAACCACTGGTTGTTACAAGGAAAAAAGATTATTATGAAATCATTGCCGGGGAAAGACGGTGGCGCGCGGCGAAAATGGCAGGGCTGAAGGAAGTTCCTGTTGTGATAAAGGATTATTCTCCGCAGGAAATAATGGAAGTAGCGTTAATTGAGAATATTCAGAGAGAGGATTTAAATCCGGTGGAAGAAGCGAGAGCGTATCAGGATTTAATTAAGGAATTTAATCTGAAACAGGACGAGGTGGCCGAGAAGGTTTCAAAAAGCCGGACGGCAATTACAAATTCCCTCCGTCTGTTGAAGCTGGATGACAGAATTTTAGAAATGCTGGTGGATGAAAATATTAGCAGTGGACATGCCAGAGCTTTACTGGGACTTTCTGATAAGGAGCAGCAATATACGATTGCCAACCGGATTTTTGATGAGAAGCTGAGCGTTCGGGAAACAGAGAAGCTGGTAAAAAATATTGTAAATCCGGCGTCGAAGAAGGAAAAGAAGGAATTAAAAAATGATTTTGTCTATCGGGATCTGGAAGAGAAATTAAAACAGAAGCTTGGCACTAAGGTTCGCATTAACCGTAAGACAGAGCAAAAGGGAAAAGTTGAAATAGAGTATTATTCACCGGAAGAGTTGGAAAAGATTTTGGCGTATTTTAAATAGGAACATATGTTTGCAAGGAGGAAGAATTTATGTTTAGCTTTAAGGATATTGGTTTGGAAACCGACTGGATCGTTATTATCAGTCTGGGGATTATTTTATTACTGATGATTTTATGTATTGTGCTGTTGGCGAAGGTAAGTAATTTGAAAAGAAGATATGAGTCTTTTATGAGGGGCGCGGACGGGAAAAGCCTGGAGGATGCTTTTCAAAAGAAGTTTGCCAATATTGAATATATTAATGATAAGTTGAGAGAGGTAGATACAAGGCTGAATGGCATTGATACAAATCTGCTGCAAACCTATCAGAAAATAGGGATTGTGAAGTATGATGCTTTTAAGGAAATCGGGGGGACCTTGAGTTTTGTTTTGACCCTGCTGACAAAGGATAATGACGGATTTATTTTGAACTCAATGCACAGCAATACCGAAGGGTGTTATACCTATATTAAAGAGGTTAAGGCAGGCGAAGTATTTGTTGCGCTGTCAGAGGAAGAAAGCCAATCTTTAGAGGAGGCAAAGAACAACAGGTAAGGAGTTCTCTTAAAAAAGAGCAAAAAAAAAGCCCTCACCCAGCAGTTGCAGGCCTGCCGAACAAGGACTCGGGAGTACGCCATTGGGGGCTCGAACCCCAGACACCCTGATTAAGAGTCAGGTGCTCTACCAACTGAGCTAATGGCGCGTACAAATTACCGCAATGACTATTATATAATAGTTGTTTGTAAATTGCAAGTAAAAATTGATTAATTTTATAGAATAATAGGAAAGACGGAGGAAACTATGGAAAACAGGGAAAAGAAAAACGGATATTTCAATATGCTGAAAGGCTTTTTTTCTAACATCTGGTATTTGGTTGCTTTTGTGGCAGTTTGTACAATCGTGATTATTTCGATCGTAAACTGGTCGGTAACAGTAGCGGTCATGGCAAAGCTGATTTCGATCCTGATGCCGTTTATTATCGGATTTTTCCTTGCCTATCTGATTTATCCGTTAGTCCGCCTGATTCAAAAACCGCTGAACCGGATAAAGGAGGGGAAATGGCCCCGCGTCAAACGGTATCTTAGTGTTTTAATTTCTTATTTGATCGTATTGGGCGCCATTACCATAATTGTATTTTTTATTTTTCCTCAGATAAAAGCCAGCGCGAAGGAACTTGGCAAATTCCTCGGTAAGGTTTACAATTATGTGACAACACACGAAGAAGAGGTAAGCCGCCGGCTGCCGTTGATCGACGTACCGGATATTGTTGCTTATGTAAAAGAAAACTGGTCGGGACATTTAATGAATTATGGCTCTGATATATTTCCTTATGTATATCGCCTGTCCTCTTCCGTCGTTTCCTTAGTATATGATATTTTTTTCGGTCTGGTGATTTCGGTCTATATTGTACTGGACAGTAAGAATCTGGTAAAAAACCTGAAACGGATTATTTATGCCATAGCCCCGGCGAAAAAGGAAGAGGGAGTATGGAAAACGCTAGTGCAGTGTAATCATATCTTTAATGGCTTTTTGTTTGGCAAGGTAATTGATTCTCTGATTATCGGCCTTTTATGCCTGATCGCCATGACAATTTTAAGACTTCCCTTTGCGCTCCTGTTAAGCGTAATTGTATGCATTACCAATTTGATCCCCTATTTCGGGCCGATTTTTGGCGCCATACCGGGAGTATTGATTTATCTTTTCATGGATCCGAAGCTGTCGCTGGTTTTTGCGATTATGATTCTTATTTTGCAGCAGTTTGACGGCCTGTATCTGGGCCCGAAGATTTTGGGAGATTTAACGGGGATTAAACCTTTATGGGTAATCTTTGGCATTACGGTAGGCGGCGCCTATTTCGGGGTGATCGGAATGTTTTTGGGCGTGCCGACGGTTGCGGTATTCATGTATCTGGTCGATTTATTCATGGAAAAGAAGCTGCAGAAAAAGAAATTGCAGCTATCGGATCCCAAGTAATTTCTGAATTTCCATGAAAGAACAGATAATCCGCTTTAATTTTCGGGAGCATTTACCGTGGTTCAGTTTTTGCGCCAGTTTTCGTTGAAAAGAAGAGCTCATAAGAAAAAACCTTTTTCTTTATTTTATGAAAAAGGTTTTTTGCATGGAACTGTTTTTATCATTTTTTTACCGGGAAATGACAAATCGGCAGATTGGCTTCCCCTCTGCGACAAATTTACTTTCGTACTCTGTCATAATATTTCCGGCAAGATATTCACTATGGTGCAGATCATAGGTAATCTCATCAATTTTCCACAAACCTGACTGCCGGACAGATTCGACAGAGAAGTCAAACAACATGCGGTTATCCGTTTTAAACTGGAGAATACCGTCCGGACTTAACAGATAATCGTAGAGCGTTAGAAAAGAAGGGCTTGTTAAACGCCGTTTCGCATGACGCTCCTTTGGCCACGGGTCGGAAAAATTGAGGTAAATTTTATTTACTTCTCCCGGTTCCCATATGTCCCTAAGATATTTTGCATCCAATCGGAGAAAAAAAAGATTCTCCGGTTTTTCCTCGGCGCAGCGTTCCAGGGCGCGGTACAAAACGCTGGAATACATTTCGATGCCGATATAGTTAATGTCCGGGTTCTGTTTTGCCAGCGCATGAATAAACTGCCCTTTACCCATTCCAATTTCAATATGGAGCGGATGGCTGTTATGAAAAAGCGCGCAAAAACGCCCTTTGTATTCCTCGGGGCGCTGGATGACCAAAGGACTGTTTTCAATATATTCCCGGGAGCCTTTTACATTTCGTAATCGCATAGCTTTCCTCCATGGTGCCAGTATAGCATAAAAAAAAATTAAATTAAATACTGTATTGGAAAATTGTTTAAAATCGTGTATGATAGTAGTGTATATACAAAGGAGGCGTGTTACATGGCGGAAAAAAAGGTTTTGACAATTTCAGTTAGCGATGTGATTCCCGGCATGGTAGCGGCCCGGGATATTTATTCAAAAAATGAACAGTTGCTAATCGGCAAGGATAGCGTTATCGATGCTAATTCCATTGCCAGAATTACGTTTTTTGGCATTTTAAGCGTGGCAATATATGCAGATAAAGATAGGGAAACCGATGAGCTGGAGGAGGACACGCCCTTTGAAACTCTGGCGCAGAAAAAGGCATTTGAACAATTTAACACAGAATACCATGAGTCGATTTCCGATATTAAGGGTAAAATGAATCAGCTTTTGAAGGTGGGGGATAATATCGATGAAAAGAAGCTGATACAGGATGTGGAGTCTGTTGTGATTTCGACGGGAACGAAGTATCAGGTATTTGATATGCTTCATTACATAAAGGACTATGACGATGAAACCTACAACCACAGTCTGAATGTATCTATGATATGCAATGTTTTTGCCGACTGGCTGGGAATGTCGTCCTATGAAAAAAAATATCTTACGCTGTGCGGACTTCTCCATGATTTTGGAAAGCTGTTAATATCCAAGGATGTTTTGAGAAAGCGCGGAAAACTTACCGAGGATGAATATGAAGTTATCAAGCAGCACCCGCTGAAGGGCTATGAATTTTTAAGGAATAAGAAAATCCATGAAAGTGTGAAAAGAGCGGTTCTTCTGCACCATGAGCGATGTGACGGAAAGGGATATCCTTTTGGCATGAAAGTAAATGAAATCGACCCATATGCAGCGATCACGGCTATTGCCGATGTGTATGAGGCGATGACGGCTACGCGGGTATACCGCAAGGGCCTGAGTCCGTTCCGGGTTATTAAATTATTTGAAGAGGAAGGACGCCAGCAGTTTAATCCCATTTTTCTTATGCCGATATTGAAAAATCTGGTAGAAACCTATATGCGGCATAAGGTAAAGCTGAACGACGGCCGGGAAGGAACGATTGTTATGATAAATCCCAATGAATTGTGCCGGCCGGTGCTGATGATGGGAAATGAATTTTTAGACTTAACAAAGAACAGGGAGTTATTTATCGAAGAAGTATTTTAATGCTGTTTAACGGAGCATATGAAAAATTTTGGAGGACAATATGAAAAGAAAAATTAGCATGGTACTCTTTCTCTGCCTTGTGTGGAATGCCATATTGCCAGTGTGCCTTTCCACAGAGGCAAAGGCGGCAAAGGGAAAAGTAAATATTTCAGCAGAATCAGCCGTCGTCATGGATGTGCAGTCCGGGAGTATTTTATACTCGAAGAATATGAACAAGAAGCAATATCCCGCCAGTATTACAAAAATTATGACGGCGCTTTTGGCTCTTGAAAATTCTTCTCCGGCAGAAACGGTTACCTATTCCGGCAGCGCCGTGCTGAATTTGGAATCCGGCGCCTCCAATATCGGATTAAAAGTAGGAGAAAAATTGACCATGGAACAGAGCCTGTACGCTATTCTCCTGATGTCCGCCAACGAGGCATGTAATGGTGTGGCAGAGCACATTGCCGGGAGTATAAAAAACTTTGTGAAGATGATGAATGAAAGGGCAAAGCAATTAGGCTGTACCGGAACTCACTTTGCTAATACCAATGGGTTATGGATGAAAAATCATTATACGACAGCATATGATATGGCGCGGATTGCCAGCGCGGCATATAAAAATACGACCTTCGCCCGGATTACCGGTACAAAGAGGTACAACATCCCAAAGACAAACAAAAATAAGGACGGTCATGCGCTGCATAACCATCACGGCATGTTATATGCGAATTCCAGTTATCCGCAATATGTTTATGAATATTGTGTGGGAGGTAAAACAGGATATACCTCGAAGTGCCGCTATACTCTGGTAACGTATGCCAAAAAAAACGGGATGACTTTGGTATCCGTTATTATGAGAGCGCCCAACCACCCGTCCATGGAGCCGAATGAGTATACGGATTCTACTAAGCTTTTAAATTATTGTTTTGAAAATTATACCCGCTATGGCATACAGGATGCAACGACGGATGAAATAAACAATCAATATTTATTTACCAAATTCAGTCCCTATTTTAAACATTCCACCAGTATGCTTTCCATTGATGCGGATGCCGGAGTTATCCTGCCAAAGGGAGTGCCGTTAAATAAGGCGCAAAAAAAGGTGGAGTTTTTTGACAGCCCGCAAAAGGGAAAGGACGGGAAAGATGTCATCGGAGCCGTGACATATACTTATAATAATGAAAGGGTAGGAGGTTCGGATATTTATTATACGCAAAAACAGATACCGATGCTGAATGACAGCATTGATATGTCCCAGTGGTTTGATGATGCGGTGGAAAAGGCAAAGGCAGAGCCGTTTCCGTGGAAAAAGGCAGTGATTATAATTATCTTTGTTCTGGCAGCAGGGGCAGCGGCGTTTCTTGTTATATTGCGTATAAGGGCGCAAAAGGAGCAGCGGCTCAGGAGGAACCGGTATAAGCAGACGCGAAAGAGTATCAGGAGAAGCCGGGGGCGGAGAAACGACCGGCGGCCGTATTGGAAATAATTGCAAGGGCAATGTTTTAAACGGAGGTTGATATGCGTAGAACCAAAATAATATGTACAATGGGACCGGCAACGGATGATGTATCGGTACTGGACAAATTAATAAAAACCGGTATGGATGTGGCAAGATTTAATTTTTCTCACGGAACATATGAAGAGCAGCAGAGAAGGATGGACAGTTTCCGGGAAATCCGTCGGAAATATCAAAGACCGGTGGCAATGCTATTAGATACAAAGGGACCGGAAATAAGATTAGGAGATTTTGCTGCCGGCAGGGTACAGTTGCAGAGAGGTCAGAGGTTTATCTTATCCGTTAAAAATGTTATAGGGAACGAGGAGCGTGCCAGTGTTTCTTACGCAAATCTTGTAGAGGACGTTGCACCCGGCAGCCGCATTCTCATAGATGACGGTTTAGTAGAGATGACCGTGAAGGAAGTCACCGAAGAGGAGATTTGCTGTGAGGTAGTGAATGATGGTGTCATTTCCAACCACAAGGGTGTCAATATTCCGGGGCTGCATTTGAATATTCCCTATCTTAGCGAGAAGGATAAAAACGATTTACTTTTTGGCATTAACAATGATATTGATTTTGTTGCGGCATCCTTTGTACGCTCAGGAGAGGATGTTCGTCAGCTGCGCACGTTTCTTTTGGAAAATGGGGGAAGCGGAATTAATATTATTGCCAAGATAGAAAATAGTGAAGGCATAGAAAACATTGATGAGATTATTGAATTGTCAGATGGTATTATGATTGCCAGGGGCGATATGGGAGTAGAGCTTCCCGAGGAGGAGGTTCCCGTTATACAGAAAATAATAATAGGAAAAGTGTATCGGGCAGGGAAACAGGTTATTACGGCGACCCAGATGTTGGATTCCATGATGAAAAATCCAAGACCCACACGGGCAGAGGTAACCGATGTAGCGAATGCGGTCTATGATGGAACCAGTGCGATTATGCTTTCCGGTGAAACGGCAGCAGGAAAATTTCCAGTAGAGGCACTGGAAACAATGATACGGATTGCGAATCGGACAGAGAAGGATATTGATTACCGGAAGCGTTTTTTTGCCAGAGGACGGCAGGAAAATCCGGATATTACCGATGCAATTTCCCATGCCACCTGCACAACAGCGTATGATCTGAACGCTTCGGCTATTGTCACAGTAACAAAGTCAGGGCGGTCAGCCCGGATGATTTCAAGATACCGTCCGGCTTGTCAGATAATTGGAGGCACCACCTCCAAGAAGGTCTGCCGGCAATTAAATTTATCGTGGGGAATAACGCCGGTATTGCTGGAGGAAAAAACAGATGTTTTTGATTTATTTTCTCATGCAGTGGCAGAGGGAAAAAAGAAAGGGCTTTTGCAAGAAGGAGATTTGACCGTAATTACTTCCGGCGTACCGATAGGAAAATCCGGAACTACGAATATGATAAAGGTGGAAATAGTAGAGTAAAGGGTTTCAGTGTGATGCTTTGGAATGGAGGGTATTATGCGAAAACGAATAAGAAAAATTGGTCTGATTGCCTTTTTGTTTGCCGTGGGAATGCCCATCGTGATGTCAGGCAATACACATGCCAAAGTCGTGAAAAAGAAAATTTATATTCTCAAGGGAATAACGCGGCGGATATCCATTGACTCTACGAGAGTGAAAAAGCTGAAAATAAAAAATAAGAAAATAAGGGTAAGGACAAAGGAGTTTTCTCTCCGCGTCAAAGGAATAAAGGCGGGGAAGTCTGAGTTTTCCTACCGGATTCCCGGCATGAAAAATAAATACTGCTACAAGGTAGTAGTGCGGTCAAAGAAAAAGGTAAAAAAGGAAGCAAAGAAGAAATTAAGGAAATATTTAAAAAAATTGCCGGAGGGAACGGGGTACGCCTTTGTTGATTTTAATAAGGACGGGATCCCGGAGCTTTTCCACAACGGAAGGATAACCTTCTATCATTATCGGAAAAAGAAGTGCCTAACACAAAAATACGGATTTCAGGATGTTTATATATCCCCCCGGACAAAGATGATTTTTGTTACTTACCGGAAGCCGAAAACCACAAAAAAATTTATTTTTGTCAGTGAATTTTATCGGCCGTCCGCCTATAAAATCTTTCGCCTGACGGCAACCGGGAGCGGTTATAAAAAATATACAGAAACCGGTCTTGCTGTTTATTCGGCATTGGCGCCGTACGCATATTACGATGGCAGTTATGAGGAGGATGATTATAATTATGAAGCTATGACGGAGCAGGATATTCTTGAGAATATAAAAAAGAAAATGCATTCTTTCCATAAAATCAATTTGAAACAAAAATAAAAGACCTTCTCTGATAATTTGATTTTATCAGAGAAGGCCTTTGTTGTTATAAAATAATTTTTCGGAAATTCTTTTTGCCCTTCTTCAGCACGATGCCGTCGCCGGAGAAGGCATCTCTTGTGTAGGAGGTCTTAATATCCAGTACCTTTTCGCCGTCTACGCTGACGCCGCCCTGCTGTACCGCCCGTCTTGCCTCTGATTTGGAGGGAACCAGACCGGAGGCGTGGAGAAGGGTCAGTATGTCTACGGCATTGTCGGCGAAGTCATCTTCTGCCAGTTCATAGGTCGGCATGTCGGCGGCGCTGCCGCTGGAGAACAGAGCTCTTGCCGCCTCCTGCGCCCGGCGGGCTTCTTCTTCGCCGTGAATGAGCGTAGTCAGCTCAAAGGCGAGAATCTCCTTCGCCTTATTCAATTCGCTTCCCTGCCAGCCCTCCATGGCCTCAATCTCGGAGAGGGGAAGGAAAGTAAGCATCTTTAAGCACTTGATGACGTCGGCGTCGTCCACATTTCTCCAGTACTGATAAAACTCAAAGGGAGAGGTCTTTTCAGCGTCCAGCCATACGGCGCCTTTCTGGGTCTTACCCATTTTCTTTCCCTCGGAGTTAAGCAGGAGGTTAATCGTCATGGCATAGGCGTCCTTGCCGAGCTTGCGGCGGATCAGCTCGGTGCCTCCCAGCATGTTGCTCCACTGGTCGTCCCCACCGAACTGGAGATTGCAGCCGTATTTTTCGTAGAGGGCCATGAAGTCATAACTCTGCATGATCATGTAGTTGAACTCCAGAAAACTTAACCCCTTTTCCATTCTCTGTTTGTAGCACTCAGCAGTCAGCATGCGGTTTACGCTGAAGTGGGCGCCCACATCACGCAGCAGTTCAATGTAGTTTAAGTTCATCAGCCAGTCCGCATTGTTCACGAGCAGGGCCTTTCCGTCCGAAAAATCAATGAAGCGGCTCATCTGCTTCCGAAAGCAGTCGCAGTTGTGCTTAATCGTTTCCTCGGTCATCATCTGGCGCATATCCGTGCGGCCGGAGGGGTCGCCCACCATAGCGGTGCCGCCGCCAATCAGGGCGATCGGACGGTTTCCCGCCATCTGCAGCCGTTTCATCAGGCACAGCGCCATGAAATGTCCCACATGCAGGCTGTCTGCTGTCGGGTCAAAACCGATGTAGAAGGTGGCTTTTCCCTTGTTGATCAATTCCTTAATTTCTTCCTCGTCTGTTACCTGGGCGATCAGCCCTCTGGCAACCAGTTCGTCATAAACAGTCATTTTTCCTAACTCCTACTACAATATATTTATGGTTAATACCCCTTACAGCCAGTAAGGAATTACCCATCTTGTTGCTTAAGCTGTTA
>CANQYY010000021.1 GCA_947628225.1 uncultured Lachnospiraceae bacterium
CCTTGCGGATCGTTTCCGCCGTTTCGCCTTCTGTGGCATATCCCTCCCGGAAGCATGCCAGCTTTTCTTTCATTTCCGGCGTTATTTCATACTGTCCCTGAGCTGCGAGCGCTTCCATCCGCTCTTTTGTTTTTTCGGCATCCTCGTCCGCTATATGATAAATCAGCCGCTCTAAGTTACTGGAAATTAAAATATCCATAGACGGAGAGGAAGTAAGGATAAACTCCCTCTTCCTGTCGTATATCCCCGTACGGAAAAAGTCAAATAATACCTTATTTTCATTGGAGGCGCAAAATAGCGTTTCAATGGGAAGCCCCATATTTTTTGCATAATACGCCGCCAGGATATTTCCAAAGTTCCCGGTCGGGACTACAACATTTATCGTTTCGCCGCAGCTGATCTCCCGCTGCTTAACAAGCTGTCCATACGCATATACATAATAGACGATCTGCGGCACAAGCCGTCCGATATTGATAGAATTGGCGGAAGAAAACTGATAGCCTTTCTTCGCCATACGCTCTGCCAGCTCCGCAGAATGGAACATCTCCTTTACGCCGGTCTGGGCATCATCAAAGTTTCCGATAATTCCCACAACATTTGTGTTTTTCCCTTTCTGCGTCAGCATCTGTCTTTCCTGAATCGGACTTACGCCGTTTTTAGGATAGAATACAATGATACTGGTACCCGGCACATCGGCAAAGCCGGCAAGAGCCGCCTTCCCGGTATCTCCCGACGTGGCTGTTAAAATCACGATTTCATTCGTTACTCCATTTTTTCTGGCGGCGGTAGTCATCAAATAGGGCAGAATAGACAGCGCCATATCTTTAAAAGCAATGGTCCTGCCGTGGAATAATTCCAAATAATAAGCGCCATCCTTTTTTACTAGCGGAGCAATCTCCGCCGCGTCAAATTTTTCATCATAGGCTCCCCGGATACAGGACTTTAATTCCTCCCCGGTAAAATCGCCCAGAAAAAGCTTCATAACCTCATAGGCTGTTTCCTGATAGGATAAGGAAGAAAGGGACTCTAACGGAATATCGAGCGCCGGTATAACATCCGGCACAAATAAGCCTCCGTCATCGGCAAGCCCTTTTAATATAGCCTGGGACGCCGTCACCTTTTCGTTGTTACTTCTTGTACTTTTATACATGATACTCATGGTAACTCCTCCATTCTGCGCAGAAATCATTCAAACTGTAACTTAGAATATCATGTTTTTTTTTATTTTACAATACCGTTTCACGGCTTTTCTTCCCTTTTAGCGGAAGAACTCATGGCATCCGTAAGAAAATAAACGAGTCAGATCCCTGTCAAACCAGGAAATATTTCCGGCGCTGGAGGCGCGGCGGCACATAAAATACAGCGCGCCCCGGGAAGCGTCTTCTCCCTGCAATACTTTTTTTACCGCCCGCTTCGTCCCGTCAGATACATGGACACGGAAATAGCTGCCGTTAGAAACCGGGGAAAACTGCCGGTGGGCAAACACGACTCCTTTTACCGTATTGGGAAACTGTTTCGATTTCACACGGTTTAATATTACATTGGCAACCAGCATTCTCCCTTTTATATTCTGGTCGCCTGCCTCCGCCTCCACAATCCGCTCCAGAATTTTCCGGCTGTTTTTTCCCAATGTAATCCCGTTTTTTTTCTTTGTTTTCTTTTCCAGCGTTTTTGCCACCCTTCTCTGCCACTCATCAGTCTGTTCCCTCTCTTTTCTTTCCATCGGGTCTGTTTCTTCCACCCCCTGCAGAAACAATCGGTGATTTTCATTTAAAAAACAGACCGCCTCTACGTTTTTTTCCATCCGCTCCGTCAGTTGTCCCAGATTTTTGGTCCGGCTTTCCGGATACCATCCGATTGACAGAGAAGCCGTCAATACAATATATATGCCATACATCCATTTGTAACAATTTCCTTTCAATATCGGCACCACCTTTGCATGTAAAAAATTACAATTGTTAAATAAAGTATATGCATTTTTTTATATTATATTACAATTCTGTTACAAATAATTTAATATTCTTGTATTTTCTTATTCTCTGACGTAAAATAATAGACACATAACCGGCGATAAATTATTTCCAAAGAGGAGGAAACCAGATGCTTCCAGGCGTTTACGCAGCCAAAAAAAAAGACGGAACTCTCTATTACCGAAGCTCTATTACCCATTCCGGCAAACATATCAGCCTCGGCAGTTTTCCCACGGAACAGGCTGCTTCTTTTGCCTATCGGCAGGCTGACAGGCTGCTCCACGACCGCTCCTTTTCTTTGGATATGTATTCGGAAGCAGAGAGTTTTCTCCCCTTCCAAAAATGGGTGGTGCTTTTAAATTTCCGTGATAACGGGATTTATATCAAGACACCGATCTATCTGAAAAACCATTTTTTCCATTATTATTTTGGAAGGGATGATTTTTTAACCTTCGATATTGACGATCTTTTTTATTATTCCTCCCGGAGCATCACAAGGCGGGGCGGCCATCTTTTTGTGGCAGATTATGGTATGCAGGTTAATATCCTGTCCCGCTACGGCATAAAAAATTATGCGGTCGCCGGACGGGATTTTCGTTTTGTCAATGGCGACAGCCGGGATTTCCGGTATGAAAATATTGAGATAATCAATCGTTTCCACGGAGTCTGTAAAAAGGAAAAAAAGGGAACGACTTATTATGAAACAAAAATCCATGTAAACGGGGATTTTTTAGTGGGACGGTACAAAAAAGAAATAGAAGCCGCTATTGCCTATAACAAAGCCGCTTCTATCTTAATAACAAAAGGATATGAGAAAAATTTTCCGGTAAATTATATTGAAGAGCTCTCTTCCGTCCGCTACCATGAAATCTATAAGCAGATATCCATATCCAAACGCCTGCGAAACCTCACACCGCTCCCATGATATATAAAAGCATGCACAGGATGATGAGAAGGCCATTCAACACAGAGCCTACCGCCGGTGTGGTAAAGTAAATATCTTCTTTATTGTAGCATCTTACCGCCAGTATAAATCCCACAGCGCTGACAATAAGCACCAGCATGCCAAGAAAGCCAAACAGTATGCCGGAGGTCCCTTTGGACATGCTGGAAAGCAGGAAAAGCACGCACAGCAAAAGAAGGGAAACTGCGCCTAAGATCACCGATATAATTCCCTTCGCCGGATGTGTCTTATCCGTAAACTGGATTTTTTTTCTTCCCCCAATCCGAATCTGCATATGCTCTCCTCTACCTTTCAAACACTCCGATCATTTTCTTACAGATATAATAGATTATATATCCCAATATCACTCCCAATGTATTCAGCATAAGGTCATCCACATCGAAGCAGCCCACCTTAGTAAGCATTTGCACCGTTTCGATACACAGGCTGAACACAAAGCCCAACATCGTCACAAATAAAAAGCTGCGAAAATATTTCCCGATAAATACTACATCCTTCCTCTGCTCCCTGTACATAACCGGTACCAAAAAGCCAAAGGGCATAAACGCAACTACATTTCCCACCACATTAATAAGAAAATCGGAAATGCCAATTTTATAGTAATAGCCAATATATCTCCGTAATTCCCTGAACAGCGTAAAATTATGCCGATAGGTGGTATACGGCACATTTCTCCCATATTCTTCGCTGAAAAACAGAAAATATACCAGTAAAATCATGTAACAGACAAAACATAGTGTTAATACGTTACTGATTAATTTTTTCACTACTTCCTCCATTCCGCCCATATGAAGCACTGATTATTGTCTTAGTGTTACACCTAAAGATTCCAATTTCGTTAAAATTTTATTCATTACCGCTGTAATGTCTTTCTCCTCTAAGGTCCGGTCTGCGGCGCGAAAGCGAATCGAATAAGCTAAGGATTTCTCATCCGCCGCCACATTCTCACCCTCGTAAATATCAAACAAATGATATGCCTCTAAAAGTTTGCCGCCGTTTTGGCGAATGATTTCCTCCACCTGACCGGCAAGAACAGATTTTTTCATAACAAGGGAAATATCCCGGGTTATAGCAGGGAATCTTGCAACACCTTTATATTTTACATCAAAGGAGGCTCGTTTGGCAAGTTCTTCCACATCCAGCACGGCAACGTACGTTTTTGTCCCGATATTGTAATTATCCGCCACCTCCGGATGAATTTCTCCCAGATAGCCAATCGAGGTTTCTCCTATTACGACATCCGCACGTCTACCCGGATGCAAATACGGGCGGTTCTCCTTCGGCTGATAGGTTACAACATCCTGAATCCCCAATTTTTCAAGGATAGCCTCCACACAGCCTTTCATATCAAAGAAGTCCCCTTCTCCATACATGCCAAGGCATAGCTGCATTTTTTCCTCCGGCAGTTCCGTCAGCGGCAATGCTTTGGGAAGATAGATGTTTGCCAGTTCGTATAATCTTACCTCTTTATTCCGGTGGTTATAGTTTGTGGCAAGGGAGGTCAGCATGCCATTCAGCGGCATCGTCCTCATAATGCTGTAATCCACTCCCAGAGGATTCAATATTTCAATATAACTGCGCAGCTTACTGTCCTTTGGAATTAACAGCCTGTCAAATACCTTCGGGCTTTCAAAGGAATAGGTCATCCCCTCGGAAAAACCAAACTGCTCCACTACGTTTCTGGCAATATTCTGGATTGTAGTCTGGAACGATAAGCCGCCCTGGGTTGCCTCGCCGCTTGGCAGGGTAGTGGGAATCCTGTCGTAGCCATAAAATCTGGCTACTTCCTCTGCCAGATCGGCAATGCAGGCGATGTCCTGACGCCAGGTCGGAACCGTAACGCACTTCTTTTCCTTATCCGGTTTCAGTTCTACCATATTCCAATATTCACACATCTCATCCTCTGACAGCTGTATTCCCAGAAGAGCATTGATCTTCTCTACATCATAGGCGACCGAACCCGCTTCTTTTTTCTCCGGATACACATCGACGCAGCCGCCGACAACCTCGCCTGCGCCAAGCTCCTCAATAAGCTGGCAGGCGCGGTTCATTGCCTCCATTGCCGTGTTCGGATCCAGTCCCTTTTCAAATTTTGCCTGGGCATCTGTGCGCATTCCTAACTTTTTACCGCTAAGGCGGATATTGGTACCGTCAAAGCATGCCGCCTCAAAAAGCATCGTTTTAACATCCTCTGTAATCTTGGAGTTTTCTCCTCCCATGATACCGGCAATCCCCACCGCCTTTTCGCCGTCGCATATCATCAGAATGGAAGAATCCAGCTCTCTTTCCTGTCCGTCCAGTGTCTGGAATTTTTCCCCATCCTCTGCTCTCTTCACTACAATTTTATTTCCCGCAATGGTATCTAAATCATACGCATGCATAGGTTGTGCATATTCTTCCATAACATAGTTTGTAATATCCACAATATTATTGATCGGACGGATCCCGCTGGCTGCCAGCCTTCTCTGCATCCACTCCGGCGAAGGAGCCAGTTTAATATTTTTTACTACTCTTGCCACATAGCGGGAACAAAGATCCTCTGCCTCGACTTCGACAGAAATATAATCCTGCGCCTTTTCTCCATTGCCGGATTTCTTTACCACCGGCGGCACAAACGGTTTGCGGAACGTGGCGGCTGCTTCTCTGGCAATGCCAAGAACGCCAAAACAGTCCACCCGGTTTGATGTTACCTCGTATTCAAAATTGGCGTCCCGGAGCCCTAAAAGTTCAATAGCATCGCTGCCTATCGGAGCCTCCTTATATTCCGGATTATCGCTGAGAATATAAATACCGTCTTCTGCCGCATCCGGGTAAAAATCCGTAGACGATCCCAGTTCTTCAATGGAGCACATCATTCCGTTACTGACAACGCCCCGGAGTTTTCCTTTTTTTATTTTTATCCCTCCGGCAACCTTTTTGCCGTCATGTCCGCCTGCTACGCGCCCTCCATCTAATACAACCGGCACTTTCTGGCCCTCTTTGACATTCGGCGCTCCGGTTACGATCTGGATTGTCGTCCCCTCTTCATCAACCGCCACCTGACAAACAACTAATTTGTCAGCATCCGGATGCTTCTCTATTTTTTCAATTTTTCCCACAATGATTTTATCCAAATCGGCATCAAACTTCTCATAGCCCTCTACCTTTGTACCGGACATTGTCATCGCATCCATATATTCCTGCTCGGTGCAGTTAAGCTCCGGCACATACGCTTTAATCCACGATAATGGTGTATTCATTCCTTTTCCCTCCAATTCTTTCGGCGCAGTATCTGACCAATATCAAAACTGCTCTAAAAATCTTATATCGTTTTCATATAAAAGGCGCATATCATCAATTTCATATTTCAAAAGCGCAATACGCTCCAAACCGACGCCGAACGCAAAGCCGACATATTCATTCGGGTCAATCCCGCTCATTTCCAGCACATGCGGGTGTACCATCCCGCAGCCAAGGATTTCAATCCACCCCTCTCCCTTACAAAAACGACAGCCTTTGCCTCCGCACTTAAAACAGGTAACATCCATTTCAGCGCTCGGCTCTGTAAACGGAAAATGATGAGGACGGAATTTTACTTTTGTTTCCTCGCCAAATAACTGCTTGGCAAACTGCTCTAAGGTTCCCTTCAGATCGGCAAAGGTAATGTTCTTGTCAATTACCAGCCCTTCTATCTGATGAAAGGACGGCGAATGCGTTGCATCCACATCATCACTCCGAAATACTCTGCCCGGCGAAATCATGCGGATGGGGAGTTTTCCCTTCTCCATTTCATGTACCTGTACAGAAGAGGTCTGGGTACGGAGTAAAATTTTATCGTTAATGTAAAACGTATCCTGCTCGTCTTTTGCGGGATGATTCGCCGGTATATTCAAGGCTTCAAAGTTATAGTAATCATATTCCACTTCCGGTCCCTCTACCACTTCATATCCCATGCCGATAAATATTTTTTCGACTTCTTCCAATGCAATCGTGTTGGGATGACGGTGTCCCACCTGCAATTTCCTGCCCGGAAGAGTGACGTCGATTACCTCTGCCTTCATCTTTTCTTCCCGAACCATTTTCTCAAACGCCGCCTTCTTCTCCTCCAGCTTTTCCTCAATTTTAGCTCTCGCCTCATTTACCATCTGGCCAATTTTAGGTCTGTCCTCCGGCGCTACCTCTTTCATGGACTTTAAAACACTGGTCAGTTCTCCTTTTTTCCCCAGAAACGCAATCCGAATATCATTTAATTTATCCAGCTCGCCGGATGATTCTATCTGATTCAATGCGTTGTCGAGGATTTGAGATAATTTTTCTTTCATTTTTTTCCTCCATTCTTTCTACATTCTTCTTCGCCTTTTCGCCCTGCACTACCTCGCAGCCTGCCGGCTGCTCGGTCGTGGGCTTCGCCTTTCTCCCTGCATTGCCTTCCAGTCCTTCGCCCTGCACTACCTCGCAGCCGACCGGCTGCTCGGTCGTGGGCTTCGCCGCCTTCCAGTCCTTCGCCCTGCACTACCTCGCAGCCGGTCGGCTGCTCGGTCGTGGGCTTCGCCCTATAAAAACAACCGGAGAAAATAGCGTCTGTAAACAGCCGCGTTTTCTCCGGCTGTTTTTTGCAGGGCTCATTGCCTGCACGCAAAAAGTCCCTTGCATGTTTGATGCAAGGGACGAAATTTTCCGCGGTACCACCCTGATTCCTGCCGAACTTACTTACAGCAGACTCTCCTGTATACGGTAACGGGTATAACTCGTCGCTCTCTACTAAAAAATAATTTCTATTTCGTTCAACAGCAAAACTCCGGTGGGAAATTCAATTACTATCTGAACCTGACGGAACTTTCAGCCGATGATTCCGCTTCTCTGAAGGAAAATAGTAATCTGAGAGGGCATTCTGCCCGCACCATCAACGTCTTTATCGTTTTTTACTGTAGCACATAATGTTTGGCAATGTCAAGGGCTTTTTCCAAACGGGCAAAAAACTCTGCTCCTTCTTCCGGCAGGAAAACCATAACTTTCATTGATTTTTCTCTTTATATTTCATATACTAGTATATAGAAACCCCAAAAGCAAAACGGGAAAGGAGATCAGGATGGATAATATTTTTGTCTGGTTTATTACGAAATTTAATAAACACCGTATTACGATTCACGCCGCCCAGGTAGCATTTTTTACGATCATCTCTCTTTTTCCCTTTATGATGTTTTTAATTACGTTGCTGCGCTATACGCAAGTCAATGAAAATATTTTAACATCTGTGGTGGAAGCCGCCATCCCCGGCAATTTAAGCGAAATTGTCCTGCAATGGCTCCGGGAATCCTATGACGCTTCCTCCGGCACGATTCTTTCTGTTACTGTCATCACTACTCTCTGGGCAGGCTCGAAGGGATTCTCCAGCATCGCCTTTGAATTGGACTGTATCTATGAGGTTCCCAACCGCAGGGGATTAATTATCCGCCGGCTTTCCTCCCTGTTGGACACCATAATATTTACCATTGCGATTATAACCAGTTTGATCGTTCTGGTCTACGGAAATCAGATTGTGCAGATGATCAATCACTTTTTTCCGCTTTTTTCCCAGTTTAAATTAATCTTATTTATCCTTCGCTCCAGTGTTGCCTTTCTGGTTTTTGTTGTATATTTTCTTCTGCTTTACCGATATATTCCCAACCGGAAATCGCACTTTCGGGATGAACTTCCGGGCGCCGGATTTTCTGCCTTTTTGTGGATCGTTTTTTCCTACCTCTATTCTCTTTATATTGATTACCACAGCAGCTTTTCCTCTATTTACGGAAGTCTTACCTATATGGTACTGCTGATGCTGTGGATTTATTTTTGTATCATCATCATTTTTCTGGGCGCTATGCTCAATCAGTATCTCAAGCAGCATAAGCGTATTCCCCTTTTATCCTCTATAAAAGAGATTCGCGAGATTGTACGTTCGTACCTGGAAAATAAAATCTGAGGATTTCCAAATAGTTCTTTTTCCCGGCGGCCAGCGTATTGGCTCCATTCTGGCTCATGCCGACGCCATGTCCGTAACCGCCGCCGTAAAGGACATAGGAGCTTCCCTTTTTATCCAGATAGAAAAATCCACTGGGCAACAGGTTTAATCCGGTTACCTCTTTTTTATCTTTTCGTTTAAAAACCGTGCCGCTCCCTATCAAAAGCGAGCGGATATTGTACTCCGTATAAACGCGAATGGTTTCCTTTGTCCCCTGAATTTCTATCATGCAGACAACTCCGCCTTCCCCCCGTTTCTTTATTTCAATATTTTTTATACTCCCGATTTCCGAAACCGGACGGCTCCTATAGGTTCCGTCGCTTTCCCTTACCTGTATCTGGGTTGGATTAGCCTTATATCGTCCTGCCAGAGAGCGGGAAATCGTTTTCTCAATCTCCTTTTTTTCGATTACCGTCTGCCACCGGTACCAGGGAGAGGTACTGTCTGCGGTATCCTGCATTTTTTGGATATAGGCCCGGAACGCCTCTTCTGTTTTCAGGCTTTGTTTCCTACGGGGGATGGTCTGCAGGGAGGCGGTGAGATAAGGAACCTCCTTTTTCGTAAACCAGACATCCTTCGTTCCCTCAGTGGAGCCGCAGGAAGCGGAATAAAAATAAGTAGAGGCAATTTTCCCATGATATGCCACGACCTGCTTTGCCGTGGCATTAACAGCGGCAATTGCCCTGCTGTCCTCCCGTATATTATTATAAACCTGAAAGGATACGCTGTCATCCACATGCGCCCCATATTTTGCCAGACGGTTTCCCTTCATATGCTGCGCCGCATAGCTTCTGGCGCATACTGCCTGCGCCTTTAACGCCTCGGCTTCATAACTCGTCGGCATTTCACTGGGAACAACACTGTACAAATACTGCTCTAAAGGCAGTTCATTTACAATATTTAATACATTCCCATTTTTTTCGATCTCGATAGTCCCCCGGTATTCCGGTACTCCATACTGCCGTTTTATCGTTTCCAGCCGTATTTTTCCCCTTCCTCCGGTGGATACCACGGCGCGCCCGCGCAGAGAAGCCGGGTCAAACACGGTTTTCTGCCCTTTTTTACACTGCTTTATCTCTTTGCCGATTTTTACCGTGTAATCTGAGTCAGCTGTCACTACCGCTTTTTTATGGCTGTAGGAGGAAAAATTGCTGTCCGTTAAAAGAACGCGGATCGTTTCCATTTTTGATTCCGCAATAACGGCGGCGCACAACCGGCTTCCTGCCGCCACAAATTTGGTACCGGTATTTCCCACTACAAGATCAGCGCGGCTCCCCTCGCTGACCGTACCGTTTTTTGCTACCCGGTAAACAACAAAATCGGAATCCAGCTTTACATTTCCATAATTTTCCAGCGTCATAACATTTTGAGAAATTTTTATTATTTTACCCTGAACCGTTTCCGGCTTTTTTACTACTCTTACAATTTTTCGATCTTCCAGATATAAATCTGCCACGCCCGATACCGCCTGTCCGGTTATCGAGGAGGCGGTTTCCAATACCTGCTTTTTCCCGCCCGACACCACACTGACAGAAGAGCCGCTGATTCCCGTTATGTAGCTGTTGCGAAGCGTTTTCTTTTCCGATAAGTTCTTCGCCTCCTGCCAGGACTGGAAAAGCCAAAGAGCCGACATGGCTGCTACAATAATAAAAAAAATAAGTAATACTCTGCCTGTCCTTTTCAAAAAAAATCCCCCTTTGCACTAAATATGTATGCAAAGAGGGAGAAAAATATTCTATTTATAAATAGTCATGGGTTATTTTCCATATGTAATGCTGCAAAAGCTTTGCCGGTTCCTCATTAAATTCCTCGTCCAGCAATTCATTATTTGAAATGACCCGAAGCCCGATACAGGGAGTCCGGAATAACTCGCAGACCTCGTAAACAGCCGCCGTTTCCATATCCTCACATATGGTATGGAATTTTTCAGAAAGCCACACGATACGGTCGTCCTCCCGGCTGAAAACATCTCCGGTAGCGGCTTTCCCCTTTACCATACGCCCCGATGTATAGGGAAGTTTTGAATACAAATCCAATAAAACCTCGTCTGCCTGATAATAGGTTGTCCGATACCCTTCCCAGGCAAAGGGGTCGCTCCCCTCTCCCAATTTTCTCTTCGGCATAGCCAATGAATTGATATTTACTGCCTCCTGTACCAGCACCACGTCGCCGGTACTCAACTCTCTGGTCTGCGCTCCCGCCGTTCCCTGATTTATCACAAGAGTGGGGTGAAATACAGCCAGAGCATAGGCTGTCGCCATAGCAGCCTTTACGGTACCAATCCCCGTCTGATTCACTATATAGGTTTTATTGCCCTGCGTTCCTATATGAAAAACCATATTATCTTCTTCATGGCAATGATACTGCCCCATTTTCTTTACCTGCCCGCACAGATAATCCGTTTCGATATCCATCGCGCCCTGAATTAAAACTTTCTTCATCGTTGTCATCCTTTTCTACCATTCTAACAGCATTGCGCCCCATGTCAGTCCGCCGCCGAAACCGGACATGATAATCTTATCCCCTCTCTCCAAAAGATGATTCCGGTTCAGCTCATCCAAAAGAATCGGTATACTGGCAGACGAGGTATTCCCATACCGGTCCAGATTCATGGGGAATTTATCAATATCTACTTTCAGACGCTTAGCAATCAGCTCCAAAATACGCAGGTTTGCCTGATGCAGAATAAAGAATTTAATATCCTCCACATCCAGCTCTGTCTTTTTTAATATTTGCTTTACACAGCGGGGCACCGTCGTCACCGCGAAGCGAAACACTGCCTGCCCCTCCATCTTCAAATAATCCTTTTTTCGTTTTGAATTGTGAAAGGGGTTTTGAATGCCTCTCCCCTTACAGGTAAGAACATCTCCCTGACTCCCATCCGAACCGGTCACACTGGCAATCAGACCGCCCTCGCCCTCTTCCCAGCGGACAATCGCGGCTCCGGCGCCATCGCCAAAAAGTATGCAGGAACTCCGGTCGGACCAGTCCACTTCGCGGGAGAGCGTTTCGGCTCCAATAACCAGAACCGTTTTTGCCATTCCCATTTCTATATAAGCATACGCCGTATTCAGGGAGAACAAAAATCCGGAACAAGCGGCATTCAAATCGAAGCAGGTAGCCCGGATCGCCCCGATCGCTCCCTGTACCGAGCAGGATGTACTCGGTACATAAGTATCTGCCGATACCGTCGCCACTATGATCATATCCAGCTCCTCTGCACAGATGCCCGCATTTTCCAATGCCGCCTCCGCCGCATGAGCCGCCATATACGTAGTACCTTCTTTTCCATTGGATAGATGTCTTTCTTTTATTCCGATACGTTGCTGAATCCATTCGTCATCTGTATCGACAATTGTAGAGAGAAAGTGATTATCCGCCACCTTTTTCGGAAGATAGCTGCCAGTACCAATAATTCTCACTGCCATGTTTTTCTTACCCCTTTGAAATTATTCTCTAGTCCAAAGTATAATGCCTTTCCCTGTTAATTGTCAATCGTAGCAATAAATACTACGTCATCAATTATTTTTAACTACATTCTTTCCTGTTGCATACCATTTCCCCTGATAGTTTACTGCAATCTCATAAGTATCAGGCTTTAGGGAAGCCAGAGGAATCGCAATAGAATACTTCAATTTGCGGTATTTTTTTGTCCCCTTCCCGGCGCTGGAATAATCCATAACGTAGCTATTATTTTTGCCGATAAACTGCACCTTTTTCACAGCGTGGTCATTAGTCGTCATATATAAGACAGATTCCATAAGATAAAAGGACACTTTGTCTTCTCCCAGAGTTTCCGCCGGCTGTTTCTTTTCCTTTGCCGGAATCGGCGCCTGTAACGTCCCCTTTATATAATTATCTCCAATCTTCAGCGGCGCCGCCAGATCATTCCAGTCGATATTCAATTCATAACCCCGGTAAAAATAGTATTTTGCAGAATACTGGTTGAGGACGGCACAGGAATCATAATCAAACTCATAAATCATTCCCTGTCTGCCGTTAATCAGCGGATGCAGATAGCCTCCAAAGGAAAATATCCTCTTATTCTTTCTGTCATAAGCGCTATTTGACGTGATAATAGATTTCACGCCCGGGTACAGTTTTTCCTGCTTTACCGTCTTTTCCTTTTCGTTGACGGAATAAATCGTGACGTAAGACTCCTTATTTTTATCAAAAAAATCTACCTTGCGGGTACCCCTCCAGTGATTGTCATACATCATAATATGTATGGTATCCGGGTCATTGTCCAAATCATAAGGAATTTCATAGATACTGTGGGGCTGATAATGCCAGGTAATATTCCCAATGGGCTTTAATACCTTGTCCTTTTGCTCCGTTCCCTCAAACATTTTCGGATTAGCCAGAATCCATTTTAATTCATTCGTTTTCCAGTCCACCTTAATGCCGGCATGGAGATTTCTCGGGGATAACAGCACCGAGTTATCTTCCTTTTTATAAGAAGCTGTATTCAGATGCGCCCAATCCACCATATCCTGATAGGTGTCGTCAAAAAGCTCTCTCATATCCAGAGATTTCACAATATTACCGGTTTTTCTGTCGATCTCCGTCACCACATCCTCATTGTGCCCGTCAATAGAATTTGACAAAACAAGGAGGTTTCCGCCCGGAGTCTTTTCTATAACCTCGTGATGGATTCCGTTTTTTACATAATAGGACTGATAGGCCCTGCCCAGATAATCCATTTCATACATCTGGGTCACATGAGGCTTTTCCTCCGTCGGAGTGTATGCCAAATCGCTCAAAAAGATTAACCGCTTATTGCTGAGTGGAAATACGCCATAGGAGCCGGATGTCATGTAAATATACCAGCGGACATTTCCATCCTCATCATAGGCAAAGGGATACTTGGTGGAAAATCCGGATATAATGGTCAGTCCATAGGCGGACGTCTTTGTCTTTTTTTCTACCCGGATGACATCCTGCAATTTATCCGGCAATTTTCCTGTCTGAATCTGAATAGTCCGGGAGCGAAGCTTCTTATCCTGGTTATCAAGGCAGGTAAGAACCACCTTGTTTTTGGCGTCCGGATATAGTCCTACCACCGGTATCCTATGGTACTTTGCTCTTCCCACTGTCCCTGCCACATCTGTTTTTTTCGTTTTTCCTTTTACGGTAACGCTCACTTTGCAGGCATCTTCCGTATAAAACAGAATATAGGCTGTCAAAGGAGAATTTCCGTAGGGATTTGTAACAATCAAAGGTTTCTCCCAAGTATACTTGCCGGAACGCAGCTCCTTCTCATATGCGTCATCCCTGCTCTGGCTTGCCGCAGGCATAGACTCTCTGGCAGAAATCGTCTGCGAAGTCACTGCCTCCAACGAACTGCCGCTGATGACATCCGTTGTCTGCGTTTCCTGCTGGGTCACATGATTTTCATCGGTTTCTTTTTTATCCCCGCAGGCAGTAAATGCAAAGGTCAATGCAAGCGCCAGCAGGCATATCCATATTTTTTTCATCTCTTAATCTCCTTTTTTAGAATAGTCTGCTAAATTTTTCGTATAGAATCTTTCTGACCGTAAAATACGCCAGATCATATACAATCCACACCAGGATTCCGAACGGAATCATTGCTATCTTAAACCATGGCTTTGCCAACAATGTGTCAGAAACAAAAAATTGAGGAAACAGATACAGAAGGAACAGATACAGAAGCGCAAAGATGATAAAACGAAAGCCTCCGTGCAGCCATATTTTTTTCCTGCCATCCACAATGCGGCACAGAAGCAGCCAGCTTCCCTCCGACAATAAAAGATAGCCTGCCAGCGCCAAATACAAAAACAGATGAAGCTTATTGGGATTCACAATAAAGTCCAGCAGCAGGCAGACGAAGAAAAACACCGTACCATACCCCATCCCGTAAGAGCAGACGGCAATCCCTGTTAAAAAAGCTGCCGCCGCCGTAAAAAATACCGTATTGACAGAAATGACAGTACCAAGTACCGTCAGTACCGTACTTAGTGCCGCCATCACTCCTAAAACGGCAAGCGCTTTTGTTTTATTTACATGCATCCGCATAAATCTCCTCCCATACATTCACACATCGTATCCGCGCACCATAAATCACAGCATAGATTTCCGCTGCCGCAGGAATCCATGCCGTAGCCGCCATACCCGCCGTAGCCTCCGTAGCCGCCGTAACCGCCATAACCGCCGCCAAACGGAGTACCGCCAAAGGGCGAAGCTGTCCCGCCCCGCTGCAGCTGCTGATAATATTGCATATATTCCGGATTGCCCGGCTCCATTTCCACTGCCTTTTTCGCATAATCTAAGGCAACCACATTATTTCCCAATCCCAGATTCGCGCAGGAGCTGAAATAATACCATCTGGCGCTCCTGTTTGGTATGGAGTTTAATACGTTGATCGCTTCATTATAGCGGCGGGCGCGGATATAATTCATCGCCGCCATCAGATGCTGATCCTCTTCCGAATAATTCCCGGATGCCTGCCCGCCATAACCGCGATAGTTTCCATTGCTTTTGCCGGAGCGTTCTTCTACAATCTGATTATAGGCCTCCTGAACCTGACGGAACTTATCCTCCGCCCACTTTTTCTGGGTATCCTCAGAATAAGAATCCGGATGATATTTCCGGCTCATGGTCCGGTATGCTTTTTTAATTTCACGATCGGAAGCCTCTCTGGAAACTCCCAATACCTGATATGGGTCATTCATCATTTTTATCCTGTTTCCTTTCGTATTTTGTCCAAACACCCTCATAAAGAATATTGCGGATAATCGCCAGATCCTGTTCACAGGGCAGCTTTTCAAACTCTGCAATCGCCATACGGAGCGTCCCGTCTAACATCTGACGCACTCTTTCCTCAAAGTCATTCTCCGAAAAGTTCTGCAAAAACGGATTATAGCAGTTTTTTTTACTGTCTTCCTCCACATCCATATAAGCATCCATAATATAAATAAATTTCCCCAGGTAAAATCCCATACGGCGCAGGATATTCTGAAAAGCATCCTCCCGCCAGATAAACAATTCCGCCATAAGATTTCCAAAGGGCCTTGCCGCTGCATCAATATCCCGGCAGTTTTCTTTTTCGAGGCAGGATAGCTCCTCTAAGGACCCGGCAATGACTCCCGCCTGCCTTGGATATTTCGCCGCTATCGCTTTTTTCTTTCGGGAAAGCGCCTTCATTCCCAAAAAACCACTGATTTTCTTTTCATCCTTCCAATCATCTTCACAATGTCCGCTGGCAAGCAGAATGTTCATATCGGCAGCGTAGTCGGATATTTCATTGTACAGCATATACTGTTTTTTTGCCGGATGAATCAGGCATCTTTTTTGGGTTTCCTCCGTTGCCGGTTCGTAGAGGGACGTCAGTAAGACAATTAAAAAGGTCATATCATAGGTTAAGGTTATCTGCCCCATACCCCCATACAGCCTGCGGAGGCGCCGGCAAAGGCCACAGTAAAATCCTTTATACCGGGCAAATTCCCGCAGCTTCATCTCCGGCTTGTTTGCCGTCACATAGCCAAACATTTTCCTGCTCCTTCCCCGTCAGGTTCTCTTAATAAATTCAAAACGACATTTGGGACAGGTAATGGCAATCTTTCCCCTTCCCTTCGGGACCCGGATAATCTGGTGGCATTTCGGACACCGGTACAGTTTCTTTACCCCGTTTCTCTCCCGGAATTTCAATTTTAAATACTTGATATAATTTTTAAAGGGATGGATCATGCGCAGAAATCTCTGGTTTTCCGCCTGACGTCTGTAAATATTCCTTGACAGGCACCGGAAAAAATAAAGGAAAATAATAAGGTAACTCAGCGTCATCAATATCGGCGCCGCTACCGTATTTTTTAAAAACATCTCCAAAAGGAACAATAGGATATAGCAGACAAACAAAAACATAGAAAGCTGATCCGTTCCATATCTGCCATACATAAATCTTCTCAGCCAATTCATCTTAGTCACACCCTTTCCTTTTTCTGCCTATATACGGTAATAACTTATGTTACATTATATTTGTGAATTTCTTATGAATTTTCTCCCTTCTCTTCATAAGGATTGACATGTACCATACAATGCTTTACCGAGGGGAAATTTTTCTCAATTTCAGTATGCACCTTTTCTGCAATTTGGTGCGCCTGCCGCAGTTTTATATCTCCATCAACCCCGATTTCAATATCCACATAAATTTTATTGCCAAAAACCCGTGTTTTTATATCATCTAAACGCAAAACACCCGCCTGTCTTTTTGCCACGCCGGCAATGGCAGCCATCGTGCGGTCGTCACATGCCTCATCCGTCATTTTACTTACGGCATCCCGAAAAATATCAAAGGCCGCCTTTAAAATAAATACGCAAATAACTACTCCGGCAACCGGATCCAGAATGGGAAACCCTATTTTGGCTCCCAGAATGCCAATAAAACTTCCGATGGAGGACATCGCATCCGAGCGGTGATGCCAGGCGTCTGCCCGCAAAGCATCCGAGCGAATTTTATTTGCTGTTTCCATTGTGTACCAATACATTCCCTCTTTTACCAGAATGGAAACAATCGCAGCGATCAGCGGCAGTATCGTAGGTATTGCCAGTCCTTTCCCCTCCGCTCCCGAAACAATCATCTGAATCCCCCGGTATCCGATACCGGCCCCGGTCCCGCCCAGAATAACGGCAAGAATTAATGCCGCCACACTTTCCAGCCGTTCATGCCCGTAGGGATGGTTTTTATCGGATTCCCGGTGAGAAATTTTTACTCCGATCATTACAACAATCGTGCTGAATACATCTGAGGCAGAATGCACGGCATCCGATACCATGGCGTTGGAGCCGCCAAAAATACCGGCTGTCAGCTTGGCGGCAGATAACAGAAGATTGATTATGATACTGTTACGGGACACCCGGATTGCCGCTTTTTCTTCCTTCTCCTTCTCCATATCCATTTCCCTCATCTTTCACACTGATTGCTAATACCATAACACAAATAAAATAAGAATACAACAAAAAAAACTCTGCCATACTACTAATAAATCATGGAAATTCAGGAGGTTACAAATACAATGGAAGAAACGGCGAAAAAAACATTGCGGACGGAACTGCCAAAGTTAGCATTGGATGAGATTCCCACCCCGGAAGACAACGCCCTCAGCATTACCGGCCTGACCAAACACCGGGGAAGGATTTCCGGATACCGGCTTTCTGATAACCGCATTGTGTCAAGGCAGGAGGGAGTCGCTCTTGCCAAGGCGGGAAAAATACGGGGAGTCGGGATTGCCCACCGGAAGGATACGGAATATCTAAAATCGATCCCGGACGATAAGGAGGGGAATAACCTCTCCTCGCTTCCAACAGTAAAAAGCGGCGGCTGAGAAACGCGCCGCGCTCCGCAAAAAAAATGCGGCAGCGGGATAAAAGCCGCTGCCGCATTGAAAAAGATAACAAATTTATCTTTGAGGATAACTTTTTTTACGATTTCTTTATTAACAGGGATTTTCCCGTCATTTCTTCCGGCTGTTTCAGCCCCATCATCTCAATCAGGGTCGGAACAATATCCGCCAGACAGCCCCCCTCGCGCAAAGTATAGCTTTCATCATAATTTACCAGAATAAACGGAACCGGATTTACTGTGTGGGCGGTAAACGGCGCTTTCGTTTCATAATCGATCAGCTGCTCCGCATTTCCGTGGTCAGCGCAGATAAACATCTGTCCGTCCGCCTCAACAATAGCGTCCACGGCTCTGCCTACGCACTCATCCACAACCTCAATCGCTTTGATAGCGGCTTTTTCTATTCCGGTGTGCCCTACCATGTCGGGATTGGCAAAATTAATAATTATTACATCATACTGATCAGATTTTATGGCGTCTACAAGACCGTCGCATACCTTATAAGCGCTCATCTCCGGCTGCAAATCATAAGTCGCCACTTTCGGAGAATTTACAAGCAGACGCTCCTCTCCTTCGTTCGGCTCCTCAATTCCTCCGTTAAAGAAAAACGTCACATGGGCATATTTCTCTGTTTCAGCCGTACGGAGCTGTTTCAAGCCCTGTTTTGCCAGAAATTCGCCAAAGGTATTTTTGATTTCCACCTTATGGAATGCTACCTTTTTATTTGGAATGGTAACATCATATTCTGTGAACGCTACAAAGGTAAGAGGGAAAAATCCTTTTTTCCTTTCAAAACCATCGAAGGCATCATCGCAGAAAGCGCGGGTGATTTCACGGGCGCGGTCCGGACGGAAATTATAAAAGATAACCGAATCGTTCTCTTTTACTGTAGTTACCGGTTTCCCATCCCGTACAATCACGGTCGGCTTTACAAATTCGTCTGTTTCCTCTTTATCATAGGAATTCTGAACAGCGCACAGACCACACTCCGCCGTTTCCCCTTCACCGAATACCAGCGCATTATAAGCCTTTTCTACACGATCCCACCGGTTGTCGCGGTCCATAACATAATAGCGTCCCATTACTGTTGCCACCTGTCCGACCCCGATTTCTTCCATTTTGTCCATCGCTTCTTTCACAAAATCTTTGCCGGAGGACGGCGGCGTATCACGGCCGTCTAAAAAGGCGTGGAGATAAACATTCTTTAACCCATTTCGCTTCGCCATCTCTAACAGCGCATACATATGGGTATTGTGGCTGTGGACGCCTCCGTCTGAAAGAAGTCCGAACAAATGCAGATCCGAATTGTTTTTCCTGCAATTTTCCATAGCCGCTGTTAATGCTTCATTTTTATAAAAATCGCCGTCTTCAATCTCTTTCGTGATTCTCGTCAATTCCTGATAAACAATACGTCCGGCGCCCATATTTAAGTGCCCTACCTCGGAGTTTCCCATCTGTCCCTCCGGCAGTCCTACTGCCAGCCCGCTGGCGTTTCCTTTCACAAAGGGATATTTTTTCATCAGTCCGTCCATGACCGGAGTTTTCGCCTGCGCTACGGCATTCCCCTCTGTTTTGTCATTTAAGCCGTATCCATCTAAAATCATTAAGACCGTTGGTTTTTTGCCCATCTTTTCCTCCATTCCGGAGCGATGCTCCTTGCTTTATAACAAACCGCCCGGAAAAACCGGGCGGCTTCTCTGCTAAAAATTAATTATAATGGAGTTTCGATAAGAAATCAATGGGAATCTGAAATCTTTCTGCTATTCCGACCTGCCCTGATTCATCCGCGCAATAAATTCCTCCGTTTCTTTTTTCCGTTTCTCCGTCCACTCAATCCGGCTCGCCTGAATGTCCTCCGCCTTTGAAACCTCCGCAAGGGAAGCGCCCTGCGCTATCTTTTTTACCTCTGCCTCCGGCATATTGCTCCCGTCTATGTAGACCATGTAATCCGTATCGGAAAATGTCAATATGGCAAAGTACCCCTTTCCTCTGCCGCCGTAATAGCCCTGTCCCATGCCGCTCCGGAAGGTTTTCAGCTTATCCGCCGCCCGGAACGCCCGATATTCCGCCTTCAGATGATATAAAATGACGCTGAAATAACCCTCGCCATCCTTTTCCCTATATAAATAGGTATCTGTCTTATCCTGAGCATACCCTTCCGGCAAATAAGAGAGTTTTACATCATACAGGGCGTCCTTCCTGCTCTTACTAACGCTGTTATCCTTCTCCGCCGTCTGCACAGTAATCCGCGCCTGCTTGTTTTCCACCTGGCCATCCATTCGGCGCCTGTTTTCTCCGGCTTTATGAATAGAAATAGCGGCTCCGGCTCCCGAAGCGCCAAAAATAAGTACCGCGCCAATCAGAACCGCCGCCTTTACCGTCCTCCTGCCCTTTCGCTCCTTTTTCTTTTTATCGCCGTCCTTCTCTCCCATTTCCCGTATTTTATCCACTGTCTTCTCTGACAGATGGACATTTTCAAATAATTCTTTATATTTCTCTCTCACGTCCGACACCTCCCTTTCTTTACCATTCCTTTTTCAGAATATCCTTCAGTAATTTCCTGCCCTTTTGCAGACGTTTTTTTACCGCCGCCTCCGTAGCTCCCACGATAGCTCCAATTTCCCGGCAGGTATACCCCTCGTAATAATGAAGATGAACCGCCGTCTTGATCGGAGTGGGAAGCTGCATAATTTCTGCCAGCATATCCTGCTTTTCCTTCCCTGCCACTATCTCCTGTATATCTTCCAGATTTATGTAAAGATGCCTGTGCCGGCTCCGCAGAATGTTCTTAGACTTGTTGACTGCCACCCGGAGAAGCCATGCTTTTTTGTGCTCCTCTCCCGCAAACGTTTTTTCTGTTGTTATATAGGAAAGAAATGTTTCCTGAACCGCCTCCTCGGCGTCATAACGATTTCCCAGCAGGGCAAAACAGGTTTTCATCAGCATATCCCCATATGCGCGGACAGTCTGAATCACGTCCTCCTCTGACCGAAATTTTTCCACCTCGTTTCCTCCTTTCACCCTATATACACCGGAGAGCGGAAAATAGTGAAAATAATTTTAATAGTTATCAGCCTCTTTGGCGTATGTGGAGAATCTGCTTCGTAAATAACTTTTTCATCTCACTTTCATGCTTTCTGCTGAGAGGAAGGGATGTCTTGTTATCCAGGATAATGCGGTTTTTGGCAATATAATGAACATGCCGCAGGTTCACCAGATAACTGCGGTGCGGCAAAAAGAAAGCATTATCTTTGAGTACTGCTTCGTATTCGGATATCGTTCCCATGATGATGCGCTCGTCCTGCCGCAAAACAAGACGCAGCCGGTTTCTCTTATTCTTTATTGTTTCAAAATACAGAATGTCTGAATAATCTATAAGCTCCGAGATTTCCCCATTCCTCACCAGAAGCCTGGAAAAAGTATCTTCCCTGAATTCATCAATCAGCCGGTTCATTATGTCCCTGAACTGCTCATACGATATGGGGTTCTTCAGATAATCAAATGCCTGTACGATAAAGCTGTACTGCATATATTCGGAATAATTGCTTGTAAAAATAATTTTTACTTTTCTGTCCGGAAGCTGCCGGATTTGTTTTGCAAGCTCAAGTCCGGACATGTCCGGCATTTCAACGCTCAGAAAGAGTATGTGAAACATTCCGGGTTTTATGTAAGCATCTAACAAAGACTGAGGAAAATTGTATGCGCTCACTTTTAAATTATGGTCATATTCTATTTTATAAGTATCAATGTATGATCCAATCTGAAGAATATTTTGAACCTCGTCATCACATATTGCAATATTTAGCTCCATAAATTAATCTCCCTGTAAACAAATTTAATACATAGATAGCGCTATAGTATAACCTCATATAAGCAGACATAAAAGTATTTTATCATAAACGTGCAGGATTATGCACAATTTTGATAAACGGTAAAAAAACGTGCATAAACGGCTGATTTTTCCGTTTATACAAGCATTTATGCAATTAACGCAAAAATAGGTTATAGGCAATTATAAAATGATATTATATAAAAACAGGGTAGCAAAAAGAGAAGTAAAAATTAACAAAACAAAAAAATAAGGAGATGAAACTATGGGTGTTAAGACCAAAAGAAGCATTGCTATACTTATGTGCCTGATACTTACGATCATGCCGACGTCACAGAGCGGTGCGAAGAGTAAAAAGCCTGCTCTCAGCAAAAAGAAAGTAACTGTTCAGGTAAAAAAGACCAAAAAGTTAAAGATTAAAAACACCAAGGGAATCAAAAAGACAAAATGGTCGGTAAAGAGCAAAAAAGTTGTCAAGTTGACAAAGAAGAAAAAGACCAGCGTTACCATTAAGGGTCTGAAGGCAGGAAAGAAGACAAAGGTAACGGCAAAGGTAACCGTTAAGGGAAAGAAAAAACCTTACAAGCTGACCTGTACGGTAACGGTAAAGAAAAAATCCACATCGACGCCGAAACCGCCAATAACGCCGGGAAAGACGAACCATAATCCGTCCGCTGCGCCGTCCAAAGCGCCGGCGAACGAGCCGTCTAAAGCGCCAACGAACGAGCCGTCCACTGCACCGACGAACGAGCCGTCCACTGCGCCGACAGATGAGCCGTCCACTGCGCCGACGGATGTACCGTCCACTGCGCCGACGAACACACCTATACCAACGGCAACACCGGGGTCGGAGGATGACCTCAGGGTAAATATTTCGTCCGATAATGTGCTGTTTGGCGACACATTGAAAGAGGAATACCATGACGGAGAGGTTGACCTGGAACTTGCGAGCGCAGATTCCGGACACGGTATATGCTATTACTTAAATAACGATCATGTTCCGGTAGATCTGTCGCAATACAAAGAGCTTATCATAGACTTTGTCACAGAAACAAATTACGATCTGGCGATAAGTTTTAGGAATGAACCTACAAAGAAAGGCGATTACTGGAGCGGCGCTAATAGTACTCCAATCGGCGGCGATTCGGGCGTATCGTATCCGACAATTAAGAACGGCCAGTACAAGCTGAATATTAAAAATTTAACAAGCAGCGCTGCCGGGCTGTTTATAAAATACAATACATATAATAAAGAAGGATATCCCGAAACAGCGAACTTTACCATCCGTTCCATTACGCTTATAAAAGACCCGGACGCAGCGCCTCCCAAACCGGCAGAGGAAGATTATACGCTTAACCTGTCGAAAGACAACATTGCCTACGCTCATACTGACGATATGACATATAGTGTGGGCGACAACGGACTGACAGTCGATGCAGCAGTCAGGTTAAAAAAGATAGGAATATGGCTCAAGGATGATAAGTCAGAGTTTGACTACAGGCAGTATGAGGCAGTTAAAGTAGAATTTGCGGACGTGTCTACAGATAAAATAACTTTTTATCTGCAGATGTATACAGATGTTACAACTGATGACGCAGCCACTTGTGGGGGAGGCAAGGAAATCGCCGAAACCAATTTTTCTAACCTTAAAAAAGTGGATTTAGCGGCAAATGGGAATACCGTTGTGACGAGGACGGATCTTATGACGCCGGAAGAAACTTATCCAACCGGCGCTCCGGCGACGCTGTTAAACATCTATCTGACCGCGGTGGAGAAATTTACAATTAAATCCATTACCTTCCTCAAAAAATATCCGTATGCAGATGATGATGTAACCGTCAACATTTCGAAGAAGAATATCGCATTTTCGAATGTGGAGAATTGTTCGATAGTGGACGGAAAATTGAAACTCAATCTTAAGTATGGAGAGAAAATCGGACTGTATCTGAAGGACGACCATTCAACAGTCGAAAACCTTAAGAGCTATGCCTATCTTGATATGTATACGTTGAATGAAACTCCCGTCCTTGTGAATCCAAACGTGATGTTACTTAAGGATGTCAGCACAGACGATGCCGAATCGCTGGGAGGCGGAACTGCATTATTAGAGAAACCTCCTATAGTCGGATTCAATCGAAAAGTGCATTATTGGAGTTCTGATACTAGAATGCTGACAGGATTAGCCAATGATAACCAGGCAGCCTCTGTAATATATTTTTATAATGACAATAAAAATAAAACGACTATAAATCTTACCATAGGCGGTATCCGATTAAGAAAGCATAAGTATTGGTAAGTATTAATCAACTGAGTCTTGTATTTTCATATTATTGTTACTTCCTAACTCAGGAAGCAGCCCTGGCAAAATCATTGCCAGGGCTGCTTCTCTTTTTTGTCTGCGGGATTTGTGAAGTAAAGTGCCAGAAGGATAACTCCCGCAATAATCGTTATAATGTTCCATAAAATTATTATCGCAGTCAAACCTTCTTCAGCAAGAAAAAATGTTGCGCAGAGAAGAAACACAGAAAAAATTGCCAAAAATATGGCACATATCTTCACTAAATATCCCCATTTTCTTCTAATTGCCGGTTTTTTTTTTTGCGAAAAAAGTTCTGATATTGCCAGGCATATAAAGCCTGACATAATGGAAAAAAAAGTAATCTGAAGGGAAAAACATAATGTTCCGATTATGCCCAAAGCTCCTAAATCTTCAACGCCTTTTGAATTTTCATTTTTTTCTCCTTTCTTTTTTCGGAATTAATTAAGATATTTATGTACGCTGACTTTTCCCTTATGCCTGCAGGAAATTTTTCCACTTAATCACAGAGTATACGCTTTCATTTGTAGGGAATATTGCTGCCAATATCCTCTTTTTCTCTTCAATAACAATCAAATAATCTTTCTTGATATACAATGTTAGATTATGCTCATTATTTATTTGATATATTTCTTTTTCCTTTCCTGTCTGAAAATCATAATGTATTATCCTGCTTCCCTCTTGATAAACAGCCTCATAGTTTGATAAGATTAACCCAAGGCATGAACTTTTTTTTAACAATATCGAGATTTTATTTTCTTTCGGGCTAATTTTATAAAAATATACGGTTTTTACATCTTTTGATTCCTGTGGAAGCGATGGAATATATTTCCCCTCTTCATACACATTGCACAAACCGTATATATCATTTCCCATCTGATATTCAAACACCTCATAAACCGCATCCCTTATATTCCCAATTTCCGACAAAAGCAGCCTGCGGTTCTTTATTTCCTGTTTTGTTTCTGCATTAAAATTTTTATCAGTGAATCTAAAACTATCGCTTGATAGACCCGGATAATCATTCAGGGAAGGTTCCGTTGAAAAATATCCGTCTTTATGATAGTACAACTCTATATTGCCAAGAATGCTCTTTCGGGAATCATCCTGTTTTAATTGTTGCGGCTGTTGTCCGAAATCTTCCTCTTTAATATAATTATTGGCATAAAAACCATAGGAATCCTCTCCCTCCCCCTTTCGGTTTCCCATAAATAAATACCCATTTTTATAATTAAGCACGGACGTATTCTGCGCCATATATTCCCGTTTTTTTACCGATTGATAATCGTACTGAACAATCTTAGCATCCCCGCTCCCATCACTCTGCCGATATAGCAAAAAATACGTTGTTTTCCCCAAAACAATCTGATCCGGATAGCATTCTTTTATATCAATGCCGGATATTTCTTTTTGCAATCGATCCGATATGCTTACCCTTTCCTCAGATAAATCTATAATCCCATTATACTGTTCATTTGAGGAATATAACATCCCACCATAAAAAACGTATGTTCCGTCCCATTTTTTCCATGTTAATGCAATACATATATAATAAATCAAAAATACTATTGCCAATAGCAGAAACAGCATAATGCAAAAAACGAGCTTTGTCTTTTTCATTTATATCCTCCTTCCCATTGATCTCCAATAATAAACGGACTACTCCTTTTCCCTTTTCATTCCCTGTTCAATCCCTATCCCATATCAACACAATCAATCTGATATGACAAGCCCCAAAAATGAGTTTTTGCAATATACAGCTGATTGTTCATAACGAGCATGCTTTCCCCCGTTTCATCCGATACTTTTTCCAGTTCCCCTTTGTCTGTATTCAATTTATATATCCCATTTTCTGTAGAATTAAGACGCGTGAGTGAATTATGTAAATCCCCATCATCATAATAAGAAAGCAAGTAATACACGTTTCCTTCCCAATCCGCTACATCCCCATCTTTAGAGGCTTTGTCATCATCCGGTGTTCTTACTTCATGCAATATCCCTTTTTGCTCATCATATATGTACAGTTGCAATAACTTCGTCACAAAAACAAATTTACCTTTTGCAGCATAACACCTTTCAAAACATCCTCGGAATCCTTTTTCAGTTAAATCAATTTTTTTTACCATATTCCACGAACGGTTAAATTTATACAAAATATTTGTTTCTGAATAAATATAGGCATATTCGTTATCATGGAACAAAAGATATGCCTTCTGTACTAATATGGATTTTTCCCTGCTATCTTTAAGGCTTCTTATGTAAACCTTGTCCGGTTCATCCCATATTGTATACACAAGTTCATCGTCTTTAATCAAAAAACTATCCACATTTTCAATCTGAAGTTCTTTATTTTCACTTCCTTCTTTTTGTGCGAACAGATTTCCCTCCTCATCCTGAAAATATCTTCGATTATGATAGCTCTGGACATTATAATAATTGAATGAACTCGTCCCTTTTTCGGGTGTAATATTCATATAGTTTTTATCAAAAATTTCCTGTTCAGATTTTGGTTCCCTTAAAAAATGTAATATATAGGCTGCACATAGCAGTACGGCCACTCCTGCCAATATGAATTTCAAATATCTGTATTTCATGCTGCTGTTCTCCTGGTTAAAAATATTGATTATTAATAATTCCTTCCTTTTTTAGTCGTTCTAATTCCAGCGCCGCATAATAACGATATCCGTGTTCTACAAACGTTATTACAAGGGCATCTTTCGTTACAAGAAAATTTGCTCTGTTTCCAACAACAGCATTGCCCGTTCCTTCATCATATAGCGCAAAGTCTTCCTGCGGCAGCGTACACTGCTCTAAGATTCTATTTAAATCCCCGTCTGACATTTCTTTCATTCTTTTCCTTAAATAAGAATCCGATTCCTTCTGATCCAGATCATAAATCGGTCCGTATGAACACAAAGTCTTTCCATCTCGTAATAGAGTTATCAGTTTTTCCTGATTTGTGATCAATGTTTTAAAAGATAAATATGGTAATTCAATTGATAAAATCCGATTTGTCTGGCACCATACTTTTGGTTTCTTAGGTTGATGACCATTTGAAAAATAAATGTCATTCTTCAGCCATGTTACTGCTTCCTTTTTAAGTTCTCTATTAATGGCTGCCTCCAAATCCTGATTACCTATCCCTTTCACTTTCGGTATAAAAATTTTAAAATTTTTCCATTTTTCTTCTTTGTATTCATCATAACTTATTTTGTAGGAGTTATTAATACAAATTTCTTCCTCTGACATTACTTTGCCAAATTGATATACTGCTTGTCCCTCGCAGGAAGACAAGACCGGAATTTTATCAAAATGTTCGTTATAAAGCATGCCATTGCGCCAATATAATTTCTTTGGTACTTTATCTGATATTTTTCTCATATTATACGGTTTCATCATATCAATTTCCCAAAGTCCATTCCATTTGGATTTTACTGATGCATTTTCATAACCTTTCATTGTATATGCCTCAATGGCGATATATACTTTATTTTCCGAGCATACCATTACATTATCGGACAAATAATCCACGGCTATCTTTTTGTTTACTGTTTTATCTTTTAAAGAAACGGATGTCACGGTCCCGCTTTCATTAAAGAAAAGTGTATCCGCTCCTTTCACTACAGCAAATGGCTGCGCTGTTGTAGAATAATTCATATGCTTTTTCTTTTCTGTGCCATCCCATTTACATTTCATAATACATTCATCATAATTTAAATAAAAAATATATTGGCTGTCTGCAAATAATATCTGTTCCATGCGGGCTTTTTTACCCAAAATCATCTTGGTTTCTCCTGTGAGCATATTATAAACACTCAATTCATTATAAGAATCCTTAAAACTGCTATAATATAACTCATTACCCTGCTGCCAAAAGCAGCCTACATTTTCGAGTAACTTTGTTTTCGTATTCTCCTTTTTATCTACTTTATATAGTATATTTTTCTCAAAATATTTGTCTTCCTCCAGATACAAAATATAATCTTCTAAAATCTGATAATTTTCAGCCAGATTTCTCATATGCTGCTCTGTCGTATCTTCATACTCCCCTGCTAACAACCATTCCAGTTCTGTCAAAGTTTTTTGGACAGGCGCCGCCTCTTTCTTTCCAAATACATTTTTTCCTATAATCAATAATGCGATAAACAATACTACAATAATAATAACCCAAATATATCTGCGTTTACTCATAATTCCTTGTATGATGTTTATAGAGGCAAAAACACCATAATCTCCTTTCTTTTTCCTATCGTGGTTTAATACAATGCAGATATTGTGGACACTTCAAAACAACCCGCCTCAAAAAAATCATTGTATTATTATCAATTACTCTTCATACTCAAAGTCACCCCTCATATTCATATAGGTGGACAGAGGGTGGGACTCATAGCCGGAGAGCTGCCGGTTCCATTCTGCCGCCACACGCCGCGAGGGACAGAACCATCATGGCTGTCAGTAAAATCGTTACAATCCTTTTCCTTTTCATTTCCTCTATTCTCCTGTTATTACTAGCGGTATGCCGCCTATCAGGTCAAGACAAACTATCGTCTTCAACCTCTCGTTTCTCCATCGTATGCTTCCATTTTATTTTCCCATTTAAATCCATACAATACAAAATATCCGGACGCTTCTCCTTAGCTTCCTCCTCCCAATCCCGATCCCAATAATCATGTCGCCATGCCTTTACATAAATCCGGTCTTCCATACACTGAACTGACATCAGCTTCTTTTTACTGATTAGGTTATCTTCCCCGGTCCTTTTATCTATCCTGTGCAAATGATATTTTTTATCCACATAGAATATATATTTTTTATTGCTGGAAAAGAGAATTCTACCAGAATATTGCACAGCGCTTTTCAAAAGCGGTTGTATTTTCCCGCCCCTGCGCGGTATAGCCATATCCTGACAATATATATAGTCGCCGTCAACGGACAGGGGAACACCATCTGTCACATCATCATATTGATATCGAACATATGCTCTCTTACTCTTGTATTCTACTACTTTGGTCTGCTCCTTCGTTTCGAGATCAAACATATACAACGACACCTTTTTTCCCTTTTTAATTCCATACAATATTTTTCCGTCTACAAACGTCAGGTAGGGTTTCGCTCTTTTCATCTGCTTTGTGCAAATCATTTTATTTTCCTGTTCTATATTTTTCAAATCCCGACTCAGCAGAAACGCTCCCGGGGTATAACCTGCCAATTCCACTGGCACGTCCGTTCTGGAATCATAATACATCTTACCTCCGTAAAAAATTATATGCCCGCTATTTATTTGTATTTCACCACGATATCCATCCCATGCACAATTTCCCAGAAGTACTTTAACACTTTGCGTCGCCAAATCGATTCGAACAATATCATAGGTCATGTTTTCAATATCAAAACTTTCCGGATCTATCTCATCATGCGAAATACAGGCAAAATAATCCGCTCCGACTTTTGCAAATCCTGATATCTCTCCCTCTCTTACAAAAAACGTCCCTACTTCCATTTTTTTATCCCGGTAAATCGTATTTTTGCCTCCTTTTCCTACATGCAAATAGTAATAATGTCCATCCGAAATTTGAGAAGCCCGCATAAAAGAAGCTGTACCAAAACGAACCCCCACATCCGCTTCATCTATTTCCCCCAGTTTCAATTTATGCTTTTCCCCGGTTTCATCCGTCACAGTAACGCTTTTTGTTTTTTCTCTATTCGTCTTCGGAGAAGCCGTATGCGCCGCAGGATTTACTGTATAAATTGGTTTCTCCGTCTGATTCTTTTGAGGCAGATTATTTTCCGTTCTATTGCAACCCGCTGACATAACAGATAACAGTATAAATAGAATAAACTGTAACACATATTTTTTCTTCATCATAGTCCCCTTTCCCTAATAACAATAAAAATTCCTTTATTGATTCCCTGTGCGAAACAGAAGATTTCTTCTTAACTTTTATTTGCAGACTTATTTTTCCGGTAATCATATACTTGATCCGGAACTTTTAATACAATTCCATTTATTTCAATTATGTTATTGGAATTCCACTTCATCTCCACATAATCGCAATGATAATCCCAAAAAATATTTTTTTCAGTCCCATTTTTCAAATCAATTAAAACGACCAGGACTGCGTAATCTGAAGTAGCGCCTCCATTGTTTCTAAATGCCTGCGCTTCATACCTGCTATCCGGCGACCTCTTTTTCCCAATACATTCTTCTCCTTTGATCCCTTCTATACTGGTGTAAGATTTATAAAACTTATAACCGCATACTATCATACAAACAAGAATAAGAAATGCTATAACGACTCCTAAGCTGGATAGTACTCTTTTCATATTTATCCAGCCAAACTTATTTTTCATAATCTCCCCCTCCTCAGATATATCATGGCTCAAACAACCAACATTCACGTGCATTTTTTATGTCATAGCAATGAATTTTAGAATCACTTGCATTACTCTCCTCAATAATGCATTGATTATTACCTATATTCAATACAGAAATATCCTTATTTTCATTATTCAACGAATCTATATACTGATTTAATTTCGTTGCCTTTTTAATTACGGATTCTGATTGTTTTTCATGTGATATAAATGGATAATACAAAAAACTACATTTTTCATTCTCTATTTTAATCCATAACTCATTGTGATTTAAAAACAATTCATCAATTTTAGAAAACGAAACTATATCTTTTAACTGCTTTTCTTCTATAATACAATAATTGCTATTTGACTTACAATCGTAACACCATATTTGCCAGGATTGCTCTTCATTTCTCCAGTCTTTTTTTAATCCGGTATAATATATCCTATTATCGGAATAAACTAGTTTAATAGTCCAATTCTTCGATATATAGGTATTGGCAATCTTTTTTACCTTTCCTGATCCAACTTTATGCACATATATGTTTTCAGGATACTGATTCTCTCCCACATTTTTTGCTAACAATATCATCCCATCAACATTTCTATTCCCTAATTCCATATTATGAATAATAAAACTATTCGGTTGACTGTACGATTCTTTTTTCCTTTCTTCATCTATCAAAACATTTTTCTGATGAATACGATCGTATTCTGCATACTGCCAATATTCTTTGTATGCTATATATTCAGTGTCTGCATACAATACATTTATTCTATTTGTCGTGCGAAAAAGTAATTTCTTTTTTTGAGTCTGCACATGCTCCTTATTATTATAGTGCGCTAGTGGAATGCTCCATAACTCACATTTACCACCCTTGTCCAATATATATAATATCTCCTCATCCGTGACATATGCTATCTCCAACAAGGCTACGCCCTTTTCCTTTTTCGTTACCTCAAATGTATTCACTATCTGCCCCGCTAAAGTTAATTGTTGGATAGCATACTCGTTTTCTTCACAAATACAATATGCATTATATTGATTGTGCTTATTATTAAGAGCAGTAATAATTTCATTCTCTTCGTTTGAACTGCCGGTTTCGCTTTTTGTTTCGTCAAATGTTCTATTGCAACCCGCTAGCATAACAAATAACAGTATAAATAGAATAAGCTGCAACACATATTTTTTCTTCATCATAGTCCCTTTCCCTAATAACAAGATAAATTTCTTTATTGATTCCCTGTATTGAAAATTCTCCTCTTTTGAATCAAACTTTGCTCTCCACTCCCATTTCTTTTCTCGGATATCATTTATTTCCTTTAATATCAAATTCATGCGGATTATTGACATATTTTTCTAACCACAATGTAATTGCCTCCAATTCCGCGCCATAACCGCGCCTGTATAATATCATTCCGACGTCCTTCTTCCAAAAAATCGTTTCATAAAAAGATAATGTTTCTACAGAATTGTTGTAATAACTATATTCTACTATATCATCATTGACAGTTATTTTTTCATGTACGCCTTTCCTTTTATTTTTATCCTTTTTCCCTTTTTCACTACACACTAAAGTTGCATCATCAGGAATCTGATCCTTATCTAAGATATCCCTTTTTTGCTTTTCAGATATTTCTAAAATGCGAAATATTTCCTTTTCCCTAACATAAAAATATCCTAAATTTAACAACTTCTTCGGTATAGCTGCGCCTTCTACGGAATCAAATGTTAAGTGATACAATTTACCTCGTCTGGAATTCCCCAAAAAGACGCATTTAACATTCACATCTTTTGTATCTATGTCATCATCAGAAAATGTAAAATCACCTTTATAATTTGTCTTTCCGCTTTTCATATAATACGAATTTCCACTTTGCACTTTATCCTCAGTTATTGCTTTCCCGCTTACTATATTGGAATCTATCGCCCCGCCGCTCATTGCATCTGACGTTACTGTTTCTCCTGCAGTATTTTTTAATATGTCCTCACAGGAGGTTTCCGCTATAGATACAAAAGTTTCATACTTACCGTCATCAACTGCATATAATACATCACCCAATATGTAAATTCCCCCATAATATATGTTATTTACTACCTGCTTTCTTTGTCCTGTTTCCAAATTAACCTTCCATATGCCATTCTCAGCCGCATTTTCTTCTACATAGTAACCCGCAATACTTGATTTCTCAGTATTACATACCAACCCCTGAATATATAAATCCGTTTGATTTATCTGTATATCATGAATCCAAAAATA
>CANQYY010000022.1 GCA_947628225.1 uncultured Lachnospiraceae bacterium
TTTTGTGCTTTTCATTCAACCTGTATAAAATTTTCAAAGTTCACAAATTTCTGCTTGACTTTTTATTTGCAGACTTTTTAAAGTTTCTATCTAATTCTTTTTAGGCGGTTTTACCGGTGGCATTGGTGGCTTAGAAGATGTCGGCGGTAAGCTAAACCTTCGCTTGCTTCTATTATTAGAATCGCGTCTACTTTCATGTCCATTTCCTCTTGTATTACTATTTTTTCTTTCTCCCATATAATCCTCCCTAAAAATTATTTTCAAAGTAACCATCTGTTTTTATATCTGACTTTTTCTTAAAACGCTCATTCTCCAAAAGCGTTTCCTCTTTTAAGTACTTACTTTCTATATTTGTATATTCATTTTTAAATCCATATAAAATTTCGTTTATTTCTTCTTCCGTCATTTCACCCGATGCAACTTTAAACCAAGTGTACTCGATCCTATTATACAAAAACTTTAAATCTTCCATAAATGGTACAATTACTTTTAGTCTTTTGCTATATGGCATAAACCCTTTTATTGCGCTTAATACTTGTGAAATTGCAATTATAAATGACCATATAAAAGATAGTTGTTGCCATATCGCCCACGCAGCAATACTTGTAGACGATGCAATTGCACTAAAAACATTAATTCTTTTTTCCCATTTATATGAATCTTCTCTATATAAGTCTAAATAAAATATCCATGCTTTTATTTGAACCATATACCGCCAATATTTCTCTTGCATATTACCCCACTTTCCCAAATTTATATTAATATCCTAATTCTCGTTACTCAATCCTTTGGCATAAGCATAAATTCGTTTCAAGAAATTCTCATTTTCCATGCTGCTCCTATCATTTTCTATCAAGTCAGAAAATCCCAAATAAGAATTAAATCCCAACATATATACTGCAATAGCCATTGCCATATCTTCCGTTTCTTTACCTGACATAGCAGCAATATTTTTTAGCTCCTGCAGAACAGTATCATGCGGAATCCGAACGTTTCCATCCTGCTTTACTACTTTTTCAATTACATCCGGAAGCGTCATACACATATTATAAAACGCATTTTCCTCTCCAGTCGTAACTGCATAAAACTGATCTAGGCTTACTCGTCGTATTCTTTTATGTGATACACGTTTTCCATCTACCGTAGTTTCCCACTTTATATTCTGCGACCTTTGAGCGATTGCCTCTACCAAAAAGCAAGCGCAGTCATCATCACTTAATAGCTGATTTTGCATTTTTATATAGGTTTTGCCTGCAGAAGCTGAGTTCATTGTATTATGCTTGTTTTTCATTTCAACATACACCGTATGAACCTTATCACCATCGGGCAACACTATTCCATCTGGATTCTGATAAATGACATCCCATCCTCCTTCTTTTCCATTCTCCGGCACTCTGCATTTATCTATGTATTGAAATATTCTCTGATGAAAATAGCCTATATCATTATTGTTCGATTTATCACGCTGGCGGAATATTTCATTTCCAACCATTTCTTCCCATGAAGTCTGATATACTGTTTTATCGAAAATCAGCTTTATCGGATCAATAATGTTCTTGTTAAAACGCTTGACATCGTAAGATTCAAGTTTTTCCCCATACTTCTCTATTGTTGCCCCGACATGCTTTACAAAATCTTCTTCCGATATAAAATTCAATAACCAGCTCATTATATTGCCTCCTTGATTTTCTCCCTTTTTTTCAGCATCGCAAGTGAATGATAAATTTCTGTCGCAATATCCTGCGCTAAATTAACGGGAACTGCATTCCCTACTTGTTTATACTGTGATGAAACATTCCCACAAAATTCCCACTCATCCGGGAAAGTCTGACACCTTGCATTTTCTCTTATGGTAAAAGGTCGCGCCTCTAAAGGATGGCAACGTTCTGTCTGCTTTTGGGATGGTGATGTTAATACAGTTAGCGACGGTTCATCTAAACTCATTCTTCGTAAAATTCCTGTACGTCCGCCCCCCATTTCCCAACAACTTTTCATGTATTCTTTTGCTACACTTGGATCAATATCTCGCCAATACCCACCCGCCGGAACCAACTCAAATATTTTTTTCTTTTTTTCTCCATATGGGATAAATGGACTATCCGGACAATCCAACAAAACATCTCTCAGCACAGGTTTATAATCATGAGGTTTAGGGAAAATATATTCTGTTTTTCCTACTAAATCGCTTCTAATTCCAATCGTAATTAAACGCTCCCTTTTTTGAGGAACTCCATAATCCCATGCATTTAATACTTTTTTATCAATTGCATATCCTGCTTTTGTAAAGATGTTCAACATAGTCTTATATGTATTTCCATGATCATGCGTAAGCAACCCTTTAACGTTTTCAAACAAAAACATTTTCGGCTGCAGTTTCTGTAAAAATAATGCATAATGATAAAAAAGCGTCCCTCTGGCATCTCCCAAACCAAGCCTTTTTCCTGCATAAGAAAACGCTTGACAAGGCGCTCCTCCAGATAATAAATCTAATTCGCCTTTCTTCAGATGAAAATATTCTTCTAAATCCAAACAAGAAATGTTAGCAATGTCATCATTTATAACATTCCAGTTAGGTCTATTCTTTTTCAACGTATCTGCCGCATCTTTATCAAATTCAATCAATCCCAGCGTTTCAAAGCCAGCTCTCTCAATTCCTAATGCAAGTCCGCCCGCACCAGCAAATAATTCAATCGTACAAAACATACTGCTACTCCTTCTTTTTTATCATACTACCATAATATGTGTCCAATTATCAGGACACATGGAACATTTTTTCATCTTCCTCAACTAGTTCTATAATATCAGTAATCTGACAGTTTAGTGTTTCACAAATTTTACAAATAACTTCTGTAGATACATTTTCATTTTTTCCCATTTTTGCAATTACATTTGTAGTAATTCCAGTTTGTTCTCTGAGCTGTGTTTTGCTCATCCCCTTATCTATCAGCAATTTCCAAAGTTTATTATAACTGACTTTTACCATAATTTCACCCTTGCAAAACTTCCTCTTTATTAATTTCATAATTATACCAAATAATATTGAATATTTCAATCAATTTTTGATTTATTCAAGAACAGAGTTGTAGGATTACAATACATATGTTACAACTGAATATTTAAAAAGCAGAGATACTGCCTTTGTGTTATAGTTTAATCACCACAAAAAAACAAAACGTAAAGGAGTTCTCTGCCATGAATACTATAACACAAGATATGAGGTATCGTCTATCATTAATCAAATATGCGGAAAAGTATGGTATTACCAAGGCTGCTATCAAATACCAAACCAACAGACAGTACATTTACCGCAATCGATGAGTATTCCCGCTGGCGCTTTGTGGAAGCCTTTGAAAAACACAGTTCCTATTCCTCCCTGATTTTTCTGGAACATCTGGTCAAAGCATTTCCCTACCCGGTCGAATGTGTACAACAGTTGAAAATACGGCATAAACTGATTCGCCCATTTTAGACATAAAAAGGGCTTCCCTATTCTTAGGAAAGCCCCATAAAATCCAGCTTTTTACTAATTATTCAATAATCGTAGCCACACGACCGGATCCAACCGTTCTACCACCCTCACGGATAGCGAATGTAAGACCCTGATCCATAGCGATCGGGTGAATCAATTCGATAGTCATCTCTACGTTATCACCAGGCATGCACATCTCAGTTCCATCCGGAAGCTGAACTACACCGGTTACGTCCGTTGTACGGAAGTAGAACTGTGGACGGTAGTTATTGAAAAACGGAGTATGACGTCCTCCCTCGTCCTTAGTCAATACATAAACCTGAGCAGTAAACTTAGTATGGCAGGTCAATGTTCCGGGCTGGCAAAGTACCTGTCCTCTTTCGATTTCGTTCTTCTGTACACCACGAAGAAGAACACCGGCATTATCTCCTGCCTGAGCCTCATCCAACTCTTTGTGGAACATCTCGATTCCTGTTACAACGACTTTTCTTGTATCTTCCTTAATACCAACGATCTCAACCTCATCATTTAAGTGAAGAGTACCAGCCTCAACACGTCCGGTAGCAACTGTACCACGACCGGTAATAGAGAATACGTCCTCCACAGGCATTACAAACGGTTTATCTGTATCACGCTGCGGATCCGGAATATACTCATCAATCGTATTCATCAGTTCCATGATAGCATCGCCCCATTTGCCGCTCGGATCTTCCAATGCGCCAAGAGCAGAACCCTTGATAATCGGGCAATCAGTGAATTCATATTCTTCAAGCTGCTCTGTAACTTCCATTTCTACCAGCTCGATCAGCTCGTCATCATCTACCATATCGCATTTGTTCAGGAATACTACGATATAAGGTACGCCTACCTGACGGGACAAAAGGATGTGCTCCTTTGTCTGAGCCATAACACCATCGGTAGCAGCTACTACTAAGATAGCGCCATCCATCTGGGCAGCACCGGTGATCATGTTCTTAACGTAGTCGGCATGTCCTGGGCAGTCAACATGAGCATAATGTCTTTTCTCAGTTTCATACTCAACGTGTGCAGTGGAAATTGTGATACCACGCTCTCTTTCTTCCGGTGCCTTATCAATATTCTCGAAATCCGTAGCTTCGTTTCCTGATACTCTTTCAGACAGTACCTTTGTGATAGCTGCTGTCAGAGTAGTTTTACCATGGTCTACATGTCCGATGGTACCAATGTTACAATGCGGTTTGCTTCTTACATATTTTTCCTTAGCCATTTCTAAACGTCCTCCTAACATTTTTAATATAATTTTTATTTAGAAACATTGCCAATATATAGCACTATTATAGGGGAAACCTGTTAAAAAAGCAAGCCCCCTTTTTATCTAATTGTATCTTATCTTTATTTGCCGACTTTTTGCTCAAGTACCTTGTCCTGAACATTCTTCGGGCATTTTTCATATCTCTCAAAGAACATGGAATAATTTCCGCGTCCCTGAGTGGTAGAGCGAAGTTCTGTAGAATAACCAAACATTTCAGCCAGCGGAACAAATGCTCTTACAATCTTACCGCCGCCGAGGTCATCCATACCCTCAATCTGCCCACGCTTTGCATTCAGGCTTCCGATAACATCGCCCATATATTCCTCCGGCATTGTTACCTCTACCTTCATGATTGGCTCTAACAGTACGGCATCGCCCTTTTGCATCGCTTCCTTAAATGCCATGGAACCCGCAATATGGAAAGCCATTTCACTAGAGTCCACTTCATGATAAGAACCGTCATAGCAGTTCGCATGAATACCCAGTACCGGGAATCCGGCAAGAATACCGGACTGCGAAGCCTCCTGGATTCCCTGGTCTACTGCCGGGATATATTCCTTCGGAATCGCGCCGCCGACTACCGTAGATTCAAATTCGTAAGTGGTTTCGCCGTTCGGATCGATTGGTGTGAAGCGTACGCGGCAGTGACCGTACTGACCACGACCACCGGACTGCTTCGCATATTTGCTGTCCACTTCAACTTCCTTCGTAAATGTTTCCTTGTAAGCAACCTGAGGAGCGCCTACATTTGCCTCTACATTAAACTCACGAAGCAGACGGTCAACGATAACTTCCAGATGGAGCTCGCCCATTCCGGCGATAATCGTCTGACCGGTTTCCGAGTCAGTGTGGGCGCGGAATGTAGGATCTTCCTCTGCCAGCTTGGAAAGCGCTTCGCCCATTTTTCCCTGGTCGTTTTTCGTTTTCGGCTCAATCGCAAGCTCGATAACCGGTTCCGGGAATTCCATGGATTCAAGGATTACCGGATTCTTCTCATCACAGATGGTATCCCCTGTTGTTGTTAATTTAAAACCAACGGCAGCGGCGATATCTCCGGAGTATACCTTATCTAATTCGGTTCGTTTATTGGCGTGCATCTGCAAAATACGTCCGACACGCTCCTTCTTCCCTTTCGTTGCATTCAGTACATAAGAACCGGAATTCAATGTACCGGAATACACACGGAAGAAAGCAAGCTTTCCTACGAATGGATCAGACATAATTTTAAATGCCAGAGCAGAAAATGGTTCCTCGTCAGAAGAACGGCGGGTAACGGCATTTCCCTCTTCATCTACACCTGTGATGTCAGGAATGTCTGTGGGAGCCGGCATATACTCGATTACCCCGTCTAACATTTTCTGAACGCCTTTATTCTTGTAAGCAGAACCACAATATACCGGAACTGCCTCGCAATCGATAGTTCCTTTACGAAGCGCCTTTTTAAGGTCGTCAACAGACGGCTCTTCCCCTTCCAGATACTGCATCATCAGATCATCATCCAAATCACAGATTTTCTCTACGAGGTTTTCATGCCATTTCTGGGCAAGTTCTTTCATATCATCCGGAATTTCCGTAATCTCAATGTCTTCGCCCTTATCATCTTTATAGTAATACGCTTCCATTTCAAATAAATCAATCAGTCCAACAAAATCATCCTCTTGTCCGATTGGAATCTGAACAGGAATTGCATTTTTCCCCAAACGGTCAATGATCGTTTGAACGGAATAATAAAAGTCAGCACCCATCTTATCCATCTTATTGATGAATGCCATACGCGGTACATTATATGTGTCAGCCTGACGCCATACATTCTCGGACTGAGGCTCAACACCTGCTTTTGCATCAAAAACACCTACCGCGCCATCCAGCACACGCAGGGAACGCTCTACCTCTACAGTAAAGTCCACATGTCCCGGAGTATCAATGATATTGATACGGTGTTCTAATGCGCCCGGTTTTGCCTTGTGGTGATCTTCCAAGGTCCAGTGACAGGTCGTAGCGGCAGAGGTAATGGTAATACCCCTCTCCTGCTCCTGCTCCATCCAGTCCATGGTAGAAGCGCCATCATGAGTTTCACCGATTTTATAATTGACACCGGTATAATACAAAATACGCTCTGTCAGCGTTGTCTTACCGGCATCGATATGAGCCATAATACCAATATTTCTGGTACGCTCTAATGGATAATCTCTTCCAGCCAAAGCCAGTTCCTCCTTTTTTAGCAACAATAGTGAGCAAACGCAAAAGCGTTTGCTTCAGGATCTTTCTCTCTTACCAACGATAGTGAGCAAACGCTTTATTTGCCTCAGCCATCTTATGCATATCTTCTTTCTTCTTTACAGATGAGCCGGTATTATTAGCGGCATCCATAATTTCATTGGCAAGTCTTTCCTTCATGGTCTTTTCGCCTCTCGCACGGGAATAGGTGGTCAACCAACGAAGAGCCAGCGCCTGTCTGCGGTCAGGACGAACTTCGATAGGAACCTGATAAGTGGAACCGCCGATACGTCTTGCCTTAACCTCAAGCTCAGGCATAACATTATTCATTGCTTCGTCGAATACTTCCAGAGCATCTTTCCCGGTTTTCTCAGCAACCTGTTCAAAGGCTCCGTACACGATTCTCTGAGCAACGCCTTTTTTGCCATCCAGCATAATATTGTTAATCAGTTTGGTAACAATCTTATTTTTGTAGACTGGATCTGCCAATACATCTCTTTTCTGAATATGTCCTTTACGTGGCACGTTACTTCCCTCCTTAATATAATATTAATTCACAGGTACTCACGACTTGTGTCCGCACCAGCTTAAATCTTGCTCACTCACATTACATAATATATAAAATAAGATGCAAAAATTAATCCGGTACTTTTGGAATTAGTAATTTCAGCAATTACCGAAACTTCATATTTCATTTTTCGCAAATAATGATTCCTTACTTGCTTGCTTTCGGTTTCTTAGCACCATATTTGGAGCGAGCCTGCTTTCTGTTGGCAACACCGGCTGTATCCAATGTACCACGGATAATGTGGTATCTGGTACCAGGAAGATCCTTAACACGTCCGCCACGGATCATGACAACGCTATGCTCCTGAAGGTTGTGTCCTTCGCCCGGAATATAACTTGTTACCTCGATGCCGTTGGAAAGACGAACTCTGGCAATTTTACGCAACGCCGAGTTAGGCTTCTTCGGTGTAGCAGTACGAACAACTGTGCAGACACCGCGCTTCTGTGGAGAGCTGGTGTTTACAGACTTTTTCTTTAAAGAGTTGTAAGAGGACTGCAATGCGGGAGAATTGGATTTCTTCGCAACCGATTTTCTTCCCTGCTTTACTAATTGGTTAAAAGTTGGCATTAATTTTCACCTCCTGTTTGTTTATTTTGTGCATCCATCCGTCCGGGGCAGACTTAAAAATTCTGTCCGGCTTATAGCGGCATATAAAAAACGGACACGCAATATGTCCGTTTCCCACGCTATAATGCGCACGAACGCATGCTAAATCATTATATCGTGCGGTTTTTCCTTTGTCAACCCTTATTTCAAATTATTGGAAAATTAAAATTTTTTAAAATTGCCGGTAAGGGATTATAAGTTTGGATCATCATTAATACCGGGCTCTGCCGGATATATCCCGTTACCGTCCGGCACCAGGGCACTTCCTGAAAAGCGCCGATTGCTAACAGTACAGCCCAGATGAGTAAAAGCCCGCAGACCAGTCCGAGCGCAGCGCCGCCTATTTTATTTACTGTATTGATTACCGGAACGTGGTCTACTATTTTTAACAACTTTGCCACGATCGAAAGCGCCACTCCGGAAACTGCCAGACCCACTAAAAAAGCAATCCCCTCCTTCGCTGTCACATCAGGCGGCAGAAGCGGCATTATCAAAGGTACAAGAATCATTGTCACTATCAGTAACAGTACAAATCGTACCATAGAATATATTTTCAGCACAAGTCCCTTATATGCCCCGTCAAACACGCTCAGCAGCACCAGTCCGAGCGCTATGCATTCTGCTATCCTCGCTTCCATTCCGATACCGTCCTTTCCTGTATCTGCCTGTCGGAAACTTTCTACTGCATCAGGTTTCTGACAGCTTTATCGTTTTTATCTCTGACGCATCCACCAATGTGTAAAGGCTTTCCTTTTTCGTTGGGAAAACAGCCGTTATCTCTTCTTCCAATTTACAATTAAACTTCTCTCTTCCGTTTGACCTCATAATATAACAATGGTGGGTGGAATAAAAAATAATCTCTTCCCCGTAAATTTTCATTTCCGCATAATCATAAGAAATCTCCTTTTCCAGTTCTTCTTTCCCTCTCAAATTATACAGATACAATTTTTGTTTGCGCTTATCCTTTGCCTGTTCTGTCACCACTCCAATATATTTATCGCTGTATGCCATGCTCCGGATTTCCTCATCCTTGCCAAATTCCTTTTCCGCTAAAAGGTTCGGCTGCTTCATACGGTTAAACAGCCGGAATCCGGTTTCATGGAAAACCGCCACCTCATCCTCCGCCACAAATTCCACTGCGGATATCATGCTGTCCCCAAAAGATTTTCCCCCTACCAGAGTATTTTTATCCTGCCCCACCTCGGTAAAGTTATAAAAACTGACCTTATTTTCCACTGTATTTCCCGAAACCAGCATATAAGAAGTCACTACGCTCTTTCCATCCGGCGATATGTCAAAGTCCAGCGGATATCCCTCCTCGCTGACATTGGTGGGAATCTCTACCAGAAGGCTTTCCGTACTGCTGTAAGGATTATAAAGATTCAATACATTGGAGTCGCTATCCTGTAAAAGGGCGGCCACCACCCCCTGCCCTGCCACCTTGGCACGGACGATCGGCAGGGTCGTTTCGAGGCTTGTCCCCTCATCCTTCCCATTATACACATAAAAAAACTTCCCCATAACATCTGCCGTTACAATATAATCCCCACACATATCCAACTGGGGCTGTTTCATCTCATAGCCGCCGTTCCACAGGCTTTTTCCATCCTTATCCAGAGCGCTGATGCCGCTTCGGCTGTATTTTAGCAGCTCATCCTTATACAATGTATAATTCACATTATTGCTGTCACTCCGGTTTACGGCAGACTCAACCTCATAGCCGTTAAAACAGCGGTTATTAAAATAATAGGAGAGAAGTGCTAGCGCGCCAACGCCAAGGACAAGAAACAGGGCAATCAGGACAATCCTTTTATTTGTCCTTTTTCTGTCGGAATTCTGTTTCCCCCTCCTGCTCATAATTGAAACCAAATCTGCCAACTCTTTCCCTCCTCTTGTGTTTCCATTTACATATTTTCTTTAGTATAACATACCGTTCTTTTATTTGGCAACCGGACGTTGGCTTGCCGGCATTGCCCCGGTACCGGAAACAGAAGGGGCGGGAGAGGCAGCCGCCGCAGAAAAGGAAGCCGGCATGCCGGAGGGGACAGCGGAGGGAGCCGGCGGCGCTGTCATCCGTGCCAGATTACTTCCCATTGTTTCCACCATCGTTGTGTTACTGTTTTTTTTCTCTCCTAATGCCATGTCCTGTAATGCCTGAAGCTGTCCCTTTACCTGCTCCAGCGTTGTCTGGTTTTTCAGGGCGGCCGCCCCGATCAGGATGGCGATCAGCGCAATCATCACTCCCATGCTGTATCCCATCCGGCTTTCTTTTTGCCGTTTCTTTTGTTTTCCCTTTTCTTTTTCTTCTATAACTCCACGGATATTTCGGATGACCCGGTCATCCTCCTGTTCCACGATATGTACATGCCGGTTTGCTTCCTTTTCCATATAATGGAGCATCTCCGGATTTTTTTCATAATAAATATAATAGCCCTTCTGCCGCTCAAAATGCCCGTTCCGGTAAAGAAAAAAGCTGTCCTCTTTCTCTGTTTCTTCATATAAATATAACACCTTATCCCGGCGCTGGAAATTTTGCTTGTGTATTTCTAACAGCAGCGAAACGTCCTTTACCGAAAATCCCTGCCGGGAATAATACCATCCGATAATTTCCAGATCAGTAAAATTCTCTTTTATCTCCGTGTAAATACGATTCCATGTATCCTGGGAAAAAGCCGGGCTTGTCCGGGAAGCAAAGTTGGGTATCTCTACAATCCCCGATATCTGATATATCTTTTCTTCATTTGTCAGATAGGTATTTCCCAGCAGGACGGCAGCCTTATCAAGCCCCTGTCCGCTTTTTGCCAGCTTTTTGGCAAAACGTATGACATAATCCTCCATATAAATCCGTCCACGTCCCGGTATATCGCCTATCTGCCTGACGCTTTTTGGTTTATTCCACTGCATAATCATCCCCCATTTCTTCACTGTTCTGCCCCTACTATAGCATATGCATTCTGCTGATTTTGTCGATTCTTATGCAGGAAACTATTTTTTATAGAAAATCTGCTTTTTTTTCCGTGTTAAAAATTCAAAATATGAGAATACTTTTTATAACACCTAATTTCGATAACAGAAAGGCAGATGATTATGATTCAGTATTTTAATCCTGCTGAAACGCAGGCTCTTTTTAACTTTACCTCTTCTTTCCAAAACCTGTTGGAAAAATTTAATCATAAAAATAGAGAAATTGTTCTTGTTTGCATCGGCTCCGACCGCGCTACCGGAGATTGCCTTGGCCCCATCATCGGACATAAGCTCCGCTTCCACGAGCGCCGCTTCCAACAAAAAGGCTTCCATGTTTATGGTACGTTGGAGAAACCCATCCATGCCAAAAACCTGGAAACCACCGTCAACTTTATCCATCTGTATCATCCCGATGCACTGGTAATCGCCATTGATGCCTCTTTGGGGACTGCCGCCCATGTCGGTTATGTAACGCTGGGGGAAGGTTCCCTCTGCCCCGGCATCGGTGTGGATAAAAATCTCCCCTCTGTCGGCGACATTTATATTACCGGCATCGTAAACCTCTCCGGCTTTGGCGGACAGATGATGCTGCAGACCACGCATCTCAACCTTGTTATGCAGCTGGCCGATTTTATTTCCCTTGGCATTTACCGCTGCCTGTGGGAATCAAAGTTCCGTCCTGCCCTCCAGCGCGCGGAATAATGTCATTTCATCAATAAACTCCAAGGCGCCGCCCACCGGAACGCCGCTGGCAATCCTGGTGACGCGGATTCCCGCCTGCTTCACATATTTGCTAATCCAAAGAGCTGTCGCCTCTCCCTCCACCGTTGAGTTCGTTGCCACAATAACTTCCTTTACGTCCTCACGCTGGAGGCGCTGCATCAGCTCTTTTAATTTTAAGTTCTCCGGCTGTACCCCCACCATGGGATTTACCGCCCCGTGCAGGACATGATATACCCCCTGATACTGTCCTATCTTTTCGTAAGCCGCCAAATCGCTTGGCTCTTCCACTACCATGATCGTCGAAAAGTCCCGCTTGGGATTACTGCACACCGGACAAAGCTCCCTGTCTGTAAGATTAAAACATTTCTTGCAAAAACAGATTTTTTTCTTCGCGGTCAAAATACTTTTCGCCAGATGCTCCACTCTCTTTTCCGGCAGATTTAAAATATGGAAGGCAAGCCTCTGGGCAGATTTCGGCCCAATATTGGGCAGGCTTGCTAACTCTTCAATCAAATTATTTATCGATTCACTGTAATAATTCATCAAAATGGAAAGCCTCCGCCCAGATTGAGCCCTCCGGTCAACGCCTCCATGGATTTCGTACTGTCTTCTTCCAGTTTGCGAAGAGCTTCGTTTGTCGCTGCCACAATCAAATCCTCCAGCATTTCAATATCCTCCGGATCCACTACTTCCTCTGACAGTTTTACCGACAGAACTTCCTTTTTTCCGGAAACCTGTACTGTCACAGCACCGCCGCCGGAGGAAGCCTCATACACCTTTTCCTCCATCTCTTTCTGCGTCTGCTCCATCTGGCGCTGCATTTTCTGTGCCTGCTTCATCAGGTTATTCATATTCCCCGGCATTCCTCCGCCCGGGAAACCTCCGCCACGTCTTGCCATTTTCAACCATCCTTTCTCCCGGCATGAATCGCATGCCGATCAATCCATAATTTCAATATCTACTTTTTTTATTATATTCCTAAGCTCCGGTAATGCGTTAAATTCCTGACGGTTTTCCACATGCCGGATATCCATCTGTATTTCCTTTCCAATCAAATGTCCCGCCGCCTCAATTAATTCCCGCTGATTTTCTTCCCTTTTAAAATACTCGGCTGTAGTAGACTGGGAAAAAGCTAAGATTAGTTTCCCGTCATCCGACACGGACAGCACTACATCATTGAGCATTCCCTGGGATACCGGCCCTAACTGCCTCAGCACCTGCTGCCAGTTTGCCACCAGACTCCTTACATCCTCCGGAACTGCCTCCGGACGAAGCTCTCTTTTTGGCGCCGGTGCAGACGCCTGTTCCGGCGTCGGCGCTGCCGCCGCCAATGTCCCGGAGGAAAATCCCTCCTGCAGCTTCTCCAAGGCCGCCTCCAGGTTATGCACCCGATTTAAAAGCGATTCGTAATCCCGCTCCATCTGCGGGCAGCACAGCTTAACCAATGCCACCTCTAACAGCACCCGTTTATTATTGCCATATTTCATCTCATTAGCCAGCTCCGACAAAATGCGAATATAGCGGAATATCATTTCCGTTTCTATTTCCCCGGCATACCGGTTCAATTCCTGCCGGTTCTCGCTGGACATATCAATCAGCCGGTCTGCATCCTCCGCTGTTTTTACTATCAACAGGTTTCGCAGATACCAGACAAATTCATTGGTGAACTGGGTTAAATCCTTTCCCTGCCCGGTAACACGGGCAATGATCCCGATAACCTGCTCGACGCTGCCCTGCGCCAGCGCTTCCATAAGCTCGCCGTAAACGCTCTGGTCTACCGCTCCCAATACCGTCAGAACATTTTCATAGGTCAGGGTCTGTCCGAAATAAAAAGAAATGCACTGCTCCAAAAGGCTGAGCCCGTCGCGAAGCGCTCCGTCCGCCTGTTTAGCAATATAAGTCAGGGCTCTTTCCTCTGCCTTTACTCCCTCGGTGTCCAGAAGTTCCCTCAGCCGCCCGGCTATCGTTTCCACCCCGATTCTCTTAAAATCATACCGCTGGCATCGGGACAGAATTGTCAGGGGGATCTTATGAGCCTCTGTCGTTGCCAGAATAAAAATCAGATAGGAGGGCGGTTCCTCCAGGGTCTTTAACAGGGCGTTAAAGGCGCTGGTGGAAAGCATATGCACCTCGTCAATAATATAGACCTTATAATTTCCCTCTGCCGGCGAATACTGCACTTCATCAATAACCTGCCGGATATCATCCACCCGGTTATTGGAAGCGGCGTCAATTTCCACAACATTCATCGAGGTCTGATTTTCAATGGCGCGGCACATGGCGCACTCCCCACAGGGGCCGTACTCTGTCGGATTCTCACAATTTACCGCTTTGGCAAAAATTTTTGCCACGGTAGTCTTTCCCGTCCCCCTTGTCCCGCAGAACAGGTAGGCATGGCCTACGCGGTCAGCCCGAAGCTGGTTCGATAATGTTGTTACAATAGCCTCCTGTCCCTTGACGTCGGAAAAATCCCTGGGACGGTACTTTCGATATAATGCCTGATAAGACATAAATTACCTCTCATCTCCAAAACTGATGCCCAGACTTTTTGCTTCCTTTATAATAGAAGAATCCGGGTCAACCATCTTTAATTTCCCTGCCACTTCCTCCAGAGGAACCGGCACGATTTCATCATTTTTAAATCCCACCATATATCCATATTTTTCTTTTAAAATGAGCTGAGCCGCCGCCGCTCCCAGACGGCTGGCAATCACCCGGTCATAGGCACAGGGGCTTCCGCCCCGCTGGGTATGTCCGGGTACCGTGATACGAATCTCCTGCCCGGTGCGCTCTTCAATTTCCGCGCCAATCTTATAGGAAACACTCGGATACGGATTATTTTTCAGCTTCGCTTTCATTTCCTTCTTTGTCAGGGCGGCGTCCTCTTTGGAAATCGCTCCCTCTGCCACCGCCAGAATAGAAAAGCGTTTGCCCGCCTCCGTCCTCCTCTGGATGGCGGCAACCACCGCATCAATATCATAAGGAATCTCGGGCAGAAGTATCACGTCCGCCCCGCCGGCAATGCCGGCATGCAGCGTCAGCCACCCTACCTTATGTCCCATAACTTCTACAATAAACACGCGGCCATGGGAATAGGCTGTCGTGTGGATGCAGTCGATAGCAGTAGTGGCAATATCCACCGCGCTCTGGAAACCAAAGGTCATGTCCGAGCCCCAGATATCATTATCAATCGTCTTCGGAAGGCTCACGACATTCAGTCCCTCTTCCCTCAGCATATTAGCCGATTTCTGAGTGCCATTCCCGCCCAGTATTACCAGGCAGTCCAGTTTCATCTTTTTATAGGTGTTCACCATGGCAAGCACCTTGTCCATCCCATTCGCGTCCGGTTTTCTCATATTTTTAAACGGTTGGCGGGAGGAACCGAGAATCGTTCCTCCCTCTGTCAGAATACCGGAAAAATCTGATGGTTTCATCTTAATGTAATTCTCATACATCAGCCCCTTATACCCTTCCAGAATACCATATATCTCAATGTCCGGGTCGGCATTATAAAGGGTCTTCGCCACTCCGCGCATCGTGGCATTGAGCGCCTGACAATCCCCGCCGCTAGTCAAAAAAGCTACTCTTTTCATGTCAAAACTCCTTCCTTTCCTGCATTCCTTATTAGATTCTTCCTTATTTTACCCTATTTTTCATTCCATGGCAACGGTTACTGCCTAAAAAATATATTAGTTGCATTTTCCCCCTGAATATATTAAAATAATTATACTAGTGCGGAGAACTATAAAATTAATTTATGAAAGGATGGTTTACCAAACATGATGACAAACAATATGCCTAAAACAAAAATCGGAATTGTTGCCGTGAGCCGTGACTGTTTTCCGGAGTCACTGTCCGTCAACAGAAGAAAAGCTTTAGTAGAAGCTTACGCCAAAAAATATGACGCAGCCGACATTTATGAATGTCCTATCTGTATTGTAGAAAGCGAGATCCATATGGTGCAGGCTCTTGAGGACGTCAAGAAAAACGGATGCGATTCTCTTGTTGTATATCTTGGTAACTTTGGCCCTGAAATTGCTGAAACACTGCTTGCCAAGCATTTTGACGGACCGGTCATGTTCTGTGCCGCTGCCGAGGAAACTTCCAAGGACGGCGGACTGGTTCAGGGACGCGGAGATGCTTACTGCGGTATGCTGAACGCCAGCTACAACTTAAAATTAAGGAATATCAAAGCATACATACCGGAATATCCGGTGGGTACCGCTGAGGAATGCGCCGATATGATCCACGAGTTTATTCCGATCGCCCGTACTGTTGTCGCTCTGAACAACTTAAAAATTATCAGCTTCGGGCCGCGTCCATTAAACTTCTTAGCTTGTAATGCTCCGATCAAACAGCTTTACAACCTGAATGTAGAGATTGAAGAAAATTCCGAGCTGGATTTATTTGAAGCCTTCAATAACCATGCCGGCGACAAGAGAATTCCGGAAGTCGTTGCCGATATGGAAAAAGAACTGGGAGCCGGAAATAAAAAACCGGAAATCCTTGAAAAACTGGCTCAGTATGAACTGACGCTGTTAGATTGGATCGAGGATCACAAAGGTTACAGAAAGTACGTTGCCCTTGCCGGAAAATGCTGGCCGGCATTCCAGACGCAGTTCGGCTTTGTTCCCTGCTATGTAAACAGCCGCCTGACTTCCCGCGGCATTCCGGTATCCTGCGAGGTAGATATTTACGGATGCCTGAGCGAGTTTATCGGAACAGTCATCAGTCAGGATGCGGTTACTCTGTTGGATATTAACAACTCCGTTCCTTACGATATTTACAACGAGGACATCAAAGGCAAATTTGACTACACCTCCACGGATGTATTTATGGGCTTCCATTGTGGAAATACCGCTTCCAGCAAGCTTTCTTTCTGCGAGATGAAATACCAGATGATCATGGCAAGAAGCCTTCCGGTAGAAGTTACCAACGGAACCTTAGAGGGAGATATTGTTCCCGGAGATATTACTTTCTTCCGCCTGCAAAGTACATCCGATGCTAAGCTCCGCGCTTACATCGCAAATGGCGAGGTGCTGCCGGTTGCAACCCGTTCCTTTGGCTCCATCGGTATTTTCGCCATTCCGGAAATGGGACGTTTCTACCGCCATGTCCTGATCGAGGGCAACTATCCTCATCACGGCGCCGTAGCATTCGGCCATTACGGAAAAACCCTGTATGAAGTATTTAAATATATTGGAGTTCCGGTTGAAGAGATTGGTTTCAACCAGCCAAAGGGAATGCTTTATAAGACAGAGAATCCATTTAAGTAAAATACAAAACAGATAACGTTCACAAAGCCCGGCGGCAAATGCCGGCTTTGGGGACGCTGTTTTATTGGCGGCCCGCTTGCGGGTCGCTTTTCTAAAAACTAACAGGAGGTACATTATGTATTATATTGGTGTCGATTTAGGTACATCGGCAGTGAAGTTACTGCTTATGGAAGGAAACGGAAATATATGCAATATTGTTTCCAATGAATATCCGTTGTCTTTCCCTCATCCCGGCTGGTCAGAGCAGAAACCGGAGGACTGGTGGGAAGCTGTTGTAGATGGAATAAAAAAATTAGTAAATGGGTATGATGTTTCTCAGGTAGCCGGCATCAGCTTTGGGGGACAGATGCACGGCCTTGTCATTTTAGACAAAGACGACAAGGTAATACGCCCTGCCATCCTCTGGAATGACGGAAGAACGACAAAAGAGGTAAATTACCTGAATAATGAAATTGGCAAGGATAAATTATCCCAGTATACAGCCAATATCGCCTTTGCCGGCTTCACGGCCCCCAAAATTCTCTGGGTAAAGGAAAATGAACCGGAAAACTTTGCAAAGATTGCAAAAATTATGCTGCCAAAAGATTATATCGCCTATAAAATGACCGGCATTCACAGCTGCGACTATTCGGATGCTTCCGGCATGCTCCTTCTGGATGTAAAAAACAAATGCTGGTCAAAAGAAATGATGGAAATCTGCGACGTCAGGGAAGAACAGCTGCCAAAACTTTTTGAAAGTTATGAAGTAACCGGCACGCTGACTGTCGAGGCCGCCGCTGCTTTAGGGCTGACGACAAATTGTAAGGTTGCCGCCGGCGCCGGCGATAATGCGGCTGCCGCTGTCGGAACCGGAACGGTAGGGGACGGCGGATGCAATATTTCTCTCGGAACCTCCGGCACTATATTTATTTCCAGCAGGGAATTTGGCGTAGACCGTTTCAACGCCCTGCACTCCTTTGACCATGCAGACGGAAACTATCATCTTATGGGATGTATGCTCAGCGCGGCTTCCTGTAATAAATGGTGGATGGATGAAATTATCGGTACGAAGGATTATGCGAAAGAGCAGGAACCGATTACCGATGATAAGCTGGGAGAAAACAACGTATTTTATCTGCCTTATCTGATGGGAGAGCGTTCTCCTCACAATAATCCGGACGCCCGCGCTATGTTTATCGGTATGTCCATGGATACGACAAGGGCAGATTTAACACAGGCGGTACTGGAGGGCGTTGCCTTTGCGATGCGCGACTGTTTCGAGATCGCCAGGGACCTCGGCATTAACATTACCGAAACCAAAATCTGCGGCGGCGGCGCTAAAAGCCCTCTGTGGAGAAAGATTATGGCAAACGTACTGAATATAAACGTAAATATTATTGAGAGCGAAGAAGGCCCCGGTCTTGGCGGCGCCATGCTGGCTGCCGTGGCCTGCGGCGAATATGCTTCGGTACAGGAGGCTGCCGATAAGATTGTTAAAGTGATAGGGACAGTCAAACCGGATCCTGAGCTGGCAAAGAAATATGACGACCGATACGCTAAGTTTAAAGAAATTTATCCTACGGTAAAATCACTGTATGACACATTGAAAGGATAAAAATGAAAAAATTACTTACCATCCTTTTTTCTCTGATCACGGTTTTATCCCTGACGGGATGCCGTTATCAGAAACCGGAAAAATATTCCATCCAGGAACTTTCCATTGACTCTATTACGACAGTGTGCGGCACAGACTGCAAGCTGAGCGATGTCAATGTCAGCACAACCGATAAAAGCTGCTCTGCCTCGTATCAATATACCGATGTGGCAGAGGATCGGGGGATTCTGGACGCCAAAAAGTACCATGACTATTTGAAGTCAGCAGAAACCTGTATTAAAGTAGAGGATTTCAATGAGGCGGCCGGCTCCTATACCGCTTATATCGGAAACAGGGACGTTGTGGAGTCAAAACAGCCTGCTCCAAAGGAGGGCGAAGAAAAATCCGTTGCCGTAGGCTTTTCGATTAAAGTCAGCTTTACCAAAGACTCTTATACTGTTACCATGACAGACAATGTTATTCTTGATGACATTTTAGCAACAAAATAAGGAGGTTTTCATGTCCGATAATTATAGTTTTAAAGAGCGTATCAAAGGAATCATTAATGGTACGACTGACTATGACCGGGAGCGCAAGGCAAGCATGCAGCATAATATTGACCGCGCCGACAGTATCTTTCAACTTTGCCTGCTATTGTTCGGCCTTGGTTTTTGGATTGTAATGCTGCTGAAAGCCTTTCTATAACAGAAATATTTTCATAATAGGGGGATTCCTTTATGGATTTTAAAGTTGGGCAGACAATTAAAATGAAAAAAGTACATCCCTGTGGAGAAAACCGTTGGGAAATACTCCGCACGGGCATGGACTTCCGATTGAAATGTCAGGGCTGCGGCCGACAGGTCATGGTACCAAGAAAACTGGTGGAAAAAAGTTTTAGGGGCTTTCTTTAAAAAAGCCCCCTTGCATTTTCCTGCCCCCCGTGATATAATCAAATTCCGTGATGTAAAATCATTTTCCTTGTTCTTCCCTTTTGAGGAAGAGCCAGAGACCAAAAGGAGGTGCAGGCAACTATGAATAAGTATGAATTAGCTTTAGTTGTTAGTGCAAAAGTTGAAGACGAAGTAAGAAATGCCACCGTCGAAAAAGCGAAAGAGTACATTACAACTTTAGGCGGAACGATTACAAACGTCGATGAATGGGGCAAGAAAAAACTTGCTTATGAAATTCAGAAGATGGGTGAAGGCTTTTATTACTTTATTCAATTCGATTCCGAGTCCGATACTCCGGGCGAATTGGAGCAGCGACTTCGCATTATGGACAACGTGCTCAGATACTTATGCGTAAAACAAGAAGCATAAGACAAGGAGGAAGTCTTCCATGAATAAAGTAATTTTAATGGGTAATTTAACCCGCGACCCTGAGATTCGTTATACTCAGAGCGAAAACTCTATGGCGATTGCCCGATTTAGCATCGCCGTAAACCGTCGTTTTTCCCGACAGGGGGATACCGATACCGACTTTTTCAACTGTACGGCATTCGGCAAGCAGGCGGAATTTGTTGAAAAATATTTCAAACAGGGTTCCCGCATGCTGCTGACCGGCAGGGTGCAGAATGACAATTATACCAATAGAAACGGTGAAAAAGTTTATAGCGTCCAGATTATCGCAGAAGAAATTGAGTTTGCTGAGCGGAAAAGCACGGCAGACGCCAATGCGGCAAAACGCAGCAACAGCTTTGAGGGTAATGCCCCGGAGCCAAATGCCGCTGCGGATGATGACTTTATGAACATTCCGGACGGTATCGAGGAAGGTTTACCATTTAACTAAATCCCGCGTAACAGGAATGGATTTTATAAGGAGGTTAATAAGATGGCTTATAATAAAGACCGAGGCGACTCTCCAATGAGAAGAAGAGGTCCCCGCAGAAGAAAAAAAGTATGTGCATTCTGTTCCGATAAGGAGCATGATTTTATTGATTACAAGGATGTAAACAAATTAAAGAGATATATGTCCGAGAGAGGTAAAATCCTTCCCAGGAGAATTACCGGCACATGCGCAAAGCATCAGCGGGCTTTGACGGTAGCGATCAAACGCGCCCGTCACGTTGCCCTGATGCCATATACGTTAGATTAATTTGCTATGAACCTTATAAGGGCTGCCTGCCAATGGTCTTACCATCGACAGACAGCCCCTTTTTTATCCTTCTTTTTATTTTACCTTTGAATCCTTTTTCCGATACTGCTTCATCCGGCTCACATAATACCCATACTTGCTATCCTCTGCCTTCTCAAAAAACAGCGTGTATTTCTGCTCGTATCCTTTGTCCTCTTTCCGGTATTGGGATACCAGACAGGCGCTCACCACAGCGCGGTAACGGTTTTTTTCATACTCAATTATCCTGTCCACCGACATATGGTAAGTTTTACCGGTAATCCGACTTACATTATAGACCACGGTATCATTAACCCGGCGGTACACATAGTCCGGATAGCTGCCGCCATAAGTCAGATTATATTTGGCGCAGCTGCCAAAAAGCGCTTTCATCTCAGCCTTTACTTTCTTTTTAATGTCCGAGTAGGCATCCCCGTATTTTACGGTTTTTTCTACATCATACAGATTATATAATGCCAGCGTGGTGGCGAAGCCGTCATCCCATTGAAAGGACGCGGCATTATTTTCATAATATCTGGCGCTAAATGCTAAAAAAGGTCTAAGACGCCTGGTAATTGCCTTTAACTCGGATTTCATATCCGCTGTCGCATCTCTGGGAGTAAATACCTCCGGTGTCTGCTCCGGCTCTTTCCCGGGCTCGGCTATCTCCTTCTTTTGCTCCGGGAGTTTTTGACTATCCGAACCGTCGGCTTGCTCCTGTACCTCTTTGGAACCGGATACCAGATCCGGGAATTTCAATTTTTCCGTCCATATTAAAAAGAATATGACTGCTGCCACGATAACAATCAATATGGCGACAAGGCTGCCAACAAAGGTTTTATTGGCGAACATACGTTGAAAAATGGAGGTTCTCTGACCACAGCGATAGCAGAACTCATCATCATTTTTCAATTCCGTACCACATCTTTTGCACCTCATTGCATCACTCCTTTAATCCGATAACTCTATCATACACGATTTTCTGTCTAAATTCAATTTACATTTTACATTTGTCATACCTGCAAATCCATGTTATAATAATATCCTTGATTATAATACCCCTGACAGGAGCAGCCTGTCGGATTCTCTGGAATAAGGAGGTGGAAACGATTGGACAGTAATAAGATTAAAGGAACCTTACGCTCATATCTCAGATGGCCACTGTTACTTGGCATACTTCTGATCGTAATGAACATTCATATATATTTTATTGATATTTTTGCAGGCGTCATCATGTCCGTCTATGTGCTGGTATATCTGATCATAGCCGTTTTGCTGTATTATTTCAAACGAACCTCTCTGCTGCATGATTTGGTTCAATACTCTATGCAGTTTCATGTGACGGTAAATCAGGTGGCATCCGATTTGGATATCCCGGTCGCGATTTTGAATCCGGACGGCAGGTGTATATGGGAAAACAAGAAGTTCCACCAGGCATTTTCCCTTAACCTGAAACGGAACTATATTATTTTTGACGCCATACCTGCCCTTACCCCCGGCGCCCTGCCGGAATCAACGGAAACGAACGGGGAAATTCATTTCCACAATGACGATGTCTTTTACAAGGCAGTCATCCAGCGTGTAAATCTGCAAAAAGCGCCGGAAAATCTGCAGGAAAATGCCAAAGAAATCGGCATCGGAAATACCCTGTATGTTATTTTCGTCTATGACGAAACGGAGATTGTTCATTATATTCGGGAAAATTATGACCAGCGTCTGGATGTAGGCCTTTTATACATTGACAATTACGAGGAATCCCTCGGTACCGTGGACGATGTAAGACGTTCTCTTTTCGCCGCGCTAATTGACCGGAAAATCAATAAATATATGTTGAGAATTGATGCGATTACGCGAAAGCTGGAAAAAGACAAATATATTTTTCTGTTTCAGCATAAATATCTGTCCTGGCTTCAGGGTGACAAATTCTCTCTGTTGGAGGAGGTCCGCAATGTAAATGCCGGCGATGATATTTCCATTACAATCAGTATGGGAATCGGCATTCAGGCGAGCACCTTCCGCAAACGCCAGGAATATTCCCAGAGCGCTATGGATCTTGCCCTTGCCCGTGGCGGCGACCAGGTCGTTATAAAGACAAAGGACAATATCTTATATTATGGGGGAAAGCGGGTCCAGCAGGAACGAAACACCCGCGTCAAGGCGCGGGTCAAGGCTCAGGCTCTGAGAGAATCTATGGAATCTGCGGATAAGATTATTATTATGGGACATGCCCTGCCGGACGTAGACGCCATCGGAAGCGCCATCGGAATTTACCGCATTGCCCAGTCATTGGGAAAATCGGTAAAAATCGTCGTCAATCAGGTCACTTCCTCTCTGGCTCCGCTGCTGAAGCTGTTTGAAAATAACAAGGATTATCCGGAGGACTTATTCGTCAATAGCGATGAGGCAAAGGAATTTATCGGCAATGGCGCCGGTGTGCTTTTGGTGGTGGTAGATGTAAACCGCCCTTCTTATACCGACGCGCCGGAATTGATTTCCCTTATTTCCTCTCTTGTCGTTATCGACCACCATCGCCAGACGGAGGAATCCTTTGATAACCCGACCTTATCCTATGTCGAACCTTTCGCTTCCTCCGCCTGCGAGATGGTAGCGGAAATATTGCAATATGCCGGCGAGGAAATCCGCCTGAAGGCGGCGGAAGCAGATGCCCTGTACTCCGGCATCATGGTCGATACCAATAACTTTATGAACAAACCGGGTGTGCGTACCTTTGAGGCGGTTGCCTTTTTACGCCGTTCCGGCGCCGATATTATCCGGATCCGTAAAATGTTCCGCTCTGACATTTCCGAGTATAAAGTCCGTGCCGAGGCAATCCAGAATACGGAAATCTTTATGGATGCCTTTGCCATTGCGCCGTGCAACGCCGACAACTGTATTTCACCGACGATCGTGGGCGCCAAAATCGCGGACGATTTGCTCGACATTAACTGCATGAAGGCAACCTTTGTCCTGACGGCATACGAGGGCAAAATATATATCAGCGCCCGCTCCATTGATGAATTGAACGTCCAGGTTGTTATGGAAAAACTTGGCGGCGGCGGACACATTACCAGCGCCGGAGCCCAGCTTACGGACTGTACATTGGAAGAAGCGGCGGAAAAAATTAAGTCTATTTTAACAAAAATGAAAGAAGAAGGTGACATAGAATGAAAGTAATTTTATTACAGGATGTTAAATCCGTTGGAAAAAAAGACGAAGTTGTCGATATTAACGACGGCTATGCCAGAAACTTTATTTTGAAAAAAAACCTCGGCATAGAGGCAACCTCAAAAAATCTCAACGATTTAAAACTCCGTCATCAAAATGACGCCAGACTGGCTGCCGAACGGCTGGAGGCAGCAAAGCTTCTGGCGGGCGAACTGGCATCCAAATCTGTGGAGGTCAGCATTAAAGCCGGACAGGACGGAAAGGTCTTCGGCTCTGTTTCCACAAAAGAAATTGCCGCTGCAGCGAAGGAACAGTTAGACTATGATCTGGATAAAAAGAAAATGCAGCTTAAAGAGCCATTGAAACATATCGGGACTTATCTGGTGCCCATTAAACTTCATCCGGAAGTAACTGCTGAACTGAAAGTAATTGTGAAGGGGAAATAGGATATATGGAGGAAACGGTAATTAAGCGCATTATGCCGAATAATCAGGAGGCGGAACAAGCCGTAATAGGCTCCATGCTTTTGGATCAGGAGGCAGTTATGCTTGCTTCGGAAAAGCTGAGGGAAGATGATTTTTATAATCCCCGATTTAAAATCCTGTTCGCTGCTATCGTGAGCCTGTACCAAAAGGGAAAGCCGGTTGACCTCGTTACCCTGACAGAAAAGCTGAGAGAAGAAAACGCAGCAGAGGAAATCAGCAGCGTAGAGTTTATCAGTAATATTATTTCCTCTGTCCCCACCTCTGCCAATGTGCAGTATTATGCAGAAATCGTGCAGCAAAAAGCAAAACTCAGGGAATTGATCCGCGCGGCAGAAGATATTGCAAACCAATGCTATCAGGATTCTAAGGATATGGATGAACTGATGGAGGATACCGAGCGCGCTGTTTTTGAGATTGTCCAAAACCGCACTGCGTCAGAGAAATTCACGCCAATCAATGAAATTGCTCTGGAAACGTTGGAAAACATTCAAATCGCTGCGTCGAACCCCGGCTCTGTAACAGGCATTTCCACAGGTTTCCGTGATCTGGACTACCGGACTGCGGGATTGCAGGCGTCCGACCTCATTTTGATCGCGGCCAGACCGTCTATGGGAAAGACGTCATTTGCTCTGAATATTGCCGAATATGTTGCCATGATCAACCACATCCCCACTGCCATTTTCAGTCTGGAAATGTCTAAGATACAGCTTGCTAAGCGGCTGATTTCCATGAATTCCAAAGTGGACTCCCAACATATCCGCACCGGTACATTAGAGGACGATGAGTGGGCAAAGATTACCGAGAGCTCTATTATCTTAGGGGAATCCTCTCTCGTCATAGACGATACGCCGGGAATTTCCATAAATGAACTGCGGAGCAAATGCCGCAAGTTAAAAATGGAACGGGGGCTCGGCCTTATCATTATTGACTACCTGCAGCTCATGTCCGGAGGGGGAAGCGGCAAAAATATCTCCCGGCAGCAGGAAATATCCGATATATCCCGTTCGCTAAAAGCGCTGGCTCGTGAAATTAACTGCCCGGTCGTCGCCCTTTCCCAGCTCAGCCGCGAAGTGGAAAAACGCGAGGAAAAACGCCCGATCCTTTCCGATTTGAGAGAATCCGGCGCCATCGAGCAGGATGCGGACGTCGTCATGTTCCTCTATCGGGATGACTATTACAAAAAGGACACTTCTAACCAAAAGGGAGTAACGGAAGTCATTATCGGAAAACAGCGTAATGGTCCCACCTGCACGGTTAAGTTAAAATGGTTGAGCCAATACACCAAATTTGCCAACCTCGAGATAACGGAAAACTAATAGAACCTGCCACAGCAGCTTTCGTCTGATTGTGGCAGGTTTTTTATTTTTTTTGCCCTTTTTGTCTGTTTTTGCCATACGGTTTTTACAAAGGCTTGTCTTCTTCCCTTTTTCGCCATTTTTCTCATGCTATAATAGAGAAAATAATATACAGGAGGTAATGGTATGGAAAAAACACATTACACAATATCCGAGGTGGCAAAAGAGGTAAATGTGGACCCGCATGTCCTGCGGTATTGGGAAGAAGAACTATCTCTTGACATTCCACGCAACTCATTGGGACATCGTATTTACAGCAAAAAAGAGCTGGCGCTTATCCGACAGGTCATCCAGTGGAAAGAGGAAGGCTTTACCTTAAAGGAAATTGAAAGTAAATGTCACTCTGTTCCCTCTCTTCCCGCCCCGGCATCCCATAATAACCAAATATTACAATATCCGTCGGAAAAGGCTACCGTCACCGACGATTTTAAAATGCAGCAATTCAAAAAAATCCTCGGACGCATTGTGAGCGAAGCAATACAGGAAAATTCAAATGAATTAACGACCGGCATTGCCTCTACCGTCGCTACCAATGTAACAAAAGAGTTGGATTATTTATTTCGCGAAAAGGAAGAAGCGGATGAAAAACGTTTCCGGCATCTGGATGAAACCATACGCAGCTACCAGAGGGCGCGACAGGAAACTGCTGCGGCGCAGATAACGGAAAACAAGTCAAAAAATCGTCATATTTTTGGTAAAAAGTAGTTGCATATTTCTTTTCTTTACCCCTTGATTTTCGCATAGTAAAATGTTATAATATGTTCACGCAAAGCGAATAAGTTTTGTATCTTTTATACAAAACTAATAATTTTAAAAGGAGGATTTGAAATGTTTGCAAAAGTTTCAAAGAAAGTTGTAGCCGTCGCTTTGGTTGCAGCTATGGCTGTTACTACAGCTACCGTATCCGATGGTACAGCAGCTGACGCAGCTAAAAAGGTTAAGCTTAACAAGAAAAAAGCAACGATCAGTCAGGGTAAAACCGTAAAGCTGAAAGCAAATGTAAAGGCTAAATGGTCTACCAGCAAGAAAGCAGTTGCTTCTGTTTCCAAGAAAAAAGCTAAATCCATTACTGTAAAAGGTCTTAAAAAGGGTAAAGCCGTAATCACAGCTACCGCAGGTGGTAAGAAGGCTACCTGTAAGGTTACTGTTAAAGCAGCTAAACCCGGTACTGTAATTTACAACCTTAAGAATGAAACAGGTTCCGACCCATCTACAGGCGAGTCCTATGCTCCGCCTTGCGTATGTAAATACAGCGAGTTTAAGTACAATAACTTCCGTATTTGGCTGTGCCGTATGACATTCTATGATCCGGCAAATGCTGGTATTGATTACCGCGGACGCAAACTGAAAGTAGCCATTACCGTTAAGAATTCCGGCAAACGTGACCTTCCGGAATTAGCAGTTGCTTTCAACTATACAAAAGGTGGTACAGACGGCGCTTATCCATTCGCCCTGCATGTATCTGCAAAGAAACTTGCTAGTAAAGTTAAGAAAGATAAGCAGCACAGACATACCACATACAAAGTACAGAAGATTAAGAAGGGCAAGACATATACCTGGACATTTACTTTCACAATTCCTAAGAACGCTATGAATGGCGACAAGGATGAGAAGACCGGAATCAACTATCCGATCATGATGTACATTCCTAACATGAAAGACACATCTCCATACAAACCTGGCGATGAGGTTACTGTTAAGGGATGTAAGATTTCTCTTGCTTAATCAATAACAAGTTAAGTTTAATAAAAAACCTCAGGCAGAATGCCTGAGGTTTTTTTGTCCTTTAAACTGATTATATTATTTCATATAGTGAAACTAAAAACTCCGGATAAATATCCGGAGTTTTTTAAAGGCGACTACCAGATTTGAACTGGTGATCAGGGAGTTGCAGTCCCATGCCTTACCACTTGGCTAAGTCGCCATATTCTATTATTATGCAATAATAGCTTATTTCGCATCTAAGTTTGCCGCAGGCAAACTTCCTGGGGTTCAAATCCCCTGCCCACTTTTCTATGGGCTTAGTGACTCCAAGGGGATAATGCGAAACAAGTTTCGCATCTAAGTTTGCCGCAGGCAAACTTCCTGGGGTTCAAATCCCCTGCCCACTTTTCTATAGGCTTAGTGACTCCAAGGGGATTTGAACCCCTGTTACCGCCGTGAAAGGGCGGTGTCTTAACCACTTGACCATGGAGCCAAATGTCCGATGACCATTCACAAAAAAATTGCATATTTTCATTGTCTTTATGACCTCGACAACAAAAACTATACTATCATATTTTTATTTCTTTTGCAAGTGATTTTGCAAAAAATATGCAATATAATTTGCACTACATTTTCTATAATTTTTTGACTTAATTTCTTCTATATGATAGCTCAGCTTCTCCTTTGCTTATCTATACATAATACTGAGATTGTAAGGTAAATAACTCATAGTATTTTCCTTTATTCCCCATCAATTCGTCATGCGTTCCCGTTTCTACTAATACTCCATTGTCAAACACAAACACTTTATCGCAAAATTTTGTGCTTGCCAGCCTATGGGAAACAAAGATAGCGCTTCTCCCCTTTGAAATCTCATGGAACCTTTGATACATCTCATATTCCGCTTTAGGGTCTAATGCTGCCGTCGGCTCATCTAAAATTACAAAGGGCGCCTGCTTTGTAATCGCCCTTGCCAATGCAATCTTCTGCCCTTCTCCGCCGGATGGTTCAAAACCACTTTCATCAAATTCTTTATAAATTTGCGTCTGAATGCCATTTTGCAACATGGCTAATCGTTCTCCAAATCCACTTGTCTTCAGGTTTTCTACTATTTTTTCATCTTCTATTTGATCTGCTTTATCTAATGCAACATTTTCCTTTAAGGTTTTGGCAAAAAGCATATAGTCCTGAAAAACCACACTGAATAATTGATAATAAGATTCATATGATATATCACGAAAATCTTTGCCATTTACTAAAATCTTTCCTTCTGTCGGTTCATACAAATGCAGCAGCAGTTTAATAAATGTCGTTTTCCCCGCGCCATTTTCGCCTACCACTGCAACTTTTTCCCCCTTCCCAATTTTCATATTCAAATTTCTAATAACATACTTTTTCTGACCGGGATAACAAAAACTTACGTTTACAAATTCTATCTCCATTGGCGCAATTTCCATTTTGTCCCCTATATCTTCCATTTCCGGCAGATCCAGATACTTCTCCAAATATGTATAATATTGACTGTAATTTCTTATTTCCATGACCGTTTCCATAATGGATGTTACAGACGATGTAAATGAATTTATAGCATTCAGATACATTGTGAAACTTCCAATACCAAACACTTTATTTATTACACCATGAATAAGATATAAATATGTTACTGTCAGTTGAACTCCGGAGGTTATATTAGCAACCGTTTTTGTTTTTAATGTATTATTATTAATGCGCGCATAAAAATCCTCTAATATTTTATTCTGCATTCCGATTTTCTTTAATACCCATTTTTTTAATCCATAAATTCTAACCTCTTTTGCAAAACGATATTCTCCGCATATGGATTCTTCATATTCCAACTTTCTTTCATATTTAGGGCGTTCTAAATCAAGTTTAATATTCATCTTTTTTACCTTTGAATCCATAAAGGCATTTAATCCTATAATCCCAACAAAAACAAGAACTATAATAGGACTTAATGTAACAATTACCCCTACAATGCCCAAAAGCACAATAATATGAGAAATTAAATTGGCAGCCTTGTCCAATATTCCCCCAAACCCATAACCATCCGCATTCATAAAACGTTCCGCTTTATATCTCAAATCCAAAAAATCCGGATCCTCCATACAACGCAATTCAACATTCATTAGTTTCTCATCAACCTTCAAATAAAATATGTTGGATACCTCCATTTTTTTTATAAAATACCGTGTATGGAAAAAATCAGCCAACTGATTTCCAAAAACTGTCACGACAATAAGTATAACCACATATATAATAAGGAGGTTCATCCGCTGCGCCCCAAAAAGTTCATCTAACAAAATCTTGGGGAAAATAATTAACAGCAAAGGTAAAAAAGCCTTACAAATGGATTCTAAAGCCAAGTATACAATTGAACTTTTCTTATATTTCCAACATAATTGGAACAAATACGAAACCCCATTTATCACTATTCTCACCTTTCTCTTTCTGCATTTTAACACTTATTTTCCTTTTTTGCCAATGCCTTCCTAATAATCTCCTCAGCACTTTCCTCCGTCATTTTTTCTTCTGTCTGTTCCTTTGTGCGAATCAAAATCTGGCGGGAGGCTTCTTCTTCCTTCATCTGTTCTTCAAACAATACGGAAAGGTCTTCAGATGATAACGCATTCGCTAAAAACTGCCTGGCATATTCAGAAATCCCCTCCCAATTCCCATATAAATCTTTCACTGCTCTGTCTATCTTATCGTAATCCAGCGGATCATTCCTTTTTTTCTGTTCATACAAAATTCCCACTACATCCGACAAATCTTTCTTATAAGAACGACCTGATTTCAATTTCATCGCTACGAGGTATTCCGCATCCATTGTCCGTATATGCAGCACATTAGAATACGTTTTGTATGGTTTGGAATATCTGCGCAGATTCGGACTATAGGAATTGGTGCTTTGAAAATCGGAATTCAGCCATCGGCTGGGAAGGCTGAATTTATCTCCTACTGCATTAACAGCCTCTTTCATAACGGAAGAAGCTGAAACAACAGCATCTACATCATATGTGGATTCCCTGAAACCATAATTAGCTAAAATAGCAGCGCCACCAACCAATACTATTTCTGCCGGCATTTTCGTCCCATTCCGCTTACGGAATTCCTTCCCAAGTTCTTTCAGGTATTGGTCTAAATTCTCCTTCGTGAATATGCCAAATGCACGGTCAATAGACATTCCTGATCTCCCCTTCGACGATATTATATTTCAAAAACTCCGGTATAGCGCATTCCATACACTCCTGTTTTCTATCCAGGTTCGGATTCAATCGTTCTGCCATTCTGACATCTCGCGGATAAACCGGCTCTGCCAGACTGCAGTTTCGTATATCATCATATTCCCTGCAGATCGGCAGTCCGTTTTCCCTGCTTAAATAATCTATCATGGCAAGCAGATAAAAACTTTCCGGATACCATTCTCTGTTCCAATATGTCCGTATCTCCCCGCCTTTTAGACAGTCTGCAATAAAATCCATGTCGCCTTTCTCCTTTAGCAAATGGCAGACATTGCTCTTAAAGGTTTCAAAACTGCTTCGGTATGGCAGAAACTCCTCCTTTCCGGCATATCTTTCCAGCAGTTCCTCCATTGTAACATGAAGCATTTTTGACAGTTTATATATCGTTTCTGCCGTACATTTACTGAGTTTCGTCTTGCCGTTTACCAGATCGGCAAGGGTTGTATAAGGCACTTTGCTTTTCTTTGCGCACTGGTACACCGATATATTTTTCTCTTTTAGCAGTTCCTTTAATGCCATAGTAACCGCCTCCTGTTTTCTTTTCTACATTGTAACGGTATTCCGTAACAATGTCAAGGACTACCACCCGGCGGAATAGCCTCAGCGAGAATAAGGACTACATCTAAATCATTTTATTATACATATATAATTTAGCGTACCACAATACTCATCTTCCCACTCCAGGGAAGCTCGCCCAAAGTTTCAAAATCATCCAGATCACTTATGACCGCATACTCAATATAATACCGTTTTCCCTTTTCTAGCTTGGAAACAGTCACACTCTGCCCGTCTTTATTGACAAACTTATAATCGGACATATCCTCGTTTCGGCTATAGCGTATAAGACACTCATAGTAAGGGCTTATGTTCCAGAAAGCCCGTATTTTACCTTTCCCTAAATCTTCCACATGAAAATCCAGCCATACCGCACGTACCCTTTTATTTCCTTTTGTTCGGCACGCAATACACCATGTCAGTTCACCGCCAGCGTCATCAGCAAGATCCTCCCAGCCAACTAATTGATACCCTTTC
>CANQYY010000023.1 GCA_947628225.1 uncultured Lachnospiraceae bacterium
TTTTGTGCTTTTCATTCAACCTGTATAAAATTTTCAAAGTTCACAAATTTCTGCTTGACTTTTTATTTGCAGACTTTATAAATATGGACACAATTATATCATATTTTTTATAAAATTCAAATTTTTTCCATCGTTTCATCTGAAATTTCGGATGCGGCTGTAATTTCACCGCTCTCCACTACACATTCCAGCTTACTAACGGAAATTTCATAGGCCACTCTCGTTTCATATTGTTCATCCTCTATCTGCTTTTGATATTCCCGGCTTTGGATTCTTCCCCAAAGCTGCACATGCTCGCCCACTTCAAAGCCATCGGCATACCGGGCATTTCTTCCCCAGCAGATACAGGGAATATAATCGGATTTTCCATACGGACGGTTTACTGCCATTAACAGGTCTGCTATCTCCCGCCCCAGCGGGGTCTTCCGATATACCGGCGGTTTGCATAGATAGCCGTCCAAAAAGATATAATTGGGTTTTTCGTTCTCCTGCTCTGTCTGATCGATATGTAAATCCCGTACAAAAACTGATAGGACAAGCCGGTTATGATTTTCCTCATGGCGGTTATAGGAACGGAACTGCCCGCTTGCCTCCATATAACACCCCCGGTAATCCTTTGTTACATCAATCAGACGTTCCGACACCATAAGCGGGATTGTATCATATACCTTACTCAGACGTTTTACTGAAAGCTTCAGCATATAAAAGCCTTCTCCGTATACTTCATGGCTAAACGTAAATTCACTTACCACTTCACCATAAATATTTACCTGATTGTTTCCTAAAATCTTATCTGTCATTCAATATGACCCCCTTTGTTTATTTGTCTGACTTATATACAGACTTCTTCTATACATAAGTAAATATATGAGGACACATTCCGCTTTTAGAACAAATTCAGAACAAATATTTTTTTTATTTTTTTCTCTTTTGTAGGTAAATGAATTATTTTGTCAAATTTACACGGATAATAAGCTTTTTAAAACATGTAATACGCCATCCGCACGGTATCCGCCACATATGTGGGAAGCCGTCTTTTTAACCTCCTCTCTTGCATTTTCTACCGCATAGCTGCGGTCTGCCAGAGAAAACATTTCAATGTCATTTTGATTGTCACCGAAAACTATCGTTTCCTCTTTTGTAATTCCAAAGTGCTGCTGCATAAATTCCACCGCCGATTTTTTCCCGGCATCCGGTGGTACGCAATCCAGCCACTGAACGCCCGCCAGGGATAATTTTACTTTATTTTCCCATTTCGGACGAAACCAAGGATTCGTCAGTTCTTCCGCCCTGCTCTGGTGATAAACTGACACCTTCACAATATCATCCCGGATATTTTCTGTCAAATTTCCCACGGCATCCATATCATAACCATAGCTGTTTACCATCCAACGATATAACTCGCTGTCTTTACTTTCGCAGTAGGCGCGCTTTGTGCCGCAAACCATAACATCACAGGGCAGTATTTTTTTAGCATCCCGGATAATTTCCATCGCCGTTTCTCTTTCCAGTATTTTGGCAAACAACAGATTCTCGCTATCATATACCAGGCTTCCACCGTCGCAGGCATAAAAGATTTTATCCTCGATCGGCCGAAACAGTTTTGCGATGCTCACTCTTTGTCTGCCGCTGCAGGCCATGAATTTTATCCCTTTTTCAATTAATTGCCGTATTACTGCGTAATACTCCGGATTCAGCGCTCCCGCTCCCTGACCATCTCCTACCAGCGTTCCGTCGATATCCGACACAATTAACCGGATCATACTCCTCCTTTCCTCTTAAAAAAAACTGCCGCGCCGCAGAATAAAAGACATACCACGGCACGGCAGTTTGTTTTTATTATCTGATATTAGTTATTAATAAGTTTATCTTCGCCATTCCAACTGTAAAGTTTACGGATTTCCTCTCCGACAATTTCAGATGGATGTTCGGAAGCCAACTTCCTCATTGCTTTAAAATGAGCCTGCCCGCCTGCCGCTGACATATCCAGAAGGAATTCTTTGGCAAAAGAACCGTCCTGAATATCAGACAGGATTTTTTTCATTGCTTTCTTTGTATCTTCTGTGATGATTTTAGGACCTGTCACATAATCTCCATACTCTGCCGTATTGGAAATGGAGTAGCGCATTCCGGCAAAGCCACTCTGATAAATCAAATCTACAATCAGCTTCATCTCATGGATACACTCAAAGTAAGCGTTTCTCGGGTCGTATCCGGCTTCACATAATGTTTCAAAGCCCGCCTGCATCAGAGCGCAGACGCCGCCGCAAAGAACTGCCTGCTCGCCAAAGAGGTCCGTTTCCGTTTCGGTGCGGAAGGTCGTTTCCAAAACTCCTGCTCTCGCGCCGCCGATTGCCAGCGCATAGGCTAACGCGATCTCTTGTGCCTTTCCCGTTGCATCCTGATGTACAGCGATCAGGCACGGTACGCCTTTTCCTGCCTGATACTCGCTTCTTACCGTATGTCCCGGACCTTTCGGGGCAATCATGGTAACGTCAACATCTTTCGGCGGTACTATCTGATTAAAATGAATATTAAATCCATGAGCGAACATCAACATATTTCCTGCTTCCAGATTCGGCTCAATGGACTCTTTGTACATAGCAGCCTGCAGTTCATCATTAATAAGAATCATAATAATGTCCGCTCTTTTTGCCGCCTCTGCTGCCGTATATACCTCGAAGCCCTGCTCCTCTGCTCTTTTCCATGACTTTGAGCCCTCATAAAGCCCGATAATAACATGGCATCCGGACTCTTTTGCATTTAACGCATGTGCGTGTCCCTGACTACCGTAACCGATGACTGCGATCGTCTTTCCATCCAACGCAGCTAAATTACAGTCGTCCTGATAATAAATCTTTGCATCTGACATTTTAACAGCCTCCTAATAATTTGTATTTAAAGCCCTCCGGGAAATCCCGTAGATGGTTTTCATAGATCATAAGGCGGAAAATTACGCCTTTCCCTCCGTCTTTTCATCAAAAAATCCCCTGGCAAGACCGGAAATGCCGGTACGCACTAATTCCTTGATTTCATAACCCTCTATTAATTTTATGAAAGCATCCAGCTTCGCCTGATTTCCCGTCAGTTCAATCATCAACGAGGAATCCGCCACATCTACAATCTTTGCCCTGAATATCTCTACAATGGCATTAATAGCGGGTCTTGCTTCCTTTGTCGCCTCTACCTTGACAAGGATGAGCTCGCGGCAGACTGATGCCTCCCCTGTCAACTGTTTTACCGACTTGACATCCTCCAGCTTATTGACCTGCTTTTCTATCTGCTCTAAAACAATATCGTCGCCGGTGACGGAAACTGTCATGCGGGAGAATGCCGGATCTTCGGTTTCTCCTACCGTCAGGCTGTCAATATTGTAGCCGCGGCGGCTGAACAGCCCTGCCACACGGCTCAATACGCCGGAAGTATTATTTACTAATATGGATAGAACTACTTTACTCATTCGTCCTTTCCCCCTTTTTTCTTGGAAAACGTCCGAACAAACGTTATTCTCATTTTAGCAACATCATTCTCTGTTGTCAACTCTTGAAGATGAATTTCTTAAGCGCCGATTTATTGGCAGACAAATCCGGCACAAGAACCTGTTCCCCGTTGATAACCTGGCCGGAATAGCCTCCCTCTATCGGCAGACTGAACTGATGGAGCTCCGTTGTTCCCATTTTCACAACAGCCATTACATAAGAATATATCTGCTCTTTCGAGATATCTGTTTTCACGTTTGGCAGCACCACCTCTATCAGATCCATCCACTCATTGACGGACAGTGTTTTCACCTTTTTCAATATGGCGGCTATCGTAAGGCGCTGCCGTTCTGTCCTCCCGTAATCGTCGCCCTTGCCGCTGGCGGTATATACCCCCGGCAGTTTACCGTCCGGCTGTCTTTTCCCGTGACGGATGCGGCAGTATCCCAATGCCTGATAGCCATTCAATATCTGGTTCCCCACTTTTACATTCCGGTATTTCCTCCGCTTAATATAATTGGTGTCATTGAGATTTTTTGCCTCGGATTCTGTCAGCGTGGCTTCTACCCCTCCTATCTTGTCGATAACATTGACGAAGGCGTCAAAATTCACTTCCGCATACCCATCCATTTTAACACCGAAATTTTTAGCCACTGTCTTATATAAAAGTTTAATGCCGCCAAGCGAATAGGAAGCATTCAGCTTTTTTTTCCCATATCCGGGAATCTCCACATACATATCGCGCATTAGGGAAGTTACCTTCAGTTTGCTGTGCTTGATGTCCAGCGTGGCAATCATCATGGAATCGGAGCGTCTGTCCACATCCGAGTTTTGTTCATCATTATTTTTATCCGCTCCCACCAACAGCACATTGACCACCTTGGTATCCTTATCCAGTTCATACTGGGACAAATCCACCGTGGAGAGCGAGTTTTTATTGTCGTAATTTATCAGTCCCAGCATATTGTCGCCCTTATGCATTACCGTGGCGGCAAAGCTGCCGACTGAAATCGACAATATCAGGCCCAAAACAAAAAATACTCTGGCAATGATTCTTCCTTTTCCCTTTTTCTTTGATTTTCCCATTTTTTCCCTCTTTTCTGTTGTTCCTTATCTTTCCTATAACAAAAAAAATAACCCTGCGTTCCGGACAAAGCCGCTTTTTGTAAAACCATATTTTATCATGTCTTTTCGCCGCCTCAGCCATCCGGCATTTTCCATGCCGGCAAAGTGTTCGGCAATCTCCCGCTGGGCGTCTGTCATTTTGTCACGGTACAAATCCAAAAATGCCTTTCCCTGCCGGAAGGTTTCCCGCAAGGCTTCTTTTTGCGCGGCAAGCCCGCCCAGCCTTTTCCTTACATAGGAGGCATATGCCTCTCCCCCAATGATATTCCCGCTGTGCTGGCGGTACAGTAAGGTAGGCTCGTCTACATAGACCACCTTCCCGAAATGACTGCAGATAAGAGCCAGCCACCAGTCATGGACCCGAACCTGCCCGGGGATTTCCTGCAGAAAGGCTTTTATCTTTTCATTTACCATGACAGTACAGCCAATACATTTATTTTCCATGAAAAGATGGGCTGTGTCAACCTTTTTTATGTCTAAATGGCTGCTCGCATGAAAACGCCCCAGCTCTTTCCCCGTTTCACTGTCATAATTCATAGCGTCTGTAAATACCAGCACCGGGACATTCTTTTCTTTTTCCTCCGCCTTTTCCATGGCAGCCAACGTTACTTCAATTTTGTTGGGATTCCATATATCATCCTGGTCGCACAGCATAATATAGGGCGCTTCACTGCGGAGAATCCCCTGCATAAAATTATGGATATAACCGATATTGGTTTTATTACAATGCAAGGTTACCCGGCTATCCTGTTTTTCATACTCTTTTATGATCTCTATTGTCCGGTCAGACGAGCCGTCATCGCATACCTCTATCTTAAAATCCGTAACCGTCTGATTTAATAAAGATTCGATCTGCTCCCTTATATAAGTTTCGGCATTATAGGTTGCCAATACAATATGGATCCGTGCCATCTAATCCCTCCAGTATGCTTTATTCATGGAAAAGCAGCGTACTAACCTCTTCGGAAGCCTGTCATATTTCTTTCCGAAACGGTAGCCCAGAAACTTAAAACCGCTCTGGAGTACCAAATCCGGTACCAAATACCATTTCCCGCGGGAAAACAAATATTTCAGCGTATCCTTTACCAGCCGGATTCCCTCAGACTCAGATTTTACCCCCTCAAAAATCTCCCGGTACTGTTTCTGGGAAACCGCCAAGTCAAAATTTCTTGTGAACTGCTGCCAATAGGTGTACTTATGGGAATGGACAACGGCTGCTTCTGCCGCATAAGCAATCTTATACCCTGCCTGTATCACGGCGGCCGCCATTATCATATCTTCATTAAAAATCGTGTGGAGGACAAAGCCTCCCATTTCATCATATACATTTTTCCGGTACATGGCGCAGACGTTGGAGCAAAAGTATGTTTTGATCCCCAGTCCGGGGAGATCCTCCTTTGATTTTATCCTGCTTTCCTCCGGATAATTAAACTGTCTGGTATACTGTTCAATCACTCCCGCCTTATCATCCGGAAGCTGCCTGCCGTATGCCGTGCCGACGCCTTCCTCCTCGATGGCATGCAGCAAATGTTCAATAAGATATTCATCCACGGGGACGGCATCCTGCGTCATAAAAAGCATATAGGGGGCTTCCGACATAGCTGCCGCCCGGTTTCTCGTTCCTCCATGGTCAAAGTCTTTCTTCTCTACCGGGACGATTACGGCATTTTCTGTCCGGGATAACAGTTCTCTGATTTTTTCATCCTCCGCATCCCTTGTCATCGTCTGCATAAAAAACACATGAGAGGGCTTTACCGTCTGGGCATTTAATTTTTCAATCAATCCGATCAGCTTATCCTCTTCCGGCCGATAGACCGGTATGATAACATCTACCATTTTTTCCTCCCTTTTTTCCTTCCTTATGGATTTAGCAGACGGTTTACCAGTTTTACCGCCTCCCTGGCATCCGAAGAATAGCCGTCGGCGCCGATTTCTTCTGCAAAACTTTCGGTCACAACAGCGCCGCCGATTATGATTTTTGCTTTTATTCCCTGCTCCTTTGCCATATCAACCACTGTTTTCATTTCCATCATAGTAGTTGTCATAAGGGCGGACAGGCCGATTACATCGGCATTGTTTGTTCTTGCCGCATCCAGAATGTCCTGGCTCTCCACATCCTTTCCCAGATCAATTACATGGTACCCGTAATTTTTCAGCATCAGCACCACCAGATTTTTCCCTATATCATGGATGTCGCCTTTTACTGTCGCCATGACAATAGTGGCCAGCGGTTTCCCCTTTCTTCCGGCCTCCAGTAAAGGCTCTAACCGGGTAATCGCCTGTTCCATTGTTTCGGCGCTGGCAATCAGCTGGGGAAGAAAATATTTTTTCTGCTCAAATAATTCTCCCACATAATTAATGGCGGGAATCAAATGGGTATTGATTATTTCCTCCGGGGATAACCCTTTCTTTAATTCCTCCTCTACAAGCTCCGGCAGATGGGCGCTTTTCCCCTTTACTACAGCAAGATATAACGGATGCCCTTCTGCTGTTTCCTGCTCCTTTTTTTCCTGAGTCCTGGTAATGGCGGCTCCTGCCACGCCGGTAATATAACGGAGGTCTGCTTCCGGTTTATTCAAAAGCAGATCCGCGGCAAGCGCCGCATTGGTAAGAAGAGTCTGGGAGGGATTGGCTATCGCCATGGTAAGTCCCTGCCCGATTGCCAGAGTCAAAAAAGCGCTGTTGACAAAAGCCCGTTCCGGCAGGCCAAAGGAAATATTAGAAAGCCCGCATATAGTCGCCAGATTTATCTCCTCTTTACAATACCGTATCGTTTCTAAAACTTCCAGCGCCGCCTGTTTATTCGCCCCGATCGTCGTCACCAGTCCGTCTACCACAATGTCCTCCTCGGACAGTCCCTGTCTTTTTGCCTCCGCCAGTATCGTATGGATGATATTCTTTTTCTCCTGTAAATTTTTAGGAAGCCCTTCCTCGGAAAGGGGCAAAAGAATAAACATCGCACCGTATTTTTTCGCTATCGGAATCAGTTTCCGGAATTTTTCCGGCTCCAATGAAATGGAATTAATCAGAGCGCGGCCCGGATAAATGCGGAGTGCGCTCTCCACTACTTCAACATAACTGGAATCAATACTCAGCGGCAAATCCACCGTCAGGGTAAGCTCCTTTACTGCCCGCAGCATCATTTCCTTTTCGTCAATGCCGTTCATTCCCATATTGACATCTAATATCTTTGCCCCGAGTTCCGCCTGTTCCTCCGCCATATCGATTACCATATCCAGGCTGCCTTCCCTTAATTCAGCCTGCAGTGCTTTTTTTCCTGTGGGGTTGATCCTCTCTCCCACTATCATAAAATTCCCCTCCAGGGAAATTGGCGTGATATTCCTTTCCGTAGTCAGGGCGCGGATACTTTTATTTTTTCGTTTTGGCAGCCCCTTATCCGGAAGCGCCAGACGTAATTTTTCGATATATTCAGGGGTTGTCCCACAGCAGCCGCCCAACACCGTCGCCCCTGCTTCCATTAACGGCAGCATATAGCGGACAAATTCATCGGCGCCCATATCATAGCACGTTTTTCCCTCCTGATCCAGAAAGGGAAGCCCGGCATTTGGCTTTACAACAATCGGCACGGAAGCATAGGCAGCCATAGCCTTTACTGCCTCTGCCATTTTATCCGGTCCCGTGGAACAGTTAATGCCAACCGCATCCGCCCCCATAGACTGAAGTACCACAAGAGCGGTTTCCGGGCTTGTCCCGTACAGAGTGCGCCCGTCCTCCTGATAGGTCAGAGTTACCAGAACCGGCAGGTCGCAGGTTTCCTTTACCGCTAAAAGCGCCGCGCGGCACTCCTGAAGGCTCATCATCGTTTCAATGGCAAAAAGGTCTACCCCTTCCTCCAACATAAAGGAAACTTCCTCCTTATAAATTTCCACCAGAGTTTCAAAGGGAAGTTTTCCCATCGGCTCCAACTGCTGCCCCGTCATGGAAATATCTCCGGCAATATAAATGCGCCGGTTTGTGCCGCTTCTCCGGATTGCTTCCTTTGTCAGCCCTACAAGTTCCCTTGTCAGCTCCGGCAGCCTGTCGTCAAGACCGTATTCTTTAAGTTTAATACGGTTACAGGTAAAAGTCGGCGTATATAAAACATCCGAGCCCGCCTCGATATACTGTTTTTGAAGAGCAATAAAAATTTCCGGATGGCTGGCAATCCACTGCTCCGGACAGTCCCCGCTTTTCATGCCTGCCTGTTGAAGGCTGGTACCGGTGCCGCCGTCTAATATAACAAATCCGCGATTCAAAAACTCTCTGAATTCCACTTTACGCATCCCCCTTTTTGCTGTTTCCTCAACATCCGGCATCCCCTCTTTCTCCTTCGGGAAGCTTCCAACGGTCCGACAGGATTTTTCCTATAAAGGCATGGAATAGGAAATTGGAGCAGAAAAGGGTAATCAATACGCTGATAACCGGTATCATAAGCTGCCAGCCATAAGGGAGGATGTCCGGCAGCCTTTTCATTCCAAGCCAGGTATATACAAGCCAGATAACGGGGCCGTGAAAAACATAGACAGCCAGCGTCCTTTGCCCCAGTCCGGAAAAAAAGAATCTTCCTCTTGGCATAATGCTGATTAAGGAAAAAATCAATAAAAGGGAAACGATAAACGTCCCAAGCCGGAATACCCCGCCAAGAATCTGGAAGCCATGCAATTCCGAATAAAAATGCCGGCCGGTAAATAAGTTATAGGCATCTGCAAATTTATTATTGTATGCCACACAAAGGCAGAACGCCGCCGCCAGAAGGATAACGGACGCCACCCTGAATTTTATATTGCAAAGCCGCTCCTTTATAAGTTCCGGCTCCCATATATATCCGAGATAGAAAAACGGATAAAAGGTTACCGTCCTGAGCCAGACAAGGAAATCCGGATTTCCGGCGGAATATCCCGCCAGACAACTCAAAAGGAGAGCCAGCGTCAGGACATATCCCTTTCGGAAGCGTTTCGTATACATCGTGATGATATACATAAAAAACAAGGCCAGGCAAAACCAGGGAGATTCACTTTCCGACAAAAAATCTATCGGCACATATTTCCCGCTTATCCCATATTGCAGCAAATATGAGATTATTTTAATAAGCAGGTAGAACAGTAAATATGGCGTTACCTTCGATATTTTATTTTCCTTTATCGTTTTTTTAGAAAATAATCCTGATATAAAAATAAATGCCGGCATATGGAAGAAATAGATAAAAATATAAACTCCCTTACAGGCATCGTTCTGAAACATAAAATTTCCCAGTGAATGTCCCATTACAACCAGTACAATCAAAAGGAATTTCAGGTTATCCCACAGGGCAATCCTCTCGGATTTCTCTTGCATTTTTCATTAGCCCCTCTCTTGCCAATATCGTAATACGCAATCAGTGTACCATATCGACGATATAAAGTAAAGATTGCTTTTTGCCCCTTACCTCTCTGCCAGGAATACCGTTTCCATATCGCAGCCGCAGGAAAATCCAAGGGTATTTAAAGTCTTTGTCAGCGCCGCTAGCATCTGCGCCACATCCTCGGTATTGGCATTATTCCCCATATGCCCCAGGCGGATAACCTTTCCTGCCAGCACATCAAAGCAGCCGGCAATCAGTATCCCGTATTCCTTTCTCATATGTTCCAGAATCGCTTTATCCGTCAGCCCCTCCGGTACATTAATTACCGTTACCGTTGAGGCGCTGCCATAATCCAGATAAAGTGAGAGTCCCGCCCTTTCAACTGCCTTTCTCACAGCCGCCGCTATCTTCTGATGCCTTTGAATCCGGCCAGCATCTTCTTTTACCAGCCGGACTGCCTCTGCCATTCCATAAATATCGCTGATTGGCATTGTATAAGGGAACCACTTGTCCCGGTAATAGTTTCGGAATGCCAGCAGGTTGCAATAAAAGGATGCCACCGGGGTTTTTCTCCCCTCCATTGCTGCCATGGCATCGTCACTGACAGTAACAAAAGCCAGTCCCGGCGGCGCAGAAAGAGCCTTTTGGGAACCGCCGCAGATAATATCAATCTGCCAGTCATCCACCCGTATCTCTTCGGCAAACATTGACGCTACCGCATCCACAACGGTCAGTATGCCATATTGCTTTAGCAAAGGGCAGATGGCGTCGATTTCATTCAACACGCCGCTTGGCGTGTCGCAGTGAACCACTGTGGCATATTTATAGTCGTGATGCTCCTTCAAAAAAACTTCCAGCATCTTTCTATCCACCGGCCTGTGATAATCTACCGTATAGAGTTCCGGCTTTCCGCCGTAAAGGGAAACAAAGTCGGCAAACCCTTTCCCAAATATCCCGTTATCAATTACTAATACTTTATCTCCCGGCTCCGTCAGGGAAGCGCATGCCGCCTCCAGCGCCAGGATCCCCTCGCCCCCCAAAATATACGCCTCATTTTTCGTGTGCAGAAGCCCCGCCAACTCCAGACACAGCGCATGGTACTCCTCACAGAAATCCGCATCGATATCCGGGTTGCCAAACTCGCGGCCTCTCGCCTGCAATACCGACGGCGCCACCATAGTGGGCCCCGGCGTCATCATTTTATACATGGCTTTCTCCTTTTCTTTCCTCTTATTTCTTTTCCGTTCCATTCCCTGTCAGCCGGGGCATTACCGGCCGCACGGTTAAGACTAACGGTATGGCAATGACGGCTCCTGTCACAATCTGGAGCGCATTTCCGGGTATAGAATAAACGGGAGTCAGAAAACTTTGAAAAATCAGAACCTCTCCCACATAATAACCGGCCAGTTTAATGGCAAGGACGGCAATCGTTGCCAAAAGCAAACGGGGAAGGGTCGGTTTTTTCCCCACAATCCAGCCAAAGACAAATCCCATAATGCCCACGACCACCAGACTGACCGGCGCATAGACCGCCCAGGGCGTCAAAATATCAGACAACGCCATTCCCAGACCGCCGCAGAACGCTCCCACTCTCCTGCCAAAAAAAGCGGCCGCAAAAAACAGGGGCACATTGCCAAGGTGCACAAGGCCTCCTTTGGCGGGAAAAATCTGTACCTGCACATACATGGTAAATACGCATACCAGCGCCGTAAATACTCCGGTCATCGCAAGCTCCACCGTTTTTCCACCGAGCTGCGGCATCTCTCCTGTCCGGCTTCTGCTCTTTTCACTCATAGCGGTATCCCTCCTTTGGTGCATCTTTCCTTTCTCTCTACCCGCTATAATAGTCAAAAACTGGCAGTATGAAAACTACCAGTTTCATGTTTTTTTACCATGCCAGTTTAAAAACGCTCCAACGAGGTCTTAAAATTGCTCCGCAAAAGCTCCGGTTTTCCTTCTAAATGGGCAAAATCATTAAAACGCTCTAAAAAAAACAGATCTCTTGCCTCATCATAGAGCAGATGGGTCAGACTTGTATTTTCCAGATCCAGGGCAAATTTTAATTTATTCTTCTGATCTGTTTCTAATATCCTTGCACAGACAGAGCGGATAACACCACCATGAGTCACTATGCCAATCCGCCTTTCCGGTCTTTTGCACAGACGGGCAATCTGCGGCATTACCCGGTTTGCCACCTCTTCTCCGCATTCGCCTCCCTCCGGATAGGGGAGGTCTGCGCGATGGAGGGAGCGTTCCTTTTTAAAATCCGCATATTTCTCCCGGATTTCTTCATCGCTAAGTCCGGTAAAGCCGCCGAAATTTATTTCCTGAATATCCGGGAGGATTTCATAGGGCAGGGCCAGCGCGCGGTTAATGATCTCCGCCGTTTCCACTGCCCGTATAAGTTTTGAGGAATATAATTTTTCCAGTCCGTAGCTGCGCAGCCGTTCTCCTAAAAGTCCTGCCTGTCTGCGCCCGGCTTCATCCAGTTCTACGTCAACATTACAAAGCTTGCTGTTCTGTCTGCCATGCCGGATTAAAAATAATTCTTTCATCACTATGCAGCACCTCTCTGACCTTTATCTATCAGACAGTATACTCCAACGGAAAGCCCCGGTCAAATTTTTGCCGCAGCTCTTTTTCGTATTTCCTTCCCATTTTTATCTTTCCCAATCCTTCTCGCAGCTCAAGCCAGTGTCCGGAATAATCCATCCGGTAAATATAATCCCGGTTTACCACAAAGGAACGGTGGCATTGAATAAATTTCTCTTTATCAAAGGCGATACAGTCACATAGCTTCCGATAGGGAACTTCTAAGGTTTGATTTTTTAAATGAACATAGACATGGCGGTTCATGGATTCCATATAGAGAATATCCCGGACATATAAAAGATAGACAGAATTTCGCGCGGGAATAGAAACCCGCCTGTTCTCCTTTTGAATCTCTTTTTGCATCAGATACAGGCAGAGTATTTCAGCAATCTCATTTTTATGAATGGGCTTCAGCAGGAAATCATAACAGTGGATATGGTGGAACGCCAGTTTTTCATACATGGCATCTCTGGCAAAAAATAGAATCGGCGTCCGAAAATACTGTTTCAGACCCCGGGCAAAAAAAGCGAATTCAATCCCCTCCTGCTCTACGCCTTCCAAATCAATCAGTATCATCTGATACTGATTCCTCAATAGCGCCTGCTTTGCTTTCTCCTGTTCTGTCAGAATTTGCAGCGCCGTCCCATAACGACTTTCCACGGAAGGATTTTTCCTCCTCTGGAAGACCAGTATTTCTGCCATCCGGATTATTCCTCCTCTTCGTTTGCCAGCTGCCTCTTACAATAGTCTAACAGCTCGCATACCAGTTCGTTCCGGTCCACCGGGCGCTCATCCAGATAGTACTTGCTGCAGGGACGTTTTCCCGTCAAAAGATACATCGGGTTTATCTCCAGCTTTTCATAAAGCACTAATAGTTTCCGGATATCCAGACCGTATACGCCGCGTTCGATTTTCCGATAATGTCCTTCACTGATGTCAAGCAATTCCGACATATCGGCGCAGGTTATTCCGGCTTCCCGGCGGGCCTTTTTTAACCGTTTCCCGATTAGCTCATTTTCAATATAGGTCATTCTTCTCCCTCCTCTCTTTATCCTTTTTATCATACCAATTTTCCCGCAAAATGAAAAGTTCGCCTCACGTTTTTTTTCAGCGTAAAGCGACAAATAACCGTTTTCCCTCAAAATAAAAGAAAAAAAAGTTTTTTTGTCCCTTTTTTTTAACTAACATAGTGGGTTGTCCTTTTTTTTCATTAACTATTTTGGTGTATTGAGATATCTTTAGATTCCCGTACAATGTAAATAGGGGTCTTCGCATAACAATTATGAACAGAATATGGAGGAAGTTATGGACAACAAGAATTTTCTATTTCATATCGGTCTTTCTGTCCGAAAATACCGAACTGTTGCCGGTCTAAGCCAGGAGCAATTCAGTAGTCTTATAGAATGCGATAAGAATACGATAGGGAAGATAGAACGGGGAGAAACCGATTCCCGGATTTCCACCTTTTCAAAAATAGCCGGCGGTCTGGGCATCCCTGTCAGCCGTCTTGTAAAAGATTCCGAAATCCAGAGCTGCGACGCCTATGCCGCCACTATTGAATATGATTATCTGCGCCTGTTCCATTATTGCCATCAGCTCTCCCCGGAACAGTTTAATAACCTATGTAATACTGCGTATCTCTATGCAAAAGGAAATCATTTTTTTAAAAAGTAAAAACCGAACAAAATGCCTAGCCCTGCCCGGATAACACCTTATCCAGCACATCCGCCAGCGGGGCTGCTGCATTTTTCGCCTCCTCAACGGTATTGTTCTCATTTCCCAGTTCAATCAGCAGAGAACGGCGGGCAAGATGAAGATTATAACGATAGCCCTTCAAATAAATTGGTTTCGTAAATCCGTCATAATACTCCATAGCCTTACACTTTAGCTGAAGGCTGAATGCCAGGTTTCCCTGAAGATTTGGATTATACAGATAGGAAATAGCTCCGGATTTTGTACGGCTCATTCCATTAAAAAACATGACGATCGCCGTTTTCTTCCCGAAAATAGTTGTATAGGTATGTTTTCCTTTTCCGACGGAGTCCCGGTGCAAATCAATCAGCACTTCCAGCTCCGGATTTTTCCTCCTGTCTGCTTCAATCCCCTCCAGCGCTTTATTGTAGGCAATGCTTCTCTCCAGTTTCCCGTTTATCAAATCGTAGCGTTTCCTGTCGTGATAAACGCCATATCCTCTCTTTTCAAGCTCCTTTGCCAATTCGCTCCCCACTCCTACAATCGAATCCTCTATTTTCCCGGAGCGGCTGTCAGAAAATTTTTCGGAAGCGCCGTGGGTATGATATATTAAAATCTGCTTTTTTCCTTTTTTCTTTTTCATTGTCAGATTCATTTCCAGCAGCTTTTTTACATCAAAAATATCTTTTGTCACAGAGGTGGTGGAATCCACAATATAAAATTTTTTCCATAGATATTTTGTGTCCAGAGTATTCCGAAGCCTGTCTACATAGGCATTATTCTTTCTGATCCCGTCATTTTGCTGTTTTACTGTTTCTGTACTTTTTTGATTATACACATCCCCCACTACCTTCGCCTGCGTTTCCGTTTCCTCTTCCAGATTACTCTTCATGCGCTCTTCATTTTCTGCCAGTACAAGAGCCTGCTCTTCGCCGCTTTCTTCTGCGCTGTAAAAATACATCTGCCCGCCCAGCATTTCAGCTACTGCCTCCTGCCCGTCTTGTCCGTTCACAAAAGCGGCTCCTGTCTGGGCAAGCAAAAGCCTGCCTATCTGCCGGACGCTGTCAAGTTTTGGAATCTCACTGACAACAAAAAGACTTCCCGCAAAAAGAGCCATGCCGATTCCGCTGACGATCCGTTTTATTTCCCTTTTCATCTTAAATCCCCCAATTCTTTTACCAATATATGTCCGCTTTTTTTTATTTATCCCTTTTTCTGAAAGCAGTGATTCAACACATCGGCAAGATCCCTGCTCAGCCGATTTACCGAAGCGTCAATATTTTTGGGCGTTACCATTACATTCTCTGTATCTTCGGTGAGGATTTCACATATAAACTGTTCAATCTCCTGCTCCGAATAGCCCTGTTTTTCCAATACATGTTCCAGATGATCGCCAATAATGGTTTCCGCATCCACCACTGTCGGTATGCCAATCGCTACCACCGGAACGCCAAGACTCTTCCTGGTCAGCTCCTTGCGCCGGTTTCCCACACCGGCTCCCGGCGCTATACCGGTATCCGTTATCTGTATCGTTTTGCAAAGCCTTTTTACACTCCGGGCGGCCAGCGCGTCTACGGCAATAACTAAATCCGGCTTTGTCTTTTTTACAATACTCTCCAGCAGTTCTTCGGTTTCAATTCCGGTCTGTGCCATGACACCGGGAGAAATAGCGCTGACACAGCCAAATTCATTTTGGCGCATAAAGGTTTCTCCCAGTTCCTTTTCCAAATGTCTGGTAATAAAAAGGTGCTCTGTCATTTTAGGCCCCAGCGAATCCGACGTCACTTCCCGGTTTCCCAGCCCCACGATTAAAACCGATTTTTTCTTCAGCTCCCTTATCATCTTTTCCAACTGTTCGCAAATGCAAAGCAGCAGCGGCTCCCTGTTTTCCTCCTCCTGCAGCAGCATTTCCGACTCAATGGTAATATAAGTCCCTTTTGGCTTTTTCATCGCTTTACTTCCCGCATCATCCTTTATCTGCACGGTTGTGATTTGCGCCTTTCCCTCCCTGCAATATTCCTTTTCCAGCACAACGCCCTTTACTTCAACGTGGTTGCGGGGAAAGCTCTCCCGCGCCTCCAGAGCTAAATCGGTTCTTCTTTCCGTCATTTTTTTTGCTCCTTTCCTTTTTGCGGATGCTATAATCTTTGTCTACTATGTCCTTTTTCCCCAATTTTATCCGTTTTTTGTAATTTATCTTGACAGAATGACGAATGTGTAATATGATAATTAGGTATGTTTGTGCTGATGTCCGTGTCCGTCCAGCCAGACAAGGAATAATTTGAATACGATGGAGGTGTTAGAATTGGCAAATATTAAATCTGCGAAGAAGAGAATTCTTGTTTCAGAAAAGAGAGCAGCAAAAAATAAAGCTATCCGTTCTAAAGTAAAAACGGCGATCAAAAAAGTAGACGCCGCTATTGCGGCAAAGGATAAGGCTGCCGCTCAAACAGCTTTGAAAGCCGCTGTTTCTGAACTTGATAAAGCCACCAAAAAAGGAATTTATCACAAGAATACCTGTGCAAGAAAAGTTTCCCGCATGACTGTTGCCGTAAACAAACTTGCATAATATGTAGAAGGCAGTCGTGCTGCAACTACAATTCTACCCGTCATATTATATACGAATATAACAGATACCATTTTTATGGTATCTGTTTTTCACTCATACGGCGAAAGGAGAAAACCAGATGAAAAAACAGGATTATCTTTCATGGGATCAGTATTTTATGGGAATTGCCAAACTTTCTTCCATGCGGAGCAAGGATCCGAATACCAGCGTAGGCGCCTGTATCGTAGGACAGGACAATAAAATCCTGTCTGTCGGCTATAACGGCATGCCCCATGGCTGCTCGGATGATGAGTATCCCTGGGAACGGGAGGCGGAAGAACCTCTTATGACAAAATATCTCTATGTCTGCCATGCCGAATTAAACGCCCTCCTCAACTACACCGGAACAAATTTAAAGGGTTCCCGTATTTATACTACCCTTTTCCCCTGCAACGAATGTACAAAGGCATTAATTCAGTCCGGTATTAAGGAAGTTATTTATATGGAGGATAAATATTCCGACACTCCCTCGGTTTTAGCTGCCAAGAAAATGATGCGGTCTGCCGGTATTACCTGCCGTCAATATGAAAATGCCGATAACCATATTTCCTTTAAACTATAAAACCGGCATACGGATCTCCTATCCGTATGCCAGTTTTTTCTCTACTTCTTTTTTCCATTTTTCCCATTCATCTTCGTGTTTTACAAAATACAGCGGACACAGTTTTCCTGTCACGTCATAATGCCGTATTATATCATCCGGATCCAGATCATAGCGAAGGCAGAGATATGCCGCAAGTTCTGTGAGGCTCTTTTTGGTAGCCTTCGTAAATTCTCCTGTTTTATCAGGATGGCAGCATTCAATGGATATGGTGTCGGAATTGCGCTCGTTGGAAGCATAGGCAATTTCATCTAAGGGAATACACTGCACAATCTGTCCTTCCAGGCCAATCACAAAGTGACTGCTGGCGTATGTTTTCTGCTGCCTGTTCTGATTGCTCTTAATCAGATTGTTAAAATAATTCCGGTTATCCATGGCATCCGTACCCGGATTTGCCGTATAGTGGATGACAATTCCCCTTACCTTCTTCAGCGGGATGCCGGGGCGTGAAAATTCATTTTTTTCTAACAGTTTTGTCTGTATGGTAATTTGTGGTAATATTTTTTCCTTTTCTGTCTTCTTTCCCTGAAAAGCCAAAGAAATCAGTAAACAAATGATCAGAATTAAAACCGCTGCGCCGCTGATAACCAGAACACAATGGTAAAGTTTTGATCCCTTTTTTTTATTCGACACTATAGTTAGGCGCTTCTTTCGTAATATGAATATCGTGAGGATGACTTTCCTTTAAGGCAGCCGCAGAAATTTTTACAAATCTGCCGTTCTCTTTCAAGTCCTCGATCGTCTTAGTTCCACAATATCCCATACCGGAACGGATTCCTCCAATTAACTGGAATACCGTATCCTCTACTGTCCCTTTATATGCCACACGACCTTCTACGCCTTCCGGAACCAGTTTTTTCGCTCCGGTCTGGAAATAGCGGTCCTTACTGCCGTTCTCCATGGCGGCAATGGAGCCCATGCCACGGTATACCTTATATTTTCTTCCCTGGAACAGCTCGAAGCTGCCCGGGCTCTCATCGCAACCGGCAAAAATACTTCCCATCATACAGACATTGGCTCCGGCGGCGATTGCCTTCGTCATATCGCCGGAATATTTAATCCCTCCGTCTGCAATAATAGGAATCCCATAGGGCTTAGCCGCTTCATAGGAATTCATAATCGCCGTTACCTGCGGAACGCCGATGCCTGCCACAACACGGGTCGTACAAATAGACCCCGGCCCAATACCGACCTTGACGGCATCCACACCGGCTTCTATCAATGCTTTTGTTCCTTCTGCCGTTGCCACGTTTCCGGCGATAATGCCAAGTTCGGGATAGGCATCCCTCACCATTTTCACAACCTTTAACACATTGGCGGAATGACCATGCGCCGTATCTATGACAATGACATCCACCTTGGATTTCACCAGAGCCTCCACCCGCTCCATGATATTCGCCGTCACGCCGACGCCGGCGCCGCAAAGAAGCCGTCCCTGCTCATCCTTAGCGGAATTCGGGTATTTTATCTGCTTTTCAATATCCTTGATGGTAATTAAGCCGCTTAAATTTCCATCCTTATCCACGATGGGAAGTTTCTCTTTTCTTGCCTTTGCCAGTATTTTTTTTGCCTCGTCCAGGGTAATGCCCTCTTTCGCTGTGATCAGCCCCTCCGAGGTCATGCATTCCTTAATCTTTTTGGAAAAATCCGTTTCAAATTTTAAATCGCGGTTTGTGATTATGCCGACTAATCTCTTTCCTTCCGTAATCGGCACGCCGGATATGCGGAATTTCGCCATCAAATCATTGGCGTCTGCTAATGTATGTTCTGGAGAAAGATAAAATGGGTCCGTGATTACACCATTTTCTGAACGCTTTACCTTATCTACTTCGTCTGCCTGCTGCTCAATCGTCATATTCTTATGGATAATACCGATTCCACCCTGTCTTGCCATGGCGATCGCCATCCGGTGTTCCGTTACCGTATCCATCCCCGCACTCATCATCGGAATGTTTAATTCAATCTTCTTTGTCAAATGAGTTTTCAGGCTTACTTCATTCGGTATAACCTCAGAATAAGAAGGTACCAATAATACGTCATCAAATGTAATGCCTTCGCTAATAATTGTTCCCATCGTTCTCTTCCTTTCCTATTTTTATTTTCATTATATTTTTAGCATTCTATCAAATTATCCGAGCCTTGTCAACCGTTATTTTCACTTTAGAAAACAGCAGGCGGGCATATCCATTTTTTCCGGAATCAAAAAAATCCATAAGCCGAAAGGAACACGGTTCTCTCTGGATCCCATACTCCTTATGATTTATGGATTTTTATTCCTCTTTTATTCTGCTTTTTAGGACAGCCTCTCATAGCAGTCCCGCCATTCCCTTTTTAGATCTCAACAATATTCGGACACTTTGTATGCATCATTTCCAGCATTTTTTCAGAAGGTTCAAAGGTAATGACGATTTTTTCTTCTTTCTCATTAGCCCGGGTTACAATGGCATACACCCTGGCGTCGTCCCGCAGCGAAGTAAAGTCTTTTACCGGGAGATGCCGGTAGCCATCCATACGGGAGGAGGTAAGCGGAACAACAGCGTCTGCTTCCTCAATCTCAATGCGGAGTATATTTTTTCGTTTTTCCCCGCCCTGAATCATATCAAAATCTAACTGTCCGTCACAATAAACATATTCCCACTCCACCTGGAATCTTGGCCAGTACCAGATAAGGGCAACCGCAGCCGCCACTCCTAACAGCATAATAAATTTGCTCAAAAAGGACGCCATAAATATTGTGATAACAATAAGAATTAAAACTATCTTCAGGGCAATAGTCGCCGGAGTCGTTTTTTTCTTTGCATTTGCTTCTGCGTATGATTGTTCCATAAAATTCTCCTATTCTAAAACGTAAGCATTGGCATTTTACTTTTCTCATTGCCATAACCGTAAAAAACCGCATGGGAACCGGAACAACTCCCAAGGGAGTTCCCCCGATTCCCCTTTTAACGATTTTTGCAATTTTACTCACTATGAGAAAATATTTGTTACATCATTCCGCCCATGCCCGGTGCACCGGCAGGCATAGCCGGCGTTTCTTCTTTAATATTAGCAACAACCGATTCCGTTGTCAACAGGGTAGAAGCAACGCTTGTCGCATTCTGCAGGGCGCTCCTTGTTACCTTCGCCGGATCCAGAATTCCGGAATCAACCATATCCACATATTTCTCTGTCAGGGCATCAAACCCGAAGCCCGGTTTTTCCTCGCGGACTTTGTCAATAATCACAGAGCCTTCCAGACCTGCATTTTCTGCAATTCTGCGGAGAGGCGCCTCTAATGCTTTCAAAATAATGTTGGCTCCTGTCTTTTCATCTCCCTCCAGAGAAGCGGCTAATTTTGCCACTTCTTTGCTGGCATGGATGTAAGCAGAACCGCCGCCGGAGATAATACCTTCCTCTACAGCAGCTCTCGTAGCAGCCAAAGCATCCTCCATGCGCAGCTTAGCTTCCTGCATTTCGGTTTCCGTAGCAGCGCCGACACGGATAACGGCAACGCCGCCCGCCAGCTTGGCGAGTCTTTCCTGCAGCTTCTCCCTGTCAAAATCAGATGTTGTTTCATCAATCTGATTTTTTATCTGGGCAATGCGGGCTGCGATTTCATCCTTATCGCCCTCGCCGTCTACGATAATCGTATTCTCTTTCTGCACCTTAACTGATTTTGCGCGGCCTAACTGCTCCATCGTAGTTTCTTTCAAATCCAGTCCCAGTTCCTCGGAAATCACTTCGCCGCCGGTCAGGATGGCAATATCCTTTAACATCTCTTTTCTCCTGTCGCCATAACCCGGCGCCTTTACTGCCACTACATTGAAAGTACCGCGGAGTTTATTAATAACCAGCGTGCTGAGCGCTTCGCCCTCTACGTCCTCGGCAATAATCAACAGTCTGGCGCTTGCCTGCACCACCTGCTCTAACAGCGGCAGGATCTCCTGAATATTAGAAATTTTCTTATCTGTGATCAAAATGTAAGGGCTATCCAGTTCCGCTTCCATTTTATCCATATTGGTTGCCATATAAGCGGAGAGATAACCGCGGTCAAACTGCATACCCTCTACCATATCCAGCTCTGTTTTCATTGTCTTGGATTCTTCAATGGTAATAACACCGTCATTGGATACCTTTTCCATGGCGTCCGCTACCATCTCGCCTACCTGCTCATCTCCGGCAGAAATCGCAGCCACTCTGGCAATCTGCTCTTTTCCGGATAAAGCGGCGCTCATTTTCTGGATGGAATCTACCGCCGCATCTGTCGCTTTTTTCATCCCCTTGCGGAGAATAATAGGATTGGCGCCGGCAGCAAGGTTTTTCATCCCCTCATGGATCATTGCCTGCGCAAGGACTGTCGCCGTCGTGGTACCATCTCCCGCCACATCATTCGTTTTGGTAGCAACCTCTTTTACTAACTGCGCTCCCATATTTTCAAACGCATCCTCTAACTCTATCTCCTTTGCGATCGTCACACCGTCATTTGTGATCAGCGGCGCTCCAAAAGATTTATCTAACACAACATTTCTTCCCTTCGGCCCTAATGTGACACGGACCGTATCAGATAATTTGTTTACTCCTGCTTCCAAAGCCGCTCTGGCATCTGCGCCAAACTTAATTTCCTTAGCCATTCTGATTCAACCTCCTGATTTTTTATTCTACAACAGCTAATATATCACTTTGCTTTACAATGACATATTCTTCATTTTCTAATTTCACATCGGTACCGGCGTACTTGGAATAGATAACCTTGTCGCCAACCTTTACTTCCATTTTTACTTCTTTACCATCTACAATACCACCCGGCCCTACTGCAATGATCTCTGCCTGCTGTGGTTTCTCCTGCGCCTGTCCCGGCAGCACAATACCGGATTTGGTTGTTTCTTCTGCATCCAGTTGCTTCAATACAACTCTGTCACCTAATGGTACTAACTTCATATTTGATTCCTCCATTTCTTTTCATGTTGTTAGCACTCCTTTATGTTGAGTGCTAAACTCTGGCTCTATAATATGCAATATTGGAAATAAATGCAAAGTCTTTTCCTTTGCCATATTGTTCTGATTCTTTTGTTATTCTGAACTATTCTCTTTTTTTCTCGTTTTTTCTTAACTTTTTAACTTATTTTAACTTCTGAATCCGGTGTGATATGATATAGTATATGAGGAAGAAGTGATTTTATTTATAAAAGAAAGCGGTCGTACTCGCAGCCGCTTTCTTTTTATGTTTCTTTTTTACTCTTTCGCATGATTTTCCTGTAACTTTTCTTTTAGCTCGTATGCCTTGTCCTTAATCCTCTGCTGGGCGTTTCGCGCCACCATTACTTTCGATACATACCGTTTTGCCTCATCTATCCTGCCGATTCTTCTCGCCAGCTCCGCTAACAGATACATCATGGTATGCTGATCCATGCCGCACATCGGAAAATCTTCTTTGCTAAAAGCGGTTTCAAATCCGTCGAAGGCATTTGCCAGCAATTCTTTTTCTTCACCGGCTAATTGGGCGATTTCTTCCTTATCGTATTCGCCCTGCATCAGGGATTCCCGTTTCCCACGATACAGCCAGGCTAATTTCAGGCAGGTATAGGCGCGTTCACTGCTCTTCCCGTTTTTGATAATGGTATTCAGCAATGCCATTTTATGCCGGATGATGGCATCATCATATGTATATATTTTCCCTTTTTCGGGCTGATAATGAAAATCCGCCGAAATTTTTTCCCGGATATTTTTTGCCTGACTGGACATGACAAAGTTAAAATAGCGGTTCAAAGCGGCGTACCCGCACTTCGGACACAAAATAGCATCGTATTTAAGAGAATCTACCCCGATATATCTCGGGCGGAGATCGGAATCTGCCCCGGCAAGACGCACCTTACCGGTACGAACCATTTTGCTCTTAAATTCATTATCACAGACCGGACAGGTATACCCTTTATAAAAGATAAGGTCTTCTTCCGACATTTCCTTTTTCTGTTCCGGCTTGCCGGCATTTCTTTCTTTCTTTTCTCTCTCAGGTTCCTGAAAAACGTCCTTTACATCCACATTTTTCAGACCAAACCCCTCAAGACCGTCAAAAATATTTTTCATACTAATTCATTTCCTTCCTTAGCTATTATTTCGGTCGATAGGAACTTTTTAATGACACAATCCGGTTAAATACCTTTTTTTGCGCTGTTGTGTCTTTGGAATCCACACAGAAAAACCCGGTGCGCATAAATTGGAATTTATCCTCCGGCGCCGCCTGCGCCAAAGCCGGTTCCAGATAGCAATTCTCTAATACCTTCAGTGAATTCGGATTTATGTTCACGGAACCATCCTCATTATAAATTCCCTTTTCCTCGTCCACAATATTTTCATAAAGACGAACCTCTCCGGTTATTGCCGTCGGCGCCGCTACCCAGTGGATCGTCCCCTTTACTTTCCTGCCGGTAAAGCCCAGACCGCTTTTCGTTTCCGGGTCATAGGTACAATGCACTTCTGTCACATTGCCCTCCGCGTCCGTCTTATAGTCCACGCATTTCACAAAATAAGCGCTCATTAACCGCACTTCGTTTCCCGGATAAAGGCGGAAATATTTACGGGGCGGCTCGATCATAAAATCTTCCCGTTCAATATATAATTCCCTGGCAAAGGGCACCTTCCGCGTGCCAAGCTCCGGATTTTCCTGATTATTCGGCACGTCCAGATATTCTATTTTCCCTTCTTCATAATTGTCGATTATAAGTTTGATCGGATCTAAAACAGCCATCATGCGGGACTGCGTCATTTTCAAATCCTCACGGATACAATATTCAAGCATCGCATAATCCACTGAGCTATTGGATTTGGATACGCCGCACAATTCCATAAATTTTCGGATGGCGGACGCGGTATATCCCCGGCGCCGAAGCGCTGTGATCGTCACAAGCCTTGGGTCATCCCAGCCGTCCACCGTACCGTCTTCCACCAGCTTTTTTATATACCGCTTACCGGTAATAACATTGGTCAGATACATTTTGGCAAATTCAATCTGCCGCGGCGGCGTTTCAAATTCACATTCCCGCACCACCCAGTCATACAGGGGGCGATGGTCTTCAAATTCCAGGGTACAGATAGAATGAGTTACTCCTTCCACCGCATCCTCGATCGGATGGGCAAAATCATACATAGGATAAATACACCATTTATCTTTCGTATTATGATGAATCAGATGCGCCACACGATAGATTATCGGATCCCTCATATTGATATTCGGAGAAGACATGTCGATTTTTGCCCGGAGAACACGGGAACCATCTTCACATTCCCCCCGTTTCATTTCTTCAAACAGACGGAGGTTTTCCTCGACCGGACGGTCGCGGTAAGGACTGTTCTTCCCGGGTTCTGTCAGGGTTCCGCGGTACTCTCTTATCTGCTCCGGCGTAAGCTCGCAGACATAGGCTTTTCCTTTTTTGATCAGCTTAACTGCGCAATCATACATCCTGTCAAAATAATCTGAGGCAAAATATACCGGCGGTTTTTCCCCGCAGACCCATTCCACATCTGCTAAAATCGACTGGACAAACTCTTCTTTCTCTTTCTGGGGATTGGTATCGTCAAAACGCAGGTTGAAAGTTCCTCCGTATTTTCTGGCAAGTCCCTGATTTAATATGATGGACTTGGCATGTCCGATATGCAGATACCCGTTCGGCTCCGGAGGAAAACGGGTTACGACTTTGTCATATACCCCCTCCTCAAGGTCTTTTTCAATTTCGTTTTCTATAAAATTTCTGGAAACTGCTTCCTCTTGCTTGTCTGACATTCTCATTAGCCTCCTTAGCATATCTTTTTTAATCATACCACAAAATAATCCATTAGAAAAGTAAAAAATTTTTATAATTCCCACTAAAAAAAGAACCCGTACCTCTTTCACCTGATATGTGAAACATAATACGGATTCTTTTCCCGTTCTATTTGAAGTCATGGGCGCCAATGCGAAGTTTCGCGCGGCGCAGCCGCCTGCTGAAAAAATGGTACTTTCTCATGCTTATCTTTTTTCCCTTAGCCTTTACATAACTCTTGCCGGACAGCGCCTCTTTCGCCGCCTTTACGCAAGTGGCCCGGACTCCTTTTTTGTAAGCGCCTTTTTTATACTTTTTTAATTCCTTTGAAAATTTTCCTGTCGATACCGGAGTAAACTGCCTCTTCTGCCGGATCACCCCTTCCACTGTATTCGGAAAGGAATGGGAGCGCTTCCGGTTCATCACAACGCAGCCTACCGCAAGTTTCCCGGCATAGCTCTGGTTTCCTGCCTCACAAAAAATAATAGAAGCCAGTAATTTGACATCTCTTTTTGTATAATCTTTTTTTGCCGCCTCTGCCTGAACCGCAGTCAGGGAAGAACTAAACAAAATACCGACCGCCAGTAACAGTACTACGGCTTTTTTTAAACTCATAATTAATAACTCCTTGCTTTTTTGTAACATTTTTGATTTAGATTTTGTAACATTTATGTAATATATTGTAACATATTATTTTTAAAAATCAACCTTTTTTTCAAAAAAAATCGTTGCCTTCTTAAAAAAGCAACGATTTTCCGCTATTTTTTCAATATTGTTTTCTGTAATTATTTGTAATTCTTCTTAATAATTTCCTCAAATTTTACAGTTCCACCAAATAAATCCAGCGCGCTTCCCACCGTAAAATTTATTTTTCCCCTGCCTAAAATCCGAATGGTTTCAATATCCGCTAATGTCCCGATTCCGCCGGCGTAGGTTACCGGAACCTCTTCTACCTCTGACAAAAGCTGCAGCAGCTCTTTGTCCACCCCGCTTTTTGTGCCTTCTACATTTACGGCATGGACAAGGAATTCGTCGCAATACCCGCTGAGCATATGAAGTAAATTATAGTCTAACGGCTGTCTGGTAAATTTCTGCCAGCGGTCTGTCACGATATAATAAGCGCCGTCCTTTTTCCGGCAGCTCACATCCAGTACCAAATGCTCTTTTCCCACTTCCCGCAGCAGTTTATCCAAGCGCTCCATGCGAATTTCTCCGCCGGAAAATACATAGGAAGTTACAATGACATGGCTGGCGCCCATCTCCAGAAAAGAAGCCGCTGTTTCACAATCTACTCCTCCTCCTATCTGCAGGGCGTTCGGCCACTGCTCCAGCGCCGCCCGCGCCTGGGAAAGATCCTCTTCATAATATTCGCTGTTTCTGGCATTAAGCAGAATAATATGCCCTCCGAAAAGCCCGTTGTCCCGATAGAGGCGGGCATAATCGGCCGCGCTGAGCTCCGAAACATAATTCTCCCTTGCCATATTTTTCGTGTCGGAAAGGCTCCCTCCCACTATCTGCTTTACCTTGCCGTTATGAATATCGATACAGGGACGAAATTCCATGCTCATCCTCCCTTCCGGAGCGTTGATCTTCCACACTAATCTCCCAATCCGAGAATTTTCTCAACAACCGTCTGCATTTCCCTTTTATCACAGACCGTATCGTGAACGATCGGCGCCGTGCGGATTTCTTCTATTGCCTGAGGGATCTTCACGCCGGACAGGCGGTTTAATTCATCAACGAGGGCAAAATCCGTCATGCCCTTATATTTCTCTTTATCGATAGCATCCATTACGCTGCGGGTAAACTTATAGGGACTCGCTGTAGAAGCAATAACGGTCTTTTTACCGGATGCCGCCGCCTTTTCGTAATACACCTTCGACGCCACTGCCGTATGGGTATCCATAATATACCCCGCCTTCTGATACACCTT
>CANQYY010000024.1 GCA_947628225.1 uncultured Lachnospiraceae bacterium
TTGTAGTAAATCACAACCTATAATCGCTGGAACCCTTGATTTTACTGGTTTTCCTTACCCAAAGTTTTCATCGTCGGAAACAGCAGCACATCCCGAATCGCCGGCGAATCTGTCATCATCATTACCATACGGTCAATTCCGAATCCGATTCCGCCGGTAGGGGGCATGCCGATACTGAGAGCATTAAGGAAATCCTCGTCAATATGATTCGCCTCTTTATCTCCCTTGGCGATCAACGCCTCCTGAGCTTCAAAACGGGCGCGCTGGTCAATCGGGTCGTTCAACTCGGAATAGGCGTTCGCCATCTCCCAGCCATTCATAAAGAATTCAAAGCGCTCTACATAATCCGGATTATCCGGTTTTTTCTTCGTCAGCGGCGAGATTTCGATCGGGTGATCCATTACAAAGGTAGGCTGGATCAAATGCTCTTCTACATATTCTTCAAAGAGAAGATTGAGAATATCTCCCTTTTCGTGGCGGTCTTCATATTCAATATGAAGCTTGTCCGCCAGCGACTTCGCTTCCTCTGTCGTCTTGATTTCATTAAAATCAATATCCGCATATTTTTTCAGGGCATCTACCATGGTAATCCGCTCAAAAGGCTTCGACAAATCCATTTCATGCCCGCCATAATGAATAATTTCCGAACCCGTGACTTCCTTTGCCACATAGCGGTACAGATTTTCCGTCAAATCCATCATGCCGTGATAATCTGTGTAAGCCTGATATAATTCCATCAGGGTAAATTCCGGATTGTGCCTTGTGTCCAATCCTTCATTACGGAAAACCCTGCCGATTTCATATACCTTTTCCAGACCGCCTACAATCAGACGTTTCAGATACAGCTCTAAGGAAATCCTCAGATGCAGATCCTCTCCCAGCGCATTATAGTGGGTATCAAATGGCCTTGCCGCCGCGCCGCCGGCATTTTGTACTAATATCGGCGTTTCCACTTCCATAAATCCCTGTCCGTCCAGATAATTGCGGACGCTGCGTATCACCTTAGAACGTTTCACAAAGGTTTCCCTTACCTCCTGATTCATAATCAGATCCACATATCTCTGGCGGTAGCGCATATCCGTATCTGTCAGCCCGTGAAATTTCTCCGGTAAAATCTGAAGGCTTTTGGACAATAAAACCACTTCCGAAGCATGGATGGAAATTTCCTCCGTCTTTGTCTTGAAAACCTCTCCGGTAATGGATACAATATCTCCCACATCATATTTCTTAAAATCTTTATAGGAATCCTCTCCTATATTATCCCTCGCTACATAGGCCTGTATGTTCCCCTGCAAATCCTGGACATTGCAAAAAGAGGCTTTTCCCATTACCCGCTTAAACATAATACGTCCGGCAACTGTGACAACCTGCCCCTCCAGCGCATCATAATTTTCTTTTATCTCCATCGAATGATGGGTAACATCACATCTGGTAATCTCGAACGGATTCTTTCCCGCCTCCTGCAGATTCGCCAGCTTTTCCCTTCTGACCTTTAACAACTGATTCAAATCTTCTGCCACTTTATTATAACCTCACTTTATCTGGAATTTTTACGGAAATCCAATATCTCATACCGAATCATACCCGCCGGCGTTTCTACTTCAACTGTATCGCCTTTTTGAGCCCCCAATAATGCTTTTCCCACCGGGGATTCATTGGAAATCTTCCCCTGAAGGCTGTTCGCCTCAGTGGAACCGACAATTTTGTACTCCATTTCCTCATTAAATTCCAAATCCTTAATTGTAACGGTACATCCTACACTTATGACACTGGAGTCGATATCCTCGTCTACAACAACTTCTGCGTTCTTTAGAATTTTGTCAATCTCTTCAATACGAAGCTCAATATCCCGCTGTTCCTCTTTTGCCGCATCATATTCTGCGTTTTCCGATAAATCTCCCTGCTCTCTCGCTTCTTTGATTTTCTGGGCAACTTCTCTTCTCCGAACCACCTTCAAATCATGCAATTCGTCCTCTAACGCCTTTAAACCCTCATACGTCAAAATATTTTTCTTTGTTTCAGCCATGATTTTACCTCCTGGAAATTAACATCATTCTATTATAGCCCAACATCCCCCACTTGTCAATCAAAGTCCTCATCAAATGCCTCTTTTGCAGCAGAAGAATCCTTCTCATCCTCATTCGCGCGGTTAATAATATAATGATATTCCTCCGGCACATTCTTCAGCGTGTTCTTTTTCATCGCTGCCCAGTTTTCATCTGAAATGATACATTCCGTGTTCGCATATCCTGCCTCGCTCGCCTCATCTGTTGTGGGGCCTACCACCTGGGTAACGCGAATCGGATAATAATCGCAGGTATCAATGACATTTTTGGTTACGGTCGGATTTACAACCCCGCGGAAAAACAGCGCCACATATTTTGTCTGCTCTTCTTTGTCATTCAGCTTCCCGTCCTTTAAAGACTGGATATTTTTAAAAGTATTGTCCTTTATCACACAATCTTTCCAGTTCAGGGCACGAATCGCCGCATTAAAGGTTCCATCCACCTCATTATTATAAATCTGCACATCCTCGTGGTACAGCTGCGTGTTCCCTGCGGCGGAATAAGTATGGCTTCCTATAGCGGTTCCCACATCTTTAAACGTATTATTGCGGATAATGACATTCTTACATGTGGTCTTATCATGGGAAGACCATGCATAGTTAAAGCCGTTGGTGTTTTCGTCCGTGCCGTCAATATTAATACATTCTTTGTAGCTTTTTTGTTCAAAGGGCTTAAATCCCTTAAACGTACAATTTTGTACCGTGACATTATTGGAGGAATTCAACTCAATAAAGTGCGAACCATATTGATTTAAAAAGGTAACGCCGCTAATGGAAACATTCCTGGCATGTCCCATTACAATCCCCATGGCGTTTTTTACATCGACACAGTCGATTTTCGCCGAACCATTCCCTTTTATCGTTACATTCTGGGAACCATTGTAACCGCTGACGGTTTTCTTTGTTCCGTCCTTAGAAGGAGGCACCAGCGTAAAAATGGATTTTGCATAGGCAACATCCAGCGCAGTGCTTCCCGCTTTGTTAAATACCACTCCATCCTTCATATTTAGAGTAACATTGGAAGGAATACAGATATTATTCGTTACCTGATAGGTTCCCGCATTGACAGTAATAGTTCCGCCGCCGGTATATTCCAACTGCTCCATATAGGATTTAAATACATAATAAATCCGTTTTGCCGTAAAGTCAGAGCGGTCCGTGTAACGCTCCCGATACGGCAGTGAATTTACCGACAGGGTAAAATTTTTGTCATTTTTATTGCTGAAGTAAAAAATACGGGTACCGTTCTGTAGGACAAAATAATGGGTAACATTGGAAAGCACATTCATATCCCACTTATTGATATAACTGCTGTCCAAGGTAGTAGGCAATTCCGCAAATTTGCTTCCGCCTCCCGCATTCTTTGCCGTACCAAAATACATCGGGTAATGGCAGCCGCTAAAGGTATTTCCCGTTACGGTAGGATTGTATACGCCATATGCCATGATATAATAATCGGTCTTCGTGCCGGCAACCGTTCGTTTCATGGTATTGGAAGAAATAACCGGCAGCTTCCAGCCCACGGCGTAAATGGCCCCTCTGCCCGGATTGGTAAAGACATTTCCTGAAATTTCAATACCGGTCTGATAATAGACTTTTGTCTTTCCCTTCTTTACCGGCGCCGCATATTTAACAGAGCCCACGCCAATATCCTGGGAATAAAAGTCATTCTTATCTATTGTAATACCGGCATTTACCGTATTATCCAGCTTGCTCCACTTCCCGGAAAAATCGTTAATGCTCGAGTTAATGGTTTCCAGGCGGATGGCGGGACGTTTTTGCGCCACTGCCGGATTGCCCGCCGCCTTATAAAATTTGCACTTGGTTACCTTTACCTTTTTAGAGCCCTCGATCCATAAATAATTGCCGCCGTTTCTGTTTTTAAATCGGATATTTTTAATGGTTATGTTTTTGGCATGTCCAATGTAAAATGCCGTAGCGTCCTTTACCTTCTTTAAATCTACCGTTACCGTTCCCGAGCCGGTCAGCGTTACATTTTTTGAGGCGCCATACTCCTTTACTTTCCTTTTTTTCTTTGCCTGCTTATAGGAAACCATCTGGAACATGTAAGGGGTTGCCTTCAGCTTCTTGGTTCCCGTCTTATTGGTCTTAACTAATTTAACGCCTTTTTTCAATTTGATCGTTACATTAGATGGGATATAAAGTGTGCAGGGAATCTTATAGGTACCCTTTTTCAGCGTCAGGGTCCCCCCCTTTTTCGATAGCTTTTCCAGATAAGAACGAAGCATATAATACTGCTTTGTATTTTTATTATATTTTTTGTTCTTGTCTTTTTTATACTTTTTCATACAGGGAGCTTTCTTTGCCGTTACCACATAGCTTTTTTTCTTCGCCTGCGCCTTTCCCTCAACAAGCAGCAGGCAGATTACCGACAAAAAAGCAATTACCAGTATTTTTTTCCATCGTATCTGTTGTAGCTGTTTCATCCTTTTCCTCTCCTATCACTTTTTTAAACTATCTATTAGTATAGTGGGAAACTTTGTCATTTTATTTACACAATACTATTTTCTTCAACAAAAAGAATCCTTATTATCCATTATCCATTTTCCCATATAACAGGAAAGAATATGCCAGATAATAAGGATTCCCTTTTTATTTCATCATTATCGCTACGGTATTATTATTTAGCAGCTTTCTCTGCCAAAGCCGTATATTTTGCCTTCGCATCTTTCTCTGCTTTTTCAAATAATACTTTTGCTCTTTCCGGATTAGAACGCGACAATCTGTTGTAACGTACCTCTCCCATAATGAAATCCTGATAGCTTCCTTTTGGTTCTTTGGAATCCAGAATAAATGGATTTTTGCCTTCCTCTGCCAACAGCGGATTGAAACGGAACAGATGCCAGTAACCAGCCTCTACCGCTTTCTTTTCCTCTGCCTGGGCGCTCTTCATGCCGCCCTTGATACCATGGTTAATACATGGCGCATAGGCAATGATCAGGGATGGTCCCGGATAAGCCTCTGCCTCTACAAACGCTTTTACCATCTGGTTCATATCAGCGCCCTGGGCAATCTGCGCTACATAGACATAACCATAGCTCATGGCAATCCCGGCAAGGTCTTTTTTCTTCACTTCTTTACCGCCGGCAGCGAACTGCGCGATAGCGCCGGTCGGAGTAGCCTTGGAAGCCTGACCGCCGGTATTGGAATAAACCTCGGTATCAAATACAAGTACATTCACATCCTGACCGCTTGCCAGTACATGGTCTAAACCGCCGTAACCAATATCATAAGCCCATCCGTCACCGCCGAGGATCCACTGGGATTTCTTTGCTGCGAAATCTTTCAGGGCAAGAATCTGTTTTGCATTTTCATTTTCACAGCCGCATTCCTCTAACGCTGCTATCATTTCCTTTGTTGCCTTTGCATTGGCGCCGCTGTTTTCAATAGTATCCAGATAAGCCTGAATCTTCGCTTTTACGTCTTCCTTCTGAGCAACCTTCAGAAGTTCTTCTGCTGCAGAAATCACCTTGGCTCTGTTTGCCTTCTGTCCTAACTGCATACCGAAACCATATTCCGCATTATCCTCGAACAGGGAGTTTGCCCATGCCGGACCTTTGCCCTCATGGTTTACGGTATAAGGAGATGCCGGCGAAGAACCGCCCCAGATAGAAGAACATCCGGTAGCGTTTGCAATATACATCCTGTCGCCAAACAACTGGGTCATTAATTTCGCATATGGTGTTTCGCCACATCCGCCGCAGGCTCCGGAGAACTCTAACAACGGCTGTTTGTACTGGCTTCCCTTAACTGTCGTTTCCGGGAATTTCTCCAGTACTGCTGCCGGAGCATCAAAGGTTACGCCATAATCGAAGAATTCCTGCTGGTCATGTCCCTCTGCGTAAGGCACCATAGTAAGAACATTGTTCTTCATATTACCCGGGCAGACATTAGCACAGGAACCGCATCCGGTACAGTCATCCGCCGATACGCTCATAACAAATTTCACACCGTCAACGCCCTTTAAGTCAACCGCATTGTTTTTCGGCGCTTTTGCCAGCTGCTCCGCATCCATGGCAACCGGACGGATACAAGCATGCGGACATACATAGGAACAGAAATTACACTGGATACAGCCTTCCGGATTCCACTGCGGAACATCCACGGCAACACCACGTTTTTCGTATGCGGCGGAACCGCTTGGCAGAGTGCCGTCTACATATTTCTCAAACGCAGATACCGGCAGGTCATTACCTGTCTGGCTGTTAATAGCATTCTGTACCACATTGACATATTCCACAAGGTCTTTTCTTTTTCCTGTTACCGTTATGGAAAGGTCTTCATCCTTTGCCTCTTTCCAGGATGCCGGAATCTCAATTTTCTGGTAGCTCTTAGCGCCGGCATCAATGGCGTCGTGATTCATCTTAACGACATCATCACCCTTCTTGGAATAAGAAGCGGTAGCGGCATCTTTCATATACTGAATGGCATCTTTTTCCGGAATAATGCCGGAAATGGAGAAGAAGGCAGACTGCAAAATCGTATTGATGCGTCCTCCCAGACCAATCTCCTTACCAAGTTTGAAACCGTCAATCGTATAGAAGTTGATATTGTGCTCTGCCATGTATCTCTTAACCTGACCCGGCAGATGTTCCTCCAGCTCGTCCTTATTCCAGGAGCAGTTTAACAGGAAGGAGCCGCCGTCCTTCAAATCCTGAACCATATTGTATTTTCTGATATAGGCAGGCATATGGCAGGCTACAAAATCCGCCTTGTTAATAAGATAGGTAGATTTAATCGGGCTGTTTCCAAAACGGAGATGAGAGATCGTAACACCACCGGATTTTTTGGAATCATAGTCAAAATATGCCTGAGCATATTTATCTGTATGGTCACCGATAATTTTGATGGAGTTTTTATTGGCGCCTACTGTACCGTCGGCACCCAGACCCCAGAATTTACAGCTTGTGGTTCCCTCCGGAGCAGTAACCGGGTTCTCCGTTCTGTCCAGAGAAAGATTGGTCACATCATCCTTAATGCCGATAGTAAAGGTTTTCTTTGTTGTATTATTGTATACGGCAATGATGTCTGCCGGAATCGTATCCTTGGAGCCAAGTCCATAACGTCCTCCAAATACCGGAACGCTGTCAAACTTGGAGCCTTTCAGGGCTGATACAACATCTAAGTATAAGGCTTCTCCCTGAGCGCCCGGCTCTTTGGAGCGGTCTAACACGCTTATCTGTTTTACCGTATCCGGAAGCGCCTCAATAAGATGTTTCGCGCTGAACGGACGGAACAGACGAACCTTTACAAGACCTACCTTTTCGCCCTTGCTTAACAGATAGTCAATGGTTTCCTCTGCGGTGTCGCAGACAGAACCCATGGCAACGATAACTTTCTCTGCGTTCGGCGCGCCATAGTAGTTAAACAATTTATAATCTGTACCGATTTTAGCATTTACTTTATCCATGTACATCTGGGTCAGCCCCGGAACGGCATCATAATATTTATTGCATGCCTCTCTTGCCTGGAAGAAGATGTCCGGATTCTGGGCAGTACCACGCTGTACCGGATGCTCCGGGTTCAGGGCGCGGTCACGGAATGCCTGAACAGCCTCCATGTTGCACATTTCTTTCAAATCATCATAATCCCAGATCTCAATCTTCTGAATCTCGTGCGAAGTACGGAAACCGTCGAAGAAATGCATAAACGGCACACGTCCCTCGATGGCGGTCAAATGAGCAACCGCTCCTAAATCCATAACCTCCTGAACGTTACTGGAGCAAAGCATGGCAAAACCGGTCTGACGGCATGCGTATACGTCAGAGTGGTCGCCAAAAATGGATAATGCGTGACTTGCCAAAGCTCTCGCTGTCACATGAATAACGCCCGGAAGCAGCTCGCCGGCAATCTTATACATGTTCGGAATCATAAGCAGCAAGCCCTGTGACGCTGTATAGGTTGTCGTCAGGGCGCCTGCCTGCAGAGAACCGTGGACAGCGCCTGCCGCTCCACCCTCAGACTCCATCTCTGACATCATAACAGTCTGTCCGAAGATATTCTTTCTTCCCTGTGTCGCCCACTGGTCTGTATAGTCAGCCATTGGGGATGACGGTGTGATCGGATAGATAGCTGCTGCTTCGGTAAACGCATACGATACATGGGCAGCCGCTGTATTACCATCCATAGTTTTCATTTTTCTAGCCATTTTTATCTATGTCCTCCTTACATTTTTTTCATTTTTTTATTTTATCACTTCCTAATAAAATTGTAAAGGCTGAAAAATGGGTTGACACGGGGAAATTTGTGTTGTATTATTGTATTGTGTAATTAATACAGTAATACAATGATCATTATAGGAAAGGAGGTATTTATGCTCTGGAATTTATCGGGCGACAGACCTATCTATCTGCAGCTTATGGAACAGCTGAAATATCAGATTCTATCGGGCAAATACCAGCTGGGCGACCACATCCCCTCTGTCCGGGATCTGGCGTCAGAAGCATCCGTCAATCCCAATACCATGCAGAAAGCCCTGGCGGCTCTGGAGCAGGAGGGTCTTCTGATAAACGGACGCACTACCGGACGGACAGTTACGACAGATGAATCCATGATTCAAAATATGCGCCGGGATTTGGCGAAGACTGTTTTATCCGATTTTCAGCGTTCTCTAAACAGACTGGGATTCTCAGAAGAAGAGATCCGGGAGTTTATTATGAATGAATATCAACAAAACTGACCCTACCGTCAGGCAATGTAACAATCAGCCAGCTTTTGGCAAAAAGGAGGATTTATGATTTTACTGGAAGCAAATAATCTGAGCAAATCCTTTGGCGCCTTCCGGGCACTGGATTCTATTAATCTCACTCTGGAATGCGGCAAAATCATCGGTTTGCTTGGGCCAAACGGAAGCGGGAAAACTACCCTGCTCAAAATTATTAACGGCCTGCTTGTACCGACAAGCGGCAGTATCACGATTGGAGGAGAGGCTCCCGGCGTTCTTACGAAACAGCACATTTCGTATCTGCCGGACACCACTTTCTTTCCAAAATGGATGAAAATAACAAATCTCTTAGATTATTTTAATGATTTTTATGCGGATTTTGACCGGGCAAAGGCAAGGGAAATGCTGCAGCGCCTTGACATCCGCGAAACAATGAAACTCAAGCATATGTCCAAGGGCACTCTGGAAAAAACGCAGTTGGTACTTACCATGAGCCGTCAGGCAAACCTATACTGTCTGGACGAACCAATCGGAGGTGTCGATCCTGCCACACGGGATTACATCCTTCAGACGATTATCAACAATTACAGCGAAAACTCTTCTGTTTTGATTTCGACCCATCTGATTTCCGATGTAGAGAATGTTCTGGATGATGTGATTTTCTTGCAAAAAGGGCAGATTCGCCTGCATTCTTCGGTAGACGATATACGGGAGAAAGAGAATGAATCGGTAGACTCACTGTTCAGGGAGGTGTTCAAATGTTAGGAAAAATGTTAAAACATGAATTTATTGCTACGGGCAGAAGTTTTCTTCCCATGTACCTGTTTATGATAATCTTAACTCCCGTCTTCAGCCTTATCATCCGGCTGGGCGCTTCGGAAAGCAGCTTTTATCCGTCCTTTATCGGTATATTTGCAGGGCTGAGCATGTTCGGTTTCGTCTGTATGATGATAGGGATTTTCATTGGTTCTTTTATCTTTATCATTCTCCGTTTTTATCAGACAACGGCGACTTCGGAAGCTTATTTAACTTTTACCCTGCCGGTTACTACACATGAGGTTCTTATATCGAAACTGCTGACAGCTATTGTGTGGCAGATCTGCTCCGGCATTCTCGCTGTCTGCTCCATTCTCGTAATGACATTTATTACCGGGGTCTGGACGCCGACAGAATTTTTAGACCTGCTTTTTTCTTATCTCACGCAATTTGACCGCAGCGGAACTGCCATAATCATGAAATTTTGTATTTTATTTTTTATTATGCTTTTCACAGGGACCATTACCGGAACTCTGCAAATCTTCTGTTCCATTATGCTTGGGCAGCTGTTCCGCGACCACCGGGTTATCGGCAGTATCGCCGTCTATCTGGGATTCTATACCTTTATGCAGATTATAAGCTCGTTTATGCTTATCATAATTAGTAGAATTAATATTAATTCTGTCAATATTAACTCTGTCGATTATAGTCCCGACTTTGGATATATTTTCATCCTTAGCAGCCTGGCAAATCTGATTTTTGCCGTCGCCTATTATTTAATCAGTTCTTTTGTTATGAAAAAACACCTGAACGTGCAATAGCGCTTTTATTGCAAATATTGTTAAAAAAATAAGAGATATTCTCCCGCCGGTTTCATCCGGCTGGCGAGGGTATCTCTTATTTCCTTTTTTCAGACTACCTTATTTTTCTAAATCTTTCTGATCCAAAGGGCATTAATTCCGGCTGAATTCACTTAATTCCAGTCCCTCGTTTCGCTCCAGCGCCGTCTGTATGCTCCACGGGTGGGTAAACAATAAGAGCGGCCTGTCACGCAGATCTTTTACCTTTTTTGTATCGGAGGTGACGGAAAGAGCCGCCACATCCATTTCGGGATTCTCTATCCAGCGTACATGCTCATAGGGAAGCTGCTCCATCTTAATTTCTACATTGTATTCGTTTTGCAGACGATATTGAAGCACCTCAAATTGTAAGACCCCGACAACTCCCACAATAATTTCCTCCATACCGGTATTAAATTCCTGAAAAATCTGGATAGCGCCCTCCTGGGCAATCTGGGAAATTCCTTTCATAAATTGCTTCCGCTTCATCGTATCCACCTGACGGACTCTGGCAAAATGCTCCGGGGCAAAGGTGGGGATTCCCTCAAACTTCACCGGGTCTTTTCCCTTATACAGGGTATCGCCAATCGAAAAAATACCCGGGTCAAATACTCCGATAATATCCCCGGCGTACGCCTCCTCCACATGCTTCCGCTCCTGCGCCATCATCTGCTGCGGCTGCGCCAGACGGATTTTTTTACCCCCCTGCACATGCATAACCTCCATTCCCGCCTCAAACCGCCCGGAGCAGATGCGCATAAAGGCAATCCGGTCCCGATGCGCCTTATTCATGTTTGCCTGGATTTTAAAGACAAAGGCAGAAAATTCTTCAGAGAACGGGTCAACCTTTTCTCCCTCCGATTCCCTTGGCAGGGGAGAGGTTGTCATGTCGAGAAAATGCTGCAAAAAGGTTTCGACTCCAAAATTTGTCAAAGCCGATCCGAAAAATACGGGAGAAAGCTGCCCGGCACGAACCTTTTCCAAGTCAAATTCGTCACTGGCTCCATCTAACAGTTCAATTTCCTCCATTAGAATATTATGGTATTCTTTCGTAATCAGTTCATCCAGTCCGGCATCTCCCAGCTTAGCCTCCACCGTTTCTACCTTATGACCGTTATCGCCGGCAATAAAGCGGGATATGGTCTGTGTATTTCTGTCATACACTCCTTTAAAATTCTTCCCCGAGCCAATGGGCCAGTTTATCGGACAGGTCCGGATCCCCAGCACGTTCTCTATCTGGTCAGTTAATTCAAAGGGATCCATGGCTTCCCTGTCCATTTTATTAATAAAGGTAAAAATAGGAATTCCACGCATCACACAAACCTTAAATAATTTAATTGTCTGCGCCTCCACACCCTTTGAACCGTCAATTACCATAACTGCCGAATCTGCCGCCATCAGGGTGCGGTAGGTATCCTCCGAAAAGTCCTGATGCCCCGGCGTATCCAGTATGTTAATGCAAAATCCGTTGTAATTAAACTGTAAGACGGAGGAGGTTACCGAAATACCTCTTTCTTTTTCGATCTCCATCCAGTCGGAAACGGCATGCTTCGCCGCTTTGCGTCCCTTTACCGAGCCGGCAAGATTGATAGCTCCTCCATATAACAAAAATTTCTCTGTCAAAGTCGTTTTTCCCGCATCCGGGTGGGAAATTATGGCAAAGGTACGACGCTTTTCTATCTCATTTTTTAATTTGCTGCTCATTTCAGATTACCTCCAATTTAAACTGACCGGTTCGGTCCGCAGGAGCCGGGCTTTCTTATACAATAAAAAGTCCTGATAATATCAGGACTTAAAAAGCTGGGCTACCAGGATTCGAACCTGGAAATGCTGGAGTCAGAGTCCAGTGCCTTACCATTTGGCGATAGCCCAATACAACCACAAGCGATATTATACATGAATCATTTTAAGAATGCAAGCATAATTTTGATTTTTTATCATATGTTTTTCATTTTTTCTTCCGCATCCGTCCGGCAGCTTCTCCGGAGGAGCCGGATAGTGTCAGGAACCCTCTATGGCATCGTCATTTATCCTGACTGCCGTACTCTTATCTCCCGCATAGGTATAAATCTGCCCGTTTGTGGGAAAAACCATCCCCATTTCATGCGCCTTTTTCAAAATCTCATCATAATCTGTCATGGCATTTTCTTCATTTTCCTTCTGTATCCGGCTGTTCTCCTTTTCCAGTTGTTCAATCTGCCCCCGCAGGGCATATACCTTCTGATTTAATATAACCTCGGTATTCTGTAAAGCCAAAACGTAAAAGCAGCCGCCAAAGGCAAGCGCGCTGGAAATAACAGCTGCCAACAATTTTTTTATAAAACGCTTTTTAACTTTTTGTTTCTCAACGTCAATAACTTTAATTTTCTTTCCTGTATTCACTATCTGAATCGCAGTATTTCCTATCATATAATCTGTCGTAATTTTCAAAGTCTTCTCCCTTTCTGTGAATTATTGGAATTCTCCACTCTGTACGGGACAGCAGATATATTATCTAATCTTTGTTTTTTTCATTATACTTTCCGGGATTTCTTCCGGTCAGGCTGCCATCGGTGGCCTCCACGATCAGCATGGTAATGGCGCCGGAACGGCTTGTGTAATGCTCATCAGCAAAGTGGTCAATACGCTGAATCACTTCGTCCTCCAAAGTAATATTGACTCGTTTTTTCATCTCATCATCCATTCCGTGAATGTCGCTTTACTGCGCATACATTCCGCATAATATACATACATTATACACACTTTATGTGTATAAATCAACTGTTTTTTTAAAAAGGCAAAAAAATAAAACGCCTGCCAGTATGTACTGGCTGCGTTAATTCCGCTTTTTGCTGTACAGACTGATCTGCGTTCTATTTAAAATCTATCATCCGCTGCCGGTTATTTTTGCTCCGGGTTCAAAGGAAATACCTTTCGGATGCTAACCGCCGAACGAATGGTATAAGTACTTTTACCGCACTGAGAACAGGTTCGATCCTCCTTCTCTACCGTTTCTTCCTCAAAAGTATGCCCGCATATGGGGCATTTATAAACATATCGCTGTCTGGTATCCATCTTGTCACTCCTTGTTTTAACTTTTTTTATTGTATCACACTGTTTTTTTTAATTCAATATATAATTCACACAAAGAAAAGAAACCATACTGCTGTATGGTTTCTCTCTTTAAGCGCGAGACGGGACTCGAACCCGCGGCCCCGACCTTGGCAAGGTCGTGCTCTACCAACTGAGCCACTCGCGCAAACACTCCTGTATCTTTTGCCAGACACAAAAGCTATTATACGGAAGATTTTATAAACTGTCAATACCTATTTCCCTTTTCCCTCTCTATTTTTCCGGGCAGGCAGATGTCTGCTTCATATAATGGCGAAATTCCTCATATATCCGGTGTAACGGAAGGCCAACTACATTATAATAATCGCCCTCTATCCCCTCAATATACTTGCCAAAAGCGCCCTGGATGCCGTAGCCTCCCGCCTTATCATAGGGTTCATCCGTAGTAATGTATGAGCGGATCTCCTCCTCATCCATAGCTGCCACACAAACCTTAGTTCCAACAGAAAAAGTCTTTTCCCGGATTTTCCCCTTCTCTTTTATCAGGATCGTAACACCGGTATATACCATATGGCTTTTTCCCTGCAGAGATTGTATCATGCGAAAGGCATCCTCTTCATCGGAGGGTTTGCCAAGAATTTTTCCTGCCGCAGATACTACGGTATCCGCTCCGATAATAATCCCCCCGTCAACCTGCTGGGCTGCCGCTTCCGCCTTCTGCCGGGATAATTCTTCTGTTACTTCCGAAGGCTCACTGCTTGTGATGACCTCCTCCGTATCCGGCACGAGGATATCAAAGGGCAGCCCCAACAGGGCAAAAAGCTCTCTGCGTCTGGGTGACTGAGATGCCAGAATAATCTTTTGCATTGCGTTTTCCCTTCTTACTGCATGACTCTTTGCTTATAAAAAATACTTCACGCCGCTTTGAAATATTTTCTGATCCTGATTTCCATAAATATTCAAGGCAACGCCCTCGCCCCGGCGCTCTGAGTGAGCCATTTTCCCCAGGACTCTTCCGTCCGGACTGGTAATCCCCTCAATGGCATAATAAGAACCATTTGGATTGAAGTCCTCATCCATAGTAGGATTGCCATGGACATCCACATACTGGGTTGCCACCTGTCCGTTTTTAAATAACTTCTCAATCCATTCTTTGTCCGCCACAAAACGACCCTCGCCGTGAGAAGCCGGAATCGCATAAACGCCGCCAAGCTCCGCTTCCTGCAGCCATGGAGATTTATTTGTTACAATCTTCGTATATACAGATTTTGAAATATGACGGCCGATGCTATTCGTTGTCAAAGTCGGCGAATCCTCCGTCTGGGTAGTAATTTTCCCATAGGGAACCAGACCCAGTTTTACCAGCGCCTGAAAGCCATTACAAATGCCGAGAATCAATCCATCTCTTTCCTCTAACAACTGGTGGACCGACTCCCGAATCCGCTCATTGCGAAATACCGAGGTAATAAACTTCGCTGAACCGTCCGGTTCATCCCCGGCGCTGAAACCGCCGGAAAACATTAAAATCTGGGAATTTCGTATTGCTTTTTCAAAGGCGGATACGCTATCGGTAATATTTTTCTCCGTCATATTTTTAAATACGATGCTTTTTGTTTCCGCCCCTGCTTCCTCAAAGGACTTAATCGTATCATATTCGCAGTTTGTCCCCGGAAATACGGGGATAAATACTTTTGGCTTCGCTACCTTGTGTTTACATACATAAATGTCCTTCGTATCAAATACGCCGGTTTCGATTTTGTTGTCCTTCACGCCGGATCGGGTAGGGAATACCTTTTCCAGAGTTTTCGTCCATGCCGACAGAGCTTCCTCCAGCGAAATTTTTTCGTCCCCGCGGACAAATTCCGGCTCTGCCAGAACTTTACCGATTCTGTCATAGGCAACACCGGCGGCATCCAATCTGGCAACATCCTCCTCTGCCACTTCTGCCACAATTTCTCCATACGCGGGAGTAAAGAAATATTCGATTGGTTTATGGTGGCAGAATTTAGCGCCCAGCTTATTCCCAAACGCCATTTTGGCAACCGCATCCGCTACTCCGTTTCCATCCAGCGCATAGGCGGAACGGATAATCCCCTGACGCATAAGGGAAGTAATTTTGTCATACTGTCCCATAATGTATGCAAAATCAGGCAAATCATACTCATCCTTTTGGATCGTAAATTTCACAAGACGGCTGCCTGCCTCTTTTAACTCGCCGGTCACTACCTCCGACAGCTTCGCCACGTCTACGGCAAAGGAACACAGAGTGGGCGGTACATCAATATCATTAAAGGTGCCGGACATACTGTCCTTTCCGCCAATGGAAGGAAGTCCCAGCTTAATCTGGGCGTCATAGGCGCCCAGAAGCGCCGCCATCGGCTCGCCCCACCGTTTTTCATCTTCTGTCATCCGTTTAAAATATTCCTGAAAGGTAAAACGGATTTTTGTATAATCACCGCCGGCTGCCACGATCTTAGCAACCGAAGTCAGTATTGCATACTCGGCGCCATGATAAGGGCTCCAGCTCATCAGATACGGATCCATGCCATAACTCATCATCGTTACGGTATCGCATTGTCCTTCCAATACCGGCAGCTTCGCAACCATCGTCTGTATTGGCGTCAACTGATATTTGCCTCCGTATGGCATCGTAACGGTAGCCGCCCCGATAGAACTGTCGAACATCTCCACCAGTCCCTTTTTGGAGCAGGCATTCAGGCTCTGGAGCTTCTTTAAAAGAGCATCCCTGAAGCTGTCCGCCTTTTCGACCTGATTCAGATAATTGTCTTTTTTATTTGGAATCTCGACCACTACATCGGTTTCCTGATGAGCTCCGTTTGTATCCAGAAAAGCGCGGGAAATATTCACAATCTCTTTCCCTCTCCATTTTAACACCAGTCGCGGAGATTGCGTTACCTCTGCCACACAGACCGCTTCCAGATTTTCCTCCTCAGCGAAGGCGAGCATTTTATCAACATCCTTCGGATCTACTACAATCGCCATACGCTCCTGTGATTCCGAAATCGCCAGTTCTGTACCGTCCAGACCGGCATATTTTTTAGGAACCTTATCCAAATCCACTGTCAGGCCATCCGCAAGCTCGCCAATGGCGACAGATACGCCGCCGGCTCCGAAGTCGTTGCATTTTTTAATCAGGCGGCTGACTTCCTCGCGGCGGAAAAGTCTTTGGATTTTTCTCTCCGTAGGCGCATTTCCCTTTTGCACCTCTGCGCCACAGGTATCAATAGAGGCGGTATTGTGCGCCTTGGATGAACCCGTAGCTCCGCCGCAGCCGTCACGTCCGGTACGCCCGCCTAAGAGGATAATAATGTCCCCCGGCTCCGAACTTTCACGGATAACATTTTTCCGCGGGGCGGCTCCCATAACAGCGCCGATTTCCAAACGCTTCGCCACATAATTCGGATGATAGATTTCATCCACCAGCCCGGTGGCAAGACCAATCTGGTTTCCATAGGAGCTGTATCCCTTGGCGGCGCCGGTTACAATTTTTCTCTGTGCCAGTTTTCCCTCCCGTGTATCCTTTAACGATTTTGTCGGGTCTGCCGCGCCGGTGACTCTCATTGCCTGATATACATAGCCGCGGCCGGATAACGGGTCGCGGATTGCTCCCCCCAGACAGGTGGCGGCGCCACCAAAGGGTTCGATTTCCGTTGGATGATTATGGGTTTCATTTTTAAAGAAAACAAGCCATTCCTCGGTCTGCGGCCCCTTCCCGTAATCAATCTCTACCGGTACTACAATAGAGCAGGCGTTAATTTCATCCGACACCTCCATATCCTCCAGCTTGCCCTCTGCCCGCAATTTTTTCATGGCAAGCAGGGCAATATCCATAAGGGAAATGAATTTATCCTCCCGTCCCCGGTAAATTTCATTATGATCCTGCTGATAAGCGGCAAAGGTATCTTTTATCGGCTTCGTATAATCCCCGTCCTCAAACGTGACATTTTTTAATTCTGTCAAAAATGTCGTGTGACGGCAGTGATCCGACCAGTATGTATCCAACACGCGGATTTCCGTCATCGATGGGTTTCTTTTTTCCTCCGCTTTAAAATATTTCTGAATATGGAGAAAATCCTTAAAGGTCATGGCAAGTCCCAGAGAGTCATACAGTTTTTTTAATTCCTCTTCCGGCATATCGATAAAGCCGTCAAAAATTATAACATCCGCCGGCTCGTCAAAGTCCGTTACCAGAGTATCCGGAATGCTTTCGTCCGTTTCCCTGGAATCCACCGGATTGATACAATACGCCTTGATTTTCTCAAAATCCCCGTCGGATATCTCGCCGGACAGGACATAGGTGGTGGCAGAGCGGATGATAGGTTCCTCTTTTTCATTCAGAAGTTTCACACACTGCTCTGCTGAATCGGCACGCTGGTCAAACTGTCCCGGAAGATACTCTACCGAGAAAACCCGGTCAGACGGCTCCTTTTCAAACGTATTTTCATATACATAATCCACCGGCGGTTCAGAGAACACGGTCACTAACGCCTTTTTATAGATCTCCTCGGACAATGCCTCCACATCATAACGAATCAGCACCCGTACATTGTTAAGGGTTTTCATGTCTAAATAATTCCTAAGTTCCTGCTTCAGCTCCTCTGCATGTACTGCGTAAGGTTCTTTTTTTTCAACATAAATTCTCTTTACGTCTGCCATGATTTTCTCCTTCCTCCACGCTGTATTACTATTCCTGGCCGCTTGTCAGGGCGCCGAGCTTAACTCTTCCCTTCCAGTAACTTTGAACCTCTGTCGTATAACCTGTCTTTATCTCATTTTTATATTTCGTATTAAACTGGCTTGTCTGCTCATCGGAAACAACCTGTTCACACTGGTTGTTATAAGCCTCGGGGTCATTATTATTTACCATTTTAATCACATAGTACGCATCCTTTGTTTCCAGTACGCCGGACACCGTATTATTTTTCATCGCTTTTATCTTTTTCCTGGTGGCATCATCGGCAAAGTCCTTATTGGTTTCCAGAAGATCCAACGTGCTGTAGGAAATGCCGGTTTTATCATCCTTATTGTCACTGTTGGAATCCGTAATAATTCCCTTGGTAAAATCTTTTGCCGCCGCCGATTTTTTCTGCAGCGCTGCCATATCTTCTCTCGCTTTTTTCAATGTGGCGGCATCCTTATTTACCTCTTTTCCATCCTTTTGCTCCGTTTTGTCAAACGTATAATATTGCAGGGTGTACTGGCGGTAATCCTTTTTGCTGACCGTCTTTTTCAATGCGGCCTCATCAATGCCAAGCCCGTTGATGACGCTCTGTTTATACTTCTCTGCCAATGCCTGTTTTTCCAAGACCTGAGTAATGGTACTCTCATCAAGGCCGGCAATTTTCTTCTGGCTGTCTGAAAGATTTTTCACTGCTGTCGCCGCATTTTGGGCTATTGTCTTTTTTTCCTCGTCGGTCAAAGACATATCATTTTTCAGCGCCTCCAAATAAAGAATTTCACGCTGCTTTATGTTATCCATCACGGCTTTTTTCGCAGCCTGGGCCCCGGTTCTTCCGTCCCCGTCAACATCCTCTGCCTCCCAATAGGTGGTTTTATACATCTGGCGATAGAGAGATTCATAACTATTATACTGGGATTCTACCGTATAAATATCATATACTGCTTCTTTATAGTATATTTTATTCTCCACAGCAGCGCCTGTCTTATCAATTCCGGTTACCTTCAGAATTTCCCGGGGTCTGAGCTGAATATAGCAGATTCCCAGTGAAAGCACCAAAATAACAAGAATACCGATAATTACCAGTATTTTATTTTTCCGGGAAACCTCCGCCTGTTTTTTTTCTTTTTTGTTTTCTTTTTGCAACCCCTGATTTTTCATAATTTTCTTTGCACGATTCATATTCCGCCTCCAAGTAATTGTTTTTGTTCAAAAATACGTTAGTATTCTACCACAAAATTAATATTCCCGCAATATAAAAACATAATAGATTTTCTGGTATTCGACCGGCTGCTTATATTATTTAAAAAAATATTATTATAGCAATTATGGTTATTTTAAATCCTGACTTATGATTTTGCATCAATAGAAAATATACAGTTTCACTGGACAAAAGATACCATATATGATAGAATCTACTTAAATTTTACAATATATGCCATTTTTAGATATTTTTATCGAAAAAAAGAATTGATAATAATCTTTTAAACAGGTATATATATCTACAATTCTTACGAATGAAAATCTTATTACAATAACACTATTCGATAAAATCATATTTTTGATAATCAAAAACCCACTATTTATTACAATTTCACAACATTTTAAGTTTAATCAGCAGGAAAAGTTTGAATATTTTTTAGGAGATGATTATTATGTCGCGTGAGGAAACGGAAAATTTATATCATTATACAGGCATAGAAGGATTTGAAGGAATAATTAGTAATAATTCAATAAGAATGACAAAATCTGATTTTCTTAATGACCCGACAGATTGCAATTTGTTTATTACGCTTATAGAAAAGTATTTAAATAAGCATCCCAGGAAAGTTTCCAATTTGATTTCTAAGTTAGAATATTGCCGTGATCAAGTAAGTAAGTTATACAATAAAAAGGGATGCAACCTGATCGAATACATAAAATATATTCACAGGCATGTTTCGTTGTACGTTATGTCATTGACTAGTATTCACGATGGTATGAATATGTGGAATTATTATGGAAACGGTGGTATGGAACTTAAATTTTCACGGAAAGACTTAATCCGCCTGCTAAAAAATACACTGCACTCAGAAAAAGAATTTTTGGCAGAAGCCCAAGTTATATATGCCGGTATGGATTTAGAGATAGAAGAAATAGATATCCCAGAATTTTCAGAGTTTGTGTTATTGAATAAAGATTCAGATAATGTTTTTGAATCTCATCGTTCTTTTATTGATAACAATTCTCGCCATCCAAGCAGTCAATTATATTCTGTTTCCAGTCTTGATTGTTATATAGCAATATATGTAAAAAGCTATATATTAACATTAGAGTATTTGCTAAAAAATAAACAGATTCACACTAACATGAAGCCGGATATTATATTTAGTAAGGTTTTTGATAATGTTTCAAATCTTGGTGATTTGTATTATTGGAAGCATGACCTTTCTCTTTATATGCTGGTTCTATCAGCATTGATAAAGAGTGATACCTACGAGTATGAACGAGAACATCGGATTGTTTATTTTGAGTATAATATCGATAAAAAGAAAGAAGATAAAGAAGAATATGCTATGAAACACATTAATTCCGGTGATTTTCTTTATCCATATATTACCTTTGAAAGTGACGATATGGTGCGTAAGTCGTTAAAAAAAGTAACAATTTCGCCGGTTACCGGTAATCTTCCGATAAATAATGAAATGTATATAGAAACATTAAAAAAATATGTAAGTAATAAGTTAGGTAAAAATATAAGCGTAGATTTTTCAGAGCACAAGATTCGTTGGTAAGTTATGAAAAGAAACGGAGGTGCGGACAAAATTGCATAACACTATGTTTATAACAGTTTACTTGTTATTATCTTTTATATCAATTTATGAGATTTCCTCTACAATTGCAAGTGTCAATAATGGCAAAAATGAGGAAAACAAGAGGCAGTAAAAGATAAAGCAAACCATATAACCGGACTGTTTATGTGCTTGTAAAAAAAAATTAAATAAATTTCACTATTATGCCGAAATATATGGTAAAATATATATCAATTTTATTTAACAAGGAGATAACATGTATTCATTAAAAGAATCATTATTTATTTCAGTTTTATCCATTGCAATGATAATTGGATTGTTCTCAAATTCACTAATCACTAATGCTGCAGGCACAAATTTGACAAACGCAGAATCTATCAATCTTGGAGAAACAAAGTCTGGGATTGTCTATGGGACTTACAAAGAAAATGGAAATGCATACTATAAATTTTCAATAGCTTCATTAAAAACGATAAAAATAACAACAACATGGCATTGTAATTACGTAGATGTAATGACAATATATTTATATGACTCATTAGGAAATGAATTACAAAAAGAAACTACATCACAAGGAAATACTTTAGGTTTTGTAACCGATGAATATTTTTATACATTATCTAGGGGAAACTATTATATTGTTTTAGAGTATGGATACAACACAAATGATGGTAAAGAATATGATTTAAACATATCTGAGTATTCTACTGATATATTATACAATTTTGCTGGCAACTCTTTTGATAATGCACCATTACTAGCACTTAATCAAAAGGCGAAAGCGTTAATTTATGGTACATATAGGGATAATTGTACGCAATATTATAAGTTTACATTATCAAGAGATATGACTCTTTCGATAAAAACAAAGCTTGATAATATTGGAGTAGATGGATTGACTATTAATATTTATAATGCTCAAAAAAATTCAATAATCAATTATTTAACCGAATATGAAAAGAACCCATATGAATATAGGATTTTTCTTTCGAAAGGCGATTATTATATTTCTCTACAGTATGGCTATAATACTGGCAGTGGTAAATGGTATGATTTAATTTTATCAGAATATACCGCAACCACCAATAATACATCTAATAGTAACACAAGTTCTTCAGAAAAGAAAAAACAGCCTACACTTAACAAAAAAACTATTACTATAAAAAAAGGAAAGAAAGTTAAATTAAAAGTAGCCTACACTTATGGGGAAAAAATTAAATGGAAATCAGCAAACACTAAGATTGCATCTGTAAGTAAAATGGGTGTTGTTAAGGGAAAGAAAAAAGGAAAAACTATCATAACTGCTACGGTAAGAGGTAAAAAATTAAAATGTAAAATAACCGTTCGTAACACAAGTTCTTCAGAAAAGAAAAAACAGCCTAAGTTTAACAAAAAAACTGTTACTATAAAAAAAGGAAAGAACGTTAAATTAAAAATAGCCTACACTTATAAGAAAAAAATTAAATGGAAATCAGCAAACACTAAGATCGCATCTGTAAGTAAAACGGGTGTTGTTAAAGGAAAGAAAAAAGGGAAAACTATCATAACTGCTACGGTAAGAGGCAAAAAATTAAAATGCAAAATAACCGTTCGCAAATATTAAAACTTCTTAAGAAAATAATAACTTAAAGAAGATGATAAGATAGTATTTTAAATTCTGTTGCTAGGAAATATGAAAGGTTAAAATAGGGGTAGCGCGGTTGCAAAACTGCTCTACCTTTATCTCTTTGGAATATACAAACTCAAAAAATGTTTATAATCTTGTTTACGGAAGAATGGCAAACCGCCCCCCTTTCGGAAGTTTATCGAGTGTGTGATAAAAAGTCTGTAAAAGTTAATCTTCTATGATAATGACAGGGCAGGGTTCTCCTCGACGGAAGTCCTGCCCTCACTCTATATATAACACTCGTATCAGAGCATGTCAAGAACAGGTGGAAAATTTCCACCCGTAAAACATGCCTCCGCCGTTACTCCGGCAGACGCCCTTCGTACATGATGCTCAGTTCGCCGTATACATGCCCCCAGTTCCTCAGGGGCATTGTCCATTTTTTTGTGGCCTCAAAGGTGGACAGATATAGTGCTTTTAACAGCGCTGTGTCACTGGGGAACACGCTCCTCTGGCGGTTCAGTTTGCGATAGGTGGCATTCAGGCTTTC
>CANQYY010000025.1 GCA_947628225.1 uncultured Lachnospiraceae bacterium
AAGGCCTCCTATAATTTTTATTTTATCATAGAAGACCTTAAGTTTCATTCTTTTACAGAAAAAGTTTCACAGACTCACTAAAATCAACGCTGTTTCAAAAGGCTATTTTTCAATAGCTTGTTTCAGTGCGCCACTTTATGGCTTTTCTCTACTTTCTTTCACACTAGTCCTCCAATTTGCATCTATTATTTGCTGTTTCCATTTTATTACTATTCCGAAATCGTGGCAACAGCCTGTTTTTTATTTACCTTTTACCATCTTCTTCGCCCATTTCACCACGCTCTTATAGGATAAATCCGTCAGATCTTTTCCTTTTTTTACCTTTGCGCCTTTGGCGCTCGCTTTTACCCCTTTCATGCTGCCGGAGATGCCGCTCCCGCCGCTGGTGCAGAATGGGACAATCTTTTTTCCCTTCAGATTATAGGATTCCAAAAAAGTGCGGATAATCTTTGGCCCCTTTCCCCACCAGATGGGATAACCTGCTTGTGTCAAGTATAGGATAAAATCTTTTTAAACCTGACTTGTATTTTACAAAAATGGCACTTGACAGTCTACATAGATTTTGGTAAGATTATAAATAAAGAAATGTGGTTTTGTGCCGTACAGCTTTATGCTCATGCGGGGTACTACGTTTCTTTTTTTATGTCTATGATATCATACAGATACTTCTTCCCATCCTCATCAAATCGTATAATCATCCTGCCCTGAAACGCATTTTTTCCTGTCACACTCCCTTTATCATCACAAGTTGGCAATGTAAATCTCACCGTACACCTGTACCAACCAAATTTAGCATTTTTTCTATGCTTATCATCAGAATTTTCCCTATATGCTATATTCGTTGCTATCTTGATAAGTTCAGGAATGACCTGCGAAGCATTGGCTTTTGCCTTTCCTGCTGTACCATGTGCCCTTGCACTGTAATTGCTGTTTGCATATTCGTCCGGAAAATCCGAACCTATGTAGATAAGATCGTCAGTTTCATCAATCTGGTACTTCTGACCGACATATTTCTTAAGATATTCTTCTACCCCAGCCCAATCAATCCTTCGCTTACTTGAAAAGGCAATCGTGTCGATTTCGACAACCCTCTGCCCTTTATTATTGATAACAATCTTTGACAAAATCACCACACCCCTTGTCACAATCTGATTATCATTATATCATGTACCATGATACACTACAATAAACCTCTATAATCCGCTTAATCAGCCCAAGATTTTGTCCGTATCCTCATTTGAATCAAAAATCATCCTCCACACATAATGATTTTTCTACATTTAATAATTATACATTTTTCATTTATTTTCTATATACCAAAATCTCCTTATCTATAAACAATCGTTCTCCGTCACAACTTTGTTGATAGACATAAATGCTATCTATATTCTCTCGATCATGTAATTTGAATGCTTTTTCAACAATCTCACGAGTATTATAAGAGTTAGTAGTCATAAATACATTGACGCGATTGATTTTACCCGATATGTTTCTTAACTGATTAACTACTTCTTTAATCATCTCTTCACTTTTATATCTATTTTTATCATTTTTATTATCCCTGCTAATTTTTATAGTATAAAATTGTGATTTAGAAGAAACTAATTGTTTGTTTTTAATAGGATATGTATCCGCCACTACTAAATTTATCTCACTAGTATCTTTATCTGCATTTATTATCTTTACCTTTATTTTTTCATTTTCCTTTTTTTCTAAAATCGATCCACAGTTATATTCTTGAAATGTATCTCTTAGCATCAACTTAATTTGCATATAAATTGGCACACCAACTAGATTACATTTTGTGTAGCCAAGAAATTTTCCAAATACCAGAAACCATCCATAAGAATAGTCATGATAAACATTATTTTTATTAAACATCTTTTTAGAATTAAATCGACAAATCGCCACCCAAACCAATATTGCAACAATCAAAGCTACCGCTGCATCTCCGAGACGATATCCAATAAAATATGCTACATTCATCGGATCAAAATGTTTATCTACACTAAAGTATTTTGTCACATGATTACAATAAACAACAAACCAACTAAAAAATACAATTATCCACTGTAATGCTGGCAATAGATTTGCTATCACTCCCCTAATTATTCTGTTCATTCTTAAAATATTCCTCCCAACTTATAAAACCAATCTTCATGATATTGATTGTTCCATCATATCTCCATGCAACAACTTCTTTTCGTCCAATAATAAAATGAAATTGCTCATTTTGATCTAACTCAGAAAAAATCTTTCCCCAATTTTTCTTGTCAAGAGAAGAAAAATCAGGAATATCTTCGGGATGTGTATGCCATTCCCCAACATACCTATAAATCCCTTCATTATTATCATACAAATTAGTATAATATTCGATATGTTTTTTATCTCGCCTCAAAAACCTAGTGCGTTTTCTAACATCATTCAACATTGGTTTTGTGCAAAATTCTATTATTAAATTATCACTTTCTCTACTTTCTCTACCTATTAATACCCCTCCAGCTTCTTTAGAAAACAATCCTTCCTGAATATAATTTTGCCAAGTTCTAATAACAACAGCGGATACTTTGATTTTTCTATTAAAGCACTCAAGAACTATATTATTATCCACATAAAGTACATTTTTCATTTTTGAATTCTACTCCCTTATAAAATGCAATATTATCTTTTTGCTTATTATATTTAATTGAAGTTTTCAGTCCCATCTTTTCAAAATATACTTTATCTCCCTTTAACGAAATAACCATATTATCCGTAACCTCTCCACGTTCTGTTTTCATGATTAAATTCACACACATAATTGCTGTTTTTTCTGACACTGCCACATCATATGGTATATATGAACTACCACATCTTGCATCTGAATTAACAACTGCTTGTCCCCTTTCACAAAATGCATTACGATCAAACAACTCACCACTAAATTCATCTCTCGTAAAAAAGCAACGATAGCACCCTGTATTTTTTCTGGCAATATATGCAGCATGGTTTCCAATTCCATATACTTCATTCCACGCATAATAGACAGGAATATCAATTTTATTCTTGTAAACATATTTGTTTAACCATAAATTTACATTATGATTGCCAATGGCAGAAATCACTATATCATATGTTTCCAAACAAATTTCTTCCTCTTCAATTGCATCTTGAATAGTACTTACATGTGTATCAATTTTAACTCCAGGAATATTTTGTTTATAAAACTCTGCCAATGCAACGCTTTTGTACATTGATGTATATTGCATTCCCAAAATATGTCTAAACACATTTTCCTCATTCAATTTATCATTATCAACTAACATTATTCTATTAGCCCCTGCTTTCACTAACAAATCAGTTATATACCCCCCAATAGAACCACACCCTATAAGCAAAATTTTTTTATTATTTAATAACGTTTCCCCTACTCGCCCCATAAGATATTCTTTTTCAATTCTTTTGATGTAAATAGGCTTTATTGAATCACATGATATTAATCTATCACCTATCCATTTATCTCCTGCTATTTGTATACCAATTAAATTATGTATCCCATTTGGTTGTTGAATTTCCAAAACAATTATTTTATCACCCGACAGCTTTGTACGCAATTTTCTTAGTTCCTTAAGTGTACCTTTTAATAATAGTTCTGAAATAAAATCAACCGACAATGGTTTCCTTGGATCTGGCGGATAAACACACTGTTCAGATTTAATTGGATAATATAAAGCATTCATTTGCATTCCATTCTTACTTTTATAACCCTGTAATTGTTCGGAATGCTCAAACAAAATTATTTCTTGTTTTCTTTTTCTTTTTTGAAAATCTGTACTACTTTCTCCCTTTCTCTTTTCATTATTTATTATATATTTCAAAATTGTTGTTTTCTTTTCATTTGGACAAATTATTTTAGCTGCCCCTAAATTTTCTTGTTGGCACCAGTATAATTCAAACTCTTTAATAAAATCTTCAAAATTTCTTTTATTCACCCCATCTAGTATTATCTGTTTTGCTCTCTCAATTAATTCTTGCAAGACACCTTCAAAATCATCATCAATCAAACAACCTTCCAATTCAAAAAGACAAAGTTTCCCAGATGATTCCATATGGGGAATAAAAGGGAACTCTTTGTCTAAAATATAAAAATCTATCAGTTTTATCTCCCAATCATGAGGTATTGCAATTTTTATATTAATGTCGTAATTCTCAAAAATGAGTCGACAATCAAAACTATAATCATATGTTTTATTTGCAAAATTTACATCATTTTTATATTCAACAATCTCTTTGACATAAATATTGTTATTCAAAAATGACAAAATTTTATCAATCAAATTACCACACTCCTGCTGCACTAGAAGATGGAATACATCTTTTTTGCGTTTTAGATTCCTCTTTAACTTCCGGAATCTTAAAATCGTCACCAAATATCTTATTTAACTTCTTGCATTGCTCAACCACATCTACTTCATTCCTAACTGCTTTCAAATCAGATAATAGAGTATCAATCTTCTCTTTGAAAGATGTCATATAATTATCTGACATTTTTTGAAAAATATTAACACCTGGCTCAAATTTCAAATCAGATGGAAAAGTGTATGAAATAGTATATATTTCACGTCCTGCCTGATTGATTCCCTTATATACGAAAAGCTTCTGTATTTCTGAAACTATATTATATAATGCTTCTAAATCATTATAGCTGTCTATTCCTGAAACAATATCTGTTTTTTTCTTAACAGCAAACTTATCCGCAACAATCATTGTAATTCCTATACTTGGTGGCTCTGCATTACCAGAACTACTAAACACTTTATTTTTCCATCGTTTCAAATATCTGATAATACGTCTGAATTGCTCCCTATCATCCGAGTCAGAAATAGCACTATTTATATAATCTACCAGTCCTTTTGGATCTGATTTTTCCCAACAAATTTCTTCTGGCTTGCTATCTTTGCCTCGAGCTAAGTACATCTGACTGCTTGTATCATCTTTATTCTCATATACATAAATTGCCAAATCCACATGATAGGCATCTTCTCCTTTGTCTTTATATGTAATTGTAACACAGGGAGACTTTATTACAGGCTTCTTATCTGTATGATTCTCCAAAACATTTTTTACAATTCGTTTCAATTCCATTGGATTCTCATAATCTTCTTTATTCTTTGAAAATCTCAATCCAACATCAATGTCATACTCCTTGTCTAAAGGTTCAACACCTGTGTGCATAGCATAACTACCCTGGTCTAATCTATTAAAAGATGGAACACTATCATCAGAAGATAATTTCTTTAATAATTTATCTCGCTTATCTGCTAATCCTGAATTTTCATCATAATCCATCTTTATAGCCTTATTAAAATCAATAAAATATTTTTGTAACTCCATATTTCAACCTCCTGTTATTGTTAGCACTGCTTTCTATTGAGTGCTAACAATAACATAACATAACATTTTGCATTTTGCAATATCATAATATAAAAAACTAATAATCCAGGATTTTTTTATCTTTCGTGTTAATAGTTTAATTTTTCAAAAAAGGGCACAGTGTATTCTTTCTATCCGGAACACACTGCGCCTGGTTTACTATCTTTTATTTATTTTACCTGCTTCTTCGCCCATTTCGCCACGCTCTTATAGGATAAATCCGTCAGATCTTTTCCTTTTTTTACCTTTGCGCCTTTGGCGCTCGCTTTTACCCCTTTCATGCTGCCGGAGATGCCGCTCCCGCCGCTGGTGCAGAATGGGACAATCTTTTTTCCCTTCAGATTATAGGATTCCAGAAAAGTGCGGATAATCTTTGGCTCCTTTCCCCACCAGATAGGATAACCGAGAAATATCACGTCATACTTACGGATATTTTTTACTTTTCCCTTGATTTTTGGTCTGGCATTTTTATTGTTCTGCTCTTTATTTGCCCGGCAATTATCATTTTCATAACCCAAATCAGCCGTTGTATATGGTTTGGCCGGTTTAATCCGGTACAGCTTCCCTCCGGTTGCCTTCTTCAGTTTCTTTGCGGCGCCCTTTGTCGTCCCGGTTGCCGAGAAATAGACAACCAGCACTTTCTTTGTTCCCTTTTTCTTCTTACTTGCCAAACTCGTATTTGCTGCCGGGAGCATTAACCCTGCGACCAGTGCAAATACCAGCGCCAAATTTATCCAAACTATACTTTTTTTCTTCATAATCTTTTCCTCCATTACTTTTTTAATACCAATCATGTTTTTCATTCCGGTCAAGTGCATTGATCCGCGCCATTTCCTCATCGGTCAATTCAAAATCATACAATTCCGTATTCTCCTGTATATGGTCGGGGTTGCTTGAACCCGGTATCACGACCACGCCTTTTTGCAAATTCCACCGCAGGATAACCTGCGCAGATGATTTCCCGTGTGCTTTTGCAATCTCGGAAATCGTTTTATCTCCTAGCAGCTCCGCCGTATGTCCGCGCCCGCCCAACGGGTACCAGCCCTGTACGACGATGCCGAGGTTATGGATATAGGGGATCACATTATTTTCCTGATAGTACGGGTGGATCTCATTCTGCACCAGAGCCGGGGTAATGTTCACCTGTGGGAGAAATTCCTCCAGTTCCTCCACATACCAGTTGGACAGACCGATGGAATGAATTTTCCCATCCTCCACCGCCTGTTCCATCGCCTTATACGCCTCGACATCGCCCGTTCCGGGATGATGTAACAGCATCATGTCTATATAGCCAATATCGAGTTTTTTCAGGGCTTCGTCTATCGCTTTTTCCGGCTCGTCAAACTGGCTGGGATAAAGTTTTGTGATCACGAAGATTTTCTCTCTGGGGATCCCGGATTCCCGGACCGCCTTCCCCACCTCCGCTTCGTTGCCGTACATATAGGCGGTGTCAATCAGACGCACGCCCCTCTTTAACGCTTCGGAAACAGACTTCACACAGGTATCCCCGGTCAGGCTGTAAGTGCCGAGCCCGTTGATTGGCATTGGATAACCGCTGTTTAATGTGACGGTTTTTGTGTTAAAATCAAATACACGCTCCTGTATATCTTCCCCGTTCTTTACGAACAGTTCCTTTACTCCTGAATCCTGTAACCACTGTGCCACTTCTTCTTTACTTGTTTCCGAAGAAAAGCGCATGCCCTCGTACCATGTCACCGTACTGTCTGTTAATGCATGTAGATTTGCAGCGCTGGAACCGATTCCGCTGCTGTGGGAAGTGCAGACCGGTACAATGGTCTTGCCACTGAAATCATAACTTTCCAAAAAGGTGCTGATAATTTTTGGCGCCTGCCCCCACCAGATGGGATATGCGATTACCACATTCTGATACCGGGACATATTCTCCACTTTTCCCGCGATCGCCGGCCTCGCAGACGGATCGTTCTGCTCCCTCGTCGCCCTTGTAGAGGAATCCCCATAATTCAAATCCTCTGCTGTATACGGTTCTTCCGGTTCTATACGGTAAATGTCCGCCCCCGTGTTTTCCTGTATATATTCGGCAATCCTTTTTGTGGTACCGGTGCAGGAAAAATAAACAATAAGGCTTTTTCCCTGCTTCGTCCCACCCGGTTCAGGCGTTGCAGACGATAGCGGCGTCCCGGTTTTTTTCGGAGGAAACGTTTTATCTGGAATTGGCGTTTTACCCGGTACCGGCGTTGACGGCGCTCTCGTATCGGAAGCGGTCTTACCTTTCCGGGCAGAGCCTCCCGCTACCTTTATTTTTACCCATGTAGTCTTCTTTTTCGACACCCTGCCTTTTTTCCCGGAAGCTTTCTTCCTTACCGTGACTTTGATTTTGGCAGTCCCGGCTTTTTTGGCTGTGACCATTCCTTTTTTGCTGACCGCCGCCACTTTTTTATTGCCTGTGGCAAACCGGATCACATTTTTACCCTTTGCGGGAGAAACGCTGACTTTGATTTTCTTTTTATCTCTCCGTTTCATCGGATATGTCTTTTTGGTTACTTTCTTTTTGCCAATCTTTAATGTTATACCCTTAACTGTCGGCGTCTTTTTAGTCTTTGCCATTGCGGTTTGGGAAAATCCGGCCGCTGCCAGAGAAAAGACAAGCAGGAACGCCAGCAGTTTCCGCATATAGTTGAATCCTTTACTTTTCTGCATACAAGCCTCCCTTCCAGTGTAAGGTATGGAAATTCCCGGCAAAACAGCTTTCGCTGTGAGCCGAAGAATTTCTCTTTACACTTAGTACCAATCATGTTTTTCGTGCCGGTCAAGCGCGTTGATCTGTTTCATTTCCTTTTTGGACAACTTGAAATCATAGATTTCCGTATTCTCCTGTATGTGGTCGGGGTTGCTTGAACCCGGTATCACGACCACGCCCTTTTGCAGATTCCACCGCAGGATAACCTGCGCCACGGATTTCCCGTGTGCTTTTGCAATCTTTGCCATGGTTTTGTCCGAAAGCATTTCCTTTGTATAGCCGCGCCCGCCAAAAGGGTACCAGCCCTGTACGACAATACCGAGGTTATGGATATAGGGGATCACATTATTTTCCTGATAGTACGGGTGGATCTCATTCTGCACCAGAGCCGGGGTAATGTTTACCTGTGGGAGAAATTCCTGCAATTCCTCTATATACCAGTTGGACAGACCGATGGAATGAACCTTTCCCTGTTTTACCGCTTTTTCCATTGCTTTATAGGCCTTGACGTCGTTTTTTCCCGGATGGTGCAATAAAAGAAGGTCGATATAGCCGATATTTAACCGTTTTAGCGAATTATTGATTGCCTTCTTCGGATTATCATACTGATCCGGATACAACTTTGTTATGACAAATATTTCTTTTCTGGGTATCCCGGACTCCCGGATGGCTTTTCCGACTTCTTTTTCATTATCATACATATAAGCAGTGTCAATCAGACGCACGCCCCGCTTTAACGCTTCGGAAACAGATGTGACGCAGACTTTGCCCTCCAAACTGTATGTGCCGAGTCCGTTCAACGGCATTTGATAACCGCTGTTCAATTTCACAGTTTTTTTCTTAAAATTAAAAACCGGCGGCTTCACCTTTTTGACAACCTTAATTTTCATCCAGGAAGAAACTTTCTTCTTTTTTGATGTCACAGTCACTTTGATCTTTGCCGTTCCCTTCTTCTTCGCAAGAATCTTTCCCTTTTTGCTGATAGAAACAGTTCCGGGTTTTGAGGAAATGTACTTTATCTTCTTTTTCCCTCTTATACTGCCTGATTTCACAGTAAGAGCCGCTTTTGTCCCCTTTACCATCTGACAGGTTTTCTTCGTATAGATCATTTTTTTGATTTTTAATACCATGTTACTATTTTTTCCTTTCGCCGTCACCGGCAGTCCCGAAACAATACCGATCACTAACATTGCAGCCAAAAACAAAGCAATATATTTTCGCATCCTGTCCATCTTGTTTCCCCCTTTCACACTTAGTACCAATCATGTTTTTCATTCCGGTCAAGCGCATTGATCTGCGCCATTTCCTCATCCGTCAATTCAAAATCATACAATTCCGTATTCTCCTGTATATGGTCGGGGTTGCTTGAACCCGGTATCACGACCACGCCCTTTTGCAGGTTCCACCGCAGGATAACCTGCGCAGATGATTTCCCGTGTGCTTTTGCAATCTCGGAAATTGTTTTATCTCCTAGCAGCTCCGCCGTATGTCCGCGCCCGCCCAGCGGGTACCAGCCCTGCACGACGATGCCGAGGTTATGGATATAGGGGATCACATTATTTTCCTGATAATACGGGTGGATCTCATTCTGCACCAGAGCCGGGGTAATGTTTACCTGTGGGAGAAATTCCTCCAGTTCCTCCACATACCAGTTGGACAGACCGATGGAACGGATTTTCCCATCCTCCACCGCCTGTTCCATCGCCTTATACGCCTCGACATCGCCCGTTCCGGGATGGTGTAACAGCATCATGTCTATATAGCCAATATCGAGTTTTTTCAGGGCTTCGTCTATCGCTTTTTCCGGCTCGTCAAACTGGCTGGGATAAAGTTTTGTGATCACGAAGATTTTCTCTCTGGGGATCCCGGATTCCCGGACCGCCTTCCCCACCTCCGCTTCGTTGCCGTACATATAGGCGGTGTCAATCAGACGCACGCCCCTCTTTAACGCTTCGGAAACAGACTTCACACAGGTATCCCCGGTCAGGCTGTAAGTGCCGAGCCCGTTGATTGGCATTGGATAACCGCTGTTTAATGTGACGGTTTTTGTGTTAAAATCAAAAGCGCGCTCCGAAACTTCTTGCCCCGCTTTTTCCGCAAAGGGCTGTATTCCCATGTCATCCAGCCATCCGGTAATCTCGCTCTCGGAAGCGCCCGCCGCAAAACGTTTCCCATCCTTCCATTTCGCACTGTCATCCACAAGGGCATGCAGGTTTTTATCGCTGGAACCGATTCCGCTGCTGTGGGAAGTACAGAACGGTACAATGGTCTTGCCACTGAAATCATAACTTTCCAAAAAAGTGCTGATAATTTTGGGAGCCTCGCCCCACCAGATGGGGTAAGCGAGTACCACTGTCCGGTATTTTCCCATATCCTCCACATTTCCGGCAACCGCCGGTCTGGCAGACGGATCGTTCTGCTCCTCGTTGGCTCTGGAATCCGACGTATTGTAATCAAGATCCTCCTCCGTATAAGGATCCTCCGGCCGGATTTCATGCAAGTCCGCATTCAGGTACTCCGCCGCATATCCCGCCAGTTTTTTTGTCGTCCCAGTACAGGAAAAATAAGCAACCAGAATATCGGTATTTTCTCCCGGCAGACTATCTTTTTTCACACTCTCTTCCTCTGTTCTTTTGGCAGCGCTGCCTTCCTGATCTGTTGTTTCCTGCTCCTTGCCGCATGCCGCCATACACAGTAAAACGGCAAACAGCAAACCGAGATAAATCATTCTTTTCAAGCTTTCACTTCCTTTCCCTTCCGGCGCTTCCGCTACTCCTTAATGCCTTCCTGCCATGTCCTCTATTTTCCGTCCGAAATCATTTCCTCTATCGGTATGCTTTTTCAAAAATCCCCGCACATTCCTCGTTGCTCATTTCACATGGATTTGCAAGGAACAAGCCTCCCATCGTTTCACGAGCATTGATTGCCAGCGTCATGCACTCATCTTTCTCAATGCCAAAATCACTCATCCTCAAATCTGCCACGCCGCATTTTTCCTGCAAACTTACAAGCGCCGTAACAAAATCCTCCGGCTTATCTGCCTGCTCCATCCCCATCGCTTTTGCCATTTTAATAAACTGTCCGTCACATGCGTGTTTTTCAATGAAAAATTCAGCAAAAGCTTTAGAAATCATAATCAGCCCTGCGCCATGCGGCAGATCGTGGTGGTACGCACTCATGGCATGTTCCATACTGTGCTGTGCCGTCGTTGAGGTAAGCTGCATGGTAATTCCCGCCATCGTACTCCCGTAGGCGATATGCTCCCTTGCCTCCAGATCATTTCCATCGTTTACCGCACGCGGCAGGTAGTTTGCGATATTCTCGATACAAGATAGCGCAATGGTTTCACTGAGAATATTCACGTCCTTCGACATCATGACCTCTGTGTTATGGAATAGGGCGTCAAACCCTTGGTACGCTGTATATTTGGGCGGAATCGTTTTCATCAATTCCGGATCGACAATCGCTAAGGCGGGTACAAGTTCCGGAGCGCCAAATCCTATCTTCTCTTTGGTTTCCAGATTGGATATTACACCCCAGCAATTGACTTCCGATCCGGTTCCCGCAGTCGTTGTAATCGTCACAATAGGAAGCCCCTTGTTGGCAAGCGGCTTTGCCCCGCCGGTTCCGCCTACAACATAATCCCACAAGTCCCCTTCATTTGTCGCCATAGCTGAGATTGCTATGGAAGAATCCAGCACGGCGCCTCCGCCCAATGCCACAATAAAATCACAGTTGTTTTCCTTTGCAAAGGCGGCTCCTTCCATCACTGCCTCTTTCAACGGATTTTCCATAATCCCGGCAAAAACAACCGCTTCTACGCCAGCCTTATCAAGCTGCTTCAAGGTACGGTCAAGATAACCGTTTGCCTTTGTTGATTTTCCGTTGGAAATCAGCACCAGAGCCTTTTTCCCCGGCAGCGTCTGAGCGCCAAGCTCTTCCAGTTTGCCGCTGCCAAATAAAATACGAGTAGGGTTATTAAAATCAAATTCCATGTTCATTCTTTTTCCTCCTATATTTTTTTTCGTTTTGCGGACAAAAAAGTTTCCTTACTCATAGTATAAAACAAGGCGTTAGTAAATATCAAATACATATATTAAATATATATCTATACCTAAAAGGTATTAAATCTGCTATGCCCGCATTCGTTTCAATCTCTGCCATTTTGTCCTCTCTCTTTTTCTTTACCGGCGCTGTAACTATAGATAACGCAAAAGCGCATAGATTTGATTCTATGCGCTTTGAAAGTTTCCGAGATTTATTTTCCAACCGGAGCCTTTTCCGGTTTCAGCAGTTTTAACACTGCCTGCCCGATCTTTTCATCGGAAGCGGAAGCAGGGAGTAGAATACGGCTCTCCTCGTCTTTCGGAGCCTCATACGCCCCATAGGAATCTCGTACCATTGCCTCTATTATCAGCGTCTTCCCTTCCCTGAAAAAATTTATGCACTGAAATCTTTTGCTGAAAGATTTAAAACCGTTGATGCCTTTGATCTCCGTCATCTGCCAGAACTTAAAGTCTTCCACGTCTTTTCTGTCTATGAATCCGGCTTCCTTCGATTTTCGCAGGCCTTCTCGAATCTTTGCGCCCAATTCTTTTGGCGTCCCTTCTGTCGCAACCGTTTCAAGAGGCGGAATAGAAAGCCACGCTGCCGAATCTTTCTGTACGGCGCTCGCGATAATGAGGTATCCCTGTCGGGGATGATAATACACCTCGACACGGGCTTCTCTCCGCCGCCTGATCCTGCGCTTTATCTCTCTTTTGATTCCGTGCAGGGCGTTTTTTTGTTATTTTCCTTTTTCTTTCTTTTTATTCCCCTGCGGTTTCTGTTCTGTATTCAGAGAACGCAGGTATTGATAGAGGATATCGTTTCCGAATTTTTCCGAAAACTCTCTGGCATATTCCAGAGCGTCTTTGCCCTGTTCGTCCCGGTAATGAACGTCCGCGCCGCTCTCAATCAGAAACCGGACGACTTCCGTTTCTCCGTACCACGCTGCGCTTACTAAAGTTTCCGACAGCACCGAGGTCTTTTCTTTTTCCGGGATATACGGTATGAGCTTTTTTAGGATTTCGATCCGTTTCGCAAGATAGTCTTTCCGCTTTTCCTGTCCCATGACCGCATGTTTCATGTACTGCCCGACATCCTCAAGATCTCCTGCCCGGTCAAGCACATACGCAAGAACTTCGATATTTTGATTGCCGCATGCGGGGATCAGGAGTTTTTCCCAATTCTCCTTTGTAAACGGCGTTTTGAGATTCACAGTTTCCAGATGGGCGATGATCTGTTCTGCGGGCAGTTCATCCGTACTGTGTCCGATATATCGCTGCAGTTTTGCCAGTTCCTCCTTAGACAGACCGCTTTTTTCGGGGACGTCCGCATTCTCATCCGCCAGCGTGCCGGGCGCTGCGCCCAACAGTTCTTCCATCATTCGGTTATGATCCAGATACCATGCCTTTTTCTCGGCGTTGGAAAGATGCGGATTGTCCGAATCCAGATATTTCTGATATATGCGGGTAACGGCAGCCGGTTTTTTCAAAATGGTGTTCAGCCAGACAAGCGGCGCTTCATAAGTAACACATAATTCGTCCGACAATTCCTTTTGGGCAAACAGCCACTCCGCATAACCTTTAGAAAAATTTTTATATTCCGGCAGGGTAACAGCGGCAAATTCTTCCGCAGTCCAAAAACGCCGCGCCAACGCAAGTATTCCGTATGCGTTCTGGCATTGCATTTTCATATATGGCGCGATATTCACCCGATTATATCCGACACATAAATTCTGCAAATTTTCTGAAAAACGAGAAACATCATGTCCCATAATGGCAAGCAGACAGGAAACCAAAGCCCGCTCCCAAATCGGTTTTTTGGATGCCGTAAATTTTTCCGCTTTCTCCGTTACCTTCTCCTGCCCATATACAATTTTACCCTTTGTATTATACAAAAGACACAGCAGCACATTCGTGCCGTGGATATACATCGGATATCCGTTTTTACTAAGCGGCAGTCCCTCCGGCAGTATGCGGTAAATATGATCCGTGTCCGCGCATGCCAACAAATCAAGCAAATGCCAAAGGCAGCCGCAGTGATCATAGCTGCTTGAAGACGGCAGTAAAGAGATTTTTGCTTTATGGTAAAAAATACTTTTTAACCCCGCAAAATCATTCTCTTTGACCGCCTGTGCAAGAAGCTTCTCATAAAGCGCCGGCAGGTAAAGATTGTCTGAAAGATTGTGTAAAATACTCCTGAAATATTCAGGACTCCCCTCGGCATATCTTTCCTTTGCAAAAGCGGCTCGTTCTGACAGCGCCTTCATGTATTGTTCAAGTTCAGTATTCGCCATAAATTTCTCCTCCTGCCCCATTATTATACTATAATCCCACTTATTTTTCCACTTTCCGGATTTCTTTTGCGGGAACACCTCCGACCACGGTAAACGGCTCTACGTCTTTGGTGACGACAGCCCCCGCTCCTACCGCCGACCACCTGCCTACCGTGACCCCGGGCAGGATTACCGCATTCGAGCCAATCCAGACATGATCCTCTATCACGACCGGCTTATAATGGTTTTCCCTGTTTTTTAAGGGGCTCAGGTCATGGTTGATTGTTGCGAGAACCACATTATGGCCAATCAGGGCTCCATCCCCAATCACAATGCCGCCCTGATCCTGAAAATGGCAGCCGGAATTGATAAAGACGTCCTTTCCGATCGTGATATTCTTTCCAAAATCCGTATAAAACGGCGGAAACAGCCGGAAACCTCCATCTATGGCTTTCCCCGTCAGCCTGCCCATGATCTCCCGGATTTCTTCCGGCGTATGATACCGGTTATTTAACTCCATGCCAATGCGGATTGCCTCCTGATACAACAGATCCGCATAAGCGTCGCGCTCCGGATCTTTCTCCGCGCCCTCCCAAAACCCATCAATGACATCTTGCACTGTCAAATCCTCACACCTCCGTCTTTTTGTGAAATGGCAACATCAAATGTATGATGCTGATATTTCCTATCCTGTCTTTAATGTATCAACCTGCTGTTAAAATATCAAATACATATATTGAATGCAATTCTATACTTGAAAGGTATTACAAAGAATAGTATACTTAAGGCTGTCAGGAAATGCCCTGCGGTTCCTTATTTCCACAAAGGAAAACAGGAACAACGTATCAGAAAAAGTTTGCAGCGCCAGAAGGGCAAATATTGCATAAAGGAGAAGATTATGGATATCCGGGTATTACAATATTTTCTTGCCGTCGCAAGGGAGGCAAGCATAACAAAAGCAGCAGAATCCCTGAATATGACGCAGCCTCCGCTTTCCAGACAACTGAAAGAACTGGAGGAAGAACTGGGAAAACAGCTTTTCATACGCGGCAGCCGCAGGATAACATTGACTGAGGAGGGAATGATTCTCCGAAAACGCGCCGAAGAAATGTTGGAATTAATGGAAAAGACAAAGATTGAAATCAGCTCCTCCAGCGAAAATATCAGCGGTGAAATCTATATCGGCGGCGGTGAAACGGAAGGGATCCGCCTAATTGCAAAAACGGCGGAAAAAATCCGGCGGAAATATCCGGACATCTCCTATCATTTATTCAGCGGCAATGCGGAAGATGTAACAGAACGTCTTGACAGGGGATTGTTGGATTTTGGAATTTTAATAGAGCCTGCTGACATAAAAAAATATGATTTTATCAAACTGCCTGCCAAGGACAGGTGGGGACTGCTAATGCGGCGGGACCATCCCCTTGCCGCTAAGAGCGCGATTGAACCGGAAGATCTGCAGGGGCTTCCTCTCATTGCCTCCCGCCAGTCCCTCGCGCACAATGAATTATCCGGCTGGCTTGGAAAACAATATGAATCCCTGCAGATTGTCACAACCTATAATCTAATCTATAACGCTTCCCTCATGGTGGAAGAAAAAGTCGGCTGCGCCTTATGCCTCGACCACATCATTCCGGAATATGAAAACAGCCCCCTGTGCTTTCGTCCTTTGAAACCACTGATTGAGGTGGGACTTGATATTGTGTGGAAAAAATATCAGGTACTCACAAAATCAGCCGCCCTGTTTCTAAATGCGCTGCAAGAGGAGATCAAGTCACACAAAAAAGACAATGAGCGGTAAAAAAAGATTTTTCCTGCTCGTATAAGTCCCCACCGGGCAACATTCTATTGCCAAATTTATGAAAAAAGCGTTTTTTAACTCGTTGCAGCCGAATATTTTTCGGAACATTAATCAACACGGCATATCAGAAAATTTGCAGATGTTTTGCTTTCCCTTATGATTTCCCTTGAATCATTTCCCACAGCGGTTCCTTCTGCTCAATGCCAAACAGCAAGATCTTCCAAAGCGAATCTACCGCATAAGGTCCATAGACTTGCATATATGAGATATGCATCTGTATAGCCCCTGAAAACAATAAGTCATACTCTTCTCTGGAGATTTTTTCTTCGCCATAGTACCCTCTCAGAAAGCTTTGAGCCAAATCAAATCGATAGCGCATTTCTTTCGTGTCATGATTGAAATCGACAAACTGCATAATAAACGGCCAGCCAATATCCAAATATCGACTTCCCATACCTGCATCATCCAGGTCAATGAACACAACCTCACCATTTCCCCTTAAAATAGTATTATGAGGCCCAATATCTGTGTGAACAAAGCACTGGTCAAATGTTCCAAAATCAGGAAGCATATCCAGAATAGCATCAAATTCTTTTACAAAACTGTGCTTCCTAAACCAGCCATAAAAACGATCTTTACTCTGTTTAAAAGGAGATTTCACATCGTACCCCCGTAGATTGTGCAGTTTTCTTGCCTCCTTGCCAATCCTGTACTCATCATCCGGATTTTCCTCCATTTTCCTTCCATCAATGAATTCCATAAGATAAAACCAATAGCCTTGCTCACTGATATAGTATTCTCCGGTTTTCGTCGGATAAAGTTTGGGCGCCATACCATTTTCATTTCCCAGAAACAGGTGAGCCCGAACATTGCTCTTTACAGTAGTTTCAGGCACTCCACAGGGAATACCTTTCAAAAGATAACCCTGTGAAGCCGCCTTAATTTTAAAAATCAGCCTGTCAGACTCTTCATGAAACCGCTCGCATATTTGCGGATGATCCAAATTCCAATAACCAAGAACGGTTTCTATTTGACTACTGTTCCCTACATCTGCACGCATCATTTGGTTTTGATATATTTGTGTTGACAAGGTTTATTCCTCCAAATTTCCGTTGTTCAATTCCATAAATTCATATTTCCTGAGAATTCTTCTAAATATCAGACACATAGCGATACCCATAATACCTAAAATAAACATAACAAGAGCAGCGCCGGAGCCTTTTCCCACGCCAAATATTCCTGCTAACAATCCATCTGAATTTGTTTGTGCCATCCACGGCTCACAAACTTTATCCACCATGAACCCGCCAACAAAAGTACCGATCGGAATGGTAAAAAACTGCATTGTGTTCCGACAGGAATAAACCCGCCCCTGCATTTCCGTTGGAATGGTATTGCGCAGGATCACATCGAGGTTGGCATTCATTATGGGAACAACTGACCAACCAATGATTTGAGCAATGCACCACCATATTGGTGTCCGCGCAAATGCAAGAATGAAATTCTCCGTACCCAGAGAAAATAACATCGTCAGCAGAATAACCCGAATGCGATTTTTCGGCGCAGGAAGTATGGTTACTGCCAGGCTTCCCATCAGTGTCGCGATTCCGGCGCATGACATGACGACACCTAACACTGCCTTTCCACCATTTTCACGAGAAAGCACATAAGGCGGAAGCGCTACGTCAAAGGCAGATGCTACAAAGTTTACTCCTGCAAGAAACAGTATCAGCCAAAGGATTAAACCATTTTGACGCAAATAAGATAAACCGGCTTTTGCGCTCGATAAAACTGTTTCCTTTGAATCGTCTAAGCGTTGTTTTTCTAATGATGGAATAGGTACACACGCCGCCAATGCAACAAAGGCCACAGCAAAGGTCGCGAGATCCACGCCAATCACGCCGTCCATTCCCGCAATCGCATAAAGTGATGTCGCAATTATGGGGTGTAGAATCGTGACAAGCGAGTTTGAAAATGACCGCAGGCCGCTTGTCCTTTGATACTGCTCTTTAGGTGTGATTAGCGTCATCGTCACTTCGCTGGCTGGCTGCTGTACCGTATTCATCAAACCGCTTACCGCATTCATCACATACATATGAATGGGTAACAACGAATTGGTTTTTAACAAAATAAGAACCAGCACGGAACAGCAGGCGGCAAATGTATCGCAGACAAGCATTGTTCGCTTTTTATCCCATCGGTCAGAAAGCGTTCCGGCAAAAATGCTCATCAGCACATATGGCGTATAGGAACATATGGACAAAAATGCTGTTTGCAGAGCCGAACCAGTCTTTTCATATAACCATAATGTCAGCGCGAAACTTGTCATGGCGCTGCCAAGTTGGGAAAGCGACTGCGTTGACCATAGGATTAAAAATGTTTTCAATTCTTTATAGTTATTTTTCATTTTGACTTTGCTCCTTTGAATTTTTTTGTATATCAAAATCGCAAAGTCTGAGGATATGGGCATCTCAAAGCCCGATTCGCTCCATACAGTATCCTCAAACCCTGCATGGAGCAAAAGCAATCGCTAAAAACATAGCTACCTCCTTCATTGGCTGTTATTCTTTTATTCTATAATGTGCCAAAAACTTTCTCTGTTGTCAACTTCTGGCATACATCGGATTGCGTATTCATAATTGTCGGTTTCCGGCGAAGCCTTTGTATTCGGCTTGTTTCTCCCACCGAATACAACAGTAAGTACCCAACGCCTAAAGAGGCGGAGGCTTACCTGTCGGTTAAACTTAATGACAATGCCATTTCGTAACAGTTCTTAATGCGTCACAAAGAACATAACGGCAAAGAGCGCCGCGATTATCCAGGTTCCTGCTTTTACATTTCCTGCCTTTCCGGTAAACACGCTGATAAGCACATAAGAAATCACGCCGAAGGCAATGCCGTAAGAAATATTGTAGGTCATAGGCATCATTGCCAGAGTCAGAAAAGCCGGAACCGCATCCTCTGTTTTCAGCCAGTCTATACTTCTGGTGCAGTTCATCATCATGATTCCCACATAGATGAGCGCCGCCGCTGTCGCACATCCCGGTACAAGCATCGCAATCGGGCTTAAAAACATGCTGACAAAAAACAGCGCCCCTGTTACCATAGCAGACATACCTGTCTTTCCGCCCTCCGCAATTCCCGTGGAAGCCTCTACATAAGAGCTTACCGTGGATGTACCGCAGACCGCGCCGCACGTGGTTGCTATGGCATCCGCAAGCATTGCCTTATCCATGTTAGGCACTTCCCCTTCTTTGGTCAGAAGATTTCCCCTGGCACAAGCTCCATACAGGGTGCCGATCGTATCAAACATATCCACCAGACAAAACGCAAGTGAAGTCGTCGCAATCAATATGGCAAGCTCCATTCTGCTGTGCTCTGCCAGATATGGCGAAAAATCAAAGCCTTCCGTAAAAACCTTGCCAAATGCCTGCGTACCAAAATCCCCAAATGCCGCAAACGGGTTCAAATTCAAATTGGCCGTAAATCCCTCATAAAATCCGGAAACAGTAAAACCAAGAAGATAATACAGCATCGTTCCTCCAAGTATGCCCCAGAGCACAGCCCCCTTTACCCTCCTGCATGTCAGAACCGCAATCACAATTAAAGCGAAAAATGTGACAAGCATCGGCATAATATCCTTCCACGTCACATTTCCGGAAAGAAGGTTGAAAGATGCAAGGTTGACATAGGTGGAGGGATCCGCCACCACGATGCCGGAATCCTTAAGCCCGATGAAGGCAATAAACAGCCCGACTCCTGCGGGAATCGCCACCCTTACCGATGTCGGGATTGCCTCAAATATTTTCTTTCGCAGCCCTGTCACCGTAAGCAGTATGAACAG
>CANQYY010000026.1 GCA_947628225.1 uncultured Lachnospiraceae bacterium
GCGGGTGTAGTTCAATGGTAGAACACCAGCCTTCCAAGCTGGATACGTGGGTTCGATTCCCATCACCCGCTTTTTTGTTGTCCATGCGCATACTGCGTTACGGCATAGATAGAAAAGAAAGAAAGGAGAAGCTCATGTCGGCAAAAAAGATACTCTTAACTGCGATCAACGCAAAATACATCCATTCCAATCTGGCCGTTTATTCCCTGAAAGCAAACGCCGGCAGATATGAGCCCTTTGTGGAGCTGTGCGAGTATACGATAAATCAAAAAAAGGAAGAAATTCTGCGGGGAATCTATGGGAAAAAACCGGACGTGATTGGATTTTCCTGCTATCTCTGGAATATCGAATATGTATTAGCCGTTGCGGAGGATGTAAAAAAGATTCTGCCGGGAAGCATTATATTCTTAGGAGGCCCGGAGGTTTCCTATCATCCGGAGCAGATATTGGAACGGTATCCTTTTATAGATGCCGTTATGGCAGGCGAGGGAGAAAAAACCTTTGCCGAATATTTGGCGTGGCAGATAGAGAAAAAGGGCGCCCCGGCAGAAATTGACGGACTGGTATACCGGAACGGGGACAGGATTTTACGCGCGCCGCAGAGGACGGCAATGAATATGGAGGAGCTTGTATTTCCCTACCCGGACCTTGACGGGATGCAAAACCGGATTCTCTACTATGAGAGTATGCGGGGCTGTCCTTTTTCCTGCAGCTACTGTCTTTCCTCTGTGGAAAAGGCAGTGCGGATGAAAAGCATAGAAAAAACGGTAAAGGAGTTAGACTTTTTTCTGGAGCGCAGGGTCCCTCAGGTTAAATTTACAGACCGCACCTTTAACTGCAATCACGACCATGCATATGCGGTGTGGAAATATATCGGCGAGCATGATAATGGCGTTACCAATTTTCATTTTGAAATTGCCGGGGATTTACTGCGGGAAGAGGATTTTGCCCTGTTCCACGGCTTCCGCTCCGGGCTGATTCAATTTGAAATCGGCGTGCAGTCCACAAATCCCGCTACTCTTCAGGCGATTCGCCGTACGATGGATTTGCCGAAAGTGCGCCGCCATATAAAAAGAGTGCAGGAAGGGCATAATATCCATGTGCATCTGGATCTGATTGCCGGCCTGCCCTTTGAAGGCTATGAAAGTTTCCGAAAATCTTTTAATGATGTTTATGCTATGAAGCCGAATCAGCTCCAGCTGGGATTTTTAAAGGTGCTGGATGGCTCTTACATGAAGGAGGCAGGAAACGAGTATGGCGTGGCATATAGCAGCCGGCCGCCCTATGAAGTGCTTTCCACCACATGGCTTAGCTATCAGGAACTTTTGGATTTAAAGCAGGTAGAGGAAATGGTGGAGGTCTACTATAATAGTTTTCAGTTTGCTGCTTCTATGGCATACCTTGTCCGTTTTTTTGAAACGCCCTTTGATCTATACCGTGCGCTGGGGGATTATTATGAGAAAAATCATCTTTTTGACAGAAAGCACAGCCGGGTATCCCGCTATGAAATTTTATGGGGGTTTGCGGATGGACTTCAATGGGATAATTCGGAAACAGAAGTGTTCCGGGAAACAATGACCTATGATCTATTCAGCAGGGATTATGTAAAAAATCCCCCTTCCTTTATCCGGGAGAGGACGGCGGGGCAAAAAGAAAAAATCCGGGCATTTTTTGACCGCCAGTGTGAAATGCCGACCGTGTTGGACGGTTACGGGGGACTTGTGGCAAAGCAGCTTTACCATCAGTTATATGTAAATAGTTTTACGGTAGATATGGACGTTCTGATAAAAACCGGCCGGATAGAGCGGAGGCCGCCCTTTTACCTGATGTTCGACTATAAAAAAAGAAATCCGCTGGATCACTCGGCAGCCGTCAGCTATTTAAAGGAGATGGAAGAATAAAGGAAGAAAATCAGCAAAAAAGCAAGGGAGCGCATGCCGGAAACCCTACTGATAGGAGGCAAGGACATCACAGAGCCCCTGGATGACCGAGTCTTTGCGGGGATGATTTTCCGTTTCCAGTTTAGAGATCAGCTCGGTAATATGTTCCGGCTCGTCCATGGCGAGATATACCTTCGCCAGCTCGGAAAAATCAGAAAGTTTCCAGGAGCCGTAGCGCAGGGCAAGAAGATAGGTATCCCTGGCTTCTTCGTAGTAACCGGCAGTCTGGTAAGCCCGGCCTAAATTTGACAGGTTCATTAAGAAACTGTTAAAATTTTCATCATAATCGGATAATGTCTTGAAATTTCCGATTCCATATGCTAATTTTAAATCGGTATTGGAGTATTCGGATAAATCCATCAGGGGTTCCTTGATAATATTGCGAATTTGTCCGATATAATAATTAATTGTTTCATCGGTTGTGTCTGTGACAGGAATTTCCGGCTCCGTTACGGTAATAAGCGGCAAATGGGAAATATCTTTTTTCCGTGTCCGGTTCGCTTCTTCCTCGCGGGCCCAGAACTCCTCAGAGGCTTTCCGTGATTTGCGCTGCGCTTTCTTTTGCTCATAAAAAAGCCAGCTTACAAAAATAAGAGTACAGATAATAATTACTATAGTATACATATATAATATCCTTTCAGAAAGGGGGAATTTTATGTTTAACCGTAAAAAGCAGCGTCTTGTTGCCGCCGTTATTTGTGGCGTTCTGGTATTCGCCATGGTAATCGGCCTGCTTGCTTCCATATAAGACAGGCGGTACTCAGGTACAGTTTAATACAGGAAGTAAAAATGTGCAAGTAGATATATCTGGGAATTATAGCAAAAAACAGATAGCAACGGAATATGGAGGTTAATGTGAGAAAACAAAAATTATGGCCGGCATTTCTCGTAATCAGTATTTTAGTGCTCCTTATCGGGGTCTATGTCTGGGTAGCCTATGCGATGGTAAAGCCGGATGAAGATAAAATATGCGAAGGTGTTTATATAGAATCTGTCAATATCAGCGGCATGACAAAGGAGCAGGCAGAAAGCGCCGTCAATGCCTATGCGGCAGAGCGCGCCAACCGTAAGCTGGAAGTAGATGTCAACGGGAAAACCGTCGAAACTACGTTAGCCGACTTAGAATATACCTGCAATGCCAATGACTATGTGGAGCAGGCGCTGGCGTTAGGCAAAAACAGTAATCTGTTTGGCAATTATGCCCGCATTAAGGAATTGAAGGCGGAGCATCAGATATATAATCTTGAATTTTCTTTTTCAGAGAAGAAGCTGAAACAGTTTATTAAAAATGATTGCAAAAAGAAATGTACCAGCGCCAAAAATTCAAAGATCAAAATGAAAAACGGCGTTTTAACTTACACCGATGCCAAAGAGGGAGTAGCGATTGACGTCGATACCACGGTGGCTGATATTAAAAAGGCGATACAGGAGCAGGAGGACAGCGAGGCAGTAAAGGTAAAGGCGGCAGTAACGATTCAGGAGCCGACGGTAACAAAGGAGCTGGCATCCCGCTGCAAAGACAAGTTAGGGAGATTTTCCACTGGCTTTAATGCCGGCAATGTCAGCCGTTCCCGGAATGTAGCAAATGCCGCCCGCCTGATCAATGGTTCTGTCATTTATCCGGGGGAAACTTTTTCTGTCCATGATGCGATCTCTCCGCTGACAGTAGATAACGGGTACTATGAAGCGCCCTCCTACAATAACGGGCAGGTAGTGGATTCTATCGGCGGAGGAGTCTGCCAGGTGTCTACCACATTGTACAATGCGGTACTCCGGGCGGAGCTTGAGATAGTGGAAAGAAGCCCTCACTCCATGGTGGTTACCTATGTGAAGCCCTCTATGGATGCGGCAATAGCCGGGGATTATAAAGATTTTAAATTCCGGAACAACACGGATGTCCCGATTTATATTCAGGGAGGTACGTATTCCGGAACGGTGTATTTTAATATTTATGGCGAGGAAACAAGGGATAGCGGCAGAACCGTCACCTTTGAATCAGAAGTAACGGAAACGATAGAGCCGGGGGCAGATAAAATAACCTATGACAAGACAAAGCCCGCTTCCTATACGGAAGTTACCCAGGAGGCTCATACCGGATACAAGGCGGTGCTGTGGAAGATAGTAAAAGAAAACGGGGAAACGAAAAAAACGCAGATAAATTCCAGCACCTACCAGCCGTCGCCGAAGTATATCATTAAAGGGGCGGCAAAGGCGACGCCGAAGCCGAAAAAGAAGGAAGAAGAAAAGAAGAAGGAAAAGGCAACTCCGACGCCGAAGGCAAAAAAGAAACCGGAAAAGGAAGACCAGGAAAAACAGGAAGAAAAAGCTACGCCGGCACCGGCGCCTACGGTGCAGCCGGAAGAGTAGAGCGGGCGATACAACAGGAAAGGTCGGAGGATTGACATGGAAATAGGAAAGGTGCCGGAACATATTTTAAAACGTTCGGTTTTTAAAAAACTAACGGTAAAACGTCCGGAGGTATTGCTTCATCCGGGCGTGGGAGAGGATTGCAGCGTGCTGGAAACGGGGGAGGAAGCGATTGTACTCTCTACCGATCCGATAACAGGAACGGCAAAGGATATTGGCAGTCTGGCATTTCATATAACAGCGAATGATCTTGCCTCCTGCGGGGCGGAGCTGATAGGAATGCTTCTGACCATTATTTTTCCCCCGGGAGGCACGGAAAAAGAGCTAAAGGATATTATGGAGGATATTACCTCACTGGCAAAGGCGTATCAGGTAGAAATTCTAGGCGGACATACGGAGGTTTCTGCGGCGGTAAACCGGACGCTGGTATCTGTTACCGGGGTGGGAAAGGTTAAAAAAGACCATTTTATTCCCACCGGAGGATTGCAGACAGGACAGGATATTGTAGTGACGAAATGGGTCGGTCTGGAGGGGACGTCGATTCTGGCAAAGGAAAAAGAAAACGAGTTGGAGGAGAAACTTCCCCATGAAATAGTGGAAACGGCAAAAAGTTTTTCCGAACTGCTCAGTGTAGTCCCCGACGGGAGAATTGCCGCCGCCGCCGGAGTGTCGGCGATGCATGATGTGACAGAAGGCGGAATATTCGGAGCGCTCTGGGAAATGGCAGAAGCCTCCGGCGTAGGGCTTGAGGTGGACTTAAAAAAAATACCGATACGTCAGGAAACGATAGAGGTCTGCGAAGTGTTTGATCTGAATCCCTATATGCTGATATCCAGCGGCTCCATGCTGATAGGAACCAGTCACGGAAACCGTTTGGTGGAAGAACTCGCCCGCGCGGGCATCCACAGCGCGGTAATTGGATTTGCCACAGAGGGAAGGGACCGTATCGTCCGAAATGGAAACGAAAAGCGGTTTTTGGAACCTCCCAAAAGGGATGAATTATTTCAGGTATTATAAAGGAGAATTGATATGCGGGAACATATTTTAAATCGAATTTCTAAAAACGGAAAATTATCAACAGAAGATTTGGCAACCATGCTGGCGGCAGAGCCGGGAGAAATCCAGGCAGAGATAGAGGCAATGGAAAAAGAAGGCATTATCTGTGGCTATCCGGCTCTGATAAACTGGGATAAAACAGAATGTGAACGCGTAACGGCATTAATTGAAGTAAAGGTAACGCCGGAGCGGGGCAGAGGCTTCGATAAGGTGGCGGAGCGGATTTATCAGTTTGATGAAGTGGAAAGCGTCTATTTGATGAGCGGTGGATTTGATCTAACCGTTATTATAGATGGAAAAAGCATGAAAGAGGTAGCAAGGTTTGTGGCGACGAAGCTGGCGCCGTTGGAATCCATTATGAGTACGGCAACTTATTTTGTGCTAAAGAAATATAAGGAGCACGGACTCCTGTTGTTTGATAAAAAAACCAGTGATGAAAGGCAGTTGATTACCCCATGAGAAATCCCCTGTCAAAAACAGTCTGCGAACTGGAGCCATCCGGCATCCGAAGATTTTTTGATGCGGCAGGCACGATGGAAAATGTGCTTTCCCTCGGTGTAGGCGAGCCGGATTTTGATACGCCCTGGCATATCCGGGAGGAAGGCATCTACTCGCTTGAAAAGGGGCGTACTTTTTATACCTCAAATGCAGGACTGGCAGAGTTAAAGGAAGAAATCAGCCGATATTTGAAACGCCGGTTTTCTCTTTCCTATGCGCCGGACGAGGTGCTGGTTACCGTGGGGGGAAGCGAGGCAATCGATATTGCTTTTCGCGCCATGCTGGATCCGGGGGACGAGGTAATTATTCCGGAGCCGTGCTTTGTTTCTTATCTCCCCTGCGTCAAAATGGCAGGCGGCGTGCCGGTGCGGCTGGCGCTGGAGGAAAAAGACCGGTTTACCCTGACGAAGGAAAAGTTATTATCTGCCATAACGGAGAAAACAAAAATTGTCGTGCTGCCCTTTCCCAACAATCCTACCGGAGCCGTTATGACGGCCGGGGAGCTGCAGATTATAGCGGACATTATAAAAGAAAAGGACTTATTTGTGCTCTCTGATGAAATATACTCGGAGCTTACCTATCAGGGGGATCATGTTTCCATCGCTTCCCTGCCGGGGATGGCGGAGCGTACGATTGTCATCAACGGCTTTTCAAAGTCCTATGCCATGACAGGCTGGCGGCTTGGTTATGCGGCAGGGCCGGGCGCGATCATCGCCCAGATGATAAAGGTACATCAATATGTTATCATGTGCGCTCCCACCACAAGCCAGTATGCGGCGATAGAGGCGCTGAAGTACGGCGATGAGGACGTAGCGAAAATGCGGGAAAGCTACAATGAACGCCGGAGATTTTTAGTAAAGGAACTGAATACCATGGGGATTCCCTGTTTTGAACCGATGGGGGCGTTTTATGTATTTCCGAATATCAGCCGGTTCGGCATGACTTCGGAAGAGTTTGCCACAGAACTTCTGAAGAAAGAACAGGTGGCTGTTGTGCCGGGAACCGCCTTCGGCGAATGCGGCGAGGGATTCCTGCGGATTTCCTATGCGTATGCTATTGAGGACCTTAAGATTGCTCTGGATAAGATAAAGAAATTTATAGACACTATACCGTAAATATGCTATGATATGGATATGAGTGACGGGTCATAAGAATTATACAGAGGGGGAGAAATGTACATGGCAATATTAAATGCAGAACATATCAATCCATTTCTTATGTCGGCAAAGCGGGTTTTGCAGGATACTTGTTTTGTTGAAGTCGGTGTTCAAAAACCAATGTTAAGAGAGGCGAGTTTTGGACCGGATAGTTGGGTTATTATTATTGGTGTTACGGGTGAAATGCGCGGTCAGGTGTTAATTGCCATGACAGAAGAAAATGCCTGTAATATTGCTTCAAAAATGTGTATGATGGAAGTAAAACAGATAGATGATTTTGCAGCAAGCGCGTTAAGCGAGTTAGGTAATATGATAATGGGTAATGCGGCGACGGTGTTCTCTTCAAACGGAATTGGAATCGACATTACCCCGCCGACATTATCGCATGGAGAGGTGAGCTTTACTTCAAGCTATGTCAAAACACTTTGTGTACCGCTGACGCTGCCGGACGGGGAAATTGATTTATTCCTTGCTGTGAAACAGGAAAAGTAGAGATATGCTTAATATTGTATTGTTGGAGCCGGAAATACCAGCCAATACGGGGAATATCGGAAGAACCTGTGTTGCTGCGGGAGCCAGGCTCCATTTGATTGAGCCGATGGGCTTTCAAATTAATGAAAAACAGGTAAAAAGAGCCGGTCTGGATTACTGGGACAAGCTGGACTACACGGTGTATGAAAGTTATCCGGACTTTCTTGCCCGGAATCCGGGAGCAAAGATTTATATGGCAACGACAAAGGCAAAGCACGTTTACAGTGAGGTTTCCTACGAAGAAGACTGCTATCTTATGTTTGGCAAGGAAAGCGCAGGCATTCCCGAGGAAATCCTTATTGAGAACGAGGAGAATACGGTTCGGATTCCGATGTTTGGCGAGATACGCTCGCTGAATCTGTCAAATTCGGTTGCCATTGTCTTATATGAGGCGCTCCGCCAGCAGAAATTTGGCGATTTGAACCGGGTCGGGCATTTGCACCATTCCCATTGGAAGGATGGAACAAAATAGGGTATCATAAAATTTTAAGAGGAATTGTTTTTTGGTGCGTAAATTTTTTTTCGCGCCATTTTTATTTTATGCAACATTTTCTACGGCTCATTCGTTATATATAAGAAGGGAAAATATAATTTAGTAATATGAGAGGATAAGTTTATGGTAGATGTGGCATTGAATCCATCCGCTGCGGTGGAACTGGCACTGGACCTCTATGGCAATGATATATTGCGTCTGTCGTTTTCTTTTCTGAAATCTAAAGAGGATGCGGAGGATATTGTCCAGGATACATTGATCCGTTTCATGCAATCGGGAAATGTGTTCCAGAATGAGGAACAGATGAAAGCATGGCTTTTACAGGTAGCAGCAAATTTGTGCCGGGATTTTTTGAAGTCCGCGCAGAGGAAAAAAACGGTATCCCTGCCGGAAGGCTACGACATGGCAGTAGAAGAAAACCTGCCGGAGGGGGAAAGCGAAGTTTTACAGGCGGTAATGGCATTGCCGGAAAAATACCGAAGCGCCATACATTTATATTATTATGAGGAATTCAGCACAAAGGAAATTGCGGAAATACTTGGAAAAAAGGAAGCGACAATCCGTTCCCTTTTGAAGCGCGGGCGGGAGAAATTAGAGAATATGATGAAAGGAGGCCGTGAGGATGCAAAAAGAATATAAAGATGCAATAGAAAAAATTTCCCTCAGCAGCAGTGACAGAGAGCGTATTCTTGCCAATGTAAAAAAGGCGCAGGAAAAGCCGGCGGATCATGTGATACGGTTTCCCTTTTTTCGTATGGGTGCGGCCGCCGCAGCAATCGTAGTTGTTCTTGTCAGCGGCGCGCTGTTTCGCAGTCAGGTTATCAAAAACCAATCCGGAGGGGATGGAAATGTGACTGCTACGGGAAACAATGAACAGCCGGGGGATGAGGTTGTGTGGGAGGAGTTTGATTCCCTTGATGATATTGAAGAAAAGACAGACTGTAAAACATATCTGCTCGGGGATGTTTCTAAAAAATATGAGGTAAAAAAAGTGGAGGTTGCCCAGAGTCAGAAGCATGTAAAAATTACCTACCGCAATAAAAAAGAAAAGGATAACATCCTTTTTGAGTATAAGGAAGAGGAGAATGCCAGGGATATTATAAGCCAATTTGATAATGCGAAGGAGCTGCCCGGGGAGAAGGTAGGAAGCGCCGATGTGAAGCTGTACGGGGCAGGAAGCACCTGCGACGGCATGACGTGGCAGCAGGAATCCTGTACCTTTGCCGTCAAGCTGTCCAAGGGCTGCAGCAGGGAGCGGGCAAAGAAGCTGGTTTCCGGTACGAAGAAAAAAGAAACCGGGGATAAAAATGCCAGAAACGGTTCAAAAAAGGAAGATCCGGGAAAAGGAAACAAGAAAAATCCGAATGCTGTTGGCTGGAAGGGAGATGAAAAGGAATCCAGTCAGAAGGAAAAGAAAAATATCCTGAAAAAAATATACAATTATCTTGGTTTCCGAGTTACGATCGAAAAACCGGCAGAAAAAATCATTTATAAAAAAGTAGGAGAGTTTGAGTCTTTTTCCTTTTATTATAACGAAAGAGAAGAATTAGAAGATTGCCGGATAATCGGTTATGCCGGATGGGAGGGATGCCCGAAGGGCGTTGCGGACGGTTATGAAGAAACAGAAACTATTTCTGCCAATGGCGTAACGGGAACTGTTTGGGAAAAGGAAAGCGGGGAAAAAATGTTTTCGTTTGTGAAACAGGATATTTCCTTTACCCTTTTAATCGAAGACTGGACAGGAGAAGATACCGAAGAGGTACTGGGAGAGCTTTTGAGCATAATACGCATTTCCATGGATAATGGGGATTCGGAAGAGGAACCGGAGGAGCTTTCCGAGGAAGAACAGTTAGAGCTGGAGGAGCTTCGGGACAAGGCGCAGAAGATACAGGATATGGTGGCAGAGAGCAGCATGAAACAACTGTCCGCCTTTGTTTCCTATCCGATTATGATTTACGGGCCGGAAATCCAGGTAAGCAGCGCAAAAGAATGGCAGTCTGTATCGCCGGAAGAAATATTTACCGTTGATTGGGTAGACGCCATTGTATCGTATGATACCGGAAAGATAAAGGCGGATACGAAATCTTTCCAAATGGGAGATAGTAAAAACTATATGCTTTGCAAAATAAGGGACGATGATATTGATATTACGGAGATTCATGTTGCGAAAAAGGAACCGGTGTCTTCATCGGAGCCGGACATTATGCCCTAAGTAAAGTAAATACAAACTCAGAACCCACGCCCACAGTACTGACAACGTCGATTGTCTGCTTGTGGGCGTCCATGATTTCTTTTGAGATGGACAATCCCAGTCCGGTTCCCAATTTATCTTTTCCTCTGGACATATCTGTTTTATAAAAGCGGTCGAAAATGCGGCTCAGTTCCTCCTTGGGAATGCCAATGCCGGTATCTTTGACAAAAACAAAGACTTTATCGTTTCGGGTACGGGTGCCGACGATAATAGAGGAATTTTCATGGCTGAATTTTATGGCGTTTTCCATCAGATTGTAAAGAACCTGCTGGATTTTATCCGGATCCCCTTTTACCATCAGCGGTTTTTCCCGCGCCGGCATCAGCTCAAAAACAATGTGTTTTTTATCCGCGCTTCCCTGAAGGGCATCTGCCGTATTGCGGATAGCTTCCTGAATATCAAAATCGGAAATATTCAGAAAAATATTATCGCGGTCAAACCGGTTGGCATCGAGAAGTTTGGTGGTCATGGTGGTCAGACGGTCGGTTTCTGACAAAATAATATTCCAATATTTTTCCTGTTCCTCCGGCTTTACAATGCCGTCTGCCATCGCCTGCACATATCCCCGGATATTTGTCAGGGGCGAGCGGAAATCATGGGAAATATTAGAAATAAATTTACGCTGGTATTCTTCAAATTTACTGAGCTCCGCGCCGATAATATTTAAAGTTTGGGCAAGCTCGCCATACTCGTCATTGCTTTTAATGATAATCGGCGGATTATCATGGGCAATGGAAAAATCTTTTGCCCCGTTGCGGAGCTTTTTCAAAGGACGGAAATTAAAAATATAAAGGCAGATAAAGGCAACCGCCAATGTTGACATGATCAGGTAAAACAAAGTTGCCAGAATGTTAAAATAATAATCGGCGCGCACCTGGATAAAAGAATTCTTTTTTGAGAGAACCAGATATCCGTTGAGATAGGGATTTTTTTCTAATTGTATCGTAACGCAGAGGGAGGGCTCCTTTAAATATCCGTTCATGGTAAAATTCTGCACATAGCTTTTCTGAAGAAAGGAAGCGTTGCCCTGATAAATATTGTAGGTGGAATTCGGTTCACTGGTGTCCATAAGAACCTTTCCGGTGTGGGAGATAATAATAATCCGGCATTGCGCTGTTTCCGACGCCATATTAAAATGGGTCCTCAGCGTGAGGATGGATTCTTCGGTGTAGGCCTGCTGGTAAATATGCATATCCAGCAAAGCGGTTCCGGCAGAATGAAGATTTTCCTGCGTTTCTGATACTACCATTTCGTATATATACTGATAGCCCAGCGTCTGCATGAAATAGAAAGAAATTAAAAATAAGATCAGATAAAAAGCAGTTAATTTTCGTCCCAGTGTAGTTTTCATATATTTTTTCATGGCAAAAACCCCCTGCATTTTATTTCGTAAATCCCGTTATCGTTTGGGAAAGGTTTCAAATTTATAACCGATTCCCCATACGGTAGCCAATGACCATTCCGCATGGTCTTTTATTTTTTCCCGAAGCCGTTTAATATGGACGTCTACGGTTCGTGTTTCCCCCACATATTCGTAGCCCCAGATACAATCCAGCAACTGCTCCCTGGTAAATACCTGATTCGGATGGGTAGCAAGAAAATAGAGAAGTTCCAGCTCCTTGGGCGGCATATCCACCGGATTTCCCATGTAGGTAACGGAGTAATGGGAAAGGCTGATGACCAGATCTGTATAGCAGACGGTCTTTTCCGACGCCGTGGCCGAAGCCCGGGGCGTGGCTTCCACAGGCGTGTAACGGCGCAATACCGCCTTTACCCGCGCTACCATCTCTTTCGTATCAAAAGGTTTCATAATATAATCGTCAGCGCCCAGCTCAAGCCCCAAAACCTTATCAAAGACCTCCCCTTTGGCAGACAGCATAATAATAGGGGTGGCATGCTGCTTTCGGATTTCCCGGCACACGTCATATCCGTCTATTCCCGGCAGCATAATGTCCAACAGGATTAAATCCGGCTGGAAGGAGGCGTACTTTTGCAGGGCGGTTTCTCCATCCCCGGCAATTTCACATTGGAAACATTCCTTTGTGAGATACAGGGAGATCAGTTCCGCGATATTGGCATCATCATCGACAATTAATATTTTATTTTTTTCCATATTGATCCCTTTCTTTGGAGAGGAGCCCTTACTTAAACTCTACTACGGTCACACCGTAACCGCCCTCTCCATATTGCCCCATACGGTAGGACTTTACATTTTTACATTTCTTACAGTAATTCTGCACGGCGGTTCGGAGAGCGCCGGTGCCCATTCCGTGAATGACGGTAACCTGTTGCAGTTTAGCAAGATAAGCATCATCCAGATATTTATCCAGCAGAGAAAGAGCCTCGTCTACGGTATTCCCAATCAGATTGATTTCCGGGGAAATCGTCATTGCCTTTGCCATCTTCATATTCTTTGCGTGGGTAATAGAAGCCTCTTTCTTTGCTGCCTTTGTTTCCTGCTCTAAAAGCTCCAAATCCTTTATATTCACTTCGGAGCGAAGGCTTCCCATCTGGACATAGCAGTTTCCTTTGGCATTCGGTAAAGTGCTCACGGTACCCTTTACTCCCATGGAGTGAACCATGACAATATCACCGACGGAAAGACTCGCCGGCGCTTTCGCTGATGTTTTCTTTGGCGTCGGCAGCGTCAGTCTGCCGGAGGTCTTATCCAGCTCTTTTCGGAGAGCCGCACGTTCTTTTTCCATTTCTTTTGTCATGCCGGCATCCTTCATCCACTTATTATATTTGCGGATGGACTCGTCTGCCATATTTTTTGCTTTTTGCAAAATATCGTTAGCCTCTTCGTTAGCCTGACGCAGTATCCTATCCTTTGCCTTATCAATCCGCTCATTTTTATCCATGAGCTTTTTCTTATAATGCTCTGCCTCCTGCCGGATACGCGCTGCTGTTTCCCGCTCTTTTTCCACGGCGGCACGCGCCTCCTCCAAATCGGAAACAACATCCTCAAAACTCCTGGCATCGCTGTCTACAAGATTTCTTGCCGCCTCAATAATGGTCTGGGAAAGCCCCAGCTTGCCGGAAATGGCAAAGGCGTTACTCTTGCCGGGGATACCTACCAGCAGGCGGTAGGTGGGCTGTAAGGATTCCACGTCAAATTCACAGGAAGCGTTTTCCACTCCCTCGGTGGAAAGCGCATATACTTTAAGCTCGCTATAGTGTGTCGTGACCATTGCCGTTACCTGACGGCTGTGCAGATCATCCAGTATGGCAATCGCCAGCGCCGCTCCCTCGGTAGGGTCGGTGCCGGCGCCCAGCTCATCAAAAAGAACCAGAGCTTTTTTATTGGCGCGCTTTAAAATAAAAACGGTATTTACCATATGGGAGGAAAAGGTACTAAGACTTTGCTCAATGCTTTGCTCATCCCCGATATCTGCATAGACCTCCTCATATACCCGCAGATGCGAATGGTCAAATGCCGGGATGTGCAATCCCGCCTGCCCCATCAGAGTAAACAGTCCCACGGTCTTTAAGGCAACGGTCTTACCACCGGTATTCGGCCCGGTAATAACAAGCAGATCATAGGTTTTTCCCAGTGTTACATCAATGGGGACCACCGTATCTTTTGGAATCAGGGGATGGCGTCCTTTTTTGATATGGATATAATTCTGGTCAAATAAAGGCTCGCTTCCCTGCATTTTTTTTGAGAGAAGCGCTTTGGCAAAAATAAAATCAAGTTCAGCTAAGAGCAATACGTCCCTCTCCAGATTTTCGGCATAGGGGGCGGCAAGAGCGCTGAGCGATGCCAAAATCTTTTCGATTTCTTCCTGTTCCTTCATGGCAAGCTCTGTCAGCTTATTATTTAATTTCACAATCGCCATGGGCTCTATAAAAAAGGTAGAGCCGGTGGAACTCTGGTCATGAATCATGCCGGGAAAAGTTGATTTATATTCCTGCTTTACCGGCAGACAGTAGCGGCCGTTCCGCATCGTCACAAGATTATCCCGAAGCATGGGAGAGGAAGCATTCATGGTGGCAGTCAGCTGTTCCTGAATCTGGTCATTGGTACTTTTTACAGAGCGGCGGATGCGTTTGAGCTCCGGGCTGGCGTCGTCTGTCATATCCTCCGGGCTGAGTATGCAGCGGCGTATTTCCCGCTGCAAATCCGGCAAATCCACAAGAGCCGTAAAACGGCCGGTAAGGGCATCCTGCAGCTCTTCCTCTTTCTCATTGTAGCGAATAGCCGCGCCGGCAATTTCCAGACAGCGGCAGATATCCAGCAATTCTCCCATGCCAAGGGTACCTCCCTTTTCCAACGGCACCAGGCTGGGGCGGATATCCCGTAATCCATGAAAGGAAAGTTTCCCCTGCTTTAATACCCGCATGAGGGCGTGGGAAGTTTCCGTCTGCCAGGCAATAATCTCATTGCGCCTTGCAGAGGGCAAAAGGTGTCCGGCGCTCTCTTTTCCCAACGGAGAATCCGCTTCTTCCACAAGCATAGCGACAATTTTATCGTATTCTAATGTTTTCAATACTTTTTTGTTCATATATGCCTCCGTTTCAGAGCTTTTTCCATGGAAAAGGCTCTGTTTCATTTTACAATAAAAAGGGTTATTTTGCAATAAATAGGGAAACGCCTTGATTTTAAAAAAAAATGTCTGTAAAATGAAAGTAGTATATCAGACAGAATGGAGAATTATGTATGAATTATTTGCGGGATTACCAAGAGGGACAAAAATTTTACGGAACCTATCTGTGCAAACAGAAGCAGATTTTAAAAACCAAGGCGGGGAAAACCTATTATTCGTTAATTTTGCAGGATAAAACCGGGATGGCAGACGCAAAAATCTGGGAATTAAACAGAGGAATCGCAGATTTTGAGGCAATGGATTATATTCACTGCGAAGGAACGGTGACGAGCTTTCAGGGAAATTTACAAATGAATCTCTCCCGCGTCCGCCTTAGCGATACGGGGGAATATGACCCGTCAGATTATATCCCCTGCAGTGATAAGGATATTTCGGAAATGTACGGGCAGATCATGGAGTATGTGGCAAGCGTCAAAAACTCCTATTTGAAGCAGCTGCTGGAAAAATATTTCGTCCAGGACAAGAAATTTATTTCTGCCTTCCGGAACCACTCGGCGGCAAAAAGCGTACATCATAGCTTTATGGGAGGATTATTGGAGCATACCCTGAGCGTGACGAATCTTTGTGAATACTTTGCAGGGCATTATCCGATGATTCACAGGGATTTACTCATTACAGCCGCCCTTTTCCATGATATAGGGAAAATCAGGGAACTCTCCGGCTTTCCCCTGAATGATTACACAGACGACGGACAGCTCTTAGGGCATATTTATATTGGCGCCCGCAGCTTAGAAAATGCGATAGCAACGATTCCCGGCTTTCCGGCTAAATTAAAAAATGAACTGATCCACTGTATTCTTGCCCACCATGGCAAATTGGAATTTGGTTCCCCGAAGGTACCTGCCATTATGGAGGCAATGGCGCTTCATATGGCGGACAATGCGGATGCAAAGCTGCAAACCCTGACCGAAGTATTCCGGCAGGCAGGGGATAATAATGACTGGCTTGGTTATAACCGGATGTTTGAGAGCAATCTTCGGAAGACATCCGATGCGTGAGGAAATATATGAATCCAGAGAAACCTAAAAGAGAAATTACCTTTAAGAAAAACGAGGAAATTACGTTAAACATTGATGATCTGGGGAATAATGGAGAGGGTATCGGCCATTTGCGGGGCTATACTTTTTTTGTGAAAGGGGCGCTTCCCGGCGAAAAAATAAAGGCCCGCGTTATGAAACAAAAAAAGAGTTATGGTTATGCGAGATTATCTGAAATATTAACCCCTTCCCCCAACCGGGTTAAGCCCGTATGCCCAGCGGCGGGCGTCTGCGGCGGCTGTACCTTACAGCATCTGTCCTATGAAGAACAGCTCAGGTATAAGGAGAAAAAGGTCCGGGACTGCCTGACAAGAATTGGCGGCGTGGACTTATCCACAGTGGAGTGGTTACCGATACTTGGCATGACAGAGGGAAAAGAACAGCCCTGGCATTACCGGAACAAGGCGCAATTTCCGGTGCGGGCAGATAAGAAAGGACAGCCGGTAACCGGTTTTTTCGCAGGACGCAGCCATTCTCTCATTCCGGTTTCCTCCTGTCCCATCCAGCATCCGGTTATGAATGAGGCAGCGGAGTGTGTGATTGAATTCATGCGGGAATTTGATATTTTGCCTTATGAGGAGGAAACACATACGGGACTGGTGCGCCATATTTATGTACGGCGGGGGTATCATACCGGCGAGGTCATGGTATGCCTGGTTATCAATGGCGATTCCCTCCCTTATTCGGACAGGCTGGTGGAGCGGCTTCTGAAAATAGAAGGGATGGCAAGTATTCTTTTCAATGTAAACCAAGAGCGGACGAATGTGATTCTCGGTTCCCGGATATATCTGCTGTGGGGAAAGCGATATATAGAAGACAGGATTGGCGATATTCACTACCGGATCTCTCCCGAATCCTTTTATCAGGTCAATCCGGCGCAGACGAAGCGCCTGTATGAAACGGTGTTACTCTTTGCGGACTTAAAGGGAGAAGAAAAGGTATGGGATCTGTATTGTGGCATTGGTACGATTTCTCTGTTTTTGGCGCGTTATGCCAGTCATGTTTTTGGCGTGGAGATTGTGCCGGAGGCGGTGGAAAATGCCCGTGAAAATGCAAAACAGAACGGAATCGACAATGTTTCCTTTGTCTGTGGGGCGGCGGAGGATGTGGACGCCGGACAGGATGTGGATGTAATTGTGGTAGACCCGCCAAGAAAGGGCTGCGATACTGCCCTGCTGGATACTATGGTGAAAATGCAGCCGGAAAAGATTGTGTATGTAAGCTGTGAACCGGCAACTCTTGCCAGGGATCTAAAGTATCTGGGAGAGCGGGGGTATGCGGTAAGGAAGGCGCGGGCGTGCGATATGTTCCCGCAGGGGGGACATGTGGAGAGCGTATGTCTACTACATCGGACAGATATGTGAAAATCCTTGATTTTAGGCACTCCACGAGGTTTTTTAGGTTTGATCAGAGTGATAGTAAAAACAAAGCCAATTTAAGAATTGGCTTGAAAAAGGCAATTTCTGATGGCGTAAATGTCTCAGTGGTTCTGGATATGGTGTGTGGGAACACATCAAGGTAAAGTTAATAATTCATCAAAAACTGTGTTATTCAAGTGAATAAAAAAGTATGGGAGACCGTTCATTTTCAGAGGTTCTATAAGAAAATTGCTTTGAGGATGAACGGTCTTTTTGTTTTAGGAAAAGGCATATGGTTATAGGATAGTTCTTGGTCATTACGCTGGCTCCGTTTACTTTGCCATTATGTCTAGGGGTGTAAGGCGTATCCTTTCGAAATAGACGATTGCTCTTTTGGCAAAGTCAACGATGGAATGATTGCTCTGCTTCATGTAAGGATAGAGGACCTCTTTCGGGAAAATTCATCAATCATAGTATACTGATAAAACCTTTGTGGGGCATTGCCGACATAGCAGACTGTAAGCGTGTAAAGATATGAACAAAGCTATTATTTCACAGGAGGAATAAAACAGTATAGATTGAAACTCTAAGAGTTCTTGAAAATAATATGTTGTTTTTAAAGGCTTTTAAAGATATTTGAGGATACAAATATTTTTATTGAGGAAAAAGAGGCTAGATGATAAAATATAAACGAATTGGTTTTATCAAGATGGGGATGTTAACAGGAGGACAGTGAATTGGATTATGGTGGAAATATTAGAAATGCGATAATTGAGCATTTAAGAACATATAGTGCGTATGACTTGCCTGCAATTTGTGAACGATTGCAGATTCCATGTAATAACGAATTAGATCCAATGCATAGTAAAGCAACATATTTAAAGAGTGGAATAAATAAATTAAATGATAAGGATCTCATTGCTTTAGTTAAGGCGATTGTATGTGATGATGATTGTCCTGAATTTGTTGAAAATGTAGATAGGTATCTTCAGGAGCAATTGTTTGAAATTACGACTATAACGAGAAGAAAGGTAATCAATTGGATAGCTGAACAAAATGATTTAGAGGGAAATATTCGAATTGTAGATTTTTTGAATAGAGTATGGGATTTGAAAAAAATGCCATCTATTTATCATATGGTTAACAGAGAAGAAGATATTTTACAGCATATGGTGAGAAATAACGATTTGTCATATATGGAGTTAATGGAAGATGTTTTAAAAGTAATATATGTAAGTGATCAAACATTTAAGAAATTTATTGAGGCTTTGGTTTATCCGGATGTTCGAGATATTAATAGGCAACAGGAATATGTGTTGCAATTAAATCAAATATTAAAAGATGATGGCTATATTTTGATGCCAACAAATTATATATCTGGAAATTCAATATATACATTGAATAAACATGTAAGGGGTGTGAATAGTACTGTTAAAAATATTATCTTTGCTGGAATAGGTGGAAAGCCAGACATAGTGTTAGAGGACTCGCTAAGTAATTCCATTGAAGTTGTAGATAATGGTGTCGATTGTTTGGTTTATAATCAGCCGATTTCTGCAAATGGATTAAAGTGGAGAGAACTTGTTACATGGTGGAGCAATCAAGATAATTATTCGGAGGAAATGGCAGATAAATTTTTCGATAGAATGTTAAAATCAATGGATTCCGCTCCGGAAAAGAATTTTATGTGGGTATATTATCAGTGCTTTGTCAAAGAAAGAAATATGCCGGATATACCAGCGCTTATTCCACAGGTCTATTGTCATTATGATCCGAAGTCTGCAAAAATGAGAAAGGGAACAGTGTATGTTCATCAAAGGATGGATTTCTTGATTTTATTTTCTGAAAGGGAACGGGTTGTCGTTGAAATTGATGGAAAGCAACACTATTCCGATAAATCGGTAATTGAAGTACTAGACAATGGAGAAACAAAAAACAAAGTCTATTGTATTGCTAATTCACGAAAATATGCGGAAATGGTAGAAGATGATAGAAAATTAAAGCTATATGGATATAATGTTTTTAGATTTGGTGGTTATGAAATTATGAATAGTCAGTATCCAAAACAAAAAATAATAGACTTTTTTGAAAAACTCTTTGAATTATATCATGTAAACTTTTAATAGAATATGGAACAAAATCCATCCTATAATGAATTGAAAGAATGATATTAGATGAATGGATTTTCTCTTAAAATGTTCTTCAATACTAGTGACTTTATGAAAGGGGTGATTTGTTTGGCAGAAAGTCAAAACATTGAATATAAGGAATCTTGGAGAGATGAATACCTAAAGTGGGTATG
>CANQYY010000027.1 GCA_947628225.1 uncultured Lachnospiraceae bacterium
ATCGGAGGCGATATGTACGGACTCCGCGCCAAGGCAAAAAACTTTTCCGGAGAGGAAATGGAGGCGGGGATTGCTTATGCCCATGAAAGAGGCAAAAAGGTATATATAACGGCGAACATTACCGCCCATAACAGGGATCTGCCCGGGGTGGAGCAGTATTTTGAGGAATTACGGGGGATGAAGCCGGATGCGCTCATAATCTCAGACCCGGGTGTCTTTCTGCTTGCCGGAAAAATCTGTCCGGAAATTAACATCCACATCAGCACTCAGGCAAATAACGTCAATTACATGACCCTGCAGTTCTGGAAAGAACAGGGAGCCGCGCGGGTTGTGACGGCGAGGGAATTATCGCTGGAGGAGATAGCTGATATATCCGCCCATATTCCGGAGGGGTTGGAAATTGAAACTTTTGTACACGGGGCAATGTGCATATCTTATTCCGGACGCTGTCTTCTGAGCCATTACTTTACCGGGCGGGACGCCAATCTGGGAGCCTGTACCCATCCCTGCCGCTGGCGGTATCATATTGTAGAGGAAACAAGACCGGGGGAATATCTTCCTGTTGAGGAAAATGAGAGGGGAACCTATATTTTTAACTCAAAGGATTTATGTATGGTTGAGCATATACCGGAGCTTGTGGCAGCGGGAATTGACAGCTTTAAGATCGAGGGGCGGATGAAAACGGCGCTCTATGTGGCAGCTACTGTCAGAACCTATCGGCAGGCGTTAGATGATTTTTGGGAGGAGCCGGAAAAATATAAAAGGAAAATCCCCTATTATCAGGAGGAGATTGCCAAATGTACTTACCGGCAGTTTACCACCGGATTTTTCTTTGGCCCTACCAGTCATGAAACCCAGATATATGACAAGAATACCTATATAAAAGAATATACCTATCTGGGAGAGGCGGAGGAAATAACAGAGGAGGGTTCTTTTTTCCTGGAGCAGAAAAATAAATTTTCCGTGGGGGATGAAATTGAACTGATGAAGGCGACGGGAGAAAATGTAACGGCTGTTGTGGAGAAAATGTATGACCGGTATGGCGAAGAAATATCCTCCTGCCCGCACCCGAAGGAAAGAATACGGGTACGGCTCTCCGTGACGCCGGAGGTTCATGATATTATACGGAAAAAAGAGGATGCAGAAAAATGAGTGTGAAGAGCGAAGTATTAAAATTGCTGGAGGCAAACCGCGGCAGCAGTCTTTCCGGACAGGAGATAGCGGAAAGCTTAGGCGTTACAAGAGCCGCCATATGGAAGGCGGTAAATTCATTAAAAGAAGAGGGCTATCATATTAAGGCGGTAAAAAACAGAGGCTACTGTCTGGCGGGGGACACGGATGTTTTGTCAGCAGAGGGAATCCGTCTGGAGCTGAAGGAAGCCTGGCGCCAGAATGAAATTCAGATATATAAGAGGATAGATTCGACAAATCAGGAAGTAAAGCGGCAGGCGCTGGAGGGTAAAAAGCAGGGGCTGGTCGTTTTGGCAGAAGAACAGTCGGCGGGAAAGGGACGCCTTGGAAGGGAGTTTTTCTCTCCTGCCGGGAGCGGAATTTATATGAGCGTCCTGTTTCGCCCGGAATTGGAACAGGCGAAGGAAATCGTACGAATCACCACAGCGGCGGCGGTGGCGGTATGCCGGGCGATCAGGAAGCTTCTGGGAGAGGAGCCGGAAATCAAATGGGTCAATGATGTATATTTGAGGGGGCGTAAAATATGCGGCATCCTCACAGAAGCAGTTTCGGACTTTGAAAGCGGGCAAATTGATACGGTAGTAGTAGGGATTGGAATTAATTATCATGTGCCGGAGGAAGGATTTCCCAAAGAATTACGGGAAACTGCCGGCTCTGTCTGTACCGGGGAAAGTCCGGCGCCGAGAAATTCTCTGGCGGCGGCTGTGTTAAACGAGCTGTATGAGCTATATGACGGTCTGGCAGAAGGAAGTTTTTTGCAGGACTACCGCAAGTGGTCGAATGTTTTGGGAAAAGAGGTGCGCTTTTCTTCCGGGGATTCCTGGGAGTATGGCAGGGCGGTTGATATTGATGAAAAGGGAGGCCTGGTTGTGCAGGGGGAGGACGGAGAGAAAAAGGTGCTCCGCACAGGAGAGATTACCCTGCGGGTCTGTTAGAGAATCAGGCGCAGGGATTCACAGAAAACCGTATGCCGGCGCGGAGAAAGGGAGATAGCGATGGAGAAAATGATGAATACTTCCGAGGAAAAAGAGAAGGTAATACTGGTGGCTGTAGATTTGGAGGATGGGACGGATATGGAATATTCCCTGGACGAGCTGCGGGAACTTTCCGAAACGGCGGGGGCGCAGACGGTGGGACGCCTTATCCAGAAGCGGGAAGCGGTTCATCCGGGTACCTATATCGGGAAGGGGAAAATAGAAGAGCTGAAGGATATGATACGGTGGGAAAAGGCAGATGCCATTGTCTGCGATGATGAATTATCCCCGGCGCAGATTACAAATCTGCAGGAGGAGCTGCAGATTAAAGTCATTGACCGGACGGTTATGATTCTGGATATTTTTGCCGCCCATGCAAAGACCAGCGAGGGAAAATTACAGGTAGAGATGGCGCAGCTTCGCTACCGCGCTTCCCGGCTTGCGGGATTGGGAAAGTCGCTGTCCCGATTAGGGGGAGGAATCGGTACCAGAGGCCCGGGGGAGAAAAAGCTGGAGGCGGACAGACGGCTTATCAAGGAGAGGATTTCTATTCTCAACCGGCAGTTAAAGGAGGTAGCGCAGAACCGGGAAACCATGCGCCGGCAACGCCTTCGGAACCAGACGCCGACAGTAGCGATCGTGGGATACACGAACGCCGGGAAATCGACCCTCTTAAATACGCTGACAGAGGCGAAGGTGTGGGAGGAGGACAAGTTGTTTGCTACCTTGGATCCCACTACGCGGGCATTGGAACTGGCAGACGGACAGAAAATATTGTTTACGGATACCGTTGGTTTTATCAGTAAATTGCCACACTCCTTAGTGCGGGCATTTCGCTCGACGTTAGAGGAGGCTAAATATGCGGATTTAATTTTACATGTGGTGGATTCTTCCAATATCCATTATCCGCTGCAGATGGAAGTAGTCTGCGATACGTTAAAGGAACTGGGAGTAAGAGATAAGCCGGTGCTGACGGTTTTTAATAAAATTGACAGGGGAAAGCCGGAGCTGCCGATGGAAGTAAAGGATTTTAAGGGCGATGATACGGCTTTTATATCGGCAAAGGAAAAAACGGGGATAGAAGCCCTGCTGGAAAAGACAGAACGGCTGTTAAATGCCGGCTTCGTCCGTATTGAAAAAACCTTTTCGTATGATGAGGCGGGGAAGATCCAGCTTATCCGCCAGTATGGAAAGCTGGAGGAGGAGCAGTATACGGAGGAGGGGATTTTTGTCCGCGCCGGTGTGCCGGCAGAAATTGAGGGAAAGCTGTAGTGACACTTTTTTTTGACTGCCGCATAGGATAAGATAACGAAATGTTTATTGAAGGATGTCCTATGAAAAAAACAATTTATATTGTATGTGTGTGCGTACTCAGCTTATTAGCCTTTTATGAAGCAAAAAACAACTGGGAGCGCAGTGACGGCAGCAAAACATATGTGCCTACCGCTCATTTTGCCTCTCAGGTAGAGAAGGAAAATAAGGAAGAAAAAAAGGAAGAGGAAAATAAAAAAATTGCATACCTGACCTTTGATGACGGGCCCAGCGAAAATACAAGGGACATACTGAAGACATTAAAAGAAAAGAAGGCGGTTGCTACCTTTTTTCTTATCGGAAATGAAATCACGCCGGAGAGGGAGGACATTGTTAAGCAGGAGATTGACCAGGGAAATGCGGTGGGAGTCCATACCTACTGCCACCAGAAGAACAAAATTTACTGTGATGCGGACAGCTTTTTTGAAGATTTTCAGACAGCCGCCGCTGTCATCGAAAAAATAGTGGGAAAAGCTCCGAAACTGCATCGTTTTCCCTGGGGAAGCAACAACCGGTATGTCAGCTCTTATGTGGATGAACTGCATGAAAGATTACAGGAGATGGGAGTAAAAAGCTATGACTGGAATGTATCTGGCGAGGATTCCATCAGCCGGAGCGTAGCGCAGGAAACCATTTTCCAAAATGTAAAAAAGGATATGACCCGTTATCGGCAGCCAATCATTCTCCTGCACGATTCCGCTACCACTACGAATACAGCAGCCGTATTAGGGAGAATTATCGACTATATCCACAGTGAGGGATATGAAATGGACACACTGGAAAATCGGGAGGAGTATATGTTCCCGGCAAGCTGGAGATAAAAGAGCGGCGGGGATTTTCAGGATATTGACAAAAGTGTTTCCATATTTTAAACTATATTATAAGCGTATGGGAGTGGGACAATGCGAAAGGAGAATGGAAGTGGAGCTGTTAGAGGAACTAAGAAAATTTGGCGTGGATATTGACGAGGGTCTGGCGCGTATGATGGGAAAGACGGCGCTTTATGAAAAAATGTTACATAAATTTTCTGATAGGATGGAACACTCGGCTGTAATGGACAATTTTGAGAAGGAAGACAGCGAAGAACTGATTAAAGAAACGCATACGATTAAAGGTATGACGGGAAACCTTTCTCTGACCCCTCTATACAACGCCTATTCTGAGATTGTAAGACTGCTTCGGGAGGATGAGCCGGGACAGGCAAGGAAAGTATTTGAGGAAATCTTACCGGTTCAAAATGATATATTGTCCTGTATTGAGAAGTATAAAAACTAAATTATTAACGTATTTATGGAGGGTTTAATGAAAAAAGATAAAACGGTATTAATCGTAGATGATTCGGAAATCGACCGGGTTATATTAAAAAACATATTAGAGGAAGATTTTGAGATAGAAGAAGCCGATAACGGCTATTCCGCCATGGAAGTGATATTGAAAACGAATCTTTCTCTTGACGCCATATTATTGGATGTTTCCATGCCGGTGCTGGATGGTTTTGGCGTGTTGCGCCTTATGAAAGAAAAAGAAATAACAGGGATTCCGGTTTTTCTTATTACGGCAGAGGCGACAAAGGATAATGTAGAAAAGGCGGCACAGTACAATGTGACGGAATTTATCCGAAAGCCCTTTGACAAGGATCGTGTTTTGGACAGTGTGAGATTAAAACTTGGCGTTATTTCGGATTGTGTCCTCACAGAGGAGGATTTAGAAGAAACAGGCAGATATATAATGGAATTAAAGTCGTTATATAAGAAATATCTTATTAACCGCGGGGATGATATTGAGCATTACGACAGAATTACCGCTGTGATGAAGATATTGCTGAATGAGTATTCCTCGTTTTTGGATCATGGCGAACTGGATGGGAACCGTATTGAAATTATCAGCAAGGCGGCATTTTTCTATGATATTGGACGGATGATTCTCGCCGGGAGCGATAACCGAATAGTAAAACAGGAAGATTTGGAAAAAGGATTGGCTCAGGGCCATACGATTCTTGGCGCAGATTTAATCCGTTTAAATTATTCCAGGCATTGCCGGTACTTTGTACAAGTTTGCGCCGATATGTGTGTTCATCACCATGAGCGGTATGACGGGAAAGGTTTCCCGCATAAAATCATCGGGGACAATAACCTGATCTATACGCAGATGTGCCGGCTGCTTGACCGGTTTGATACGATGTATATGCGCTATTCGGAACAAAATGAAATGCAGTTTGAGTTTGTGTTAAAAGAACTGCGTCAGGATAAGGGGGCTGTGGGCGAGGAGGTTTATAAGCTTATGGAGCGTTGTAAATCTGCTATTGCCCTGTATTATCAGATGTTAAAGTAGGAGCTATACATGAGGGAGAGATTTTTTCTAATACTGGTTATATGCTTCCTTGGCGCTTTTGCCGTGAGGGCCGGCGGAGCAGAGGCGGCAATATATAAAAAGGGATTTTCGTATAAAAAGCTGCCCCCGGCTGTAAAAAGGCAGATGAAGGGAAAGTCGTATCCGGTATCCGGCGCTAAAATTTCCCTTTCCGGGCTGCGTATCGTAACTGTCCGCTATTACAATTTTAAAGGCAAAAAGCGTACGGGAACTTTGATTGTCAATAAGAAGATAGCCAAAAAGACAGCTGCGATTTTTTATGAACTGTATAAAATCCGCTACCGTATTGAGCGGATGGAGCCGGTGGATAAATATGATGCAGATGATGAAAAATCAATGGAGGCAAATAACACCTCCGCTTTTAATTACCGGACGATCGCCGGAAGCCGTAAACTTTCCATGCATGGGCGGGGACTGGCAATCGATTTGAACCCCAGAATAAATCCCTGTCTGCGGAACGGAAAAACAGAGCCGTCAAACGGTAAGGCGTACCGAATCCGGAACAGGAAAAAATGCCGGGGAAAATACAAAAAATATATGATTTTAAAAAACAGTAAAGTGGTTCGTATTTTTAAGAAATATGGATTTTCCTGGGGAGGGGATTGGAAATCCTTAAAGGATTATCAGCATTTTGAATATAAAAATTCTTAAGAACCGGTACAAAGCGCGTACCGGTTCTTTTTTTATTTTGATAAGAAGTGGCGGCAGTCTATACCAGCTCTGCAATCCGGCTGACCCCTACATATATCTCGGAGATTTTATACCAGGTTTTAAATCCTACAATGCCATCCTGCGTCAGGTTAAAGACCTTCTGGAAGGTTTTGACTGCTTCCTCTGTCCGGGGACCAAAAATACCATCCACGGCAATGGTGGGAATCAGCGGATAGGCGCCGGCAATGACGTTGAGCTGGCGCTGCATCTGGCGAACCTTATCACCGGAGGAACCGACCTGCAGGTTTGTGCCCGGCCAGGAGGAAGGAATGCCGGAAATTTCTTCTGTTTCATTAATATACATAGAATCCCCATAATAATTCCGGAGGATTTCAATAGCGGAATAGCCCTGATCGCCTAAAGCCTTTGAACCCCATTGGCTCATCCAGTTTGGGCAGGAAACATTTTTCCCATCGCAGTACTGGGTCAGGATTGGCTGTTCTACATTGGGCCGGGAGAGAAAATTATTAAAAATCTCGTCTACTACACTGGAAATGCTCTGAAAAATATTCCGGTTTGAAATCCACTTATGGTCGTAAGCCGTAGAGGAGGTAATGGTAAAGTCATAGCCCTTGTTCCGGTACCACTCCGTGTATACCCGGTTCAGGGTAAAGGACTGGATAGCCAGGACGTTTGCCTGAATAGTGGAAGTAGGCCAGGTAGAATAGATTTCACTGCTGGCAACATTTTTGATATAATCCTTGTATTTTACATAATAATTTTTGGCGTTTCGGTCAGACGGAGGCCCGTCGTGCACAACGACATATTCGGGAATCACTACGCGGCTGAGAACGATTTCGCCGGTTTCCTCCACCGATTTGATTTCACTTTCCGGTATCTTAGGCGGATAATCTCCCCACAGGGTATGGTCGGGAATAACAAAAAGTTCGGCGCTGTCCGGGTCTGTCCGGGAAACCGGGATAAGACGGGCATTCTGGATTGCCGTTTCTCCGGAAAAAATTTCTGCTCCATTCACCTCAATAGTTTCAAATCCCGGCGCGCTGATATAAATAACATATTCGGAATAGGGTTTATCCGCCGTCGGGTTCATGCTGTATTCCAAAGGAGGCGCCGGCAGTTCAATATCTGTCAGTTGTCCCTGATTATCGGTGGTGCTTTCCTCTATTGTCTGTTCCGGCTCATTTTCATCCACGATGCGAACAGTGGCTCCCGGAATCGGACGGTTGTCGTTTTCGGAAGTAACATTTACATTTAGTTTTCCGTATTCCATACAAAATCCTTACTTTGCACATGTTATTACAGTATATGACGAAAAAATAAAAAGGGGAATCATTTCTCTTGACATATATTTTTTTTGCGTTATAATTAACATGCTAATTATTAATAAACTAATGATTTAGAAAGGTGTGAAATTGTGACTGAGCAGGGCGAAAAACATTATAGTCCGGAAGATGTAACACATCAGATGATAATGACAAACCAGATGCATCGGCGTATGCTGGAAAAAAATCTGGAGGGGACGGGAATACACAGGGCCCAGCATCGTCTGTTAATGACATTGGCGTGCAACCGGTTTCATTCACAGGTAGAACTGGCAAGAAAGCTGGAAATATCACCGGCGACGATTGCCGTTTCCTTAAAAACACTCGAACGGGAAAACCTGATTACTAAAAAGGCGGGAGATAAGGATACCCGTGTTAATTTTGTAGAGTTGACAAAAAGGGGAAAGAAAATCGTGGAAGACAGCCGGGAGTTTTTTCTCCGTTTGGACGAAAAAATGTATGTAGGATTTTCCGAAAAGGAGAGAGGGACGTTATGCCATCTCCTGAAACGTGTATATGACAATATGAATGAAATGGCAGATAAATCCGGGACAACAGGAGGTAAAAATGAAACAGTATAAAAAATATGTAACACCATATTTGTCAGCGTTTATTTTGGGACCCATATTTATGATAGTGGAAGTGTTGGGCGAGGTGGCGCTGCCTAAAATGATGTCGATTATTATTAATTACGGGTGCGGAGCAGAAAAGGGCGTCGAGGCAAGGGGAACCGGCTTTATTATCCTGATGGGGCTTGCCATGATCGTTACGGCGGGTCTGATGATGCTGGGAGGCGTACTGGGAGCGTACTTCGCAGTAAAGGCTTCGGTTAATTTCGCAGCAGATTTAAGGCGGGATGTGTTTGACAAGGTACAGAAGTTTTCCTTTGCCAATATCGAAAAATTTTCTACCGGCTCCCTGGTAACGAGGCTGACCAATGATATTACGAATATACAAAACGTACTCTGCATGGGGCTGAGGATGCTGCTCCGTTCGCCGGGTATGCTGATTGGCGGACTGATTATGGCTTTTATTATGAATCCCAGTCTGGCAATGGTATTTTGTATCGTAATTCCGGTTCTGGTAATTGCGCTGACTCTGGTAATGAGAACAGCGTTTCCAAGATTTGATACGATGCAGAATAAAATTGACGCCCTGAATTCCAGGATACAGGAGAATATAACAAATCAGAGGGTAGTAAAATCCTTTGTCCGGGATGATTTTGAAAAGAAAACTTTTGACCGGGCAAATAATGATTTGAAGGATAAAACTCTTCATGCCATGAAGGTCGTTATTATGACGATGCCGATTATGACCCTTACTATGAATATTACCATTATGGCGGTAGTCTGGTTTGGCGGCCAGCAGATATTGGCGGGCAGTATGCCGGTGGGCGATCTGACGGCATTTACCACTTATGTGACGCAGATTCTGATGTCGCTTATGATGCTTTCCATGATAATGATACAGGGTTCCCGCGCCCTGGCATCCTCCCGTCGTATCAAGGAGGTATTAAATTCCGAGATCGATCTGAATGACGATCTGGCAGGACAGAAGGAGAGAACGGTAACGCAGGGGAAAATCGAATTTCGCCATGTGGGATTCCGGTATTACAAAAAGCACAAACACAATGTATTGCAGGATATCAGTTTCACGGCAAATCCCGGTGAAATTATCGGGATCATCGGTTCCACCGGCTCCGGGAAATCCTCTCTTGTCCAACTGATTCCCAGACTATATGACTGTGACGAGGGGGAGGTATTAGTAGACGGTGTAAATGTACGGGAATATTCCTTGGAAAATCTCCGTAACGGGGTGGCGATGGTATTACAAAAAAACACACTGTTTTCCGGTACTATTATGGAAAATCTCCGCTGGGGTGATGAAACAGCCAGCGAGGAGGAAGTATACGAGATGGCGGCAGCCGCTCAGGCAGATCTTTTTATAAAGGATTTTACCAACGGCTATGATACAGAACTGGGGCAGGGCGGCGTCAATGTTTCCGGTGGGCAAAAGCAGCGTCTGTGTATTGCCAGAGCCCTGTTGAAAAAACCGAAGATCCTTATTTTAGATGATAGCACCAGCGCAGTAGATACCGCCACGGAGGCGGAAATACGAAAAAGCTTCTCTACTTCCCTGAAGGATACGACCAAATTGATTATTGCGCAGAGAATCTCTTCGGTAGAGTCGGCAGACCGTATTCTTGTTATGAATGAGGGAAAGATAGTGGGACAGGGAACTCACCGGGAGCTGTTGGCAACCTGTGAAACTTATCAGGAAATATATTATTCCCAGAAGGATAAAGAGGAGGTGGCAGGATGAGTCAGACAGAAAAAAATCCTCAGAGAGGGCCGCAGATGGGACCGGGACCCCGCAGGGGCGGGCGCGCCGCTGCCATGAACGGAGGCAAACCGAAAAATTCCGGAGCGACGGTAAGGCGTCTGCTGTCTTATATGGGAAAAGATAAATGGTTTGTCTTTCTTGCCCTTATCTGTGTACTGGTATTCAGCGGGGCAACGCTAGCGGGTTCTTACCTTCTTTCCCCGATTATTGACCGGCTGACAGAATCGGCAAGGCTGGCATTACAGGCGCCGGCATCGGAAAGAGCAGCAGTACTGGCGGAAGGGATCAGAATCCTTTTACAGGGAGTTCTGACGATGCTGGTGGTGTATGGCTTTGGTGTTGTTGCCAACTATCTGCAGCAGAGAATTATGATTGGGGTTTCCCAGCGAGCCCTGATCCTTATCCGGAAGGATTTATTTAATCATATCCAAAATCTTCCGGTCCGGTACTTTGACACAAACAGTACCGGTGATATAATGAGCCGGTTTACCAATGATGTCGACATGATAGGGGAGCTGCTGAACAACACCGTCATTCAGATGATTTCCGGTTCTATCAGCATTTTGGGAACGGTTTCTATTATGCTGTACATGAATGTATGGCTGGCGCTGCTTACGATTATCATGGTTCCGGTTATGCTTAAAGCAGGAGGCAGTATTGCCAAAAGAAGTTCCAAATATTACCGGCTGCAGCAAAGCGCGCTGGGAGCGTTAAACGGATATATTGAAGAAACAGTTACCGGCCAAAAGGTAGTAAAGGTATTCTGCCATGAGAAAAAAGCCTCAGAGGAATTTACCAAATTAAATAACGACCTGAGGGGCAAACAGATCAAGGCACAGTTTTTTGGCGGCATTATGGGGCCTGTCATGGGAAATATCGGACAGGTGTGCTATGGTATTACGGCAGCAGTGGGAGCGATCTTTTGTTTGCTGGGGAGATTAACCATAGGACGGCTTACCGTATTTGTCAACTATTCCAGACAGTTCAGCCGGCCGATCAATGAGCTTTCCATGCAGGTAAACATAATATTTTCCGCTCTTGCCGGCGCAGAGCGTGTCTTTACGGTAATGGATGCGGAACCGGAGCCGGAAGAACCGGAAGATGCTATAGAAATGGGGGATATAAAGGGCGAAGTCGTATTGGAACATGTGAATTTCGGCTATGAGCCGGATAAAACGATCTTAAGGGATCTGAGTCTGTATGCCCATGCCGGTCAGAAGGTTGCTTTTGTTGGCTCCACCGGAGCGGGAAAGACGACAATCACCAATCTTTTAAACCGGTTTTATGATATTTCCGACGGGACAATTACGATTGACGGCATTGACATTAAAAAGTATAGAAGAAAAAGTCTTCGTTCCCATATCGCTATGGTATTACAGGATACCCATTTGTTTAGCGGAACTGTCCGGGAAAATATCCGCTATGGCAGACCGGAGGCGACGGATGAAGAGGTAGAGCAGGCGGCGAAGACAGCCAGCGCCCATTCCTTTATTATGCGGCTGGAGGATGGATATGATACGGTATTAGAGGGCGACGGCACCAATCTGAGCCAGGGTCAGCGGCAGCTTTTGAACATAGCCAGAGCCGCTATTTCCGTTGCGCCGATACTGGTATTGGATGAAGCTACCAGTTCGGTTGACACCCGTACCGAAATGCACATTGACCATGGGATGGAACGTCTGATGAAAAACCGTACCACCTTTGTTATTGCCCACCGGCTTTCTACGGTCCGGAATGCAGACTGCATTATGGTTCTGGAGCAGGGGCAAATTATTGAACGGGGGACCCACAGGGAATTGCTGGAGAAAAAAGGGAGATATTACCAGTTATATACCGGCGCAGTAGAGCTGACGTAAGGCTGGACAAAACAAAAAGAATAGTATAAGATAATTAATATACATAATGTGGCAGCCGGAAGGCGTATTTGGAAGGAGCGATAGCATTTATGAAGCGAAACGGTGTAACCAAGTTGATTTTTGCAGTAATGTTTTGTCTGATACTGGTGCTTGGCATCAGCAGTCTGGGCAGCAGAGAAGCTGTTGCCAGCGAGGAGGGGACGACGTCTGCCGTTGTGACAGCGCAACCAATACAAAAGCCAACCCCGGCGCCTACTCCGATTAATATAACCGGAGTGAAGATAAACAAAACAAAAACGGTCATTATGGCGAAGAAAAAGGTAACGTTGAAGTTATCCGGCCTGCCGGCGGCAAATGTACCGGTAACCTGGAAGAGCGGTAATGTAAAGGTTGCCACTGTCAGCGCTACCGGTGTTGTTAGAGGAGTAGCCAAGGGAAAAACCGTAATTGCAGCCCAGGTGGGAACCGGTGTTTTCCAGTGTACCATTACCGTTGTTCCCAAAATGGTAAAAAAAGATTTCAGTAAATTTAACGGCGAAAACTTTGTAGCTTATTGCAGAAGAAAAGGCTACAACAACGGATATGCATGGGTTGGCCAATGGAAAGGGAAAAGTAAGAAAAAGAAAACCTACCGGGGGATCAAGATTGGAGCCAGTGCGGAAAAGGTAAAGAAAGCGTACGGGGAATTTACTCTGAAAAAGTGCAAATCAAAAGATCCGTTCACAAAAATGAAAGGCCTGAAGAAAAATAAAGTAAAGAAATATGGCGACATGACCTATGGGAAATATCGGATTCGTTTTTACTTTAATAAGAAGAATAAAGTAGTAGCTATTATTTATGCCTGCAATATTGGCAGAATTAAGAAAAGCTCATTGAGAAAATATATTTAATGCCGAAATACGGCCGGAGAAAGAAGCCTCTACTCCTCTGTTTCTGTTTCAGAGGCCTCTTCCTCCGGCTCTTCTTCTTTTTCCTTTTTCTTCGGCGGCTGAGATAACAGAACCAGTACCGCCATCAGAATTGTCAACACAATAGGAGCGGCGTACACGACAATTTTAGCTTCGGAGGATACCGTATGGATACTGGTGTTAAACCACACGATGATACCAAAGTAAACGATGAAAACTATAGTACCGAGAACAGAGCCGATGGTTCTTGCCAGGGTACTTTTAATTCCGCCAAATTTTGCCCTTACCACATTGAATACAAGGAAAAATGCAAGACCGGAATCAACCAGTCCGAAAAGCAGCATTCCGGGATTCATAATCACAGTATCACCTCAATTTTATTTTTTCTGTATTATAGCATAAAAAAAGGAGAGAGAAAAGAGATTATATAAAATCAAAAAATAAAGATTGACATTTTGTGCCTAAGATGATAATATATCATGTGCATGCAGGAATGGCGGAATTGGCAGACGCGCACGGTTCAGGTCCGTGTGGTAGCAATACCATGAGGGTTCAAGTC
>CANQYY010000028.1 GCA_947628225.1 uncultured Lachnospiraceae bacterium
ATGCCCAGATAGCTCAGTTGGTAGAGCAGAGGACTGAAAATCCTTGTGTCGCTGGTTCGATTCCGGCTTTGGGCATTAAAAAAGGAACTTCCTGTAGTTCCTTTTTTATGGGGCATTAGCTCAGGTGGTAGAGCACTTGACTTTTAATCAAGTTGTCCGGGGTTCGAGTCCCCGATGCCTCATTGTTAAAGAAGCCGTATGATTAGCGATAAAACGTTGATCATGCGGCTTTTTATTCTTTTTATCCAATAGGTTGAGAAAATTTTACAGAGAAAATTTGGAGCGGAAACGGGTTCCCAGAGCGCGGCAGTACCGATTTAATCTGTTCAGGATTTTTTTACCGCGTTTCCCTTTTTCCGGCTTTGGCTGATAGTTATTAATGGAGGAACGGGAGGAAAGCGAGCAGGGGATAACTCTGGCGGGGCTTTTTTTCTTTAACAGCTTATTACCCTGAAAAGTAAATTTTTGCTGAAAAATCATAGTGTCTTTATCCGGCGGATTCGTGTTTCCGCCAAAACAGAAATTTCCCAGACTATATACAATATAGGAGCCTTTATATTTTTCAATCCCCTGTAAAACATGAGGGTGATGTCCTAATACGAGGTCTGCTCCTTTTTGGACAGCGTAGTGCGACAGAGATCTCTGAGTTTGGTCAGGCGTGTCGGTATACTCAATTCCTGCGTGTATGCTCACAATAATCAAATCCGCTTTTTTCTTTTTTAATTTTTGGATTCCTTTTCTTATATATTGCTTGTTTCCCGAATAATTTTCCAGTCCGTTTACCGCCACCATGCCGATTTTTTTCCCCTTGGCGCGATAAATGCTTGTTTTTCCGTAAGAGGCATAGTGAATTTTATTTTTCCTTAAAGAAGCGCAGGTATCTTTATAGCTGATATTGCCGTAATCCCGGCAGTGGTTATTGGCAAAGGAAACGGCTTCAATATAGCCTTTTTTTAAAATTTTTGCATAGGAAGGGTTTCCGCGGAAAGCGTATTTTTTGTCTGCGCGGCGACCTCGTTTGGACAGTGTCCCTTCCAGATTTACTATCGTTAAATCATCTTTTTTAAAAATAGAAGAAACTCTGCGGAAAAAGTAGCTGTTATCCTTTACCTTCCGGTAAACCGAGTAGAAGTTTGCGCTGGAGGGAGAGCTGCGGTCGCTGCCAAAGGTACAGTCCCCGGCGGCGCTGATAGTAATGCTAACGTTTTTGTCTGCTTTTTTTGCCTGTGCGGTTGTATGGAAAAGTCCGCAAAAAACAAAACTTTCCCATAGCAGCACGAATAAAAATATTTGTTTTTTCATAGGGATAGCCTCTTTCCTTTATCGATGCAGTATGGCAGGTGTAACACTGTTATTTTACCGTTATCGCTATTATTTTGCAAGCAAAACAGCATGACACACAGGGAAAGAACCTCCTTTCCCTATGCTGGGAAAGGAGATTTTTCTAAGAAATATTTTTGTAAATAATTAGTAATATTTTTGAGATGTTTTCCAAAGAAAGTATGTTATACTGTAAGTGTTATTTTGTCTAATGATGTAAGGAAGAAGTGGAAAACGATGAAATATCTGGTTCGGATTCTATACAGTCTGATTATTTTTATATTGGCAAACAGCTATTCTCTGGGGGCTTTCCTGCCTGCGGGGGGATGGCTGTGGCTTTTGATTCTGCCCTTTCTGGGAATAAATCTGGTTCCCTCTTTTGCAAACCGCAGGCTATACAGCGGACGTCTTCGGAGCAGCGGGGACGGCTGCGAGCTGCTGGAGCTTTTTTTGATTTCCACCGGACTGTCTATTTTGTATTCCCTGATCGGGTGGTTTGGCTGTCTGCCGGCAGGGAGCCTGATTCAGAGCCCTAAGCTTTGGATCGTGAATACGCTGATTGTCATTCTGGTGGAGGCAGTGGTGTTCTGGAACGGAATGATACGGATTTATGTTACTTCCGTCCAACTCGGGATAAAGTGGCGTGTTATAGGGGCGCTGTGCGGGTGGATCCCTGTTCTTAATATAATTGTGCTGCTGAAGATGATAAGGCTGGTGAGGCAGGAGGTTGTTACCGAGCATGCGAAGGAATTGGAAGCTCAGGAGTACAGAGAGGAAAAAAGGTGCCGGACAAAGTATCCGCTCCTTTTGGTTCACGGCGTCTTTTTCCGGGATTTTAAGCACTTTAATTATTGGGGGCGGATTCCGGCAGAACTGGAGAAAAACGGAGCCACGATTTATTATGGCAACCACGCGTCGGCATCTTCCGTAAAGGACAGCGCAGAGGAATTGGATGCCCGCATACGGGAGATTGTGGAGAAGACAGGTTGTGGGAAGGTAAATATCATAGCGCACTCCAAGGGAGGGCTTGACTGCCGGTATGCCCTGTCCCGTTTGGGGACAGACCGTTATGTGGCGTCGCTTACTACGATTAATACGCCCCACAGGGGATGCAAATTTGCGGATTATCTCCTGTCTAAAATATCGGAAACGAAGCAGCAGAAGATCGCCGGCGCCTATAATAAGGCGCTGGCCGCTGTGGGAGATGAAAATCCGGATTTTCTAGCCGCCGTGGGCGATCTGACAGAGGAGGCATGTCGAAAGAGGAATGAGGATTTGCCGGACAGCGCCTCGGTGTATTATCAAAGCGTGGGCTCCAGGCTGAACCGGTCGTCGGGAGGACGGTTCCCACTGAATTTCTCCTACTATCTGGTAAAGTATTTCGACGGTGGAAACGACGGTCTGGTGGGAGAGGAGTCTTTCCCGTGGGGCGAGCGGTATCAACTGGCGGTGGCGGATGGCCGGAGAGGGATTTCCCATGGCGATATGATTGATTTGAACCGGGAAAATTTTGAAGGTTTTGACGTCAGAAAATTTTATGTGGAACTGGTACAGGAATTAAAGGAAAAGGGATTTTAAATGATTTCCTATGAAACAAAAGAACAGGCGACAAAGAAAGAGGTGGAAAGCGATGAAATATCGTACAATAGCGGGGGTTCTGGGAATTTGTATGTTAGCAGCTCTTGTGGGCTGCGGGACTAAGAGCGAGCCAAAAAGCGCCGGACAGGATGTCCGTTCAAAGGCGGCGGGGGCGGATAGCGCGACAGCGAAAGGCATTGAAGATGAGCAGGAAAGTAATTTAATGAAGGAAATTCATGGAACAGATTCCTGTTATTATGTAGTAAAAATAGAAGATGACGCCGCTCTGGATGAAAGTGAAAAAACGATTGGGAAAATACTTCAATTCAGTACCGGGGATGAGAAGCTGGGAGAGGTAAGCATAAAGGGATTGCAAAAGATTTTTTATGCCGATGAAAAGGGAGTATATTTTATAAAGCAGAGCGGGAAAAAAAGTATGGCAATCTGCATGGTACCTGCCGTAAAAAGAGAGGATGGGAAGTATTCCATAACCGGACAGCAGGAAAAGGCGCTGATAACGGAAAATCATGGCAACGGAATCTGGGGGGAACATCAGGGGGAGTGCGGATATTACGACAGCGCCTCTATTTATGCGGATTCCCGTTATTTTATTTATTTTACCGATGTGGGGGAGTATGTCAGATATGACAGGGAAAAGGGAGAAACGGTGAGGGAAACTCCCTTTGGCAGACTGAACACAAAGGAATTTTGTCCTTTCTGGATAGCAGCCGCCTGTGATGACTGCATTATCGCCGCCGGCAATCAAAGGGGCGTTTACAGGCAGAAGATTGGCACCTGGGAATGGCAGTTGATTTCCGACAAGAAAGAGTGTGACTATGATTTTTTTGTTACCAGCGGTTCCCTTTGTTTTTACCGGCAGAATACATTTGATAAAGGAGCGGGAGAGAGCATCTGGGTTTATAATGCAGATACTGATAAGAATGAGAAAATTTATGACGGGAAGGAATTGGAAAAGGCAGGTAAAAATGACAAAGAAAAGGATTTCATAGAGATGAACGGCTTATTTTATTCCGGGAACAGGCTGTATATTCAGGCGACTATCGGAAAGATAAATAAAAACACGAAAAGGAAAATGGCAGTCTTTTCTAAGGCAGTGGGAGATTCCGCTTTAACTTATGAGAAGAAACTGTGCGAATCTATGTGGAGTCAGGAATCGGAATATATCTCAAAGCAAAAAGAGGGAGGCTCTTATACAGAAAATGCCGCCAGATGTATTGCCATACGGGACGGAAAGGCGATTCTGGCATGGAATAAGAAGGACGGAAAAGCCGGTATCGGAACGTATGATTTATCTGCCGGGAAATTTGCTGTCCTGGATAGCGTAACGGATATGAACCGCCTGTGCCAAAAGGGCGTGGATTTGTATTCCATAAGAACAAAAACAGAAAGACTTTATGTGAAGGAGATCGACCCGTGGTCAGGTTTCTGGGATGCAGTGGATGAGCTTAGTAAATAAGGTAAAATTGAGGAAAGAGTGATGCATTAACTTTGGGATGGATATTCCCCTCTTTCTGTATAATAATATATAATGCTGGATATGTATTTGAAAGAAGGTGATAAACATGGACATGCAGGAAATAAAACAATTAGTTTTAGGTGGAGAAAAAGTTGATTTTGAGTGTAAGAAAGCAGAGAAAAGTGTGCCGAAATCTGTCTATGAGTCATATTCCGGTTTTGCAAATACAAAAGGCGGGTACATTATTCTCGGTATTAATGAAGATAAAACAAAAAAGTTGCCGGAAGAGCGTTTTATAATACAGGGGATCGGAAACCCAAACAAGCAAGTGGAAGATTTTTGGAATACGATTAATGGAAATAAAGTCAGTGTAAATATTCTTAAAGATGAGGATGTGTTTATTGTTGAAGAAGATGATATTAGTTTAATTGTTATCCGTGTCCCAAGAGCAGATTATAAATTTCGTCCGGTATATGTTGGAGAAAATCCATATAAGGGAACATATAAGAGAAATCATGAGGGGGATTATCATGCGACGGAGCATGAGGTACGAGCTATGATGCGTGATCAAAATCCTGACGGAAATGACAGCCTAATTTTGGAATATTACACAATAGATGATACGGATTCGGAAACAATGAAGCATTATCGTCAAATGTTTCAGACGAGAAATCCTGAACACATATGGAATACTTATGATGACAAACAATTTTTGGAAGTATTGGGTGGATACAGAAAAGATAGGAGAAATGGAATTGAAGGTCTTACATTAGCAGGATTAATGATGTTTGGAACAGGATTAGCTATAAGGGACGAATTTGATAATATCTTTATGGATTATCGGGATGAAACGGAAGTTACGCCTGATATCAGATGGAATGACAGAATTACTTATGATGGAACATGGGAAAACAATCTCTTTAATTTTTTTACAAAAGTTTTGCCAAAACTGACAGCTGATTTAAAGAAAGCATTTGTGCTTGAAAAAGATTATAGAGTAGATGATTCGCCGGTGCATAAAGCAATCAGAGAAGCATTTGTCAATCTGATTATACATGCAGATTATTTGGTTGATGCAGGGACATTGAAAATTATTAAAACTTCAAAGGGTTTTTCATTCACAAATCCGGGAACCTTGAAACTTCCGAAAGAAGAGATTTATCGCGGCGGAAATTCTAAACCAAGAAATCCAAGAATGCAGACAATGTTACGCATGGTGGGATTTGGAGATAATGCAGGCTCTGGCTTCCCAACTATTTTAGATGTGTGGAAGAAAGCGGGATGGGAGCAGCCGGAGTTGGTGGAAGATACTGTGTTGAATCAGGTCACGTTGGAATTGAATATTGTTTCGGCAGCAGACAGTTTAGCAGAATCAGCAGAAAAATCAGCAGAATCAGCAGAAAAATTAGCAGATAATTCTATACAAAGTAAAAATAAATTATCTAATAGGCATAAGCAGATTTTGGAGAAAATGAGCGAAAATGTTGAATATAGTACAGAAGAAGTTGCAAGCAGCATCGGATTAAAAGGAGCACGAACGAGGCAGTTATTGAATGAATTGGTAGCAATGGGCAAAGTGAAAAGTACAGCAGAAACAAAAAATCGGAGATATATTAAAAAGAAACAATAATATAAAATGATGGAATGGCAGAGTCAAATTTATGAATATATGCAAAGAGTTTGGGATTTTTTGCGCAGATTGGAGTTTAGTAACAAAAATGGGCGGAACCGGGAGCCAAGGAGGAAATCGGATGATGAAAATTACAACGATACTATTTGATATGTATGGGGTCATTTTGAAGGAAAGCAAAGGTAAATTTATACCGTATACATATGATCATTTTGATGAATCGGAGTATGCACGAATCCAAAAACAATTCAAAGAAGAAAAACTTTTTACAAAGGCAGGCGATGGTCAAATTACGTCCGATGAATTTCTATCCCTGTTAGGTTATGAAAATCCACAATTTACCATGAGAGATTATATTGAAAATTATTTGACATTAGACAGCGATTTTATAGACTTTGCGGAGAAATATTATAAAAGATACGACTTTATACTTTTGTCAAATGATGTTTCTGAATGGAGTTCCTATATTACAGAATATTATCAATTAGATAAGTATTTTAAACATAAAATAGTGAGTGGAGATGTGAAATGCCGCAAACCCGAAAAGAAAATATATGAATTAACATTGAAGCAGACAAAGAAATGCCCTGCCGAATGCCTGTTTATTGATAATAGCGTGAAAAATCTTGCTGTTGCCAGTGAAATGGGCATACGGCCAATCCTTTTTAACAGAGATAATGAAGATTATGCGGGCACAATAATAAATTCTTTTCCTGAATTGGCGGAGCTGCTTGATTGATAACGGGCGTGGCCGCAGCTGCAAGTTACCTCAAGTGTTGATCATGTATAAAATATTTATACAAACCGGGATTTTAACGGCTATGCAACCGCCGGTTGACAGATTTCCAGCCGTTGTTCGCTAGCATGCAACTGGAAAATAAGCTATGATTTTTATTGCGGATGGCGCTATGCCGCCGACAAATTAATACGGAGGAAGGAAAATGATTTTAGCGGATAAAATTATCAGGTTGAGGAAAAAGAACGGCTGGTCGCAGGAAGAGCTGGCAGAAAAAATGCAGGTGTCCCGCCAGGCGGTATCGAAATGGGAGGGCGCTCAGACAGTGCCGGACCTTGAAAAAATTTTAATGCTCAGCACGCTTTTTGGAGTGACGACCGATTATCTTTTAAAGGATGAAATGGAGGATGAGGAATTTACCCAGACCAATGATGGCGGGCTGACAAAGCGGATTACACTTAAAGAAGCAAACGAATTTCTTGCGCAGAGAAAATCGGCGTCTGTTTGGATTGCGGCGGGGGTCTTTCTCTGTATTTTTGCGGCGATTCCGCTTTTGATTTTAAGCGCGGTATCGGAAGTCCCGGCTTACCATATCTCTGAAAATCTTGCGTGTGGGATTGGATTGGTTGTTATGTTTATCCTCGTTGCTATTGCGGTCGGGATATTTATTTTCCGCGGCATGAAAAACGCGCCTTACCATTTTATCGATAAAGAGCCGTTTGAAACAGAATACGGTGTGGCCGGCATGGTAAAAGAAAGACAAAAGGCATACAGGAGTACTTATATTCTATATAACATTATTGGTGTATGCCTTTGTATACTTTCTCCCGTTCCGTTGTTTATCGGCGCATTTACGGAAAAGGAGTTTTTTACGGTGGTCATGCTGACCGTTACCATGTTTCTGGCGGGGATTGGTTCGGCATTTTTAATCGTTGCCGGCGTTCGGTGGGCAAGTATGCAGAAGCTATTGCAAGAGGGCGAATTTGATTCCCAAAATAAGAGAAAACGCATCATAATGGAAGCGGTCAGCTCGATATACTGGCTGGCAGCGACTACCATATATCTTGGTTGGAGCTTTTTAACAAACGACTGGCATTTGACGTGGGTTGTGTGGCCAATCGCAGGTGTATTGTATGCCCTTATTGAGTGCTTTTGCAATTTGCTGATAGAGAAAGAAAAGAATTAACGGCAGCAGGAAAAGAGCGGCGCCAACAGGACGCCGCTTTTTTTGCGTATAAAATCATGCTGCGAAAAAAATAGTTGACAACAGTTATGCACTGTTATATACTGTTTACGATATAATTTTTATGGAGCGTCACAAATCGTATCGGTACATCGTACCACAAAAACGCTCCGAAATGGGGGTTGGTATGAATATTATAGTAAACAATACGTCCATGGTGCCGATTTATGAACAGATCATGGAGCAAATTAAGGCGGCAATTATAAGCGGCGAACTGGTGGAAAATACTGCCTTGCCGTCGGTACGCAGTTTGTCGAAAGAGTTGAAGATCAGCGCTCTTACTGTTAAAAAAGCCTATGACTGTTTAGAGCAGGAGGGCTTTACGGTAACGGTTCATGGCAAGGGTACTTATGTGGCGGTGACAGACAAAGAGGTATTAGAGGAAGAGAACCGGAAAAAAACAGAAACGGAGCTGGAGCAGGTAATTTTAAAGGCAAGGAGGCGCGGGCTTTCGGATAAGGAAATACGCAGCCTTTTTGAAATTTTAATGGAGGAAGGATAATGTTAAAGGTCAATCATTTGATAAAACAATATGACAAATTTACTTTGAATTGTTCCCTTGAGGTTAAATCCGGGCGCATTACCGGACTGATTGGCAGAAACGGCGCGGGAAAAACTACAGCGTTTAAAGCTGTGCTGGGGTTAATCCGTATCGATAGCGGCAGCGTGGAACTTTTCGGCAAAAACAGTAAGACGCTTACTGCCGGGGAAAAACAAAAGTTGGGAGTGACGCTGTCGGACTCCGGATTCAGCAATTATTTGACAATAAAGCAGATAGACCATATTTTAAAAACAATGTATGATTGCCATGACAGTAAAAAATTTATCAGCCTGTGCCAGAGGTTTCATCTGCCGCAAAAGAAAAGGCTGAAAGAATTTTCTACCGGCATGAGGGCGAAGGTAAAGCTTTTAGCGGCAATAAGCCATAACGCCCGTTTTTTAGTTCTGGATGAACCCACGTTAGGATTGGATGTGGTAGCCCGGGATGAATTGCTTGGGCTGCTGCGAGATTATATGGAGGAGGATGAATCCCGTTCTATTTTAATCAGCTCGCATATATCGTCAGATTTAGAAGGTCTTTGCGACGACGTTTACCTGATTAATGAGGGAGAGATTGTCCTGCATGAAGAAACCGATAAACTGTTGAGCAACTATGCTCTGATAAAAGCAGATCAGGAGCAATTCCAGAAGATAGAAAAGCAATACCTTATCACTTATAAAAAAGAGCCCTGGGGATATAGCTGCCTGACGAAGGAAAAGCAATTTTACATGGAAAATTATCCGGAGCTGGTAGTGGAAAATGGGAACTTGGACGGGCTTATGGTAATGATGACGGGAGGGGATGAAGTATGAAAGGAATGTTAATAAAAGATATACAGTTGTTGTCACAGCAAAGACGATTTTTTATCCTGCTTTTTTTAACGGCCGCATTTTTGGCATATACAGTAGGCGAGAGTTTTAGCCTCGGTTATCTGACCAGTTTGTTTTTTGTTCTTGCACTCGGCACGATAAGCTATGATGAATTTGACAATGGCTTTTCCTTTTTAATGACTTTGCCGATGGAGAGAAGAACCTATGTCAGGGAAAAATATGTTTTCGGCATTTTGATAACGGCGGCCGGATGGATAATAGGTGTAATTTTTTCATGGGTATTCGCATTCGTCAAGGGAGAGGCAATCGATGTTTCCGAAGGGTTTTATACTATCCTCGTTTGCTATATATTTTTATGCTTTTTCGCTTTGATGATTCCGTTTATGCTGAAATTTGGCACGGAAAAGGGAAAATTAATGGGCCTGCTTTTGGCGGGCATTGTATTTGTCATCGGGTATCTGGCAATAAGCCGGTGGGATACAGATAAAATAATTCATTCTGCGGCGTCCTTTTATCTGGGAGCCGGGAAGTTCATAGTTCCCGCAGCAACGGCGGCAGTCCTGTATATTTCCTATTTGTTCAGCGCCGTTATTTTTGATAAAAAGGAGTTTTAACGCAGAAGTGAGTTGTTATATTTGGGAACTTTTGTTATAATAGATAAAATAATGGAAAAGAGAAGGGAAAATAACCAAATGACGGGGCATAAATACAACAGCCCCGTCTGACAGAGCAGATAACGGGAGTCGAACCCGCCTTTCCAGCTTGGGAAGCTAGCGTTCTACCGATGAACCATATCTGCATGAATCCATTATAGCATTTTACCGTAAAAAAGAAAAGAGTATTTCTAAAATAAAAAATGAATTTTAAAATGGAGGAAAAGAATGAAAGCCATAAAAGCATTTTTAAAGAAAAAAGACATTGAGTTTTCCCTCAAACGGTATGGTGTTGACGCCCTGGGCGCTATGGCGCAGGGATTATTCGCCTCTTTGCTGATAGGAACCATTATCAGCACTTTAGGAGAGCAGCTCGGTATCGGAGCGCTGGTAACGATAGGAGGTTATGCCAAGGCGGTAACCGGCCCGGCGATGGCTGTCGCCATTGGTTATGCGCTGAAATGTCCGGCGCTGGTACTTTTTTCTCTTGTCTGTGTCGGAGGCGCGGCGAATGAACTGGGAGGAGCCGGAGGCCCGCTGGCGGTACTGATTGTAACGATAATAGCAGCAGAATGCGGTAAGGCGGTTTCCAAGGAAACAAAGATTGATATACTGGTCACTCCATTTGTAACGATTACAATAGGAGTTTTACTATCGATGGGATGTGCTCCTGCTATTGGCAGGGCAGCCAGCGCAGTAGGGCAGGCAATTATGTGGGCAACCGAGCTCCAGCCGTTTTTAATGGGAATGATTGTGTCTGCTATCGTGGGGATCGCCCTGACGCTGCCAATCAGCAGCGCGGCAATTTGCGCGGCGCTGGGACTGACCGGACTGGCGGGCGGAGCCGCCGTCGCCGGATGCTGCGCCCAGATGGTGGGCTTTGCCGTTATGAGTTTTCGTGAAAATCGTGTTGGCGGACTGGTGGCGCAGGGGCTTGGAACTTCCATGCTTCAGATGGGAAACATTGTGAAAAATCCCAGAATCTGGATTCCGCCGATTTTATCCTCTCTAATCATTGGACCGATAGCAACCTGCGTTTTCCATCTGCAGATGAATGGGGCGGCAGTTGCCTCGGGTATGGGAACCTGTGGACTGGTAGGCCAGATTGGAGTGTACAGCGGCTGGGTACAGGATGTGGCGCAGGGGACAAAAAGCGCTATTACTGTTATGGACTGGCTGGGACTGATACTGGTATGCTTTGTTCTGCCGGCGGTACTCACCTGGCTGTTTGCGATTCCGCTCCGCAAAATCGGATGGATCAGGGAAAACGATTTGAAACTGGAGGAGTAAATGCAGAATATTTTAGCCGGTGTTTTGTCAGGCCTTGTGGCAGCGGCGGTATTGGGAGCCCTTATATATAAGATTCTGGCAAAAATTATGGACGAAAAACTACACAAATATATGGAGGCGCTGATTCAGTATCAGCATTCTCTGGGAACGAATCAGATTCAGCAGATGGCAGGGCTGATGGGGAAGATGGACAGCGTTTATACCGGTATGGACAAGCTGGAAAGATCCCTGATGAATGTTAAGACCAGAGGAATTTACGGGGAATGGCAGTTAGGCGCTCTCCTTCAGCAGATATTGACGCCAGAACAGTATGAAACAGAGTGTATGGTGATTCCGGGCAGTCAGAAGCGGGTGGAGTATGCGGTAAAAATGCCGGGCTATGCCGGAGAAACCGTGTATCTTCCCATTGACTCCAAATTCCCCTTAGATGCCTTTTTGCAGCTGCAGGATGCCAGGGAGGAAAAGGATGCAGATTTGGCGAGGGACGCAGAGGATTTATTCAAATCCAGAGTAAAGCGTTTTGCAAAGGAAATACATGACAAATACATAAGACCGCCATTTACAACCGATTTTGCTATTTTATTTTTTCCCTTTGAAGGTGTGTACACCGAAGTTTTGCAGATGGGATTACTGGAAGAACTGATGGAAAAGTACAGAATTACCGTAGCGGGGCCAAGCTCTCTGGCGGCAATCCTGAACAGCCTGTCCGTGGGCTTTCGCAGTGTGGCTCTGGATAAAAAGGCGGGGGAAATCTGGGAGGCTTTGTCCGGCGCCAGAGGAGAAGTGGATAAATTTGAGGAAACGTTAAATAACGTACAGAAGCGTCTGGAGCAGACCAGCCATGAGCTGGAAAGTCTGGTGGGGGTACGGACAAGAAAGCTGAAAAAGAAGCTGGAATTTTTTGAAACAGAGGGAAATGATATATGAAAAAATTATAAAGGAGTTAAGTAAATTATAAATAATTTTGTACTTGATTTTAATGGGAATAAATATAGCACTGAAAAAATGTTTATATAATTTATGAAGAGGAGGATTGCCGTGAGTGAACCAAAAAGAACGGGAGTGTTACAACTTTTAGGAAATAGCTTAGGTTGCCAGTTTGTAATACCTGAGTTTCTCTTTCTAAAGGGTATTTATAGGATGAGAAAAAAATAATGCAAAGCAGGCACATCTATACACCAAAATAATAGTTAAATACCAAAGAGCAGCCATACAGAGTGTGTGATAAAAAGTCTGTAAATGTTGATCTTCTATGATAATGACAGGGCAGGGTTCTCCTCGACGGAAGTCCTGCCCTTACTTTATATATAACACTCGTATCAGAGCATGTCAAGAACAGGCGGAAAATTTCCACCTGTAAAGCATGCCTTCGCCGTTACTCCGGCAGACGCCCTTCGTACATGATGCTCAGTTCGCCGTATACCTGCCCCCAGTTCCTCAGGGGCATTGTCCATTTTTTTGTGGCCTCAAAGGTGGACAGATATAAAGCTTTTAACAGTGCCGTATCACTGGGGAACACGCTCCTCTGGCGGTTCAGTTTGCGATAGGTGGCATTCAGACTTTCAATGGCGTTTGTGGTATAGATGACCTTGCGCACTTCGCTGGAGAACTTAAAAATAGGCGATATCGCATCCCA
>CANQYY010000029.1 GCA_947628225.1 uncultured Lachnospiraceae bacterium
TTCTTAGTGCTCCACTTCATGGATTTGTAAGAAGGCTTCTTCGGTGAGAATTTTACACTTATCTTACAGGTATATGTAGTGGAGGTTTCATTTGCCGTATTATCAATACCGGTTTGCAAAACAACTCCGGTCTTGGACGAATAACTGGTTTTCCTTGTCGTAGTCTTCGTCCTTCTTGTAAGTTTGTTGTAAACGTTTGTGGAATAGGTCACTTTACTGACGGAAACCTTTTTGATCGGTTTGCCAATCTTGACCTTTAATGTTGCTTTTTTCTTTTTGTTGGCCTTGGAAATGACAGTGATCTTTGCGCTGCCTTTCTTTCCGGTTGCCTTTACATAATATTTTCCTTTTTTCTTTACTACTTTCGCAACTTTTTTATTGCTTGTCTTGTAAGTAACTTTCTTACTGACGCTTTTTTTAGAAGTTGTTACTTTAACTTTAATGCGTTTCTTCTGGCCTTTCTTCAGGACCAGCTTGCCGCCGTTAGTCACGGGACTGGTTATTTTTACCTTCTTGACTTTGCCTTTTTTGGCGGCGTCAGAAGTCGTACCCGTAACGGTCAAAGATGTCACAACCATAGCCAGTGAAAGTACGGCGGCCAATGTCTTTGTGACAGCTTTTGATGTCTTTCCTTTTGATATGCTCATCCCAATCCTCCTTTTTTATTTGTAAGTACAGACACTTACACACTTTGAATGTTAGTATCATTGTATCACTGTTTTTTTAAAAATGCAACTAAAATCCACATTTTATTCCTATTTTTTTATGGAATTCGTATAATTTTTTTGTCACTTCCTTGACAAGCATTATGAAACTGTTACAATAAACAAAAAGATTACCTATATTATTAAGGAGTTTTATGAAAAAGTCAAATAGCTTATTGGATGAAATACATGCCTTTTTTCCGCCAAAACCAAAGGATATACGGACTTATTCCCCTTTGAAATTGGCATATCTTGGCGACGCCGTCTTTGAGATTATGATCCGCACCCTTATCATGGAACGGACGGAAGGTCCGGTAAAGAACCTGCATAAAAGATCCAGTTCCCTTGTCAATGCGGGAGCTCAGGCTGATTTTGCTTCTGCGCTGCAGCAGATGCTTACGGCGGAAGAAAAAGAAATCTTTCGCCGGGGGCGCAATGCCAAGACCTCCTCTGTGGCGAAACATGCGGATATTCTTGATTACCGCAATGCCACCGGGCTGGAGGCGCTTTTCGGCTACTTATATCTCACCGGCCGGATGGAAAGGGCGGCAGAGCTCTTATACTCCGCTATGGAATATCAAAATATATTATTATAGAGAGGAATCCGTTATGCAGGAAAATGAAAAAAAGGAAACAGGCTGCCAGGTGGAGGGGCGCCACAGCGTCCGGGAAGCGTTCCGCGCCGGAAAACCGGTGGAGCATCTTTACATTCAGAAGGGCAGCCATAGCGATCCCGTTCTTTCTATATTAAAGGAAGCAAAAAAAACAGGAACCCTGATTGACTTCGTGCCCAAAGAACGTCTGGACAGGATGAGCGAAACCGGGCGGCATCAGGGAGTGATCGCGCTTTTGTCCGCCTTTCGTTACCGCTCGATCGAGGATATGTTTGCGCTTGCCAAAAAACAGCAGGAGGAGCCGTTTTTCTTTTTGCTGGACGGCATAGAGGATCCTCACAATCTGGGAGCGATTATCCGTACGGCAAATCTTGCCGGCGCGCACGGGGTCATTATTCCAAAAAGAAGGGCGGCGGGACTGACTGCCGCCGTGATAAAGGCTTCTGCCGGCGCCATCCACTATACGCCGGTGGCGAAGGTAACAAACCTCGTATCTGTTATGGAGGAGTTAAAGGATAGGGGAATGTGGTTTGCCTGCGCCGATATGGAGGGGGAAGTCATGTACCGTCAGAATCTCACAGGTCCCATTGGTTTGGTCATCGGAAATGAAGGTCATGGCATCAGCCGCCTGGTCAAAGAGCATTGCGATTATACTGCTTCCATCCCAATGTCCGGCAATATTGATTCTCTAAATGCTTCCGTAGCTGCCGGAATACTCGCTTACGAGATTGTCCGCCAGCGGAAATTTGCCGGAAGCGCAGAAAGGAGATTACCGTGACTGAACATGATTATTCCGGCTATACGGATGAAGAAATCATCTGCCTGTGCCACAGCGGGGAGGATACGGCAACGGATTATTTACTGGAAAAATATAAATTTCTGGTGAGAAAAAAAGCCCGTACCCTTTATTTAATCGGCGGGGAAAATGATGATTTGATTCAGGAAGGGATGATTGCTCTCTATAAGGCAATCCGAGAGTACAAATCGGAACATGAAATTTCCTTTGTCCATTTTGCCACTTTATGTATTGAGCGGCAATTATATAATGTCATTAAGAGAGCAAACCGTTTGAAAAACTCGCCTTTAAATTTTTATATTTCCCTCTATTCCCCTATGGAGGGCACGGAGGATTCTGTCACGCGGGAGATTCTTGCCGACACCCTGCAGCCGGCGGAGCTGATAAATCCGGAAGATATTTTAATTGATAAAGAAAATGTGACCGATATCCAGAGCGCTATCACAAGCAAGCTCAGTAATCTGGAGCAGTCTGTCGTAGATTTATATATTAATGGATGTAATTACCAGCAGATTGCCGAACGCCTGGGAAAGAGCACGAAGTCCATTGATAATGCCCTGCAGAGAATTAAGAAAAAACTGGCGCCGCTGGGATAACCTGACGGCGCCGTTTTTTTACAAGCTGTTAACGGGATTTGAACCCGTGACCTCCGCCTTACCAAGGCGACGCTCTACCGCCTGAGCTATAACAGCAGTTGAAATAAATACGTCCTACGGATTGATATTGTACCAAAATAAGCCCTGCCTGTCAACTAAAGAATGTATTTTATTAAAAAGAATTTATTTCATTTTTACATTGACCGTCTTTCTTCGTTATTATATACTTGTTTCCAAGGGGGGTGCGGCTTTTCAATGAAATCATCCAGGACAACATGGCAGATTATCTTATCCCATACGGTTACTTACTTTAATATATTAAATCTTATTCTGGCAGCGTTAATCCTGCTTTCCGGCCAGTACCGGAATATGCTTTTTATGGGGATTGTGGTTGCAAACTCCCTTATCGGGATCATACAGGAACTCAAGGTAAAGAAATTGATTGACGCCCTTTCTGTCGTTACGGCGACAAAAGCCAGGCTGATAACAGAAAATGAAATACATCAGATTCCCATTGAAGATCTGAAAATAAATGATAAGATACGACTTATAAGCGGAGATCAGATTGTCGCGGACTGCACCGTCCTGTCCTCCGAGGGGATGGAGGTTAATGAAGCCCTGCTTACCGGCGAATCCGTACCGGTCCATAAAAATCCGGGAGATATTTTATATTCCGGCAGCCATATTGTGGCAGGCGGGGGAATTGGCCAGATCCTCCATACCGGAGAAGATAACTACGCTACCAGACTGGTGCGCAAGGCAAGTACGAAAAAACGCGCCGCTTCCGAGATGCAGGATTCCATAAAAAAAATAATTCAATATGTCAGTTATGCCATTATTCCTATTGGCATTCTTTTGTTTTTCATCCAACATTTCCGCGCGAATCAATCCCTTTCCGATTCCCTCGTCAATACCGTTGCCGGAGTGCTCGGCATGATACCGGAAGGACTGGTCTTACTTACCAGTGTTTCCTTTATCCTCGGCGTCGGACGGCTGGCGGGGAAAAAAGCGTTAGTGCAGGAAATGGAAGCCATTGAAGCGCTTGCCAGAGTAAATGTTTTATGTCTGGATAAAACCGGGACTATTACTACCGGCGATCTCATCGTAGACAAGATATTGCCGCTGGGAAGCACTAAAAAGGAAATTCATTCGATCATGGACGGGCTGGTATTTGCCTTTTCGGAAACAAATGCCACGGGACAGGCTCTGCAGAGGTATTTTAACGACACCAGACCCTATCCGATCACTGCTACGGTGCCTTTCAGTTCCCGGAGAAAATTTATGGGAGTTACTTTTTCCGGAAAGGGTTCTTATGTGCTGGGGGCGCCGGATTTTTTATCCCGGGATATGGCGGTATTAGAAAAATCAGAGGAATATTCCCGACAGGGGTTCCGGGTTCTTTTGCTCGCCTCCTGCCAGACGCTTGCGGATTCTCCGAAATCCCTGATGAACGTCCGCCCGATAGGACTTATTCTTCTTTCCGACTGCATTAAGGAGGATGCAAAAGATACCCTTCGTTTCTTTGCCAGACAGGGCGTGTCGGTAAAAATCGTTTCGGGGGATAATCCCGCCACGGTTTCCTCGGTCGGAGTCCGCGCCGGCATACCGGGAGCAGAACGCTATATCGATGCTTCTACTCTGGAAAATAATGCCGCCGGATTAAAAGATGCCATTAAAAAATATACTGTATTTGGACGGGTTTCTCCGGAGATGAAACAGGCTATCATCGAAGCATACCAGTCTGACGGCATGGTTGTAGGCATGGTAGGCGACGGGGTCAATGACGTCCTTGCTTTAAAGGATTCAGACTGCGGCATTGCTATGGCAAATGGCTCGGACGCCGCAAAACAGACGGCGCATATTGTACTGCTGGACTCTGATTTTTCTTCTATGAAAAATATTGTAAAAGAAGGACGGACTGTTATTGCCAATATCGAAAGGGTCAGCGCCCTTTATCTGACAAAAACGATCTATTCCATCCTTCTTTGTGTTTTATTCATTATTATCGGGAAACCTTACCCTTTTACCCCCATCCAGTTAAGTCTGATCGGCGGGACTGCCATCGGGCTTCCCAGCTTCCTGCTGGCGTTAGAGCAACAGGAGGAGGTGACTGCCACCGGATTTCTCCGTCATGTTCTCAGGATATCCCTGCCCGGCGCCCTGCTCTTGGTAGGCGGGCTGGCATTTATCCAGCTTATTTGCATTCCCGCCCACCTCAGTGATCTATTGGTAAGCACCCTTAATCTTATTGTCGGAGGGGCTGTCAGCCTTTCCCTTGTCGCCTTCGTGTGCCATCCAATGAACAGACGCCGTTTTATCCTTTGTACCGGCATTACCATTTTGTTTTTAGGCGCCGTTCTTTTATTCCCTTCTTTCTTTGGCATCCTGCCCTTAGGTAATATCATTAATGTAGCAATGTAAAGGAGGAGAATCTTCCAGTGAAGTGGTCTTATACATAATATAAGGCTTTTCCTGTCTTTTTTTGGAAATCCCCTCTCCTTTCAATTCCGCAATAAAATAACTGTCGTCGATGGTCAGTTCTTCGGTTTTCAGATAATCACAGAGTGTTTCCACAACCTTTTTCCCCGCATCCCGGGGACAAATTAATTCCGTTATCTCCCATTTCCCGTTTTCCTGAATATAATTTGCCACGGCAACAATGTCACCGGTTTCATATAAGACTAGCACTCCGCCCTCCAGCGCCTTCATTTCCCTTTCTACTTCTTCATAATATTTCTTTGAATGCTCCAGATATAATTCAAATTTTTCTTCCTTTAATTTTTTTCCCGAAAAGCATGCCGCCTTTTCTTTTTCTCCTTCTGTCAGCTCGCAAAACGGCGACACCCGGTACCAGCTTTTTCCTTTTCCCTGTACGCTTGTAGTTTCCCGCCAATAGGTACCCACAAACCCCAGAGAATCATACACCTTTGGATTTTCCGGGGAGAGAAATACTAAAGGGCTTCCCTCCTGGCTGCAAACGTCGATTCCCTGCGACAATAGTTTTGTCATCCGCCTTTGGCGGCGGTATTTGGATTTTGTCGCCACTCCCACAATATAGTGGACTTTACAATTCTTTCCCCTATACTGCGCCTGATAGGGGGTAAAGTATGCCATGGCGCATAATTCGTCCTCTTCATAATCCGAGTATACGCCGCTTTTTACCGCCTTATGCGAAAAATAGTAATCCATATATTTTTTGGTGTCATGGAACGCCCTGTCCCACAGCTTTTTATGTGTTTTCAAATCAGTCCTCCTTGTTTTCTTCCAACAGACAGACCGCCTGAGAAGAAATCCCTTCCCCTTCTCCGGTAAAGCCAAGGCCCTCTTCCGTAGTCGCCTTCACGTTAATGCGGGATACCTCCACCGCCAGAGCCTCTGCAATATTGTTTCGCATTTTTTCAATGTACGGACGCATTTTTGGCCGCTGCGCAATAATAGTGGCGTCCACATTTCCTATCCGGTACCCTTCTTTTTCAATCATTTTCCGCACGCATTTTAATAAATAGATACTGGAAGCCCCTTTATAAGCCGGATCCGTATCCGGGAAATGCCTCCCGATATCTCCCATGGCTGCCGCTCCCAGCATGGCATCCATAATGGCGTGCAGTAAGACGTCAGCATCTGAATGTCCCAGTAAGCCCTGCTCGTATTCAATCTCAACTCCGCCTAATATTAAAGTTCTCCCCGGCGCCAGCCGGTGAACATCATAGCCTGTTCCGATTCTCATTTTGCCTCTCCCTTTCTTCGCCGCGGCGCTCCATTCTTCGCGTCTGAAGACGCTCATCTCTCGCGCCGCTCTATCCTCTCGCCTCGCCGCTCCATTCTTCGCGTCTGAAGACGCTCATCTCCCGCGCGGCTCTATCCTCTCGCCTCGCCGCTCCATTCTTCGCGTCTGAAGACGCTCATCTCCCGCGCGGCTCTATCCTCTCGCCTCGCCGCTCCATTCTTCGCGTCTGAAGACGCTCATCCCGCGCGGCTCTATCCTCTCGCCCTCGCCGCTCCATTCTTCGCGTCTGAAGACGCTCATCATTGAGGGGCTTCGCCCCATGCTCTTCCGGAGAATCTGTTTCCTCTTTTCTCTGTGCGAGCACAGGAAAGAGGAAACAGATTCTCCGGAAGAGCGCGCGGCTCGGCTGATACAAAAATACCCTGAAGATTTATCTTCAGGGCTTATAGTAGCGGGAACTGGATTTGAACCAGCGACACCACGGGTATGAACCGTGTGCTCTTGCCAACTGAGCTATCCCGCCATTGCAGGAGAAATTTCTCCTGCCGCAATGCTTTTCATAAAAGAAAAGCATAAATGGGACCTACAGGGCTCGAACCTGTGACCCTCTGCTTGTAAGGCAGATGCTCTCCCAGCTGAGCTAAGATCCCATAGCTATCAAAAACGACTTCTTTATTATAGCAGATACCCCGGCTTTGTCAATACTTTTTTTCAAGACCTCTTTTTGCATTCCCACAGTTGACGGCAATACGGCTTTCATGTAGAATAGTAAAAGACGCTCCACCAACTAAACGATAGGAGATTTTATTTCATGTTAAAAAATGGTTTGATAGTATTTTTTATCTCAATGATACCGATTGTAGAACTGAGAGGGGCCATCCCCGTTGCCGTAGGACTTGGCATTCCCCTTCTCCCTTCTTATATTATTTGCGTTGTTGGCAATATGATTCCCGTTCCTTTTATCTATCTTTTTGCAAGAAAGGTATTAGTATGGGGCGCCGACCGAAAGTTTATCGGGAAATTTTTTACCTTTTGCCTTAATAAAGGCGAACGGGGCGGAAAAAAATTGCAGCAGAAGGCAGGCCGCGGATTGTTTCTTGCCCTCCTGCTTTTCGTAGGCATTCCGCTTCCGGGTACCGGCGCCTGGACAGGGACGCTCGCCGCCAGCTTTTTAGATATGGATTTTAAACCCACGGTACTTGCCGCTATGGGCGGCGTATTATTAGCCGGCATCATTATGGGAGTTGCCTCCGTCCTCGGCTTTCAGGCTTTCAGCGCCGCCGTGTAACACCCCGTCTTTTATAGCGGGGGAAACTTTTTATAATATTCGCATAAGCTAAAGTGAAATTGCCCGTCTTTGCTAACTTCCATAATAGCATAGGTGGGTATTCTTTTTTGCTGTCTTGGTTTAGATATACTGCCCGGATTAATAACCGTCAGTTTTTCTCCCTGCTCCAGATAAGGGATGTGGGTGTGTCCAAATATGAGTATATCGGCTCCCTGCTCCAACGCCCAGTATTTTATTTTGTCCAGACCGCCAAAGTCTATATAGCGGTGCCCATGGCAGAGGGCAATTTTTTTACCCCCAAATTCCACTAAAAGATTTGCGGGAAGTTTTGACGTAAAATCACAATTTCCCCGCGCGATATAAACAGGGCAGTCCGCCGCCTCTTCCAATCTGCCGGCATCGCCTTCTATATCTCCCGCATGGAATATAGCGTCTGCCTCCGGAAAGCGTTTCATTACTTCCCACATTGCTTCCTTTTTCCCATGGGAATCGCTGAATATCAATGCCTTTTTCATACCGTTCCTTTCTTCTTCAACAGATCGACCATCTTGCGAATGGCAATTCCCCGATGGCTGATTGCATTTTTATCCTCGGGCAAAAGTTCCCCGGTAGTACAGCCTCGCTCCGGCAAATAAAAAATCGGGTCATAGCCAAAGCCATACTCTCCTTTCGGCTCATGCGCGATTTTCCCCTCGATGACGCCCGTAACAGTATCTACGGTCCCATCCGGATAGGCGCAAGCAATTACGCATACAAACCGGGCGTCCCGCTTTTCTTCCGGCACTCCCTCGCATCGCCGCAGAAGCTCCGCATTTTTTACGGAATAGGGTGTGTCTTCCCCCATATAGCGCGCCGAGTAAATTCCCGGCTCTTTATTCAGGCAGTCCACCTCAAAGCCGGAATCATCCGCCAGTACCATCTCCCCGGTTGCCTCCATAACAGCTTTTGCTTTAATAATCGCATTTTCTTCAAAGGTTTTTCCATCCTCCACAATATCGATTTCCATATGTAAATCTTTCATGGAATAAATTTCATATTCTTCCCCCAGCATCTGGCGGAATTCATTTACCTTCCCCTGATTTCCCGTGGCAAATACAAGTTTTTTCTTACTCATGGATTTTCTCTCCCTTTCTCGATGGCGGCTTTTCGCCCATGTACTGATATAAGTAGGTCTTCATCATGCCATTATATATTTTTCGGTTTTTGGTAGCCTTTTTCCGCGAACCCGCATCTGCAATCGCTTTTTGCGCCGCTTCATATCCGCTGAGCAAAAAGAAAGACCAGGTTTCATTTTTATCCATAACTTGTCCGATTGTCCGGTATAACTCCCACATCTCCTTTTTGTCGGAGAGTCTTTCTCCATAGGGAGGATTACTGATAACAAATCCGTATTTTTTCGGACTGCTGAATTCTTTTATTTCCCTCCGCTGAAAATGAATGGCATTCTCCAGACCGGCGAGCCCGGCGTTTGCCCTTGCCATCCGCAGGACTTCTTCCTCTCTGTCATACCCCTGTATCATCAGCTCTGTTTCCGGTTTCATAATATCGCCGGCTTCCTCCAGGGCTTCTTTCCATATTTTCTCCGGCAGCAGTTTGCGCCAGTTCTCAGCGGTAAAGTGACGGGACATGCCGGGGGCAATCTGTCTGGCTATCATAGCCGCTTCAATAGGAATTGTGCCGCTGCCGCAAAAGGGATCCACCAACAGGCGGTCTGCCTTCCACGGGGATAATAAAATAATGGCGGCCGCCAAGGTTTCTGTCACCGGAGCCGGGGCTGTAAATTTTCGATATCCCCGTTTATGAAGAGATTCTCCGGATGTATCCAAGCCAACGGTAACCATATCCTTTATTATGCTGATGCGGAGGGGATACGATTCCCCGCTTTCTTCAAACCAAGCTGTATGATAGGTCTGCTTCAGCCGTTCCACCATAGCTTTTTTTACAATTTTTTGTATATCAGACGGGCTAAAAAGCTTGCTGTTTACGGAATTTGCCTTTGTTACCCAGAATTTCCCGTTTTTCGGAATAATCTCCTCCCAGGGAACCGCCCGTATCCCCTCAAAGAGATCATCAAAAGTTTCTGCTTTAAAACAGGCAATCTTTAAGAGAATACGCTCGGTTGTCCTCAAAAATATATTTGCCCGCGCCGCTGCCGCAAGATCTCCTGCGAAAGTTACTTTTCCGTTATCGACCTGCGTTATTTCATATCCTAATTGTGTTATTTCTCTTTTCAACACTGCTTCCATGCCAAAATGACAGGGAGCAAGCCATTCATATTTTTCCATATTTTCCTCTTTCTTCCGTATTGCCAAACGCTAACAAACATTATACGTTACTGTGATTCCATCCGTCAAGTATTTTGGCGCCCGCCTCATAGCCTCCGGCGATGCTGTATGCCTGCTTTCCCTGCTTTGCCATCTGTCTTGCCGCCGCCAGACTATGATTCCCGCGGGTGCAATAAAAAATGATTTTATCATAACCTCGCATTTCCCGGAAATGTTCTTCCAGCTCCTCGTATGGTATATTCCACGCTCCTGTGATATGCCCTTTTTTAAACTCTTCTTTTTCCCGAAGGTCTACTAAAAGCGTATCGCTGCTATATATATAACGGGAAATCTGCTCCCAGGATAATATTTGGGGTTTCATATTTTACCTTTTTTCTTTCAACCTATTCGCAGCCGTCTGCAAATAGAACAAAAAAGCCGGTCGCAATGACCGGCTTCTTTGATTAATCACAGTTAGAAGAATTTTTCGATGAATCGTTATTGCTTGTATTCTTGCTCGTGTTTTTGCTTGTGTTCTTACTTGTATTCTTGCTTGTGTTCTTGGAATTTGATGAATTCTTCGTGCTGTTGTTCTGATTGTACTCATCCGCAAAATTTTTTGCCATTTTGATTTCCTCCTATCTGTTTTTAATTCGTTACAGGAGTATTATCCCACTATGGCACAAATTTATTCATGAAGTCAGATAATTGTCACGCTTTTCCAACAGAACCAAATAATTCCATTTTTTCTTTTACTGTCTGTTTTATTGCCTCTGTGCCCGGCGCAAGAAGTTTACGGGGATCAAATCCTTTTCCTTCCAAATCTTTTCCCGCCTCGATGTATTTACGAGTTGCTTCCTGGAATGACAGCTGGCACTCTGTATTGACGTTTATTTTGGATACGCCAAGGGAAATGGCTTTCTGGATCATGTCAGCCGGGATTCCCGTACCGCCGTGCAGAACAAGCGGCATAGCTCCGGTTTTCTGCTGAACAGCGTCCAGAGTTTCAAAGCTGAGTCCCGCCCAGTTTTCCGGGTATTTTCCGTGGATATTACCAATGCCCGCCGCTAACATCGTCACTCCCAAATCGGCAATCATTTTACATTCTTCCGGATCGGCGCACTCGCCGGCTCCCACAACGCCATCTTCTTCTCCACCGATAGAACCGACCTCTGCTTCAATGGACATTCCTTTTTCCTTGCAGATTGCCACCAGTTCTTTTGTCTTGGCTACGTTTTCCTCAATCGGATAATGGGAGCCATCAAACATAATGGAAGAAAATCCGGCTTCGATACAAGCCTTTGCTCCCTCATAGCTGCCATGATCCAGATGAAGAGCTACCGGAACGGTAATGTTTAATTCCTCTAACATTCCATTTACCATTCCTACCACTGTTTTGTAACCGCACATATACTTGCCGGCGCCTTCTGACACACCGAGGATAACCGGTGAATTTAATTCCTGCGCTGTCTGCAAAATCGCCTTTGTCCACTCAAGATTATTGATATTGAATTGACCTACTGCATATTTTCCTGCCTTGGCTTTCGTAAGCATTTCTTCTGCTGAAACTAACATAATAATTTCCTCCGTAATTATAATTATTTTTCCTGTTATTACAATAGCATAATTTGAATATTTTAGCAAGGATGAGCAAATTTCCGTTGTAAACACAAAAAGGACTGTCCAAAGGACAGTCCTGAAATTACTGGGCTAGCTGGATTCGAACCAGCGAATGTAGGAGTCAAAGTCCTATGCCTTACCCCTTGGCGATAGCCCAACATCCCGCAAAGGGAAGGGTGGGTAATGGGATTCGAACCCACGGCCTTCAGAGCCACAATCTGACGCGCTAACCAACTGCGCTATACCCACCATAGAGGATCTGCCGGTTATAAGGCTTTTCCTACCAACGTGTCAGGAGGGATTCGAACCCCCGACCCACGGCTTAGAAGGCCGTTGCTCTATCCAACTGAGCTACTGACACGGAGCAACTTTCATTGCGTAAGCGGGTGATGGGAATCGAACCCACATATCCAGCTTGGAAGGCTGGTGTTCTACCACTGAACTACACCCGCACAGGAATTAAATACATCTGCGGTTCTACGAAATGACTGCGCTCAGCCATTCAATCGGGGTGACAGGATTTGAACCTGCGGCCTCTTGATCCCAAATCAAGCGCTCTAGCCAAGCTGAGCCACACCCC
>CANQYY010000030.1 GCA_947628225.1 uncultured Lachnospiraceae bacterium
ATCGTAGCCACACGACCGGAATGTATTTCTCTTTTCATGCACTATTCGGCATTATCACACATTTAGGCGTTTTTGCGGTATTTTTCATCATGCACTATCATGTACCAAAATGCACTATCAACCACAAATTTGTTGCAAAACCGTTGCAAAACTGCTAATTTGTTGCAAAGAAGCAAATCCTCTTTCACTGGACTCTTTCCTAGAAAATCTTTAAGTTCTTTGATAAGTTTTCCATTGCTTCTTTTTTTCTTGTTTCAGTCACTTCGGCGTATATATCCATTGTGGTGTTAATATCCGCATGACCCATGACTGCTTGAATAACCTTTACATTTGTTTCATTTTCACAAAATCTGGTACAGAATGTATGCCTAAAAGTATGACAGGAAAAGAACGGAAGCATAATCGGCTCTCTATGTTCCTTTTTTGCCTTTACTTCCTCCTCGGCATTATGTGTATTGACAATGCGCCGGATAGAGTGATCAATGGCATTATGCTTGTATAACTGCCCTACTTTATTTATGAAGATAAATCCTGTGGCACCGTCCACTACCAAAGGACTAAAGCCATTTTCCTTTTGATCCTCATATAATTCATTCAGTACATCATACACTGCATCAAGCATAGGGATTTTTCTTATTCCCGCCTTTGTTTTAGGTGGCTCAAATCGAAACTCAAATGTATATGGAGCCTGCTTGCCTCTGCGAAAATAAGTCATACTATGGTTAATGTCAATAATGCGTTTTTCCATATCAACATCTTCCCATCTAAGACCACAAATCTCTCCGATACGGCATCCTGTTCCCAATAATACAGTAAACAAAGGACGCCAATAATCATACAGAGGGTGATCTGTTACATAATTCAACAGTTCATTCTGTTGCTCTATTGTCAATGCACGATTGACTTTTTGTTTCCTTCCCTGACGCTTTTTTACCTCAGAAATAACACCATCACTCGGATTCTTTCGGATAATTTCATCTCGGACAGCTAAATCAAATGCCGGGTGTAAAACACAATGTACTGATTCGACAGTTTTAACTTTAACACCTTTTTCTATCAAGCCAAGATAAAAATGCAAAACATCTGAATATTTCAGTTCAGCGACTTTACGCTTCCCGATAGTATCCTTACAAAAATGATCGTATGTATATCGGTAATTCGCATAAGTTGATGACGCTAAATTATTCTTTGTTGCCATATAACGATCTACCACAAAATTCAAATTGGCTTTTCCGGCAACATATAAATCTAAACCATCTAACTGATCCTTGATGAGTTTATCTTCTTTTTCCCGAAGTTCCTGCAAAGTTGTCGCATACACATATCCTCGCTTTCCCTCCGGATTTGTGTATGTATAGACATATCTGTTATCTTGTGAACGCTGACTTTCTCCTTTCCGTAAAGCTCTACCCTTATTATCTTTTCTCGCCTTTGCCATCTGCTCTCCTTTCTGATTAAAAAAGGAAAGAGATTTTGTATCTGTGCTATTCACTCTGAAATAACTTTTCCAGAGCTTCCTGCACTACTTGTGTTATAGTCAGTTCATGCTCAGAGGCATACTGCAATAAACGAGAATAATATTCTTCCGAAAGTCGAATACCGATAGAATTATTCTTTGTAGCATCCTTTTTCGGACGTCCCATTTTTGCCATCTGCTCACCTCACATTCCCTGTTCAATAACTATTTTACTTTTTGTTCAACAAATTGTCAACAACTTTTTGTTCAACAAAATCCCTTTCCAAAATATCACAATCTAAATGTTTCTAAATATTTATCAAACAGCTCACAGTTGACCAAAGCCATTTTCCCTACTTTATATATCGCTCCTGCATCTTTTGCTAAATCCTGAAACTTTCTAATACTCATACTGTAAATTTCTGCCCCTTCTTGATAACGGACAAATTTTTTCTTACTCTTTTTATTATCTATCATAACCACCCCTTCCTTAATTTTTTGCAGCATTTTATCCGCCCATGACAGCCCCAAAATCTTTTTCCGGTTCTCATCAGCAGACAAATCTTTTCTTACATATTTTTCAAAAATCCGTACAGGTGACGGCTCATTACACCGTCCACATCGGTCTTGCACCGGCTTCCTAATTGCCTGCTCTCGCAGAAGTATCATTATCAAAAATATGTATCAACGCCCCATGTAACTGCTACACTTTTTGCCAGACATTTATCGCTCCATGCCTTAACTTCAATATCAGATTTCAATATTCCATCGTATTCACTTCCATATAATAATGAAAGCAGGCATCTCATGGCGTGTCCGCATAGTGGCTCCACATATTCCACACGTCCTGTACGCATTCACATATTCACTTTTCAAGGTTCACTCCGGCAGATTTTTCTCTGCCCGTTTTGGATAAAATCATTTCTGGACTTACCAGTCCAAAAAGCACATAAGCACTCCCGTCTGCTATGAACGGTTCTGTAAAAGATTATGTGCTTTAGCGGAATGGCAAGTTTATAATTCCAGTTTAGCGGGACCGTATTTATGTAAAATCTGTAACATGATTTTCTTTTGTTCCCCGTCTGCTTGTTCGTACAGTTCAATAAGAACATTCAACTCAGCTTTGGAAAGAGTGTTCATATAAGGTTTATAGCCATCCATTATGAAAATCCCTCCTCCGCCGCCTTGTATTGTGTATAGTGGAAATTTAGGGGATAAAGCCTGAATATCATTCCGTATCGTGCGAGTTGTAACGCCTAATTCTTCAGCCAGCTCCCTCGCCGTCGTCTGCCGCCGGACAATCAGAATGTTCATGATTTCCGATCTGCGCTCTGATGTATTCATGCTTCACCCCCTTTCAAATAAATTCCAACCATAGTCTATAAAACGGATAGGAATGGTTTTTTCCTATGTAATTTTTTGAAAAATCACATACTTATTTCCGTTTTTATTCCCTTGCCAAAAACCATGATTTGTTTCTTGCTTTTTCTTTAATCTTCCGTATTTTGTTGACTTTCCTACCTCCGCTTGGTAAAATCTTTAGTGGATAAAATCATAAAAAACTCAAACTGCTATAAACCGATGCAGGATCGTTGTACCCTGTTCCGGTTCTGGCAGTTTTTTATTTGCCGGAGCTTATGCTCCGAAGCCGGACAGATAATGCCTGCCCGATTTAGTGGGCGGTAACGCCCGTATGTGTTGTGGGACACTCGCCTATGCTCGTACAACACGCAAATCCCGTGAGGGGATTTGCAGAAGAATAGCAAGCACTGCCTGTGTCATGACACAGGCGGCATTTCCCCATCTTTCTGCCATGCGGAAAGATGAAGAAATTTGCTTGCAGAGGGCATATCCCCCTGTCCCCCTTTTCAGCAAAAATGTTTCCGTTCTACTCCCGCAGAACAAATAATTTTTGCCCCAAATTCACGCCGGATACGGCAATAACAAAAAGCATTTTTCATCCAAGAAAGGAATATCATTATGCCAAAAAGAGAACGAAAAATACCAATACAGATTTATCTGAGTGAGGACGAAAACTATATCCTTACACAGAAATGGAAAGCCTCAAACATGAAAAGCAAATCCTCTTTCCTCCGGCATCTGATCCTATACGGCTATGTCTATGACATTGACTACTCAGAGCTTCAGGAATACAACGCTGCGCTTGCCAAAATCGGCAACAATCTGAACCAAATCGCAAAGCGCATGAACGCAACCGGCAACGTCTATTCTGCCGACGTAATCCAAGTAAAGGAGCTGATGAATCAGGTATGGCAATCACAAAAATCCATGCTGTCAAATCAACCGTACATAAAGCAGTAGCCTACATCTGCAACCCACATAAAACAGACGGGAGCATACTGATTTCCTCTTATGGGTGCAGCCCGGAAACAGCCGCTTATGACTTCCGTTTTGCCCTGTCAAAAACGAGCCAGTCCGATCCAAACAAAGCCTTCCATCTGATACAGTCCTTCAAGCCGGGGGAAGTATCTTTTAAGGAAGCGCACCAGATCGGCGTGGAGCTTGCCGACAAACTTTTAGAGGGCAGATACTCTTACATTGTCACGACGCACATAGAGAAAAAGCACGTCCATAACCACATCATTTTCTGTGCGGCTGACAACATAGATCACGGGAAATACCATGACTGCAAAAGGAGCTACCACCATATCCGCAGACTGAACGACGAGCTGTGCAGCGAACACAATCTATCCGTCATCCAGCCGTCCGGCAAGCGGGGAAAAAGCTATGCGGAATGGGCTGCCGACAGGGAAAATGCCTCATGGAAAACCATCCTCAAAAACAATATTGACGAAGCCATACGGGAAGCGGAAACCTATGAGGATTTCTGCGACCTGATCCGGGCAAGGGGCTATGAATTAAAGGGCGAAACCTTTGGCGAAAACGCCCACAAATATATCTCTTTCCGTCCTCTTGACCGGGAGCGTTTTGTCCGTGGCAGCGTCAAGTCTTTGGGTGCGGAATACACCAAAGAACGGATACGGGATCGCATCGGGGAAAAGGCTCTCTCAAAGGCAAAAAAACGTGTCGCTTTCCCCCAAAGACCTAAACCCGCTATTAAGGATTACTCCAAAAAAACGCTCATCGACACCACCGCAGATAAATTCGTCGATAGCCCCGGCTTGAAGCATTGGGCGGACATACAAAACCTCAAGATCGCCGCCGCAAGTTACAGCGCAGCGGACTCCATTTCCGGGTTGGAACAGCAGATCGCAGACAAGTCCGCACTGGCAAAATCAGCCCGTGCAAGCCTTGTGGAAACCGAGCGCCGTCTGAAAAAACTGGGCGAGGTCTTGAAGTACGCCGAGCAGTACAAGGAAAACCACCCCTACCATGTCCGCTACCAAAAATCAAAGGACAGGGACGCTTATTTCCGTCGGCACGAAATGGAGCTGATCCTGCATGACGGGGCTGAGAATATGCTCCGCCGTTTCGGTATCAATCCGGCAGACCTTGACGTAGAAAAAATCCGGAGCGATTACAATGCCCTCTCTGCGAAAAAAGAAACCCTGAAGCAGACTTACCGATCCGCAGAGAAAGAAGCAGACGCCCTCCGCCGGAAGCTGGACAACCTAAACCAATACCTTGACCGCAGCCCGGAGCAGAGGACAGCCGACAAAAGGCACGATAAATCTCCCAATTCCCTCTAAAATCGACAATAAAAAAGGGTGTACCGTAATGAAGTTTCAACCTTCACTATGGTACACCCTGATGTGTGCAGCATTCCCCATATTCATTTCGTGTCAATATTCTATGCTTTTGTCGTTTCCATTTCCCTCTGTTCATGTATTTCATTCCACTTTCATCATGTATTTCAACGTAATTCACACCCGATTATGTGTAATGTAAACTACTATGGAGGTGAATTATAATGCAGGTAAACAAACAATCCCTTGCCGCCGCAGTGCGGAAAGCCCGGACGGAGCAGGGCATATCTCAGGAACAGTTAGCCGAAGCGCTAAACTTCGACACCCGTACCATACTCAACCTTGAAGCCGGACGGGGCAATCCAACCTATGAAACAATATTTCCTCTCGTTACATATCTGAAGATACCCGCCAATACGATCTTCTTTCCTGACAGCGAGGAAAGCCGACCAAATCACGAAGCGTTGCTTGCCCTGCTCCATGATTGTACCGAACAGGAAGCAGAGCTTATCGCTCCGGCGATCCGCTATCTGCTCAACCTACTGCGGAAATAGAATCTCAAAAGAAACGAGCCGATGAATTTAAGATTTCTCTTAAACTCATCGGCTCTGCGTCTAACGGGGCTTGCTCCGTCTGCGTCTGGCTCTTTTATGATTTTTACTGCCATTGCTCATGGAACTGATTTAAGTGGGCACAGTATTTTCCGGTGTTTCATCTGCCATAAGCCATAACCGCCAAGCAACACCGCAGGAAGCATACATACCGCCATCGGCAAAACAGATGTATAGTACCAGTCATTGTCGTATTCCATGAAAATAGGCAAAAGGTTTAATATTCCATGTTGGACGGAGCATGGGAATACTGATTTGCTGCCCTTAAACATATATGCCATCAAAAAAGACATACACACATTTGAAACAGTTATTTCTATAAATCCCTGCACCGGATATTCCATAAATATAAGAATCCCTATGTGGAACACCCCTCTCGCAATTCCGATCACTACACAGGCGGGAATTGTTCCTATCAGCTTTTCTAACTTTGGAAACAAATACCCCATCCAACCAAGCTCCTCGCCAAGACACTCAATAAAGCAAAGTATTCCAAGCAATGTCATAAGGCAGATTTCTCCTACTGTCTGCATGGAAAATGTAACCGTAACACGATTGCAAAATAACAGCAGCATAAACGGATATGCCAAATATGTAGCGGCGAGACTTCCCAAAATTGACAGCAGGTATATTTTCCATGACTTTCTTATATGAAACGCCACTCCCAGACTGTTCCAGCCCTCTTTTGTAATCTTCGTAACTGCCAGTGCCAAAATCATCGGAAGATATGAAGCCGCTATAACGAATATCATCGAATAATCCGCATCGGGATTGGAATATCCGACATACCAACATATATTGGAAAGCACTAAGCATACCGCCAAATATATAATTGTTTCCATCTTTAGCTTATCTTTCTCCATTTTCAGCACTCTCCCTAATCTAAAACGGTTCTTTCCGATGCCGAACCCTTTTTCTCTTACTTTAGCATCCTGAGACTTTTTAACAGCCTTGTTTTAGCCTCCTTAATCTTTGCAATATACCGGCTGGCATACAAAAAACCCGTTATTAAAACACCCAATACAAGTCCAAGAGCAATGCTTGCAATCGTGTTATAAGGTTCAACTTCCGAAAGCCTTAAAATATCAATTACCGCAAACACAACCATGCCGGCAATCGCAGCCGCAAACATAATGCACATTCTCTTTGAGAAAAACTTCCTCTCTACATTATTATAATCAGTAATTTGAAGCATAAGCCTTTCTGTTCCTTTATCCATATTGTTGTCCTCCTTCCGTTTCCCTTCCAGTATTTCTCCGACCTCAACACCATAATATTTTGCCATTTCAATGAGCAGGTCAAAGTCCGGCATTGTCGTACCGTTTTCCCATCGTGAAATACTTCTGTTGGAAACTCCTAACACTTCTGCAATCTCTGCCTGTGTGACAGATTTTTCATTCCGCAGCTCCCTTAGAAACTGACCGACTTTTTGTTGATCCATAGCAATCAACCTCCTTTCACCTCAAATTGTACTTTCTTCCCTCCAAAAGTGAAAGGACAGAGGGTGAGAATGTGGCAAATCTCGCTGCCTGTTCCGTTTTCCGACATTATCTGAGAACCGAGATTACAATTTCCATTAAACTTTATTTCTTATCCGCAGACTTGCTTCAATGTGCATAATCCGATGACGCAAAAATGGCATTTGGATTAAACCCTTCAAATCTTTATTGCACCAATAATCAATGCGTCCATACTTATAATATTATAGAACGGAGTTCCTAATCCATATAAGGTTTTGCATCTAATTTCCCTGTACATCCAAGCCGCTTTGCGACAAGATTCATAAAAC
>CANQYY010000031.1 GCA_947628225.1 uncultured Lachnospiraceae bacterium
TTCGCTGCAGTTATACTTATCTTCTACCCGATACATTTTATTCCCATCCGTATTCTGAATCCACCGCCGGTTTAAAATGTAACCTCTCCATCGTGCGACATGAGGGAGACGCTGTTTACTTCCGGGAGCGCGGAAAGTGCTTCCACCAATTCTTCTTCTTGCAAGTTCCACAACTCAATAACCATATCCATCTGTCCCCCGGCCAGACTACGAGACTTTACACGATAATACCTCGCGTATCTTTTTACCAGCGCCGTTATTTCATCTGTTCTGTTTTTACCAGCGGTCACATTAATCACCAGAATCATCGCTGTTTTCGCCACGGGAAGTCGATCCAGTATAAAAATCAACGCTGTTAAAATCAGCGAACCGATTACTGCAATCTCTACCATCCCGGCACCACACGCAATTCCGATACTGATGGCCCAAAACAGAAAAACCAAATCCATAGGATCCTTAACAGCGGTACGAAAACGGACAATTGACAAAGCGCCCACCATACCCAGAGATAAAACAATATTGGATTGAACCGTAAGAATCACAATAGCAGTAATCACGGCTAACGCTGCCAATGAAATATTGAAACTTTTAGAATAAAATGTCCTTCGCGTCACAATACGATAAATCCCAAATATATATAGCGCAACCAGGCAAGTACATACCAAAAGCAACACAATCTTACCGTCTGAAACCTCTCCGCTGGCAAATGTCTCTATGAAGGATTTCTTAAATATATCACGAAAATTCATGGTATTTCTCCTTTGTTTTCCTGCTTTACATATGATATTTTCGACACAAATAATATTTTGAAAAGGTTATGCACTGCATATCCGGTAAAGATAAAATATGATAAAGGAAGTCCGGCAAATACTCATCATACTTTACTTCAAGCAACTGCTGCCCTGCCGGTAAAATCAATCTTCTAACAGGATCATTTTGAAAAAAGAATTCAAAATTACGAGAAGATGAAATATCCCTGTCAAATGTCACACGCACATTGCCTGCCGGATATACATATGGCGTCCTTTCATAACTGACAATCACTTTGGGAGATAGTTGATACTCTTTCTTCAGTAACAAAAACTTTCTGGCTAACTTCGGCAGCTGCTCTATTTGCACATCACCTGTTTCATGTACCAAAAACGCAAATTGTTCCTCGTTCAGCCTGCAGCTTTCTTTCCAGGTCAACCCGCGCTCTTTTCGTTTGCATTCCAATGCAATATAATCTCTCCTGTCATTATAAATACGAATTCTGTACTTTACTCTCATATCGGTGCCGTTCTCATTCTCCCAAAAACAGCTGTTATCCATATCATCAAAATACAGACTCTTTACTCTATACCTTCCCCCCGAACTTTCTGCATGGATATCCTTTTTCATAATATTGTTCAATCTGACACGCAGAATTTCCATCTGGCCTTCCGTGCAAAGATATTTATATTCATGACGAAATCTCATTCCCAAGTGTCCCTCCTCAAACCCCAAAAATGAGGCTGGCCGTCATCCTCCATCCTGTCTCTCATAAGCACAATATACCATAATATCTCTGTAAACTGGCGTTTCCGTTGTCAGGTAGGAATCCGTCCCGGCTATCTGCCAGCCCAGAAAATGAAGCCCCTCCTCCCAGTAATGCTCCGGAAATATATTGACACATTTCCCCGCTTTGACGCCAAAGCATCTTGTACCCTCCCGATTTTCGTCACAAAACCGTACCATACAGACCTTTGCGTTATCCAACCAAATATCGTCCAAAAAAGCTTTTCTCTCTAAAAGAAAACGTTTCACATATTCTGCCTGCTCCAAATAATCCGGTGCATCTTCCCAGATATACCCGAATCGGGCTTTGTCAAGTCGAATCGCCGCTTCAATCTGAGAAATATATTCATCCACCTTTTCTTCTGCCATAACAGACAAATAATCCGAAAATTTTTCCTGATATTCCTTTTTGACCATCTCCACAAAATCTTCATGCTGATACAGATAATAAAACCATGTAGTATGATAGTCATGTAGTGTCAGAAATCCCAATATCTGCGGATCCTTATTAAAACCCGCAGCATTTCCAAACGCTTTGTCGTAATCCCATACCGGACCTCCATACACTTTGGTACTCAGACTATCCTGCGGTTTATAAAAATAAGAACTGGAGCATCCTCCTCCCTGATTTTCAGTTATTTCTTCTACCAAATACTTATCAGCCCAAGACTGTAAATCAATATACTCGGTGTAATATTTACCGGTGTAAGGATTTATTCCGTCCGACGCTGTTATTGCATCTTCGATCTCCTGCATCAGGCTGCTAATATATTCCACCTCTTCACGCGACGCATATTTGGGATTCTTTATGGTAAAATGATCACCTAAAGCAGTAGTAAATCTGCTTTCCGTCCTCAAAGCCTTTGAGCCATAATCTCTCTCCAGCAAATAGCCTCCCGTAATATCAGCCGGACTTCTGTGCAACAAAAACCCTTTCTTATTCCCCTCCTCTGAAAGGAACGGATTCGCATATTCCAACCCCGGTCCATTCAATTCCTGATTAGCTGCCTCTAAATCCGCTATTTCAAGCCGATTTTTCCCGATATCCACTCTTTCGCAGAGCTGATATATCCCTCCATACTCTCCATTAAAATAAACATCTACATATTCTGAGCGGGGGCTTCCCGGCATTTGCGCCTGCAGCGCCATCTCATATACAAGTTTATTACGAATATATGCCGGATCGTAGACATTGCACAGCAATACCCAGCTATCCGATTCTCCCATGTCGAAAAAATTAATGTCATGAATAAAATTCATCAAATAAGATTTCTTTTCAAAAGTAAACGTATGATTCCCACGTCCTGATATATTTCGCAGTTCCTCAGCAAAAAGCAGCGTGCCGTTTGTATCCAGAAGCTCTATATTTCCCTTTTCCTTATAGGTTTTGTCCGCATTCAGACGATCCATTTTCCCCGATTCCGTCGTAACATATAAAGTAGGAAGTCCTTCCGATTTCAGGAAGGTAACCTGTCGGTCGCACAGCTTTTTACTTTTGTTACGATATATAGACAGATTATAAACAACATCTGTCTTTAGATCGGCCGTCACTTCTTCTCCCTTCATGAGCGTGATGACTGTGTCCCCTTCCGCCAAATCAACCCGATCAGCCTTTGTGCTAATCCCAATCCGGGACATATCCGTATAAGAGGGAAACAGAACATAATTCATTTCCTCCTGTTCCCCATGCCAACATTTCAGATTTCTGCCGTCGGCATAACTGAAAATCAAAGTTTCTTCAATACGACCACTGAGCAACAATGCACGTATTTCTATTTGACGAAATGCTTCCGGTAAGAAAAAAAGGGGCAGAACCACAAATAATATAAGTCCAACCCATCTCATCCGCCATATCCGCCTATATTCCCTCATACGTCCTCTGCCTTTATGCATTTTTCCTCAAAAAGATGAAATAATCATAGCATATAGCATATTTTTTGTCAAATATACAGCACTTAGTTCCCATCAATTTTAATCGGCGTAAGTTTGTAATAAGGGCAACAGCCTTCGTGACATGATAGCCTTTCTCATAAACGTTTTTGGAAGAAGTGCTTCCCGAACCGGTAGCGGAACGTCTTCCCCAGTGATACGTCTCTCTTTCTCTTGACAATCCCGGATGTTTGAAGTATATATAAAACAAAGGCCGAGAGCCTTTTTCATACTCTCTGCCTTAACCATTATCATAGAGGATCTGTATTTACAGAATTCATTTCACACACTCTTCGTTTCCTTTGATAATTGAGACAATTAAGGGGAAAAAATGATTTTATCTTTTTTTAATTTTATCTGGATCTTTATATGTGCTTTTATGATAGGCTTCGCATGTTGCCAGTTCCTTATCCGGCTGAAAATATTGCCTGAGGATCAATCCCAGCTCGACGTCATTCTTCTCGTCGGGCTGGCGGCCCTAACGGCGGGCGCGCAATGGTTCAGCCTGGTCTACAGAATCGGTCTCCTTGCGAATGTCTTCCTTTTTTCCCTTCTTATCCTGATAGGGATTCTGTTTTTTAACCCCATAAAGACGTATTGGATTTCGCTTCTCGCCGGTCGGAATATCTACAAATATTTCCTGTTACTGGGATGTCTGACCCTGCTTTTTTCCTGTGTGGCCGCAACCATGCCGGAAGTCTACGATACGGCGCTTTATCATAATCAGGCTATCCAATGGATCGAGAAATTTGGGGTTGTGAAAGGACTTGGAAATCTGCATCACCGCCTTGCATATAACAGTTCTTTTTTCGCTCTGCAGGCTCTGTTCAGCTGGACCTCCGTTTGCGGACAGTCCCTGCATGGAATGAACAGCTTTATTGCGATTGTACTCTCCTCCTATTCGTTAATCCGAATCCTCCGGCCGCAGAAATCAGCCGCTGATTCGGATCATTATTGGATGGAACAGTTCCTGAATTTGTTTATTTTATATTATATCTGTGCGTCAATAAAAGAAATTTCCTCTCCGGCCACTGACTTTCTGCCAATGCTGCTGGTTCTGTACCTCTTTTCTAAATGGGCTCGAAACAGCAGGTTGCTTCCCGTTCTTTTTCTTCTTAGTCTGTTTGGCGTCACAGTCAAACTCTCCATCGCTCCTGTCGTAATTATCGGTCTACCGATTTTGTTTTCACTGATTGCCAAACGGCATTTTAGACAGATAATTCCCTATATTTTCCTTGGCGCTTTCCTGGTGCTTCCCTTTTTGATACGAAATGTCATTATTTCCGGCTATCTTCTCTATCCGTTTGCACTATTGGATCTTTTCCCTGTGGATTGGAAAATGCCTATCCAAACCGTAATCACTGATAATCATGAGATCATCGCCTGGGGACGCGCGCTGCGGGACGTCAATAAATATGACTGGCCCCTAGCCCAATGGTTCCCTGTCTGGTTTGCCGAACTGACATACGTTGAAAAAATACTCTTTGCTGTACAGGCTGTCGGATTTCCGGTTTTCCTGATCTGCCTGCTCAAGGATCTGCTGCAAAAGCGGAAGCTTACAGATGTCGCCTACATGCTAATTGTCTGTATTGTTTTATTCCTTTACTGGTTTTTCAGCGCGCCTTTGATCCGCTATGGTATGGTCTTTCTCTATCTGGCCCCTCTTTTGACAGCAGGCCATTTCCTGGAGAGCCGCAAAGTATCATATAGGACTGTTTTTTCAAAATTAGGGGCAGTGGCCGCGTGCATACTATGCCTGCTGATGGTGCATGGTATTCTGCAGAACCGGGAGGTTATCCGCCTTTATAATCCCAGTGATTATAATTCCTTTCCACACGAATCGGTTGAAATTGCGGCTGGGGTAATCCTGTATTATCCCAC
>CANQYY010000032.1 GCA_947628225.1 uncultured Lachnospiraceae bacterium
TCTAAATACCCTCATGCCATGAAGGGCTGGCACAAAAACTGGGATGCGATATCGCCTATTTTTAAGTTCTCCAGCGAGGTGCGCAAGGTCATCTATACCACAAACGCCATGGAAAGCCTAAATGCCACCTATCGCAAACTTGAACCGCCAGAGGAGCGTGTTCCCCAGTGGCACGGCGCTGTTAAAAGCTTTATATCTGTCCACCTTTGAGGCCACAAAAAATGGACAATGCCCCTGAGGAACTGGGGGCAGGTATACGGCGAACTGAGCATCATGTACGAAGGGCGCCTGCCGGAGTAACGGCGAAGGCATGCTTTACGGGTGGAAATTTTCCGCCTGTTCTTGACATGCTCTGATACGAGTGTTATATATAAAGTAAGGGCAGGACTTCCGTCGAGGAGAACCCTGCCCTGTCATTATCATAGAAGATCAACATTTACAGACTTTTTATCACACACTCTATTTTTGTAATTCTATGGCAACTTCCTCTTCGAAATAAACAATGTCTTCCTTTTCGCCCTTACGAATTACTCTTATACTGCTGGTTTGGAAGTCAACATCCTGGATGTCTAAGCCGACACATTCTGATACCCGGATTCCGGTACCGAGCAAGAGAATACATAGGGTAATGGAAGAAACTATTATCTATCGTAAATGAAGGAGATACCATCATTTTCGATTCAGTATCACGAAGAAGTAGAAATGCAGATGAAGGATTTAAAACATATATGAAATTGTATAATCGGTAGATTAATCTTGTATTCCTGAAAGAGCAGACTATAAATACAGATTCCTACAGAAGCCTTGCAGATGAATTTGTTAATGATATGCCTGCTTGTGTATCAAGATATATAATAAACTTGCAGAAAAACAGATTAGGCTTGCCTTTATACAAAGTCAAAAAGAGGTTGACGAGCTAATAAGATGGCAGACACACTATTTTCAGGCTGAATATAAAATGTTCGTGACAGGATATTTTACAGGGCAAAAAGAAAATAGCCTAAACAACTTGTAAACCCAGAGTTTAAGCTATTTTCAAGCCCCTGCCAAGAATCGAGGTGACAGGATTTGAACCTGCGACCTCTGCGTCCCGAACGCAGCGCTATACCAAACTTAGCCACACCTCGATTGTCATTGACTTTTATACTATATAACAATCAGGAAAAAATGTCAATGATTTTCTTCCGTAAATAAAGAAGAAAGGGCGGAAAATTTCCTTGTTTTCCAAAGAAATTCCTTGTACTTACAGGAAGAATTTACTAAAATAGAGGTGACAGCAAAAATCAAGGACGCTTTTTCCAGTGGATCACTGCGCTTCAGGAGGGAAAAATGAAAAGCGAAACAAAACAAATTTTAGAAGCTGTGCAAAGCGGTGAATTGTCGGTAGAGGCAGCGCTTTTAAAGCTGAAAACAGAACCCTATGAGGACATCGGCTTTGCCAGGGTGGATTTACACCGAAAGATAAGACAGGGGATTCCTGAAATTATTTATGGCGCCGGCAAAACGCCGGAGCAAATAATCGGCATCATTGATACGATGAAAAAAAACGCCCAGGAGCGTATTCTGATTACCCGCCTCTCCGCCGAGGCGGCGGAAACAATCAGACAGGCCTGCCCTCTGCAGTACAATGAGGAGGCAAAAACAGGAGTGATCGGCGGTTTTTGTACCCCGGACGGGATCGGGAAAATCGTAGTTGCCACAGGCGGTACCAGCGACATTCCGATTGCGGAAGAGGCGGCGATTACAGCGGAGGTTCTCGGCAACGAGGTAACCCGGCTCTATGATGTCGGTGTGGCGGGGTTACACCGTCTTTTATCCTATAAGGAAGAAATTATGAGCGCCAGCGTAATCATAGCTATTGCGGGTATGGAAGGCGCTCTCGCCAGCGTCATTGGCGGGCTGGCGGATTGTCCGGTCATCGCCGTGCCTGCCAGCGTCGGTTATGGCGCTTCCTTCCACGGGCTGTCCGCGCTGTTGTCTATGCTTAATTCCTGTGCCAGCGGTGTTTCTGTCGTGAATATCGATAATGGTTTTGGCGCAGGGTATCTGGCAAGTATGATAAACCATATGGAGGCAAAAGAATGAAAACATTATATATAGACTGTGGGATGGGGGCGGCAGGGGATATGCTTACCGCCGCTCTTTTGGAATTACTTCCTGATCCGGAATCCTTTATGGATAAATTGAATGCTCTGGCGATTCCGGATGTGCGATTCAAAAAGGAAAAGGCTGTGAAGTGCGGAATTACCGGCACGCATATGTCAGTCACCGTCCATGGCATAGAGGAGCGCGAGCATCCCCATGAACATCCTCACGAGCATCCCCACGGACACCATCACGAACATCATCAAGAACATCATCACGGACATTCTCACCGCGGGATGGATGAAATCCGGCACATTATATCGGCATTAGGGCTGCCGTCCGAAGTGAAGGAGGATGTTTTGGCAGTTTACGGACTGATCGCAGAAGCCGAAAGCCATGCCCATGGGGCGCCGGTTTCCGAGATCCATTTCCATGAGGTCGGGACGATGGATGCCATTGCTGATATTACAGCGGTGTGTCTTTTAATGAAAGAACTTTCCTGCGACGAGGTAATTGTGTCGCCTGTCCATGCAGGAAGCGGTCATGTGCAGTGCGCCCACGGGATTTTACCGGTTCCGGCTCCGGCGACGGCTTATATTTTAAAGGATGTTCCGGTTTACGGAGGAGATATTAAGGGGGAACTTTGCACGCCTACCGGCGCTGCCCTGTTGAAGCATTTTGCCACCCGTTTTGGCAGTATGCCGGTTATGAAAATCCGGGCAGTCGGTTATGGCATGGGAAGGAAGGATTTTGAAAAGGCAAACTGCGTCCGCGCCATATTAGGAGATAGCGCGGACAGATCGGATATAGTGTTAGAGCTTTCCTGCAACGTAGACGATATGACCGCGGAGGCTATTGGCTTTGCTGTCGAGCGGCTGTTTGAGGGAGGCGCCTGTGAAGTTTACACAGTCCCCATCGGCATGAAAAAATCCCGTCCGGGTACGCTGATCCGGGTTATGTGCAGGGAGCAGGACAGGGAAAAGATCGTACGGCTGTTGTTCCGGCATACCACAACTATCGGCGTGAGGGAGGCGGTCACCCGCCGATATATTTTGGAGAGAAATATCGATACGATAGAAACTCCTTATGGGGAGGTTCGCCGTAAAAGTTCTTCCGGCTATGGCGTTTCCCGCTCCAAATATGAATATGAGGATTTGTCCCGCATTGCGAGAGAACAAGATATAAGCCTGTATGAGGTAAAAAAACAACTTGAGGATGAAAAGCAGTAATCTGGCATCGTATTTCAAATAAAAAAGAAGGAGAGTTTTTGCTATGGACGCTTTACATGAGAAAAAACAATATCTGGAAAATTATCTCCGGGAACTTGGCAGCGTGGCGGTAGCCTTTTCCTCCGGGGTGGATTCTACCTTTCTGCTGCGGGTAGCCCATGATGTGCTGGGGGATAAGGCGATAGCGGTCACTGCCCTCTCCTGCTCCTTTCCGAAAAGGGAGTCAAAAGAGGCGGAAAATTTTTGCCAAAAAGAGAAAATTGAGCATATTTTTGTGGAATCAGAGGAACTGTCCCTGGAAGGATTCCGGGAAAATCCGGAAAACCGCTGCTATTTGTGTAAGCATGGGTTATTTACCAAAATACGCAGCCTTGTTGAAGAAAGAGGGATTTCTTATATTGCGGAGGGATCTAACACAGATGATGAGGGCGATTACCGGCCGGGGCTTGCCGCCGTTGCCGAACTGGGAATAAAAAGCCCGTTACGGGAGGCGAAGCTGTCAAAGGCTGAAATCCGCGAGCTGTCTAAGGAATTGGGACTTTCTACCTGGGATAAGCCGTCCTTTGCCTGTCTGGCGTCACGGTTTCCCTATGGCGAGGAAATCAGTGAAGAAAAACTCTCTATGGTAGACCGGGCGGAGCAAAGATTGCTTGACTTGGGATTTCATCAGGTGCGTGTGCGCATCCACGGAAATATTGCCCGCATTGAAATCAATAGAGAGGAATTTGAAAAAATAATACAGCCGGAACTGGCAGAATCGATAAACCGCTATTTCTGCGAGCTTGGTTTTGTCTATGTTACCTTAGACCTCTCGGGATATCAGATGGGAAGCATGAATAAAACGTTGAAGCAAAAATGACAGATTATGCTTTCTGGTTTGCCTTTTTTTCAAATTTTTCGTCCCAGACAATGAACCGTTCATGTCTGCCCTTCCCGATCCTGTCTTTTTCGTCAAAGGCGCGGATTTCAAAGACCAGCCGGCGTCCGTCGATTTCCACTAGTTCGCTCTCACAGGTTACCGTCATCCCCAGAGGGGTAGCGGCATCATGGGAAACCTCCAGCTTAGTCCCGACGGTGCCCTGTCCCTCCTCCAGATAGGGAAGCACGCTTTTCCATGCCGCCTGCTCCATTAAGGCAACCATGGCAGGGGTGGCAAAAACATCCAATGTGCCGCTTCCCATAGCTTTGGCAGAATTTTTTTCATCAGCAAGGACTGACGCAGTCCCTTTTATTCCGGTTTTCAGCATAACGATCCTCCGTTTTTTTGTCTGTATTATAAATAAAACAGTTTGGAAAGTCAAATACCTCCCCAAAAAGGGAAAGGGCAGCCTGTATATTAGTCAATGATGTGACACCAACTTTTTTAATAAAAAAAGACAGTGTGCTATAATAAATGTTAATCGGTATGCCATAGTTACCTTTCCAGTTCAAGGCGTTTCTGTAAAGGTGTTTTCCAGCCCAGCACCTGCATGGGGATGTTATTGGATCGCCGGAGGTACCGTTTCATCTGGACTGCCAGATCCGGATAGTCATAAAAAGACATATGGTTATAGAATCGTTCCTGGTCATTACGGTGGCTTCGTTCCACTTTGCCGTTGTGTCTGGGAGTACGGGGGCGTATCCTTTGATGGAAAATCCCAAGATTCCTGCATAGGCTGTCCAGCGGATGTTCCCGGTCTGTCTTTGTCAGGTGGGTAAATTCTGCGCCGTTATCCGTCTGGAGGATTTGGGGCTGATATCCGAAATAGGCGACTGCCCTTTTGACAAAGTCCACGGTGGAATAACTGCTTTGCTCCATATAAGGGTAGAGGAACCGCTGCCGAGAAGCCTCATCAATCATAGTATACTGGTAAAACTTTTGGGGGACACTGCCGGCATAGCAGGCTGTGGGGACATATTTCACATCCATCTGCCATTTCATGCCCAGCCGGGAGGGAGTGTCATATGGTTTTGGCTTGTATGTTTTCTTTTTGGCAGGAGTATGGTTAAAATAACCCATCCGGCGGCAGAC
>CANQYY010000033.1 GCA_947628225.1 uncultured Lachnospiraceae bacterium
CAGTCCCTCCGGAGAGGGCTAACCGCCTACCATCCTGGTAGTCCCAAAGAAATACTAACACACTTCGACAGGAATTTCAATCAGATTCTCTTTTTATGGAATATATGGAAAGTGCTTCAAAATCAATCTCAAAACAATCTCACGAAGCAAAAGAAAAAACCGGAAAATGCCCATTTTTACGCACTTTCCAGTCCAAATGTCCGCTATTCAAACTCGTCTCTTATATACAATTTCCAGATACTGGTTGTAACTCTTTCTCTAATTCAAGCACCTGTTCCAAAGCAAGCCCAGAATACAATGCAATCTCCTCCGAAGACAATTTGCCCGCTTCCATCATCCTCAATGCAGATTGCCTTTTCTCTTGCTCTACACCCTGCTCATATTTTTCCTGATAATTCATCTGCAAAGTCATATAATCCAACCTCCATTTTTCATTCTTTCTAACAGACTGTACCGCCTCATCTAACTCTCTGGTAAAGTCATCCTCTGGTTCCTTACCATCAATAAAATCGAGTAACTTTTTCATTTCCGGTGTAACATCATCCATTGTCCCCTTAGTATTTAAAATAATCTTCGTTGTATCATCACCAAGACCTAACTCCAGATTTTGGATACAACGATTTTCAAACGTATAGATGTGCCGACCTTCGCCAAACAAATCAAAGGTACATACAAAAATAACAAAACTCCGTTTTAAATCTTTGTAATTATCCCCTTTTTCCAAGATATTCAGGTCTATCATTCCTTGATAATATCTTGTTCTTTTAGGGAGATTTCTATTCTCAGCAGTCTGCATTTCAATATTATATACGGTTTCTTTCCCATCCTCTACATAGATATCCAAACGTACACTCTTTGCATCTGCTGAAAGATCTATCGTTTCCTGTGACTTCGGATATTCAATGCGGGAAATCTTTATGTTAAGTATCCGTTCTAAAAAAGGTTTGCAAAACTTTGGATTTCTCATAATAACACTAAACATGAAATCATCTTTAATTTGCAGTTCCTCAAAGGCTTTCTCTGTCATAGCATTTCCCCTTTTGTTTATCTACATTATAATATGTGCCTGCAAGGTTGACAAGGATTATTTTTTTACCAATCCATCAGTTCCTTCCTTCTTAACCATAATATCATCTTCCTTTTCTTTTTATCATCTTGATGCCTGTTCTTGCAGCAAATATTTTTGCATCATTTGATGTTTCGTCATTGACAAAACTATCAATTATCTTATGCTGCGATTCCGCAGTCCAATATATTTTCAAATTCTTTTTAGTTCTTGTTATCGCTGTATAGAAAATATTGTGTGTAATCATCTCATCCACTTCTTTAGTAATAACTATTTTAACAGAATTATACTCCAAAAGAACCAGGTCTTTATAACTATTTAGTACAGTCGCCACATAAAAAGTGCGAATTCATAAAAATTAGTAATGTTTATTGAAATAAAGGTAATTTAGCGGTAAAATAACATTACTAAAATTCGCGCAATACACAAAAATAGGGAGCAGGGTTATGGAAATTAAAAGAGATTAAGGAGTGATACGAATGGGAATTTTAGGGTTGTTTAAGAAAAAAGACAAGGAAAAAGAGCATGTATTTGTACATGATAAGGCAGAATACCAATGGGAGAGCGCAGTGGAAGAGTATTGCGCCCTCCACGGGATCGCTGAGGAAGAATTAGATTTCGATGAGCTGGACGAAGAAACAGAAACTGTCATTTGGGAATTTGCCGGGAACCACATCGCATTTTTTTTAATTTGGCTGATACAAAATGATTTCTATAAGGCGGAAGAGATTGATGAAGAGGGATTGCGTCTGATCAAGGAAGAGAGAATCGGCGGGGTCGATTTTCTTATGAATTATTGCGACGGCGTTCTTCCCAGTATTTTTATGAAAGATGAGATTTTGGATTTTGTGGATGAATATTATGAGGGGAATGGGTATTTTCGTGATTATTGTAAGTTTATCGAAGAGGAAATGAGGGAAACGGTTTTAAGAGTCCGCTTTTCCTGGGAAATGTATCATCAATTTGCACCGGTGATTGATAACGCTTATCAAGCCTTTATTAGTCATCGATGAAGCAGGAACAGATGTTAAAGCCGCATTAGTAAAACTTATCAATAAGAGCCAAAAATCAAATTGATTATGCAGAGAATCCTATCTATAATAAGTATAATGAATATAGAGATGGAGGGCAGATACATGGGCAAAACACTTATCATTTATTATTCAAGAAGAGGCGAGAACTATGTAAATGGCAGTATTGTAAATCTTGAAAAAGGCAACACGGAAATTGTGGCGGAGTATTTGAAAGAGGCTACAGGTGGAGATTTATTTGAAATCCGCCCTGTCAAGGAATACGATGCTGACTATACAAGGTGTACGGAGCAGGCTAAGGCAGAATTAAGTGAGAATGCCAGACCGGAACTTAAGGAGTATTTGGATTCCATTGAAGATTACGATAACATCATCGTTGCTTCGCCTTGCTGGTGGGGAACTATAGTTCCGGGTATGTTTACACAGTTAGAAAAATTGGATTTTTTGGGTAAGAGAGTTTATTCTGTTATGACGCATGAAGGAAGCGGACTTGGGAAATCGGTAGAGGATCTGAAGAAAATCTGTAAGGGGGCAAGCGTGGGTACAGGACTTGCCATTCATGGAGCGGATGCGGCGAAATCGAAAAGTACGGTAGCGGCATGGGTAAAAAAGGTATTAGAGTAAATGGAGGATAGCATGGAAAAATATTTTGGCGAAAACACCCCAAAGCTGGGATTTGGCCTTATGCGCCTGCCCAAGCGCGGGGGAAAGATGGATATGGAGCAGGTTAAGAAAATGGTGGATCTGTTTATGGAGGCAGGGCTGACGTATTTTGACACGGCTTATGTGTATGACGGCGGCGATTCTGAGCGGGCTGCAAAAGAGGCTTTAGTGGACCGCTATCCCCGCGAGAGCTTTACGCTGGCGACGAAGTTGTGCGCATGGATGGGCGCTCACAATGAACAGACCGCCAAGCAGCAGTTTTATACCAGTCTGGAGCGAACCGGCGCAGGTTATTTTGACTACTATCTGCTCCACGCTTTGCAGACGGGCAACTATAAAACCTATGATAAATACCACATCTGGGATTTTGTAAAGGAGCAGAAAGCAAAAGGGCTGATCCGGCATTGGGGCTTCTCATTCCATGCCACGCCGGACATTCTGGAGGAACTGCTCACCGCCCATCCGGACGCTGAATTTGTGCAGCTTCAGCTTAATTATGCCGATTGGGAAAACCCGGATGTGACAGCGCGTGAGAATTATGAAGTTGCCAGAAGCCACGGCAAGTCCATCGTGGTAATGGAGCCGGTCAAAGGCGGCGCATTGGCAAATCCGTCTGCGGCAGTGCAGAAAGTATTCCGGGAGGCTGATCCGGACGCTTCCTTTGCTTCATGGGCAATCCGTTACGCAGCATCACTGGACGGGATTATCACAGTATTGTCCGGTATGAGCAACATAGAGCAAATGGAAGACAATCTCTCCTACATGAAAGATTTTAAGCCTTTAGACAGCAGAGAACAGGCGACCGTCCGTCGGGCGCAGGAAATCATGACCGGCGTGAAATCCATTCCCTGCACTGCCTGTCATTACTGTACGGCGGGATGCCCGAAAAAAATTGCAATTCCGGAGATTTTTGCCGCCCGGAATCAGCAGCTTGTATGGGGACAATTGGAGGAAGGCAGACGCCGGTATGCAGAAGCGGTAAAGGACGGAGGCGGTGCCTCTGACTGTATCGCCTGCGGTCAGTGCGAGCAAGCCTGTCCTCAGCAGATCGATGTAATCGCCCGGCTGAAGGACTGCGCGGCGCAGTTCAGTACGACGCATGCCTGATTAACGGCGGTGCAGCGGCAAGCGGTCTTTGCAGACTGTTGAAGCCGGAGAAAAATTGAAAAATAAGGAATTGGTTGAAAAACATAGACAGGAGGACGAATCAATGGAAAACGTAATTTTGAAGGAAAGTATATCGAGGAGCTGGAAACCAAATGGGAAATTGCGCCGCAGTTTATTCAGGTGGAAGCGCATCCGTACTTTACACAGAAGGAGCTGAGGAGAACGCTTGATAAATACGGCATCAAGCTCATGAGCTGGTATCCCCTTGGACACGGAGATCAGTCGCTCATCAACGAACCTGTCTTTGCCGAGCTTGGCAGGAAGTACGGAAAGACGCCGGCACAGGTAATTCTCCGCTGGCATACGCAGATGGGCTTTGTGGTGATTCCGGGCAGTAAGAACGTGGCTCACATCAAAGATAATCTTGATATTTTGGACTTTAAGCTGACGGATGAAGATATGGCGGAGATTGCGAAGCTGGATAAAGGCGAGCGGTACTACCACCGTACGGATGAGCAGCTTGCCGGTTTTGCGGCGTGGAAACCGGAATTTGAGAAAAGATAACAGTTCTTATGGAGCCGGCAGGCTATCATGTACTGGCAGTCAGTAAAGAAAAATACGAGAAGAAAGACCTGTTTGGTTTCCGAAAAGAGAACAAACGATGATAGAAAGAAAACAGAGGCTCACACATGGGAACTTTCACCACAGACTGACGGCATGCCCGTCATACCAAAAAAGCGCCTATTCTCAAAGACTGAAAATAGGCGCATGGTGATTTTATAAAAGAATGAGAGAGGTATCTTTAGAGAATATAATCGGTGATGCAATCGTACCAATGCACATAGGTCGTGCCGTTTACGGTAAGTCTGTCGGAGTCTGTGAAACTTTTTCTGTAAAAGAATGAAACTTAAGGTCTTCTATGATAAAATAAAAATTATAGGAGGCC
>CANQYY010000034.1 GCA_947628225.1 uncultured Lachnospiraceae bacterium
GAGAAAAAAGAAGGAAGATGTTAGGTTATTTATCAGACATCTTCCTTCTTTTTCTTTTCGTCTGGAGAGTATTCCATAATATCTTCAATCTGGCAGTCAAGGATTCGGCAGAGGGTGTCTAATATGAGCGTTTTGACGACCATGTTGTGCCGGAGCCTGTGGAGCTGTGATTTATCAATCCCGTAATCCTTTATCAATTTATATTGGCTGATATTCTTTTCTTTTAGAGTTGACCATAGGCGGTCGTATTTTATCACGCAATCACCCCCGCTACTTGTATTTTAGCGGTGGATAATTTATAATAATATGGTGCGTGTGCGCACCATATTGCTCAAGGAGAAGTCGATGAAAATAAGAAAAATTGGGAGATGTATAACATTTAGTATTATGGCAGTGATAGTCGTTGTCCTTGTCGGTTGCGTCAGGCAAAATGGCGGATCGTTAGATGAATCGGAATCTGTGCTGGAACGTCCAGAATATGAAATCGAGGTTCTGTCAGCGGTTAAAGCAAAAGACTGTTATATATGCGGCAATAGGGACGATAGTTTAATGCCCTACTATGCAAAAAGGGATTCTATCGGGATTGTTTTCTGGGGTGAGCCTGCCATTAGTGATACGGAAGTGAGAGCGTATGATGATGATGGGAATGAATTATTTGGGCAGAATGGCTCCGGCACACGAATATCATCCTTTGGCGAAAATCATGGCAGTATCATGGTGCAGGGAAATCCCAACAGAGGTTTTACAAATGTTGATGTGAACTATGAGAAGAATGATGAGGTGGATTTTAACAGTATTAAAAAATATCTGTGCCAGGACTGTCTTAATTCCGTCGTTGGATTTTATGTGGATCAAAAGAATTATGGTGAAGATACCCGATTAGGGACGACAGGTTATTGCCTTGTGGATTTTGCGACCAAAAAACTTTATACGCTATCTGACCCTTACAGCGGATATTTTATCAGGGACTATTATGTTTCTTACAATATAGTAGAAAATGCAGATTTAGAGGATAGCCGCATTGAAGTATTTATCCTGTATGCGCCGGAAAGGACTGCCTCATAAAAGAAAAATTGCTTTACCCACTTATGGTAATCTCTCCTTTATTTCGTATCTGGAATGTATTCCATTATATCTTCAATCCTGCAATCGAGAATGCTGCACAGTTCGTTTAGGATGATTGTCTTGACAACCATGTTATGCCGGAGTCTGTGTAGCTGCGCTTTGTCAATTCCATATTCAGTGATCAGTTTGTACTGGCTAATATTTTTTTCTTTTAAAGTAGCCCAGAGCCTGTCGTAAGTTATCATTCCAATCATCCCCTTCCCTCTGTATTTTAAAGGGTGAGAGAACATAACAATATGGTGCGTGTACGCACCATTTAAGCGTAAAGGAGAAGAAAAAGGAGCAGGATAGAAAAAATTCGTTTCTGACCTGCTCCAGATAGTAAGTTGCTATGAAATATCCTGGCTTTTTTGCTGGATCATTTGCTGGGAATGGGAGTTTTCCAATATCATATCCACATTGGAGCATACGGTTTTTAGCTCTTTTTGATATTCCCGCAGATTTTTGTATGCGGCATATTGGCTGTCCTTTAGCCGGGACAGTTTTTCTTTTTCCTCTTTCAGCGATTTGATGGAGGGAAGCTTGCTCGTGCCGGATCGCTCTTTGAGAAATTTCCGTGCAGTTTCATACAGCGTGATTTCTGTCGAATGTTCCTGGCGAAAATGTTTTTTATTTCTGGATTTCAGATATTGGCTGTAGATATTCTTGTTGGCGAGGTATTGTCCGGTGTAATGAATCTGCTCGTTAATCTCTTTTATCCGCTGCTCTGTGGAGCGGAGCGCCTTTCTCATTTCTCCTGTCTGTGTTCCCGCATCGTCCAAAGCTGCTGATAAATCCTGCCGGGTGTCAAAGCCGTGTTCCTGCACATAGGCGATGGTCTTTGCCATCTGCTTCAGATTTGTCAGCTTGACACGCTGGGCGTAAGCCCGGCTCTGCTGCGCTTTCACGCATTGCTGCAGGTCAATCACGAGCCGAAGATCTGTTTTGATAAAAAGAAGCGGTTCTCCAGTGTCTTGTTGCGGCAATGGAGTCAAAGCCTGACCAAGAGCAGATAAATCCTTTTCGGTGTCTTTTTCAATTCGTCGTTCTGTATTTTCCTCAAATCTTTTCAGCAGGTAATCTTTTTCATAACAGCTTCCCAACATCCTGCCCGTGATGGCCTTCTGGCGGTTCGGGTGGAGATAGCTGAATCTTCCTCGATTTATTTTTAAGGTAATCTTGTGATTATCCCAAAGGTAATTTTGAAATTCTTCCAGATTTTTCACGACAGCGGCAGCTTCATCAATGGCGGTTCGCAGATCGTCTTTCTGCGTTTGATATACCGTTTTTCGGGGAGTGATGCCGCCGGAGAGCATTTGCTGATTTCTCTTATTTAATTTTTCCTGTCCTCTGCGATTGGCGTGATATTCCTTTTCAGTAATTTTCCTTTCTGCAGGAGTGAGTAAATCTACTTGATGGAGATTTTCACGTTTGCACATTTCCATCACGGCCTGCT